>CALRWJ020000037.1:0-3119 GCA_943371835.1 Afipia felis | reverse complement strand
GGCCTGATGGCCAAGCCCTCGGGCGAGATCATCGAGACGCCGATCGTGTCGAACTTCAAGGAAGGCCTGACCGTGCTGGAGTACTTCAACTCCACCCACGGCGCCCGCAAGGGTCTGGCCGACACCGCGCTGAAGACCGCCAACTCGGGCTATCTGACCCGTCGTCTGGTGGACGTGGCGCAGGACTCGATCGTCACCGAGGAAGACTGCGGCACGACCCGCGGCATCACGCTGCGCGCGGTGGTCGAGGGCGGCGACGTCCTGGTCTCGCTGGGTCAGCGCGTCCTGGGTCGCTACGCGGCCGAGGACATCAAGGAGCCGGGCGCCGACACGATCCTGTTCCCCGCCGACACCTATCTGCAGGAAGAGGAGATCGAGGTCCTCGAGCAGGCGGGCGTGCAGTCGGTCAAGGTCCGCTCGGCCCTGACCTGCGAGGCGGACGCCGGCATCTGCGGCATGTGCTACGGCCGTGACCTGGCGCGCGGCACCAACGTCAACATCGGCGAAGCGGTCGGCGTCATCGCGGCGCAGTCGATCGGCGAGCCGGGCACCCAGCTGACGATGCGGACCTTCCACATCGGCGGCACCGCGCAGGTGGCGGAGACCTCATTCTTCGAGGCGACCAACGCCGGCACGGCCAAGGTCACGGGCCCGACCGTCAAGGCGGCGCACGGCGACCTGGTGGCCATGAGCCGCAACGTCCTGGTGACCATCGTCGTCGACGGAAAGGACCGCGAAAGCCACAAGATCCCGTACGGCGCGCGCATCCGCGTCAAGGACGGGACCGAAGTCGGCAAGGGCCAGCGTCTGGCGGAGTGGGACCCCTACACCACCCCGATCCTGACCGAGGTCGGCGGCACGATCCGGTTCGAGGACCTGGTCGAGGGCCTGTCCGTCCGCGAAGAGACCGACGAGGCCACCGGCATCGCCAACCGCGTCGTCTCTGACTGGCGCGCCAGCCCGCGCGGCTCGGACCTGCGTCCGGCCATGGGCGTCACCACGGGCGACGAGTACGCCAAGCTGGCCTCGGGCGGCGACGCCCGGTACCTGCTGCCGGTGGGCGCGGTTCTGTCGGTGTCCAACGGAGACTCGGTCAAGCCGGGCGAGATCATCGCCCGCGTCCCGACCGAGGGCGCCAAGACGCGCGACATCACCGGCGGTCTGCCGCGGGTGGCCGAGCTGTTCGAGGCCCGTCGTCCCAAGGACTGCGCGGTCATCGCCGAGATGGACGGTCGCGTCGAGTTCGGTCGCGACTACAAGAACAAGCGCCGCATCAAGATCACCCCGGAAGTCAACGCGGACGGCGTCCAGGGCGAAGCGGTCGAGTTCCTCATCCCCAAGGGCAAGCACATCTCGGTGCAGGACGGCGACCTGATCCAGAAGGGCGACTACATCATCGACGGCAACCCGGATCCGCACGACCTGCTGCGCATCCAGGGCGTCGAGGCCCTGGCGGAGTACCTCGTCAACGAGGTGCAGGAGGTCTATCGACTGCAGGGCGTGCCGATCAACGACAAGCACATCGAGGTGATCGTCCGCCAGATGCTGCAGAAGGTCGAAGTCCTGGATTCGGGTGAGACCACCCTGATCAAGGGCGACACCGTCGAGGTCGCCGAGGCCGTTCTGGAAAACCAGAAGGTGGAGAAGCGCGGCGGCCGCCCGGCCACCACGCAGCCGGTCCTGTTGGGCATCACCAAGGCGTCGCTGCAGACCCGCAGCTTCATCTCGGCGGCGTCCTTCCAGGAGACCACCCGCGTCCTCACCGACGCCTCGGTCAACGGCAAGATCGACACGCTGGAAGGCCTGAAGGAAAACGTCATCGTGGGCCGCCTGATCCCGGCGGGCACGGGCGCCTACCTGCGGTCGATGCAGAAGATCGCCAACCAGCGCGACGCCGTCCTGACCGAGGCCCGCGAGGCGTCGGTCGAGGCCCTGCCGGCCGACCTGGCGGCGGAGCTGGAGACGACCGAGGGCTGAGGCCCGACGTCATGACGAACGGAACGGGGCGGTTCTTCGGAGCCGCCCTTTTTCGTGGCCGTCAGCGGGCGTAGCCGCCCTGCGCCCCGGTCATCTCGTCGTTGGCGTCGCGCCGCCAGCCGCGGTCCAGATGGGCGCCGGGGCAGCCGGTTCCGAAGTTCGAGCCGGGGCAGTCGCCGGTTCCCGCGCGACCGACGCCCCCGGCCAGCGGCCGCCGCCGCCCCTCGTAGGCTTCGATCTGGCGCGCGCCCTCCGCGGCGAAGCGGGCGTCGCGCGCGGCGTCGCCGCTGCCGCTCAAGGGCGGGGCCGCCCCGGCGACGCGGTTGAACGCAGCGTCGCACTGGGCCTGCTCGCCGGCCGAAAGACGCCCGTTCATCGCGTCGCAGCCGATCATGCTGCCGCGCAGCGATCGACCGACCTGACGCCCCGTCGGCCGGGTCGGCACGCGCCAGGCCTCGTCGATGCCGTCCTCGACCCGTCCGTCGGCGTCGACCGCCGGCGCGCGGGGCGAGGGGGCGGTCAGGCCGTCCTCCTCGTCCTTCTTGGGGACCCGCGGCGCTGTGGCTTCGGCGCCGGAGGCGGCTTCGGCGGGCGCCGCGGCGAAGCGCGGCTCGCGTCGGACTTCGTCGCGAAGCAGGGGGCGCGGCTGGATGTCGATCAAGACGACGGGCGCATCGGCGCGCCATTCCGTCATCTGCACCGCGCGCAGGCCCAGCGCGCCCAGGACGACGGCGTGCAGCGCCACGGAGCCTGCCAGGACCGCCGGCGTCTTCCATCGGTCGCGTCGCGTGCGGTCCGCCATCCGTCCCCCGGGTCCCTTGGGGCCAGACTGACCGACCGATGGTGGCGAAGATGGGGCTACTCGCGCCGCAGCGCCTCGATGGGATCCAGCTGCGCCGCGCGCCAGGCCGGATAGGCGCCGAACACCACGCCGACGAAGGTCGAAAAGCCGATCGCCAGCGGCGCGGCCCAGGCCGGAATGGCGGACGGCCAGTCCCCCAACTTGGAAATCAGCAGCCCGCCGCCGACGCCGAGCGTCAGCCCGATCAGCCCGCCCATCAGCGACAGCGCCACGGATTCCAGCGCGAACTGCGTCAGGACGTCGGACCTCTTGGCGCCGATGGCCATGCGCAGGCCGATCT
>CALRWJ020000036.1:0-4200 GCA_943371835.1 Afipia felis | reverse complement strand
GGTCAGCTGGATGATGAAGGGCCGCGGCTATCCGGTCTACCAGGCCTGCAAGGCGGCCGTGCGCGGCCTCACGCGCTCGCTGGCGCGCGACCTGGGCAAGCAGAACATCCGCGTCAACACGATCGTGCCGGGCTGGGTGATGACCGAGCGGCAGCTGCGGCTGTGGGTCAAGCCCGAGTCGGGCGCGGAGATCGACGCGGCCCAGTGCCTGCCGGGCCGCGTGATGGGCGAGGACATCGCGGCGATGGCGCTGTTCCTGGGTGCCGACGATTCGCGCATGTGCACGGCGCAGGACTACGTGGTGGACGCGGGCTGGACCTGAGCGCCATCGCGCACCGCCACAAGAAAAAGCCCGGCACTGCCGGGCTTTTTTTTGCTGGACGCGGGCCGCGCGATCAGTCGCGCAGTTCGGCCGGCACCTTGCCGCCGTTGGCGGCCAGCTTGGTCATGACCTGGCGATGCAGCCAGATGTTCATCTTGGCGCTGTCGCTGGTGTCGGCGCCGTAGCTCAGTTCGGCCGCGAGCTGCTTGCGCGCGTCGAGGCTGCTGTCCAGGCCCAGCAGCTTCATCAGGTCGACGATGGAGGTGCGCCAGTTCAGCTTCTGCCCGCGCTGGTCGTTCATGAAGTCGAGGATGCCGTCGACGTCGACCGGCTGGCCGCCCGCGACGTGCGGCTGGGGCGCGATGGCCGAACCGGCGTCGATCGTCGACGGCGGGGCCGTGGGCGCGGGGGCCGAGGTCGGGGTCGCGGTGCGGTCGGGCTTGTGGCCCGGGCCCGCCTTGGCGCGCTCCCAGATCGGGCCGAGGATTTTTCCGAGAATGCTCATGGGGAGGCTCCTTCCGATGTGCGGAAGGAAGGGCGTGAGCGCGCGGGAGGTTCCGTGCGCGCGTCGCCCCTCCACCGCTTCGCCGTCCCCCTCCCCACGGCGTGGGGAGGAAACGCCCTCAAGCAGCGAGACGCCGCGCGTCGAGCGGTAGGGCCAAAAGGCCCGCCCTCAACCAGCGAGCGACCGCGTGGCGAGCGGTAGGGCCAAAAAAGAGAGGAGGTGGAGACCGCGACCCGAAGGGGAATTCGTTGTGGCTGCTGCCTTCCGGCCCTGACCAGGTTGGCGAAGCCTTCGCCCGCGATCTCCGAGGGGACATATGCGATTTCGCGGTCGCGGACGCAAGCGGGGCCGCGCTATTCAGGCGGCATGACCGACGCGCCCGTCAACATCTTCGCCGGCAATCCGCTGGACCGCGCGGGCGACCGGCGCAACGATCCCGGCTTCATCGGGGAGATGACGGCGCATCCGGAAGCGCTGGCGATGCGCTGCGACGCGGCGGGGCCGGTGGTCGAGGAGGGGGCGGAGGGGCCGCGGCTGGTCTGGACGCCACTGGCCGGGGCGCGGCGGGACGCGGTCGGGGAGCCGGTGTTTCTGGGCCTGTGGAAGGACGCGCCCGTGTTCGCGGTCGAGGCGGCGGAGGGCGGCGCGCCGCTGCGGGAGGCGGCGATGGCGCTGAGCCCGGCGGACGCGGCCATGGCGGGGGCGGCCAAGAGCCTTTTCGACTGGCGGCGGCGGCACGGCTTCTGCGCCAACTGCGGCGCGGCGACGACGGCGACGGGCGGGGGGTGGAAGCGCGTCTGCCCGGCCTGCGGGGCCGAGCATTTCCCGCGCGTGGACCCGGTGTGCATCATGCTGCCGGTGTTCCGGGACCGCTGCTTCCTGGCGCGGGGCCCGAGCTGGCCGCCGGGTCGGATGTCGGCGCCGGCGGGCTTCATCGAGCCGGGCGAGGCGATCGAGGAGGCGTGCGCGCGCGAGCTGTTCGAGGAGGCGGGGCTGAAGGTGACGCGGGTGCGGCATCACTCCAGCCAGCCGTGGCCCTTCCCCTCGCAGCTGATGATCGGCCTGATCTGCGCGGTCGAGAGCGACGCGGTGCGGCTGGACCCGGCGGAGCTGGCGGAGAGCGCGTGGCTGACGCGACAGGAGGCGGCCGACACGCTGGCCGGCCGCCATCCCGAGATCATCGCCCCGCCCCCCGTCGCCATCGCCCGGACGCTGATCCAGGCATGGGTCGACGGGGTCGAGCCGTAGGCGACCTCATTCGCCGGCGTTGTAGCCGCGGACGCCCCAGTTGCAGCTGGACGAGCAGGTGACCATCTGCACCTCGAAGGTGTAGCGTCCGCCGGCGGCGTCCGAGATGAAGACGATCGGCGAATCGTCGTCCTCATAGTCCGAGCCGATTTCGGCGCCCGAAGAGTCGCGCACGACCAGGTCGAGGTCCGAGCAGCCTTCGTCGCAGACGCCGATCAGGACGTAGGTCGCGCCGGCGGGCACGTTGACGGTGCCGGTCGTCTTCTGATTGGCGCCGAGCGAACCCGTGGCGCGGCTGGAGGCCGACAGGCCCAGCTCGCTTTCCAGGCCGGAGAACAGCGAATCGACCAGCGCGGGGCCGGTCTGGGCGGAAGCGGCTCCGGCGGCGCCCGTGACGGCGGCGAAGGCGAGGGCGGCGGAGACGAGGCGGTTCATTTCGATGCGTTCCCTGGTTGGAGCCCGATTTGTGCCTTGAAGTCGCGGACGCGGCAAATGACGAACCCTGACTCTTTTTTGCGCCCTATCGCTCGCGACGCGGTCGCTCTCTGCTTGAGGGCGGGGGCGGGTTGAGGGCGGGGACGAGTTGAGGGCGGGGACGAGTTTAGGGCGGGGGCGGGGTCAGGCCAGGGCGCGGGCGGCGGCGAGGTCGTCGGGATTGTCGACCGACAGGGGCGGGGCGTCGATCACGGCGGCCCAGATGGACAGGCCCATCTCCAGCGCGCGCAGCTGCTCCAGCTTCTCCCGGCGCTCCAGCGGCGAGGGCGGAGCGACGCAGAACCGCTCCAACGCGGCGCGGCGATATCCGTAGATGCCGACGTGACGCCAGACGGGCCCGTCGCCGTACAGGGTCGAGCGCGTGAAATAGAGGGCGCGGCCGTGGCGCTCGCCGGGCTCCATGGCCAGCACGGCCTTGACCACGTCGGGGTTGGCGCGGTCGGAGACGTCGGCCTCGGGCGCGACCAGGGTGGCGACGTCGCAGTCGGGCTGGCCGTGCAGCAGGGCGGCGCAGGCGGTGGACAGGCCGGGATCGGCGAAGGGCATGTCGCCCTGAAGATTGATGACCGCGTCGTGCCGTCCCTCGGGATCCAGGGCGTTCAGCGCCGCCATGATGCGGTCGGAGCCGGACGGCAGGTCGGGATCGGTCAGGACGGCCACGCCGCCGACGTCCTGGATCGCGTCGACGATCTCGGGGTCGCCGGCGGCGACGGCGACGGGCAGGCCGGAGGCGACGGCGCGTTCCCAGGCGCGGACGATCATGGGCGTGCCGCCGACGTCGGCCAGCGGCTTTCCGGGCAGGCGGGTGGCCGCCATGCGGGCGGGAATCAGGACGAGGGGGTTCATGCGGCCGTTCGTCCCTTCGGGCTGCGGCTGGGGCCGGTTGCGAAGGCGGCGCTACCGTGTCAGAGACGCCCACGCAAGGCGGGACCGCGCGGCGCCCCTGGGCGTGGCCGGTCCGGCGATTCAAGACATGGGATGCGACGACGCGATGAGCGGCGACCTGAAGTGGAACAAGATCATGGGCGCCGGACTGGCGACCGCCTTCGTGATCATCGGCGTGCAGCAGGTGACGGGCGCGATCTATCATTCCGAGCCGCCCGAGAAGATGGGCTATTTCGTCGACGCGCCCGAAGAAGGCGCGGGCGGCGCGGCCGAGGTTCTGCCGATCGACTGGGGCACCGTGCTGCCCGCCGCCGACCTGGCCGCCGGCGAGGCCGCCTTCGCGCGCTGCACCGCCTGCCACAGCATCGCCCAGGGCGCGCCGGCCAAGATCGGCCCGAACCTGTGGGGCGTCGTCGGCGGGCCGGTGATGCACGCTTCGGGCTTCGCCTATTCGGACGCCATGGCCGCGCACAAGGCCGAGGCGCCGACCTGGGGCTATGACCAGCTGGACGCCTTCATCACCGCCCCGGCCAAGTATGTGCCGGGCACCAAGATGTCGTTCGCCGGCCTGCGCGACGAAGAGACGCGCATCAACCTGATCGCCTATCTGCGCAGCCAGGGCTCGACCGGCTTCGCCATCCCCGCTCCCGATCCGGCGCGTCAGCCGGGCGCGGCGGCGGCTCCGGCGGACGCCGCGGCGGCTCCGGCCGAAGGCGCGGCGGCGGCGGGCGCGACCACGGGCGCT
>CALRWJ020000035.1:0-4593 GCA_943371835.1 Afipia felis | reverse complement strand
GCCTCGGCCAGCTTGATCGTGGTCTCCGGCGCCCAGCCGGCGGTCGGCCAGCCGCGCAGGGCGGCGGCGAAATAGGGCACGGCCTCGCCGGCGTCGTCGTCGGCCAGCCGCAGGTCGCCCAGCCGGACGTTGGCCAGTCGCGCCTCCTCCGCCTCGGGCCAGGTCACGATCAGCACCTCGAGCGCCCGCTCGCCCCGCGCCGGATTGCTGGTCAGCAGGCGGGTGGCCGCGGCCAAGTCGGAGGCGGCGGCACCGGTCGGGCTGTTGGCCACGATCGGGCCGTTCAGTTCGGCCTCCTCGCGCGCCCGCGTCTCGATCGTCGTGACCCGCGCCTCGGCCTCGCCCAGACGCGTGCGCAGGCGGCCGTTCTCGGTCTTCATCTGCTCCAGATCGATCGTCAGCCGCTCGATGTCGCCGTTCATGCGCTGCAGCGTGGCCTCGACGTCGGCCAGTCGGCGGTCGACCCCGCCCACGCGCCCCTGCAGCGCCACCACCTCGGGGTCCGGCTCCATGAGGAACGGCTGGCCCGAGGCGTTGCTCTGATAGATGGCGCGTTCCAGCTTGCGCACGTTGCGGTCCAGCTGATCCAGGCGGCGCTTGTCCCAGACGATCGGCTCGGTCGGAACCGACTGGGCGACCACGGCGCCGGCGATCAGCGACACGCCGAGCGCCGTCATCAGCGCGTTGCGGGAGGGTTTCGGCAGCTTGAGCATCGGGACAGGTTCACCAGCTTTGCGGCTGAAAAGCGTCAGCCCGTCAGGCCCAGCATGATGATCGCCAGAAGGAACAGCGTCGAGGCCAGAACCGCGAAAAACAGCAGCGCCACGGTGCGCCACAGGGCCGAGAAGATCGACAGCCCATAGGTGCCTTTCAGCTGGGCGAACATGTGCACGGGAAACCCGAAGATCAGCACCAGGGCGCCCAGCGCGCCGAACCCGCTCCAGATCGCGCCCAGCCCGGCCATGAGCAGCAGCAGGATCGACGCCGCCGTCACCGAATAGATGACGAAGACCCCGTGGTCGTACAGCGTGAAGCCCCGCTTCCACAGGAACATCAGCGCCACGAAGGGGATCGAGATCGGGATCAGCAGGAAGCTGAACTTATAGGCCGTCTGCTGGATCTTGTAGACCGCCAGGTCGGGGTTCAGCAGCTTCTTCTTGACCTTCTCGTTCAGGTGCGCGTCGCCCAGGTTGACCCGGATGTTGCCGTCGGCGACCGCGTCGTGGACTCCCGCCTGCCACGTGCCCGGGGTCAGTCCGTCCTCGCGCTTGGCGGCGGCCACGGTCGGCGCGACGCCCAGGCGGCGCTCCAGAACGCCCACGGTCGTCTCCGACGCCCGCAAGGCCACGGCCAGGGCGTTGGAATCCGGCCGTCCGGCCAGCTCCTGACGCGCCTCGGCCAGCGCGGTCCGGGCCTCGACCAGGTCCTGCGTCGCCTCGGCGCGCTCCTCGGCCGTCAGTTCCTTCGGTCCGGTCTGGATGCCGCCGCCGGCCACGGTGCTGAACACCAGGAACATCAGGAAGACGCTGAACAGGAACAGCGCCAGGGGCGAGACGTAGCGCGTGCGCTTGCCCTGGATCCATTCGCGGGTCAGCCGCCCGGGGTTCAGCGCCAGCAGCGGCAGGGTGCGCCAGACGCGACCGTCGAAGTGCACCACACCGTGCAGAACCTCCTCGACCAGATGCAGCAGGCTGCGGTGAACGTGGGTCGGCTGGCCGCAGTTGGCGCAGAAATTCCCCTCGACCGGCAGGCCGCAGTCGGTGCAGTCGGCGTGCGCCTCGCCCGCATGTCCGGTCGGCTTCTCCAGCGCGCCGCCGATCAGGCCGGCCGTGGCCGCGCCGCCCGCCGCGTCGAAATCCACCATGATCGGCCCCCGCCCCTGAACTGGGTCCAGCTATGACGCGGCCCCGGCGTCCGGTCAAAGAAAAGGGGCGGCCGCGCCTGCGACCGCCCCATGATTTCAACGACCTGCCCGCGATCAGCGCGGCGCGGCGCCCGACACGATGGCGGTGTGGCCGTTGCGGTTGCGCGCCCAGGCTTCCTCGCTGGAGCCCTCGGCGATCGGACGTTCCTTGCCGAAGCTGATCACGTCGATCCGGTTGGCCGGGATGCCGCGCTCGATCAGATAGCTGCGCACGGCCTCGGCGCGGCGGGCGCCTAGGGCCAGGTTGTACTCGCGCGTGCCGCGCTCGTCGGCGTTGCCCTCGATGCGCACCATCACGTTCGGATAGCGGCGCAGCCACGCGGCCTGGGCGTCCAGACGCGGATAGGCGTCGCGGCGGATCTCATAGCTGTCGAGGTCGAAATAGACCCGGTCGCCCACGTTGACGGCGAAGTCCTCGACCGAGCCGGCGGCCGCGGGGATCGCGCCGCCGCCGACGGTTCCCGTGCCGGCCCCGGGGCCGCGCGTGTCGGGCGTCGTCACCGTGCCGCCGCCGGGAACGCCGGGCTGCGGCTGGGCCGGACGGGTGCAGGCGGCCAGGGCCAGAACCGAGGCGCCGACGGCGGCCAGGCGGACGAGAGAGGTCGTGGTCATCGGGGTCTGTCTCCTCGATTTTCTGAGGCGAAGCTTCGCCGTTGGATGTTGCGCTAACGCGTGAACCCGCGCCCCGCCAGCGGCGATGACGCGAAAGTGAGGCCGGTCAGGTCGGGCAGCTGTCGGGTCCCTGGTTGAAGCCCAGATCGGCGGGGGGCTGGTCCAGAAGCGGCGACCACGCCGGGTCCGAGCCGCGGCCTTCGTAGCCCGCCTGCGCCACCACGCGACCCGACAGGTCGACGGTCCACAGGCGCGTGTCGCCCCCTCGCGTCTGGCGCGCGAACATGACGTAGCGGCCGTTAGGCGCCCAGGACGGTCCCTCCTCGAAATAGCTGGACGACAGGATGCGCTCGCCCGAGCCGTCGGTCCCCATCACGCCGATGTGGAACTGTCCGCCCTGCTGTTTGGTGAAGGCGATCAGGTCGCCGCGCGGGCTCCACGACGGGGCGGTGTACAGGCCGCCGCCGCGGCTGACCGGACGCTGGCCCGTGCCGTCCGAACGCATGACGTAGATGCGCGGCGATCCCGACCGGTCCGAGGTGTAGGCGATCATCGAGTTGTCGGGCGAGAAGCTGGGCGAGGTGTCGATGCCCGGATCGGTCGTCAGCCGACGCAGCTCGCGGGTGTTCAGATCGATCGTGTAGACGTCCGTGTTGCCGCCCCGGATGATGGAGAAGGCCAGCTTCGACCCGTCGTTGGAATAGCGCGGCGCCAGCACCTGGCCGTCGAACTGCCCCAGGCTTTCGCGGCGCCCGGTCGACAGGTTGTAGAGGTAGATGCGGCTGTAGTCCTTGCCCAGCGCGACATAGGTCACCTCGTCCGGATTGGACGTGGAGAAGCGCGGCGACATGATGATCTCGTCGCCCTGCGTCAGGAACACGGGGTTGTATCCGTCCTGATCGACGATGGCCAAACGGCTGAGCTTGTTCAGCTGGGTCCCGCTCTCGGCGACGTAGATCACGCGCGTGTCGAAGAAGCCGCTCTCGCCCGTCATGCGCTGATAGACGACGTCGGAAATCTTGTGCGCGATGCGGCGCCATTGTTCGGCGGTGGCCGTGAACTGATAGCTGACCAGCTGGCACTCGCGGTAGGTGTCGTACAGGCGGAAGCCCACGTCGACGCGCCCGTCCGCGCGCTGCGTCACGCCGCCGTACAGCACCGCCTGCGCCCCGATCGAGGTCCACGAGGGGAAGGCCGGTCGCGCGTTCAGGCCGGGCCGCTCGGTGAAGCCGGCGGGGTTCAGCGGATCGAAGAAGCCGGACCGGCGCAGGTTGCCGCGGATGACGCCCGAAATCTCGTCGCCGTACTGGCCCGAGAATCCGACCACCGCGATGGGGAAGGGGCGCAGCTCGGCCTGGTCGATCACCACGATCTGCGGCTCGCCCGTCGTCGGGTCCTGCGCCAGGGCGGCGCCTGGCAGGGCGACGCAGGCGGCGGCGAACGCGGTCAGGACGGTCTTCAATCGCATTGCAGGCTCCGGCTGATGATCTCCGCCGCATACTGAACGCGCGACGTGACGAAAAACCACTCTCGGCCCCAATGCGGCGACTTTCGGGCGAGCTTGGCCGTTAAGGACGATGCGTCAGGACCGATCAGGGTCAGCACGACGTACGGCTGCTGAACTGCAAGGTGACGTCCTGCTCGTCGTATCCCGCGGGCATGTCGAAGGGGGCCGCCACCTGAACGGCGCGCTCTACCGCGTCAGCCATCGCGCGGTAGCCGGCATCGCTGCGGGGACTGATGCGACGGGGCGCACGTGCAAGTCTGCCGCTCTCCGTCAGGCGGATGGAGATTTGCACCTGAACGTCGGCGTCCCGGAAAGCCGGCGTGCAGCTCACCGTGATCTGCCGCGCCAGAAAGCTTAGATCTGCCCGCCCCAGCGCCCTGGGCGCCTGACCGCGTCCGGCGTCGCCGGTGTTGGCGCGGCGGTTGGTGCGGCCCTCGTTGGGGCGCTTGGACAGGCGGTCCAGGTCCAGCGACGGCTCCTCGCGCGACGGGGCGGGCGGGCTGGGGCGCGGCTGCGGCTGGGTGCGCGGCGGGGTCGGGGTCGGCGTCGG
>CALRWJ020000034.1:0-6933 GCA_943371835.1 Afipia felis | reverse complement strand
ATGTCGGCGTAGTTCATCGCCTTCGCCCCACCGGCCTTCGCCAGCGTCATCGTGATCGCCGCCGTCAGCGTCGTCTTGCCGTGGTCGACGTGACCGATCGTGCCGATGTTGCAGTGCGGCTTCGTGCGTTCGAACTTTTCCTTGGCCATTCTCTTAGCTCCTCAGTCCCCGAACCGGGGTTCCTGTCTGGTTTGGGGTGAAAACTTAAGCGGAGTGCTTCTTGATCACTTCGTCGGCGACGTGTTGCGGCACCGGGTCGTAGTGGTCGTACTGCATGGTGAACTGGGCGCGGCCCTGCGACATGCCGCGCAGCGTGTTCACGTAGCCGAACATGTTGGCCAGCGGCACGAAGGCGTTCACGACGGTGGCGTTGCCGCGCATGTCCTGCCCCTGGATCATGCCGCGACGGCCGTTCAGGTCGCCGATGACCGAGCCCAGGTATTCTTCCGGGGTCACGACCTCGACGGCCATGATCGGCTCGAGCAGCTTCGGCGCGCCTTGGGTGCGCAGTTCCTTGAAGGCGGCGCGCGAGGCGATTTCGAAGGCCAGGACCGAGGAGTCGACGTCGTGGAAGGCGCCGTCGATCAGGGTCGCCTTGAAGTCGATCAGCGGGAAGCCGGCCAGCAGGCCGTTGTCCTTGGCCGACTCCAGACCCTTCTGCACGCCCGGGATGTATTCCTTGGGCACCGCGCCGCCGACGATGGCGGATTCGAAGACGAAGCCCGAACCCGGCTCGCCCGGCTCGAACACCAGCTTGACGCGGGCGAACTGGCCCGTGCCGCCGGTCTGCTTCTTGTGGGTGTAGTCGATCTCGGCCTTGCGGCCCAGGCTCTCGCGATAGGCCACCTGCGGCGCGCCGATGTTGGCCTCGACCTTGTAGGTGCGCTTCAGGATGTCGATTTTGATGTCCAGGTGCAGCTCGCCCATGCCCTTCAGGATCGTCTGGCCGGACTCGTGGTCGGTCGAGACGGTGAAGGACGGATCTTCCGAAGCCAGCTTGGCCAGGGCGACGCCCAGCTTCTCCTGGTCGGCCTTGGACTTGGGCTCCACCGCGATCTCGATGACCGGGGCCGGGAACTCCATGCGCTCCAGGATGACCGGAGACTTGGTCGGGTCGCACAGGGTGTCGCCGGTGCGGGTGTCCTTCAGGCCGGCCAGGGCGACGATGTCGCCGGCGTAGGCTTCCTTGATGTCCTCGCGGTTGTTCGAGTGCATCAGCAGCATGCGGCCGACGCGCTCCTTGCGGTCGCGGGTCGAGTTCAGCAGGCCCATGCCGGTTTCCATCTTGCCCGAGTACAGGCGGCAGAAGGTCAGCGAGCCGACGAAGGGGTCGTCCATGATCTTGAACGCCAGGACCGACAGGGGCTCGTCGTCCGAGGCGCGGCGGACCACTTCTTCCTCGGTCTTGTAGTCGATGCCCGGGGTCGGGGGGATGTCCACCGGCGACGGCAGGTAGTCGACGACGGCGTCCAGCAGCGTCTGCACGCCCTTGTTCTTGAAGGCCGAGCCGCACAGGATCGGATAGAAGGCGCCGGTCAGCACCGCCTTGCGGATGCACTTCTTGATGGTCTCTTCCGACGGCTCGTTGCCCTCGAGGTAGGCTTCCATCGCCTCGTCGTCGAGCTCGACGGCGTTGTCGATCAGGTACTGACGCGCGGCGTTGGCCTTTTCGACCATGTCGGCCGGGATCGGCACGTCCGAGTAGGAGGCGCCCAGGCCGTCGTTGTCCCAGATCACGCCGGTCATGCGGACCAGGTCGACCAGGCCCTTCAGGTTCGATTCCGAACCGATCGGCAGCTGGATCGGCACGGCTTTGGCGCCCAGGCGGTCGCGGATCGACTCGACCGACTTGTCGAAGTCGGCGCCGATCTTGTCCATCTTGTTGACGAAGACGATGCGCGGCACGCGGTACTTGTCGGCCTGGCGCCAGACGGTCTCGGTCTGGGGCTCCACGCCGGCGTTGCCGTCCAGCACGGTCACGGCGCCGTCCAGCACGCGCAGCGAGCGCTCGACCTCGATGGTGAAGTCCACGTGGCCGGGAGTGTCGATGATGTTCAGGCGCTTCTCGCGCCAGAAGGCGGTCGTCGCGGCCGACGTGATGGTGATGCCGCGTTCCTGCTCCTGGTCCATCCAGTCCATGGTGGCGGCGCCGTCGTGGACTTCGCCGATCTTGTGGGACTTGCCGGTGTAATACAGGATCCGCTCGGTCGTCGTCGTCTTGCCCGCGTCGATGTGGGCCATGATGCCGAAGTTGCGGTAGTCTTCGATTTTATGCGTGCGGGGCATTGGGGAGCGTGCCTTGCGGTCAGATGCGGCGCCTCAAGCGGCGCCCCGGGAATGTTCGGATGGTCGGGCGCGGGCGATTTAGCTCAAACCGCCCGCGCCGGATAGTCACGTAAAATAGGAACCGAAGACGGCCCCTTGAAGGCTTACCAGCGGTAGTGGCTGAAGGCGCGGTTCGCCTCGGCCATCTTGTGGGTGTCTTCGCGCTTCTTCACCGCGGTGCCGCGGTTGTTGGCGGCGTCCAGCAGCTCGGCGGCCAGCTTTTCCGTCATGGTGTTCTCGCCGCGCTTGCGGGCGGCGTTGACCAGCCAGCGGATGGCCAGGGCGCGACGACGGTCCGGACGGACCTCGACCGGCACCTGATAGGTGGCGCCGCCGACGCGACGCGAGCGGACTTCGACCGACGGGGCGACGTTGTCGAGCGCCGAGTGGAAGGTGGCGACCGGCTCCTGGTCCTTCTTCTTCTCGGCCAGGATGTCGAAGGCGCCGTAGACGATGTTCTCGGCGACGGCCTTCTTACCTTCGTACATGACGTAGTTCATGAACTTGGTGACGATCAGGTCGCCGAACTTGGGATCCGGCAGGACTTCACGCTTCTGGGCGCGGTGACGACGGGACATGAGTGTATCCTCTTAAATCTGTAGGGCGCGCAGGGCTTACTTCGGACGCTTGGCGCCGTAGTGCGAACGGCGCTGCTTGCGGTCCTTGACGCCTTGCGTGTCCAGCACGCCGCGCAGGATGTGGTAGCGGACGCCGGGCAAGTCCTTGACGCGGCCGCCGCGGATCAGGACCACCGAGTGCTCCTGCAGGTTGTGGCCTTCGCCGGGGATGTAGCACACCGCCTCGATGCCCGAGGTCAGGCGCACCTTGGCGACCTTACGCAGAGCCGAGTTCGGCTTCTTCGGGGTCGTCGTGTAAACGCGGGTGCAGACGCCGCGGCGCTGGGGGCAGCCCTTCAGGGCCGGCACCTTGTTGCGGGCGACTTTCGGCTGGCGGGGCTTGCGCATCAGCTGGTTGATCGTGGGCATTCGAACTCGTCTCTCTTCTCAATCGATGGAGGCGTGTGCCTTTCGGCCGGGGCGCCTCGGATGCCTTCTTTTCGGACGGAGCCTGACGGCCCGCCCCGGGGTGATTTCGAGCCGTCACGACAAACGCAAAAGCCGGAACGCGCGCTATGGGCGTTCCGGCGGGCGACAGCCCGTCCGATGAGTTGTCACGATCGAAGCGGACGCGGACGCCCTCTCGAAGGTGCGCGGCTTCTACGCGCGTGGGCCCTTCGGGTCAAGGGCGCGGTCGTCGCCGTCGCGTCCGACGGAAATGGTCGGGTCAGGCGTTACACCCTGACATATCGCACGGAACGACGCAGACGCCCATGACCGCCACGCCGCTCTCCCCGCCCGAGACCACGAAGCCCCAGTTCCGCAGGCCTCGCCGGGGCGTGCTGATCGGCGCGGGGCTGGTGCTCCTGGCGGCGCTGGGGGTGTGGTTCTTTTTCCTGCGCGGCGGCGGCGAGGCCGAGCCCTATCGCACCGAGGCGGTGCGGCGCGGCGAGATCACGCGGTCGGTGTCGGCGTCCGGCACGCTGGAGGCGCTGGTGACCGTCGAGGTCGGCTCGCAGATCTCCGGCCAGGTGACGCAGGTCATGGTCGACTACAACGACCGCGTCCGCCGCGGTCAGGTGATGGCGGTGCTTGATCCGCAGAACCAGCGCAGCGCGGTGGAGCAGTCGCAGGCCCAAATCGCCTCGGCCCAGGCCGGCGTGGCGCAGGCCCAGGCCCAGGTCGCGCTGGCCCAGGCCGAATACGACCGGCAGAAGTTCCTTTTCGACCGGCAGATCGTGGCCCAGGCGGCGCTGGACACCGCCCAGGCGTCGCTGCGCACGGCGCGCGCCAACGTCGCCAGCGCCCAGGCCCAGGTGCGTCAGGCGCAGGCCGCCCTGCGGTCCAACCAGGCGACGCTGGGGCGGACCACGATCACCGCGCCCATCGACGGGATCGTCATCGACCGCCAGATCGAGCCGGGCCAGACGGTGGCTTCCGGGCTGAACGTGGCGGTGCTGTTCACCCTGGCGCAGGACCTGGGGCGCGTTCAGGCGCTGGTCAACGTGGACGAGGCGGACATCGGTCAGGTGAAGGTGGGTCAGCCCGTACGCTTCACCGTCGACGCCTTCCAGAACGACAACTTCACCGGTCAGGTCACCCAAATCCGCGTGCTGCCGACGACCGAATCCAGCGTCGTGGCCTACACGGTCGTGGTCGAGGCCGACAATCCGGGCGAACGCCTGCTGCCCGGCATGACGGCGAACGCCGACATCATTCTGGAAGAGAAGCGCAACGTGCTGCGCGTGCCGAACTCGGCGCTGCGCTTCACTCCCGCGGACGTGGCGCAGCAGGCGCAGAGCGCCCAGGCCGCTGGATCGCCCTTCGGCGGCGCAGGCGGCCAGGGCGGACAACGCCGGGCCGGCGGCGCGCCGGGTCGCGGCAACATGGCGGCGGCCCTGATCGAGGAACTGGGTCTGGATGCGGCGCAGAAGGCGAAGATCCAGCCGATCCTGGATCGCGCCCAGCAGCAGGCCCGGGCGGCGCGCCGCTCCGGCGGCGGCGGTCAAGGCGGCGGCCAGCGCTCGCGCGGCATGAACCCGGCGGCGGCCGCGGCCTTCAACGCGGCGTTCGACGAGATCAAACCCCTGCTCCGCCCCGACCAGCAAGTGAAGCTGGAGGCCTTACGCGGCCGCTTCGCCGGCGGCGGCGGGCGCGGCACGGTCTGGGTCCTGCGCGACGGCGAGCCCGTGCAGGTGTCGGTGCGCACCGGCGCGACCGACGGCAGCTATACCGAAATCATGGGCGGCGGGCTCAAGGAAGGCGATCAGGTCATCACCGGCGGCGGCCCGCGTCGCACGGACGCCCGCGCCCAGCAGCAGGCCCAGCGCATGACCGGCGGCGGCGGCCTGGGCGGCGGCGGTCCGCGATGATCGAGATCGAAGGACTGACCAAGACCTACGTCATGGGCGACGAGGTGATCTCGGCGCTGGGCGGCGTGTCGCTGACCATCGAGCGGGGCGAGCACGTCGCCATCATCGGCCCGTCCGGATCGGGCAAGTCGACGCTGATGAACGTGCTCGGCGGCCTGGATCGGCCGACGTCGGGCCTCTACCGCTTCGAGACCGAGCCGGTCGAGGACTTCGACGACGACCAGCTGGCGGGCTTCCGCAACCGGCGCATCGGCTTCGTCTTCCAGTCGTTCCAGTTGCTGCCGCGGCTGACGGCGGCGCAGAACGTCGAGCTGCCGATGATCTACGCGGGCGTCGACCCGGCGGCGCGGCGGGAGCGGGCGGTCGAGCTTCTGACCCGCGTGGGGCTGGAGCATCGCCTGAACAACCGGCCCACCCAGATGTCGGGCGGGCAGCAGCAGCGCGTGGCCATCGCGCGCGCCCTGGCCAACGCGCCCGACCTGCTGCTGGCCGACGAGCCGACCGGCGCGCTGGACACCGCGACCGGTCAGGAGGTGCTGGCCCTGTTCGACGAGTTGAACGCCCAGGGGCTGACGCTGTGCATCGTCACCCACGATCAGGAGGTGGCGGCTCGAGCGCGTCGCCGCGTCGCGTTCCGCGACGGCCACATCGTTTCGGACGACCGCGATGCTTGACCGCACTCCGACCCGCAGCACGACCCTGAACTTCTCCGCCGGCGGCATGAGCTGGATCGAACTGGTCCGGTTCGCCGTGGGCGCGATCGCCGCCCACCCCATGCGTTCGGCGCTGACGTCTCTGGGCGTGGTGATCGGCGTGGCGGCGGTCATCATGATGACCTCCATCGGCCTGGGCGCTCAGCAGCGGGTCGAGCAGGCCCTGTCCAGCCTGGGCACCAACATGCTGGTGGTGCGGCCGGGCGCGGCACGCGGCGGGGGCGGCGGCTTCGTGCGCGGCGGCGGCGGCTCCGGCGCCACGCTGACCGTCGACGACGCTGAGGCGATGCGCACGCTGGACGGCGTGCGGGCCGTGTCGCCCGCCGTGAACGGCGGCGCCCAGCTGGTCTATGAGGGCGCCAACTGGTCCAGCCGCATCGAGGGCGTGACGCCCGACTATCTGATCGCCCGCGATCTGGAGATGGCCTCCGGCCAGATGTTCGATCAGGCCGCCGCCGAAAGCGGGCGCAAGGTGGCGGTGCTGGGCCAGACCGTCGTCAACGAGCTGTTCGGCGAGGGCGTGGACCCCGTGGGCCAGCGCATCCGCGTGGGGCCCATCCCCTTCCAGGTGATCGGCGTGCTGGCGCCCAAGGGTCAGTCAGGCTTTCAGGACCAGGACGACATCGTCGTCATCCCGCTGGACGCCGCGCGCAGCCGCGTGATCGGGCGCGGTCCCAGCGCGCGCGGGGACAGCGTCAATCAGGTTTACGTCAAGGCCGTCGACGAGGACGCCCTGTATCAGTTGGAGCAGGACGTCGCCGATCTGTTGCGCCAGCGGCACCGGATCAACCCCGGCCAGGAAGACGACTTCAACGTCCAGAACCTGACCTCCATCCAGGAGGCGGCGCAGAGCTCGACCCAGACCTTCACCATCCTGCTGGCGGCCGTGGCGGGCGTTTCGCTGATCGTCGGCGGCGTCGGCATCATGAACATCATGCTGGTGTCGGTGACCGAGCGGACGCGCGA
>CALRWJ020000033.1:0-7830 GCA_943371835.1 Afipia felis | reverse complement strand
GGCGAAGCGGCGTCGGCGGAAGGGCTGCGCCTGTTCGGCGTGCGCGCGGGTCAGGGCGGCGGCGGCTCGGCCATCCTTGGCCTGCCGGACGGACGTCAGATTTCCGTGGGCGTCGGCGAGGACGTCATGCCCGGCGTGGTTCTGCGGACCGTGGCGAGCGACCACGTGACCGTCGCGCGCGGTCCGACGGTCAGCCGGATCGCCTTCGGCGACGCCGACGACGCGCCCGCGCCCCCGCCCCCACCGTCGACGCCGCAGGTCATCGCGCCGCCCAAGCCGGATCCGGCGGCCGCGCGGAGGGCCGAGGCCCCCGTGGTCGATCCCCAGCGGCTGATCGGCCAGGCGTCTCTGCGTCCGCGCATGAAGGGCATGTCCGTTTCGGGATTCACCGTTTCGGCGACCGGCGACGGGCAGGCGCTGCGCGCCGCGGGCCTGCAGAACGGCGACGTGATCCTGGCCGTCAACGGAATCGAACTGACCGGAATGGGCGCGCTGGCCGGCCTGCGCGCCGAGCTGGCCGACGCGTCGTCCGTCGACATTCGTTACGAGCGCGCGGGCCGCGTCTCGACCACCACGATCCGCACGGGGCGCTGATGCGACGCTTCCAGACCACGCTCAAGGGCTGCGCCCTGTCCGTTCTCGCCGCCCTGCTGACCTCGGGCGCGGCCTTGGCGCCGGCGACCGGCGCTGCGGCGCAGGATCGGCAGGTGCTGAACGTCCAGGGCGCCGACATCCGGGCGTTCATCCAGGACATCGGCCGGACGACGGGGCGCACCTTCATCGTCGATCCTGCGGTCACGGGCACCGTGACGGTGACCAGCGACCGCCCCCTGACGCGGTCGGAAGTGTACGACGTCTTCCTGTCGACCCTGCGGGCGAACGGGTTGGTGGTGATCCCGACCAGCTCCGGCGCCTATCGCATCGCGCCCGCTCAGGGCGCCGCGCAAGGCCCGGCCAGCGTCGGCGCCGAGCGGTTCGGGACCGAGGTCTTCGTGCTGCGCAACATCGACGCGGCGTCGGCGGCCGAGACCATCCGCCCCCTGATCGGCGCGCAGGGCCAGGTTCTGGCGAACCCGACCAGCAACACGATCGTGGTCGCCGACTTCGCAGACAACCTGCGTCGGGTGCGCCAGCTGGTGGAGCGCATCGACGTCGACTCGAGCCAGATCGTCGTGGTCGGCCTGGAGAACTCGAACGCGCGGGAGATCGCCGGCGTGCTGGACGACGTGCTGGCCCCGCCGGGCGGTCAGCCGGGCACCGGTCTGGTGTCGGTCACCGCCGTCGAAAGCTCCAACTCGATCATCCTGCGCGGCGAGCCGGCGGCGCTGGCGCGGGTTCAGGGCCTTATCTCGGACCTGGATCGACGCGCGCTGCAGAACGACGACGTCCGCGTGATCTTTCTGGAGCACGCCGACGCCGAGCAGCTGCTGCCGGTGCTGCAGCAGGTGGTGGGGCAGCCGGTGGCGGGCGGCGCGCCCACGCCCGCCTCGTCCGCCGCCGCCGGCGCGCCGGATGCGGGCGGCGAAGCCGCGCCCCAAGCCGTCACCGCGACCACCGCCACCGGCCAGCGCGCCACCATCGCCCGATATTCCGGCGCCAACGCGCTGATCGTCTCTGCCCCGCCCGAGACGCAGCGGATGCTGGCGGACGTGATCGCCCAACTGGACCGGCGTCGCCCCCAGGTCCTGATCGAGGCCATCGTGGTCGAGCTGTCGGACGACGCGGTGAAGGAACTGGGCGTTCAATGGGTGCTGGCGGGCGAAGACGGCAATCCCGTGGGCTTCACCAACTATTCGGACCGAACCGCGCCCCTCCTGCCGATCCTGGGCGGCGTGGCGGCCAACGAGGAACTGGACCAGGACGACCCCCTGCTGGAGCAGGCGCGCGATCTGGCGCTGAACAGTCTGCTGGGAGCCAACGGCTTCGTCGGCGGCGGCGCCGGGCGGCTGGGCGACGGGCTGTTCGGCTTCATCATCAACGCGGCCAAGACCGACGCCGGGTCCAACCTGCTGCAGACGCCGTCGGTCATCACCCTGGACAACGTAGAGGCCAACATCCTGGTCGGCCAGGAGGTTCCGGTGACCACCGGCGACGTCCTGCTGAACGGACAGAGCAATCCGTTCCGCACGACCGAGCGGAAGGAGATCGGCGTCCGTCTGACCGTCCGCCCCCAGATCAACGCGGGCGACAGCGTGACCCTGTACATCCGCCAAGAGGTGTCCAGCGTGAACGGCATCCTGTCGAACAGCACCAACGACCTGGTGTTCGACACACGCGAGATCGAGACGACGCTGGTGGTCGACGACGGCGACATCGCCGTGGCGGGCGGCCTTCTGGATCAGAACGAGCGCGTTTCCGTCGACGGCGTTCCGGGCCTGCGCGACCTGCCGGTCGTCGGCGGCCTGTTCCGGTCGGAGAGCCGTCGGCGCGGTCGGACCAATCTGATGGTCTTCATCCGTCCGACCATCATCCGCTCGCCGCAGGACGCGCAGCGCCTGTCGGCAGACCGATGGGGCTATATGCGCGATCAGCAGCTACGCGCGGCGCCGGGCGTGGAGCCCAGCCTGGACGAGCTGCTGCGCGACTACATCCGCACCCAGCCGCCGGTCCCGCCGCAGTACCTCGACGCGCCGATCGCGCCGGTCCCGCCGGTCGAGGGGCAACCGCTGACATGATCGACGTCGCGCCCAGCCTGCCCTACGGCTTCGCCAAGCGGACCGGCGTCGTCCTGCTGGACGCGGGTGAGGTCGCGCGCGTGGGCCTGCGCGAAGGCGCGGACCCGATCGCCCTGGTGGAGGCGCGGCGCGCGCTGGGACTGCCGCTGGCGGTGGAACGTCTGGGTCGAGCCGAGTTCGACCGGCGACTGTCCGACGTCTATGCGCGCGACGGGCTGTCGGACGACGAAGATCTGGCTCTTCCCGACGGACTGGACGGGATGATCGACGACCTGCCGGCCGCCGCCGACCTGCTGGACGGCTCGGACGACGCGCCGGTCATCCGCATGATCAACGGCATCATCGCCGAGGCGGTGCGCGCCGGCGCGTCCGACGTGCACCTGGAGCCCTATGAGTCGGCCCTGGTGGTCAGGTTCCGCGTCGACGGCGTCCTGCGCGAGGCGCTGAGCCTGAACCCGCGCATCACGCCGCTGCTGGTGTCGCGCGTGAAGGTGATGGCGCGCCTGGACATCGCCGAAAAGCGCGTGCCGCAGGACGGGCGCATACCGCTGGCGCTGGGCGGCAAGACGCTGGACGTGCGCGTGTCGACCCTGCCGTCTCGCGCGGGCGAGCGGGTGGTGCTTCGCATCCTCGACAAGGATCAGGGCGATCTGGGGCTGGCCGATCTAGGCATGGACGCGGCCTCGCTGGCGACGTTCGAGGCCGCGCTGAAGGAGCCGAACGGGATCATTCTGGTCACCGGGCCCACTGGGTCGGGCAAGACGACCAGCCTGTACGCCGGGCTGTCGCTGCTGAACGACGCGACGCGGAACATCCTGACCGTCGAGGACCCGGTCGAGTACGCGGTCGAGGGCGTCGGTCAGACGCAGGTGAACACCAAGGTCGGCATGACCTTCGCCGCCGGGCTGCGCGCGATCCTGCGCCAGGATCCGGACGTGGTGATGGTCGGCGAAATCCGCGACGTCGAGACGGCGCAGATCGCGGTGCAGGCCTCGCTGACGGGTCACCTGGTGCTGTCGACGGTGCACACCAACGACGCCGCGGGCGCGGTGACGCGGCTGCGAGACATGGGGGTCGAGCCGTTCCTGCTGGCGTCGACCCTGCGGCTGATCGTGGCGCAGCGACTGGTGCGGCGACTGTGCGCCGTCTGTCGCCGTGAGGAGGCGGCGGATGCGGCGAGCGCGCGCCTGCTGGGCGTGGCGCCCGAGACCCGCGTCTGGCGCGCGGTCGGCTGCGCCGCCTGCAACCACACGGGCCATCAGGGCCGCGTCGGCGTCTATGAGATGATCCGCGTCGACGACCGGGTGCGCCGCCTGATCTCCGCGGAAGCGGGCGAGGACGCGATCGCCGCCGTCGCCTTCGAAACCGGGGCCGACCTGGCGTCGCGAGCGCGGAGCCTGGTGCTGGCCGGCACGACCTCGCTGGAAGAAGCCGTCCGCGTGATCCGCCAGGACGCCTCGGCCCCGTCGGACGAGGCGGCCTGATGGCGGCGTTCGACTATGTGGCGCTGGACCCCGGCGGGCGGCGCGTGTCGGGCGCGATCGACGCGGCGGACGAAACGCGTGCGCGCGGCGCGCTGGAGAAGAAGCGGCTGGTCCCGCTGGAGCTGAGGCCCGCCCGCCTGACCGCGGCGGCCCCCGGCGCCAGGATGCGGAGCAAACGGCTGCCGGCGCGTTCGCTGGCGTTGATCACCCGCCAGCTGGCCACGCTGATCGCCGTCGCGCCGATCGAGGAGGCCGTGCGGACGCTGGCCCTGCAAGCCGATCGCCCCGCCGCTCGCCGGGTGCTGGACGGCGTCCATGCCGGCGTCCTGGAGGGCCGCCGCCTGTCGGACGCCATGGCGCGTCAGGGCCAGGCGTTTCCGCCGCTGTACCGGGCGATGGTGGCGGCCGGGGAAAGTTCGGGCGGCCTGGGTCCGATCCTGGAACGTCTGGCCGACGGGCTGGAGCGCGATCAGCAGGTCCGCGGCAAGGTCATCACGGCCTTGGTCTATCCGGCGGTGCTGGCGGTCGTGGCCCTGGGCGTCGTCATCGCGCTGATGACGCTGGTCGTGCCCAAGGTGGTCGACCAGTTCGACAGCATGAATCAGACGCTGCCGCTGCTGACCCGAATCGTCATCGCCGTGTCCGACGCCATGCGCACGGGCGGATGGATCGCGGCGCTGATCCTGATCTGCGTCGCCGCGGGGGTCGGGCTGGCGCTGCGCCGTCCCGAGCTGAGGCTGAAGGCCGACGCCTGGGTGCTGACCTTGCCGGTGATCGGACGGTTGATGCGCGACCTGAACGGCGCGGCGATGGCGCGGACCCTGGCGGCGATGATCGCCTCGGGCCTGCCGGTGCTGGAGGGGCTGACCATCACGGCGCGCACGGTGGCCAACATGAGGTTGCGCCAGGCCACCGAGTCGATGGCCGACGCGGTGCGCGAGGGGGGCGGTCTGGCCGCCGCCATGCGCCGTGCCGACGTGTTTCCGCCGATCCTGGTGCACATGACGGCGTCGGGCGAGAACTCCGGGCGGCTGGAGCCCATGATGGACCGCGCGGCCGACTATCTGGAGCGCGAGTTCACCACCTTCACGGCGGTGATGCTGAGCCTGCTCGAACCGATCGTGATCGTCGTCATGGGCGGCGTCGTGGCGGTGATCGTGCTGTCGATCCTGCTGCCCATCCTTCAGATCAACACCCTGGCCGCCGGATGAGAGACGCCATGCGAGACATCCTTCTTCACGCCCTGACCCGCGCGGCGGCGCGGCGCCCTCGAGCGGCGAGCCCCCGTGGCCGGTCCTCCCGCAGGAGAGACGGCTTCACCCTGGTCGAGTTGATGGTGGTCATCGTCATCATCGGCCTTCTGGCCACCGTGGTGGCGATCAACGTCCTGCCCAGCCAGGACAAGGCCATGCTGGGCAAGGCGCGCGCCGACGTGGCGACGCTGGAAACGGCTCTGGAACAGTACCGGCTGGACAATCTGGTCTTTCCGACCACGGAGCAGGGACTGCAGGCCCTGGTCGCGGCCCCCGCCGGCCTGGCCAGACCGGAGCGCTATCGTCAGGGCGGCTATGTGCGCCGCCTGCCGGAGGATCCCTGGGGCCATGCGTACCAGTACCGGCGGCCGAGCGCCCACGGACAGGCGTTCGACGTGTGGTCCTTCGGCGCCGACGGTCGCGAGGGGGGCGAGGGCGAGGATGCGGACCTGGGCAACTGGCAGGGCTGACGCGGCGCGCCCTCGAGCGGCGAGCGCCGAGGCGAAGCCAAGACGCGGTTTCACCCTGGTCGAGCTGCTGGTGACGATCGCCGTCGTGGGATTGGCCGCCACGGCGGTCGTTCTGGTCGCGCCCGACCCGCGACCCGGCGTCGATAAGGAGGCCGAGCGGCTGGGCGCCCGGCTGGTGGCCGCGCGGGAGGAAGCCTTGCTGACAGGCCGCGCCACGACGGTGGAATTCGAGCGCGACGGCTACGGCTTCGCCCGCCTGGAAGGCGGCGACTGGATGCCCCTGACCGACGGCCCGTTCGGTCCAGAGCGCTGGGAGGACGGCACCGTGGCCGTCGTCTCGCCCGCCGAGGCGCGCGTCACCTTCGACCCGACGGGCGTGACGGAAGCCGCGCGCATCGATCTGACGCGCGACGCCGCGCGCGCGACCGTGACGATCGACCCCGCCGGCGAGGTGGCGGTGCGATGACGCGGCGGGACGGCTTCACCCTGATCGAACTGCTGGTCGCCCTGGCGGTGTTCAGCCTGGCCGCTCTGGCGCTGTTGAAGCTGTCGGGCGAGAACGCGCGCGCCGCGGCGGACGTGGAGACGCGCACCGTGGCCGCGATCGTGGCCGACAATCTGGCGGTGACGGCCCTGACCAGCGTCGATCCGCCCCCCGAGGGAGAGACGACGGGCACGACGCCGATGGCGGGGCGCGACTGGCGCTGGCGCAGGATCGTGACGGCCACGCCGGACCCGGCCATGATCCGCATCGAGGTGAAGGTGTCCGAGGACGGCGTCTGGACCGCCGCCGAGGCGGTGCTGTTTCGGGGCCGGGCGCGATGAGGGCGCGCCCGAGATCCGGCTTCACCCTGGCCGAGGTGCTGATCGCGCTGGTGATCTTCGCGCTGCTGGCCGCCGCCGGCACGGCGGTGATGGCCGCGGCGGTCGACGGCCGCTTCGCGATCCGGGCCGCCGACGCCCGCACCGCCGAGCTGCAGCGCCTGCGCGCCCTGCTGAAGGCGGACGTCGGACAGGCGGTGCGGGGATCCGATCCCACCGCAAGCCCCATCGAAACGAGCGGCGACCGCGTTCTGGCGCTGGTGCGGACCGGCTGGGCGAACCCGGCCGGCCGATCGCGACCGTCGTTGCAGCGGGTCGAATGGCGCCTGGTGGACGGACGGCTGGAGCGTCGCGCGTCCGATCCGATGACGGGCGCCGCGCCAGGTCCCGCGCAGGTCGTGGCGCGCGGCGTTTCCGACGTTCAGGTCAGCTTCCTGTCGCTGGAGGTCGAAACGCCCGTCTTCGTCCCGAGACCGCCCAATCAGACGGCGCCGGATGCCGTCCGCATACGGATGACGCTGAAGGACCTTGGGCCCGTCGACATGCTGCTGCTGGTGGGGTCGGGGCGATGAACCGGGCGCGCGAGGGCATGGCCCTGCTGACCGTGCTGCTGATGGTCGCGGTCATGGCGGCCATCGCCGCGGCGGTGCTGGACGACGTGCGGTTCTCGCTGCGACGGGCGACCAACGCCGCCCAGATGGGTCAGGCCCAATGGTACGCGGTGGGGGCCGAAGCCCTGGCGCGCAAGCGGATCGAGGCCCTGTCGCGCCAGACGCCCGGACGGACGCCGGTTCAGCCCGACTGGAACGGGCGCGAGCTCGCCTTTCCCACGGACGAAGGCGGCGCCGTCACCGCTTCGATCCGCGACGGTCAGGCCTGCTTCAATCTGAACGGAGTCGTTCAAGGGGCGCCGGGCGCCTGGACCGCCCGACCGCGCGGGGCGGCGCAGCTGGTCGCCCTGGGCCGCGCCGTCGGTCTGGACGAAGGCCGCATGAAGGCGGTGGCGGACGCCCTGACCGACTGGATCGACAGCGACGCCGTCGCCCTGCCGCGCGGGGCGGAAGACCCCGCCTACGCCGCCCTGCCCCGCCCCTATCGCACCTCGGGCGATCTGCTGACCGAGGTC
>CALRWJ020000032.1:0-13146 GCA_943371835.1 Afipia felis | reverse complement strand
CGGCCGAACGCCGCCCAGTCTTCCGACAGGTCGAACTCGTACTCCGAGCCGTTGCCGTCGAAGTCGTACGCCGAAACGTTGTCGGCCTTGTGCCAGCCGGCGTCGATCGCGCCATACCAGCCCAGCGGATCCGCCGAAGCCGCGCCGGCGGCCAGCAGGCCCGCCGCCGCGACGGTGGTGAAGAGATTCAGTTTCATTAGGTCCTCACAGTCCCATGATGCCAAAGGCCATCCGTGTCCCCCGTGCAGGGCCACTACGGCGCGATCAACGGCGCGGCGCGGCACAGGTTCCGCATTTTCGACACGTCGGCCCAGACTGTGGCGCCCTTTCAACACATTCGGCCAAGCTGACCCTGGCGACGGCGGCTTGCGCGCGCCCCTGCGCGCGGCCCAAATGCGTCTCTCATCCTCCCCCGGAGCCTGCCCATGCGCGAAGCCGTCATCGTCTCCACCGCCCGTACGCCGATCGGCCGCGCCTACCGCGGCGCCTTCAACGACACCCAGGCGCAGCAGCTGGGTGCCCACGCCGTGCGCCATGCCGTCCAGCGCGCCGGCGTCGATCCGGCGGAGATCGAGGACGTCGTCATGGGCGCGGCCCTGCAACAGGGCTCGACCGGCACCAACGTGGCGCGCCAAGTCGCCCTGGCCGCGGGCTTGCCGTCGTCGGTGCCCGGCATGAGCCTGGATCGTCAGTGCGCCTCCGGTCTGATGGGCATCGCCACGGCCGCCAAGCAGGTCGTCTTCGACCAGCAGAAGATGGCGGTCGGCGGCGGGCTTGAGTCCATTTCCCTGGTGCAGAACCAGCACATGAACCTGCACCGCATGAAGGACGAGGCGCTGCTGCGCCTGTCGCCGCACATCTACATGTCGATGCTGGAGACCGCGGAAGTCGTGGCCCGCCGGTACGGCGTCAGCCGCGACCGGCAGGACGAGTACGCCCTGCGATCGCAGCAGCGGACGGCGCAGGCCCAGGCCGAAGGGCGTTTCGACGCCGAGATCGTGCCGATGACCACGGACATGCTGGTCGTGGACAAGGCCACCGGCGAGGCGTCCCGAAAGACGGTCACTCTGACGAAGGACGAAGGCAATCGCGCGGACACCACGCTGGAAGGGCTGAAGGCGCTGAAGCCCGTCTTCGGCGGCGGCGAAGAGATCCAGCAGGGCGAGTTCATCACCGCGGGCAACGCCTCGCAGCTGTCCGACGGGGCGTCCGCGGCCGTGGTGATGGAAGCGGGCGAGGCGGTGAAACGCGGCCTGCAACCGCTGGGGGCCTATCGCGGCATGGCGGTCGCCGGATGCGAGCCGGACGAGATGGGCATCGGACCGGTCTTCGCCGTGCCGAAGCTGCTGAAGCGCCACGGCCTGACCGTGGACGACGTCGGCATCTGGGAACTGAACGAGGCCTTCGCGGTGCAGGTGCTCCACTGTCAGGACGTGCTGGGCATTCCCGACGACCGGCTGAACGTCTCGGGCGGCGCCATCTCCATCGGCCACCCCTACGGCATGTCGGGCGCGCGGATGACGGGTCACGTCCTGATCGAGGGCAAGCGGCGCGGCGCCAGATACGGCGTCGTGACCATGTGCGTGGGCGGCGGCATGGGCGCGGCCGGGCTGTTCGAAATCTACTGAGAACGCCCGAAAGCCGCGCCCCAAGTTCATCGGCCCGAAGCGCAGGCGCTTCGGGCTGCGCGGCCGGGCTGTTCGAGATCTACTGAGGGTTCAGGCCGCGGCGGCGGGCGCGTCGTCGTCGGACGGCCGCTCCAGCGCCCGCAGCGTGGCCACGAACTCGTCGCGCCAGATCGACACGTCGGTGTCGCGCACCACCTGCATCAGCGCCTCCCACTTCCGGCGGCGCTCGGCCAGCGGCATGGTCAGCGCTGTGCGGATGGCGTCCGACAGCTCCTCGCGGCTGAACGGATTGACCAGCAGGGCCTCGCCCATCTGCTCCGCCGCCCCGGCGAAGCGCGACAGGATCAGGACCCCCGGGTCGTCGGGGTTCTGGGCGGCGACGTATTCCTTGGCGACCAGGTTCATGCCGTCGCGCAGGGGGGTCACCAGCCCCACGCGCGCGGCGCGATAGATGCCCGCCAGCTGATCGCGACGATAGGTGCGGTTCAGATAGCGGATCGGCTGCCAATCCATCTCGGCGTATTCGCCGTTGATCCGCCCGGCCAGGGCGTCCAGCCGCCCGCGGATGTCCTGATAGGCGTCGACCTCGTCGCGGCTGATCGGCGTGACCTGCAGCAGCAGCACCTCCGACCGCATCGCCGGGTGATCGGCCAGGAACTGCTCATAGCCCAGCAGCCGCTGCTCCAGCCCCTTGGAGTAATCCAGCCGGTCGACGCCGACGATCAGCTTGCGGAACGCCGTCGACGCCATCATCCGGTCGTATGTCCGCGCGCCCAGCGCGGAATCGCGCGCCTCGGCGAATCCGGCCACGTCGATGCCGATCGGAAACACGCCGGCCTGCACCGTCTTGCCGAAGGCCTGCATGGCGTCGTGGGGCAGCAGTCGACCGTCCACGCCCGGCTCGGACGCCACATAGTCGCGGAACAGGTCCAGCCACTCGCGCGTGTGGAAGCCCAACAGGTCGAAGTCGAACATCGATTCGACCAGGCGCCGGTGATACGGCAGCGTCACCAGGAGCTGCCGCGCCGGCCACGGCGTGTGCAGGAAGAAGCCGATCTTGTTGGTCACGCCCAAACGCCTCAGGTCCCGCGCCAGAGGGATCATGTGGTAGTCGTGGATCCAGATCAGGTCGTCCGGCCGGACCAGCGGCGCCAGCACCTCGGCGAACCGGGCGTTGGTCCGCTCGTACCCCTCGCCGAAGCTGCGCTCGTACGCCGTCAGGTCCACCCGGTGGTGGAACAGCGGCCATAGAGTCTTGTTGGCGTAGCCGTTGTAGTATTCGTCGACGTCCTGCGCTTCCAGGTCGACCAGGGCCACGGTCACGCCGCCCCGGTCCTCGATCTTCGCCTCGGGCGTCCAGTGCGCGGTCGTCTCGCCCGACCAGCCGAACCACAGGCCGTCGTGATTGCGCAGCGCCGCCGACAGCGCCATGGCAAGGCCGCCCGCCGACCCCGCCGCCGGATCCTTCGGCGCCGAGACGCGGTTGGAGACGACGATCAGCCGGCCGGTCATCTGACGTCCGTCCACGATCGGCTGAGCAGGATGGCGCAGTTGATGATGCCGACCAGGGAATAGGTCTGCGGATAGTTGCCCCACAGTTCGTGGTCCGACAGCGAGATGTCCTCGCTGAGAAGGCCCGCGTGCGTGCGACGGCTCAGCATCTGCTCGAAGATTTCGCGCGCCTCTTCGTCCCGGCCGTTCTGGTGCAGGGCTTCGATGAACCAGAAGGTGCAGAAGTTGAACGCCGTCTCCGGCTCGCCGAAGTCGTCCGGCTCGACGTATCGGAACAGGTAGGAGCCCTTCTTCAGGTCGCGCTCTATGGCGTCGAACGTGCCGACCTGGCGCGGATCGGAGGGGTCGAGGAAGCCCAGGTCCGTCATCTGCAGCAGGCTGGCGTCCAGCTCGCGGTTGCCGAAGCTGGCGGCGAAGCGTCCCTCGTCCTCGACGAAGGCCTCGGCCTCGATCCGCGCGCGGATCACGTCGGCGCGGTCGCGCCAGTGCGTGGCGCGATCGGCCAGACCCAGGTGGTCGGCCGCCTTGGCCAGCCGATCGCACGCCGCCCAGCACATGACCGACGAATAGGTGTGCACCCGCGCGATCGTGCGGAACTCCCACAGGCCGGCGTCGACCTGGTCATGCATCTCGAAGGCTCGGTCGCCCACCTTCTCCAGCGCGCGGAAGTCCTCGATCGTGCCGGGGCGGATCAGGCGCTGGTCGTAGAAGCTCTGCACCAGCGGAAGCACGATCTGGCCATAGACGTCGTGCTGCAGATGCTCGCGCGCCTGATTGCCCACGCGAACCGGCTTCATTCCGCGATAGCCGGACACGGTCTCGACGATCCGCTCGTCGATGTTCTCCTCCAGCCCGACGCCATAGACGGGCTGGACGTGCCCGCCGCCCGAGGCGTCGACCAGATTGCGCAGATAGCCGAGGTAGTTCTCGAGGATGTCGACCGCGCCCAGCCGGTTCAGCGCCCGCACCACGTAATAAGCGTCGCGGATCCAGCAGTAGCGATAGTCCCAGTTGCGCCCACTCTCCGGAAACTCGGGCACCGAGGTGGTCATCGCCGCGACGATGGCCCCCGTCTCCTCATAGGCGCACAGCTTCAACGTGATGGCGGCGCGGATCACCGCCTCCTGCCAGTCCAGCGGCAGGTAGAGCTTGCGCACCCAGTCGCGCCAATAGCCCACGGTGCGATCCAGCGCCGCCTGAACGCCCGGGCCGACGTCCTGATCATAGCCTTCGTCCGGACCGAAGAAGAAGGCCAGCGGCTGCTCCAGCCGGAACACGCGCTCGTTGACCACGTGGGACACCGGACAGTCGGTGGTCAGGCGGAAGGTCACGTCCGTGCACAGATAGCGGACGTGGTTCGACCCCGCCGTCGTCTCGGCCCGGCGCGCGCCCCAGTCGGCGGCGGGGCGCAGGCGCACGCGGATGCGCGGCGCGCCCGACAGGGGCCGGATGACCTTGCCGAAGGCCAGGGGCCGATAGGTGCGGCTGTGCTTGGGGTGACGCGGCGCGAAGTCCAGCATCTCGAACGACGCGCCGTCCCCGTCGGTCATCACCGTGCGCACGACCGGCGTGTTGCGCACATAGGCCTGTTCGATCGAGACGCAGTCCTCCAGCACCACGTCCCAGAAGCCGTGCTGCGGGTCGGTCCCGTCCATCAGGGCGGAGAACACCGGATCTCCGTCGACGCGCGGCGCGCACGCCCAGACGTGACGACCGGCGCGGTCGATCAGGGCGCTGATTGCGCAGTTGCCGATGGGGGCCAGGTCCAGATTGGGGGTCATTCCGCGCGCACCTCGTCCAGCCAGTTCAGCACCTGCTCGACGTCTTCCAGCCCGTGTCGGGCCGCCGTCCGGCGCGGCGGTCCCACCAGCACGCCGAACCCGCCGAGGGCCTCGGCCGCCGCGAAGCCGTGCTCGTCGGTCAGGTCGTCGCCGACCATGATCGGAACGCTCCCGACGAAGGGCGGTTCGGCCATGAAGGCCGTCAGCGCCGTGCCCTTGTCCTCTCCCGGCGTCTTCAGCTCCAGCACCAGCTTGCCCGGTTGCAGCTTCAGGCCCGTGCGGTCCGCCAGGTCGCGGGCCAGGGCCTGCGCCGCCTCCGCGTGGTCCGGCGCGCCGCGATAGTGCAGGCCCGCCGCGACGTCCTTGTCCTCGACGATCAGCCCGGGCCGCTCCCGCGCAAAGGCCTGGAACGCCGCCACCGCCTCGCGCACGCCCTCGTGCGGTTCGGCCGTAAGGGTCTCGCCGTCGGCGCGGCGTCGCTCCAGTCCATGCACCCCGGAGGCCGAGGTCACCGCCCCGTCGGCGATGCGGTCGATCTCGTGCAGAGGTCGCCCGCTGACGATGGCCACGCGCCCCTCCAGACGGTCCGACACGGCCCGCAGCACCGCCGAGCGTCGCGGGTCCGGGCCCACGGCGTCGGGCGTCGGCTCCAGCGGCGCCAGCACCCCGTCAAGATCCAGAAACAGCGCCAGGCGCGATACGACGGTCGGCGGCGGCGGCAGGCGCGCGGTCGACGGTTCGGCGGCCGGCGCGGCGGCGTCGATCTTCGGTTCGGCAATCCCCATGACCGCCCGGCAACGTGCGCTTACCGCCAAGGTTCCGACGACGGCGTTCCTTCAGGCCCGTTGTGCGCGCCGCCGCGATGGGCGAAACCGAAGCCATGAACGACGCCGCCATGATCGACCGCGCCCGCGAGGTGGTCCGCCTAAACGTCTCCGCCCTGCAGGCGCTGGAGCAGTCGATCGGGGACGCCCTGGCCCGCGCGGTCGAGGTCGTGCTGTCGCGGCCCGGCTATCTGATCGTCACCGGCATGGGCAAGTCCGGCCATGTGGGGGGCAAGATCGCCGCCACCTTGGCGTCCACCGGCACCGCCAGCTTCTTCGTCCACCCGGCCGAGATGAGCCACGGCGACCTGGGCATGCTGCGCGACGACGTCACCCTGCTGGCGCTGTCGAACTCGGGCGAGAGCCGGGAGCTGCGCGATCCGCTGATCTTCTGCCGCCGTCGCGGCATCCCGGTCATCGGCATGACGCAGCGCCCCGACAGCTTCCTGGGCCGCAACTCGACCGTCTGCCTGACCTTGCCGCAGGTGGCCGAGGCCTGCCCCAACGGCTTGGCGCCCACGACCTCGACCCTGATGAGCCTGGCGCTGGGCGACGCCCTGGCCATGGTGCTGATGGACCGGCGCGGCTTCACCGCGCAGGACTTCGGCCTGCATCACCCGGGCGGCAAGCTGGGCATGAGCCTGCAGTCCGTGCGCGACTGGATGGGCGACCGCCCGCCCCAGCCCGTGACCGTCGCGCCCGACGCGCCGTTCGTCGAGGTGATCTCGGCCATCACCGAGGGGAGAAAGGGCGCCGCCGCCGTGGTCGGCGCCGACGGCACGTTGGCGGGAATCGTCACCGACGGCGACGTGCGCCGGGCCTTCGGCCGCGACGAGGACGTGCGCGGCCTGTCGGCCCGCGACCTGATGAGCGCCACGCCCAAGACCGTGCATCCCGACGCGCGCATGAGCGACGCCCTGGACCTGATGACCCAGAACCGCATCGCCACCCTGCTGGTGGTCGAGGACGCGCGTCCGGTCGCGATCATGCACGTGGCCGAGCTGATGCAGGCCGGGTACGTCGGCTGATGGCCCGCATCTGCGTCGACGGCTTCAACATCGGACTGCGGAAGACGACGGGCATCGGCGCCTATGGCCGCAACCTTCTGGCCGCGCTGTCGGAGTCGGGGCACGAGACGCAGCTGCTGTACGGGCCGACGGCCAAACCGTCGAAGCGCGCCCTGTTCAACGAGATCGGCCTGATCGACGGACGCGAGACGCGGCAGTCCCGCGTCGACCGGACGCTCGCCCTCGCGGCGCCCCACCTCGGCGTGTCGGCCCGTGCCGTGGCCCCGAGCGACGACGTGATCTGGCCGTCGCGGGGCGGTGGGCGGCCCCCGGCGCGCGCCTACTGGACCTCCGCGCGCCTGTTCACGACGGCCCAGCGCAATTTCGCCCTCCAGCGGCGGTTCACGCCGCTGCGCTTCGCCGACAACGCGGTGGTCGCGCGACCGGACGTGATGCACTGGACCACGCCCCTGCCCCTGCACGCGGCGGGGCGCGCCAACGTGCTGACGATCCACGACCTGATTCCCCTGCGCCTGCCGCACGTGACGCTGGACAACAAGCGCGCCTTCTTCCGCCTGTGCCGCGAGGCCGCGCGCCGCGCCGACGCGATCGCCGTGGTCTCCGAGGCGACGCGGCGGGACGTCGTCCGCCTTCTGGGCGTGCCGGAGGACGGGCTGGTCACGACCTGGCAGTCGGTGTCCGTCCCCGCTCGTCTGGCGGACCGCCCCGACGGCGACGTCGCCGCCGACCTGGCGTCCGCCTTCGACCTGGGGTGGAAGGATTACTGGCTCCATTGGGGCGCCATCGAGCCCAAGAAGAACCTCGGCCGCGTGGTCGAGGCCTATCTGACGTCCGGCTCGAAGCGGCCCCTGATCGTCGTCGGCGGCAAGGGCTGGCTGGAAGAGGACGAGATGGCGCTGATGAAGGCGCACCGGCGCCAGGGCAAGGCGGCCCGCCGACGCATCCGCCGCTTCGACCACCTGCCGTTCTCGCTGCTGGTCAGCCTGATCCGCGGCGCGCGCGGCACGGTGTTTCCGTCGATCTACGAAGGTTTCGGCCTGCCCGTGCTGGAATCCATGCTGCTGGGCACGCCCGTGATCACCTCCAACGTCTCCTCCCTGCCCGAGGTGGCGGGGGACGCGGCGATGTCCGTCGACCCCTATGACGTCGCCGCCATTTCGCGCGCGATCCGCGCGCTGGACGCCGACGACGCCCTGGCCGCCGATCTGACGGCGCGGGGCCGCGTCCAGGCGGCGCGGTTCAGCCCACAGGCGCATCGCGCGCGCCTGGACGACCTTTACGCCCGGGTTCTGTGAGGGCGGCGGCGTGACCCGCGTCCTGTTCGAGGTCGGTCGTCTGATCGGTCGGCGCGACCGCGCCGCGCCCACCGGCGTGGACCGCGTCTGCCTGGCCTACGATCGCTGGCTGCGGGGGCTCAAGGGCGTGACCCTGGTCCCCGTGCACACCACCCGGCGCGGGATGACGGCGCTGGAGCCGCGGTGGGTCGCCGACCGCATGGCCGAGCTGGACGCCCGCTGGAGCGGCGACGCCCTGGCCCCGCCGGGGCCGGACGAGCTGCGCCTCACGCGCGCGCTGTCGGCCCCCCGCCCGGCCCGGTCGCTGCTGGGCGCGACGGAGGTCGAGGCGGGTCGTCGCCGCCGCACCGTCGAGCGCCTGCTGCGCACCCGGTCCCTTCCGGAGCTGAAGCGCGGCGACCTGTATCTGGACGTCGGCCATTCGCCGCTGGACGGTCCCCACGGCCTGGCGCGGCTGAAGGCCGAGGGTGTGCGGCCCGTGGTGATGATCCACGACCTGATCCCGATCTCGCATCCCGAGTTCTGCCGCCCCGGAGAGGCCGCGCGCCATCGGGGTCGCGTCCGCGCCGCCCTGAGCCATTCGGCGGGCGTGATCGCCAATTCCCGGACCACGGCCGCGGCCCTGACCGACTTCGCCGCGCGCGAGCGGATCGCGCCGCCGCCGATCGTGGCGGCGCCCTTGGGCGTGGAGCCGCTGTTTTCCACCCTGCGCCCGGCGCCCGCCGCGACGCCCTATTTCGTGTGCGTCGGCACGCTGGAGGCACGCAAGAACCTGGCCTTCCTGCTGACGGTGTGGCGGCGGCTGGCCGAGGAAGGGGGCGACGCCACGCCGCGTCTGGCCCTGATCGGTCGGCACGGTTGGGAAAACGAGGCGATTCTGGACCATCTGGAACGCTCGCCGCCGCTGCAGGGGCTGGTCCATCACGCCGCCGATCTGCCCGACGCCGCCCTGGCGCGGCTGATGGCGGGCGCACGCGCCGTGCTGGCCCCGTCGGCGGTCGAGGGGTTCGACCTGCCTGCGCTGGAGGCCCTGTCGATGGGCGTGCCGGTGATCGCGTCCGACATTTCGGCGCACGGCGAGCTGGCGAAGGGCGCGCGGCTGATCGATCCGCTGGACGGCCCGGCCTGGGCGGCCGCGATCGCCGAGGCCGCCCGCGCCCCCGCCGCAGCCCCGACGTTCGCGCCGCCGACGTGGTCGGACCACTTCGCGCACGTCGCCGCGCTGGCGGGGCTGCCCCAAGGCCGATAGGGTCCGAGGCATGACGCGTCCGCTCGCCCTCTGCGCCGCCCTGTTCGCCCTGACGACGGCGGCCTGCTCGACCCTGCCGGCGGACGGCCCCTCGTCGCGCGCGCTGGATCCGGCGGCACCCACCTATGCGCTGGTCGAGCTCGACTACGGCCTGTCGCAGGCGCTGCGCCGGGTCGATGAGGCGCCGGTTGCGGGTCTGGCCGCCGCCGACTTCGCCGGACCGCTGGACCTGATCGGCGTCGACGACGTGCTCAGCGTCTCGATCTTCGAACCGTCCGGCGCCCTGTTCGGCGCGCGGGGCGCGGACGGCCGCGTCTCCGGCGGGTCCCAGACCCTGTCGGTCACGGTGGACCGCGAGGGGCGGGTCGGCGTGCCCTTCGGCGGCCGCGTGGCCGTGGCCGGCCTGACGTCGTCGCAGGCCGCCGAGGCGGTGCGTCGCGCCCTGGTCGGCCGCGTCGGTTCGCCCCAGGTGACGGTGTCGGTGGCCGAGCGCCCGTCGAACGGCGTCACCGTCCTGGGCGAGGTCCGCACCCCCGGCCGCGCGGTCCTGCGCACCGGGTCCAGCCGCGTTCTGGACGTGATCGCCCAAGCCGGCGGGTCCTCCCGTTCGCCGGAGGAGATCGAGGTCCGCCTGCGCCGTGGGGGTCAGGAATGGTCCGCCCCGCTGACCGACGTCCTGTCGCGGTTCGACGCCAACGCCCGCCTGGCGCCCGGCGATCAGCTGGCGCTGATCCACCGCCCGCGTCGCTATTCCGTCTTCGGCGCGGTCGGCCAGGTGACCCAGCAGGACGTCGGCGCCGGGGAGCTGACCCTCGCCGCCGCCATGGCGCGCAGCGGCGGGCTGGCGGTCGACCGCGCCGACGCGCGTCAGGTGCTGGTCTTCCGCTTCGAACGGCCCGAGGTCGCGCGGGCCCTGAACCTGACCCAGCCCGTCTCGCCGCGCGGCGTGCCGGTGATCTATCGCCTCGACCTGTCGCGCCCGGACGGCCTGTTCGTCGCCCAGGACTTCGTCGTGCGGCCCGACGACCTGATCTACGTCCCGCGCGCCGGCTCGGCGGAGCTGCGCGGCTTCTTCGAACTGGTGCAGAGCGTGACGCGCGTCGTCTACGACGTCTCGGTCACCGGCGCGCTGAACCTGGACTGAGATGAGCCTCGACGCCGTCCTGGCCCGTCTGGACGCGATCGAGGCGGCGGCGCTGGCGGTCCACGCCGACCACGGCCTGCCGACGCGGCCCGGCCATTACCGCAAGAGCGCACGGGCCCGGCGCTGGACCTTCCTGGCCGCCGCGCTGTCGCCGCAGGAACGGTGGGCCGAGATACTGGCGCGCCCGCCGGAGAAGGGCTGGAAGCACGCCGTGCTCGCCGACGTCGGCGCGCTGGACGGTCGCCCCGGGCCTCGCCGCGCCTCGGAACGACTGAACGCCGTCGCCCGGCTGCGCGCGCGCCTGGCCTCCGGCGCACCGCTGACGCCCGACGACCTTCTGGACGCGCTGAGTTTGCTCTAGGGCGCCGTCCCCGTCGCGCGCATGACCGCCAGCCGCAGCTCGGGGATGCCCGTGCCCTTTTCCGACGAGGTCAGCAGCACCTCGGGATAGGCGGCGGGCCGTTTGGACACCGCCTTCAGCGTCGCCTCGACCAGCTTCTGGCCTTCGTGCGGCTTGATCTTGTCGGCCTTGGTGAGAACGATCTGATAGCTGACGGCCGACAGGTCCAGCGCGTCCAGCGCCTCGTCGTCGACCTTCTTCAGGCCGTGGCGCGCGTCGATCAGCAGATAGACCCGCTTCAGCGTCACCCGCCCGCGAAGATAGTCGCGGCCCAGGTTCTGGAACCGCTTCACCTCGCCCTTGGACGCCTTGGCCCAGCCGTAGCCGGGAAGGTCGACCAGCCGCATCTTGCCGTCCAGGTCGAAGAAATTGACCTCGCGCGTGCGGCCCGGCTCGGTCGAGGCGCGCGCCAGCTTGTGCATGCCCACCAGGGCGTTGATCAGGCTGGACTTGCCCACGTTGGACCGTCCCGCGAAGGCGATCTCCGGCAGGTCCGGCTCGGGCAGCTGCTCGATCTTGGCGCAGCCCAGCACGAAGGTGGCGGGCCGGGCGAACAGGACGCGCGCGGCCTCGATCTCGGCCTCGCGCTCGGCCTGCTCCTCGGGCGTCACGCGGGCTTCTTCCGGATGTGCTTGTCGATGAAGGCGTCGATCGGATTGTCCGCCTTGAAGCGGTGCATGATCACGTACTGCTGCAGCACCGACAGGATGTTGTTCCAGATCCAGTAGATCAGCAGGCCGGCCGCGAACGGCGCCATGATGAAGGTGAAGACGAAGGGCAGGAAGGCGAAGATCTGCCGCTGCATCGGGTCCGGCGGCGGCGGGTTCATGGCCTGCTGCAGCCACATCGTCAGCCCGTAGACGATGGCCAGGACGCCCAGTCCCAGCGCGCCCACCAGCAGGCCGCCGATGACCGGCGCGCTGGACGGATCCCACGGGATCAGGCCGAACAGGGTCCACACGTTCGACGGGTCGCGCGCCGACAGGTCCCGGATCCAGCCGAAGAAGGGCGCGTGCCGCATCTCGATGGACACGAACAGCACCTTGTACAGCGAATAGAAGACCGGGATCTGGATCAGGATCGGGACGCACCCGGCCAGCGGATTGATCTTCTCGCGCTGATACAGGGCCATCAGCTCCTGCTGCTGCTTCTGCGCGTCGTCGCCGTGCTTCTTCTTGATCTCCTCCATCTTGGGCTGGAGCTTGCGCATCTTGGACATGCTCTCATAGGCCTTGTTGGCCAGCGGGAAGAGCACCAGCTTGACGCAGACCGTCAGCGCCAGGATCGCCAGACCCACGTTGCCCAGCAGGCCGTGGAAGAAGTTCAGCACCAGGAAGATCGGGCGGGTCAGGAAGAAGAAATTGCCCCAGTCGATGGCGTAGACGAACCGCGGCAGACCCAGCTCGGCCTCATAGCCCTTGAGCACGTCGTTGGACTTGGCGCCGGCGAACAGACGCTGCTCCTCGCTGATCTGCATGCCCGGACGGACCGTCCGTTCCGGCCCCTGCATGGTCGCCGAGTAGGTGTCGTAGGCCTGGCCTTCGCGGACGCGGAAGCCGGCGTCGATCTTCTCGTTCTGGGCGGGGATCAGCGCCGCCATCCAGTATTTGTCGGTGATGCCCAGCCAGCCGCCGGTGCTCTCCTTCTCCTCGACCGGCTTCTTGGTCCAGGCGCCGTATTTCAGCTGGGTCGTGGAATAGCCGCCCGGCTTGCCGAAGGTGCCGATCGCGCCCTCGTGCAGGATGTGCTGCTTGCCCAGATCCGCGGGCACGCCCAGCCGCTCGACGCGGCTCCACGGGCGCAGGGTGATCGGCGTCGTGCCGAAGTTGGCGACCGTGTCGCGCACGGTGAACAGATAGCGGTCGTCGATCGAGATGCGGCGCGTGAAGCGCAGGCCCGCGCCGTTGTCCCACGTCAGGGTGATCGGCGTCGTCGGCGTCAGGACCGCGCCCTCGGTCAGGCGCCACGGCGTGGCCGGCCCCGGCACGCCGCCCGGCACGTTGGCGCCGCTCCAGCCGAACAGCGCCTGATAGGCGTGCTCCATCCCCTGTGGGCGAAACAGTTCGACCGGCGGCGAGTCCGCGTCCAGCGTCTCGCGGTAGCGGGTCAGGAACAGGTCGTCGACGCGCCCGCCGATCAGCGACAGAGATCCCTGCACCGTGTCGGTGCGGATCGGCACGCGCTGCGAGGCCTGCCCCGTCACCCCGTCGACGGCCAGCGCCTGGGCGCGGTCGACGATCACGGCGCGCGGCGCGGCGGCGGCGCCCGGCTCGGCCCCGGCGGCC
>CALRWJ020000031.1:0-14236 GCA_943371835.1 Afipia felis | reverse complement strand
TTCCCGTGACGCGCCATGATGTGGGCCCTACCGCTCGCGCCGCGGGCGCTCGCTGCTTGAGGGCCGCGAGATCCGAGGGCGAACGATCGAGCCCGCACCGGCCCCCCGTGACGATGAAACGCCCCGGGCGAGCCCCCGCTCGAACCGCTTCCGCCGCGACAAGCTCGCAAGGCCTTGCGCCCTTCCCCTGCGACGGAACCGAGGAGGAGCGTGGCGGACGTCTGAGGTGACGTCGGCGAAAAGGGGCTGGGAAATCCGAAGGCGTTGATCGGGCTGCGAAATACAGCTCCGATCATCGCAATCAAGCGCCGGTCGTCCCCACATCGTCCTTCTCCCCTTGCGGGAGAAGGTGGCCTCGCTGAGCGAGGTCGGATGAGGGGTCGCACTGGCGATGGCCTCATCGTCTGCAACGGCGCGGCCGGAGAGACCCCTCATCCGTCAGCCCCGGATCAAGTCCGGGGCTGCCACCTTCTCCCGCAAGGGGAGAAGGGAAGGGTCAGCGCCTTCGGGACGCTCAAGCCCTCTCCCGCCGGGAGAGGGCAAGATCGCCAGCGGGCGAGTCGACGCGCCCTGCCGTCACCGGATCGCGCGGCGGCCTTGGCCTGTGCCGGTAGCGGGCGCCCTTGAAGAGCATCTTCAGGGCTTCCCAGTGGATGGCGGCGGTGACCTTGAAGGTCAGCAGGGCGTGGGTGACGAACAGGCGGGCCAGCGAGGCATCGGTCAGGGGGCGGCGTTCGCCCGCGAAAGAGGCGGTCAGGAGCGGGCGGCCGTCGCGCCGGGCCAAGATGGAGACGGAGACGCGGTCGTCGGGGGCGTGGACCTGGAACTCATACGTCAGGGCTCCGTCCATGAAGGGGGAGACGAACAGGGTCTTGTCCACGGCGTGACGCGCGGTCCCGTCCGCGCCGACGCCGGCGGGCAGGGAGTAACTGTGCCGCTCTCCGAAGGTGTTGGTGACCTCGTGCACCAAGCCGCGCAAGTCGCCGTCGGGGCCGAAGGCGAACCAGACGCTGATCGGGTTGAAGCCGTAGCCGAGGACGCGCGGCATGGTCAGCAGGCGGATCGGACCGCCGTCAATGTGGACGCCGGCCTTGGCGAGAGCGGCCTCGATCTGGGTGCGCAGCGGGGTGTTGGATCCGTCGCCGTGGTCCGAAGCGCGCCAGGACAGCAGCGAGAAGCGACGACGCGACAGCAGCCGCGGCCGCTCAGCCTCGATCGTATCGAGGTCGATGAGCAGCATCCATGTGCGGTAGCGCAGGCGGTGGTCGAAGTCGGCCAGCCGGCGGTGCAGGACCTGGCCGACGTAGAGGGCCGACGTCGTCGTCACGCCGCCTCGGCCAGCGGGGAGGGGGCGGACGACAGGTGAATGCGGCCGCTCTCGTTCTCGACCTGCCACGGGCGGCGGACGCCGCCGATGGCCTCGGCGACGGCGAGGCCGGCTTGCAGGCCGTCTTCGTGGAAGCCCGCGCCGAACCAGGCGCCGGCGAACCAGACGCCGCCGTGACCCTGAAGGCTCCACAGCTTCTTCTGCGCCGCCACGCCGGCGACGTCGAAGACCGGGTGCTCATAGTCCCATTCGCCGATGACCAGTTCGGGGTCGGGCTCGCGCGCCGGGTTCAGACTGACGAACAGGGGCGGGCCGGGCAGGGACTGGAGCTCGTTCATCCAGTAGGTGACGCCGCCCTCGCCCGCGCGGTCCGATCGGCCCATGTGGGTCCAGGCGGCCCAGGCCTTGCGCCGGCGGGGCATCAGCGAGACGTCGCGGTGCAGGACGGCGCGGTTGGCGCGATACGGGATGGCGCCCAGCAGGCGGCGCTCGGCGGCGGTCGGCGTCTCCAGCAGGCGCAGGGCCTGGTCCGAGTGGGTGGCCAGCACGATCTCGTCGAAGCGGTGAAGGGCGCCGTCTTCCATCCGCAGGGCAGGGCCGTCCTGGTCCCGGACGACGGAGGCGATGCGGGCGCCGGCGACGACGCGGCGCTCCAGCGCCTTGCCCAGACGATCGACGTATTCCCGACTGCCGCCGTCGATGGTGCGCCACGTCGGGCGCAGGTCGTAGGTCAGCAGGTTGTGGTTCATGTAGAACCGGACGAAGGCGGCGGCCGGATAGTCGGTCATCTGCTCCAGCGTGCAGGACCAGATGGCCGCGGCCTGGGGCAGCAGATAGGCGTCGCGGAACATCGCCCCGTATCCGCTGCGGCCCAGCCAGGCGTCGAGGCTTTCGCCCGACCGCTCGAGTTCGGACAGCTGCTTCGGCGCCTCCTTCTGGAAGCGCATGATGTCGCCGATCATGCGCCAGAAGCGCGGGCTGGCCCAGTTGCGCTTCTGGGCGAACAGGGCGCGCAGGCCCTGGGTGCAGTATTCCAGCGCGCCCTCGTCGATGGAGACGGCGAACGACATCATCGCCGGCTTGGTCGCCACGCCGAGGTGGGCCAGCAGGGCGGTCAGGTTGGGATAGTTCGCCTCGTTGAAGACGATGAAGCCCGTGTCGACGGCGATGGGGCCGGCGGGCGACGGCGCGTCGACGGTGTTGGAGTGCCCGCCCAGCCGGTCGTCGGCCTCATACAACGTGACGTCGTGCGCCTGGGACAGCAGCCAGGCCGCGGACAGGCCGGAGACGCCCGATCCGACGACGGCGACGCGCTTGCCGCGGCGGGGGGCGGGGACTTCGGCGGGGGCGGGGCTCATGCGGTCTCCTGAAGATGCGCCGAAGCTACGGCGCGCGGCGGGCCGCGGATGAGCGCATCCGAATCCGGCCGGTCCGCGTAGAAGTGACGCAGAAGCGGAGCCGTTCCGCCAGAGCGCGCGTTGGTCGCAGGTCGCGGCCGCCATCAGGGATGAAATCAACGCATGAATCCGGCCACAGCCGCCATCCGCAGCCTGCAGGACGCGCCGTTCCCCGACTTCATCACGCGCCCGGCGATCGACGCCCTGGTGACCGAGGCGCGCAAACGGCTGGACAAGGAAGCCCCGCACGACGAGGCGGCCTTCGCCCACGACATGGCCAAGCGCGCGGTGGCCGAGCACGCCGACGCCGCCAACGCCCAGCACTATGAACTGCCGCCGGAGTTCTTCCGCATCTGTCTGGGGCCGCGGCTGAAGTATTCCTGCTGCCTGTATCCGACCGGGTCGGAGACGTTGGCGCAGGCCGAGGAGCTGGCGCTGGCCGAAACCTGCGCGCACGCGGAGCTGGCGGACGGGCAGGAGATCCTGGAGCTGGGCTGCGGCTGGGGCTCGCTGAGCCTGTGGATGGCGGAGCGGTATCCCGCGGCGCGTATCACCTCGGTGTCGAACAGCCACGGCCAGCGCGGTCACATCGAGGCCGAGGCGAAGGCGCGGGGCCTGACCAACCTGACGGTCATCACCAAGGACATGAACGACTTTCACGCCGAGCCGGGGCGGTTCGATCGCGTCGTGTCGGTCGAGATGTTCGAGCACATGGCCAACTGGCGGGCGCTGCTGACGCGGGCGAAGGCCTGGCTGAAGCCCGACGGGAAGGCGTTCATCCACATCTTCACCCACAGGGACGCGCCGTACCGCTTCGACCACACCGACGGCGGCGACTTCATCGCCCAGCATTTCTTCACCGGCGGGGTCATGCCGTCGAAGGGGCTGATGCGGCAGTTCCCGGACCTGTTCGCCGTCGAGCGCGAGTGGACCTGGAACGGCTGCAACTATGCCCGCACGGCCGAGGACTGGCTGAGCAACATGGATCAGAACGTGGACCGCGTGTCGGAGCTGATGCGCGAGACCTATGGCGAGGACTGGAAGCTGTGGCGGCGGCGCTGGCGCCGGTTCTACCTGGCCACCGCGGGCCTGTTCGGAAACGACGACGGAAACACCTGGGCGGTCAGCCACTATCTGCTGACGCCCGCCAAGGAGGGCTGAGACGATGATGAAGTGGGTCGCGGGATATCTGGGCGCGGCGATCACCATGGCGGCGATCGACGCGGTGTGGCTGACGACCATGGCCAACCGGCTGTACCGGCCCGTGATCGGGCCGATCATGGCGGACAAGCCGGACATGAAGGCGGCGGTCATCTTCTATCTGCTGTACATCTTCGGCGTCTGCTTCTTCGCCATCGCGCCGGCCCTGAAGGACGGTCAGTGGACGCGGGCGCTGATCAACGGCGCGGTGCTGGGGCTGATCGCCTACGGCACCTACGACCTGACCAATCAAGCGACGCTGTCGGTGTGGTCGACGAAGCTGACGGTCATCGACCTGATCTGGGGCACCAGCCTGACGGCGCTGACGGCGGTCGGCGGCTTCTTCGCCGCGCGCTGGGCCGAAGGACGTTTTTGAGAGCGGCCTGATTCACGCCCTCGGTGCGCCTCGGACGACCAGGACCGCTCGGTTAACCTTTCTCCTCGCGCGACAGGCGCGTGCGGTGGTTTCCCCCGTGATTTCAGGTAAGAGTGCGCGCCTGATCGGTTAACCGGGGGCGGGCGTGAAGTTCGGCGTCAATTCTCTGACGGCCATGTTCGTGGCGGGGGTCGTGGGCGGTCTGGCCCTGACGCCGGACGGTCGCGCGTGGCTGAGGTCGCCGACGCTGATGCTGGGCGGGCGGGCCAACGCCTCGGCCAGCCCGGAGCCGGTCGCGCCCCAGCCGGTCGAGGCCGCGCCGGCGCCGCAGCCGGTCGTGCAGGTGCAGGACGCCTCGGTGCTGAAGGCCAGGGCCGGGAACCTGCGGATCGGCGTGTTCGGCGACAGCATGGGCGACGGCGTCTGGGCGGCGCTGTACCGCGACTTCCAGGGCGCGCCGGGCGTGACGGTGACGAAGTTCAGCGAGGTTTCCACCGGGCTGTCGCGCTATGACTACGTGGACATCCAGGCCAAGACGACGCGGCAGCTGGGCGAGACCCAGGTCGACGTGGCGGTGGTGGTGTTCGGCACGAACGACGCCCAAGGCATCGACGACGGCGCGGCGGTGCACGCCTTCGGGACCGAGGGGTGGAAGGCCGCCTACGGCAAGCGGATCGACGATCTGGTCGGCCTGTTCCGGTCGCGCGGGATCGTCGTCTACTGGGTCGGCATGCCGCGCATGAAGCGCGACGGCTTCGACCAGCGGATGAGCCTGATCAACGAGGTGGTCGAGGCGCGGATGAAGGCGCTGGGCGTGCCTTATCTCGAGACGGTCAGCCTGACCTCCGACGGCGAGGGCGACTACATGCCCTATGCCGAGGTCGGCGGGCGGCGGCGGCTGATGCGCGCGAACGACGGCATCCACATGAGCATGGACGGCTATCTGCGGATCGCGGAGCCGGTCGAGACGGCCATCCGGCGCGACGCGGGACTGACGGAGTGAAGGCGCTGCTGGTCGCGGCGGCGCTGGCGCTGGCCGGGCCGGCGGCGGCCCAGACCTGCGTCGGCGGCCTGTGCGGGACGCAGGCGCTGGCGCCGTGGTTCGAGGACCTGGCCAAGGTCGAGGCGGGCCAGCCGCTGCGCGTGCACGTGCTGCAGATCGGCGACAGCCACACGGCCGGCGAGGTGATCCCCGGTACGGTGCGCAGCCGGCTGCAGGGCCGGTTCGGGCGCGGCGGGCGCGGCTATCTGGCGCCCGGCGTCCCCTACGACGGATATGCCCCGCGGCAGGTGGTGGCGACGACGACGAACTGGGGCTGGACGCCCAAGGCGCCGCGCGTCGGCGGCTATCTGAGCGCGGAGGCGACGGGGCTGTTCGGCGGGCCCGCGCGCGGGGTCGAGGGATCGGCGCTGACGCTGGCGCTGGATCCGGAGGCGGCGACGCGGCGGCTGGGCTTGTGCGGGCGCGACGGCGTCTGGACGGTCGAGGCCGACGGACGCGAGGTCGGGCAGGCCCAGATGATCGGGCCGCGCTGTCGGGCGGTGGACGTCGATCCGGCGGCGCGGTCCCTGACCGTGCGGGCCGGACGCGAGGGCGGCACGCTGGACGGCGTCTGGCTGGAGGGCGAGGGGCCGGGCGTGATCCTGTCGAACGTGGGGCAGGTGGGCGCGACGCTGGCGGACTTCGCCGGGCGCGACGAGACGGTGGTGCGCACCGAGATCGAAGCGTGGCGGCCGGACCTGATCATCCTGGCGTTCGGCACCAACGACGGCTTCGACGACGGCCTGGACATGATCGCCTGGGATGCGACGCTGCGAGACCAGATCTGGCGGTTGAGGCGGTTCGCGCCCGACGCGGCGATCCTGGTGCTTGGCGCGCCCGACGCGCTGAGACGGGGCGAGGCACGGGCGTGTCCGGGCGTGCCGGATCGGGGCGCGCCGCGCAATCTGGGCCGGGTACGCGCCGTGCAACGGATGGTCGCCGACGAAATGGGCGTCGCATTCTGGGACTGGCAGGGACGCATGGGCGGAGAGTGTTCGGCGGAGCGGCTGGCCGGGGGACGCGAGCCCATGATGCGCGGCGACCGGGTGCACTTCACCTCGGCGGGCGGCGAGTGGATCGGGGGCTTGCTGGCCGACGACCTGATCGGCGCCTACGACGCCTGGAAGGCCGGACGGGCCGAGACCGCTCCGGACGGGCCGGCGGCCCATCCGGATCTTGAACCGGAGCCCGATTCACGGCTTCAGCCGATCCGCGAAGCGACCCGGCCTCAGCCGACCGGGCTCTAGGATGCTGTTTCCGACGCTCGCCTTCGGCGTCTTCTTCCTGTTCGTCTATTTCACCACCTGGTCGTTCGATCGGGAGAACGGGCGCAGGAAGCTGTTCCTGCTGCTGGCCAGCTGGTTCTTCTACGCCCAGTGGGACTGGCGGTTCGTCGGCCTGCTGATCCTGTCGGCGGTGCTGAACTGGGGCGTGGCGGCGCTGATCGCGCGCGAGGATCGCAGCGCGCAACGGAAGTGGCTGGTCGCGCTGGGCGTCGCGCTGAACCTGCTGATCCTGGGCTTTTTCAAATACTACGGCTTCTTCGTCGAACAGATGGGCGAGCTGCTGACGCGCGTCGGGTGGGAGCGGGACCTGCCGCTGTTGCAGGTGATCCTTCCGGTGGGGATTTCCTTCTTCACCTTCCAGGGCATCAGCTACGTCGTCGACGTGCATCGCCGCACGACCCAGCCGGCAAAGAGCCTGCTGGACGTGATGCTGCTGATGAGCTTCTTCCCGCACCTGGTCGCCGGGCCGATCGTGCGGGCGTCGGACCTGCTGCCGCAGTTCGACCGCACGCCGCGCCTGACGCGCGAGATGGCGACGCATGGCCTGCTGCTGATCGTGTGGGGCCTGTTCAAGAAGAGCGTGATCGCGTCGGAGCTGGCCGTGCGGCTGGTCGATCCGGTGTTTTTCGATCCGGGCGCGCATTCGGGTCTGGACGTCGCGGCGGCGGTCTATGGCTATGCGGTGCAGATCTACTGCGACTTCTCGGCCTATTCGGACATGGCGATCGGGATCGCGGCGCTGCTGGGCTATTCGTTCCCGCGCAACTTCGATCAGCCATATCGGGCCTGGTCGATGCAGCAGTTCTGGCGGCGGTGGCACATCAGCCTGTCCAGCTGGCTGAGGGACTATCTGTACGTGCCGCTGGGCGGGGGCCGGAAGGGGACGCTCAGTTCCAGCGTCAACGTGATGATCACCATGCTTCTGGGCGGCCTGTGGCACGGGGCGGCGTGGACGTTCGTGCTGTGGGGCGCGCTGCACGGCGGGGCGCAGGTGGTCGAGCGCGTGGGCAAGAAGGTGCTGGGCGACAAGGTTTCCGTGCCCATGTGGCTGGGCGTGCTGGTCACCTTCCACGTCGTCTGCCTGGGGTGGATCCTGTTCCGGGCCGAGACCTTCGACCTGGCGCTGGGGATGCTGCAGGGGCTGGGGCGGATGGGGCCGGCGGTGCTGGCCACGCCGTTCATGGTGGGGCTGATCGTCGTCGGCCTGGGCATGCATTGGCTGCCCTCGCGCGCGATCGAGGGCGTGACCGAGCGGCTGAAGGGCGCGCCCTTCCTGACGCTGGGCCTGCTGATCGGGGCGGCCTTCCTGCTGATCGAGGCGGTCAGGCCGGACGGTGTGGCGCCCTTCATCTATTTCCAGTTCTGACGGGAGGCGCGCGATGACCGAACCGACCGACCCCGAAGATCCGCAGGGCGCCGAGGCGCCGCCGGATCCGTTTCCAACCTTTGGGACGCAGGGGGGGGGGTCGCCATTCCCGCCGCTGGAGCCGACGCCGGACCCCGCGCCGCCCGCCTTGGTCGCCGTCGTTGCGCAGCCGGACCCGCCCAGCGACTGGAACGAGAAGGCGGACGCGCACGACCTGACCGAGCGCGAGAACCGGCTGAAGGCGATGGCGCGGTTCGCCTTTCCGCCCGGCCCGCCGCCGGACGACCACGACCTGGCCGGGCGCGACCGGCGCTGGGCCACGCGGACGATCCTGGTGATCACGCTCTTCCTGGCCGTCTTCAACGCCGTGTCCGTGCCCAACTGGGTGCGGCAGCAGCCGCCCAGCTGGCTGACCGAGACCGTCGGCGGGATTTCCGAGGTCTGGGCGCGGCAGGTCTCGCTGCTGGGCGCGGACATGCCCCGCCAGGGCGTGCGCGAGGCGTACCAGACGGCGCGCGACAGCGAGTGGATGAGAGCATCGGAAGAGAAGCGCTGACCCTCTCCCAATGGGCGAAGGATGCCGCTAGCCTGCCCCCGGGCTGAAATCAGGGGGATCGAAGATGCGGCATCTCACCATGGCTGCGGCGGCGGCGCTGGCGTTGGTGGCGGCGGGGCCGGTTTGGGCGCAGCAGGCGGGGGAGCCGTTCGCCTATCAGCAGCCGCCCGAGCCGATCGCGGCGATCCTGGATTCGAAGCCCAGCCCGACGGCCAGCCTGAGCCCCGACCGGCAGACCCTGGCGCTGTTCGACCGGTCGAACCTGCCGCCGATCTCGGAGCTGGCCGAGCCGATGCTGAAGCTGGGCGGCTATCGCATCAATCCGCGCAACAACGGCCCGGCGAACAGCCGCGTGTCGTGGCTGACGGGGCTGAGCTTCCAGGACGTGTCGGGCGGGCCGGTGCGTCAGGTCCAGTTGCCGGACGGCGCGCGCTTCACCAATCCCTCGTGGTCGCCGAACGGGCGCAGCGTGGCCTTTCTGGTGGACGAGTCGGACGGCATGTCGCTGTACGTCGCGGGCGTGGACGGGGCGCCGGCGCGCCGCCTGACGACCGCGCGGGTCAACGCGGCGACCGGAAACGGCTTCGACTGGCTGCCCGACGGATCGGGACTGCTGGTCAGGATGACGCCCGCGAACCGTCGCGCCGCGCCGGACGTCACGGCCGCGCCGACGGGGCCGATCGTGGAGGAGAGCGCCGGCCGCGCGGCGCCCGTGCGCACCTATCAGGACCTGCTGGGGTCGCCCGGCGACGAGGCGCTGTTCGACCATTACTTCACCAGCCAGCTGGTGGTGGTCGGGCTGGACGGGTCGACTCGCAACGTGGGCGGGCCGGGCGTGATCCTGGGTTCTTCGGTGTCGCCGGACGGGCGGTTCATCCTGCAGACGCGGGTCAAGCGGCCTTATTCCTACGTCGTGCCGGCGGGGCTGTTCCCCTCCGAGGTGTTCGTGACGGACCTGCAGGGGCGCGTGGTGCACGCGGTGGCGGACCTGCCGCTGCGCGACGACGTGCCGACGGCGTTCGACGCGGTGTCTCCGGGGCCGCGCGCGGTGCAGTGGCGCGCCGACGCCGACGCGACCCTGGCCTGGGTCGAGGCGCAGGACGGCGGCGATCCCCGCGCGACGGCGCCGGTGCGCGACACCGTCTATCTGCTGGCCGCGCCGTTCGACGGGCGGCCGGTCAAGCTGATCGATCTGAACGAGCGCTATGCCGGGATCAGCTGGGGCGACGCGGACACCGCGATCGTCAACGGGCGCTGGTTCAACACGCGGCACGAGACGCGCTGGATCGTCGATCCCTCGGCGCCGGGGACGGGGCGGACCCTGCTGGAGCGGAACTATCAGGACCGCTACGCCGACCCCGGCTCGCCGGTGACGGAGCCGGACGCGCGCGGGCGCGGACGCATCCGCTTCGCCGCCGACGGGCGCATCGTCATGGCCGGCGCCGGGGCGACGCGTGAGGGCGAGTATCCCTTCGTCGCCCTGATGAATCCCGAGACGGGCCAGTCGGAAATCGTCTGGCGGTCGGCGCCGGGCGAGTACGAGACTGTGGTCGGTTTCCTGGACGAGGCGGGACGACGGCTGGTGACGCGGCGCGAGACGCCGCTGGCGCCGCCGAACATGTTCGTTCGTGATCTGAACGCCGGGTCTCTGACCGCGCTGACCGATTTCCCGGATCCGGCGCCGCAGCTGGCGGGGGTGACGCGCCAGCTGATCGCCTATGAACGGGCGGACGGGGTCAAGCTGTCGGGGACGCTGTATCTTCCCGCGGGTTACGACAAGGACCGCGACGGGCCGCTGCCGCTGGTGATGTGGGCCTATCCGGCGGAGTTCACCGACGCGGCGGTGGCGGGGCAGGTGGTCGACACCGGCAACCGGTTCGTGCGCCCGGGCGGGTCCAGCCACCTGTTCCTGCTGACCCAGGGCTATGCGGTGCTGGACGACCCGTCGATGCCGATCATCGGCGTCGACGGCGCGGAGCCGAACGACACCTATGTGGCGCAGCTGACCGCCGACGCCGAGGCGGCGGTGAAGGCCGTGGTCGACATGGGCGTGGCCGATCCGGACCGGATCGCCGTCGGCGGGCACAGCTACGGCGCCTTCATGACGGCGAACCTGTTGGCGCACACCGACCTGTTCCGTGCCGGGATCGCGCGGTCCGGCGCCTATAACCGCACGCTGACGCCGTTCGGCTTCCAGTCGGAGCAGCGCACCTATTGGGAGGCGACGGAGGTCTATACCGAGATGTCGCCGTTCACCTACGCGGACCAGGTGAACGAGCCGATCCTGCTGATCCACGGCCAGGACGACGACAACTCCGGCACCTTCCCGATCCAGTCGGAGCGGTTCTACGCCGCGCTGAAGGGGCACGGGGCGACGGTGCGGTACGTGGTGCTGCCTTTGGAGGCGCACGGCTATCGCGCGCGGGAGTCCGTCGGCCATACCCTCTGGGAGATGGTGCGCTGGCTGGACCTGCACGTGAAGAACGCCCCGCCGCGCGCGTCCGCCGAGACGCCGGCGCCGTAGGCGCATGAGAAAGGGGCCCGGCGCGAACCGGGCCCCTCGTCACGCCGGGAGCGGCGTCAGTGCTTCGCGGGCTTGTCGCCGTGAAGCTCCTTGGCATGGGCCTGGCTGCCGCCGCCGTCGGCCACGTCGCCGACCACCGAGTTCTCGGCCTGTACGCCAGGGCCGCGGCTGCTTCTCCAGCCTTCGAAATCGGAAGAGAACTTCTGTCGCTTCTCGTTGCGCCAGTCGGTGTAGTCGCGGTCGAACCGCGACATCTGCTGCTCGCGCCAGTGCAGGTAGTCCGGCTCGAAGTCGTGGTGGTCGCCGCGATAGGCGGCCTGGGTGGACGGGGAGGCGTGGCCGCGTTGCCAGGTCGGCGCGTCGCGGCCCTGGTCGTACGACGAACGGTAGGGTGCGGCCTGACCGTAGTAGGACCCTTGCGAACGGGGGGCGTCGTAGTCGCGCTCGCGACCCCATTGCGGCTCGGAGCGACCGGCGTTCCAGCCCTGGTTCATTTCGGAGCCGTAGCGGGTCGACTGGGGGTCGGAGCGGCCCTGGCCGTAGTCAGTCCGGTTCCACGTCGGCTCGCGCTCGCGCTGGCCGTACGGCTGGGCGTAACCGCCCTGGCCTTGGGCGTAGGGGCTGTTCCGCTCGTACGAGCCGTCACGGTTCCGGTCCTGCGACTGATCGCGGGCGGCGTCTCCGTAGTAGGCGCCGGTCTGGCCTTGCTCGGTCCAGCGGCCGCGCTCCTGCTCGCGCTCCTGGTCTCGGTTGCGGAAGGGATTGGTCACCGGAGGTCTCCTCTTGTTTCGACATCAGGGGAATCCGTCGCTCGTGCGCCCGTTCCGGCGCTCCCGATCCTGTGACAGGCGTGGCCGTTCGTCAGGTTCGGTGGGATTGCCGGCGGAGCCGGACGAGCGCTGTTCTGCGATCTTCGCAACGCAGGAGGATGGGATGAAGAAAGCGGCACTGATGATGATGACGGCGGCGGCGGCGCTGTCCGGGTGCGCGTCGCTGGTCTCAGGTGGCGACCTGGTGCGGGAGGGGGAGCCGACGGGCACCCTGGTGTTCGAGAACACCTCGTCCCAGCCGATCGACACGATCCTGATCTCCACGTGCTCGGCCGCGTCCTACGGGCTGGACCGGCTGCCGAACGGAGTGACCGTTTACCCGGGCCAGAGCTACGAGTGGACCGTGTCGGGCGGCTGCTACGACGTGATGGCCGGCGCGGTGGGCGTCGGATCGACCTCTGGCGAGCGGATCACCGTGCCGGCGGGACGGCGTTTCGTCCTGACCTACGACGGTCAGGACCGCTGACGCCGGGTCAGGCCCTGCAGCCGCCCACCAGACAGCCGTCGCATGCCTGGGGTCGGCAGGCGACGGCCTTCACCCGTGAGAGCAGGCGCGTCAGCAGGTCTCGCTCGGCCGGCGTGAAGTCGGTCAGCGCCGCGCCCAGCCCGGACGACGCGCTGTGGGCGCAGCGCTGGATGTGCGCTTCGCCGGCGGCGGTGAGGTGAAGGGTCTTCACGCGGCGATCGGTCGGATGGGGCAGACGCTGGATCAGGCCGGAAAGCTCCAACTGGTCGCACAGCCGCGAGACGGTCGCCTCGGCGACGTCGAGGCTGCGCGCGGTCTCGCGCTGGGAGACGCCGCGCCGACCGGCGGCGGAGACGGTGAGGAGCACCCGGACCGGGAGCTGATCCCCCGCCTTCATCTGGCCGCGGGCGGCGACCGCGAGGGCGGCGACCAAGGCGGTCAACTCATCGGATCCGAAGGAGGCCAGGGTTTCGAGCATGACAAATCATCCGTACGCCTCCTGACATATTCGGGCAGGGGTAACCGCTTTGCTGACGTCGTTTACGACCTGTGAATTTCGCCGTTTTGAATCTTTGAAGCGGGCAAACGAGCGAGACGGTTCGTCAGATTTGATCCGCGATGACGGGGGGACAACAGCCGCGAGACCCCCTCGATGTCGGACAAGATCGCCCTTCAGGAACGCCTTTCATTCATCGGCCTGGACGCCGCGGCGCAAGACGCCCTGGCGCGGGCGCGACCGTCGATCGAGGCGGCGCTGCCGTCCAGCCTCGACGCGTTCTACGATCAGGTGCGCCGCTATCCGGCGGTGTCGCGACACTTCAGCGGCGAAGGCCAGATTTCGGGCGCCAGGAACGCACAGGCGCGGCACTGGTCCAGCATCGCCTCGGGCCGGTTCGACGGCGGCTATGTGGACAGCGTGGGGCGCATCGGCGCGACGCACGCGCGGATCGGTCTGGAGCCGCGCTGGTACATCGGCGGCTACGCCCTGGTTCTGGAGGGCCTGGTCAAGGGTCTGGTGAAGGACCACGAGGCGCAGCGGTCGCGCTGGGGCAAGGGCGACGGCGGCGCGGCGCTGGGTCAGACGCTGGGCGCGGTGGTCAAGGCCGCCTTGCTGGACATGGACTTCGTCATCTCGATCTATCTGGACGCCGCCGAACAGGCGCGCGCCGAGGCCGAGGCGGAGGCCCAGGCCGCTCAAGCCGAGGTCGAGAAAACCATGGCAGCCATGAAGGGGCTGCTGACGGCGGTCGACCAGTCGCAGGCCACCATCGAGTTCGACCTGGACGGGCGCGTGCTGGCCGCCAACGACACCTTCCTGAAGGTCATGGGCTATGCGCTGGACGAGGTCGTGGGCCAGCACCATCGCATCTTCGTCGACAAGGACTACGCCCGCAGCGACGAGTATCGCGCCTTCTGGAAGCAGCTGCGGCTGGGGCGGCCGCTGACGGAGAAGTTCACGCGGTTCGACAAGCAGGGGCGCCGGGTCATCATCCTTGCGACCTACAATCCGGTGATCGGGCCCGACGGCACGCCGGTGAAGGTCATCAAGCTGGCCACCGACGTCACGGCGATGGAGGAGGAGCGCGAGCGCGGCGCCCAGGCGCAGTCGATGGTGGTGGCCGAAACGGCCAAGGCTCTGTCGGCGGTGGCCGAGGGCGACCTGACGGCGCGCATCACCGCGGCCTTCAGCGGCGAGTACGAGCAGCTGAAGAGCGACTTCAACGCCGCCATGCAGCGGCTTGAGGCGGCGCTGTCGGAAATCTCCAGCAACACCTCTGCCATGCGGTCCGGGGCGGGCGAGATCAGCCAGGCCGCGGACGATCTGTCGCGCCGCACCGAGCAGCAGGCCGCCACCCTGGAGGAGAC
>CALRWJ020000030.1:0-17150 GCA_943371835.1 Afipia felis | reverse complement strand
GCATCCCAACGTGCTCAAGGCATGTGGTCTGGACCCGGACGAATGGCAGGGCTTCGCCTTCGGCATGGGCGTGGATCGCCTGGCCATGCTGAAGTACGGCATCCCCGACCTGCGACCCATGTTCGAGGCCGACGTGCGCTGGCTGGCCCACTACGGCTTTTCCCCCTTCGCCGCGCCGTCTTCGGCGGGAGGCCTGTCATGACCGAACCCACCCTGTTGCAAATCCCGGCCGGGCGCGAGGTCGACCCGCTGGCGCGCGAGTTCCGGGGCGGCCGGTTCGCCCTGGTCGATCTGTTCCGCGCCAGCGTGCATGCGGGCGGTGGGCAGACGCTGGAAAACCGCGTCTTCGTCGATTGCGTGATCGACGGTCCGGCGCTGGTGCTGATCCTGGAGGGCACCGCCTTCGAAGGCGTCGACTTCGGCCCCAGCCGGGGCGACCTGCGCGGCATGCTGTTCCAGTCGCTGAACGGCACGATGGCGATCGGATCGATCCCGCTGCGCAACTGCACCTTCCGCAACTGCCGCTTCCATAATCTGGGCTTCACCGGCCACGAGACCGTGCTGAAGGACCTGCTGGAGCAGGTCCAGGTCACGGACTGACGACAAGGACCCGACCATGACCGACGCCGTTCCCGCCACCTTCACGCCGGACGAGGCCTATGGCCGCGAACTGGTCGCCCGCACCACGTTCGAGAAGGAAGCCGTCTGGCTGCCGCTTCTGGCCGTGCATCACTGGAACGCCGGCGAGATGGCGATCCGGGGCAAGACCTTCACCGACTGCGTCATCGAAGGCCCCGCCGTCATGGCGGTCATGTCCGGCACCACGTTCGACGGCTGCGCCATGGGCACGACGACCGACACCAACAACCTGCTCTACAAGCCCCAGGGGCAGAAGCTGACCGGCGTGGTCGGCATGGCGGAGTGCACCTTCGTGCGCTGCCGCTTCGTCCAGGTCGGCTTCACCGGCATGGACTCGCTGCTCGACGATCTGCGCTCGGGCATCCAGCAGCTGTCGAAGGCGGAGCCGCAGGCGTGAAATTCACCCTGTCCTGGCTGAAGGACCACCTGGAGACCCAGGCGGACGCCGCCGCGGTCGCGGACGCGATGACGCGCGCCGGTCTTGAGGTCGAGGACGTCCACGATCCCGTCGCCGCCTTGGCGCCGTTCACCGCCGCGCGCATCGTCTCGGCCGAACGGCACCCCCAGGCCGACCGCCTGCAGGTCTGCCAGGTCGAGACCGTGGACGGCATGAAGGAGATCGTCTGCGGCGCGCCGAACGCGCGCGCGGGTCTGGTCACCATCTATGCCCCCATCGGCGCCTATGTGCCGGGCCTGGGCGTGACCCTGGTCGAAAAGCCGGTGCGCGGCGTGGTGTCCAACGGCATGCTGTGCTCGGCCTCCGAGCTGGAACTGGCCGACGAGAGCGACGGCATCCAGGAACTGCCCGACGACGTGGCGGTCGGCACGCCGGCGGCCGGCATCTTCGGCGCCGAACCGATCATCGACTTCGAGGTGACGCCCAATCGGCCCGACTGGCTGGGCGTCAACGGCATCGCGCGCGACCTGGCCGCCGCCGGTCTGGGCACGCTGAAGACGCCCGAGATCGCGTCGGTCCCGGGGACGTTCGCCAACCCGGTCACGGTCCGTCTGGACGCGCCCGAGATGTGCCCCGCCTTCGCCGGACGCGTGATCCGCGGCGTGAAGAACGGGCCGTCCCCGGAGTGGCTGAAGCGTCGTCTGACGGCGATCGGCCTGCGCTCGATCAACCGCCTGGTCGACGTGACCAATCTGATTTCCTACGACCGCGCGCGGCCGCTGCACGTGTATGACCTGGCCAAGCTGGTCGGGACCGAGATCGTGGTGCGCGGCGGTCAGACGGCGCGCGACACCGGCGAGGCCGAGCATCTGATCGCGCTGGACGGCAAGACCTATGCGCTGGCTGCGACGCACTGCGTCATCGCCGATGCGGCCGGAGAGCGGCCGATCGGCCTGGGCGGCGTCATGGGCGGGGAGTCGACCGGCTGCGACGACGAGACGACCGACGTTTTCCTGGAAAGCGCCTGGTTCGACCCGCTGGTCATCGCCCAGACGGGCCGCGATCTGGGCATCGCCTCGGATGCGCAGTACCGCTTCGCGCGCGGCGTGGACACGGAATCGCTGGTTCCCGGCGTCGAGCTGGCGACGCGTCTGATCCTGGACCTGTGCGGCGGAGAGCCGTCGGAGACGGTGCTGTTCGGTCAGACGCCGGCCGTGCCGGCGCCCTTCGCCTTCGACCCCGCGCGGGTCGGCGCCCTGACCGGCCTGGACGTCGGCGAGGACCGCATCGCCCAGGTGCTGACCGACCTTGGTTTCGCCGTGACGCGCGGCGCGCCTTGGGTCGTCACGCCGCCGTCGTGGCGCCGCGACGTCGAGGGCCCCGCCGATCTGGTCGAGGAGGTGGCGCGCATCGTCGGCTACGACGCCCTGCCCTCGACCCCCCTGCCCGATCTGGGCGCGCCGCCGCGCGGCGTTCTGAGCGGACGACAGGCGCGCGTGCGCACGGCGCGGCGCGCCCTGGCGGCGCTGGGCTGGTCCGAGGCCGTCACCTGGTCCTTCCTGAAGCGCGACGTCGCCCGCCTGTTCGACGGCGGCGACGACCGGCTGGTGCTGGAGAACCCGATCGCCGCCGATCTGGACTGCATGCGCCCCTCGGTTCTACCCAACCTGATCCAGGCGGCGGCGCGCAACGCCGCGCGCGGGCACGGCGACGTCGCCCTGTTCGAGATCGGGCCGATCTATCTGGGCGACGGGCCGAAGGACCAGCGTACGGTTCTGTCCGGCGTCATGTCGGACCGGGCGGCGCGCCACTGGGGCGGCAGGGGCGAGGACGCCCTGTTCGCGGTCAAGGGCGACCTGCTGGCGGCGCTGGAGCGCATCGGCGCGCCGGTCGCCTCTCTGCAGCTGGCGCAGGGTCAGAACCGGTCCTGGTGGCATCCGGGCCGGTCGGCGCGGCTGCAGCTGGGGCCCAAGACCGTGGTCGCCGAGTTCGGCCAGCTGCACCCGCGCGTCTTGAAGGCGCTGGACGCGGACGGGCCGCTGTACGGGTTCGAGGTCGTGCTGGACGCCCTGCCCGAGCCGCGCGCGCAGAAGTCGAAGTCGCGCGGGTCCGCCGATCTGCCGAACCTGATGCCGCTGAGCCGCGACTTCGCCTTCGTCGTCGACGACGGCGTGGCGGCCGGCGATCTGGTGCGGGCGGTCGCCGGGGCGGACAAGGCGCTGATCGCCGACGTGCGCGTGTTCGACGTGTATCGCGGCGCGGGCGTGCCGGACGGCAAGGCGTCGGTCGCCCTGGAGGTGATCGTCCAGCCGCGTGAGGCGACGCTGTCCGACGCGGAGATCGAGGCGCTGACGGGCCGGATCACGGCCGCCGCCGCCAAGCTGGGCGCCGCGCTGCGGACCTGACGTGGCCTGACGCATGACGGCGTTCTCTTGACGTCGCCGCGCCGCCGGGCCACGCCTGTCCCGAGAGCGGGGAGCGAACTCATGCGTGTTATGATCGGGGCGGCGGCGCTTGCGACGGCGGGGCTGCTGGCGGGGTGCGCCGACATGGCGACCGGGCTGGCGATGTACAGCGACCAGCTGGCTCTGGAGCAGGGCAACTACTGGGACGACGAGCACCACGCCGAGGATTTCGGCACGGACTATTGTCCCGGCCTGCTGGAGTTCGGGCGGGTGAACAACCAGACCTATGCCCGGGCGCGGAACCGCTCGTCGCACACCATGTCGGCGACGCTGATCTGGAACACGGGGGCGGAGAGCAGCTTCTATCTGTCGCCCGGCGAGACCAGCGAGTTCGTCTACATGTCGCCGTCGATCGTGCCGGACGGCATCAACTCCAGCTGCGACTGAGCCCGGCGGCAAGGTCTCGTTAACCTCGCCGCCGCAAGGCTGACGCAAAAGGCGGCGAGGCTGGCGCTTCGTCGCACACTTCGCCGAACGGGGCCGTCGCCATGCATCGTCGTCATCTGATCCAGTCCGGCCTCGCCCTGGGGGCGACCTCGACGCTGGGCGCCTGCGCCACCGCCGCGCCGCCGCCGGCGTCCGATCCGGCCTATCCGATCGACCGCGACCGTCAGGCGCCGGCCTACACCTCGGAAGAGCTGATCGCGGCGGGATCGCGCGAGCTGGGCATCGCGGCGGAGGCCATCGGCGGCGCCATCGAGCGCATCTTCGCCGATCAGGGCGACAGCCCCACCGCCTACATCGCGGGCGAGGAAGGCGCGGGCGCCGTCGGCATCGGCGCGCGCTACGGCCGCGGCGCCCTGCACATGAAGGACCTGTCGGCCAGCCAGGAGATCTTCTGGCAAGGCGTCTCGATCGGCTGGGACGTCGGCGGCAACGCCAGCCGGGTCTTCACCCTGGTCTATGGCCTCTACTATCCCGACATGATCTACCGCCGGTACCCCGGCGTGGAGGGCTCGGCCTATCTGGTCGGCGGTCTGGGCGTGAACTACCAGCAGGCCGACGGCATCATCCTGGCCCCCATCCGCACGGGCGTGGGCCTGCGCCTGGGCGCCAACGTCGGCACCATGGCCTACAGCCGCCAGCGCAACCTGCTGCCTTTCTGATTGGCCCTGCCGCTCGCCGCGCGGCCGCCCGCTGCCTGAGGGCGCCGCGCTACGCGCGGTCCTCGGCGCGGAGGATCGCCTCCAGCCCCTCACGGTACGACGGATACAGCGGCCGCCAGCCGAGCTCGGCCTTGGCGCGAGCGTTGGAGAGGCGTTTGGAGTCGCGGTAGAAACGGCGCATCTCGTCGGACACCGAGGGGTCGGTCCAGTCCACCTCAGGCGGCTGGGTCAGGCCCAGGCGGTCGGCGGCCCATTCCATCACCGAGTCGGCCGACGACGGCTCGTCGTCGCACAGGGTATAGGTCCCGCCCGGCCGGGGCCGCGCCATGGACGCCAGAAAGCCGCGCGCGGCGTCCTCTTCGTGGACGCGGTTGAAGACCTGTCCCGGCTTGCGCACCCGGCGCGCCGTGCCGTCGCGCAGGCGGTCGAACGGAGAGCGTCCCGGGCCATAGAGCGCGGGCAGGCGGAAGATCTGCACCGTCAGGCCCAGTCCGCGTCCCAGCTCCAGCCAGGCCCGCTCGCCCCGCACGCGCCGCGCGCCCTGAAGCGTGGCGGCGTGAAGCGGGTCGTCCTCGAACGCCCAGCCGCCGTCGCGGTCGCCATAGACCGCGGTGGAGGAGACGTAGCCGATCCAGTCGGGCCAGACGTCGCCGGTCAGGTGCGGTTCCAGCGCGCGCAGGCCGGGGCAGCCGTCGGCGTCGGGCGGCGCGGTGACCAGCAGGGCCGAACAGTCGGCGACCGCGCGACCCAGGGCCTCGGCCTCGAGGGGATCGACCGGCGCGATGCCCTCGTCCGCCAGCGCCGCGCGCCGGTCGGCGTCGCGCGACGTCGCCGCCGCCGTGCCGCCGGCCCCCATGACGAGCCGTGCGGTCGCTATGCCCAGCCGCCCGCCGCCGAAGACCAGCAGGCGCGTCGGGCCCCCGCCCTCGTCCATCAGGCGGTGCGGGCCGGGCGGGGCGTGACGACCGGCGTCGCGCCGGCGGCCAGCGCCTGCTCGCGCTTGGCGTTCCAGGCGGAGACGCAGGGGATTTTGGTCATGTCGACGCGGTCGGCGTATTTGCGCGCCACCTCGGTGACCTCGTCCATCAGGCCCTGGGCCAGGGTGATGGGCTTCAGGCCCAAATCGCGGAACTGGTCGTTGGCGACGACCAGCTCGTTCTCGTCGGCCTCGTGCCGGGGGTTGGGCACGTTGTGCACTTCGGCGCCCGTCATGTCGGCGATCATGGCGGCGAGGTCGCGCACGCGGCGGCTTTCGGTCATCTGGTTCAGGATCTTGACCCGGTCGCCGGCCTTCGGTGGGTTCTTCAGGGCCAGCTCGACGCAGCGCACCGTGTCCTGGATGTGGATGAAGGCCCGCGTCTGACCGCCCGAGCCGTGCACCGTCAGCGGGTGGCCGACCGCCGCCTGCATCAGGAAGCGGTTCAGCACCGTGCCGTAGTCGCCGTCGTAGTCGAAGCGGTTGATCAGGCGCTCGTCCTGGCGGGTCTCCTCGGTCTGGGTGCCCCAGACGATGCCCTGGTGCAGGTCGGTGATCCGCAGGCCGTCGTTCTTGGCGTAGAACTGGAACAGCAGGGCGTCCTGCGTCTTGGTCATGTGATAGATGCTGCCCGGGTTGGGCGGGAACAGGATCTCCTGCTGGGTCGGGCCGAAGTCGGTGTCGACCGTGACCGTCAGATAGCCCTCCGGAATGCGCAGACCGGCGGTGGTGTAGCCGTAGACCCCCATGGTCCCCAGGTGGGCCAGATGAACGTCCTGGCCGCTCTCGACGATGGCGGCCAGCAGGTGGTTGGTGGCGTTCAGGTTGTTGTCGACGGTGTAGAGCTTGTGCCGCGCCGACTTCATCGAATAGGGCGCGGCGCGCTGTTCGGCGAAATGCACGGCGGCGTCGGGACGGACCTCGCGGATCAGGCGCACCAGCCCGTCGAAGTCGGCCCCGACCTTCATCTGCACGAAGTCGACGCGGCGACCCGACACCTCGGCCCAGGCGGCGAGACGCTCCTGCATCTCCCGGATCGGGGTCAGGGACTGGACCTGCAGCTCGTCGTCGATAGCGCGGCGGCTCAGGTCGTCGACGATGGTCACGTCCCACCCGCGCGCCGACAGGTGCAGCGCCGTGGGCCAGCCGCAGAAGCCGTCGCCGCCCAGAACAAGGACCTTCATCATCTCACCTCACGTCGTGTCGATCCTGCCTAGACGATGGTCGCAGGCGGTCAAGCAGGGCCTTGCCCGCATGCGGCGACGGGCGCAGGCTGGACCTGCCGGAACGCGCGGAGCCGGGCAGCCGTTTCGTCCGCATCACAGGAGACCGACATGATCAGACCGACCCTGGGCGCCCTCGCCGCCGTCGCCCTGCTTTCGACCGCCGCCTGCGCCACGGGCGCGGGATCCAGCGGCTATGCCGCCGAGCTGGACCGGCTGAGCGCCGACTGCCAGGCGCGCGGCGGCATCCTGACCCCGATCGCCGGGCTGGATTCCGGAGCGCCGGAACGCGACTACGCCTGCAAGATCACCGGCCAGCCCTCCAGCCGGATCAACTGACGGCGCGCGCTTTTCGGAGGAGATGGCGCACCCGACACGATTCGAACGTGTGACCTTTGCCTTCGGAGGGCAACGCTCTATCCAGCTGAGCTACGGGTGCTTGAGGCCGGCGGTCTTCCTAGAAGAAAGCGGGCCGGAAGGGAAGCGCGCTTCCCCCGCGGGACGGCGACCGTTAGCGTGCGGGCCGAACCGCCGTTTTTGGAGCGACCCATGCGCCTGATCGTCCCCTCGACGCTTGCCCTGCTGTTGGCCGCCTGCGCGCCCATGCCCGCGACGGTCGCGCCGGACGGGACGACCGTCGCCGACCGGGCGGCGGCCGTGCGCCCGGAGGCGATGAACGCCCTGGCCGAGGACTACGTCCGGCTGATCCTGGACATCGGTGAGATCGAGGAGGGCTACGTCGACGCCTACTACGGCCCGGAGGCGTGGCAGGCCGAAGCCAAGGCGACGCCGGAGACCCCGGCCGAACTGAAGATGCGCGCCGAGGCGCTGACCCGCCGGCTGGAGGCGATCGACGTCACCGGCGCGCCGCAGGACGTGGTGCGGCGCAAGGCCTATCTGCTGGCCCACGTGTCCGCGGCGCACGCGCGACTGCGCATGATCCAGGGCGAGAAGTTCAGCTTCGCCGACGAGGCCGAGGCCCTGTTCGGCATCCGGCCCGAGACGCGGCCCCTGTCCAGCTTCGATCCGGTGCTGGCGCGGCTGGACGCCCTGCTGCCGGGCGAGGGCACGATCAATCAGCGGCTGGCCGCCTTCCGCAGCGGCGTCGCCATCCCGCGCGACCGTCAGGAGACCGTGATGAGGGCCGCCATCGCCGAGTGCAAGGCGCGGACCGAGGCGCACATCACCCTGCCGGCGAACGAGAACTTCACCCTGGAGTTCGTCACCGACAAGCCCTGGAGCGGCTACAACTGGTACAAGGGCAATGCCCAGAGCCTGATCCAGATCAACGTCGATCAGCCGATCTCGATCGAGCGCGCCATCGACCTGGGCTGTCACGAGGGTTACCCCGGCCACCACGTCTACAACATGCTGCTGGAGAAGACCTTCGTCCGCGACAAGGGCTGGGTCGAAATGAGCGTCTATCCGCTCTACAGCCCGATGAGCCTGATCGCCGAGGGCAGCGCCAACTACGGCATCGACCTGGCCTTTCCGGGCGCCGAACGCGGCGAGTGGGAGCGGCGCGTGCTGTATCCCCTGGCCGGGCTGGACCCGCGGGGAGTCGACGTTCAGGACGGCATCCTGTCGATCATGCGCGAGCTGGCGCGGGCGGAGTACACCATCGCCGACGACTGGCTGTCGGGTCGCGCCGACCGCGAGACCACGATCGCCAACCTGATGAAGTACGGCCTGCACAGCCGCGCCTCGGCCGAGCGGCGCATCCGCTTCATCGACGCCTACCGCAGCTACATCATCAACTACAGCCTGGGCCGCGACATGGTGCAGGCCTGGGTCGAGGCCCAAGGCCCCGACCACTGGACGGCGATGGAGTCTCTGCTGGGCAGCCAAATCCTGCCCGTGGATCTGGTCTAGCCCTCAAGCAGGGAGCGCCCGCGGCGCGAGCGGTAGGGCGCCAGAAAGCAAAACCCCCGCCGGAGCGATCCGGCGGGGGTTTCTTCATGTCAGCGACGACGCGGGAGGTCAGTCCCGGCGACGGCGGCCGCGGTCGCCGCCGCGCCCACCGCCCTCACCGTCGCGCTTGGGACGGCCGCCGGTGTCTTCCGACATCGGGGGCTCGCCGCGCTCGGCGCGCTCGGCGTTGATCTTGTCGGTCAGGTCCTCGCCGGTTTCCTGATCGACGACCTTCATCGACAGCTTGGTCTTGCCGCGGTCGTCCATGCCCAGGAACTTGACCTTGACCTCCTGGCCTTCCGACACGACGTCGGCCGGATTGGCGACGCGCTCCAGGGCCATCTGCGACACGTGGACCAGGCCGTCCTTGGCGCCGAAGAAGTTCACGAAGGCGCCGAAGTCGACGACCTTCACGACCTTGCCGGTGTAGATCGTGCCGACCTCGGGCTCCGAGGTGATCGACTTGATCCAGTCGCGGGCGGCGTCGATCTTTTCCTGGTCCGAGGCGGCGATCTTGATGGTGCCGTCGTCCTCGACGTTGACCTTGGCGCCGGTCTTTTCGACGATCTCGCGGATCACCTTGCCGCCGGTGCCGATCACGTCGCGGATCTTGTCGACCGGGATCTTGATCGACTCGATCTTGGGGGCGAACTCGCCCAGCTCGGTGCGGGCGCCGTCGATGGCCTTGTCCATCTCGTCGAGGATGTGCAGGCGGCCGGCCGAAGCCTGGGCGATCGCCTTCTTCATGATCTCCTCGGTGATGCCGGCGACCTTGATGTCCATCTGCAGCGAGGTGATGCCGTCACGCGTGCCGGCGACCTTGAAGTCCATGTCGCCCAGGTGATCCTCGTCGCCCAGGATGTCCGACAGGATGGCGAACTCGCCCGACGGCTCCAGGATCAGGCCCATGGCGATGCCCGAGACGGGCTTCTTCAGGGGCACGCCGGCGTCCATCAGCGCCAGCGACGAGCCGCAGACCGTGGCCATCGAGGACGAGCCGTTGGACTCGGTGATCTCCGACACCAGACGGATCGTGTAGGGGAACTCCTCCGACGACGGCAGCATCGGACGGATCGCCCGCCAGGCCAGCTTGCCGTGACCGATCTCCCGACGGCCCGCGCCGCCCATGCGCCCGGTCTCGCCGACCGAGTAGGGAGGGAAGTTGTAGTGCAGGAGGAACTTCTCCTTGTACGTCCCCGACAGGGCGTCGACGTACTGCTCGTCCTCGCCCGTGCCCAGGGTGGCGACCACGATCGCCTGGGTCTCGCCGCGGGTGAACAGGGCCGAGCCGTGGGTGCGCGGGAAGACGCCGACTTCCGAGACGATCGGGCGAACCTTGTCCAGGGCGCGGCCGTCGACGCGGTGACCGTTCTCGATGATGTCGCGACGCAGGACCTCGGCCTCGCACTCCTTGAAGGCCGCGCCGAACTTGGCCGGCTCGACGCCGTCCGGGTTCTCGTCGGTCTTCACCAGGGCCTCGGCGGCCTTCTTCTTGGCAGCGCCGACCGCGGCGTGGCGGTCATGCTTGGCGGGGTGCGTGTAGCCGGCCTTGATGTCCTCGCCGACCAGCTTCTTGATCGAGGCGACGACGTCGGAGTGATCCTCGGCCTGGAAGTCGAACGGATCCTTGGCGGCGTGCTCGGCCAGTTCGATGATGGCCTCGATCACCGGCTGCATGCCGCGGTGAGCGAACATCAGCGCGTCCAGGAAGGTTTCTTCCGACAGCTCCTTCGCTTCGGACTCCACCATCATCAGGGCGTCGGTGGTGCCGGCGACGACCAGGTCCAGCGCCGAGTCGGGCATCTGGTCCAGCGTCGGGTTCAGCACCAGCTCGCCGTCGATGTAGCCGACGCGCGCGCCGCCGATCGGGCCCATGAAGGGCACGCCGGAGATGGTCAGCGCGGCCGAGGCGGCGACCATGGCGACGATGTCCGGATCGTTCTCCATGTCGTGCTGCAGCACGGTGGCGACGACCTGGGTCTCGTTCTTGAAGCCCTTGACGAACAGCGGGCGGATCGGGCGGTCGATCAGGCGGGAGACCAGCGTCTCCTTCTCGGTCGGACGGCCTTCACGCTTGAAGTAGCCGCCCGGGATCTTGCCGGCGGCGAAGGTTTTTTCCTGGTAGTTGACGGTCAGGGGGAAGAAATCCAGACCCGGCTTCGGCGCGCGGCCGTAAACGACGGTGGCCAGAACCACGGTCTCGCCATAGGTCGCCAGCACGGCGCCGTCGGCCTGGCGGGCGATGCGGCCCGTCTCCAGCGTCAGCGGGCGGCCGGCCCAGTCGATCGTCTTGCGTTTGATGTCGAACATTTCGTCTTTTCTCTCGTCCCGCGGCCGTATTGCCGTCGGGGGCGGGCGGTCAGGGGTTCAGTCCGTCGGTCCCAGTGAACCCGGGCTCCGAATGAGGCCGGGCGGGTGAGCGAGGACCCTCAGGCCCTCCGTCGTGGTTGAACCCGGTCGGGTTCATGCGCCGGACGTCCGGCGGCGCGCCGGTCTTTTCATGCACAAAGAGGCGCGGACATGGCCCGCGCCCCGTTGAAGCTCTTCGCGGTCCCGCGCCTCAGCGACGCAGGTTCAGCTTGCCGATCAGCGCGGTGTAACGCTCGCGATCGACCTTGTTCAGGTGGTCCAGAAGGCGACGACGCTGCGAGACCATCTTGAGCAGGCCGCGACGCGAGTGGTTGTCCTTCTTGTGGGTCTTGAAGTGCTCGGTCAGGTTGGCGATGCGTTCCGACAGGATCGCGACCTGGACCTCGGCCGAGCCGGTGTCGCCCGCGCCGCGGGCGTTGTCGTTGATGACTTCCTGCTTGCGTTGAGCAGTGATCGACATCGGTAGCTCCTTTTCTGTGCCCTACCGCTCGGCCCGCGGGGCCTCGCTGCTTGAGGACTGGAGATTGAAAACGCGGTCGGGTTCAAACCGGCCGGCCCGCAACTGACCGAGAGCGACGAGCGTCCCGCCCTGAGAGGCTGAAACGGTTCTGGAGCCCTCCCGGAGGCGGCTCTTCAACGTTTCGACCTGTCTGGGGAGCAGAACGATCGGCCGTCCCTGCCGAAGCGAGAAGGCGTCCTGATCCGTGACGGCCAGCTCCGGGATGTCGTCCAGGGCGGTCGCCACGGGAAGCAAACCTTCCAAGGCGGCGCCCCTATGCACCATTTGCTCCAGAGAATCCAGCGTCACCGCGTTTTGCAGGTCGAACGGCCCCACCCGCTCGCGCCGCAGCAGCGACACATGCCCCTCGGCGCCCAGGGCGGCGGCCAGATCGCGCGCCAGCGAGCGGACGTAGACGCCCTTGCCGGTCTCGATGCGGATCTCGACGTGATCGGCGTCGCGCGCGGCGACCACCTTGGCCGAATGAATGATCACCGGGCGGGACTTCAACTCCACCTCGACGCCCTCGCGCGCCAGGTCGTAGGCGCGCCGTCCATCCACCTTGATGGCGGAGAAGGCCGGCGGCGTCTGCTCGATCTCGCCCACGAAGGCCGGCAGCGCGTCCACCACCTGATCCACGGTCGGCCGCACCTCCGAGCGCGCGGTCACGGCGCCCTCGCGGTCCACGCTGTCGGTCGAGACGCCCCATTCGATCTCGAAGCGATAGACCTTCCGCGCCTCCATCATGAAGGGCACGGTCTTGGTCGCCTCGCCCAAGGCGATCGGCAGAATGCCGCTGGCCAACGGGTCCAGCGTGCCCGCGTGACCCGCCTTGTTCGCGTCGAACAGGCGGCGCACTGCGGAGACGGCCTGGGTCGACCCCATTCCCAGCGGCTTGTCGAGGCAGACCCAGCCGTGGACGGGCTGGCCGCGCTTGCGGCGGCTCACGCCTGATCGTCCTCGTCGTCGTGGCGCTCCAGATCGGCGCGGACGCGGGGGTCGTCGAACAGGCGGTCGATGCGGCCCGCCGTGTCGAAGCTCTCGTCATGGCGGAAGCGCAGGTCGGGCGTGAACTTCATGTCGATGTGCTTGCCCAGCACGCCGCGCAGGAACTTGGCATGCACGTTCAGCGCCTTGACGATCTCGTCCACATGGCCGGCCGTCGGCGCGGCCTCGACGCCGGCGCCCAGCGGTTCGACGAAACAGGTGGCATGCTTCAGGTCGGGGCTGAGGCGCACCTCGGTGACCGTGACCGACACGCCCTGCAGCGCCTCGTCGTGGATCTCTTCCTCGCGCAGGACCTCGACCAGGGCGTGGCGGATCAGTTCGCCGGCACGCAGCTGGCGCTGGCTGGGGCCCTGCGGGCCGGAGGCGTTGCGGGTGTGCTGTTTGCGGCCCATGGGCGCTCCTCATCGATCGCTCGCCGGGGTTCGGACCCGGCCGAAAAAGCGAAGGGGCGCGGTCTAGTCCCGGGGGCGCCGGGTGTCCAGCGCGGCGCGGTCGACGGCGGCCAGCACCTCGGCCGAAAGGACGGAGCGCAGCGGACGGACGGGCACGCCGGCGGCGTTCAGCGTGCGCGCCGCCCAGGTGTTGCACAGGTTCAGGATCCAGAAATGCCCGCGCGCCGCATAGAACCGGGCGTCGTCGCCGGGCCGCGCCGCGACCAGGCGGGGCGCGCCGTCGGTTGTCTCCAGCGTCGCTTCCAGACGGCGCCGCAGCGCCGCCAGACCCGCCGGACCCACCGCGACCTCGCGCCTGTGCGACGGCGCCATCCCGCGTCCCGGGGCGCCCTGATACGGATCGAGCATCAGCACCGCGGCGTTGCCCGGCATGAAGAAGGCGCGGGCGCCGTCGGGCAGGCGGTCCTGGATCGGGGCTTGATCGACGTAGAAGCGGGCGTCACCCCAGCCGACCAGAACCCAGTCGCCCGGCGCCAGTTCGGCGACCGCCTTCGCCAGAGGGCCGTCGCCGGCTTCCAGCGCGGCGCGGGGCACGGCCAAGTCGGTGTGAAAGCCGTTGTCGAGCACGATCACCCGCGCGACGGGCGGCCCTGCGCGCAGGCCGGGATCGCCGGGCAGGGTCCAGGTCCACAGGGCCGCGACCAGTCCCAGCAGGCCGGCGGCGAGCAGCGCCTTCACCGGGCGCCGCCCTCATAGTCGAAGCGGCCGCAGGGGCTTGCGCCGGCGCTCCGGGGCGCCGGGCCCGCAGCCCAGACCTTCAGGCGCAGTTCGCGGCCGGTCCGCGCCACCGCGATCCAGCCGGGCCGCGCCCCGTCGCACAGGGGCGAGGCGGCCACCGGCGTCTTCGCGTCCAGCGGCACGACCTCACGCAGTTCCACCTGCAGGGCTGCGGGCAGGCCGAGGTCGGCCAGGACCGGGTCGTCGCCGAGCGCGATGCGGTGCGGGCGAGTGCGCAGGGCGGGGGCGTCGGCGAACACCAGAACGGCGCGGTCGAAGCTGAGGTCGCCGCCGGGCGCGTCGGCGTCGCGCGCGACGAACCGGCCCACCACGGCATGGCTTTCTGGGATCGTGCGGATCGGGGCGGCGCCGGTCCGATCGGGCGGGGCCGCGCGGTCACGCAGGCGCTCGATCGCCGGGCCGACCTTGGCGCGCACCACGTCGACGCCTTGCGCGACCCGACCCTCGTCGAAGGCCATGACGAGCAGCATCAGGCACAGCACGCCCAGAAAGGCCGCCAGCTTCTTCATGTCGTGGATCGGCCCGCCGCGCGCATGGCGTCAGGTTAGGGGGCGGGCGCGAACGGCGATAGGCCCGTCGCGCCACGCGCGAACCCTATTCGATGACCGCGCGATTTTCCGGCGGGGCCGCCCATTCGCCCCGGAAGCGATAGGAGAGGGCGACGCAATGACGATAGACGCCGTCCTGCCAGCGCCCAACGGCGTGCATGGTCAGGGGCCGGCCGGCGCGGACCCGCCCCATCACCAGCCAGGCCGCGTCGGCGGACGGGCACAGCGCCCGGACCAGGCCCCGCCCCTCGCCCTGACTGACGATCTCATAGACGTCGCGTTCGGTCGCGCCCGCGGGAAGGACCTTCAGCGTTTCCGGCGGTCCGCCCCAGCGCACCTCGGCCGAGCCGCGGCTGGTGGTGGCGTAGATCTTTTCGACCGAGACGGCGCCGAACAGGCCGCGCCGCACCTCGAACGTCAGGCCCTGGGTCAGGGCGCGCGTCACGCGGTCGGCGGCGTCGAAGGCCCACAGCCGGACGTCGGCCAGCGCAGGGCCGGCGGCGATCAGCGACATGAGGGCGGCGAGCAGGACCTTCTTCATCCGGCATTCCTCCGAAACGACTGCGGCGGAACCGGGGCTTCTCCCTCCTCGAATGGGGAGGGCGGTCGTCGCGTTTGCGGCGACGGGGTGGGGTAAGTTCGAACTCTCCCCACCCTGATCGCTTCGCGATCTTCCCTCCCCATGAAGGGGAGGGAGACGCCCTCAAGCAGCGAACGACCGCGTCGTGAGCGGCAGCGCCAAAATCAAAGCGACCGCTTGATCTCTTCGACCGTGAAGCACTCGATGTAGTCGCCTTCCTTGATGTCGGTGAAGCCCTGGAAGTGCATGCCGCACTCCTGACCCGACGGCACCTCGTTGACCTCGTCCTTGAAGCGCTTGAGCGTCTGCAGCGTGCCCAGCTCCAGCACCACCACGTCGTCGCGGATGATGCGGACCTTGGCGCCCTTGCGGACCACGCCTTCGGACACGCGGCAGCCGGCGATCTTGCCGACCTTGGAGATGTCGAAGACCTGCAGCACCTGGGCGTTGCCCAGGAAGGTCTCGCGCTGGATGGGGGCCAGCATGCCCGACAGGACGCCCTTCATGTCGTCCAGCAGGTCGTAGATGATCGAGTAGTAGCGGATCTCCACGCCCTCGCGCTCGGCCAGGTCGCGGGCCTGTTTCGACGCGCGGACGTTGAAGCCCAGGATCGGCGCCCCGGCCGACTTGGCCAGGTTGACGTCGCTTTCGGTGATGCCGCCGGCGCCCTGCATGACGATGCGGGCGCGGACTTCGTCGTTGCCCATCTTCTCCAGCGAGGCGGCGATGGCCTCGCCCGAGCCCTGGACGTCGGACTTGATGACGACCGGCAGTTCCGAGATCTTCTTGGACCCCAGCTTGGCCATCATGTCGGCCAGCGACGCGCCGGAGGCGCCCGAACCGGCGGCCTTCTCGCGCTTCTGACGGGCGCGGAACTCGGTCAGTTCGCGGGCGCGGGCTTCGCTTTCCACGGTGGCGAAGACGTCGCCCGGAGACGGCGCCTCGTCCAGACCCAGGATCTCGACCGGAACCGACGGACCGGCGCTGGGCAGCTGGGCGTTGCGTTCGTCCAGCAGGGCGCGGACCTTGCCCCAGGCTGAGCCGGCCACGACGATGTCGCCGCGCTTCAGCGTGCCGCGCTTCACCAGGACCGTGGCGACCGGGCCGCGGCCCTTGTCCAGCTTGGCCTCGATGACCACGCCTTCGGCCGAGCGGTCGGGGTTGGCGCGCAGGTCCATGACCTCGGCCTGCAGCAGGATGGCGTCGATCAGGCCGTTGAGGTTGGTCCGCTCCTTGGCCGACACCTCGATGATCTGGGTTTCGCCGCCCAGGCTTTCGGCGATGACCTCGTACTGCAGCAGCTCGTTGACGACCTTGGTCGAGTTGGCGTCCGGCTTGTCGATCTTGTTGACGGCCACGATCAGTGGCGCGTTGGCCGCCTTGGCGTGCTGGATGGCCTCGATCGTCTGCGGCATGACGCCGTCGTCGGCCGCGACCACCAGCACGACGATGTCCGTCACGTTGGCGCCGCGGGCGCGCATGGCGCTGAAGGCCGCGTGGCCCGGGGTGTCCAGGAAGGTGACGCGCTGGCCGTCTTCCAGGCGCACTTGATAGGCGCCGATGTGCTGGGTGATGCCGCCGGCCTCGCCGCCCGCCACGTCCGTGGTGCGCAGCGCGTCCAGAAGGCTGGTCTTGCCGTGGTCGACGTGGCCCATGATGGCCACGACCGGGGCGCGGGCCTCGGTGGCGTCGGCGTCGTCGGCCTCGGACAGGAAGCCGGTTTCGACGTCGCTTTCCGACACGCGCTTGACGGCCATGCCGTATTCGTCGGCCACCAGTTCGGCGGTGTCGGAATCGATGACGTCGTTGATCTTCATCATCATGCCCTGACGCATCAGGAACTTGACGACGTCGGCGCCGCGGATGGCCATGCGGTTGGCCAGTTCGCCGACCGTGATGGTGTCCGGGATGACCACTTCGCGCGGACGGTTCGGCGCGTCGGTGGACCCGCCCTTGCGCTTTTCCTTCTCGCGTTCGCGGGCGCGACGGACCGAGGCCAGCGAGCGCATGCGCTCGGCGGCGTCGCCGTCGCCCCCGGCCAGGGCCTGGATGGTCAGGCGGCCTTCGCGGCGCTTGGGCTCGCCGCGCGTGCGGCTGACGGCCTTGCCGGGACCGGCGTCCGAGAAGCGGCGATCGCGATCGTCGTCGCGACCTCCGCCGGCGGGACGCGGGGCGCCGAAGCCGGCGCGGACGGGACGGGCGACCTCGGGCTGGGCCGGCGGCGCCGCGGCGCCGCGG
>CALRWJ020000029.1:0-18340 GCA_943371835.1 Afipia felis | reverse complement strand
AGCGCGACCCGGGTCGCCGTCCAGCCGCCGGCGCCGTCGGGCGCATACGAGATCAGCCCGCCGCGCACGTTGTCGTACAGGGCCACGACCACGCGATTGCGCGTGTTGGTCACGCCCTCGATCGCCTGGCGTTCGGTGGGACGCAGGATCAGCTCGATCGGGGCCTGGGTGCGGCCCAGCAGGCCATTCAGGTCCCAGGCCACGAGGTCGCCGGTCTTGAAGTCCTGGCCGCCATGACTCCAGTCCTGTTCCAGCGTCATCACGACCTTGCCGCCGACGAAGCCCGAGATCGACGACTTGGCCGGAAGCGGCAGCCGGGTCGTCGAGCCGTCGTCGTTCAGGACGTAGGTCTCGCCCTCGTAGAAGGTGACGCCCCGATTGATCAGCGTGGCGCGCAGCGCGCCGTCGGGGTCGCGCAGGGTGAAGCCGGACACCGAGACGTCGGTGGGCTGGCCGCGGAACACCTCGACCGCCTGATCCATCGGCGTGCCGCGCGTCCAGCGCTTGACCACCATGGGATAGCCGGAAGTCGTCAGGGTGCCGGGACCGAAGTCGCGCGAGATCAGCAGGGTGTCCGCGTCGATCCAGGTGGCCCCGCCCTTGGATTCCGGCAGCACGAAGCCGCCGTCGACGAAGGCTCGCGCCTCGCGGTCGAATTCGCGCACTGTGACGGCGTCCTTGCCGCCGTCCGACAGGGTGACCAGACACAGACGCTCGTCCGGCGACAGGCAGTTGGCTCCGCGCCAGACCCAGTTGGCGCCTTCGGCCGCCGACAGGGCGTCCACGTCGATGATCGTCTGCCACTCCGGCTGATCGGACAGATAGCCCTCGACCGTGGTCGTGCGCCACAGGCCGCGCACGTTCGTGCCGTCCTGCCAGAAGTTGGAGATGCCCTGGGCGTCGCCGTGCCCGTGGGTGAACCCCGGCGTCGGAATGCGGTCGCGGGCCTCCAGAATGGCCAGGGCTGCGTCATGGAGCGGCTGATAGCGGGCGTCGCCCTGAAGCGTGCCCAGCGAGCGCTCGTTCTGCTCGCGGACCCAGGCCATCGCCCGTTCGCCCTGGACCTCCTCCAGCCACAGATAGGGATCGGTGGCGTCCGACTGTGCGAAGCCCGCGGCGGCGGCCTGCTGGGCCAGGGCGGGCGCGGCGGCCGGGAGCGTGAAGGCGGTGGTCATGGCGAGAAGCGCGAGCCTGAGCTTGTTCATCTGAAGGGTCCCCGATCGTTCGCAGGCACCTTACGGACGCGGCGCGCCGCGGCAAGGCGGGATCAGAGATGTCCCTCGTCCGGAATGCACAGCAGATTGCCGCACGCCTTGCAGTGCACGGCGTCCGGGTCGTGCACCTGAAGCCCGCAGCGGTCGCAGGGGAAGCGCACCTTGTGCGGCCGCAGCAGCGTCTGACCCAGCCGCACGAACAGGGTCACGCCCGCCAGCATGATGACGATGGAGACGATGCGGCCCCACGCGCCCGGCAGCAGCATGTCGCCGTAACCCGTCGTCGTCAGGCTGGTGACGGTGAAATACAGGGCGTCGATCCAGCCGACCATGCCTTCGGCCTTCTCCAGGAAGAAGGTGTAGACGAAGCCCGTGGCGACGAAGACGAAGGTGATCAACGCGCCCAGGGACTTGGTCACCTCCTCCACCCGCGTGTCGTCGTATCGCCGCCCGATCGTGCGCCAGAAGAAGTCCGAGTTGATCAGGGTCCACAGCCGCAACACCCGCAGGAAGCCCAGATTGAACAGCCAGGCCGGGAACAGCAGCGTCGCCAGCACGAACAGATCGATCCAGACGATCGGCTTCTTCAGCCAGTCGCGCAGGTCCGAATAGCACCAGGCGCGCGCGGCCAGGTCCGCCGTCAGCAGGGCCGCGATGACGTAATCGATGACGTAGAAGGCCAGCGGCTGATGCCTCAGCAGGGGCGCGGCGATGAAGAAGGCGACGATGACCAGATCGATCGTCAGCACCGCCAATCGGAAGCGCACCGCCGTCGCCGAACTGCCGTGATACAGCGCCCGCAGCCGCGCCCGCAGACGAAACCCTTGCTTGTCCAGCGCCGCCTCGGTCCTGCTCATCAGTCCGGCATAACGCGCGTCGCTCGCAACAGGAACCGCGCGGCTCTATATCCGGCGACATGAGCGGGCGCCCCTTCGTCAAGATGAACGGCTGCGGCAACGACTTCGTGGTCGTGGACGCCCTGTCACGCCCCTTCGCGCCGAACGCGGACGAGGCGCGGGCGATCGCGGACCGGGCGACGGGACAGGGCTGCGACCAGCTGATCGCCATCGAGCCGTCCGCCTCCGCCGACGCCTTCATGCGCGTGTGGAACGCCGACGGCGGCACGGTTCAGACCTGCGGCAACGCCCTGCGCTGCGTCGGCTGGATGCTGATGGAGGCGTCGGGTCGCGACCGGGTGACGATCGACACCCTGGGCGGGTCGACCACGGCAATGCGCGCCGGGCCGCGCCGCGTCACCGTCGACATGGGGCCGCCACGGCTGGACTGGACGCAGATCCCGCTGGCCGAGGAGATGGACACACGCGGGATCGAGCTGCAGGTCGGGCCGATCGACGCGCCGGTGCTGCACACGCCCGGCGCGGTCAGCATGGGCAATCCGCACGTCGTCTTCTTCATCGACCATGTGCCCGACGACGCCTTCGTGCGCGCCACCGGCAGCCTGATCGAGCACCACCCCCTGTTTCCCGAGGGCGTCAACGTCGGCTTCGCCCACGTCGAGGCCCGCGACCGCATCCGGCTGAGGGTGTGGGAACGCGGCGCCGGACTGACCAAGGCCTGCGGCACCGGGGCGTGCGCCGCCCTGGTGGCCTGCGCGCGGCGGGGTTTGACCCAGCGGACGGCGACCGTGACAGTGGACGGCGGGGAGCTGGAAATCGCCTGGGACGCGGCGACGGGCCACGTCCTGATGACCGGCCCGGTCGAGGTGGAGCGGACGGGGACGCTCTAGAGCACCTTCTTCAGCACCGGCCTCAGACTGACCGCGCCGGCGCGGAAGTCGGACCAGGGGTCGGGCTTCTTCAGCAGGGTCGGGGCGTCCAGAAGGGTGAAGGCGCGGGGGTCGAGGCCGGTCTTCACCTGGCCCCACGACAGCGGAAAGGCGATGCCCGCGCCGGGCCGCGCGCGGGGGGACCAAGGGGCCACGGCGGTGGCCATGCGGCCGTTGCGCAGATAGTCGAGGAAGATCTTTCCGCCGCGCGCCTTCTTGGCCAGCGTGGTGGTGAAGCGGTCGGGCTGGGCGGCGCGGACGCGCTCGCTGACTGCCTTGGCGAAGGCCTTGCACTGGTCCCACTCGATGCGGCTGCGGGCGTCAGACCTGATCGGCACCACCACATGCAGACCCTTGCCGCCGGTCGTCTTGACGAAGGGGTTCAGGCCCAGCGCCTCCAGCTCCTGCTTCATCACCTTGGCCGCCACAATGACGTCGGCGAAGTCCAGGCCCTCGTCGGGGTCGAGGTCGAAGGTGATCTGCTCCGGGGTCTCCGGATCGTCGGGCGCGCAGCCCCACGGATGCAGCTCCAGCCCGCCGGACTGGCCGATCGCCACCAGCCCGCCGACGTCGGCGACGGCCACGTAGGGGGCGCGTTCGTGCACGTCGATCAGGCGCAGGCGGGGGTTGGAGCCCGGCATGGCGTGGCGCTGGAAGAATTTCTGGCCCGTGATCCCGTCCGGGGCGCGGATGATCGAGGTCGGGCGGTCGTGGACGTGCGGCAGGATGCGCTCGGCCGCCATCTCGTAATAGCGGACCAGGTCGGCCTTGGTGATCGCGGGGGCGCCGTCGTGGGCGCGCCACAGGACCTTGTCGGGGTTGGAAATGGCGACGCCGGAAACGATCAGTCGAACCTTCTTTCCGGCCTTGGGCGCGGGCTCGCCGGGGACGTGGAGGCCGGGGGCGCCGGCGGTCTTGCCCGTCTTCGCGGGCGCCTGCGGGCGCTCGGTGACTTCGGCGGCGGGCTTGTCCTCGCGCAGGCCCTTGAAGGCCGCGTGGCGGAGGGTGCCGCTTTCGGTGTAGCCGCCGTGCGCGATCTCGGCGACCAGCACGGGCTTGAGCCAGTGGACGTCCTTGCCGCCGCGCGGGGCGCCTTTGCCGGCGAAGGGGTTGTCGTCCGACGCCGCCTTCTTCAGCGCGGGCATCAGCGTCTTCATCACGGCGGCGGAGTAGCCCGTGCCGACGCGGCCCAGAGAGCGCAGGCCGCCCTCCTCCCGCACGCCGACCAGCAGGGAGCGGAAGCGCGTGCCGCCCTCCGACGACCAGCCGCCGATCACCACCTCGTCCCCGCCCCGGCACTTCGACTTCAGCCAGGTGCTGGAGCGCCCGGCGACGTAGGGGGCGTCCAGCTTCTTGGAGATGACGCCTTCCAGATCCATGCGGCAGGCGCTGTCCAGCACCGCCTGACCCGTGGTCGCGAAGTGGTCCACGTAGCGGACGCGCTTGCCGGCGGCCTTCGGCACGCGGTCCAGATGGGCCTGCAGCCGCGCCTTGCGGTGCGACAGGGGCAGGCCCCGCAGGTCCTCGGTCCCTTCGGCCAGCAGGTCGAAGGCGAAATAGACCAGGTCGGCGGTCTTGCCGTCGGCGATGGCGGCCTGAAGCGCCGAGAAGTTCGGCATGTGGTCCGCGTCCAGGGCGCAGACCTCTCCGTCCACGACGCCGTCGGGCCAGACTGCGGCGTCCGCGGCCAGTTCGGGAAACTTGGCCGACCAGTCGTGGCCGCGGCGGGTGTAGACGCGGGCCTCGCCGCCGCCGGTCGCGATCTGGACGCGGTAGCCGTCAAACTTGATCTCGTGCGCCCAGCCTGCGCCGCCGGGAGGATGGTCGGCGACCTTGCACAGCTGGATGGGGGTGAAGGCCGGTGGCTTGGCCAGCTTCGCCTCGCGCGCCCTGGGCTCAGGCTTCTTCGGCCCCTTTTTGGCGACGGGCTTGGAGGAGGTCCACTGGCGCTTGCCCTCGGCGATTTCGGCGAGGGAGCGGCCGGTGGTGACGCTGGCGTCGATCTCCAGATTGGCGTCGCCCTCGCCGGGCACGGCGTGTTCGTCCTTCTCCTTGATCAGCAGCCAGTTGGCCCGTTTCGAGGGTTTCCCCCGGTCGCTCTTCAGCCGGACCAGGGCCCAGCCGCCCTGCAGGCGCTCGCCCGCCAGGGTCATCTTGATGGAGCCGCGCGCCCAGTCGTCGGACAGGGTCTCCGGGTGTTGCGGTTCCCACGTCCCGCGGTCCCACATCTGCACCGTGCCGGCGCCGTAGTTGCCCGACGGGATGGTCCCCTCGAAGCCGCCGTAGTCCAGCGGGTGATCTTCCACCTCCACCGCCAGCCGCTTGACCGAGGGGTCGCGCGAGGGGGCCTTGGTCACGGCCCAGGACTTCAGCACCCCGTCCACCTCGATGCGGAAGTCCCAGTGCAGGCGCGTGGCCGCGTGGCGCTGGATCAGATAGGCGCCGCCGGCCTTGCGGGCCTTGCCCTTCTTTCCCTTCGGCTCCGGCGTCTCGCCGAAGCGGCGCTTGGCCTGATAGGTCTTGAGTTCGCCCTTCGCCATGGGGGCGGAACGCCCGAGGCCGCGATTCGCTCAAGACCGTCGTGAAGCCGCTGAACGAACGGACCAGCCGGACGATGAGCCGCGTGCGCTCCACCGGCACCACGCCCGAGACGCGGGTGGGCGAGGCCCTGCGCGCGATCGGCGCCCACTATCGCAAGCACGTGCGCGCCCTGCCCGGCACGCCGGACTTCGCCAACCGGGCGCAGGGGTGGGCCGTGCTGGTCCACGGCTGCTTCTGGCACCGACACGGCTGCAAACGGACCACCACCCCGGTGCACAACGCCGAGCACTGGGCCGCCAAGTTCGCGCGCAATCAGGCGCGGGACGCGCGGGTGGAGGCGGCCCTGACGGCGCGGGGGCTGAAGGTCGTCACGGTCTGGGAATGCGAGACGAAGGACCGCGCGGCGCTGGAGGACAGGTTACGGGCGGAGCTGACGCCTCAGGGCGGGTGAGGCGTCCCGGCCGGATCGACTCCGGCGGCGGAAAAAAGCGAGTCGATCGAGTCGACGTCCAGCGCGTCGTCGCGGCCGGTGAGGGCGGTGATGCGGTCGTGGACGGCGGCGGTGCGGGCGGTCAGGGCGGCGTGGGCCCGGGCGTCGTCGGCGGGCGCGCGGGCGGCGTCGCGGGCGATGGACTCGATCTCCAGCACGCAGGCGTTCAGCTGGTCGATCGGGTCGGGCGCCGGCGCTTCGACGGGCGGCGGCGACGTCGGCAGACGCGCGAGGTCCAGCAGGCGGGCATGCAGCCGCAGCCACGTGGCGGCGTCGGTGGCCGCGCCGCGCCGCAGCGCCTGGTCGAACCGCGTCAGGGCGCGCCGGGCCATGCCGGCATAGTCGGCCGGGCCCGTCTCGACCGGATCCGGATCGTCGTGCGCGTCCGGGCCGGCGTCGGCGCGGTCGACCGGCAGCGGCTCCGGATCGGGCGGCGCCGGCTGATCGGCGCGGCGCCAGCCCTCGGCGGCGGCACGGGCGCGCAGGGTGGCCACCTTGACGCCCCAGCGGCGACCGCACTCGCCCGCCGTCAGGCCGGACAGATAGTCCTGACGCACGAACTTCCACACGCGCTCCGACGCGCGGCGCGGCGGTTGGGGCAGGTCGGCGCGCCAGTCCTCGTCGTCCTCGTCATCGGGGGCGCAGGCGTCGGTCCGGACGGGGTCGGGGGTGCCGTTGCGCGGGTCCGGGACCCAGTCCGACCCGTCCGGCGGGCCGGAGGCCTGACCCGGCTCCTGCCCCTCCGACCGGCGCGGCGCCCCCCGCCATCCGTCGTCCCACTGATCCATCCGGCGCCCTCTCCTGACCGTGCGGGCGGCAGGATGGACGGCGGCGACGCCAGAATCGGTCGGAGCTTACGCAGCCGCCCCGGCGTCCCCATGTCGGCGGCATGACCGACGCCCCCTCCCCCGCCCCGCCCCCGACCCGCACCCTGAAGATCGACTTCGTCTCGGACGTGGTCTGCCCCTGGTGCGTGGTTGGGCTGGGCGGGCTGGAGGCGGCGCTGACGCGGCTGAAGGCCGAGGGGATCGGGGCGGAGATCACCTTCCGCCCGTTCGAGCTGAACCCCGGCATGGCGCCCGAGGGGGAGAACATCGTCGAGCACATCGGCCGCAAGTATGGATCGACGCCGCAGCAGTCGGCGGCCAATCGCGCCATGATCACCGAACGCGCGGCCGAGGCGTGGCCGGGGTTTCAGATGCGGATGGGCGAGGAGAGCCGCATCTGGAACACCTTCGACGCCCACCGCCTGCTGCATTGGGCCGGGACCGTGGGATCGGAGGCGCAGCGGGCGCTGAAGGAGGCCCTGTTCCGCGCCCACTTCACCGAGGGGCGCCGCCTGACCGACCCCCAGGTCCTGGCCGACGCGGCGGCGGCGGCGGGGCTGGACCGCGCCCGGGCCGTCGAAGTCCTGGCCGACGACCTGTACGCCGCCGAGGTGCGGGCCGAGGAGTCCCTGTGGCGCGCCCGCGGCATCACCGGCGTGCCCGCCGTGGTGGTGGAGGGCAAATGGCTGATCAGCGGCGGGCAGCCGGCGGGGGTGTTCGAGGAGGCGTTGAGGGGGATGGCGGGGGAGGGAATTCAAATTTTTTGAGACTAGATCAGCGTCTCTAGCTGCTTTCTTATATCTCTCAACTCCCGATCTCGGGCGAAATATTCTTTCGCGTCTTTTATGCGAGCAACCAAATCTTGATACTGGTCGTCTCCAATTTCACCGCCGAGTTCTATATATTCAGTAGACCCGCGAAATAAATTAACGTACGCATGGACCGACGCTCTACCGCGCCGTTTCTCCTGAGAAATAGCTTCTTGAAGCAGGTCGAATGCTTCCCGGAAGGCATCGTCCTTTGAATAGCGTGGATCATGCATTTGAGCCATGAGCATCCTGGCCAAGGTGGTCAGCGTGAACGCGTGCTTCTCGACAGCCACCGCATGGCGAGAGTGCTGGATGGCTTGATCCAAGAATAGCGGCTCGGACGTAGCTCGGTACCGGGACAAATTAAATAGCGCAACTTGCTCCCAATAGCGCGAATTCCATCGCCACGACCCCTTTACGTCTTCATAAAAAGACTCGGCATCGTTGCCCAAGTACCTCTTGATAACATCCTCAAAATCGAAAAGCCGACCAGCAAGCCTGGCTTCGGGGCTTCTCCGCTTTATGGTGTCTCTATTCACCCGTGGAGCGATAGCGATCGCCAAGCGACGAAACGCCTTTGCGAGCTCTTCGCGTGGAGCTCTTTCAAGCGTTCTTTCGGCCATGGTGACGTTGAGCGGCGCGACAAACTCGTGCTGCCTATCGTAAAACGTCAGCGGTAGAGGGTGGCTTGGAATAAACTGAGCATTCATTCCTGCAAAGGTGGAAGCTGCGGTCAGTACGTCATATCTGATGCCGCCGGGGAAGCAGACGCGAGCCAAGGCTGCGAGCAAGTATCGAGCACGTTCCGTGGCCTGGCCTTCTGCAAATGCGGATTCTACTATCCGGTCCAGCGGGCGCATATCGCGAAGAATGTGGCAGCAGGCTACGGCAACTGGTTCCTTGGAAAGCCTGCGAATGAAGTCTGGTCGATTGGACAGTGCTGTCCTATTACCCACCCACCCTCGCTTCTCGTAATTCGCGAGAAGTTGAGCGGCCTCAGGGTGAGAGAGCTTCAGGCCAAAGACCGTTTTGAACGTCGACCCGCCAAAAGCTCTTTGGATATGATGATGCCGGTACGAGCGTTCGGCGCAAAGAAAGACTATGTCGCTTCGTTCCGAGAGTTCGATAATATTGTTTATAGATTGAGCCTGATCTGCCAGGTTATCTACCACAATCACCAGTGGCCCATCGATGTGCTTCAGAGCCTCCACGGTCGTTGCGGGATCTATACGGCTTAGTGCGGAGCACATTAGGGTCGTTGTACCGTTGCGGCTTAGCTCAAAAGCTGAGCGCCGGAGAACCGTTGACTTACCAACGCCGCTATCATCCTCGATGATTAGAACACGCTCAGGGAGTGTCCTCTCGATCATCGCCTTGATGATCCCCACGACCCGGCCGGTGAGATTCCGTCCGACATCCCAATTGCCCTCGAGATCAGACCAATCGGGGACATGACCGTACGCAAATCGGATCGCGTTGGCAGAACTTGCGCCCACGGATTTTGGAACAGGCTCAAAATCGCTGGCGAACGACAGGAGTATCTCGTTCGGGACCCGGTCCGCAAACAAAGACCGCGCATCCTGCGAAACAAGCTCGTGCGCTGACGGCCTGTTGGGCGCTAACTCATCAAGTTCGCTTAGAAATTTCTCGATTGTTCCGACGAACAAAGTCAGCCCGTATCGTTCACATTCCGCTTCAGTGTACGGATCTGGGTCAGGCTTCACGTAGAATGAGGGACCTTTGTCTTGGCGGGCTGACTCGGATGTTCTTCGGGCAAGATAAAAATCTAAATCAACCTCATCTAGAGCTGTTCCAGATACAATAAACGGTTCGACGGGCATGATGTCCGCAAGGATTGTCATCCAAGCGTTGTTGTCCGCCATTACTGCCGCATACTGCGCGCGCGAAAAAACGTAGCCGCGCTCGGGCGTTCTCGCCCATCCATGCAGGTGAACGATCGGAACTTCTGCCAAAGTTCTAGAATCTGAGAATGTATCCTTAAAGTGGAGGGGATCGCACTTCTGAATGCCGCTAGACGACTCGTAGGCGTGCTCAAGAGCGTCATCTACATTGAGCGTAAAAATCCGCTTCCACAAAAAGCTCGGGAACCGCTCTAGAGATTTGCCAGATTTGCATGGCGCAAAACGCTTCGTAACTAACTCTTCAATCTGGGCATCGCTCAGAGCTGAGAAGGCTCTCTGTAGCGCTGAAGTAGGCGGAATATTCGCCGCACGGCTCAGTGATTCTTGGAGTTTCCATCCCGACGGTAGGAGCTCACCGTCACCACCGGTCGAATCGAGGCTTACACCGGCGCCAAGAAACAAATTATAGTCACCTGATCGCACCGAGCTGACAACAGCCGCCCGCTGGGTTGCGTCAAGTTCCTTGAGTGATGAAATTGCCATGGGCCCTCCCTCGCGACGTCAAGCTAGCTGCCGGGGCCAGATTGTCGATATCAATCGATCTTGACCTCCACTAGCCCGCCCCCCGCGCGGAACTTCTCGCTCATCGCCGCCATCCCCGCCTCGGCCTCGGCCAGCGAGCCGCCGGCGTCGTTCTGGACGCGCGCGGCGTCGCGGATGTCCTGGCTGATCTTCATGCTGCAGAACTTGGGGCCGCACATGGAGCAGAAGTGGGCGGTCTTGTGCGCCTCTTTCGGCAGGGTCTCGTCGTGGTACTGGCGCGCGGTTTCGGGGTCGAGGCCGAGGTTGAACTGGTCCTCCCACCGGAACTCGAACCGGGCGCGGGACAGGGCGTCGTCGTGGGCGCGGGCGGCGGGGTGGCCCTTGGCCAGGTCGGCGGCGTGGGCGGCGATCTTGTAGGTGATTACGCCGTCCTTGACGTCCTGACGGTCGGGCAGGCCCAGGTGCTCCTTGGGCGTGACGTAGCAGAGCATGGCCGTGCCGAACCAGCCGATCATGGCCGCGCCGATCGCGCTGGTGATGTGGTCGTAGCCCGGCGCGATGTCGGTGGTCAGCGGCCCGAGGGTATAGAACGGCGCCTCGTGGCACCACTTCAGCTGCTCGTCCATGTTCTGCTTGATCTTGTGCATCGGCACATGGCCGGGGCCCTCGATCATGACCTGGCAGCCGTGGTCCCAGGCGACCTTGGTCAGCTCGCCCAGGGTGCGCAGCTCGGCGAACTGGGCCTGGTCGTTGGCGTCGGCGATGGAGCCGGGGCGCAGGCCGTCGCCCAGCGAGAACGACACGTCGTAGGCGCGCATGATCTCGCAGATCTCGTCGAAGCGCTCGTACAGGAAGCTCTCCCTGTGATGCGCCAGGCACCACTTGGCCATGATGGAGCCGCCGCGCGAGACGATGCCGGTGACGCGGTTCGCCGTCATCGGCACGAAGGGCAGGCGCACGCCGGCGTGGATGGTGAAATAGTCCACGCCCTGCTCGGCCTGTTCGATCAGGGTGTCGGCGAAGACGTCGAACGTCAGGTCCTCGGCCACGCCGCCGACCTTCTCCAGCGCCTGATAGATGGGGACAGTGCCGATGGGGACGCTGGAGTTGCGGATGATCCAGTCGCGGATGTTGTGGATGTTGCGGCCGGTCGACAGGTCCATGACGTTGTCGGCGCCCCAGCGGGTGGCCCAGACCAGCTTGTCGACCTCGTCGTCCACCGAGGACAGGACGGCCGAGTTTCCGATGTTGGCGTTGATCTTCACCAGGAAGTTTCGGCCGATGATCATCGGCTCGACCTCGGGGTGGTTGATGTTCTGGGGGATGATGGCGCGGCCCCGCGCGATCTCCTGACGCACGAACTCGGGCGTGACGAAGTCGGGGATGGAGGCGCCGAAGTCCTCGCCGTCGCGGACGCAGGGGGCGGTCTGCTCGCGCCGCAGGTTCTCGCGGATGGCGACGAACTCCATCTCGGGCGTGATGATGCCGGCGCGGGCATATTCCAGCTGGGTCACCGGGCGGCCGGGGACGCCCTTGAACACCTTGTGCCGGCTGACGTCGAAGCGGGGCGCCAGGTGCTTGCCGGACGCGTGGCCGTTGTCCTCGGGCTTGACCTCGCGCGGGTTGGCGACGGGCGCGACGTCGCCGCGGTCCAGCCGCCAGGAAGACATGACCCTGGGCAGGCCCCGGGTGATGTCGATGGTCGCGTTGGGGTCGGTGTAGGGGCCGGACGAGTCGTACATCGTCACCGGCGGCTCACCAGCCGAGGGGTGCACGGCGACCTCGCGGAAGGGCACGCGGATGTCGGGGTACAGCTGCCCGGAGACGTAGACCTTGCGCCCGCCCTCGCGCGGACCGGTCGGGACGCGGCCGGTCTTATCGGCGACCTTCTTGCGGGCCTCGGCCAGCGGAAGGCTTTCTTGCGCGCTATCGCTCGCGACGCGGTCGCTCGCTGCTTGAGCGCGGTCGGCGTTCGGGTTCGGGACGTGGACGTTCATTGGCGGCCTCTTCTCGCAAGAGGGACCGCCGGCGCGGTGTGAGTTCCCGCCTTCGCGGGAATGACGACTCTCATCCCTTCGCCGGCATGACCCGGATCAGGTTCGGCCGGTCAGAGGGACACCTCTATCTCAGCGGCTGACCTGCCGCCCCCGGGAGAACGGGCGGACGATAGCGCCGCGTCACGGCTCCGACCAGCCCCGGATCGTCGGGGCGGCGCCGGAGGGGTCCGTCGGCGTCACCAGGGTGACGCGCGCCTTGCCGTGGCCGGCGACGTAGTCGGTGTCGGCCTCGGCCTCGCCCAGCGCGACGTGGACGGCGGCGGCGGTGGCGTCGCCGCGGTTGGCGACCTCGACCTCGGCCGCCCAGCCCTCCGCGCCCAGAGGCCGAACCTCGACCACGTGGGCGGTCAGGAAGGGCGGGCTTTGCTTCGCGTGCGCGTCCCTCAGCAGCAGGCCCAGCGTCACGACGACGGCCAGGGCGCCGAAGCCGGCCATGATCCATTCCAGCACCGGGGGCTTCTGCGGCTGCGGCGTCTTCTTTGCGGGCATCAGACGATCAACCGCGCGGCGGCGGCCCCCAGACCGGCGGGAAAGCCGATGACGACGACGACGGCGGCGATCCCCTGCGGCCCCAGCCCGTCCAGCCGCCCCATCAGCCACAGGACGTAGAGACACGTCAGCGCCACCAGACCCCAGCCCGCCACGGTGAAGTGAAAGAAGGCGCCCCACGACCGTCCCGCCTCGTGCTGGCCGGCGAAGCCGACGGCATAGACGAAGGCGTGCATCAGCAGGAGCGTCACGACCAGCACCGCCGCCGCCTGCCACGCGCCGATGCGCCAGGCGATCAGGATCATCTCCTCCGTCGGGGCCAGGTTCAGCGCCAGGAACAGCGCGCCGACGACCATCAGGAACAGCTCGGCGGGATAGGATCGCGGTTCGTCGCGATCGGCGCCGCCGCCGCCCAGCTGACGCCGCGCCAGCAGGGCGCCGACGGCGGCGGGCACCGCCTGCAGCGCGATCTGGCCGGCCCAGGCGTCGGGCGGCAGGTCCAGCCGCAGCGCGCCCACGCCCAGCAGGACGACGGCCGAGACGACGAAGCCCAGCGCCAGCGCCGTGAGGCTTTCCAGCAGGTGATGCAGCGCCCCGCCCCCGCTGCGCAGGCCGACGGCCCATGACAGGCCGAACAGCAGCGGCAGACCCGACGCCAGGAACAGCGCCAACCGCCCCCGCCCCATGGCGTGGCCCAGCCCCCACATCTCCATCGTCATCAGCAGCGGCACGGCGAACAGCAGGGCGCCCGCCGCGCCGCGCGCCAGGTCGCGGGCGAAGGCCATGTCGGACGGGGCGCGGTCGAGGGCGGCGACGCTCATGGTGCGGCAACGCTTCTGCAGGCCAGCGGCTCCCGCAAGCGAGCGGCGCAGTCTGTACGCTTCCGATCTTTCCTCGAAAGTTCAGCCGGTTACTTGCGAGACGAAACGAAAACCGGCATTTCCGATCGAACTCCGGAGACGACCATGAGCCTTGAGCGGCTGATCTACGAAAGCACGGCGACGGGCACGACCGGCTCGCTGACCAACCTGGCGGTCATCCTGTCGGAATCGCAGCGCAACAACGAGCGGTCGGGCCTGACCGGCGCCCTTGCGGCGCATCGCGACCGCTACATCCAGGTGATCGAGGGGCAGCCCGAGGTGCTGGACGGGCTGCTGCGGCGGCTGGAATCGGATCCCCGGCACAAGGACATCCGCCTGATCGACCGCGAGCCGGTGGAGTCGCGGATGTTCGCCGACTGGACCATGGCCAGCGCGCGCGTGTCGCCCGAACTGGCGCGGTCGCTGGACGCGCTGATGGCCGAGCGCGCGCCGTCGCCGTCGTGGATCACCATGGCGCTGCAAGAGGCCGTGGCGGCGCCGGCCGGCTGAGGGAGGCGCGGCGGGGGGCGCGATCCGTCGCGCCGGGGACGCGAAGGATGCTAGTCAGGCGCGTCGCCTGAACCCCGGAGCTTCTTCCCATGCACCTCGCCCGCTTTCCCCGCGTCCGCCTGGCCCACCTGCCGACGCCGCTGGAGCCCCTGCCCCGGCTGGGCGAAGCGCTGGGCCTCGATCTGTGGATCAAGCGCGACGACGCGACGGGTCTGGCGGGCGGCGGCAACAAGACGCGCAAGCTGGAATTCCTCCTGGGCGACGCCTTCGAACAGGGCGCCGACGTGCTGGTGACGCAGGGGGCGGTGCAGTCGAACCACGTGCGCCAGACCGCGGCGGCGGCGGCGGCGCACGGTCTGGGCTGCGCGATCATCCTTGAGGCGCGGACGGGATCGACGGCGCCCGATTACGTCGGCAACGGCAACGTGCTGCTGGACAAGCTGTTCGGCGCCTCGATCCGCACCGTGCCGGCGGGCACGGACATGAACGCCGAACTGGAAGCGGAGGCTGAGCGGCTGCGCGGCGAGGGGCGGCGACCCTACGTCATTCCCGGCGGCGGATCCAACCCGATCGGGGCGCTGGGCTACGTCGACTGTGCGCGGGAGATCGTGACCCAGGCGGACGATCTGGACCTGGCCATCGACCGGATCGTGACGGCGACGGGCAGCGCGGGCACGCACGGCGGACTGGTGGCCGGGCTGGCGGTGATGGGATCGGACGTCCCGGTGCTGGGCTTCGGCGTGCGCGCGCCCAAGGCCCGGCAGGAGGCCATGGTCCTGAAGCTGGCGCGCGAGACCGCCGCCCTGCTGGGCCGGCCCGACGCGGTGAAGGACGACATGGTGGTCGCCGACTGCGACTATGTCGGCGAGGGCTACGGACTGGTCGACCAGGGCGTGATCGACGCCTTGGTGCTGGCGGCGCGCACCGACGGCATCGTTCTGGACCCCGTCTATTCCGCCAAGGCGATGAAGGGCCTGATCGCGCGGGCGGCGGAGTTCAAAGGCGAGACGGTGGTCTTTCTGCACACGGGCGGAGCGCAGGGGCTGTTCGGGTATCAGAGCGTGTTGGAGGGGGCGCTGGGGTGAATCCCTGCGCTCGTTCGTGACCGGAACTGCCTCGCACATCGAGACGTTGACCCCGCTCGGAGGGGTCAGTGACGCTTATTACGGATGACGCGGCGGCGCTGCTGGAAGACACGCCGGCCATGCTGTGGCGCGGCGACGCGCACGGCCGATGCGTGTATCTGAACCGGGCGCAGAGGGAGTTCTGGGGACTGACCGCGGCGCCCGACGGCGACTTCGACTGGTCCACCACCCTGCTGGAAGAGGACCAGGCCAAGGTCTTCGAACCCTTTCAGATCGGCATGCGCGACCAAGCGCCCTTCACCTGCGAGGCGCGCTATCGTCGGGCCGACGGCGCGGTGCGCATCCTGAGGACGCGGGCGCGACCGTATCGCGACGCCGAGGGCCGCTTCGCCGGCATGATCGGCGTCAACGAGGACCTGACCGAGCTTCGCGAAAGTCTGGAGCAGGCGCGCGTGGTGGCCCGGCGGCTGGAACTGGCGACGCGGATTTCCGGCATCGCCATGTCGGAGCACGACGAAGGGCTGAGATACACCTGGGCGCACAACCTGCCCGAGGACGTCATGGGCCGGCGCCCCAGCGATCTGGTGGGCGAGGAGATCGGGCGGCCGATCGAAGACGTGCTGCGCGCCGTGCTGGCCACCGGGGACTCGGCGACCGACGAGGTCGTCTTCACCGTCGACGACCAGCGGCAGTGGTGGGAGATCCAGGCCTGTCGGACGACGACGGTCGAGGGGAAGCCGGCCGTCCTGGCCAGCGCGCTGGACGTGACGACGCGCAAGCTCAACGCCGAGAAGCTGGAGGTCCTGGCGCGGGAGCTGAGCCACCGCGTCAAGAACGTCTATGCCGTCGTCCAGTCGGTGGTGCATCAGTCGGCGCGGTCGGCGGGCGTGTCGCCGGCGTTCGCGGACATGGTGTCGCGCCGACTGGTCACGCTGGCCGACGCTCAGAACGCGCTGCTGGCGTCCGGCTGCGACCGGGCCGATCTGCGCGGCCTGCTGGAGCAGAACCTGGCGCATCTGGACCGCGTGGAGATGTCGGGGCCGGACGTGACGCTCCCGGCGCGGAGCGCGCCGTACGTCGCCCTGGCCATGCATGAACTGGGCACCAATGCGCTGAAATATGGAGCGCTGGCCCAGCCGACCGGACGGGTCACGATCGCCTGGGACGAGGTCGAGCCGGGCGTGCTGGAGCTGACCTGGGCCGAGCACGGCGGGCGGGCCTGCGGCGGGGAAGGAAGCCCCGGGTTCGGCACGGCGCTGTTGACGCGCATCTTCGCCGGGGCCACCGAGGGGACCGCGCGACGCGACTGGGCCGACGACGGTCTGCGGTGGACGGCGCGCTTTCCCTTGACGGCGCGGCTGAGCCCCGGTTGACCGACGGACGGGTCGGACCCGCGCGGAGAGATCGTCACGATGAAACCCCTGGGCATCCTGGGCGGCATGGGGCCGGCGGCGACCGTGGCCTTCCTGCAGCGCATCCTGGAGCTGACGCCCGCGCGGGAGGACGAGGATCATGTCCGTGTGCTGATGGACATGAACCCGCAGGTGCCGAACCGGCATCGGGATCCTCCGGGCGCGAAGGAGGAGCTGGGGGCCATGGCGCGGCGGCTGCGGGACATGGGGGCGCAGGTGCTGGCCATGCCGTGCAACACGGCGCACGCGCACGCCGACGCGATACGGGCCGCGGGCGTGCCCTTTCTGGACATGATCGAACTGACGGCGGCGGAGGCGGCGGGGCGCGGGGCGACGCGCGTCGGCGTGCTGGCCACTCCGGGCGGGCAGGATCTGTACGTGGCCGAGCTGGAGCGGCGCGGGCTGACGCCGGTCGTGCCCGCGGTCGGGGGGCGGCGCGCGTTCCTGGATCTGGTGTTCAAGGTCAAGGCGGGGGACGTGGGCGAGGATCGGCGCACGGAGATGCGGGCGCTGGCGCAGGCGCTGATCGACGACGGGGCCGAGGCGCTGATCGCGGGGTGCACGGAAATTCCGCTGCTGATGGGTCAGGCGGACGTCGGCGTGCCGCTGGTGGATTCCGCCGAGGTGCTGGCGCGGGCGTGCGTGAGGGAGTGCGCCTAGCGCCTGTTCTTCCGCTCATTCCCGCGAAAGCGAGGATGCGCGGATTCAGGGAAACCCCAGCTCCGCCCGCAGCTGGGCGGGATCGACGCCGCGCTCTCGGAGAGACTGGAGCGTCTCGGCCTTGTCGCGCTTGGCGAGGCGGCGGCCGGTGGCGTCGAGCAGCAGGGGGTGGTGGCGGTAGGTGGGCGTGGGCCAGCCCATGAGGGCCTGGATCAGCACCTGGACATGCGTCGCCTCGAACAGGTCGTGGCCGCGGATCACTTGGGTGACGCCCTGAAGCGCGTCGTCGTGGGTGACCGCCAGGTGGTAGGCCGTGCCGGCGTCCTTGCGCGCCAGCACGACGTCGCCGGCGGTTTCGGGACGGGCGGGGATCAGGCCGCGCTCGCCGTTCGGGCCGGCCCCCTCCTCCACCCAGGCCAGCCGGGACCAGGCCCGCTCACCCAGCGCGACGCGGGCCCGGTCCAGCGACAGCCGCCAGGCGAAGGGACGGCCCTCGGCCAGCAGGGCGGCCTCTTCCTGCGGCTCGTGGGGGCCGGGACGCGCCGCCTCCACCGGTCCGTGCGGGGCGTCGCCGATGGCGTCGAGGATTTCCTTCCGTGTACGGAAGCAGCGGTACGTCAGGCCGCGACGGTGCAGCACGTCGACCACGGCGGCGTACTCCGGCAGGTGATCCGACTGCCGCCGCACGGGGCCGTCCCAGTCCAGGCCCAGCCAGCTGAGATCCTCCAGAACGCCCGCCTCGAACTCCGGCCTGCAACGGGTCGGGTCTATGTCCTCGATGCGCAGCAGGAACCGTCCGCCCGCCGCGCGCGCGGCGCTCCACGCCGTCAGAGCCGACAGGGCGTGGCCGCGATGCAGGCGTCCCGTCGGCGAAGGGGCGAAGCGGGTGGTGAACGCCACCTCAGTCGCGACGCAGGACGCCGGCGGCGAACAGGCGGTCGACGGCGGCGCGCAGGTCGGCCTCCGGCACGAAGTCGAACTGGGCGACGACGTCCTCCAGCGCGACGCGGGGCTGGGTCAGGATCCACTCGACCGCGACGGCGGCGGGGCCGGCGACCGGCGGCGCGGGCCGGCCGGTCGGCGCATAGAAGGTCAGCGCCGTCCGCTGGGGCAGACGATAGGCGGGCGCGCGGGCCGTCAGCCGCGTCTGGGCCATGGCGATCTCGTCGGCGAAGGCCGGGCTGGCGGCCAGGCC
>CALRWJ020000028.1:0-24486 GCA_943371835.1 Afipia felis | reverse complement strand
GGAGGTCGCGCCCGCCGTGCCCGATCTGCCGCTGATCGGCGGGGCGCGGCTGGACGGAGCCCTACGTGCGGGGGGCGGCGGCGCCGGCACAGGAACCGGCGGCGGGGGCTCGGGCGGAGACGGCGCGGGCGGCGCCTGCGACATGGTCGGCCGGCTGGAGCGCGCGCTGCGTCAGGACGCGGGCCTGCGCCGCGCCGTGGCCGACACCCTGACGGCGCGCGGCGCGGCGGGGCAGGCGGTGCTGGTCTGGGACGGCGACTGGCTGCAGAGCCCCGGCCAGGCGGGCAAGGGTCTGGCCGGCATCCGGCAGGCCGTCGCGGTCGAGGTCGGCTTCGCCCCCCGGGCCTGCAAGGAGGAGCGCGTGCGCGGCCTGGCCGTCGTCTCGCTCGACGGATCCGCGGGCGGCCCGAAAGTGGCGCTGGGGACCGGCAGCTGGCGCTGGCGCGACCTGCTGGGGATCGACTAACGTCCCCGGATGCAGCCGCGGAACATCGTGATCCTGACCGGCGCCGGCGTCTCGGCCGAGAGCGGCGTGCCCACGTTCCGCGACGCGGGCGGGCTGTGGGAGGGGCACAGAGTCGAGGACGTGGCGACGCCCGAGGCCTTCGCGCGTGATCCGGCGACGGTGCAGCGCTTCTACGACCTGCGCCGCGCGACCCTGCCGACCGTCCATCCCAATGCGGCGCACCGGGCGCTGGCCGAGCTGGCGGCGCGCTGGCCCGGCCGCATAACGCTGGTGACGCAGAACGTGGACGACCTGCACGACCGCGCACACGCCCGAACCCCGCCGCGCGACGGCTTCCAGCTGATCCACATGCACGGCGAGCTGACCAAGGCGCGCTGCACGGTCACCGGGCGGGTTCAGGACTGCGACGGCGACCTGGGTCCCGACGCGCCGTCGCCGCATCATCCGAAGGGTCGGCTGCGGCCGCATGTCGTGTGGTTCGGCGAGATCCCGCTGGAGATGGGGCGCATCGAGGCCGCGCTGGCGACCTGCGATCTGTTCGTCGCCGTCGGCACGTCGGGACAGGTGTGGCCTGCCGCGGGCTTCGTGCAGGCGGCGCGGGCGGCCGGCGCGCGGACGCTGGAGATCAATCTGGAGCCGACGGCTGGGACGGCGCTGTTCGACCAGGCGATCCACGGCCCGGCGACGCGCGCCGTGCCGGCGTGGACGGCTTCGCTGCTGGACGGCTGACCGCCTCAGCCGCCGAGGACGCCGGTGTGCTCCAGCAGGATCAGCAGGCCGATCAGCATCAGGGCGATCCCGCCGAGCCCCTCGGCCACCTTGCCGAAGCGGGCGCCGACCGCGCTGCCGATCAGCATGCCGATCGTCGTCAGCACGAAGGTCGTCGTGCCGATGCTCAGCGCGATGACCCAGATGTTCGCGCCGATGAAGGCCAGGCCCACGCCCACCGCCGCCGCGTCGATGGAGGTGCCGACCGCCGTGGCGATCAGCGTCAGCATGGCGCGCCGCGACGACGGCTCCTCGCGCGCCTCGACCGGCTGGAACGCCTCCCACAGCATCTTCGACCCGACCACGACCAGCAGGCCGAAGGCGATCCAGTGGTCGACCCGCTCCACCAGCCCGGCGGCGACCAGTCCCAGACCCCAGCCCAGAATGGGGGTCACCGCCTCGATGACGCCGAACACCAGGCCGTTGCGCAGGGCGGTCAGCACGGGCGGGCGGTGCGCCGCGCCGCGCCCGACGGCGGCGGCGAACGCGTCGGTGGACATGCTGAGCGACAGCACGACGATGGACAGAGGAGACAAACGCGAATTCCGCCGGACGCACGACGCAGCGTCTTCGCCGTCCGCCGGAAGGACGCCGAAGCCCGCTGGTCTCGCCAGGCGGATCGCTCCGCCGATCGCGCCACGGGTCCGTCCGATCGACGGCGCCACGAGCATGTTGACGCGAACCCGGCCTTTGAATGGGCGCCGGAGGCTACTCCCCAACGCCGGCCCGTCTAAAGGTCGAGGCGGGCAGGATCAAGCTCGGCCGTGACGATCAATCTTCGGCCGGCGGCGCGGGCATGAGGTCGCCATAGGGCGCCGCGTCGGCCAGGGCGCGCTGGAACGACGGACGGTCCATCAGCCGGCGATGCCAGGCCTTCAGCCGCCACCGCTCGCCCAGCGGGACGATGCGCCGCGCATAGGTCAGGATCGGCGCCGCGCCGCAGTCCGCAAGCGTGAAGGTCGCGCCCGCCCCCCACTCACGTCCGTCCGCCAGCCGGTCCTCCAGCCAGTCCAGAGCGCGGGTCAGCTCGGCCTCGTCCTGCTCCATCGCCGTCGGGTTCGGCGTGCCCGCGCGGCCCAGGCGGTTGAAGATGATCCGGTTCATCGGCCCGCCGACGTAGGTGTCGATGACGCGGTCGATCAGCCGCGCCTCCAGCGCCGCGTCGGGATCCGCGGGGATCAGGCGCGCCCCGCCCGCGTGCCGGTCCATCCATTCGATGACGATGCTGGACTCGTTGAACACGCGCCCGTCGCCGTCGACCAGCACCGGCATCTTGGCGAAGGGCGAGATGCGCGCGAACTCGGCCATCAGTTCGGCGTCGGCGAAGTCGATGACCTTCAGTTCGAACGGCACGCCCAGCTCATAGGCGGCGACGGACGACTTCTGCCCATAGGCCGAATAGGGGTGGTGCCACAGGGTGAAGCTCATCGGTCGTCCTTGCGCGTGATGCGGAGGTGGGTGGCGCGCTCGCCGGGGGTGCTGGAGGCGATGCGATAGCCCAGCGCATCCAGGTCCAGCCCCTGCCACAGCGGCTCGCCCCGACCCAGCAGAACGGGCGACACCGCCACGTGCATCTCGTCGATCGCGCCCACGCGCAGATATTGCCGGATCGTCTCGGCGCCGCCGCCCACGCGGACGTCCAGATCGCCCGCCGCCTCGCGCGCCCGCGCCAGCGCGACCTCGGCGCCTTCGGTGACGAAGTGGAAAACGGTGCCGCCCTTCATCTCCAGCGGCGGGCGCGGGTGGTGCGTCAGGACGAAGACGGGGCAGCGATACGGCGGCTCGTCGCCCCACCACCCTTGCCAAGGGTCGTTCTCCGGCCACGGGCCGCGCGAGTGCGCGAACATGTTGCGCCCCAGGACCCAGGCGCCCAAACCCTCCATGGCGGGGCGGGCGAAGTCGTCGTCGACGCCCGTTTCGCCGTGGCCCTTGCCGTACATCTTCTGGAACGTGTCGGTCGGAAAGAACCACTGGTGCAGTCCGTGGCCGCCCACGCCCATCGGCGCCTCCAGGCTCTGGTGCGGCCCAGCGCCGAACCCGTCGACGGACACCGCATAGGCGGACACGCGCACCTTGCCGGGCATGGGGAAACTCTCCTGTTCGCCGTCAGCGATACGCCAGCGGGCGGCGTCCGCAACCCCTCGTTAAGCGAGCGCGCGCACCTTCGTCGTCAGCCGGAATCCGGAAAGGCCGCCATGTCGACGATCCAGACCCAGAGCTATCGCCGCTCGCGCGATCATTTCGAGCCTCAGGACGCCGATCCGCATGAGCAGCGACGCCTGCGCGGCCAGCTGGAGCAGATCGACTATTCCGCCTTCGTGGCCAACCGCGAGGTGATCGGCCAGGCGCTGCAGGGCGTCGAGCCGGGGATGTTCCAGCGGCTGGCGGTGCTGACCGCCACGGCCCGGGCCCGCTGGGTGGGCGAGGCGCTGCGACAGTCGGAATCGGGGTCGCCGTCGACGGTGGACCAGATCGCGCGTCTGACCTCGGCCCGCACCGCCTACGAGGAACTGGCCGAGGCCTACGAGGGCCTGCGCCGCATGGTCGAGCGCGGCTACGTCACGCTGAAGGGCTGACGCCGATCAGCGCGGTCCGGTGACGATGGCGTCGCCCTGGGTGCGCGGCGTGGGTTCGGACGGCGGCGGAGGACCGGCGGGCGTGGCCGGCTGGATCAGCGGCGCGGTCACGATCGCGGGCGGCGGCGTTTGGGCGGGTTCCGGGACTGCTGCGGGCGGAGCTTCCGATTGGACGGTGGACGTCGGCGCGATCTCGCGCCACGGCTCGGAAGCCCCCGGGGTGCGCGCTGTTGACGGGCGCTCCTGCAAGTCCTGAACGGGCGTCGCCACGGCGTCGGCGGCGGGGGCCGAGGCCGCAACCGCCTCGGGGACGACCGGAGTCGCGACAGGCGGCGTCGAAGCCGGCGGGGCAGAAGCGGCCGGCAGGACGCCGATGTCCGACGGAGGCGTCTCTGCCTTCGGAAGCAGCAGCCAGACGGCCACGCCCGCCACCAGAACGGCGGCCAGCGCGCCGCCGGCCATCAGCGGGGCGCGCGAGCGGCGCACCGGCTGGGCGAACGACGGGGTGACGACGGGTGCGGACGGCTCGGGCGAGCGCGCGGTTGTCGGGGCAGGCTCCAGACCCGGCGCAGCCGCGGGCAAGGGCCGGACGGTCATGTCGGGCGCGGGGGTCGGGGCTGGCGGAACTGCGGGTTGCGACGGCTTGGGCGCCAGGGGCGCCTTGGCGGCCGGCGTCAGGGGCACGAGAGAGTCGCGCAGCAAATCCACGCGCGGGCTCGGCGCGACGGGCGTCGACGGCGCCGCCTGCGGACGGGGCGTCGGGATCGCCTTCGGCAAAGGACCCGCGTGGAAGACGGGGGCCTGGGATCGGCGCCAATCGATCGGCGTGCGGGAAGGGCGGTCGTCGGCCATGGGCGAAGCACTCTGAGCGGTCACGCGTACTGAAGCGCGCGACGCTGCCCGCCGATCCCGACGATTTCTTGGCGGCCGCGATCAGGCTTTGAGCCGCCACCCCGTCCGGAAGATCCAGCCGACGAAGGCCAGCAGCAGCAGGAAGAAGCCCAGCGTGGCGCCCAGGCTGATCACCACCGGCACGTCGCCGGCTCCGAAGAAGGCCCAGCGGAATCCGCTGATCAGATAGACCACCGGATTGAACAGGCTGACCGCCTGCCAGGCGGGGGGCAGCATGTCGATCGAGTAGAAGGCGCCCCCCAGGAAGGTCAGCGGCGTCACGATCAGCATGGGGATGAAGTTCAGCTGTTCGAAGCTCTGCGCCCAAACGCCGATGATGAAGCCGAACAGGCTGAAGGTCGCCGAGATCAGCACCAGGAAGGCGATCATCCACAGCGGATGCAGGATCGTCAGCGGCACGAAAAGCGACGCCGTCGCCAGGATCACCAGCCCCAGCACCACCGACTTCGTCGCCGCCGCCCCGACGTAGGCCAGCACGGTTTCGAACGACGACATCGGCGCCGACAGCAGCTCGTAGATCGTGCCGGTGAACTTCGGGAAATAGATGCCGAAGCTGCCGTTGAAGATCGAGTTGGTGAACAGGCTCAACATGATCAGCCCGGGCACGATGAAGGCGCCGTAGGGCACGTCGGACACGCCCCCCATGCGGCTGCCGATCGCCGATCCGAAGACGACGAAATACAGCGCCGTCGTCACCACCGGGGTGATCAGCGACTGCCAGACGGTACGCAGGCTGCGCGCCATTTCGAAACGATAGATGGCCCAGACGCCGTGACCGTTGAACCCCATCACGCGTCCTCCCTCGACTGGTGGACCAGGCCGACGAAGATGTCCTCAAGGCTGGACTGTCTGGTCGACAGGTCCTTGAAGCCGATGCCCAGGTCCGAAAGGCGTCGCATCAGCGACGGCACGCCGGTCTTTTCGGCGTTGGAGTCGAAGACGTACTCCAGTTCCGACCCGTCGGCGTTCAGCGCCAGAGACCACTCGGCCAGCTCGGCCGGCAGCGTCGCCAACGGCTCCTGCAGCTGCAGCGTCAGGGTCTTGCGCCCCAGCTTCTTCATCAGGGCGGTCTTCTCCTCGACCACCACCAGCCGCCCTTTCAGGATCACGCCCACGCGGTCGGCCATCTCCTCGGCCTCCTCGATGTAGTGGGTGGTCAGGATGATGGTCACGCCGCGCTCGCGCAGGCGGCGAACCATCGCCCACATGTCCTTGCGCAGCTCCACGTCCACGCCCGCCGTCGGCTCGTCGAGGAACAGGATGTCGGGCTCATGCGACAGGGCCTTGGCGATCATCACCCGGCGCTTCATGCCGCCGGACAGGGTCATGATCTTGGCGTCCTTCTTGTCCCACAGGCTGAGATCCTTCAGCAGCTGCTCGACGTACGCCTTGTTCGGCGCCTTGCCGAACAGCCCGCGGCTCAGGTTGACCGTGGCCCAGACGGTCTCGAACGCGTCGGTCGTCAGCTCCTGGGGCACCAGGCCGATCACCGAGCGGGTCTTCCGATAGTCCTTCAGGATGTCGTGACCGTCGGCCAGAACCGTGCCGGACGTCGGCGTGACGATGCCGCAGACGATGGAGATCATCGTCGTCTTGCCCGCGCCGTTCGGCCCGAGGAGAGCGAAGATCTCGCCCTTGCCGATCGACAGATCGACGGCGTCCAGCGCCTTCTGCCCGGATTTGTAGGTCTTGGTCAGACCCTGAATTTCGATGACGCCGGTCACAAGGCCCCTCCCCCGCGGTCAGGAGCAGATAGGCCGCCGGGCCTCTTCCGCAAGGGCAAGCGGAGCGGTTCGGCGTCATGGGCGTTCCGGCCCGGCCATGACCATGATCCCCCTGCCCGTCCGCTCGCGCCTCGCCCGCCTGGGCGTCTGGTCGCGCAAGCGCTTTCCGTTTCTGGCGCGCACGCCCGAGCTGAAGCACTGGATCGAGTGGGCCGCGCGCGTGGGCTTCGGCGCCCGGGGCTTCGTCTATCTGTCGGTGGGTCTGCTGACCGTGCTGGGGGTGTTCGGCGTCGGCGACGCGGTCGGGACGGGCGGCGCCCTGGCGTGGCTGGTGACGCGCCCCTTCGGCCGGGTCTGGCTGGCCCTGGTGATCCTGGGCCTGGCGGCCTTCGTCATGTGGCGCCTGATGCAGGCGATCTTCGACGCCGATCACGAGGGCAAGGACCGCGAGGGCCTGATGACCCGCATGGGGCATCTGTTCAGCGCCCTGGGCTATTCCGCCATGGCGTTCGGCGCCTTCGGCCTGCTGTTCGAAAAGCCGGACGACGCGCCTGTCGAGGGCGTGGTCGCAAGCCGCGAGACTGCGGAAACCGTCATGGCCCTGCCGTGGGGGAACTGGCTTCTGGCCGCTGGCGGTCTGGCCATCGTCGGCATCGGCCTGGCCAACGTCACGCGGGCGTGGCGGGAGGATTTCACCGAGCACCTGGCCTGTTCCGAAAGCCTGTGCCGCAAGGTCGCCCCGCTGGCGCGCTGGGGCTACGTCTCGCGCGGTCTGGCCTATCTGCCGCTGGGCGTCATCGTCGTGCTGGCCGGCCTCCACGCGCGCCCCGCCGACGTCACCAGCCTGGGCGCGGCGCTGGAGATCGTGGAGGGGCAGTCCGCCGGCCCTTGGGCGCTGACGGCCATGGCGGCGGGCCTGATCGCCTTCGGCGTCTTCTCGTTCGTCGAGGCGCGCTGGCGCCGCATTCGCCCCCCGCGTGAGGTGCTTTGACGCGCCTCCGAACCGGAACCTTGACCGTAACTGTGCGCTGACCCGTCGATCGGAGCCGCCCCAATGAAGAAGACCGCCCTCGTCGTCGCCGCCGCGACCTGTTTCGGCCTCGCCGCCTGCGTGTCAGCGCCGTCGCCCTCCGAGTGGCGTGCGCCGCAGCCGACCAAGAGCGTGGACGCCCAGCGCCTGTGGTCCGGTCGCTGGCTGGAGATCGCGCGCACGCCCATGTCGATCACCGACGGCTGCGTCGCCGGCGCCTCCAACTATCGGCTGACCTCGCCCACGCGCGTCGAGGTCCGCGACACCTGTCAGCAGGGCACGCCCACGGGCAAGGAGAAGGCCGTTGGGGGAACGGGAGAGATCCTCGACCCCGGCACGAACGCCAAGCTGCGCGTGAAGTATTTCTGGGGCTTTGTGACCTGGGACTATTGGGTCCTGGATCGCGCTGAGGACTATTCGTGGTTCATCGCCGCCAGTCCGACGCTGGATCGCGCCTTCATCTATTCGCGCGACGTGCCGACGCGCGCCGAACGCGATGCGTTGACACGCCGCCTGGGTGAGCTTGGATACGACGTCACGAACCTGGAATATCCCGAAACCGCGCAATGAGGTCGCCGATGCGTCCGCTCGCCGTCGCCGCCGCCTGTCTGACGCTCGCCGCCTGCGGAGGGCCGCAGGCCTTGCCGCCGGAAGCGGGCTTCGGCCCCAACCCCACCCTGCCCGCGCCCGCCGGCCGCCTGATCCCGCAGGTCAAGGTGGCCGACGCCGTGGGCTGGCCGCAGGGGCGGACGCCCACGCCCGCGGACGGGCTGCGCGTCCAGGCGTTCGCATCCGGGCTCGACCACCCGCGATGGCTCTATCGGCTGCCGAACGGCGACGTTCTGGTGGCCGAGTCGAACGCGCCGCCCAAGCCCGAGGACAAAAAGGGCGGGGTGCGCGGCTGGTTCATGGGCCTGTTCATGAAGAAGGCGGGCGCCGGCGTGCCCAGCGCCAACCGCATCACCCTGCTGCGCGACGCCGACGGCGACGGCACGGCCGAGATGAAGACGCCATTCCTGACCGGCCTGAACTCGCCGTTCGGCATGGCACTGGTGGGATCAACGCTCTACGTCGCCAACGCCGACGCCGTGGTCGCCTTCCCGTATCAGACGGGCCAGACGGCCATCTCGGCGCCCGCGCGCAAGGTCGCGGACCTGCCCGCCGGACGGAACCACCACTGGACCAAGAGCCTGGTCGCCTCGCCCGACGGTTCGCGGCTGTACGTGGGCGTCGGCTCCAACTCCAACGTCGGCGAAAACGGGCTGGACGAAGAGATCGACCGCGCCGCCATTCTGGAGATCGATCCCGCGACGGGCGCGCGCCGCCTTTACGCCTCGGGCCTGCGAAACCCGGTGGGCATGGACTGGAACCCCACGTCGGGCGCGCTCTGGGTGTCGGTCAACGAGCGCGACGAGCTGGGGCCGGATCTGGTGCCCGACTACATGACCTCGGTGCGGCCAGGTGGCTTCTACGGATGGCCGTGGAGCTACTATGGCCAGACGGTCGACGCGCGGGTCGAGCCGCGCAATCCCGACATGGTGGCCCGCGCCATCAAGCCCGACTATGCGCTGGGCGCGCACACGGCCTCGCTCGGCCTGGCCTTCTCGCAGGGCACGCTGCTGCCCGAGCGGTTCCGGTCGGGCGCCTTCGTCGGTCAGCACGGCTCGTGGAACCGTGATCCCCGCAACGGCTATCAGGTGATCTTCGTGCCGTTCGCGGGCGCCATGCCGAACGGCATGCCCATTCCCGTGCTGACGGGCTTCCTGAACGCCGAGGGGCAAGCCATGGGACGGCCCGTCGGCGTGGCCTTCGACCAGGCCGGCGCCCTGCTGGTCGCCGACGACGTGGGCGATGTGATCTGGCGCGTGTCGCCCGCGACCTGACGTGAAAAGGCCCCCCGGCGCGAACCGGGGGGCCTGCTTCACTCCAGAACCCTTACAGGCTCAGCGGCTGGACGGCGATGTCCGGCGTGCGCGGCGTCGTGGTGGAGGGCGTCGCGGGCGTGGCCGAAGCCGCCGGGGTCGTCGGAGCCGCCGGCGCGGTCGTCCGCGCCGCCTGCGCGCGGTTCAGGTCTGCCGTGGCCTCGTCGCCGGCATCCTGGGCGGCGGGCGCCGACGCGGTCGGGGCGGCGCGGCGCTCGACCGGGGCGGCGCGACGCTGGACGGGTGCGGCGGGGGGCGCCTCGGCGGCCACGGTCACCGGAGCGGGCGTGGCGGCGGACGTTTCGGCCGCAACGGGGGCCTCGGCCTGGACGGCGAGCAGCGTCGGCAGGGGGGGGGCTTCGACGGCGGGCGCAGCGGCGACCGGCGCCGCCTGCTCGTCCGACGGGGTCATCATCATGGCCGCGGCCACGCCGCCGACGGTGACCACGCCCAGCGGCGCCAGGATCATCCAGGCCTTGACGCCGCCGCGACCCGCGCCGCCGCCGGTGCGGCGCTTGCGGGCATAGACGGGGACGTAGGCTTCGGCGTCCACCGAACGATCGGTGTCGGCATAAGTGTCGGTATAGGTCACGCTCATCTTCAGTCCTCCTTGCGGTGGTTGAGCAAACCCCGATATTGGACCGTCGTTCCGCACAAACCAGTCGAGCCGCCAAGTTACCTTGGCGTTGCCATAGTCAAGGCGGCCCGGAGGCACGTCAATCCTTGATTTCGCCTGCTCACATCGGAAAGCAGGCCGAATATGGACCACAACGGTGCGCCCTAGACGTCGTTTACTCTAGGTCAATATTCAGAGCCAGCGTGCCGAACGCGCCACAGCGGCGTGACATCACGATCCTTGATTTCCCCCGCCGGTTGACCGCGCGCGCGTGGCCCGCCATCACCGAAGGCACGCGCCGTCTTGCAGGAGAACAGCGACCGATGGGTCTGATCGCGGACATCCGACGCGACGTTCGGTTCGCCAAGGGCCTCGGCCGCCTGCTGAAACGCATCAAGCCCGTCACGCTCGACAGCCTGGATCTGGTCTGTGACGATCTGGAAGAAGCCGTCGACAAGTTCGGCGATCGCGTCGCGGTCGAGGACGAACGGCGCAGCCTGACCTACCGAGAGTTCGACCAGCTGGCGAACCGCTACGGCCACTGGGCGCGCGGGCGAAACCTGAAGCGGGGCGACGTCGTCGCCCTGATGATGTGCAACCGGATCGAATATCTGGCGGCCTGGATCGGGTTTTCGAAGGTCGGCGTGACGACCGCCCTGATCAACACCAACCTGACCGGTCAGGCGCTGGCTCACTGCATCGCCATCGCCAACACCAGCCAGATCGTGACCGACGACGGCTGCTGGGCGCAGGTGGAGGAGGCGCGCCCCTTCATCGACCGGCATCTGATGCTGTGGGTCATGGGGCTGAAGGACGCGGACGAAACCAGCGACCGCCGCGACCTGGACAAGCCCGTGCGCGGCGCCAGCTCGGTGCGCCCGCCGCGCAACCTGCGTCAGGGCCTGACCAACCGCTCCACCGCCCTTCTGATTTACACGTCCGGCACCACGGGCCTGCCCAAGGCCGCGCGCATCACCCATGCGCGGGCCCGCACCTACATGCGCGCCTTCGCCGGCTGCACCGAGGCCACGGAGAAGGACGTCACGTTCAACGTCCTGCCGCTGTATCACTCGACCGGCGGGCTGGTCGGCATCGGGCCGGCGCTGCTGAATGGCGGGCGGCTGGTGCTGCGCAGGCGGTTCTCCAGCTCCACCTTCTGGGCCGACGTGAAGTCGTCCGGCGCGACCCTGTTCGTCTACATCGGCGAGCTGTGCCGCTACCTGGTCAACACGCCGGAGCAGCCGGGCGAGCGGGACCACAAGCTGCGCCTCGCATACGGCAACGGCATGCGGCCTGACGTGTGGGAAGAGTTCCAGCCGCGCTTCGACATCCCCAAGGTGCTGGAGTTCTACGGCTCGACCGAGGGCAACGTCTCGCTGTTCAACTTCGACGGCAAGATGGGCGCGATCGGGCGGGTGCCCGGCTTCCTTAAGAAGCAGATCAACATTCGCCTGGTCGAGTTCGACGTCGACTCGGAGCTGCCGGTGCGCGGCTCAGACGGACTGTGCCGTATCGCCCGGCCCGGCGAGGTGGGCGAGGCGATCGGCCTGATCGCCGACGACAACCGCCACGACTTCTCGGGCTACGCCGACAAGGCCGCCAGCCAGAAGAAAATCCTGACCGACGTGTTCAAGAAGGGCGACCGCTGGTTCCGCACCGGCGACCTGATGCGGCAGGACCGCGCCGGCTACATGTATTTCGTCGACCGCATCGGGGACACCTTCCGCTGGAAGGGCGAGAACGTCTCGACCGCCGAAGTCGAGCAGCGCCTGGCCGACGCGCCGGGCGTGAAGGAAGTCGTCGCCTATGGCGTGCCCGTGCCGGGGCAGGAGGGCAAGGCCGGCATGGTCGCCCTTGTCACCGAGGGCAAGTTCGATCCCGCCGCCTTCGCCGACTGGGTCGACCGCGAACTGCCCCCGTATGCGCGGCCGGTGTTCGTGCGCCAGCTCAAGACCGTCGACACCACCGGCACCTTCAAATACCGCAAGGCCGACCTGGTCGCCGAGGGCTTCGATCCCGCGGCGGTGGCCGGCGGCGTCTGGGTCAAGGGCGGCAAGAACGGCTACGCCAAGCTGTCGGCCAAGGCCCGGGACGCCATCCTGACGGGTGAAACGCGGCTCTGATCGCGTTGGGTCGGCAACGCCGGATTAAGCATTAACGGGCAAGGGTCGGGCGAACCCTGTTTTCGGCCGAAGGCGCCCGCGCGACCATGTTCCAAATCATCGGCATCGTCATGCTGTTCGGCATGGTGTTCGGCAGCTACCTGCTGGCGGGCGGCAAGATGGCCGTCATCCTGCACTCGCTGCCGTTCGAGCTGATGGGCATCCTGGGGTCGGGCATCTCGGCCTTCCTGATCGGCAACTCGATCGGCACGATCAAGGCCACGCTGGGCGGCTTCGGCCGCATCTTCGGCGGCAACAAGTGGAAGCGCCAGGACTACGTCGATCTGCTCAGCCTCCTGTTCCAGCTGACCAAGACGATGAAGTCCAAGGGCGTGATCGCCCTGGAGAGCCACATCGAGAAGCCGGCGGAGTCCGCGATCTTCCAGAAGTATCCGAAGATCATGAAGGACCACTTCGCCATCGACTTCATCTGCGACACCCTGCGGATGATGACGATGAACCTAGAGGATCCTCACCAGATCGAGGACGCCATGGAGAAGCAGCTGGAGAAGCACCACCACGAGGCGCTGGCCGGCGCTCACGCGCTCCAGAATCTGGCCGACGCCCTGCCGGCGCTGGGCATCGTCATCGCCGTGCTGGGCGTCATCAAGACCATGGGCTCGATCACGGAACCGCCGGAAGTGCTGGGCGGCATGATCGGCGGCGCCCTGGTCGGCACCTTCCTCGGCGTCTTCCTGGCCTACGGCATGATCGGCCCGTTCGCGGCGCGACTGAAGGACGTGATCGAGGGCGACGGCGCCTTCTACAAGATCATCCAGTCGGTTCTGGTGGCGCACCTGCACGGCAACGCCGCCCAGATTTCGGTCGAGATCGGTCGCGGCGACATCCCTTCCAGCGCCCAACCCTCCTTCGCCGAGATGGAAGAGACGCTGTCGGCGGCGCCGACCGACGCCTGACCGCGGAACCCCGACGGACGCGGTCGGTTAGTCCGGGCACGCACCCTCCTCAGGAGACCTCGCCGTGCCCCACATGAAACCGCTGGCCGCCTTCGCCGCGATCGCCGCCCTGTCCCTCACGGCAGGGGCCTGCGACCGCTCCGAAGAGAACGCCGCCGTTTCGCCCGGCGCCGAACCGGGCGCCGCACCGCCCGAACCCGTCGTCGCGCCCTCGCCGGCTCCGAACGCCCAAGCGCCCGCGACTGCGCCGCAGCCCGTGCCTTCCGACGCCTCGGTCGCGCCCGTGAATCCGCCGCCGACCCTGCCGGTCGAGCCGACGACGTCCGAGCCGCTGCCACCGCGCTGAACCGTCCGGACATCAGTTCACGAACGCGTGAGAATTCGCTTGCGGGGCGGCTCACGATTCCGTTATTGCAGGGGTGCGGGGATTCATGACCCCGTGATCCTCCTTAAGGAATTACAAAATGCGCATCACCGCTCTGATCGCCGCTTCGGCCGCCGCCCTGGCCCTGGCCGCCTGCCAACCGGCCGCCGAAGACAAGGCTGACGACGCCGCCGCCGCCGCCGGCGAAGCCACCGAAGCCGCCGCCACGGCCGACGCCGCCGCCGCCGAAGCCGGCGCCGCCGCCACGGAAGCCAACGCCGCCGCCGACGCCGCCGCGATGGCTCCGGCCGCCCCGGCCGCCGACGCCGCCGCCGCTCCGGCCGCCGCTGCTCCGGCCACGGAAGCCGCTCACTAAGCTGAGCTGACGGGGCCTTCGGGCTCCTGACGGAAAGGGCCGCTCCTCAGGGGGCGGCCCTTTTTCGTTGCGCCGAGGGCCGCGCCGATGGCACGCCCGGCCCGTGACCGACCACGCAGACCCCCGACTGACCTGGAGCGACGACGGGACGCCCATCTCCGGCCGGTTCGGCGACGTCTATTTCTCACGGGAAGACGGTCTGGCCGAAAGTCGCGCCGTCTTCCTCGGCGGCTGCGGCCTGCCGGACGCCTGGACCGGCCGCCCCAGGTTCGTGGTGGCCGAGCTCGGCTTCGGAACGGGATTGAACGTCGCCGCCCTGATCGATCTGTGGCGCCGCCACGCTCCCCCGGGCGGACTTCTCAACGTCTTCAGCGTCGAGCGCTTCCCCCTCGACCGGGATCAGGCCCGGCGCGCGCTGTCGGCCTGGCCCGAGTTGCACGACGTCGCCGCCGCGCTGGCGAGCGCGTGGCCAGCCCAGACGCCCGGTTTTCATCGCCTCGACCTGCCGCCCGAGTGGCGGGTCACGCTGGACCTGTCCATCGGCGACGTGGTGTCGTCGCTGGATCGGTGGGACGGCGCCGCCGACGCCTGGTTCCTGGACGGCTTCGCGCCCGCGACGAACCCCGAAATGTGGAGCGACGACGTGATGCGCCTCGTCGCGGCAAGGTCCGCGCCCGGCGCGCGCGTCGCGACCTTCACCGTCGCCGGCGCGGTGCGGCGCGGACTGGCGGCCGTCGGCTTCGACGTACGCAAGGCGCCCGGGCATGGGCGCAAGCGGGAACGACTGGAAGCCGTCGCGCCCGGCCGTCCCCAGACCGCGGCGCCTGGATCGGTCGCCGTCGTCGGCGCGGGCGTGGCGGGTCAGGCGACGGCGCGCGCGCTGGCGGCATCGGGGGCGGGGTGCACGGTGTTCGAGGCCGAGGCGCCGGGCGCCGGCGCGTCCGGCTTCCCGGCCGCCCTCGTCACGCCGCGCCTGGACGCCGGCGACCAGCGGCTGGCCGAGCTGTACGCGCAGGCGCTGCACCGGGCGCGCGCGCTTTATGACGAGACGCCCGACGCGGTGATCGCGCCCGGAGTGCTGCAGCTGGAGCAGGCGCCGCGCGACGCCCGCCGGTTCGAGGTCGTCGCCCGGCAACCCTTCTGGCCCGGCGAAGACATGACGCTCAGAATGCCGGACGACTGCGCCGACTGGGCCGGAGAGCCCGTTCAGGCGGGCGGCCTGCGGATGGCGAGCGCGCTCACGGTCGATCCGGCGGCGGTCCGCCGGTCCTGGCTCGACGACGTTTCGATCGTTGGCCAAACCGTGTCCGGCGTCGCGCCGGACGGCACCCGAGTGCGTCTGACCTTCACCGACGGGAGCACAAGCGAGGCCTTCGACGCCGTCGTGATCACAGCGGGATGGGGGACGGCCGATCTCATGCCCGTCCTGGACCTGGCGCCCGTGCGCGGCCAGGCCGACTGGGCCATCGGCGTGCAAGGGTCGGCAATGGCCTGGGGCGGCTATGCGGCGCCCACGCGCGACGGCGTCCTGTTCGGCGCCACTCACGACCGGGGCCGCACGGACTCGGACCTCTCGGACGAAGCCAGCCGTCGCAACCTCGCGACTCTCGCGGAGCGGCTGCCGGGGCTTGCCGCGCGCGTCGCCGCCGCGCCGTCGGGCCGCCGCGCGGCGGTGCGCGCCACGACGCGCGACCGCCTGCCGGTCGCGGGCGCCGTCGCCCCGGGCCTGTTCGTTCTCGGCGGCCTGGGATCGCGCGGCTTCTGCATGGCGCCGCTGCTGGGTGAGCACGTCGCGGCTCTGGCGGTGGGCGCGCCTTCCCCCTTGCCGCGCGACCTCGCCGCGCGCGTCGGACCCGCGCGGTTGACGGAACGGGTGGCGCAGGTGGATCGTTCGCCAGAGCGACGCCGCAGCGGAGAGGACGAATGACCCGGATCATCATCGCCATGACGGCCCTCGGCCTGACCATGACGGCCTGCGCCCCGACGGAGGCGCCGGACGCCGCTCTTCCTCGCGCCGAACGCGCCTGTTTCAACGCCGACCAGATTCAGAACTTCCGCGGCGGGCGCAGCGGCCAGCTGTACGTCCGCGCGCTGGGCGGCGACGTCTATCAGCTCGACACGGCGGGCGGCTGCACCAATCTGGACTTCGCACAGCGGCTCGCCATCGTGCCCGACGGCGCGGGATTGGCCGGCGGTCGGGTGTGCACGACCGACTCGGTCCGCATCGCGGTCGCCGGCGCCGCGTCGCCCACTGACACCTGCCGCGCGCGCATCACCCGCCGTCTCACCGACGCCGAGGTCGCCGCCCTGCCCGCCCGCGAACGCCCCTAAGGTTCAGTCCCGGGCTTGGGCTGCGCATAGCCCAGCCGTGCGTTCAGCCGCTCGATCAGGTCGATCGCCGTGTCGGCGATGACGGAGCCCGGCGGATAGACGGCGGCCACGCCGGCATCCAGCAGCGGCTGCACGTCGGCGGGCGGGATCACGCCGCCGACCACCACCATGATGTCCTCGCGCCCCAGCTTCTTCAGCTCGGCCAGCAGTTCGGGGGCCAAGGTCATGTGACCCGCGGCCAGTGAGCTGGCCCCGACCGCATGAACGCCCTTTTCCACCGCTTCCCGCGCGGCCTCGGCGGGCGTCTGGAACAGGCTGCCGGCCGTCACGTCGAACCCCAGATCGCCGTACGCGGTGGCGACGACCTTCTGGCCCCGGTCGTGACCGTCCTGCCCCAGCTTGGCGATCAGGATCTTCGGCGGTCCGCCGTCGTTCTCGACGAAGGTCGCCACCATGTCCCGCGCACGGCTGAAACGGGCGTCGCCTCCCGCTTCCTTGGAATAGATGCCGGACACGGTCTGCACCGTCGCGACGTGTCGTCCAAACGCCGCCTCCAGCGCGTCCGACATTTCACCGACGGTCGCCTTGGCGCGCGCCGCGTCGATGGCCAGCGCCAGCAGATTGCCGGTCCCTTTCGCGCCGGCGGTCAGGGCGTCCAGCGCGGCTTGCGTCGCCGCCTCGTCCCGCTCGGCCCGCAGGCGTTTCAGCTTGTCGATCTGCGCCGCCAGCACGGCGGCGTTGTCGACCTTCAGCACGGGAATGTCGTCGGCCTGATCCGACAGATAGCGGTTCACCCCGACCACCGTCTGCTGGCCCGTGTCGATCCGGGCCTGGATCCGCGCCGCCGATTCCTCGATGCGCAGCTTGGGGACGCCGGCCTCGATGGCCTTGGCCATGCCGCCCAGCGCCGCGACCTCGGCCATGTGCGCGCGCGCCTTCTGCGCCAGCTCGTGCGTCAGCCGCTCGACGTAGAAGCTGCCGCCCCACGGGTCGATCACCCGCGTCAGCCCGGTCTCCATCTGCAGCAGCAGCTGGGTGTTGCGCGCGATCCGGGCCGAGAAGTCGGTCGGCAGGGCCAGCGCCTCGTCCAGAGAGTTGGTGTGCAGGCTCTGCGTCTGTCCGCCCGCCGCGGCCATGGCTTCCACCATCGTCCGGCTGACGTTGTTGAAGACGTCCTGCGCCGCCAGCGACCATCCCGACGTCTGGCAATGGGCGCGCAGGGCCAGCGACTTCGGGTTCTTCGCGCCGAACCCGGCCACCGCCTCGGCCCAAAGCAGGCGGCCGGCGCGCATCTTGGCCACCTCCATGAAGTAGTTCATGCCGATGGCCCAGAAGAACGACAGGCGCGGCGCGAAGGCGTCCACGTCCATGCCGGCTCCGACGCCCGCCTTCAGATATTCGACCCCGTCCGCCAGGGTGTAGGCCAGCTCCAGATCGGCCGAGGCGCCGGCCTCCTGCATGTGGTAGCCGCTGATGGAGATGGAGTTGAACTTAGGCGCGTTGGCCGCGGTCCAGGCGAAGATGTCCGCGATGATCCGCATGCTCGGGACCGGCGGATAAATGTAGGTGTTGCGGACCATGAACTCCTTCAGAATGTCGTTCTGAATGGTTCCGGTCAGCTTGTCCGGCGCGACGCCCTGCTCTTCGGCCGCGACGACGTACAGCGCCAGGATCGGCAGCACCGCGCCGTTCATCGTCATCGACACCGACATCTGATCCAGCGGGATGCCGTCGAACAGGGTGCGCATGTCCAGGATGGAATCGACCGCCACGCCGGCCATGCCGACGTCGCCCTTCACCCTCGGATGGTCGCTGTCGTAACCGCGGTGCGTCGCCAGGTCGAAGGCGATCGACAGGCCCTTCTGACCCGCCGCCAGATTGCGCCGGTAAAAGGCGTTGGAATCCTCGGCCGTCGAGAAGCCCGCGTACTGGCGCACGGTCCAGGGGTTCTGGGCGTACATCGTCGGATAGGGTCCGCGGTGATAGGGCGCGATCCCCGGCAGGCCGTGGATGAAGTCCAGCCCGTCCAGAGCCGTGGCGTCATGGGCCGGAGGCACCTCGATCCCCTCGGGCGTCGACCACGGGGCGCGGGCGGGGCCGGCGCCCAGAGGCGACAGGTCCAGCGCGACCTTTGAAAAATCGGGCGCGGTCATCGGGCGGCTCCCCGTTCCAGCGCCGCGGCCAGGCGCAGAGGCGTCAGAGGCGTGCAGGTCTCGCCCCCGCCCGCAGGTTCCCGCGCCGGCCTTGGCGTCGCCGAGGCGAGTCTGGGGTCCGGATCCACGAATTTCGTCACCCCGACCAGATGCGCGGAGCCGTCGGCCAGCGCGCGCTCCAGGCCCTGCCGGGCGCGCGCGACACGCGGCTGGATCAGGTCGCCGCGCAAGCACTGGATCAGCCCGCCCTCCGACTGGATCCATTGGAACTCCGCCCACGCGGCCTCGGCCAGCTCTCGCGTCCTCTGGTCCAGGTACCAACTGCCCGCCGCCGGATCGTCGATGCGGCCCAGGTGGGCCTCCTCCATCAGCACCAGCTGGGTGTTCCGCGCCTGGCGCAGGGCGAAGTCGTCGGGCGTGCCCACGGCTTGGGTGAAGGCGTCCAGCACCACCGCGTCCGCGCCGCCGACCGCGCCGGCGAAGCCCGCCGCCGTCAGACGAAGCAGGTTGGGCCAAGGATCGCGCGCCGCCAGCATCCGCCGCGACGACCGCGCCTCGATCATGGCGTCTCCCGGCGCGCCCCAGGCGTCGCGGATCGACCGCCACACCAGACGCAGCGCCCGGACCTTGGCCAGACCGTCGAAATAGGTCTGGTCCACTGCGACGCCCAGCACCGTTCCGCGCAGCGCCTGTTCGACCGAAAGGCCCGCGGCGATCCCGGCCTGGACCAGCGCCGTGCCGTTCGCGGCGGCGAAGGCCAGCTCCTGCGCGATCGACCCGCCCGCCTCGTGCACGACTTGGCCCGATGCCAGAAAGAAGGTCGCCTCGGGATAGGCCCCCGCGTGACGCGCAGCCGTGTTGGCCGTCAGCGACAGATGCTCCTCGACCGATCGGGGCGCGACGCCCGCCGCCGCGAATGCCGAGATCGGGTCCAGGTGGAACATGAGGCGGGCGCGCGGCGCGCCCTTGGCCGCCACCGCCAGCGCATTGGCCGCGTCGGGACCGTCCAGCCCCGCGTCCAGCCCGACCGGCGCCAGCTCCAGCGCCACGCCGTCCAGCGCGCGGGTCAGCGGCTCGCTGTCCGCCAGCACGCCGCCGGACAGGATCACCGACGCCGCCCCGCCCCGAAGCTCGGCCAGCACGCGGCGGTTGGCCTCGACCGCCTCGTCGGCCTCCACCTGCGACCGCAGGTCCCAGGCGCGCCCGTCGGCGTGCGAGGGGCGCGGCGTCAACAGGGGCGTGGTGCCGGTGGCCGCGGCGTAGAGCGGGCGCGTCGCCAGTCCGTCGGCGTCCAGATGGACCAGACCTTCGATCGGGCGGTCCTTCAGCGCCTTCTCGGCCAGGGCGCGCCAGTCGGCGGGGGTGGGCGTCGGAAAGTGCTGGTCGGGGGTCTGCGGCATGGCGGCTTAATGCGTCCGGGCGGCAGGCGGGTCAAACCCGCCTTGACGGTGCGCCGCGAGCGACGCACCTGCGCGCCATGGCCGATCGCTTCACCCCCGCTGACTTCGCCCGGTCGGTCGATGACGTGGCCCGCCGGCTGATCGGGGCGACCCTGACGCTGGACGGCGTCGGCGGCCGCATCGTCGAGACCGAGGCCTATGACGTTGACGACCCGGCGTCCCACAGCTTTCGGGGCCCGACGGCGCGCAATGCGGCGATGTTCGGCCCGGTCGGTCGCGCCTACGTCTACCGCATCTACGGTCTGCATTGGTGCCTGAACGTCGTCTGCGGCGACCGTCCCGGCGGCGCCGTGCTGATCCGCGCGCTGGAGCCGACGCACGGTCTCGATCGCATGCGCGAGCGCCGCGGGCCGCTCGCCGACCGGCTGCTGGCGTCCGGCCCCGCGCGGCTGTGCCAGGCTATGGGCGTGGACGGGGGGCACGACGGCGCCGATCTCACGTCGCCCCCCTTCGATCTGCGGCCCGGTCCCGCCGCGGCGCTGGCGACCGGGCCGCGCATCGGCATCACCAAGGCCGCCGACCTGCCCCGGCGCTGGGGCGAGGCGAATTCGCCGTGGCTCAGTCGACCGTTCGCCGTACGGTGAAGATTCCGCTCGCGCGGCAGGGGAATCCCGGAACGATCGGTTGACGTCGGGCTTAACCGTATGCTCGTTAACCACATCTCGTTGAACGAGGTTCGGCTGGAGGGGAAGGCCCATGATCGAGTTGCTTGCGACTGCGCTTACGTTCTCACTCACCTCCGGCGCGGCGGTCGCCTATCCGGACCCTGAGACCTATTACGACCCCGACTGCACGTGCACGCGCGTGGTCGACTTCTATCGTCCGGTGCCGCCCGGCCCGCCGATCCGCATCACGCCCCCGGGCGTGCGCGTGGTGGGCCGCCCGGTCGACGTCGCCGGCCCGGTGGTCCACATCGCCGGACCGCCCGTCTACGTGGACGCGCCGCCCGTGCGCGTGCGTCCGGCGCAGATCTTCATCGAGCGCCCGGAAGTCATCGTCCGTCCGTCGGAAGTGATCATCGACGCGCCGGAAGTGCGCTTCGGCGACTGCCGCGACGTGCGCGTCGGCGACCACGCGGGCCCGCCCTGCGAGTGATCGCCGCGACGAACTGAATGGAAAAAGCCGCCGGATCGCTCCGGCGGCCTTTTTCTCTTCGCGTGACCCCGGACGCGCCGATCACCGGCCGCAGAACGCCCGCGCCTCTCGCGCCAGGTTCAAATGACCCGCCTCCAGCGCCTTGGTGACCGCCGCGTCGCATCGTCCCTGCGCCAGCAGGTCGGTGACGTCCTTGCGGCTCGCCTCATAGGCCAGATTCGCGTCGCGCAGTTCCCGGGCGCGCCGCCGATCGCCGGGCAGGCACAGGGCCAGCCAGCCCGCGTCCGCGCAGCGCGCGACCAGCGCCCGCTCTCCGTCCGTCAGGGCGCCGACGTCAGGCCGCGCCTCGGCCACGGGAACGGCCGGAAGGGCGGTCGCGTCCGTCGGCCCGACCGGCACGACGGTCCCATTGCGAACGGCGCCGTCGACGACGCGAATCTCAGGCATCTGGTACCGGCAGACGACGCGCCCCCCTTCGCTCGCGCAGCCTTGGAAGGTGGCCAGAACCGGCTGTTCGGGCGTGGCGACGACGGGCGGTTGCGGATCCTGATTGGCCGCAGCGGTTCCGGCCGGCGGCGGATCCTGGGCGACCAGCCCTAGACCCACGATGGCGATCAGCCAGTTCATGGCGGGATCCTCCCGATGCAGGATCGAACCTGCTCCATGCCGGGCGTGGTTACAAGTTCACAAGCGACGAGAGGATGGTGGACGCGACAGGGATTGAACCTGTGACCCCTACGATGTCAACGTAGTGCTCTCCCGCTGAGCTACGCGTCCGCCGTGACGGCCCTGGGGAAGCCCCGGGGCGGGAAGGCGCGGTCCATAACCCGGCGGATCGCGGGCCGCAAGCCCCGCCGGCGTGGCGCGCGTCGCCTCAGGCCGCGATCATCTTTTCGACCTCGCCCACCAGGTCGCGCAGGTGGACGGGTTTGGACAGGACCTTGGCCTGGGGGGCGGCCTGTGCGGCGGACAGGGCGACGGCGGCGAACCCCGTGATGAACATGATCCGCACGCCGGGCTGGCGCTGGGCGGCGACGCGCGCCACCTCGATGCCGTCGGCGCCCGGCATGACGATGTCGGTCAGCAGCAGGTCGTAAGGGCCGTGCTCCAGAGCGTCGATGGCGTCGTCGCCGTTCTCGCAATCGACCACCGAATGCCCGGCGCGCTCCAGCGCGCGGGTCAGGAAGCCGCGCAGGGAGGAATCGTCTTCCGCCAGAAGAATGCGCGCCATGGGGTCCCCGTCGATTGATGCGGGCGCAGGCTAGTCCGGCAGGCGTAAACCGGCCATGAAAAACGACGGATTCGCAGAGCTTCAGTCAGGACGGATGCAGCGGCGCGCGCAGAGCGAGGGGCAGGGAGACGCGCGGACCGACGCCCCGGCGACGCGCTGGGTGTTCGCCTCGCCGCATTCCGGCACGTGCATCCCCGGCGACATGCGCCCCGCCGCCGGTCTGTCGCGGCGCAGCCTTCGCAGCGCCGAGGACGCGCTGGTTGATCGGTTGATCGAGACGGGGGCCGAGCGCGGCGCGGCGGTCCTGTGCGCCGAGGTCAGCCGCGCCTACGTCGATCTGAACCGGGACCCCGACGAGCTGGATCCGCTGCTGATCGAGGGGATGGAGCAGCCCTGCGCCTCTCCCCGCGTATTGGCCGGATACGGCGTCGTCCCCCGTCTGACGGGTGACGGACGCGCCCTCAACGCCGCCCGGCTGACCCGGGATGAGGCGAGGCGGAGGATCGAGGCGTGGCACGCCCCCTATCACGCGCGGCTGGCCGCCTTGATGGAAGCGGCGCGCGACGCCCACGGGCGCGCCGTGCTGGTCGACTGGCATTCGATGCCGCCGCCGCGCGATCCCGGCGCGGCCCAGGTGGTGATCGGGGACCGCCACGGCGAGAGTTGCGCGCCGGCCTTGAGCCGCCGGCTGGCGGCCCTGTTCGAAGCTGAGGGGTGGCGCACGGCGCTGAACGACCCCTACGCCGGCGGGTGGTCCACGGCGCGCTGGGGCCGGCCCGCGGAGGGCTTCGAGGCGGTGCAGATCGAGCTGGACCGCTCGCTGTACCTGGACCCCGTCACCCTGCGGCCCGGGCGCGGCTGGGCCCGGTGCAAGGCGGGCGTCGAACGGGTCATCGCCGGCTTGCTCGCCGCATGAAAAGAGGGCCGCGCCCTGAGGCGCGGCCTTGAAAGTCTATAGGGAGGAAACGCCCAGGAAGGGCAGACGCCCGAAGGCGTCACGGTGAAGTTAGTGTGCAATGCACAATGCGTCAAGACGCAAGAGACCTGGCTCCTTCACGTGTCGTAACGAAATTTCGGTGCGCCCAGGGAGAATGTAACCGGTTTCGTCGCCAAGATCGTTCTTGGCTTCCGCAGTTGCGAAGCTAGGTCCGGGTCGGCGGCTCCAGGATGCGTCGCGCGTTGCGGATGGCGCGGGCGGCGGGCGACCCCGCCTGACGCCACAGCAACAGACCGAAAGCCACCAACACCCCGGCGGCCAGCCACCACGGACCGAACAGCCACGCCGCGGCGGCCAGACCGAAGTAGTAGGCCCTGACGCCCTGGCTGAAGGCGGACAGCGCGGGGTTCAGCAGGTCCGCCGCCGCCGCGCCCAGCGCCATTCGGTCGGCCTCGGCGTGGGCTTCGGGCGAGGCCCCGATCAGCGCCAGCGCATAGTTCATCTGTCGGATCGACCAGATGAAATCCAGAAGCCCCCGCACCAGGCACAGCAGGATCAGCCCCAGCTTGATTTCCAGCAGACGCCGCGGCGTGCCCTCGGCGCCCACGGCGGCGAAACCGTCCAGCGCCTGCTGCCCGCCGAACAGGATGCCCGCCACCGCCGCGATCAGCAGCAGGTTGGTCGAGGCGAAGAAGCCGCCCGAGTTGATGGTGTGACCCATCAGCTGGCTGTCCACCAGACGCGGCGCCTCGCGGTGGCTCATCGCCGTCATCCAGACGCGCCGGATGATCGTCATGTCGTCGTTCAGCGTGCCGGTGCGCCGCGCCAGCAGGTCCAGCAGCGGGCCGTAACCCAGCCAGCACAGGAAGAAGAGCCCGAGGGCGAGCGCGTCGAGCAGGGTCACGGGCGGTGCGGGACTGGGGATTGGGGACTGGGGACTGGGATCACGACGGCCTCCGCTTCCGCCGGCACATTAGGATGACCTGCTGGGGTTCACCAATCCCCAGTCCCCAACCCCCAATCCCGAGCGACAGGCTCGCCGCCTTGCCTCCGCCACGACCGAGGACTATCACGCCCGCCTCCCCGTTTCGCAGTCGCACAATCAGGCCATCATGAACATCGACGCCATCCCCGTCGGCCCCAATCCGCCCTGGGACCTGAACGTCATCATCGAAATCCCGCAAGGGGGCCTGCCGGTCAAATACGAGATGGACAAGGCGTCGGGCGCCCTGTTCGTCGACCGCTTCCTGCACACGGCCATGTACTATCCGGCCAACTACGGCTTCGTGCCGCACACGCTGTCGGCCGACGGCGATCCGTGCGACGTGCTGGTCCTCAATCCGACGCCGGTGGTGCCCGGCTGCGTCATCCGCTCGCGCCCGATCGGCGTGCTGATCATGGAAGACGAGAAGGGCATGGACGAAAAAATCCTGGCCGTGCCCGTCG
>CALRWJ020000027.1:0-24716 GCA_943371835.1 Afipia felis | reverse complement strand
CCGCCAGCCTGCGCGCCACGTCATGCGGGACCAGGTCCGACGACTTCAGCGTCACCGCGAGAGCGCGCCGCACCAGTTCGGCCGCGTCCTGGGCCATCAGGCGCAGAATCTTGTGCGCGGCCTCGCGGTCCTGGTCGGACAGCACGCCGCGATCCATGCTGCGGCACAGCTTGTGCGCGGCGGCGGCGCGGTCGTCCTCGTCGGTCGATTTCACGAAGCGCCGGACGTCGGCCTCGGTCAGTCGGGAGCGGATCGCGGTCATGGTCGGGAAGGTGCGCCGACAGGCTTAACGCCCGGTTTACCGAACCGCTCAGGCGGCACGATCGGCGTCGCCGCCGAAGGCCTTGAGGAAGTCGCCGCCGTCGCGGTCGTCCTGGCCGAGCAGCAGCGCCAGAAGGGCTGAAGTCTGGTCGAGACGACCGCGCGCCAGGGCCTCCAGAGCGTCGCCGCCCTTGCGGCCGTCCCGGATGAAGCTGCCGCCGTCGCCGTCGGCGCCCAAGGCCGGCGCGCCCTCGCCCGCGTGCCGCCCCAGGTTGGCGTAGAGTTCCGACACCGTGGCGGCGCGCCCTTCGCGATAGAAGATCGACCGGTTGGCGCCCGCTGCGGCGGGGAACAGGGCCACGGCGCTGGCGCCCGGATTGCGGTCCATCGCCTGCATCAGGGACGCCGCCCCGGCCGGTCCGAGGAAGTGGGCCGCATAGAGGTCGGTCGCGCTGGGCTCCCTGCCGGTGCGGCCCCGCAGATAGGCGGCGTTGGACGCCGTCATCTCGGCCGCCATGGTCGAGGCCGCCACGGGGTCGAAACGCAGGTCCAGCACCACGTTGCGTGCCGAGCCGCTGACCTGCCATCGGCCGTCGTCGCCGCGGAAGATCAGGTCGGCATACTGGCCATAGCCGTGCTTGCGCCCATGCTCTTTCAGCGTGCCCAGCCAGGTCTGCTCGATGAACTGGAACAGGCCGGAGGCGGACGACGTCGGCGCCTTGGCCGACGGGTTCAGACCGCTTTCCCGACGAGCCGTGCGCATCAGGAAATCGAAATCGACGCCCGTCGAATCCGAAGCGCGGCGGATAGCCGCCTCCACGCCTCCGGATGCTCGAATCGCGGACAGGGTCACCCGCGGACGGTGAAAGAACACGGTTAACGAGGCATTAACCGTCGCCCGCCGCACCCCTGCCCGCTGTGGCCGGCAAGGCACGCGCAGCAGCGCGCGCCGTCCTCCTCGTGCACCTGCCGCAAACTTGCCGCAAGCGGCGCGCCGACTTCCCTCGGGGAAAGGCCGGGGGCGCTTCTGACAGGGAGTGACGGCCATGATGATGATGCGCACGGCGGGCGGACCCGCCGAGCCGGTCTGGACGCGGACGCGGCCTCGAAACCGGCTTCCGGCCTGGGTCTGGGTCGCGGCGGTCGCGTCGGTGGGGGTGCACGTCGCGGCGGGCGCCTGGTTGATGACGCAGCGCTGGACGCCGCCCGTGGTGCGACTAGACGAGGGTCCGATCATCGACCTTCTTCCCCCTCCCGCGCCGAAGCGGCGGGAGCCGCAGAAGCCGGTCGAGCGCACCGTCGCCAAACCCGCGCCGCAGACGAAGCTGAACGTGACTCCCACGCCGACCCAGCCGACCGAGACGCTGGACTATGTACCCAGCGACGCGGCCCGGACGACCAGCGGGCCGATCAGCCTGCAGCCTCTGCCCGACGCGCAGGAGGGCGGCACGGCGACGGAGGTCGCGCCCGAGACCGCGCCGCTGGGCGTCGTCACCAATCCCGACTGGGTGCGCAAGCCGTCCGCCGAGGCGCTGATGCGGGCCTATCCCGAGCGCGCTCTGAACGCGGGAACCGAGGGCAGCGTCGCGCTGAACTGCGCGGTGCGGGTCGACGGCACGCTGACCGGCTGTTCGGTGACCAGCGAGACGCCGGCGGGGCAAGGCTTCGGCCGCGCGGCGCTGAGGCTGTCGAGAGACTTCCGCATGTCCCCCCGCACCGTGGACGGACAGGCGGTCGGAGGCGCGAGGGTCAGCGTGACCCTGCGCTTCACCCAGCCGGAGCGCTGAGCGCCGGCCGGTCAGGTCCGAGGGGCGCCGCATGGGGACCGGGCGGCGCCCCCCGGACCGCGTCCGCCACGACGGACGCCACCAGCGGCGCCATGAGCCAGCCGTTGCGACGGGGGGCCAACGCGACGCCGACCCCCTCGACCCAGCCCGCGACCGGCAGCCCGTCCGCCACGGCGCCGCGAACGCCGACGTGCACCTCGACAGTTCCCGGCTCCACGCCCAGCGCCGCGCAGACGTCCCGGACCTGTGCACGGGCCGCCTCCAGGTCGGGCGCCAAGTCGCGGACGCCGACCTCCATGGAAGCGCCGATCAACGCCCCGCCGTTCGAAGGCACGGCGTAACCATACGGCGTGCGGATCGCGCGCGGCAGAGCAAGCCCGCGCACCAATGCGATCTGGCCACGGACAGGCTGGATGCGGTCCAGCAGCGCGACCACGGCGTTCGGCAGTCCTTCCGGCGCCGCGTCCACGCCTGGAGCGACCACGAGATCGACGCCGCCCAGCCTGCGTCCGTCATTCAGCCCGACCCGCCACCGGCCGGGCGCGCCTTCGACGACGGCGGCCCGGGCGACGAAGCGCGTCGTCGTGGCGCCGAGCGACGCCAGAGCCGCGGGAGCCTCCACGCGCGCGTCGGCGGCGGCGATCAAGCCCTCAGGGGTCGACCTGAAAGCGAAACCCTGCCGGGTGAGCGCCGCGGCGATCCGCTCGGCGCCGTCGCCGCGCCATTCCGCGCCGTCCTCGACGAGGCCGAGGCCGTGCCGCGTCGCGAAGGCGGGCCATGCCGCGCGGGCGGCCTTGAACAGCTCGACCGTCTCGGGCGGCGGATCGTCGAGCGCGCTCTCCATGGCGGGCGCGATCATGCCCGCCGCGACGGAGGACGCGTTGGGCCCGCCGGGATCGACCAGCGCGACCGTCGCGCCGCGCGCCGACAGCTCGGCGGCGCAGGCCGAGCCCAGCACGCCCGCGCCGATCACGATCACGTCGAAGGAGGTCACGGGCGGTCAGATCGACCGCCCGCGCCCGCATTGCAAGCCGGCGTCGCGCTTACTGTGCCGCGACGGCGTCGGCGCGCGTGTCCTGCAGCCGGCGCGTCAGGGCCGCGTGCTGGTCCCACAGAGCCTGCGGCAGGCGATCGCCGAACTTCTGATAGAACTCGGGTATCAGCGCGGCCTCTTCCACCCAGACGTCGGCGTCGACGTCCAGGAGGGTGTTCAGTTGGGCGTCGGTCAGAGCCAGGCCGGTCAGGTCCAGCGACCCGGCGGCGGGCACGCGGCCGACCGGCGTCTCGACGGCCTCGGCCTGGCCCTCAAGGCGCTCGACGATCCACTTCAACACCCGCGCGTTGTCGCCGAAGCCGGGCCACACGAACTTGCCGTCCTGATCCTTGCGGAACCAGTTGACGAAGAACATGCGCGGCAGCTTAGACGCGTCGCGGCCCTCGCCCATGCGCAGCCAGTGCGCGAAGTAGTCGCCCATGTTGTAGCCGCAGAACGGCAGCATGGCGAAGGGGTCGCGGCGCAGCTCGCCGATGGCGTTCTCGGCGGCGGCGGTGCCTTCCGAGGCGACCGTCGAGCCCATGAACACGCCGTGCTCCCAGTCGAACGCCTCGGTCACCAGCGGAACCGCGCTGGCGCGGCGGCCGCCGAACAGGATGGCGTCGATCGGCACGCCCTTGGGGTCTTCCCATTCCGGCGCGATGGTCGGGCACTGGTGCGCAGGGGCGGCGAAGCGGGCGTTGGGATGCGCGGCGGGCCTGCCCGAGGTCGCGTCATGGCGCTCGCCGGTCCAGCTCGTCAGACCCGCGGGCGCTTCCTTGGTCAGGCCCTCCCACCACACGTCGCCGTCGTCGGTCAGGGCGACGTTGGTGAAGACGGTGTTCTTGGCCAGCGTCTCCAGCGCGTTCAGATTGGTGTTGCGGCTGGTGCCGGGCGCCACGCCGAAGAAGCCGGCTTCGGGGTTCACCGCATACAGGCGACCGTCGTCGCCGAAGCGCATCCAGGCGATGTCGTCGCCGACGGTCTCGGCCTTCCAGCCCGGCAGGGTCGGCTGGAGCATGGCCAGATTGGTCTTGCCGCAGGCCGAGGGGAAGGCGGCGGCGACATACTTCGGCGCGCCGGTCGGCGGCGTCAGCTTCAGGATCAGCATGTGCTCGGCCAGCCAGCCCTCGTCGCGCGCCATGATCGAGGCGATGCGCAGGGCGTAACACTTCTTGCCCAGCAGGGCGTTGCCGCCGTAGCCGGAGCCATAGGACCAGATCTCGCGCGTTTCGGGATAGTGGACGATCCACTTCTGCTCGTTGCACGGCCACGGCACGTCGGCCTGCCCCTCGGCCAGCGGCGCGCCCAGGGTGTGGACGCAGGGCACGAACTCGCCGTCCGAACCCAGGGCGTCCAGCGCCGCCTTGCCCATGCGGGTCATGATGCCCATCGACACGGCGACGTAGCCGCTGTCGGTGATCTCGACGCCCAGAGCGCTGATCTTCGAGCCCAGCGGCCCCATGGAGAACGGCACGACATACATCGTCCGGCCCGCCATGCAGCCGTCGAACAGGCCGTTCATGCGCGCGCGCATCTCGACCGGGTCGGCCCAGTTGTTGGTCGGACCGGCGTCGATCTCGTTGGCCGAGCAGATGAAGGTGCGGCTTTCGACGCGGGCGACGTCCTTGGGGTCCGAGGCGGCGTAAAAGCTGCCGGGGCGCTTGACCGGGTCCAGCGCGCGCAGCGTGCCCTTGTCGATCAGATCGGCGACGATGGCGTCCTTCTCGGCCTGCGACCCGTCGCACCAGTGGACGCGCGCGGGCTTGGTCATGGCGGCGATCTGCTCGACCCAGGCGACCAGACCGGCGTGCGTCGTCGGGGCCGGGTGAAGGCCGGGAACGGTGGACGTCATGCGTACTCTCCTGAACGGCCCGGACGCTCTGCGTCGTCTCTGGGCGCTTCCTCGATGCGCTTTCACGCAATGTTTCAGGCAGCAGGAACATGGAAGGCGCCGCCGCGTCAATCACGGCACGTTTCAACCCGGCGTGACCGGCGCGAGGCGACGGACGTGCAAATCCGGCGTCGCCCAACGCGGCGCGGCGCGCTATCTCACCCAAGTGCAGACGCTCGACACCGCCGACCCGAGTCCCGACGCCGCGCGCACCTCGCCCGCCGCGACGCGCAATCTTGCGCCCATCCTTGAGGTGCTGCGGGCGCACCTGCCCGCGTCCGGCGCGGTGCTGGAGATCGCTTCGGGCACGGGCCAGCACGCCGCCGCAATCGCCGCGGCCCTGCCCGGCGTCGACTGGACGCCCAGCGATCCGTCCGGCGAGGCGCGGGCAAGCGTCGAAGCCTGGCGCGACGGCGGCCCACCCAATCTGCATTCGTGCCTGCCAATCGACGTGCTGGACGAGGCGACCTGGCCCGACGAGACCTTCAAGGCGGTCTTCTGCGCGAACATGATCCACATCGCCCCGGATGCCGCGACAGAGGGGCTAATGCGGTTGGCCACGCGCGTTCTGAACCGGCCCGGGGGCCTGCTGGCGCTGTACGGTCCCTTCCTGGAGGCGGACGTCGACACCGCGCCGTCGAACCTGGCGTTCGACGATGGCCTGAAGGCGCGGGACGCGTCGTGGGGTCTGCGCGACCGCGACGCGGTGATCGCCGCCGCCCGCGACCACGGCCTGGCCTACACCCTGCGCAAGGCGATGCCGGCGAACAATCTGATGCTGCTGTTCCGGGCCTGGCCGTGAGCGTCGCGCGCACCCACGACGGCGCCGAGCCGGTGCGCCTGAACAAGTTCATGGGCCAGTCCGGCCTGTGCTCGCGGCGCGAGGCGGACGCCCTGATCGCCGAAGGCCTGGTCGCCATCGACGGCGAAACGGTCACGGACGCCGGGCGCAAGATTCAGCCGGGACAGACCCTGACCCTGGGCGGCAAGGCGCAGGCGGCGTTGGCGAAAGGCCTCACGGTCGTGATGAACAAGCCGGTCGGCTATGTGTCCGGCCAGCCCGAACCGGGCAAGACGCCGGCGGTGCGGCTGCTGACCGCGGCCAATCGCGTCGGCGAGGGTGAGGTCCCGGCGCGCGACGCCTCCCTGCCCCCGATCGGTCGGCTGGACGAGGATTCGCGCGGCCTGCTGCTGCTGTCGTCCGACGGCGTGGTGGCCAAGGCCGTGATCGGGCCGGAGTCGGAGCTGGACAAGGAGTATCTGGTGCGCGTCGAGGGCCGCGTGACCGAGACGGCCCTGACCCGACTTCGTCACGGACTGGAGCTGGACGGCCGCAAGCTCAAGCCGGCGCGCGTCACGCAGATCCAGCCGCAGCGCCTGCGCTTCGTGCTCAAGGAGGGCCGCAAGCGCCAGATCCGCCGAATGTGCGAGCTGGTCGGACTGGATGTCGTGGACCTGCTGCGCGTGCGGATCGGGCCGCTGGAACTGGGCGGCCTGCCGGAGGGTCGCTGGCGCGCGCTGGCGCCGGAGGAACGCGCGGCGCTGATCGCCGGGTCGAAGGCCTAGCCGTTCGCGGCGGCGGCGGCGAACAAGCGCGCGATCTCGGCGTCGACCTGGGACGCGTCGGAAAGTTCGACCACCGCCGACAGACGTTCCGACCAGCTTTCGCGCCGGACGGACGGCGAAAGCCGAGGCGAGGCGGCGGGATCCAGCTTCAGTCCCAGCAGGACCTTGCCCCCCTTCAGCGGTCGCATGGCCGCGAACTGCACGGCTCGCGAAAAGGACGTGTAGCTCTTCCGCTGGCCCGAGATGACGTCGACGTGCCCCGCCGCGACGGCCTCGATCGCCTGAAGGATCGCCAGCGACCCGGCGTCCTTCCACAGCGCGGCGCGCAGCTCGGCGGGCTCGTCCCAGCCGGGGGCTTCGGCGGGGCGGCAGGCGTCGAGGATCTGGGCCGCGTGATTGGCGCCGAGGCCATGCTCGGCCTTCAGCCATGCGGCCTGCGCTTTGGGCGACGTTTCAGGACAGCCCTTCATGACCTCTCGCCACTGGTCGAGCGAGCGGCCGGTGTTCTTTTCCAGATTGGCCAGCACCGTGGCGAACCACTTCTTCTGGCGTTCGGTGAGGACGGCTCCGGTCATCGACGGCTCCCTTCGATCGTCAGCTTAGTGTCCCGCGGAAAGCTGCGCGAGCGTCGGAACCTTGACCGGGTCGCGCGCGCTTCACCGGCTCCTCCCCCAATCCCTCGCATCAGGAGATTTTCCATGACCGATCAACGCATCCAGGGCGCGGCCGACCAGTTCGGCGGCAAGGCCAAGACCGGCCTGGGCAAGCTGACGGGCGACGCCAAGCTGCAGTTCGACGGCCGCTTCGACGAATACAAGGGCAAGGCGCGCGACGCCTATGGCCGCGTCGTCGACGGTCTGGACGGCCTGGTGGCCAAGGCGCCGGCCGAATATCGCGAATACGGCCGCCGCGGCATCGACTTCGCCCGCCGCAAGCCGCTGCTGACCACCGGCATCGTGGCCGGACTGGCGATCGTGCTGGGCGGTCTGGGTCGCCGTCGCTGATCGCGGCCTGATCTCGAACGACGAAGGCCCGGACGTCGCCGTCCGGGCCTTTTTTTACGTCGGTGGAGCGGATCAGTCCGCGGCTTCGTCCGCGCGCTCGGAGGCCTTGACCGCCGCGGCGCTCGGCGGCGTGATCTCGAAGTCGATCTTGCCGTCCACCAGCCGCACCTTGACGTGTCCGCCCTTGGTCAGACGCCCGAACAGGATGTCGTCGGCCAGCGGCTTCTTGATCGATTCCTGGATGACCCGCGCCAGCGGACGCGCGCCGTACAGTTCGTCGAAGCCGTTCTTGGCCAGCCAGTCGGCAGCCTCGTCGGTCAGCGCGATGGTGATGTTCCGATCCGCCAGCTGCGCTTCCAGCTGCAGGATGAACTTTGTCACCACCGACTTGATCGTCTCGGAGTCCAGCGCCTTGAACGCCACGATGGCGTCCAGACGGTTTCGGAACTCCGGCGCGAACAGCCGCTGGATGGCCTTGTCGTCCTCGCCTTCGACCTTGCCGCGGCCGAAGCCGATGGCGGCCCTCGCGTTGTCGGCGGCGCCCGCGTTGGTCGTCATGATCAGCACCACGTTGCGGAAATCGACCTTCTTGCCGACCGCGTCGGTCAGCATGCCGTTGTCCATCACCTGCAACAGGATGTTATAGACGTCGGGGTGCGCCTTCTCGATCTCGTCCAGAAGGACGACGGCGTGCGGGTGCTGATCGACGGCGTCGGTCAGCAGCCCGCCCTGGTCATGCCCGACGTAGCCCGGAGGGGCGCCGATCAGTCGGCTGACGGTATGCCGCTCCATGTATTCGGACATGTCGAAGCGCAGCATCTCGATGCCCAGCGTCGCCGCCAGCTGCTTGGCCACCTCGGTCTTGCCGACGCCCGTGGGGCCGGAGAACAGGAAGCAGCCGATCGGCTTCTGCGGGTCGCGCAGGCCGGCGCGGGCCAGCTTCATGGCCGCCGAAACCTGTTCGATCGCCGCCGACTGACCGAAGACGACGCGGTTCAGGTCGGTCTGCAGCTCCTTCAGGCTCTCGGTGTCGGACTTGGACACCGACTTCGGCGGGATGCGGGCCATCTTGGCGATGACGGCCTCGACCTCCTTCTGGCCGATGACCTTCTTCCGCTTCGATTCCGGCAGCAGCATCTGCGACGCGCCCGCCTCGTCGATCACGTCGATGGCTTTGTCCGGCAGCTTGCGGTCGGTCATGTAGCGGGCCGACAGCTCCACCGCCGTGCGGATGGCGGCGTCCGTGTACCGCAGCTTGTGGTGCCCTTCGTAGCTGGTCTTGAGCCCCTTCAGGATCTTCACCGTGTCCTCGACCGTCGGCTCGTTGACGTCGATCTTCTGGAACCGGCGGACCAGGGCGCGGTCCTTTTCGAAGTGCTGGCGGTACTCCTTGTAGGTCGTGGATCCCATGCAGCGCAGGGTGCCCGACGCCAGCGCCGGCTTCAGCAGGTTGGACGCGTCCATGGCCCCGCCCGACGTCGCGCCCGCGCCGATCACCGTGTGGATTTCGTCGATGAACAGGATGGCGTCGTCGTGGTTCTCCAGCTCCTTGACGACCTGCTTAAGACGCTCCTCGAAGTCGCCGCGATAGCGCGTGCCCGCCAGCAGGGCGCCCATGTCCAGCGAATAGATGGTCGCGCCCTTCAGCACGTCCGGCACCTCGCCCTTGACGATCTTGCGGGCCAGGCCCTCGGCGATGGCGGTCTTGCCGACGCCCGGGTCGCCGACCAGCAAGGGGTTGTTCTTGGTGCGGCGGCACAGGATCTGGATCGAGCGCTCGACCTCGGCGATGCGGCCGATCAGGGGGTCGACCTTGCCGTTCTTGGCCTTCTCGTTCAGGTCGACGCAGTAGGCCTCCAGCGCCTCTCCACCCGTCTTGGCGGCGGCGGCGTCGTCGGCGTCCTCCGGCGACTGTCCGGCGGCGCGCGCCGGGCGCGTCTCGCCCGAGCCCGCCTTCTTGGCGATGCCGTGGGCGATGAAGTTGACCGCGTCGTACCGCGTCATGTCCTGCTCCTGCAGGAAATAGGCGGCATGGCTTTCGCGCTCGGAGAAGATGGCGACCAGGACGTTGGCGCCCGTCACCTCCTCGCGGCCCGACGACTGGACGTGGATCACCGCGCGCTGGATCACGCGCTGGAAGCCGGCGGTGGGCTTGGCGTCGTCGCCGTCGGCCGTGGCCAGCGCGGCCAGGTCGTTGTCGACGTACAGCGTCAGCGCCGCCTTCAGCGCCTCCAGGTCGACGTTGCAGGCCCCCATGACGTTGGCCGCGTCCGGGTCGTCGATCAGCGCCAGAAGCAGGTGCTCCAGCGTCGCATATTCGTGGCGGCGGGCGTTCGCGTAATGGACCGCCCGGTGCAGGGTCTCTTCGAGAGGACGCGAAAACGAGGGCATGGGCCGCTCAGTCCTTTTCCATCGTGCATTGCAGGGGGTGCTGGTGCCGGCGGGCCGTCTCGATCACCTGGGCGACCTTGGTCTCGGCCACCTCGTAGGTGAAGACGCCGCACACGCCCACGCCATGCTGGTGCACATGCAGCATGATGCGGGTCGCGGCCTCGCGGTCCTTCTGGAAGAACCGCTCCAGCACGTAGACGACGAACTCCATGGGCGTGTAGTCGTCGTTCAGGATCAGCACCCGATACAGCGAGGGCTTCTGAAGCTTCGGCTTCGTCTCGGTGACGGTGGCGACCCCCTGGCCGCTTCCCGTCTCTCCTGAACGTCTGGTGGGCATTCGTCGTCCGGTGGGGGAGTCGATGGACTAGATGGGGAATGATGGCCTGATTTGAAGACGCGGCAAGTCACAGGATTTTGCGCACGAACGAAAAAGGCCCCGGCGTTTCCGCCGGGGCCTTCGTCGTCTTCGGTCGTCGCTGGGATCAGCGGGCGGCCTGGAACTTCTCGACCGAGGCGGTGACGCGCTCGTTCAGGGGGCGGAAGGTGTCCTTGACCGAAGCGGTGACCACGTCGGTGATCTTGGTGACTTCCGACAGGTAGGTTTCGGTGGCCGACTTGGCCCAGGTCGTCTGCAGCTCGATCAGCTCCTGGACCGAACGGGCCTGCGCCATCGACTGGGCGGCGGTGACGTTTTCTTCCCAGGTCTTCTTCGAATAGGCCAGGGCGTGCTGCGACAGGACCTCGACGCCCTTCTGGGCGGCGGTGGCCGACTCGACCATGGCTTCCAGCGTCTTCTTGCCGTGGGCGTTCAGCTCGGTCATCGAGGCGACCGACTTGTCGACGCCTTCGCGGAACGCCTGGGCGCCGGCGGCCTGCATCTTCTCGGCCTGGGCCTGGGCCTGCTGGGTCGAAGCCTTCACCTGGGCGGTGGCGGTCTCGACGTTCTTCTTGGCGGCGGCGGTGATGGTTTCGGCGGCGTCGGCCATGTGAATCTCTCCTGAACTGCGGTTCGGCGTTTATCGCCGCATTGAGGTTTCGGCGGGCATTCCCGCTCGCGAGGGTCATATGGTGCACCTGCGAACTGACGTCAAGGAGATTTTGTGCGGTGCACCATTTCAGCGCCGTCGGGCGTTCAAATCTGCGTTGACGCGGCGTTAAGGACCACGAAACCGACGCGGATCATGCTAGCCCTCACGTGACATGGGGCGTCCGGGCGACCGGAAGAAGCTGAAGTGGATTTGCCATGGCCTTGATGGCGCGCCGCGTGCTGGCGTTGTTCTCGATCCTGCTGACTATGTCGCTGACGGCGACCCCGCTGGCGACGACCGCCACGGCGCAGGAGAACCTTCGATACGCCGCGATCGTCGTCGATGCGCAGACGGGCGAGGTGATGTTCGCGCGCCACGCCGACGACCGCCGCTTTCCGGCGTCGATCACCAAGGTGATGACGCTTTACCTGGTCTTCGAGGCGCTGGAGCAAGGCAAGATCAAGCTGGACGACGTCATCCGCGTGTCGCCGCACGCCGCCGGCCAGCCGCCGTCGAAACTGGGTCTGGCCGCCGGACAAACCATTACGGTGCAGGACGCCATTCACGCGACGGCCATCCGATCGGCCAACGACATGGCCGTCGCCCTGGCCGAGCACGTGGGCGGCACCGAGGCGCGCTTCACCGCGATGATGACCTCCAAGGCGCGCGAGCTGGGCATGACCGGCACGCAGTACGTCAACGCCAACGGTCTGCCGGATTCGCGCCAGATCACCACGGCGCGCGACCTGTCGATCCTGTGCCGCGCCCTGCTGCGCGACTTCCCGCAGCACTATCGCTATTTCGGCGTGAACAGCTGGTTCTACGGCGGACGCGAGTATCGCAACACCAACGGTCTGCTGTCGTCGGGCCAGGGCTACGACGGCATCAAGACCGGCTTCACCAACGCCTCGGGCTACAACCTGGCCGCCTCGGCGGTTCGGGACGGGCGGCGGATCATCACCATCGTGCTGGGCGGGCGCTCGACCGCGTCGCGCAACGCCCACGTGGCCGAGCTGATGACCACCGGCTTCGAGCTGGAGGCGCGCCGCCGCGGCGGCGAGCGGATTGAGGTGGCCCAGACCTTCTTCGAAAGCCGGGGCTTCGGCATCAGCTCGGCGGCCGAGGACGGCGCGGTGCTGTACGCCAACCTGCCAGGCGACGCCGCGGCGGGCAGCCGCGCGGAGCCGGAGGATTCCGACGTCGTCCTGGTGTCCGCCCCCGCCCCGCGGTCCGACCGCACCGGCGAGCTGAACCGCCAGCCGACGCCGCCCGCCCCGTCGACGCGCCGTGCGACCTCGGCCCCGCCCGTGCCCGCCGGCCTGTGGTCGGTCCAGGTCGGCGCCTTCCGCGACGAAAGCGTGGCGCGGGACTGGCTGGACGAAGTGGACCGTCGTTTCCGCAGCCAGTTCCGCGGCGCCGATCGGCGCGTGATGAGCGCCTCCGGATGGTTCCGTTCGCGCTTCACCGGCATGACCGAGGACGCCGCGCGCGCCGCCTGCGCCGCCCTGGACGCCCGCAACGTCACCTGTCAGGTCATTCGACCGGACTGACCCACCGGCCAAGCTTGACGGTCAGGAGCGGGGGGTGAAGGTTGCGCCCCCTGCCCTTTCACCGCCGAGAGATGACCCGATGACGCGCGCCCGCCCTCACGCCCGCTTGGCCGCCTGCGCGGCCGCCCTGATGACCGTCGCCCTGGCCGGGCCGGTTTGGGCTCAGGCGGGGGTGCAGAGCCTGCCGCACGACATTCCCGCGATCCCCGCGCCGACCGCCCCCGCCTTTCCCGGCGTGATCCGGCACGAGGTCGACGCCACCGACCTGGACCGCAAGATCGTCTGGGTGCGCGAGACGATCCCGGTGCCCGCGCCCGGGCCGATGACGCTGCTCTACCCAAAATTCCTGCCGGGCAATCACGCGCCGACGGGGCCGATCCAGCTGGTCGGCGGCGTCACCGTGACGGGCGGCGGGCAGAGGATCGAGTGGGTCCGCGACCTGGCCGACCCTTACGCCTTCCACATCGACGTGCCGGCGGGCGTGCGCGAGATCGAGGTGTCGTTCCAGTGGCTGACCCAGCCCGACAACGCCGTCTGGCGCGTGGTGATGACGCCGGACGTGTCGAACCTGCAGTTCGAGAAGGCGATCCTGTACCCCGCCGGCTATCGCCATTCGGGCATCATGGTGCAGACTTCGGTCAAGCTGCCGGAGGGGTGGAACTACGGCACGGCGCTGGAAACCCGTTCGTTCGATAACGGGCTGGCCATCTTCGAGCCGATCGATCTGGAGATGCTGGCCGACAGTCCGATGTTCGCCGGCGCCAATCACCGCGTCGTCGATCTGGACCCGGGCGGCCGCAGCCCCGTGCGCCTGCATCTGGTCGGCGACACGCCGGAGTCGATCGCCATCACCGACGATCAGACCGCCGGCTTCCGCGGCATGGTACGTCAGGCCGACCTGCTGTTCGGCGCACGGCATTACGACCGCTACGACTTTCTGCTGGCGCTCTCGAACCAGTTGGGCGGCATCGGGCTGGAGCACCATCGGTCCAGCGAGAACGCCGTGCCGGCCGGCTTCTTCCAGAACTGGACCGCCTATCACGGCGCGCGCACCCTGCTGCCGCACGAGTACACGCACAGCTGGAACGGCAAGTTCCGCCGCCCGACGGATCAGATCCAGGCGAACCTGAACACGCCGGTCCAGAACACCCTGCTTTGGGTCTATGAGGGCCAGACCGAGTATTGGGGCGAGGTGATCGGCACGCGGTCGGGACTGGTCACGCCCGAGGAGACCATGGCCAATCTGGCCGGGATCGCGGCCTTCTATGAGAACCAGGCGGGGCGCGAGTGGCGTCCGTTGCAGGACACGACCAACCACAACCTGCTGGGCTATCGCGCGACGAACCCGTGGGGATCGTGGATGCGCGGCACGGGCGACTATTACCGCGAATCCGCCCTGATCTGGCTGGACGTCGACACCAAGATCCGCGAGCTGACGGGCGACCGCCGCTCGCTGGACGACTTCGCCAAGGCCTTCTTCGGCATTCAGGACGGCGTGTGGGAAGCGACGCCGTACACCTTCAACGGTCTTGTGGAGACGCTGAACGGGGTGGCGCAGTACGACTGGGCGACCTTCCTGCGCACGCGGCTGGACGCCGTCGGACCGGACGCCAAGGCGCCGCTGGATGGACTGGAACGCGCGGGCTGGCGGCTGATCTACGTCGAGGCGCCCAACGAGGTCGAAAGCTACGTCAACGGGCCGGCGGCCGGCGACTACCAGTATTCGCTGGGGTTCAATCTGTCGGGCACGCGCATCACGGGCGTACAGTGGGGCAGCCCGGCGTGGGATGCGGGCATCGGCTCGGGCTGGAGCCTGGTCAGCGTCAACGGCCAGCCCGGCAACGCCGCCAATCTGTCCGCCGCGATCACGGCGGCCAAGGGCACGGACCAGCCGATCAGCGTGGTCATCCGCAGCGGCCAGCGCGAGCGCACCGTGCGGTTCGACTATCACAGCGGCCTGCGCTACCCGCGGCTGGAGCGCATTCCGGGCACGCGCGACCGCCTGAGCGAGATCCTGGCGCCGCGCACCAACTGATCCGTCACCAGCACTCGCGGGGCTTGGGCGTCGCCTCAAGCTCCGCGTAGCGGGTCGAGCAGGTGGTCTCGATCACGTCGGGATCCAGCGCCTCCAGCTCTGCCCGCAGCGCGACCAGGTCGGCCAGCAGCCTGGCGTCGTCGGGCAGGCCGTCGGCGGTCTTGTGCAGACAGCGGCTCATGTCGAACATGACGACCGCCATGGATTTGCACTGCAGCGGCAGGCCGTCCAGCACCTGAACCGCCTTGGTTGAGGTCATCGGAGGTTCCGGCAGGGGCGCGCGTTTCGGCGGTGCCGGCTCGGCCGCCGGCGTTTCGACGCCCTGGTCACAGGCGACGAGCGCCGCGCACGCGGTGACGGCGAAAAGAAATCGGATCATGGAGGCCCCCTCGCCGTCAGGCTAGAGGGCCGCCGCGCCGCGCGCAAACCGGGCGCGGTCGACGCCCGGGACGCCGATCAGCGGAGCAGGTCCACCAGCGCCGAGGCGGCCGCTTCGGACGAGGCCGGATTCTGGCCCGTCACCAGCTTGCCGTCGACCTCGACGTGGGATGCCCAGTCGGGTCCACGACCGAACTGCGCGCCGTTCGACTTCAGCATGTCTTCGACCAGGAAAGGCACCACGTCCGTCAGGCCGACGCCCTCTTCCTCGGTGTTGGTGAAGCCGGTAAGGCGGCGACCCTTCACGAGGGAGTGGCCGTCGGCGCCCTTCACGCTCTTGAACACGCCCGGCGCGTGACAGACGGCGGCGATCGGCTTGTCGGCGCGGGCGAAGTCTTCCAGCAGGGCGATGGACGTGCCGTCCTCGGCCAGATCCCACAGCGGCCCATGTCCGCCCGGGTAGAAGACCGCGTCGAAGTCGGCGGCCGAGACGTCCTGAAGCTTCACGGTCGAGGCCAGCGCCGACTTGGCGTCCTTGTCGGCCTTGAAGCGCTGGGTGGCCTCGGTCTGCGCGTCGGGTTCGTCGCTCTTGGGATCCAGCGGCGGTTGGCCGCCCTTCGGCGAGGCGAGCGTGATCTCGGCGCCCGCATCCTTGAGCGCATAGTAGGGCGCGGCGAACTCCTCCAGCCAGAACCCGGTCTTCTTGCCCGTGTCGCCGAGCCGGTCGTGGGAGGTCAACACCATGAGGATCTTCATCGACTTTCCTTTCGCAGGGCGACGCGAGGAGGAGTTCGCGTCGCGTTCGAGCACAAACGAAACGGGCCGGGGATCGCTCCCCGGCCCGTCGATCGTTCGCAAGAAGACCGGATCTTACTTGATCTGGACCTTGGCGCCGGCCTCGGTCAGCTTCTTGGCGATTTCGTCGGCCTGCTGCTTCGAGACGTTCTCGACGACGTTCTGCGGAGCGCCTTCGACCAGGTCCTTGGCTTCCTTCAGACCCAGGTCCGAACGGACGCCGCGGACTTCCTTGATCACGTTGATTTTCTTGTCGCCGCCGTCGACCAGGACGACGGTGAACTCGGTCTGCTCTTCGGCGGCTTCAGCCGGAGCGCCGCCGGCGGCGCCGCCGGCCGGCATGGCCATGGCGACCGGAGCGGCGGCCGAGACGCCCCACTTTTCTTCCAGCAGCTTGGACAGCTCGGCGGCTTCCAGGACGGTCAGGGCGGACAGGTCTTCGACGATTTTGGCGAGATCGGCCATTTTTTCAGTTCCTTCGGAGGATGTTGGTTTGAGGAGATGCGGAGATGGAGGGGCGGCTTACGCCGCGTCCTTGGTGGCGTAGGCGTTGAACACCCGGGCCAGCTGGCCGGCCGGGGCCTGGACGACGCCGGCGATCTTGGTCGCGGGGGCGTTCAGCAGACCCAGCAGCGAGGCGCGGATCTGGTCCAGCGACGGCAGCTTGGACAGGGTTTCGACACCCTTGGCGTCCAGCACCTTGTCGCCCATGAACCCGCCCTGGACGACGAACTTGTCGTTGCCCTTGGCGAACTCGGCGGTCACCTTGGCGGCCGTCACCGCGTCGTTGGCGTAGGCGATGCCCACGGGACCCTTGAACAGGCCGTGGTAGTCGCTGCCCTCGGCGGCTTCGAGCGCCTTCAGCGCCAGGCGGTTCTTGACCACCTTGAACGCGCCGCCTTCTTTGCGAAGGCGGCCACGCAGGTCTTCCATTTCCGCAACGGTCAGACCCAGGTTGTGGGTCACGACCACGGCGCCGGCGTCGGCGAAGACGCCCTTCAGCGTCTCGATCGACTCGGCCTTTTGTGCGCGGTCCATTGCGGTCTCCAGTCTTGGATTCGCCGCCGGGGTCATTCCCGACGACGGCCCCGGCGTTCTCAGAGGAACGCCGAGAGATATCCTCAGCAAAATCCGAGGATTTTGCTGTGCCAAAGCGCCGCGCGTCGCCGCGAAGCGTTCAGGCCGTCAGCGATGTCCGAAGGAAGCTCACGCCCTCCTCGCGCGAAGGCGAAGGGGATCGTCTGCGACCCATCTCCCCACGGCGCCGGGGGGCTCCCCGACATTTACGGCGTGGGTGACCCCCACGCCCCGAAGTTCTCGGACAGGACCATGACGGGCGGACCCGTCACGGCAAGGCGCGCCTCATACACAGGGGCGCGCGAAAACTCAAGTGCGACGCGTCACTTGCGGGACGGGACGATCTGAATCGTCTCGGGGCAGGTGAAGGCGGCGCAGTATTTCGCCTGCATGTTGACCGCCATCGTCTCCATCGCCGCGTAGAGTTCCTCCTCCAGGTCGACTTGCAGCGCCATCTGCTTGCGTGCCAGCGAGCGGCCCAGCGGCGAACTGTAGAAGGCGATGCCCGCGCTCAGCTCGTCCTCGGTCAGCGAGGCGGCATATCGCGGGGCGACCTGCTCGATCAGCTCCGCCATGAAGTCCTCGAAGAATACCGGGACGTTGTCGCGATACCAGGCACGCTGCTCGGGGGTCGTGTCGCCGCTCAGGGCCAGTTCCTCCTCCACCACCGCCTCGATGACGGGGCGAAGATCGTCCCCCATCGACAGCCGCAGGTACTGCCCGGCCAGCTCGGTGCGGCGGGCGAGGTCGCGATCCTGTGCGGAGGCGGCCCCGGAGGGCAGCATGACGGCGGCCAGAGCCGCGACGAGCATGAAAGCGAAACGCATCGAACACCCCCTCGAACGAGCCGAGCCTGTCGGAGGCGGCTCGGGGCGGCAAGCGTACCGGGGCAACGCCGCAAAGAAAACGGCGGGGATCGCTCCCCGCCGCCCTCAACTCATCGATCGACGACGAAGCCGATCAGGCGCCCAGCGAGGCGGGGTCGATCTTGAAGCCCGGGCCCATGGTGGACGACAGGCTGATCTTCTTGACGTAGGTGCCCTTGGCGCCCGACGGCTTGGCCTTGACCAGCGCGCCGACGATAGCCTGGACGTTGGCTTCCAGGGCGGCCTGGTCGAACGAGGCCTTGCCGATGCCGGCGTGGACGATGCCCGCCTTCTCGACGCGGAACTCCACGGCGCCGCCCTTGGCGTCCTTGACCGCCTGGCCGACGTTCGGCGTCACGGTGCCGACCTTCGGGTTCGGCATCAGGCCGCGCGGGCCCAGCACCTTGCCGAGGCGACCCACCAGACCCATCAGGTCCGGCGTGGCGATGACGCGATCGAAGTCCATGAAGCCGCCGTTGATCTTTTCGAACAGATCCTCGGCGCCCACGTGCTCGGCGCCGGCCGCCAGGGCCTCGGCGGCCTTGGCGTCCTTGGCGAAGACGGCGACCTTGACGTCGCGCCCCGTGCCGGACGGCAGGTTGACCACGCCGCGGACCTGCTGGTCGGCGTGACGCGGATCGACGCCCAGGTTGACGGCGATCTCGATCGACTCGTCGAACTTGGCCTTGGCGTTCTCCTTGACCGCCTTGATGGCGTCGGCGAACGGCATCAGCGACTCGCGGTCGCCGGTCCAGGCCTTGATGCGCTTGGCTTGCTTGGCCATGTGCTTAGCCCTCCACCACGTTCAGGCCCATCGCGCGGGCCGAGCCTTCGATGATCTTGGTCGCCTGATCGAGATCGTTGGCGTTCAGGTCCTTCATCTTCTTCTCGGCGATCTCGCGCAGCTGGCTGCGCTTGATCTTGCCGGCGGTCTCGCGGCCGGTCTTGGCCGAGCCCGACTTCAGGCCCGTGGCCTGCTTCAGATACCAGGTCGCCGGCGGCGTCTTGGTGATGAAGGTGAAGCTCTTGTCCTGGTAGACGGTGATCACGGTCGGCAGGGGCGTGCCCTTGCCTTCCTTCTCGGTGCGCGCGTTGAACTCCTTGCAGAAGCCCATGATGTTGACGCCGCGCTGGCCCAGCGCCGGGCCGATCGGCGGCGACGGGGTCGCGGAGCCGGCGGGCACCTGCAGCTTGATGTAGCCGAGAATCTTCTTGGCCATCGGTCTCTCCTATGAAGCCGGGAAATCAATCCCAACGGATGAGCCGTGGTGCGGCATGGCGGCCTCCCACGGATTTGCCCTCATCGCTGAGGGAGGCGGGCGTGTATCAGAGCGCCCGCCGGAACGCAAACGGCGGCCCCGAAAGGCCGCCGCCGCAAATCTGCGATCTTTGGGAGGGTCAGCCCGCGACCTTCTCCACCTGACCATACTCCAGGTCGACGGGGGTCGGGCGACCGAAGATGGACACGGCCACGCGCAGGCGGGCGTTGTCCTCGTCGACGCTCTCCACCTGCCCGTCGAAGCTTGCGAAGGGGCCGTCGACGACCTTGACGTTTTCACCGATGTCGAAGCGGATCGTGGGCTTCGGACGCTCCACGCCCTCCTCCACCGAGCCGATGATGTTCTGAACCTCGCGTTCCGAAACCGGCAGCGGCTTGGTGCCGCCCGCGGCGCCAAGGAAACCGGTCACCTTCGGCGTGTTCTTGACCAGGTGATAGGCGTCGTCCGTCATCTCCATCTTCACCAGCACGTAGCCGGGGAAGAACTTGCGCTCCGAGTTGACCTTGCGGCCACGACGGATTTCCACGACGTCCTCGGTCGGAACCAGGATCTCGGAGAAGTTTCCGGCCAGCCCCTGACGCGCGGCCTGCTCGCGCAGGTGCTCGGCGACCTTCTTCTCGAAGTTCGAATAGGCGTGGACGATGTACCACTTGTGCCGCGGATTGGCGGCGACTTCGGGCGCGGCGTCGGTCATGGCGGCGTTTCTTCTTACGATCCGAACGAGATGATTTGCTGGAAGCCCAGACCCAGCACCAGGTCCACGACCCAGAAGAAGGCCGAGGCCACCAGAACCATGATGAAGACCATCACCGAGGTGATCCACGTCTCCTTGCGGCTGGGCCACACGATCTTGCGGCCCTCGGCCTGGACCTGGCTGATGAACTGCCCCGGCGAGGTGCGCGGCTTGGGCGCGGCCTGGTCGACCGTCACCGTCGTGCCGGCGGCGGCGGTCGCGGGCTTGGCGCCGGTGCGACGTCCGGTGAACTTGGACTTGGCCATCTTGGTCGGGGTCTCTTCTTCAACACGTGTCCTGCCCCCGCAGATGGGGTGGCCCAGGCTGCGGGAACAGGGGGAAAATGGCAGGAGTTGGGGGACTCGAACCCACGACCCCCGGTTTTGGAGACCGGTGCTCTACCAGCTGAGCTAAACTCCTAGACAAATCGCACCGCGCCGACGGGTCGGAGCAGGGTCTTCGCCAGAGGCGGGGCTATGCCCGACCCCGCAGGGCATTTCAAGGGCGAAGGGCGATCAGTCCTGGTGTTCGGCCACCGCGCGCGCCTCGTCCTCGGCCTTGACCAGCTGCCGGAACAGAAGTTTGTCGATGCGGCGGTCGTCCATGTCGATCACCTCGACCTCGAACCGGCCCAGTTGCAGGATCTCGCCCTCATTCGGCACGCGGGACAGCTGATGCAGCACCAGGCCCGCGACGGTATGGAAGCCCTCGGCCTCGCCGAAGTCCTCGCCCAGCTCGTCGGCCAGTTCTTCCAGATCGGTCTGGCCGTCCACCAGCCAGGTCCCGTCGTCGCGAAGGCGGATCATCGCCTCCACCTCGTCGTGGCCCTCGTCGAAGTCGCCGGCGATCATCTCCAGAAGGTCCGTCGCGGTCACCACGCCCTCGAACGCGCCGAACTCGTCCACCAGAAAGGCCATGTGGACCTTGGACGACTTCATGATCTCCAGCGCCTTCAGCACGCTGGTCGACTGGGGAATGAAGGCCGGCAGCTGGACGTGCTTCTCGATGTTGAACTCGCCGTTGTCGAGCAGGCTGTCCAGCAGGTCCTTCTTGTGGACCACGCCCAGGGGGTTATCGACGTCGTTCTCGCGCGCCACGACGATGCGGGAATAGGGACAGGTCCGCACCTCCTCGCGGAGCTGCTCCTCGGTGTCGTCCAGCGCGACCCAGAACACCTCGTGCCGCGGCGTCATGGCGACGCGGATCGGACGGTCGCCCAGGGTCAGGATCTCCTCGATCATCTCCTGCTCTTCCGGCTCGATCAGGCCCGCCGAGGTGCCCTCGGCGATCATGGTCTCGACCTCCTCCTGGGTGACGTCGGAGCCGTCCCGGTCCTTGACGCCCATCACCTTGAGGATGCCTGACGTCGAGGCGGTCAGCAGCACGACGAAGGGATGCAGCACGATGGCCAGGGTCGAGATCGGCGCCGCCATCTTGGCAGCGATGGTCTCCGGAAAGATCAGCGCCAGACGCTTGGGAACCAGCTCGCCGACGATCAGCGAGACGTAGGTGATCAGCACGACCACGATGGCCGTGGCGATGAACTCCGACCACGGCGCCAGCGCCGGCACGCCGCGCTCCAGGATATGGTTCAGCTCGCCCGCGATGGCCGCCTGACCGTAGGCGCCGGCCAGGATGCCGATCAGCGTGATGCCGACCTGGACCGCGCTCAGAAAGTGGGTCGGCTCCTCGGCCAGCTTCAGCGCCGCGCGCGCGCCCCTGTCGCCCTTCTCGGCGCGGCTTTGCAGCTTGGAGCGACGCGAGGAGACGACCGCCAGCTCGGTCATGGCGAACAGGCCGTTGAGCACCACGAGGAGCAGAACGACGACGATGGCGGCGGCTAACATCTAAGGGGGGAAGGCCCGACGCGGCGCGACGACCGGCGTCCGCGAGACCGATGATAATGGGTGCGACGCGAAAGCGCCACGGATTCGTCAGTCCTGATGGGACCGCCCCGCGTCGCCCGATCCATACCAGCCGCCGGACGCGCCGTCGCGGGGCGCCATGGCGCAGGCGCTGGCCCCCAGCAGGGTGCCGATGAACAGGCCGAGGCGAAGCGCCTTCATCATGGTTGACGAAATCCTAACGACGACTTGGCGCAACGTGAGCCACGGCGCGGGGGTTCCGCGCAACCGCGCGCGCCCGCCAAGCGGCGGCTTAACCGCGTCTTTCGCCCGCGGCGGGAACGGCGAGGCCGCATGGCGGTTTGGACGGACGATGAGTTTCCCACCGCGCGTCTCGCCCCGCCTCGCCCTGCCCTTCGCCGTTGTGATGCTGACCGCCTGCGGCGACGACCCAGAGCCGCCTCGGGCGCCGACCGCGGCGGCGCCGGCCTCCGCTCCGTCGCGCGTGGACCTGGCCGGCATCGAGCAGGCGATCCCCGCCGCCTGGCCCGCGACGACCGCAGCGCCGGTCGAGGGCGCCGCCCCTCCGGCCATCGACCCGGGTCTGGTCCGGCTGCAGATCCTCTTGGACCGCTCCGCCTTCTCGCCCGGCGTCGTCGACGGCCTGCCCGGCGACAACACGCGCCGCGCGGTGCGCGCGTGGCGGCAGGCCCGGGGGCTGGGCGGCGACGTCGTGGACGCCGAGATGATGGCGACGCTGGCCGCGGAGCACGGCGGGCCGGTCCTGGAGCGCGTGACCTTGACCCAGGCCGACGTCGCCGGCCCGTTCGATCCGCCCGCGACCGACGACCTGGAGCAGCAGGCCCGCGACGGCGTGGGCTTCACCAGCGCGCTGGAGCGCCTGGCCGAACGGCGCCACGTCACGGAGGGGCTGTTGCGCGCGCTGAACCCCGGCGTCGACTTCACCCGCCCGGGCGTCCAGATCGTCGTACCCGCAACTCGCGACGCGGCCCTGCCCCAGGTCGCGCGCATCGTGGTGGACAAGGCCGAAACCTCGCTGCGCGCCTTCGACGCCGAGGGGCGCCTGGTCGCCTTCTACCCCGCCACCATCGGCTCGTCCGATCGTCCCGCGCCGTCGGGCACGCTGAAGGTCGAGGGCGTGGCCCGCGAGCCGGACTACACCTACGACCCCACGCGGCTCACGTACGGCGACGGGCGCCGCAAGGTCGTCGTTCCGGCAGGTCCGAACAATCCGGTCGGCAGCGTCTGGATCGAGCTTTCGCGGGATTCCTACGGCATTCACGGCACCCCGGATCCGTCCAAGGTCGCCAAGACGGCGTCGCACGGCTGCGTCCGACTGACCAACTGGGACGCCGAGCAGCTGGCCGCGGCGGTGAAGCCGGGCGTCGAGGTACGGTTCGACTAATCTTCCCCGCGTTCCGCGCACCACGCGGCGTAGGGCGTGTTGCGCGCCATGCGTCGGTTGAAGTCGGGCGCGCCGTCCGTCCACCAGACCGGCCCGCGCTCGCCCAGCGCGACCTTCGCAGCGTCCACCGCCCGTCCCGCCTCGGCCAGGGCGTCGCGGTCGCCGGCCCGACGCGCGCGCCCGACGGCGGCCCGTGCGACCATCAGTTCCTTGACCAGGACGCCGCGACGCTCGTCCGACAGACTGGGGTCGGACGCCCGCCATAACCGGCCCCGCACGACCAGATAGCGGCCATCGGGAGTCTTCAAGGGGGCCTCGCACGTCATGCGGGACAAACGCCCGCGCCGGGCTCACGGGTCAGCCCAAGGCGATGTCCAGGAACATCATGCCGACCAGACCGACCATCAGGCCCACCATGGAGCCTTCCCCGTCGTGCTCGCGCCGCGTCTCGGGGATGATCTCGGCGGCGACGACGTAGATCATCGCGCCCGCCGCCATCCCCAGGCCCCAGGGCAGCAGCCCCGGCACGCCCGCCACGATCGTGGCGCCCAGCAGCCCGCCGACCGGCTCCACGAGCCCCGACGCCAGCGCAGCCAGAAACGCCTCCAGCCGACCGTAGCCAAGCGCCGACACCGCCGCCGCGACCGCCAGCCCCTCGGGCACGTTCTGGATGCCGATGCCGAGCATGGTGGACACGCCCTCCGCCGTGTCGCCGCCGCCGAAGCTGACGCCGACCGCCATGCCTTCGGGGAAGTTGTGCAGGGTGATGGCGATGACGAACAGCCAGATGCGCCGCGCCAGCTCGGGCGACCCCGCCGGACCCAGCGCCAGCAGACTGACCGGCGCGAACCGGTTCAGCAGGCCGATGGCCGACGCTCCGATCAGCACCGCCGCGCCCATGACGCCCGCCGCCTGCGCCGCGCCCGCGCCGTGGCTCTCCAGCACGTCGACCCCGGGAATGATCAGGGAAAAGAAGGACGCCGCCAGCATGACGCCGGCCGCGAACCCCAGCAGCGTCGTCTGCAACTGGTCGCCCGGACGCCGCACGCCCAGCACGACCAGACCGCCCAGCGCCGTCATCAGGCCGGCGATCAGGCTTCCGAGCGCGCCGGCCCAGACCGGCGACAGAGTGTCGAACATGCGGCGCTCCTCCGTCCCTCGCCCTAGACCACCCTGGCGCCGGGGAAAAGATCACGCCGCCGTCGGCTCAGTAGCCGTAGCCGTATCCATAGTCGCCCCGGCGCGGCACGCGCTCGTAGCCGTAACGGCCGTCGCGGTTGTAGCCGCCGAAGCCGTAGCCGCAGGGATCCTCGCGCGCCGACAGCTGATTGCCCAGCAGACCGCCGGCGATGGCGCCGATGGCGGCGCCCTCCTCGCGGTTGCCCTCGCCGGCGATCGCCGCGCCCGCCAGCGCGCCCAGCGCAGCGCCCGACGCCGTCGCATACTGCCGGTTCTGCCAGTAGTCCTGCTCGCAGCGCGACGCGTAGTCGTTTCCGGTGGAGGCGCACGCCCCCAGCAGCAGGGGCGAGATCACGGCCAGTCCGGCCAGGGCGCGTTTCATGGGATCCTCCATCCAGCGTGCAGGCTGAACGTGACGAACACCCGGGACGTTCCGCAAAGCAGAAGGCCCCGGGGTTTCCCCCGGGGCCTTCGTTTACGCTTGGCCTATGCTCGCCTCGCGGCGCTCAAGCAGCGAGCGACCGCGTCGTGAGCGGTAGCGCCAGGATCAGGCGATGATCTTGGACACGACGCCGGCGCCGACGGTGCG
>CALRWJ020000026.1:0-29744 GCA_943371835.1 Afipia felis | reverse complement strand
GCGTCGGGCGCTTCTCGGCCGGTCGCGGGGTCGGCGGGGGCGTCGGCGTCGGGCGGCGTGGCTGCGGCGTGGGCTGCGGCGGCGCGGGCGTGGGTTCGGGCGTGGGCGGCACGTCCACGGGCTCGGGCGGCGCGCTGGCGCCGTCCTCGACGATCAGCTCCTCCGACGGGTTGTCGGCGGCGGCTGCCTCGACCTGCACGTCGGAGATGACCGAGACGCGGATGCCCTCCTCCGGCGGGGGCGGCATGGGCTTGTCGGGCCACGACAGGAACAGCAGGGCGCCCAGCCCCGCATGAAGGGCCAGCGATCCGAACGTGCCGGGTCCGGGCGCCTTCATGCCGTCAGCCTTCCGTCGCCGGTGCGGACGTCGCCGGGGCGGCGCGCGGGGCGGTGTCGGTGATCAGGTTCAGCTTGGAAAAGCCGTTGGCCGACAGACGCGCCATCACCTTGGCCACCTCGGAATAGGGCGCGGCGCCGTCTGCGCGCACCGACACCGCCGCGTCGGTCTTTCCGCCCGCCTGGCGCACGCCCTCGATCAGCCCTTCGTAGCCCACCTGGTTCTCGCCCACGAACACCTCGCCGGTGCGGTCGATGGAGACGACGACCGGCTTCTGCTCCGCGTCCACCGCGCCCGCCTCGGTGTCCGGCAGATCGACGGGCACCGCGACCGTCAGCAGCGGCGCCGACACCATGAAGATGATCAGCAGCACCAGCATGACGTCCACCAGCGGCGTCACGTTGATCTCGCTCAGCGGACGCTTGCGCGCCCGCCTGCGCCCGCGTTGATGTCCGCCGCCTCCGCCTGTGCCCAGGGCCATGGCTCAGAAGCCCCGGCGGTCGGCGAAGTCGCCCGACGGCGCGGGCGTCGTCGGCGCCGGCGCGGCGGGTCCGCCCACGCGGCGCGCCACCGCGGCCTGCAGGTCGTCGGCGAAGGCCTCCAGCCGCCCCGTGAACTTGCCCGCGTCGATCGAGAACTTGTTGTAGGCGATGTAGGCCGGGATCGCCGCGGCCAGGCCGATGGCCGTGGCGAACAGCGCCTCGGCGATCGCCGGCGCCACGGTGGTCAGGTTGGTGTTGCCCGCCGAGGCGATGGCGGAAAACGCGTTCAGAATGCCCCACACCGTGCCGAACAGGCCGATGAACGGGCTTGAGGTGGCGACCACCGACAGCACGCCCAGACCGTTTTCGATGCGCTGGCTCTCGCGCGCGATCAGGCTGTCCAGCGCGCGGTCGATGCGCGCCATCAGCATCTGGCCCTGCACCTCGCCCAACTGGCCGCGCGCCCGCGCCTCGCGCCAGTCGGTGACGGCCAGCACCAGCATCCGGGGCAGGGGCTCGGCCGGGTTCGGCCCCGCCTGCGCCGCCAGATCCTCCAGCGGCCGCCCGCTGTTCAGCGCGTCCTCGAACGCGTTCGCCCGGCGGTTCATGGCGGCGAAGCGGAAGGCCTTGTCCAGGATCACCGCCCACGACCACAGCGACGCGACCGTCAGGCCGACCATCACGCCCTTCACCACCCAGTCGGCCGAGATGAACAGCTCGACGGGGTTCAACAGGCTGGCTTCGGCGGGCACGGTCATGCGGTCGTTCCGGTCAAGGTTGCGGCGCCCATCCTTGCGGACGGGAAGGCGATTTCATGGCGGGTCAGGGGTCTGATCCGCCTGAGTTGGAGCGCTTCGCGCTTCGACGATGCGGTGAATCAGACCCCCGCATCATGCTGGACCTTGATTCACGGCGTCGGAGGCATCGCGAAGCGATTCCTCCTCAGCCGATCAAGGTCTAGCGGCCCGGGGCCGCTTCGTCACTTATGGTCAGCTTATGCGGGTGCCAGCCACGGGCGCACCTTTTCCAGCAGCAGGGTGGTGGGCCGGCGCGGCCGCCCGTCGGGGTGGATGCAGACCGCCGTCACCTCGGCCTCGCACAGCGTCTCGTCTCCGCGCGTGATCGCCTGACGGATCATCAGCCGCGGGCCCTTGATCCGCTCGTACGTCGTCCGCACCGTCAGTGCGTCGTCGATGCGCGCGGGCTTCAGCCAGCGCAGCGTCATCTCCGCCACCACGAAGGCCAGCGGCGAGGCCCCGTCCATCAGCTCGGCGTGTCCCACCCCCGCCGCGCGCAGGAAATCCGACCGCCCGCGCTCGAAGAACCGCACGTAGCTGCCGTGATAGACCAAGCCGGTGAAGTCGGTGTCCTCGTAATAGACGCGCACCGGCAGACGGTGCTCGCGCCCCTCGAACGTGCCGGCGGTCGGCGCTTCGCTCACGGCACCGCCCGCGGCGTCGGCGGCGGCAGGGGCAGGTCGGGGCAATCGACGTCCACCATGGCCCGGAATTCGCCCACCAGCGGATCGTCGGCGAACAGGATGCGGTTGGGCCGCGAGACGAAGGCCACGGCGCCGCCGCCGCCCCTTCGCCCGGCATAGCCGCACACCACCCGTCCGCGTCCGCGTTCGATCAGCCGCACCTCGCCCGACGGCCCCAGCCGCTCGCGCACCTGCTGCAGCGCCCGGCGATGCGGCGGCGTCTCCCACGGCGCGGCGCCCCGCTCGGCGATCAACCGCCAGCCGACCAGCCCGCCCAGCGCCAGCACCAGCGCGCCCATGACGGCGATCACGCGGTCGGTTCGGATGCGTCGCGCGGCCATGGCGCCTCCCTTCGCGCTCAGAATGCCCGGCTTCGCCCCCTCCCGGAACCCCGCGCTCGCGCGAAAGTGACGGCGCTCGCCTTGGCCGCGCCGCGTCCCGGGCGCACCTTCCGGCCATGTTGAAGGCCCTGCTTCCCGCCGTCGCGCTGACCTTGGCCGCCGCCGGTGCCGCCCATGCGCAGGTCGGTCCGCCGCCGGGCACGACCGACTTCGACCGGCACAGGTGGGAGGTCGATCGCCATCGCCAGGCCCTGGACGACCAGCGGCGTCAGGCCGACTGGAGCGCGGCCCAGGCCGCCCGCGCCCGCGACGACGCGCGCCGGACCTCCGCCGCCGTCGAGGCCGCGCGCCTGCCGCCGCTGCCCTATCCCGGCGCACGCCAGCCCGCCCCGCTCGCGCCGATGCGTCCCCAAGGCGGCTTCCCGACCTCCGGCACTGGCGGGGACGTGGGCCAGATCGACGCCTGGCTGTCGCGTCCCTGACGCCCCGACTGCATCCCTTTCGCCGCCACGTCGTTGTGGCATGGCTTCACGGTGGGAACAGGGAGAGGGCGGATCATGCGTTGGCAGGGCGGAGCGCGCGGCGGCGGCATCGAGGATCGGCGCGGCATGGGCGCGGGCGGCATGGTCGGCGGCGGCCTGGGCGTCGGCGTCCTGGCCCTGATCGGCTATCTGTTCTTCGGCATCGACCCGTCGACCACAACCCAGGTCGCCAGCCAGTTCGGCGCCGCCACCCAGCAGGAAGGTCGTCAGGGCACGCCGGAGGATCAGGCCGGTTTGTTCGTCGACGTCGTCGGCCGCAACATCAACGACGTCTGGGCCCAGCAGCTGGTCGGCTACAAGCCGCCCAAGGTCGTGCTGTACGAGGGCGGCACGGGCACCCAGTGCGGCTTCGGCCAGGCCGCGATGGGGCCCTTCTACTGCCCCAACGACCAGACCGTGTACCTGGACCTGTCCTTCTGGCAGCAGCTGGAGCAGTTGGGCGGATCGGGCGCGGAGTTCGCCCGCGCCTACGTGATCGCGCATGAATTTGGCCACCACGTCCAGGTCCTGACCGGCACGTCGCAGCAGGTCCAGCAGGCCCAGCGCAACGCCCGCGGTCAGGGCGAGGCCAACCGCTATTCCGTGGCGCTGGAGCTTCAGGCCGACTGCTACGCCGGCGTCTGGGCCGCCAACGCCGCCGCCGTGTCGAACGGCGAAGTCGCCATGACCGCGGGCGACGTCGAGGCGGGGCTCAAGACCGCCTCGGCCATCGGCGACGACCGCCTGACCCAGGGCCGCGTCTCGCCGGACAACTTCACCCACGGCACGTCGCAGGAGCGCGCGGCCTGGCTGCGTCGGGGCTATGAAAGCGGCGATCCGGCGGTCTGCGACACCTTCGCCGCGCGCTGACGGCGGCGCGTCACCCGCACGTCCGGCGCGTCCGACGTCCACAGCCCGCCCCGGCCCAGGTCGACCCGCAGCGCCTGACCCTCGAACGCGGCCATGCCCAGCAGGGCGCCGGGAAATCCGGGCGCGGCCACGTCGCCGAAGATGGCCACCGGCGCGTCGGCGAAGGTGCGTCCGCCCACGCCCACCGTGCGCGCCCGCGCGACCTGCGCCCCCACCTGACCGCCCAGCACCAGGCTGGTCCCGCGCGTCAGGACGCGACCGTCCAGCAGGCCCAGTTCCTCCGCCGCCTTGCGCGACAGCGCCAGCAGCGACGACGCGCCGGTGTCGACCAGCGCCTCGACCGCGCGCCCCTCCATCGTGACCTCGGTCCGCAGCGACCCCGACGCGCGCCGGGCGTCCAGCGCGCGGGCGCCGGGAGGTCGCGGCAGGGCGCCGGGCGCCGACAGCCGGCTGCGGCCCTCGGCGGTCTCGACGTCCAGCACCATCGTCTCCAGCGCGTCCTGCCCCAGGATCAGCTGCGCCCCCAGGCCCCGCTCCACGTCGGCGATCGGCCCCAGATCCAGCACGCCCGCGCGCAGTCCGGGCAGCGCCAGGCCCGGCGCCGCCACGTCGACCACCGCGCCCCTGCCCACCTGCGGCTTCCCCCCGACGCCATAGGCCAGCAGCGGCAGGGGGAAGTTCAGACGCTCGCGCCCCTCCGCGGACAGCCGGCGATGAAAAGCGGCGTCCAGAACCGAATACTGCGCGCCCGTGTCTATCAGGGCGACGGTCGGCAGACCGCCGACCGTCACGCCCACCGTCGGCGTGACGGCCGCCGCGCGATAGGGCAGCCACGGCGTCGCCCCGTCGTCGAACTGTGGGCGCGGCGTGGGCCACAGGACCTCGTCCCGAACCCACCATCCGCCCGCCACGGCGCCGGCCAACAGTCCCAGCCGGATCAGCACGCCTCGACGGTTCATCCCCAACTGATGCGGCGCCTCCGAGCTGACGTCCAGCGTCACGCCGTCGCGCTCCTCCGGCGCGTCGGGGCGACAGGGGATCCGCATCTCCCTCCGGGCAAGTCGTTTATCGCGCCTTCCACCCGTTCCTCGCCGACGAGCGACGTTCAGAAAGCACTTTACAACGCAAAGCGTCTGCGTTAGACCGATCTCCATGACCGCATCCGCTCTCACCGCCGCGCCCGCCTTCGCCGACTGGACCCCGCAACAGGCCGTCGGCCGCGTGCTGATCGCCTCGGGCGTGGCCTTCGGCTCGGCCAACCTGTTCCAGTGGGGCCTCCTGTCCGGCGCCCTGCCGCTGCATCCCGCCTGGCTCTCGCTCAGCTGGCCCGTCGCCCTGGCGGTCTTCTTCAGCGCCCTGATCCGCGTGCGGCGCAACCCGTCGCCGGGCGCGCGGGTCGCCGGCCGCTGGTCGCGTCTGGCGGTGATCACCATGCTGTCCGTGGTCGGCGTCCTGCTGGCGCTTTCGGCGCTCACCGGAAACTGGGGCCTGATGCCCTGGGCCACGGTGGCCATCCCGGTGGTCTACGCCGGCGCCTGGACCGTCGCCGCCGCGCGGACGCGCAACCCGGTCGTGCTGCTGCCCGCCCTCGCGGGGGTGGTGGGGGCGACGGCGATCGCGCTCCTGCTCGGCACGCCGGCCCAGTCGCTCGCCGCCGCGGCGACCCAGATCCTCACCGCCCTGATCCCCGGGGTGGTCCTCATCGCTTCGCGTCAAAAGGCCTGACCATGACCCAGGACGACCTCCGGTCCATGAAGGACGAAATCGCCTACATCAAAGCCCTGGCCGAGGAGGGGCGGCGCACCCCCATGCTTGGGGGCGGCATCCTGATCGCCGCCGGCCTGATCTTCGGTCTGGCCTCGCTGCTGCACTGGGCCGTCCAGGCCGGCGTCCTGGCCCTGCCGCCCGTGGCGTTCGGCGTCATCTGGGTGGGCGCCATGGCGGTGTTCTTCGCCTGCCTGTTCCTGCTGATCGGTCGGTCGAAGGGGCGGCCCGGCGCGGGATCCCTGGTCAATCAGGCGACGGGCGCGGCCTGGATGGGCGTCGGCCTGCTGATCTTCGTCATGGCCGTGTCGATCGCCGTCATCTCCTGGCGCATCCACAGCCCCGTGCTGACGCTGCTGTTCCCCTCGATGATCTTCGCCGCCTACGGCTCCGGCTGGGCCGTGTCCGCCACCATGACCAAGGCGCGCTGGCAGTGGCGGCTCGCGATCGCCGCCTGGATCGCGGCCCCGGCCATCGCGCTGCTGACCGGCACGGACTGGATCTGGCTGGCCTACGCCGCCGGGCTGATCGGGCTGGCGCTCGTCCCCGGCATGATCCTGGTGCGCCAGGAACCGGCGGAGACGGTCTGAGCATGGCCGACGACTTCGACATCAACCGCATCGACGAGGTCATCCATGGGCGCGTCCGGCTGGGCATCATGGCCTATCTGTCCGGGGCCGGGTCGGCCGACTTCGGCGAGCTGAAGGCCCGGCTTCAGACCACAGACGGCAATCTGTCCGTCCACCTGCGCAAGCTGGAGGACGCCGGCTTCGTCGCCGTCACCAAGCGCTTCGTGGGCCGCAAGCCGCTGACGGAGGCTAGCCTCACCGAGGACGGCCGCGCCGCGTTCGTCCGCTATCTCGACGCCATGGACGCCCTGCACGCCGCCGCCCGCCCGAAATCCGACTGACGAACCGCCCGGATCGTGAGAAGGGGAGGGGCATGAGCCGCCTCCTGTCCTTCGACGCCATCGACAATTTCCGCGACTACGGCGACTACGCCACGGCGGCGGGCCGCCGCGTTCGCCCCGGTCGCCTCTACCGCTCGGCGCACCACGCCCGGGCCACCGACGCCGATCTGGACAAGCTGGCCGCGCTGAACCTCGGCACGATCGTCGATCTGCGCCGCCCAGGCGAGCGGCGCCAGCAGCCCTCGCGCCGCGCTCCCGGCTTCGCGGGCCAAGTCGTCCAGACCGACCTGGACGACGGCGCCGAGGCCCCCCACCTCGCCTTCCTGAAGAGCGCCGACCTGACCGAGGCGTCCGGCCGCGACTTCATGCATTCGGCCTATCGCCGCATCCCCTTCGAGCCGCAGCACCTGGACCTCTTCACCCGCCACTTCCGCGCCCTGGCCGAAGGAGACGGCCCCGTCCTGATCCACTGCGCGGCGGGCAAGGACCGCACCGGCCTTCTCGCCGCCCTGACGCACCACGTGCTCGGCGTCTCGCGCGACGACATGATCGAGGACTACCTGCTCACCAACGCCGCGGTGGATTTGGACGCCCGCGCGCCGAAGATCGCCCGGCAGTTGGAACAGATGACCGGCCGTCGCGCCTCGCACGGCGCGGTCGTCGCCTTCCTCGGTGTCGAGCCCGACTTCCTGGACGTCGCCTTCCGCGCCATCGAGGCCGAGCACGGCGGGCTGGACGCTTATCTGGAGCGCGCCCTGGGGGTCGACGCCACGCTGCGCGACCGCATCGAGGACCGGCTGGCGGCGTGAGCGGGGCCTTCACCGCACGCCACGACCGACCGCTGGGCCGCATCGACGTGCCCGCGACTTCGGGGGCCGTCGCGCGCTTGGAGGGCGCCCTGATCCTGACCGCCGGCGCCCAAGGCGGTCGCACCATCCTGGCCGCCGAGCCGGATCTGACGTGGGTCGGCGCGGTCGACGACGCCGCCCCCTTTTCCCTGTTGGCCCGGCCCGAATGGTCGACGGGCGTCGTCGGACTGGCCGCCTACGATCTGGGGGCGCGCCCCGCCGTCGGCCCGCGCGGCGACTGGCCCGACCTGATGCTGGCGCGACACCCGTCGCTGATCGAGGTCGACGAGGCCGGCCACGCCGTCGCCGTCGGCCGGGGGCCCGACGCCGCGTCCGCCGAAGCCGCCTCGGCCCGCGCGGCGTCCTGGGTCGCGTCGGAGCGTGCCGACCTGCCCGAACCTCCGGCGACCGACTTCCGGGCGGAGGCGGCGGGCGCCGCCTATCGCGCCGCCGTCGCCGACGTCGTCTCACGCATCGGGGCGGGCGAGCTCTTTCAGGCCAACGTCGCCCGCGCCTGGAGCGGCGCCCTGCGTCCGGACGCCGACCCGCGCGACGTCTTCGCCCGGCTGACCGATCGCCCCGCGGCCTACGGCGCCTTCTGGCGGATGGGCGACCGCGCCCTCGTCTCCAACTCGCCCGAGCTTTTCCTGACGCTGGACCGGCTCACGGGCCGGGTGGAGACCCGCCCCATCAAGGGCACCCGCCCCCGGGACCCGGACCCCGCCCGGGACGCCGTCCTCGGCGCCGAGCTGCGCGACAGCGCCAAAGATCGCGCCGAAAACCTGATGATCGTCGACCTGATGCGCAACGACCTGTCGCGCGTCTGCGTCCCCGGCTCGGTCCACGTCGATCGCCTCTTCGAACTGGAAAGCCACCCGACGGTCCACCACCTGGTCTCGACCGTCACGGGCCGCCTGACCACGGGGGCGGGACCCGCCGAACTGATGGCCGCCGCCTTTCCGCCCGGCTCCATCACCGGCGCGCCCAAGCACCAGGCCATGAAGGTCATCGCCGCGCACGAGGCGCCGCGCGGTCCCTGGTGCGGTTCGCTGTTCCTGGTCGAGGAGGAGCGGTTCACCGCCTCCGTCCTGATCCGCACCGCCGGCTTTCACCGCCGCGACGGCCTCTGGACCTGGCGCTCCCTGGCCGGCGCCGGCATCACGGCCGACAGCGATCCGCAGGCGGAACTGCAAGAGACCGACGCCAAGATCGCCGCCCTGCGCCGCGCCTTCGTGGGCGATCAGGGCGTGTAGGCGATCGTGTCCGTCTCGCGCGGCCGCAGATAGAAGCTGTGCGAGAACCGCGTGATCGACGGCAGCAGATAGTCGACCGGCGAGTCGTAGTCATAGGTCGACTCGGTGAAGATCACCGTCTGTCCCCGCTCCACCAAACCAGTCGGCAGCGTCACGGTCGATCCCGTCGCCCGCGCGGCCATGCCCTTGCCACGGCTCCAGGTCACGCGGTTCACGTCGTCGTTTCCGCGCGTCACGCTGGAGGCCCGCAGGCTCAGCGGTCCCGCCGGGAACGGCTTCATGATCTGCGCGCCGACGTTGAACAGGTCGTCCAGCTCGGCGCCCGTCACGGCGTCGCGCTGGGTGATCAGGTCGGCCACGATCGACGCCGACTGGCCCGACCGCTTCTGGGCCATGAAGCCCTGACAGAACTCGGCCAGGCCGAAGTACATGGCGATCAACACGGGGGCCAGCATGGCGAACTCGACCGCCGACACGCCGCGCCGATCGCCGCGCAGGCGGCGCAGGATGCCCAACTCGGCCATCAGTTCCACGGCTCGTTCTGGAAGGCCGTGGACGCCATCAGCCAGCTGTCCGACCCGCCGCGCGCCAACCCCTGCGACAGGAACGGCGTGAACAGGGTGTGCCGATACCAGGCCCGCGCCAGGATCAGCTGGCCGGGGCCGCCGTTCTGATAGGTCAGCCCGCTGGCCGAGAACGTGCCGCCCTGCATCGGGTCGGGCGCGTTGGGCGAGGTGAAGTTGGCGACCGTCCGCACGTCCACCTGCACCTTGGACAGGCAGCCGGAGGAAAAGATGCCCATGCGGTCGCACATCTTGGTCTTGAAGGTGTCGGCGGTGAAGCCCTGCGCCTGCGCCTGACCCGTGCGGACCAGACGGCCCGTCTCGACGACGGCGTTCTCGAGCGAGGAGTCCAGCACGAAGACGAAGGCCAACTCGGCGATGGCGAACAGCATGAAGAGGAAAGGCAGGGACACCATGGCGAACTCGATCGCCGCGGCGCCCTCGCGCGGTTCGCGTCGGATCAGTCGGGCCCGCAGTCCGCGCATCGGGTCTTCAGTTCGGCGCCGGCGCCGGCGCCGCGCCCGCCGAGGCTCCGCCTTGCGTCGAGCGCACGGTCGGCGCGCACGAGGCGGCGCAGGCCATTTCGGTCACCTGGGCGCCGCGCCACACGCGAACGCGGCCCGCGTCGCCGCCGGCCACCACGACCTGGCTTTGAAACAGGGTGCGGCCCACGCCGTCCACGACCACGACCTCGGTCACGCCATAGCCCTTGCCCGTCACGAACAGGGTGTTGGCGTCCACCACCGTCACGTCGGCGATCTGCGGATTGCCGACGATCACCGAGCCGGCCTGGCCGCGCAGCTGGATCCGCGCCGACTGGTCGATCTCGACGTTCAGCGCCTGCGCCTTGGCGGCGCCGGGCAGGGCGGCCGCGCCGGCCAGCGCCGCGGCGACCAGGGCGCCGCGCATCGATCGGGGTCCGAAGGCCATGGTGCGCTCCTTGAAACTCGTCACGCGCCCGCACGAGGCGCGCCGCGCAACCTGAACCCCAATCCTCAAGAAAGTCTGAAATGACGCGGGCTCCGTTCGACGAAGCGTCATCTTCATGAACGTGTCGGTAACCACGAATGTGCGGTTCGACGACTTGGCCTTTACTCTGATTTAAGCGCCTTGCGGCACATTGGGCATACGGGGAACGGGCGCAACAAGCGGCGGCCCCAGTTGGTGGCAGTCGATCTCGCGTTCCCTTTTCAATCCTCGGAGGATTTCCAGATGACCAAGTTCGTTTCCCGCTTCATGGCCGACGAGTCCGGCGCCACGGCCATCGAATATGGCCTGATCGCCGCCCTGATCGCCGTCGTCATCATCACGGCCGTGACCGCCCTGGGCACGACCATCAAGACCAAGTTCAACGCCGTCGTGACCGGCATGGGCGGCACCGCCGGCGCCTAAGCCGACGACGACCCGTCTTGAAAACCTGGAAAGCCGGGGCCTTCGGGTCCCGGCTTTTTCTTTGCCCGATCGGACCGCGACGAAAAAAGAGGGTGAACGGCCAAGTAACCGTGTCCTCGCACCTCAGGTTAACGGCGCCGCGCGATAGTGGCCCTGCATCAAGGGGGTCCGCGGGCGACCGCCCCTCCCCAAGCCAAAGTCGCTCGCTGACCAATCAAGGACTGAAAGACATGACCAAGTTCGTTTCTCGCTTCATGGCCGACGAGTCCGGCGCCACCGCCATCGAGTATGGCCTGATCGCCGCTCTGATCGCCGTCGTCATCATCACGGCCGTGACCGCCCTGGGCACGACCATCAAGACCAAGTTCAACGCCGTCGTGACCGGCATGGGCGGCACCGCCGGCGCCTAAGCCGCCGCCGACCCGTCTTGAAACCGCGGAGGCCCGGGTGGAAACGCCCGGGCCTTTGTCGTTCGCCGCCTTCGGTCGCCGATCCGGCGCGTCGCCGCGATTCAACCGGCCTTAACCGCGTTCGCTCAAGGTGCGCGCATGGACCCGATGCTCTTTCTGCCGCTCAGCCTGCTGCCGGCCCTGGTGATCGTCGCCGGGCTGAAGGACCTGACCAGCATGACCATCCCCAACTGGATCTCGGCGATCCTGGTGGTCGCCTTCTTTCCCGTCGCCTTCATGATGGGCCTGCCGGTCCTGACGGTGGCGACCCATCTGGGCGTGGGGCTGCTGGCGCTGTTCGTCGCGGCGGGCATGTTCGCCCTGCGCTGGATCGGCGGGGGCGACGCCAAGCTGACGGCCGCGGCCTGCCTGTGGCTGGGCCTGCAGGGTTCGGGCATGTTCCTGCTGTGGACCGGGCTGATGGGCGGTCTGTTCTGCCTGTTCCTGATCTTCGCGCGCTTCCAGGCTCAGACGGCCATGCCCGCCGGCGCGCCGGGCTGGGTCGTGCGGCTGATGGAGCCGAAGGGCGACATCCCCTATGGCGTGGCCATCGCCGCCGGCGCGCTGATGGCCTGGCCGGCCAGTCCGCTGATGGGCCTGTACGCCGCCGGCTGATTGCGCCGGTAGGGCCGCGTTAACCCGCGGGCTTCATGGTCGTTAACGCAGGCGCCGGGAGTGTGAGTCCCGCGACGCGCCTGCGTCGGAGACCGTGGATGAAACCCGCCCGCATCGCCGTGATCTGCGTCGCCGCCGTGGCCGCCATCGGCCTGGCCTTCGTCGTGCGCGCCATGGGCTCGGGTTCGGGCCAGCCGGTCCAGACCGCCGCCGCCGCGCCCGCCGAGGCCGTGCCCATGGCCAAGGTCCTGGTCGCCGCGCGCGATCTGCAGCCCGGCAAGCGCCTGGTCGCCGACGACCTGCAGTGGAAGGACGTGCCCGTCGCCGAGGTCCTGCCCGAACATTTCACCGACGGCACGACGCCGGTCCCCGCCCAGCCCCAGACGGCGAGCGCCAAGGCGCCCGACGGCGGCGCGGTGGCCCGCGTCACCCGCGCGGCGGGCGAGATCGCCACCGGCGGCGCCAAGTCCGACTGGCTGGGCGCCATCGTGCGCGAGCCCATCCTGGCCGGCGAACCCATGCTGGACCGCAAGGTCGTGCGCGCCGGCGACAGCGGCTATCTGGCCGCCTATCTGGAACCCGGGATGCGGGCCATGGCCATCCGCGTGACGGTCGAGACGGCCGCCGGGGGCTTCATCCTGCCGGGCGATCGGGTCGACGTGCTGCTGACGCGCGAGATGCGGCTGAACGACGTCGCGGGCGAAGATTCCGGCCGCAGCCGCTTCTCCAGCTCCACGGTCATGTCGAACGTCAAGGTGCTGGCCATCGACCAGACCACCAACGTCGACGCCGACGCCAAGTCCGTGGTCGGCGCCACCGCGACCCTGGAAGTGCGCCCCGGCGACGCCGAGGCCCTGGCGCTGGCCAAGTCGGAGGGCGAGCTGAGCCTGGTCCTGCGCTCATATGCCGACACCGGCGGCCCGTCGGGCCGCGTCGGGCCGTCGCCGAACCAGGCCCAGGCCGCGACCGTGCGCGTCTTCCGCGGCGGCAATCCCGAAGTGGTGGTGGTGCAATGAGACGCCTGACCGTCCTCGTCTCCGCCCTGGCCATGGCGCTGGCGCCCGTCGCGCCCGCGACCACGGCATCTGCCCAGAGCCGTGCGGTGATCGCCGCCGGTTCGACCGCCCAGCTGGTCAACCTGCCGCGCGGCAGCTCCATGGCCATCGACCTGCCCGCCGACGCGCGCGACGTGATCGTCTCGAACCCGGCGGTGGCCGAGGCGGTGCTGCACTCGCCGCGCCGCATCACCATCATCGGCCTGGCGCCGGGCGAGACCGACGCGGTGTTCCTGGACGCCGCCGGCCGCTCCATCCTGACGCTGCGCGTCCGCGTCGACGCGGGCGTCTCGGCGCTTCAGGACACGCTGTCGCGCACCCTGCCGGGCATCGACGTCAAGGCCGAGGCAGTCAACGACAGCATCCTTCTGACCGGCCGCGTCTCCAGCCCGGGCGAGGCCGACCGCGTCACCCAGATCGCGCGCGCCTTCGTCTCGTCGCCCGAAAAGGTCATCAACATGATGACCATCGAGGGGTCGGACCAAGTCACCGTCCGCGCACGGGTGATCGAGGTGCAGCGCACGGCGGTCAAACAGCTGGGCCTGGACGTCAACGCCATCCTCAGCACCGTCGGCGATGGCCTGACCCTGTCCAACGTGGCCACCTTCGCCGTCTCGGGCAGCCAGCTGGGCGGCGGCCAACTCAGCTACAACGACGCCAACAACGACGGCGAGGGCATCACCGGGACCTTGCGCGCCTTCGAGCGCACCGGTCTGGTCCGCATCCTGGCCGAGCCGAATGCGACGTCGGTTTCGGGCGAGAACGCCGAGTTCCTGGCGGGCGGCGAGTTCCCCGTCCCCGTCGGCCGCGACGACCGCGGCAACATCCTGATCGAGTTCAAACCCTACGGCGTGCGGCTGGCGTTCCGGCCGATCGTCCTGTCCGGCGGCCGCATCTCGCTGCAGCTGTCGACCGAGGTGTCGGAGCTGACGACGTCGGGCGCCTTCACCCTGGGCGGCACGGGCCCCAACGCCCTGGTCATCCCCGCGCTGAACGTGCGGCGGAGCTCCAACACCGTGGAGCTGCCGTCCGGCGGGTCGCTGATGATCGCCGGCCTGCTGCGCGAGGACACGCGCCAGAACATCGACCAGCTGCCGGGCATCGGCAGCCTGCCGGTGCTGGGGACCCTGTTCCGGTCGCGCGACTATCTGTCGGGCGAGACCGAGCTGGTCATCATCATCGAGGCCTACATCGTCTCGCCGACCTCGCCGAACCGGATGCAGACCCCGGCCGACGGCCTGGTGGTCTCCGGCGACCTGCAGACGGTGCTCTTCGGGCGTCTGAGCGAACAGTACGGCGTGCCCGCGCCCCGCGCCGGCGCCGCGCCGGGCTGGCAGGGCCCCGTCGGCTATGTGATCGAGTGAGGCCCGGCATGCGCATTCTCCTCATCGCCGCTTCCGTCCTTACGCTGACGGCCTGCGCCCAGACCGGCGCGGGGGCGTCGGGTCAGCTGCCGCCGCTGACGCCGCTGTCGGCCTATTCCCTGCGGGTCGAGCCGGGCCTGGACCGCATCGCCCTGGCCGTCCACGACGGCGGCCTGTCCGCCGCCCAGGACGAGGCGCTGACCGCGCTGGCCGCGCGCTGGCGCGGCGCCGCGACGGGCCGACTGTTCGTGCAGGCGCCCTCGATCGACGATCCCGTCGCCGCCGGCATGGCCTGGGCCGTCCACGACGCCCTGGTCCGCAAGGGCGTGCCCGCCCAGGCGCTGACGGTCGAGGCCTATGGCGCGCCCGACCCGCGCGCCCCCGTCCTGGCCGGCTTCGAGACCGTCCAGGCCGCGATCCCGAACTGCGCCGCCGAACGCGGCACGATGAACGCGCGCATTTCCAACGGTCCGTCGCCGGGCCTGGGCTGCGCGGTCAACGCCAACCTGGCCGCCCAGATCGACGATCCGCGCGACATCATCCGGCCGCGCGCCATGACGCCGTCGGATTCCGGTCGCGCCGCCGTGGTCTTCCAGGCCTATCGCGCTGGCGAAAACACCTCCGCGCCGCAGGACGAGCTGGTGGCGGGACGCATCTCCCGGGTGGTGGAATAGGTCGGCATGAGCAACGCCTTCGCCCCGCGCGGCGCCTTCGAGGACGACGCCTTCGACCTGGACATGGACTACGTCCAGGACCAGCCCGGCGGCGTGGCGGCCTTCCCGTCCGCGCCGTCAGACGCCCTGCCGGCGCCGCGCGAGCCGCTGCAGTTCACGCCGCCCGCGCCGACCGCGCCCGTTCCGGTGGCCGCCTCGCACGCCGCGCTGATGGACGAGCCTTTCAATCCCGTCGGCGACATGATCGCCCACGCCGGCTCGGCCCTGGCGCCGATCGCCGCCGACGTCTCGGTGCCGCGCATCGGCATTCACGTCTTCGCCGAGCGTCAGGACACCCTGGCGGCGGCCGAGCGCGCCGGTCAGGACCGTCGTCTGTCGCGCGCCACGACGCAGGTCCGCGTGGGCGGCGTCGCCGCCGCCGTCGAGACCTATCAGCACGAGCCGACCCCGCCGCTGATCGTGGTGGAATCGACCGCCGATCCGGCGACGCTGCTGGAGCAGATCGACCACCTGGCCGAGGTCTGCGACGCGGGCACCAAGGTGGTCGTCGTCGCCTCGGTCAACGACATCCTGCTGTACCGCGAGCTGATGCGGCGCGGCGTCAGCGAATATCTGGTCGCGCCGATCCAGCCGCTGCAGCTGATCGCGGCGATCGGCGGCCTGTTCGCCGACCCGGCCCAGCCCTTCGTCGGCCGCACCATCGCCTTCGTCGGCGCGCGCGGCGGCTGCGGCGCCTCGGCCATCGCGCACAACACCGCCTATGCGATGTCGGAAAAGATCGGCGCCAACACGGTCATCGTCGATTACGACCTGCCGTTCGGCACCGCCGGACTGGACTTCAATCAGGATCCGCTGAACGGCGTGGCCGACGCCCTGGGCCAGCCCGATCGTCTGGACCAGACCCTGCTGGACCGCATGATGGTCCGCTGCACCGACAAGCTGTCGCTGTTCGCCGCGCCCGCCACCCTGGACGCCGACTGGGACGTCAGCCCCGACGCCTTCGAGGAGGTCACGACCCGGATCCGCGGCACGGCGCCCTTCGTCGTGCTGGACCTGCCGCACCTGTGGTCGGGCTGGATGCGCCGCACGCTGATCTCGGCCGACGAGGTCGTCGTGGTCGCCACGCCCGACCTGGCCAGCCTGCGCAACGCCAAGAACATGATCGACCTGATCAAGCAGGGTCGCCCCAACGACGCCCCGCCCCGTCTGGTGCTGAACCAGGTCGGCGTGCCCGGCCGTCCGGAAATCCCCGCCAAGGAGTTCGGCGCGGCGCTGGGCATCCACCCCAGCCTGGTGATCCCGTTCGAGCCCAAGGTGTTCGGCGCGGCCGCCAACAACGGCCAGATGATCCTGGACCTGGGCGGCAAGTCCAAGGCGGCGGAAAGCTTCCAGACCCTGGCCCAGATCGTCTCGCGCCGCGAGTTGCCTCAGCTGGCCGGGCCGAAGGGCGCCAAGCCGGCGGGCAAGTCGATCTTCGGATCGCTGTTCAAGAAGAAGGGCTGACGTGTTCGGCAAGCGCACAGGCCAGCCGGGGACCGCCCCGCCGCCGCTGCGCCCCGTCGCGCCGGCGCCCGACGCCTTCGCCCCAGAACCGGCGCAGCCCCAGGCCGGCGTCCAGACCCAGGCCTTCGCCTTCGGTCACGACGACGAGGTGATGACGCGCCCGACCGCGCCGCAGCCGGCCGCCGACCCGCGCCCCCAAGGCGCCGCCATGTTCCAGTCGGGACCCAAGCCCGCCTCGGCGGCGGCCGACCGACTGGACGCGCTGGCCTCGCGTCCCAAGCCTCAACCCCAGGCTGCGCCCCGAACCGACGGCCCCGGACCGAAGGCCACCGCGGGCTTCGAGCAGCTGAAAAAGGCCCAGGCGGTCGCCGAGATCGTCCGCGAGCAGAGCGACTATTATCACGCCACGAAGACGACGATCTTCAACGCGCTGATGAACACCATCGACCTGGCCCAGCTGGCCCAGCTGGACACCAAGGCGGCGTCGGAAGAGATCCGCGACATCGTCTCCGAACTGGTGGCGATCAAGAACGTCTCCATGTCGGTGGCCGAGCAGGAGCACCTGGTCCAGGACATCGTCAACGACGTCCTCGGCTATGGTCCGCTGGAGCCGCTGCTGGCGCGCGACGACATCGCCGACATCATGGTCAACGGCGCCGGACGCGTGTTCATCGAGGTCGGCGGCAAGGTCCAGCTGACCAACGTCCGCTTCCGCGACAACACCCAGCTGATGAACATCTGCCAGCGGATCGTGTCGCAGGTCGGCCGCCGCGTGGACGAAAGCTCCCCGATCTGCGACGCCCGCCTGCCCGACGGATCGCGCGTCAACGTCATCGCCCCGCCGCTGGCGATCGACGGCGCCACGCTGACGATCCGGAAGTTCAAGAAAGACAAGCTCACGATGAAGAATCTGGTGGAGTACGCCTCCATCAGTCCCGAGGGCGCGCGCGTGCTCGGCGTCATCGGCGCGTCGCGATGCAACCTGGTCATCTCGGGCGGCACCGGCTCGGGCAAGACGACGCTGCTGAACACCCTGACGGCCTTCATCGACCCGACCGAGCGCGTCATCACCTGCGAGGACGCCGCCGAGCTGCAGCTGCAGCAGCCGCACGTCGTCCGTCTGGAAACCCGTCCGCCGAACCTGGAGGGCCAGGGCCAGATCACCATGCGCGATCTGGTCAAGAACTGCCTGCGCATGCGTCCCGAGCGGATCATCGTCGGTGAGGTGCGCGGGCCCGAGGCGTTCGACCTGTTGCAGGCCATGAACACCGGCCACGACGGCTCCATGGGCACGCTGCACGCCAACAGCCCGCGCGAAGCCATCAGCCGGATGGAATCCATGATCACCATGGGCGGCTACGGCCTGCCGTCCAAGACGATCCGCGAGATGATCGTCGGCTCCGTCGACGTCATCATCCAGGCCGCGCGCCTGCGCGACGGCTCCCGCCGCATCACCCACATCACCGAGGTGGTGGGGCTGGAGGGCGACGTCATCGTCACCCAGGACCTGTTCGTCTACGAGATCACCGGCGAGGACGAGAACGGCAAGATCATCGGTCGTCACCGCTCGACGGGCATCGCGCGCCCGCGCTTCTGGGACCGCGCCCGCTACTATGGTCTGGAGCGCGAGCTGGCCGAAGCGCTGGACGCGGCGGAGTAGGGCCGATGCTGGAGCTTCTCGCCGGCGTTCTCGGTTTCATCGTCATCGGCTCTCTGGGCTGGGTCTTCGTCGGCGGCGACGACTCGAGCGCCCAGGCCATGAAGCGCGCCCAGACCTTCGGTGGCCCCAAGACCGACAACGCCAAGCTGAAGAAAGCGGCCAAGGCCGACACGCCCGAAGCCCGCCGCAAGCAGATCCTGACCCAGCTCCAGGAAGTCGATCGCGCCGAGCGCAAGGCGCGCATGACCATGGCCGCCAAGCTGAAGCAGGCCGGCTTGGGCATGACGCTGCGGACCTTCGTCATCGTCAGCGTGGCGCTGGGTCTGACCGCGACGCTGCTGCCGCTGCTGTTCGGCATGAACATCCTGCTGTGCCTGGGCTTGGGCGTGGTGTTCGGCCTGGGCCTGCCGCGCTGGTTCGTCGGCATGCTGGGCAAGCGGCGGATGAAGAAGTTCGGCAGCCTGTTCCCGGACGCCGTCGACGTGATCGTGCGCGGCATCAAGTCGGGCCTGCCGGTCCACGACTGCTTCAAGATCATCGCGCGCGAGAGCCCCGCGCCTCTGGGGCCCGAGTTTCAGCGGCTGGTCGACTCCCTGGCCGTCGGCCAGACCCTGGCCCAGTCGTTGGAGAAGATGTACGAGCGCATGCCGACGCCGGAGCTGAAATTCTTCGCCATCGTCATGGCCATTCAGCAGAAGACGGGCGGCAACCTGGCCGAGGCGCTGGGCAACCTGACCACCGTGTTGCGCGCCCGCAAGATGATGGGCGAGAAGATCAAGGCGCTGTCGTCCGAGGCCACGGCGTCGGCGGGCATCATCGGCTCGCTGCCGCCCGCGGTGATGATCCTCGTGACCCTGACGACGCCGGCCTACATGATGCTGATGTTCACCGACCGGCGCGGCCAGTTCATGCTGCTGATCGCCGTCCTGATGATGAGCCTGGGCGTGTTCGTCATGAAGAAGATGATCGCGTTCAAGTTCTGAGGGCCGACCGATGACCGATCTGATGGCCTTTCTGACCAACCCGCAGAACCTGCTCAGCCTGGTCGTGGCCGTGCTGGCCTTCGTCGCCATCCTGGGGCTGGCCGGCGGCCTGACGCAGGGTCGCGGGCTGGACAAGCGGATGAAGGCGGTCGCCGAGCGCCGCGACGAGCTGAAGCGCCGCTCGCGCCAGGCCATCGCCCAACAGGCGCAGGGCGCGGGCGGGCTGAGGCACACCGACGACGGCTTCAAGAAGCGCGTCGTCGAGCGGCTGAACCTCAGCAAGCTGCTCGAAGATCCCAAGGTCGCCGACAAGATGGCGCAGGCGGGCTATCGCGGCCCGAGACCGCTGACGACCTTCTACTTCTTTCGCTTCTCCATGCCCTTCGTCTTCATGGCGGTGGCGATCTTCTATCTGTTCATCTTCAATGACTTCGGCCTGCCGCTGATGACGCGTGTGCTGGCGGTGATGGTGGCGACGGTGGTGGGCTTTTATGCGCCCAACCTGTTCCTGGAGAACCGCATCTCCAAGCGCCGGACCTCGATCATGCAGGCGTTCCCGGACGCGCTGGATCTGCTGCTGATCTGCGTCGAGGCGGGCATGTCCATCGAGGCGGCCATCCAGAAGGTCAGCCAGGAGATCGGCGGCAGTTCGCTGGATCTGGCCGAGGAGCTGACCCTCCTTTCGGCAGAGCTGTCGTACCTGCCCGACCGCCGCATGGCCTATGAAGGCCTGGCCAAGCGCACCAACCACCCGGGCGTCCGCTCGGTCGCCACCGCCATGACCCAGGCCGAAACCTACGGCACGCCGCTGGGCGCCGCGCTGCGAACCATGGCCAAGGAAAACCGCGAGATGCGCCTGTCGGCGGCGGAAAAGAAGGCCGCGGCACTGCCGGCCAAGCTGACCGTGCCGATGATCATCTTCTTCCTGCCGGTGCTGTTCATCGTCATCCTGACCCCCGCCATCATCAACATCCAGGACACGATGGCCAAGGGCGGGTGAGGTGACTGCGACCCTCTCCCGGCGGGAGAGGGCTTGAGGCTCGCAGAGCGTCAGCGATGCGTCAGCCGAAAGGGAGAGGGGCTACTCTCGACCAGCCGACCCTCACCCTTTCGCGCCAGGACGACGGCTTCGCCGCCGTGCGCTCAAGCCCTCTCCCCCAGGGAGAGGGATCAAGTCATTCCGTCGCCGCCTTCATCGCCTCTCCGACGGCCTCGGCGGCGTGCTTCAGCTTCAGCCGGTGCTTGTCGAAGAACCACTCGCCGCGCAGGCCCTTGAAGATCCAGCCGTTGGCGAAGATGCAGGAGCCGGGCTCCAGCTCCTCGATCTCGTAATACCGGATGGTCTGGAACCACAGGCCGCGGCTCTCGGCCCAAACCAGCTGGGCCAGTGGCTGCCATTCCACCACCTTGGCGACGGCCCGGCGCTCGCCGACGTCCGGAATGGTCTCGGTCAGCGCCAGCTGACCGCCGAAGGCGATGGAGCCTTCCACCGCCGTCTCGATGGGGTTCCAGCGGTCCCAGGCCGGAAGGTCGGCGATCAGGTCCCAGATGGCGTCGGTGGTGGCCCGCACCCCGACGCGCTTTTCGATGCGCGCCACGTCCATGCCCGTCTCCCTGACACGCCGCGAGGGCGGAAGGAAGGCGTCACCTCGCCCCTTCGGGCCCCGGCTGGCTGGCGGGCTGCACGTGCGTGCCGGCCGCCTCCTCGACGTCCGCGACGTCCGTGGGCGGTCCGCGCAGGCCTTTCAGAGTGAATGCCAGGATCAGCGCCAGCGCCGCCATCGCACAGTTCAACCAGAAGGGCGCAGGCTCGCGCCACTCGTACAGCGCCACGCCCAGCACGGGCGGGATCAGGAAGCTGATGCCCGCCAGCGCCATGATCAGCCCGGCGATGGCGCCCTGCTCGTTCGGGCCGACCGCAAGCGACGACCCGGCGGTGAAGCCCGGCCGCGCGAAACCCAACCCCAGCGACACCAGCGCATAGCCGACCACGACCGCGAAGAAATCCGGCGCGACGACGCTGAGCAGATTGCCGAGAAGCGCCAGCCCCGCGCCCCAGCGCATCAGGGCGCGGGGCTGCAGGTTCAGCAGCGGGATCAGCCCCCACTGCGCCAGCAGCGTCGCCGCGGCGCCGGCGAACATGGCCAGGCCGATGAAGGGCTGGGCCTGCACCGCGCTCATGCCCTGCTTCGCCAGCTCGTCGATGACGTGGAAGCCCAGCACCGAGATGTTGACCGCCTGCACGCCGGTGACCAGCAAGCCGAACGTCAGGTGGCCGGAGATGCGCGGGTCGCGCCACAGGCCCTTGGTGGGCGGCAGCTCGCGCGATTGCCGCGGCACTTCGCCTGACGGCAGCGAGGCGGTGACCCAGACCAGCGCGCCCGCGCCGATCAGGGCGAACACGTACATCGGCCCCGCCAATCCCACGATCGGCAGCACCAGAAACGGCGCCAGCGTCGGCCCGACCACGGTGCCCAGCCCCTGCGCCGACGCCAGCATCGACATGGCGCGCGTCCGCTCCTGCGGCGTCGTGCGGTCGGCGACGTAGGCCTGCGACGCGATGGGCGCGGCCGATCCGAACAGGCCATAGACCGCGCGCGCCGCCGCCATCAGCGCGAAGGCGACGCCGGCGCCCAGCCAGCCTTCCAGCCCGGCCGTGGTCGCCAGGCCGAACCCGGCCATCGAGACGGCGAAGCCCGCCATGCCCAGCTGGATGGTCCGCTTGCGCCCCCAGACGTCCGACCGCCGCGCCCAGATCGGACTGGCCACCGTCCACAGCAACGCCGACAGGGCGAAGGCGCCCGCGACCAGGGTGTCGGCCAGGCCGAACTCGCGCCCAATCGTGGGCAGCACCGACTGCAGCGCCATGTTGCCGCCCGCCGCGATCAGGCTGACCACAAACAGGATGGCGAACGCCTGGGACTTCAGGTTCATGACGTCACTCCGCGGCGCGGGGCGGAAGGGATTTCAGGCGACGACCGTCGTCGATGCCCAGCCGGGCCTTGATGTCCAGCAGATCGGCCCCCGGCTCGACGATCAGCATCTCGGTCGGGCGCGCGGCGTTGACGGCGACGACCGCCTTCTTCGGGCAGACGTCGAAACAGTCGGTATGCCGCACGGTGATCTCGGCCTTCCGACCCTTGCCCGCCTTGAGGTATTTCCTGAGCGCCTTCTTCAGGCTCTTGTCGCCGTCCGGGCCGAAGCCTTCGTCGCCCAGCTTCTTCGAGCATTTGCGGCAGATCAGGACGACGTCCTGCCAGCGGGTCTTGGCGGCCTTGATGGGCATGCTCTGCAGATCGACGTTCCGAGCGCCTTGCGCAACCCCGCAAGAACGCCGCATCGTGCCCCGATCGCCGGGGGACTTCAGATGATCCGCACGCTCGCCTTCGCCGCCGCTCTGATCGCGGCCCTTCCCGCCCATGCCCAGGTGCGGGCGCCGGATGCGGCCATCGCCGCCGTCATGCCCAAAGTGGTGACGTGGCGGCGCGACTTCCACGCCCACCCGGAGCTGGGTTTCGCCGAGCATCGCACCGCCGCCGCCGTCGCGGCGCACCTGAGGTCGCTGGGGCTGGAGGTGCAGGAGGGCGTGGGCAGGACCGGGGTGGTCGGCGTGCTGCGTGGCGGACGCCCGGGCAAGACTGTGGCCCTGCGCGCCGACATGGACGCCCTGCCGGTGCAGGAGGCGACGGGCCTGCCCTTCGCCTCGACCGCGACGGGGACCTACATGGGGAACGCCGTGCCGGTCGCGCACGCCTGCGGCCATGACGCCCACGTCGCCATGCTGATGGGCGCCGCCGAGGTGCTGGCCGGGATGAGGGACCAGATCAGCGGGACCGTCGTCTTCATCTTCCAGGCGGCCGAGGAGGGCGCCCCTCCCGGAGAGCCGCTGGGCGGGGCCGCGCTCATGGTTCAGGAAGGGGTGCTCAGCGACTACGGCGTCGATGCGGTCTTCGGCCTGCACGTCGTGCCGGGCGAGCCGGGGTCGATGTGGTGGCGACCGCAAGGCTTCATGGCCGCGTCCGACCGCGTCGACATCGTCCTGCACGGCAAGCAGACGCACGGCGCCTGGCCGTGGAAGGGCGTCGACGTGATCGCCGCCTCGGCCGCGGTGATCCAGACGGTCAACACCCTGACGGCGCGCACCGTGGATCCGACCACGACGCCGACGGTCTTCACCATCGCCACGATCGACGCGGGCGTTCGCTACAACATCATCCCCGATCGGGCCGTTCTGTCGGGCACGCTGCGGACCTTCGACGTGGCCCAGCGCGACGCCCTGGTCGCCCGCGCCGAGGCCGCGATCGAGAACGTGGCCGAGGCCCACGGCGCGACGTCGGAGTTCTCGATCCGCCAGAACGCCGCCCTGGTCTACAACGACCCGGATCTGTCCGGCTGGCTGACGCCCGTTCTGGAGACGGTGTCGCCCGGCAAGGTGAACCCCGCCGCCCCGCCGACGACGGTGGCCGAGGACTTCAGCTATTATCAGCAGAAGGTGCCCGGCGTGTTCTTCCACCTGGGCGCGTCCAAGGCCGGGGTCGATCCCGCCACCTCGCCGCCGAACCATTCGCCCGAATTCGACGTCAACGAGGACGTGCTGGAGACCGGCGTGCGGGCGCACGTCGCGATCGCGCTGAGCTATCTGGCGTCCTGATCGAAGAAGCCTCGGATCACGCGCTCATAGACGCGCGCCAGGGCCTCCAGCTCGGACGCGGGCACGCGCTCGTCGATCTGGTGCATGGTCTGGCCGACCAGACCCAGCTCCAGCACCGGGCACAGCGCACGGATGAAGCGGGCGTCCGACGTGCCGCCGGTGGTCGAGGCCTCGGGGCGAAGGCCGGTCTCGGCCTGCACGGCGTCCTGCACCATCTGCACGAAGGGGCCGGGTTCGGTCAGGAAGGCGTCGCCGGACCACAGGTGCTCGGTCGTCACCGTCACGCCCGGGACCTCGGCCGCCCTGGCCCGTTCGTCCAGCCAGGCCATCAGGCTCTCGCCCGTGTGGTTGGGATTGAAGCGGATGTTCAGCCGCCCCCGCGCCTCGGCCGGGATCAGGTTGGTCGCCGTGTTGCCGACGTCCAGCGTGGTGATCTCAAGGTTGGAAGGCTGGAACGCGGTGAATCCGTCGTCGAGGCGGTGATCGGCCAGCTCGGTCATCAGCCTTGCCAGCACCGGCGCGGGGTTGGCCGCGCGGTCGGGATAGGCGACGTGCCCCTGCTTGCCCTTCACCGTGATCCAGGTGTTCAGCGAGCCGCGACGTCCGATCTTGATCATGTCGCCCAGCGTCTGCTGCGACGACGGCTCGCCGACGACGCAGGCGTCGATGATCTCGCCCTCGGCCTGGAGCGCCTGCACCACGCGCTTGGTGCCGTGCAGCGCGGGTCCCTCCTCGTCGCCGGTGATCAGGAACGACAGACTGCCCGGCACGTCGTCCGCCGCCAGGACGCGCGACACAGCGGCGACCCAGGCGGCGATCCCGCCCTTCATGTCCACCGCGCCGCGCCCGATCACGACGCCCTCGCGCAGTTCGGCCTCGAACGGGTCGGCGCTCCACGCCTCCGGCGCCCCCGTCGGCACCACGTCGGTGTGCCCGGCGAAGCAGAGGTTCGGCCCGGCCGAACCGCGCCGCGCGTACAGGTTTTCGATCCCCTCGAACGGCATCCGTCTCACAACGAAGCCCATGCCCTCCAGCAGGCCGTGCAGCACGTCCATGGCGCCGGCGTCCACCGGCGTCACCGAGGGACGGCGGATCAGGTCGCGGGTCAGCTGGACGGGATCGATGGGGACGACGCTCATGGACTCGTGCTTAGACCTTGATCGGGTGAGGAGGAACCGCTTCGCGGTTCCGCCGATGCCGTGAATCAAGGTCCAGCGTGATCCTGGGTCTGATTCACCGCATCGTCGAAGCGCGAAGCGCTTCAACTCAGGCGGATCAGACCCTAAGGACCAGTCCGCACAGGGGAGAAGGGTCATGCCGAAGATCGATCTGGACGCCGCGCCCGCCGCACACGGCACCTCCTATCCCGACCCGCACGCGGAGCCGTGCAAGGCGCGCCGCCGCTGGCGGCTGGGCGACGCGGTGGGGCTGGATCAGTTCGGGGTCAATCTGCTGCGCCTGCCCGCCGGCGCCTGGTCCAGCCAGCGCCACTGGCACGAGGGCGAGGACGAGTTCGTCTGGGTGCTGGAGGGCGAGGTGGTGCTGGTCGAGGACGCCGGGGAAACCCTCCTGCGCGCCGGCGACTGCGCCGGGTGGAAGGCCGGCGTGCGAGACGGCCACTGCCTGCAGAACCGATCCGACGCCGAGGCCGTTCTGCTGGAAGTCGGCACGCGCAGGCCCGGCGGCGACCGCGGCGAATATCCCGACATCGACATGACCTTCGACTCCGGGACCTTCTCCCGCAAAGACGGAACGCCGTATCCCAAGCATGACCGACGCACCTGAGGCGCCCCAGCCGATCACCCCGCCCGTCGCCGAGGCCGCGATGGACGCGCATGGCACGAACCCCTGGCGCAATCCGGACTTCCGCCGTCTTTGGGTCGGCCGGCTGGCGGCGGTGCTGGCCATCCAGACCCAGGGCGCGGCCCTGCTGTGGCAGGTCTACGACATCGCCCGGCGCGATCATCCGATCCAGGAAGCCAGCCTGTATCTGGGCCTGATCGGCCTGTGCCAGTTCCTGCCGCTGCTGGCCCTGACCCTGCCGGCGGGCGAGATGGCGGACCGGCTGGACCGGAAGCGCACGGTGGTGCTGTCGATCCTGGTCGAGGGGCTGTGCGCGCTGATCTTTCTGGCGCTGGCGCTGCACGGAAATCCGCCGCTGTGGTCGCTGCTGGCGACGGCGGCCCTGTTCGGCGCGGCGCGGGCCTTTCTGGCGCCCGCCAGCCAGGCCTTCCTGCCCATGGTGGTCGGCCGCGCCGCCCTGCCGCGCGCCATCGCGGCCCAGTCGATCGCCTTCCAGACCGGCAGCATCGCCGCGCCCGCCATCGCCGGACTGATCGTCGGCATCGCGGTGCCCTGGGCCTACGCCACGTCGCTGACGTTGTTCTGCGTCGGCCTGTTCTGCATCTCGACGATCCGGACCTCGGGGAAGCCCGTGCGCGAGCGGACGCCGTTCAGCCCGCGCGCCATGTTCGACGCGGTCGGCGTGGGGCTCAAATACGTCTGGAACACCAAGGTGGTGCTGGGCGCCATTTCGCTGGATCTGGTGGTCGTGCTGCTGGCGGGCGTGGCGCTGCTGACGCCCATCTTCGCGCGCGACATCTTCCACGTGGGCGCCGAGGGGTTCGGCATCCTGCGCGCCTCCTTCGGCCTGGGCGCCCTGTTGATGGCCGGATGGCTGGCGCGGTTCCCCATCGTGCGCCGGGGCGGAGCGTGGATGTTTGGGGCGGTCGGTCTTTTCGGCCTGTCGGCGCTGACGTTCGGCGTGGCGGGGTGGGGGGCGATGGAGTTCGGCTGGACCGATCTGGCTTGGGTCGCGGGCGTCGCCCTGTTCCTTGGCGGGGCGGCGGACATGGTCAGCGTCAACGTGCGCCAGACCCTGATCCAGCTGGCCACCCCGGACGAGATGCGCGGACGCGTTTCGTCCGTGTCGATGCTGTTCATCGGCGCGTCCAACGAGTTGGGCGAGTTCTACACCGGCTTCGCCGTGCGCATCCTGGGCCCCATCGGCGCCGCCCTGGTCGGGGGCGGCGCCGCGCTGGCTTCGGTCGGCATCTGGAGTTGGCTGTTCCCGGGGCTCAGGAAGGCCGATCGGCTCAGCTGACCCCGGCGCGCGTCACTCCCCCAGGAAGCGGTCGACGATGGCGGAGAAGGCGTCCGGCTGGTCGGCCATGATGAAGTGGCGCGAGCCGTCGACCCGCTCCAGCGTCAGGTCGGGCACGCCCGTCCACTGCGACGCCCACATCGCGTCGGCCATCGCCGCCGGCGCGCCGCCGTCGGCGTCGGAGGCGTAGATCGCCCAGACCGGCACGGTCATGGACGCAAGGCCGGGCCGCGCGTCGGTCGTCATCACCTCGGCGATGCCTGTGGCCAGAGCCTGACGGTCGGACGCCATGACCCAGTCGACCATGGCCGCCTGCGTCGCCGTGTCCTTTGACAGGCCGGGCGCCCCCGCTACCTGGCTCGCGCGCAGCGTGGCCTCGTCGCCGCTCAGCATCTGGGCCGCCGCCTGCGCCGCGAAGGGGCGCGCGCTCTCGACCGTCGCGGTCGGCCCGAACAGGGCGCTGAAGAACGGCAGGCTGTCCACGCTCAGGATTCTGCCCACCAGATCCGGATAGGCCTGCGCCAGCATCAGCGCCGACAGCCCACCCATGGAGTGGCCGATGACGGCGGGCTTCGTCAGCCCCCGCGCCTGGATGTAGTCCGCCACGGCCTCGACGGCCGGGACCAGCAGAGGGCCGTCGCCGTGCGTCCAGGGCTCGCCGGCGAAGCCTGCATATTGCACCAGATGCACCCGGTGCGTGGCCGACAGGCGTTGCGCCAGCGGACGCCAAACCTCTCGACTGGAGCCGTAGCCGGGGATCAGGATCACGTCCGGGCCCTGCCCCATCACCTCCACCGCGATCCGCCCGTCGCGGAAGACGGCGTCGGCGGCCGCGGGCGTCTGGGCCTCGGCCCGGCTCGCGATCAGGGCGGCGCCGCCGACGGCGAGCGCCAGGGCGGAGGCGGCGAACAGGGCGCGCAGGGTCGAACGCCCCGCGAAACGGCGCAGGATCATCATGGTCTCGTTCCTTGTGAAGTTGGGTTCGCCCGAGGTCTCAGGCGTGGGGGTTTTCGAAGACGTCTTCCACCGGCCGTTCGAACAGCACCGCGATGCGATAGGCGAGGTCCAGCGAGGGATCGTGCTTCTCGGTCTCCAGGGCGTTGACCGCCTGCCGGGACACGCCCAGCGCCTGTCCCAGCTGTTCCTGGGTCCAGCCGCGCTCGACGCGCAGCAGCTTCAGCCGGTTCTTCACCGCGAGCTCCTCACGAACGGCGCGACCAGGCCGAAGCAGGCCCAGAACAGCGGATAGATGATCCACGCCGGCAGGTGATGGGCGTCGGCATAGCTCTCGCCGAAGCCCCAGAAGGTCGCCAGCGCCATGGCCAGACCCGCCGACAGGATGAACTGCTTGGCGATCAGGGCGCGCACGAACTCGTCGCTCTCGCGCATGAGGCTCAGCGTGGCCCAGATTTGCCCGACGACCGGCGCGCTGACGGCGGCGGCCAGCAGCCATGCCGCGACCGGTGAGCCGACGTCGTCGAACGCGCCGAAGATGGCCGCCACGTTGATGGCGACGTAGCCGCTCATGAACGCCATCGTCCTGACGACGTAGCGTCGTCCGGCCGCCGTACCCTTTGCGAAAGATCCGTACATGTCATGTCCTCCTGACGCTATGTAAGGAGAACATGACACCTGTCTGATGTCAGGTCAACATGACATTTCGTCAGGATCGCCTGACTATTGTCTAGGCCGCCGCTGCGCCGCCTGCCAGGCCTCGAACTCGTCCACGCGTCGTCCTGACGCAGCACCTTGCCGTACGGGTCGATCACGACGTGCGCATTGGCGGGCAGGGTCAGCTGGCCTCGGCCGCCGGTCATCGGCACGACCTGGACCTGGCCGTTCACCTCGACCTCCACCGGCAGGGGGAAGGGCTCGCTCGCGCCCGTCCGCCATTCCAGCGTCAGACGATCGCCTTCGCGCGTCTCGGCCAGGTCCGGCAAGGCGGCGTGGCGCAGGTAGCCGTCGAAGAACCAGGTCAGGTCGCGGCCGGTCACGTCGTTGACGATCTTCACATAGTCGTCGGTCGAGGCGTAGCGCGGCTGGAAATTGCCCGGCGCCGGATCGTCCCGCCCATAGACCAGCAGGCGGATCGAGCGGAAGAAGGCCTCGTCCCCGATCAGGTTGCGCAGGGTGTGCATCATCAGCGACGCCTTGGCGTAGACGTCGTTGCCCGGCCCCTCTTCGGACACCTCGGCATCCGTCAGATCGCGGCCCGAGACGATCGGGAACTTGTTCCCCAGGCCCAGGCGCTGCTCGACCAGCTCCGCCTGGAACAGCCGCTCGCCGTGCAGCCAGCGCAGGTACAGCGGCTGCATGTAGGTGCCGATGCCTTCATGCAGCCAGATGTCGTCGATGCGGACGTGGGTCATCTGGTTGCCGAACCACTCGTGCGCCATCTCGTGGTGCAGCAGCCAGTCGTAACCCTTGTAGTCCTTGCGATACTGGTTGCCGTAGGCGTTCAGCGTCTGGTGCTCCATGCCCAGATGCGGCGTCTCGACGACGCCCAGCTTCTCTTCGCCGAAGGGATAGGGGCCGACCACCTCTTCGAAGAACTGCAGCATCAGGGGGAACTCGGCGAACAGGTCCTCGACCTTGGCCGGGTCGTCCGACTTCAGGTGCCAGTAGCTCATCTGGATGTCGTTGCCGAAGCGGCTGCGATAGGTCGCCGTCCGCTCCTCGAAGGGGCCGACGTTGATGGAGATGGCGTAGGTGTTCATCTGGCCCGCCGACCAGTTCCAGGTCGTCGTGCCGTCGCCGTTGTCGGTCTTGCCGACGAAGCGTCCGGGGCCCGGCGCGGACAGGTTGGACGGCACGGTGAAGTGGGTGTCGACGTGCAGCGGTTCGGCCGTCGGCCAGTCGATGCACGGCCAGATCATGTCGCAACCGTCGCCCTGGACCGCCGTGGCGATCCAGGGCTCGCCCGACG
>CALRWJ020000025.1:0-30574 GCA_943371835.1 Afipia felis | reverse complement strand
GATCGGACTCACGGTTCTGGGGGGCTTTCTGCTGCTCATGGGCTGGGCGTTCGCCTGGCTGGGTCTCAGGGCGTCCGCGCGCGACGCGGCGACCCGCGCGCATCTGGCCGCCGCGAACGCCGAGGCGGAGGGAGCCCTGCGCGACCGGGAGATGCTGCTGCGCGAGATTCACCACCGCGTGCGCAACAGCCTGATGCTGGTGTCCAGCTTCCTCATGCTCCACGCGCGCGGCGCGGATGCGAAAACGCGGGCGGCGCTGGAGCTCATCCAGGCCCGCGTGACCTCCATCGGCATGGTCCATGAGACGCTTTACGCCGGCAGCCACCTGGGAAGCGTCAGCATCTCGGAATACCTCGGGCGCCTTTTGCCGGAGCTCAGCGCCAGCCTGGGCGCGGGGGAGCGCGGGATCGTTCTGGATTGCGAGGCGGGCGACGTGGCCGTGCCCGGGGATCAGGCCTCGACCCTGGGCCTCATCGTGTCGGAGGCGGTGACGAACGCGGTGAAATACGCCTTCGGCGACGGCGGAGGGCGCGTGCTGGTGACTGCGCAGGTTCTGTCCGACGGACTGATGGAGCTGTGCGTCCAGGACGACGGGAAGGGCACGTCGGGCGACGGCAAGGTCGGACTGGGATCGCAGCTGCTGACCGCGCTGGCGGGACAGCTGGGGGGTCGCGTCACCGTCACCGGCGGGTCCGGCACCCTGGTGCGGGTGACCTTTCCGGCGCCCGTGGTCTGAGGCGCCGAACGGCCGACCGCTCCGCTCGCCTCCGGACGGCGACGCTTGGTTTGCGGCGCGCCCACCCCATCTGTTCCTCGTCGGCCAAGGAGACGTACGGAGGCCCGGATGGCTGGAGGTTGGACCCGCGACGGCGCGGTCACGGATCAGATCGACGACACCGTCCTGGACGGCGTGTCGGCCGCCCGCGCCCGCATGCCCGTCGGTCAGGGCACGGAAGATTGCGTCGAGTGCGGCGAGGCGATTCCCGAAGCGCGGCGCCGCGCGCTGCCCGGCGTCACCACCTGCGTCCCCTGCCAATCCGGCCGCGACGGTCGGGTGGTCATCTCCGGCATCAACCGGCGCGGCAGCAAAGACAGCCAGTTGCGCTGACGCCCGGGCCGGCGCTCCGCGTCGGGAGCTCAGCCTCGCGGGACGGATTCCGAGCAAAGATCGCGCGAGACGGCCGCTCTTTCGATGCTGCCCTGAGCCGCTGTCAGAACGTCTGGCTCACGCGCTGAAGCGGCGGCTCCGCGCGCGTGCAAGACAGATGTGGTGACGGGTGGCGGCGGCTGCTCTTCAATGCGACCGGTCGCCGCCACTCCGCTGCGCTAGTGGCCCGCCGGGGCGGCGACCCCGGCCGCGCTCTTGCCCCCGGAGCGGGCGGCGCCGACGGCGAAGGCGACCAGCACCATGTAACCGACCAGCGGGACGTAGAAGACCGGGTTCAGGCTGCCGGTCAGGTCAGCGATCCGCCCGCCGATCAGGGGCAGGACGGCCCCGCCGACGATGGCGGTGCACATCAGGCCCGAAGTGGCGGGGGCGGGGGCGCTGGAGCGCTCCAACGTCAGCGTGAAGATGGTGGGGAACATGATCGAGTTGAAGAAACCGATGGCGATGGCGGCGTATGCGGCCGTCGTGCCGGACGTCTGGGTCACGACGAGGCAGAGGATCGCGGCGACCGCGGTGTTGATCGACAGCAGCACGCCGGCGCGCACGCGGGTGAGCAGAAGGGCGCCGATGAAGCGACCGACCATGGCCCCTCCCCAATAGAAGCTGACCATTCGGCCGGCGTCGGCCTCCGGCAGATCCAGGATGTCGGGCCGGTTCAGGAAGTTGGTCAGCAGTCCGCCGATGGTCACCTCCGAGCCGACGTAGACGAAGATGGCCAGCGCGCCGAGGAGCGCCCACTTCGAGCCGAAGGCTTTCAGGGGCGAGGCCATCCCGGCGTCGCCGCCGGAGGCCGCGGCCGCGGCGTTGATCTTCTTGCGGGCGGAAAAGATGAACAGCGCCACGACGGCGAACACCGCTCCCAGGCCGAGAAAGGCCAGGTCGATGCTGCGGAGCGAATCGGCGCGCGTCGCCTCGCTGACCACCGCCCCGGCGGCGAAGACCCCGCCGGTCAGCAGGACGGTCGAACCCAGCAGCGGCCCGAGCGTGGTGCCCAGCGAGTTGAAGAACTGGGAGAAGTTCAGGCGCGCGTGCGAGCTCTCGCGCGAGCCCAGCGCCGCCACCAGCGGGTTGGCCGCGACCTGAAGCAGGGTGACGCCCGAGGCGATCACGAAGAGGCCCAGCAGCACGAGCATGTACTGGTCCACCAGCGTCGCGGCGGGAATGATCAGGCAGCCCAGCACCATCACCGCCAGGGCCGAGATGATCGACCGGCTGTATCCGAGCCTGGACAACAGAGCGGCCGCCGGGACCGAGACGACGGCATAGGCGATGAACCAGGCCGAGGCCGTCAGGGTCGCCTCTGCGAACGACAGGTCGAACACCTTCTTCACCGCCGCGATCAGCGGGTCGATCAGCGAGGTGGCGAAGCCCCACGCGAAAAACAGGGTGGTGACGTAGGCGAAGGCCAGGCCGGCGCCCTTCGGCACGGAGGGCGTGGCGGGGGGTGGGGCGGTCATGACGGTTCCTGTGTGGTGAGGGCGATGGGAGAGCGAGCGACGGGATCAGTCTCGGCGCGCATTCGGCGCAACTTGGGCGTGACGACGGGGATGGTCAGCATGGTGGAGCCCACGGCCATGAGCAGCAGGGCGGTGAAGGCGTCGTTGGTGATGATCTGACGGTCCAGCAGCACGTTGGCGAAGATGATCATGATCAGGGCCTTGGTCTGAAGAAGCCAGCCGATCAGCGAGGCCTCGCCCTTTGGCCATTTCAGGATGCGGCCGGCCAGATGCACGCCGGCCAGCTTGCCGGCGACCGAGGCGGCCAGCAGGACGCCCGCTGCCAGGAACACGGTCGCGCCGCCCATGTCCCACTGGGTCCGCAGGCCGGTGCTGAGGAAGAAGACTGGCATGATCGCCAGGAGCACGTGGTCGCGGAACAGGTCCATCTGGTCGCGCGCGAACCACGACTGGTCCAACACGACGCCGGCCAGGAAGGCACCGACCATGAAGTGCAGGCCGGACCAGTCGCCGGCCAAACCGCACAGCGCCAGCCAGATCAGCGCCACGTGCCAGCGGTCCTTCTCCGGAATGCGCCGCATCAGCGCCCGGACCGCGACGGCGGCCACGGCGAAGCCGACCAAGAACGCCGCCTGGCGGCCGATGCGCTCCCAGTCCAGCAGGATCAGCGCCAGCACGCCCCAGATGGCGACGTCGTCCAGGCTGGCGTAGCGGAGGATGCGCTGGCCCAGCGGCCGCCTCAGGATCTCCAGCTTCTGCATGAACAGGATCAGGATGGGCAGGGCGGTGACCGCGCAGGCCATGCCGATGCCCAGCACCACCTGCCACGTCGCCGCGTCCGGCCCGGCCCAGCCCGGAAAGCGAAGCAGGCCGATCGCCGCCGCCGCCCCGAAGGCCAGGGGCACGACCAGCGCCAGACCGGCGGTCACGCCCGTCTCCACGCGGTTCGCCCAGGCCTGACCCAGGTCCAGCTCCACCCCCGCGATGAAGACGAAGATCATCACCGCCCACCAGGCCACGCCGTTCAGCGCCGAGATCACCGTCGGCGAAAAAACCGCCGCGTGCGCCTCCGGAAAAGCCGCGCCCAGCACCCCCGGCCCCAGCACGATGCCCGTGACGATCTGCACGACGACCAGCGGCGCCCAATGCTCCGTCCGCAGCCCTCGCCACACCAGGTACGGCACGGCGAACACCGCCAGCATGGCGACGAGGAACAGCTCCGTGGCGTTCATGGCGCGCGTCCCCCCACTTGCATGGCGTCAGCGTCCGTGCCGCTCGGCGACGGGGGCGTAGCGGTCCCAGACGACGCCGTCGGCCAGCGAGCGCAGCAACTTCAGATATTCCGCATGCGTCCAGGCCAGAGGCGTCGCGGAGTTGGTGCCTTCGCCGGGTGCATAGCGATGAGCTGTCGGATCCCCCACGCCGTCCCAGACCTGTTCCGGCAGGAGCAGGCCGGCGTTGGCGAACCGCTCCATGCCGCGCACGTAGGTCCGGCGGATCGCGGCGCGTTCGGCGTCGGTGACCGTGCCGTCCAGGGCGGCGGCGGCCAGCTCGTAGTGGCCGCGCTCGCCGGTGAAGAAGGGCCAGACCCGGCCACGCTGGCCCGGGTGCATCTGGCCGCCGACCCCGTAGTTGCCGCCGGTGTCGGCCTGTTCGCCGTAGCCGTCGTTGCCGTACCGCCTGTACCCCGGCGTGCGGTCTCGCTCGGGCCCGAAGTCATAGCGGACGCGCAACCGGTCCTCACGCGACTGGTCGTCGTATTCGGGCAGGGTGGCGACGATGGACGGCGCATCGGCGCGGCGGACGCCATAGCGCACCAGCTCCAGAAAGCCGCCGTCGACGACACGGTCTTCCGGCAGGCCGGGTTGACCGTTGTTTTCGCCCAGCGCCCCCTTGTCGTTGGGGTCTTGGTTGCGCGACAGGCGCAGGAAATAGTCGCCGTCGCCCAGCGAGCCGTCCGTCGTGAACATCCGCGCCTCGACCTTGGCGGCATAGTCGTCGGCGGCGGAGAGGTAGCGGGCGGCGGATTGGGCGTCGCCGGACACGGTCGCGATGTCGGCCGCGACGGTCAGGCCGGCGATGACGGCGGCGGTCGTGGACGGGCTGAAGCCTTCCTGCTCCTCCCAGCGCTCCTGCTGGGTCCACGGCGGGGTGATGGTGCGGTCGTTCCACAGGATGCCGACCGTGCCGCCGTCGACCAGGAAGTCGGCCGCAGGCTTCAGCATGTCGCGATATGCCGCGGCGATCTGGGCGTCGGTCAGGTGACCGTCTTTCCACAGCCGCCAGCCCAGCATGATCGGCATGGCGGTCTGGTCCAGCTGGACGCCGACCCATTCGACGGTGCCGTCCACCCACGTCTTCTGCAGGAACCAGCCGGTCGCGCCGGTGTTGCCCGGCGTGTCGGCGCGGACCTGCACCTGCGGCAGATAGCGGAAGGCCGCCAGGGGCGTCTCGGCATCCCCCAACGCCAGCAACGCCATCGCGACCTGGTAAAAGTCGCGCGGCCAGACGGCCTTGTAGCCGGTGGAGGGGTTCGTTGCGTCCACCGTGTCGCCCCATGGGTTGGACAGCGAGGCGATAAGCGCGCCGGCGTGGGTCCGATCCTCCTGCACCTTCAGCATCAGGGCGGACGCGTAGGTCAGCTTGCCGCCGTCCGTGGACTGGGCGGCCAGCCGCGGCAGCTGGTCCAGCGAGCCGAGCCAGTCGGACCAGCCGACCGCCGCGCCCGTGCCGTCATACTCGGCCTGAACCTGGTCCAGGCCGGCCTGATGGGCGTCGCGCGCCTCGCCCTCGGCCGAGCCGGCGTCGGGGCCGAAGCCGATGACGAAGTCGCGTCTGAGCGTCTGGCCGCGACGCACGCGGGGCAGTGCACCGGTCAGCATGATGTTGCCGGTCGCCTCGCCCGTGGTCGGATGGGCGCGGTTCATGCGGCCGTTGTCCCGCAGGTCCGTCAGGCCGTCCGAGGCGCCGACGAAGCCGACCGAGGCGGCGGTGAAGGGTGTGCTGGGAATGAGGGCCAGATGGCTGTCGCCCTCATGGGCGAACAGACCGTCGACGGTGGCCCGGCCCGCATCGCCGACGCCGGTGTTGGCCATGTGTGGTTCCAGCAGAACGAAGGGCACGACCGAGACGGTCAGGGCGCGCACCTCGACCCGGACCACCAGCGCCTGTCCGTCCGGATCGGTGAACAGGCGCTTCTCGATCTCGAAACGGCCCTGTCGATCCCGGGTGGTCACGCGGTACGACGGCGACAGGGGGCGGCCCTGTTCGTCCTTGGTCAGATAGTCGATCGCGAAGTCCGTCCCTTCGCCTTCGACCACCACGTCGTCGCCGACGACGACCGCCAGGCGCATCTGCTTGATCTGAGCCTCATGTATCAGGCCCCACATGGTCTCGGTCAGCACGCCGTCGGCGATGGAGAACCAGACCTTGGACACTTCTCCCGTCGGGCCGCCGTCGCGGTATTCGCCGTCGACGTAGGCTTCGTACGAAGCGCCGACGCCAACCTTGGCGGCGTTGGCCCAGGTCGGGACGTCGCCCGGCGCGCCGGGGGCGGGGCCGACGTCCTGGGCGAGCGCGGGCGCGGCGGTCAGCAGGGCCAGGACGGACGCGGCGGCGAGCAGACGCATGGGGAAACTCACGAAACGGGGGGAAGGAGGAAGGTCAGGGGCACGTCCAGCCGCTGGTTCCAGCTGGCCTCGTTGTGCGCCGCGCCGGGGAAGACCATCGAGCGGAAGCGGTCGGGACCCCAGCCGGCCTCGCGGATCACCTGGTCTATGCGCGACTGGAAGAAAGGATAGAACTGGTCCAGCGTCTCGTCGCCGCGATCCATGTAGAGGCGATGCGTCGCCGGGTCGGGCAGGCCCTCGCGGACGACGCGGCTCCAGGTCTGGACCACGACCTCGCGCCAGGCCTCCAGCCGGCTCTCGTCCAGCCGCTCGATGCGAAGGGGCCAGTGTGTGGAGACGCAGCCGGCGGCGCCGACGACGTCGGGCTTCCGCATCATCGCATACAGCGAGATCAGCCCGCCCATGCTGGAACCCATGATCGCCGTGTCGTCCCGCCCCGGCAGGGTGCGCCAGGTCCGGTCGACCAGCGGCTTCAGCTCCTCGGTCAGGAAAGCCAGATAGGCGTCGGACAGCGGCTCGCCGCCATACAGGCCGATCAGATCCGCCCGCACCTCGCCCGGCAAGGCGGCGATCATCGTGGCCGGCACGTATTCCCGCAGGCGCAGGGGCGTGTTGTGCACCCCGACCACGATGGGCGCGCGGACCTGCTCCGTCTCGATCAAGCGCACCAAGTGCTCGTCCAGGCCCCACTCGCCGAAGGGCGCGCGGGCGGGATCGAACAAGTTCTGGCCGTCGTGCATGTAGAGCACCGCGTGCCGTTCCGATCCGGTCTCGTACCCCGGCGGCAGCCAGACGGTGACGTCGCGCGGGGCGACGTGCGCGGACGTCGTCTGCGGCAGCTCCACCAGCGTTCCGCCGGCGACCGGCGGGCGGAAGCCCGCCAGGACCGGAGCCGTCAGGGCGGCGGCGAGGAGGCGTCGGCGATTCATCGGGAATGCTCGCGCACGCGCAGGCTCAACAGGGCGGCGATCAGGAAACTGACGCCCCCGACGACCAGCGCCCAGATCGCCCGTCCGTCGAAGGCGGCGTTCAGGATCAGGCCCAGCAGGGTCGCGGCGACCAGCTGGGGCACCACGATGAAGATGTTGAACACCCCCATGTAGACGCCCATCTTGCGCCCCGGCACGGCCCCCGCCAGCAGGGCGTAGGGCAGCGACACGATCGAGGCCCAGGCGATGCCGACGCCCACCATGGGCAGCCACAGCAGGTCCGGATTCCGGATCAGGAAGACGCCGATCAGGCCGATCCCGCCGATCGCCAGAGCCACGGCGTGGGCGCTGCGCTTGCCGATCCGCCTGGCCAGCACGGGCAGGGCGAAGGCCGCCAGCGCGGCGACGCCGTTGTAGACGCCGAACAGCACGCCCACCCAGTCGGCGCCCTGATTGTAGGCCGCGGAGGTCGGGTCGCTGGAGCCGAAGTGGACGGCCGTGACGGCGGCGGTGGTGTAGATCCACATGGCGAACAGGGCGAACCAGCTGAAGAACTGAACCCACGCCAGGTCCCGCATGGTCGCGGGCATGGCCGCCATGTCGTCGAGGATTTCGGTCAGGCCGTTGGACCGACCCCCGCGCGCCATGAATCCCGCCAGCAGCTTCAGCACGCCGAAGGCGGCGACGAAGCCGGCCAGCACGTAAAGTTCCTTGCCGACCGACAGACGCCAGTCGTCGGCGCCTTCGGGCAGGGCTGCGGCCTGCGTGCGGACCGCGTGGATGAGCAGGAACAGCGCTGCGCCGGCGACCAGCCAGCCGACGGCCCAGGCCGTCTGGCCGGCGGGGGCCGCTCTCGGCTGCGGCGCCGACTCGCGCGCGGCTTCGAACCGTTCGATCTGTTCGGGGCTGTACTCCCTGGTCGTGAAGACGGTCCACAGCACGGCGGTCAGCATGGCGGCGGCCCCGACGTAGAAGCTGATGCGCACGCTGTCGGGAACGATCCCCTCCGGCGCCGTGTTCGCCACCTCCATCTGAGTCAGCAGCCACGGCAGGCAGGAGGCGAAGACCGCCCCCGTGCCTATGAAAAAGCTCTGCATCGCATAGCCGGCGGTGCGCTGTTCCTCGGGAAGGTTGTCGCCGACGAAGGCGCGGAACGGCTCCATCGTCACGTTGATCGCTGCGTCCATGATCCACAGCGTCGCGGCCGCCATCCAGAGGACAGGCGCGTTGGGCATGAAAACCAGAGCGATCGTCGTCGCGATCGCGCCGAACAGGAAATAGGGCCGGCGCCGCCCTAATGGCCCCCAGGTGCGGTCGCTGAAATGGCCGATGATCGGCTGGACGATCAGGCCGGTCAGGGGCGCGGCGATCCACAGGATGGCCAGGCTGTCGACCTCGGCTCCCAAGGTCTGGAAGATTCGGCTGGTGTTGGCGTTCTGCAGACCGAAGCCGATCTGGATGCCGAAGAAGCCGACGCACATGTTCCAGATCGCCATCCGGGTGAGCCGCGGCCGGATCGACATCGGGGGCGCGGCGGCGGTTTCCAAGGTCATCGGCGCGCCCTCCCCGGCGGAACGAAGCGGATCGCCTGCCCGCCGCCGGGGGCCAGACGCAGGGTCAGGACGTCGGCCGAGGTGACCTCACGGTTTTCGATCACGATGGCCTCGCGGTTGGTCTTCCAGTGGGCGTCGGGCGCGTCGCGGTAGATTTCCGCGCGATAGCGGCGGCCCGGGTCGAGGAACGTCAACGGCGCCTCCAGCACCCGGGGATGTTCGTCCGTCAGCGAGCCCAGGGCCCAGACGTCGGAGTTGCGGTCCTTGCGAGCGATGGTGACGTAGTCGCCGATCTCGCCGTTCAGGACGCGGGTTTCGGCCCAGTCGATCGGCACGTCCTTGATGAACTGGAACGGCGCCGGATTGGCCTCGTAGTTCTCCAGCAGGTCCGCGGCCATGACCAGCGGGCTGTAGATGACGACATACAGCGCCAGTTGCTTGGCCCAGGTGGTGGCGATGCCGTCCGGGCTGCGCGTCTCCATGCCGAAGATCCCGGGGGTGTAGTCCATCGGCCCCGCCAGCAGGCGGGTGAAGACCAGGTTGGCTTCATGCTCCGGCGGATTTCCCGGCTGGCCCCAGGCGCTGAATTCCATTCCGCGCGCGCCCTCGCGGCTGATCATGTTCGGATATTTGCGGCGCAGGCCCGTGTCCTTGAACGGTTCGTGGGCGTTGACCGCCACCTGATGCTTCGCCGCCGCCTTGATGACCCGCATGTGGTGCTGCGCCATCGGCTGACTTTCGTGCCAAGCCAGATGAGGCCGCCCGTCCGGGCCGGTGACGCGCGCGCCGCCCGCGTCGGCGACGTAGCCGGTCTTCACCGCGTGCTGGCCCAGCCGCTCCATCTGGGCGAAGGCGGCCTCCATCTGCTGCTCATAGTGGTGGCCGTTGCCGCCGGTCTCGTGGTGACTGATCAGCTGCACGCCTTTGGCCCGGGCGTGGGCGGCGACGCGCTCCAGATCGAAGTCGGGATAGGCCTGCGTGAAGCTGTAGTCCCAGCCGTTGCCGAACCACTCGCCGTCCCAGCCGACGTTCCACCCCTCGACCAGCACGCCGTCGAAGCCGTGCTGCGCCGCGAAGTCGATGTGGCGCATCGTGTAGTTGGTCGTGGCGCCGTGCTTGGCGCCGCTGGCCCAGGTCTTCCGGTCCAGATGCATGTCCCACCAGATGCCGACGTACTTCATCGGCTTCACCCAGCTGACGTCGCCCAGCACGTTCGGCTCGTTCAGGTTCAGGATCAGGCTGGACTCGACCAGCTCGCCGGCCGTGTCGGTGATCTGCAGCGTGCGCCAGGGCGTGACGCACGGCACGGCCAGCTCGACCGACGCGGCCGACAGACCGGGCGTCAGGGCGGCGCGGAACCGGCGGCCTTCCGCACGCGACAGGTTCATGCCGGCATACTCCTCGCAGGCCGCCTCATGGATCGAGACGTGCAGGCCCGACGCCCCGCGCACAGTCATCGGCGTCTGCGCCGCGCCGACGGCGTCGATGGCGGTGCGGTTGTAGAGGTACTCCTCGCGGTTCCACTCCCACGCCGGAATCCACCAGGCCTCGCCCGGTTCGGCCAGGGTGAACTCCGTCAGCTCAACGCCGACGTTCAGGGCGGGCAGGGCGGCTTGCTCCGGGAACTCGTAGCGGAAGCCCAGACCGTCCTCATAGATGCGGAAGACCACGTCCATGCGACGGGCCAGCGCGCCGCGCTCCGTCAGCGGCACCCGCATCTCAGTGAAGCGGTTCCGGATGGTGCGGCGTTCGCCCCACGGCTGTTCCCACGTCTCGTCCGACGACCGGATCACCGGCGTCGCGAGGCGAAAACCGCGCTCCAGCTTGGGCGCGTCAGTCAGGATGAAGCCCAGCTTGGACGCCGTGATCACCGGCGCGCCCAGACGCGTCACCGAGTACAGCGGCCTGCCGTCGCCATCGGTCGCGACCTGGACTTCGATGGTGCCGTCGGGAGACGCGGCCTTGACGACCAGCGGCGCCGTCTGGGCGGCGGCGGTGCCCCCCAGCGGCAAAAGCGAGGCACCGGCCAAGGCCAGCAGATGACGGCGGGCGATCATGCGGCGCTCCCAGGGTCAAGCTTGCCCTCTTGCCAACTCCGGGTTTCCGGGCGCATGAGGACGGCAACAAACTTTGCAACAAATTTTGCAGCATGGGCGTTCGAGGGGCGAGGATCCGCGTGAGCCGCAAGACAACCCGTCTTGAAGACCTGGCCAAGCTGGCCGGCGTCTCGATCTCCACGGCTTCGCGCGCGCTGAACGACAGCCCCGCCGTGAACGACCGGACCAAGCAGCTGATCTGGAAGCTGGCGCGCGAGCACGACTATCCGTTCCGCCGCCACATGCCGTCCGGCCCGATCGGGGCGGAGGCCACGCTGGCGCTGGTGGTGCCGCGCCCGCAGGGACGCGACGGCCGCCTTTTCGACCCGTTCATGCTGGAACTGATGGCGGGCGTCAGCGAGGCGGTGCGCGACCGCGACTGCGACCTGCTGATCAGCCATTTCTCGCCCACGTCGTACGACGACCTCATCTCGGCGATGACGACCAGCCGGGCGGAAGGCGTGATCTTCCTGGGCCAGAGCACCTTGCACGGCGCCTTCAATCGCCTGGTCCAAACCGAGGCCCGCTTCGTCGTCTGGGGTGCCCAGTTGCCGGATCAGGACTACTGCTGCGTGGGCTCCGACAACATCGCCGGGGGGCGCCGCGCGACCCTCCACCTGGCCCGGTTGGGGCGCAAGCGGATCGTGTTCCTGGGCGACCTGGACCCGCCCGAGGCGATGCAGCGACAGCGCGGCTATCTGGAAGCGCTGAGCGCGGCGGGATTGCCGTTCGACCCTGACCTGGTCGTCGCGGCCCACTTCGAGGTCGAGTCGGCCGAGGCGTCGCTGGACTCGCTGATTCATCGAGGCGTGGCGTTCGACGGCGTCGTGTGCGCGTCCGACCAGATCGCTCTGGGCGCCATGAGGGCGCTTGAACGGGAAGGCGTGCGCGTCCCCACGGACGTGTCCGTGATCGGCTTCGACAACGTCCCGTTCAGCCGCTACAGCCGCCCGGCCCTCACCACCATAGCCCAGGACACCCAGAAGGCCGGCCGCCTGATGGTGTCGAAGCTGCTGGACGCCGGCGGCGAGACGGCGGGCCGGTCCGAGCGGGTCTCGGCGGACTTGATCGTGCGCGAGAGCTGCGGCGGCTGACTTCATCCGCCCGGCGCCAGGATGATGGTCGCCAGTGGGGGCAGGGCGTCGATCGGCCCCTCCGGGACGTTGACGCGCTCGACGACCGTCCAGCCCTCCGGAACGGACCACGTCGCCGCGTCAAAGCCCAGATTGAACACGCACAGCCGACGCTCGGCGCCCGCGCCGCGCGTGAACCCAAGCAGATCCCCGGCCATGTCCAGCATGGTCATGTCGCCCGCGCGCAGTCCCGGATGACGCCGGCGCAGCGACACGGCACGACGCGCGGCATGAAGGGTCGAGGCAGGATCGGCTTCCTGCCGGTCCACGGCCAGACCGACGTGGGCCGGATCGACGGGAAGCCAAGGTTCGGCGGTCGAAAAGCCCGCGAACGGCGCGTCGGCCCGCCACGGCAAGGGGGTGCGCGCCCCGTCGCGGCCCAACGTCTGCGGCCAGTTGGCGATGGCCTCCGGGTCTTTCAGGCGGTCGAACGGCACGTCGGCCTGGGGCAGGCCCAGCTCCTCGCCCTGATAGATGATGGCGGTGCCGCGCAGGCACATCAGCAGGACCAGCGCCATTTCCGCGAAGGCCTTGGGGTCGCGGCCGGCGGCCCATCGGGACACGGCGCGCGGCGCGTCGTGGTTGGAAAAGGTCCAGCTGGGCCAGCCCTGGCGATCGCGCCCGTGCCAGATCTCCGCGCCTTCCCTCGCCAGGTCGGCGCTGAGGGCGGGAGCGTACAGGTAGAGAAAGCCATAGGCGCTGTTCAGCCGGTCTTCGCCCATGGTGAACGCCTGCATTTCGCGTTCCGCATGGTCGCCGCCGACCTCCGCCACCGTGAACCGGCCCTCATAAGAGTCGGTCAGGGCGCGCATGCGCTTCAGGAAATCGACGATGCCGGGCTGGGACTGGTTGTGAACCTTGTCCTGGAAGTCGAACGGTCGGGTGCGTTTTCCGCCCGGCGGAAGGGGCGGATTGTCGGTCAACGCCGGGTCGTGCATGGCGAAGTTGATGGCGTCCAGCCGGAACCCGTCCACGCCCCGGTCCAGCCAGAACCGCGCCACGTCCAGCAGGGCGTCCTGAACCTCCGGCAGATGCAGGTTCAGCTGCGGTTGCTCCGGCAGGAAGTTGTGCATGTAGTACTGGCCGCGCCGCGCGTCCCACGTCCAGGCCGGCCCGCCGAACACCGACTGCCAGTTCGACGGCGGGGTTCCGTCCGGCTTCGGGTCGGCCCAGACGTACCAGTCGGCGCGCGGGCCCGTCCGCGCGCGGCGGCTCTCCTGGAACCAGACGTGCCGGTCCGACGTGTGCGCGAAAACCAGATCGGTGATCACCCTGAGACCGAGGTCGCGCGCTCGGGCGACGATGCGGTCGAAATCTTCGAGGTCGCCGAATATGGGATCGACGGCGCGGTAGTCGGCCACGTCGTAACCGAAGTCCTTCATCGGCGAGGCGTAGAAGGGCGACAGCCAGACGGCGTCCACGCCGAGCGACGCCACGTGATCCAGACGTGCCAGCACTCCCGGCAGATCGCCGACGCCGTCGCCGTTCGAATCGGCGAAGCTCCGCGGATAAATCTGATAGATCACCGCGCCCCGCCACCACTCCGCGGGCTGGTCCGCCGGAGACGCGGCGGGCTTGGTCAGGGTCTGGACGGTCAACGCGGGTCCTCGGATACGCAAACGATGTAGTCGAGCGGCGCCAGCCGCACCGTGAGGGAGCCGGGCGCGGCGGCCGTGGGAGCGCACGCCCCGTGGAGCGCGCGCCAGCCGGCGGAGGTCGGCTGCACGGCGACCTGGGCCTCAATGGGCGTCGCGCCGGTGTTGAACGCCACCAGAACCTCGCCGGGCAGATCGTCCGCCAGACGCGAGAAGGCGTAAAGGCCGGGCGCCTCATCGGCGTGACGCGTGACCTGAAGCCCCCGGCGCAACAGCGGCGTCTCGCGCCGGATGCGCGCCATCTCCGACAGGCGGACGTACAGAGGGGCTGAGAGGTCGTAAGGCGCGTGCCGGCCGCCGACGCGGCGTCCGTCGCGGTAGTCGGGCACGGCCGAGAGCCACATGTCCTGGCGCGACCGGCCGTAGTCGCCCTCGCCCATGAAGCCCTGCTCGTCTCCGTAGTAGATGACCGGGACGCCGCGCGAGAACATCATCAGGGCATGCGCCAGGGTGGTTCGCGCAAGCAGCTCGTCGTCCGACATCCCCGGCCGGTCCTTGGCCACGAACCAACCGATGCGACCCATGTCGTGGTTGCCCAGGAAGGTCGGCAGGCTCAGCGCGGCCTGCTCTCCGCCCTCGTAGACGGGATCCGCCGCCAGCACTCGCGCCAGGACGTCGGGTCCGGCGCGTCCGGTCGCGACGTCGGTCGCCCGACTTTGGAAGGCGAAATCCAGCACGGAGGGCAGCCCGTCTACCCGCGTGTGACGGGCCAGCGCGGCCGGATCGTGGTCATAGACCTCGCCGAAGATGTGAAAGTTCGGGATGCCGCGCGCCGCGGCCCTCGCCTGCATGGCCGGCACGAAGGCCTGCCAGAATTCCGGGTTCACATGCTTGGCCGTGTCGATCCGGAAGCCGTCGACGCCAAGCCGGTAAATCCAGTCGCCGTAGACGTCGATGAACCCCTGAACCACCCGGGGATGCTCGGTCATAACCCCGTCCAGGCCGGCGAAATCCCCCAGCAGCGAGCTCTCTCCGCGGAAGGTCGAGTCGCCGCGGTTGTGATAGACGCCCGTATCGTTCAGCCAGGCGGGCGTCTTGGCGTCGCGTTCGGCGTCGGGGACATAGGGCTGATAGGCCCAGTCGACGCGCGTCAGGGCGGAAAAGGTCTCGGGACGGCTGGGATCGAAGCCGGAGTTGATAGCGGGGCCGTCCACGCCGCCGGCGCGAGTCCACGGGTGATCCGCCGTGTCGCGATAGGCGCAGTTCGTGCATCCCCGATACTGGATCACGTCCGCGGTGTGGTTGGTGACGATGTCCAGATAGACCTTGATGCCGCGGGCGTGCGCGGCGTCCACGAAAGCCTTGAGGTCGGCGTCGGTCCCCAGGTGCGGGTCCACCGAGGTGAAGTCGAGGATCCAGTAGCCGTGGTAGCCGGCCGATTCGTGGCCCGGCTCGCCCTGCACGGGCTTGTTCCGGAACACCGGCGCGATCCAGATCGCCGTGACGCCCAGGCCTTGGATGTAGTCCAGCCTCTCCGTCAGCCCCGCCAGGTCGCCGCCGTGATAGAAGTCCGGGTGCGACGGGTCGAACCCGGTGGCCAGGCGATCGCCTTCGAGGCCGCCTCGGTCATTGGCTGGATCGCCGTTGGCGAAGCGATCGGGCAGCAGAAAATAGATCACCTCGTCCTGCGGAAGGCGCGCCCGCATCGCCGCGGCGCCGTCGACGCCTTGGGCGAGGGCAGGCGCGCAGACGATCTGCGTCAGCGCCGCGGCGCTCGCCGCCGCCCAGGTCCGCCATCCCGCCATGCCGACGCCTCCTCCCACCGCCGAGGTACATTGCCGCAGCGTGTGTTTGCAAGTTTTTGCAGCATGCGTGCCGCCTGTCAACGCGACAGCGTCGGGGCATCGGCGTGTCGACAATGTGGCATTGAGGTCAGCAAAGCTGGCAAATCAGGCATCGTTTGTGGCGCGCCGCGGATCGCCGTGGATTAATCACTTGCAATGTTTGACCGTGTTTGCATTGTTTTGCGAACTGCGGATCGCTTCGCTAGAGGGCGGCCGCTCGGGAGGATCGAGAATGAGAACCACGCATACCCGTCGCGCGCGCCTGCTGACCGGCGGCGCCGCATTCGCACTGAGTCTGGCGCTCGCGGGCGTCGCCAACGCGCAGTCCTCGGCTCAGGATCCGGCGACCGACCTCGACGAGGTCATCGTCACCGGCATCCGCGCCTCGATCGAGAACTCCATCGCGACCAAGCGCAACGAGACCTCGATCGTCGAGGTCGTCACCGCCGAGGACATCGGCAAACTTCCCGACGTCTCCATCGCCGAATCTCTCGGCCGCCTGCCGGGCCTGGCGCTGCAGCGGCTGGACGGACGGGGCCAGAACATCTCGATCCGCGGTTTGGGTCCGGACTTCACCACCGCCCTGCTCAACGGGCGCGAACAGGTTTCCACCGGCGACAACCGCGGCGTCGAATTCGACCAGTACCCGTCGGAGCTGCTGGGCAGCGTCGTCGTCTACAAGACGCCGGACGCGGCCCTGACCGGGCAGGGGCTGGCCGGCACGGCCGACCTGCGCGTCGTCCGTCCGCTGGAGTACGGGCGCCGCGCCGTGGCGGCCAACTTCCGCTACGAGCAGAACGACATCGGGGCGCTGAACGCCGGCACGACCGACAGCGGCAATCGCTTCAGCGTCTCCTACATCGATCAGTTCGCCGACGACACGATCGGGATCGTGCTGGGCTACGCCCACATCGAAAGCCCGTATCAGTCGGAGCGGTTCAACGCCTGGGGCTATCCCGAGGTGACGGGCGGCGGTCCGCGCGTCATCGGCGGTTCCAAGCCATATGTGATGTCGTCGGAACTGGAACGCGACGGGTGGATCGGCGTCGTCGAGTATCGGCCGAACGACAAGCTGCACATGACGTTCGACGCCTTCTATTCGCAGTTCGACAACACCCAGATCCTGCGGGGCATCGAGCTGCCGCTGTTCTGGTCGGCCGCGACGCTGCAGCCCGGCTACACGGTCGAGGACGGCCTGGTGACGGCCGGCACCTACAGCGGGGTCAAGGGCGTCGTCCGCAACGACGTGAACACGCGCGACAGCGAGCTGCTTTCGCTGGGCTGGAACATCGAACAACAGATCAGCGACGCCTGGTCCTTCTCGGCCGATCTGAGCTTCTCCTCGGTCGACCGCACCGACGTGATCCTGGAAACCTATGCCGGCACGGGCCGCGGCCCTGTCGGGGCCACCGACACGATCGGCTTCCGGACGGGCGACGACATCACCCGTTTCACTCCCACGCTGGACTATGGCGACTTCAACCTGATCCGCCTCACCAGCCCCCAGGGCTGGGGCGGCGACATCATTCCGGGCGGTCAGGACGGCTATCTGAACAACCCGTCGATCACCGACGAGCTGACCTCGCTGCGGACTTCGGTCAAGGGCGACGTCGACGTGATGGGCTTCATCGACGGGGTCGAGGTGGGGCTCAACGTGTCCCGTCGGGAGAAGGAATTCATCAACGACCAGTTCTTCCTGGGCGTTCCGGGAGGCGCCACCGCGGTCGTCCCCGAACAGTTCCGACTGGCGCCGACTTCGCTGGCCTACCTCGGCATTCCGCGGATGATCAGCTACGACGCGCTGGGGCTGGTCAACAGCGGCTTCTACAATCGCGTCCGCAACCCGAACGCCGACGTGGCGGCCGGCAACTGGACGGTCAATGAGAGCGTCGTCACGCCGTTCGTGAAGTTCGACGTCGACACCTCGATGTTCGGCCTGCCCACGCGCGGCAACTTCGGCGTCCAGTTCGTGCATACCGACCAGGACTCGCAGGGCTTCGCCTCCCGCCAGCTCGGCACCGGCGTGTCTTCCACGCAGGCCGTCAAGGGCGGGGACGAGTACTGGGAAATCCTGCCCAGCACGAACCTGATCTTCGAACTGGAGGAAGGCCGCATCCTTCGCTTCGCCGCGGCGCGCACCCTGGCCCGTGCGCGGATGGACGAGATGCGCGCCAGCCGGACGTTCAGCTACAACGCGACCCTGGACTCCCCGGCGCCCTACAATCCGTCGAATCCGCCGTTCACGGGCGGCGGCGGCAACCCGGAACTGCGTCCGTGGATCGCCAACGTCGTCGATCTGTCGTTCGAGCAGTATTTCGACCGTCAGGCATACTTCTCGGTGGCCGTGTTCTACAAGGATCTGGAATCCTACATCTACAACCAGACCCTGCCGTTTGATTACACGGGCTATTCGCCGACCACGGCCGTCTACCGCCAAGGCACCGTCTCGACCCCCGAAAACGGGACGGGCGGCGAAATCTACGGCATCGAGGCGGCCGTCTCATTGCCGTTCGACATGTTCCATCCGGCGCTGGAGGGTTTCGGCGGCAACTTCTCGGTCTCGCAGACCCAGAGCAACATCGAGACCAGCCCCGGCAGCTCCAACCCGATCCCGGGCCTGTCGGAGACCGTGGCGAACGTCACGATCTACTATGAGAAGGACGGCCTCCAGGCCCGCGCCTCGAACCGCTATCGCTCGGAGTTCCTTGGAGAGGTCGCCGGCTTCGGCAACGGCCGGACCTTCCGGCAGGTGGCGGCCGAAAGCATCATCGATGCGCAGATCGGGTACGAGTTCCAGTCCGGTCCGCTGGACGGCTTCTCGGTCCTGTTCCAGGTCAACAACCTGACCGACGAGCCCTTCTACACCTACGAGGCCGGGGACCAGCGTCGGATCATCGACCACCAAGTCTATGGGCGGACGTTCCTGTTCGGCCTGAACTTCCGCTACTGAATCTCCTGGGACGGTCGGGGGACCCACGGGTTCCCCGACGTTCTCCTTAGGCCGGGCGCGAAGGTCCCTCCGCGTCCGGCTTCTTCTTGTGTGGGTCCCGGATCAGGCGTCGCCGGCCCACATCCCTCGGGCTTTCAGGAAGTCCTCGTGGTCCGGCAAGGCTCCAGCCGCCTGCGCGATGCGCCCCGCCGAAGCCTCCAGGAACGCGTCGACCCGCTCGGGGTCCTGAAATCCGTACAGGGGATTGCGTCCGCGCGGTCGGATCCCCTGGCCCCACATCACCGCCAGCCAGCTGCCCATCGAGAAGTATTCGTCCGCACCGACCTGGAACAGCTGGCCGCGGTCGCGAAACGGTTCGACCCGTTCCGCCAGACTGTCCGGGATGGCCATCTCGCGAACGTGCCGCCATAGGGGTTCGTCGTCCCTTTCGGTGGCGTGGTAGTGGAGGATGACGAAGTCTCGAACCAGTTCGACTTCCCGTCCCAGGCGCCGGTTGTAGGCGTCGATGTTGACCTGGCTGAAATCCCGGTCCGGGAAATGCTGCAGCAGGCGGGTGATCCCCGACTGGACCAGATGAATGCTGGTCGACTCGAGCGGCTCGATGAAGCCTGACGACAGGCCGAGACTGACGACGTTCTTGAGCCAGTAGGCCTTGCGCCGTCCGGTGACGAACTTCAGTTGGCGCGGCTCGGCGAGGGCCTCCCCGTCCAGGTTCGCCAGCAGGGTCTCGCGCGCCTCTTCGTCGGAGACGAAGTCGGAGCCGTAGACGTAGCCATTGCCGGTGCGATGCTGCAGCGCGATGCGCCACTGCCAGCCTGCCGGGCGAGCGGTGGAGGTCGTGTAAGGCGTGGCAGGGCCGACCCGCGCGCACGGAACCGCCCACGCCCGGTTCATCGGCAGCCATTTCGACCAATCCTCGTATCCGGCCTTCATCGCACCTTCGATGAGAAGGCCACGGAACCCGGTGCAGTCGATGAACATGTCGGCCGACACCCTGCGACCGTCCTTCAGGGTGACCGACGCGACGAAGCCGTCCTCGGGCCGCTGCGCCACCTCCACCACCTGGCCTTCGATCCGCTCGACGCCGCGGCCTTCGCAGACCCCGCGAAGATGGCGGGCGTACAGGCCGGCGTCGAAATGATAGGCCGTGAACAGGCTGGCCAGCGGTGAACGGAGGTCGCCCGCCCGCACCCCGACCTTGCCCAGCTTCGCCGCCGCGGCGCAGATCGAATGCGCTTCCAGGTCTCCGCCGGCGCCACGGGCATGGGCGGTCATCCACGTCTGTTGGAAATCGCCCAGGGTCGGCCCGGGACCGAAGGTGCCGAACGGGTGAAAATAGCGCGTCCCCTTCACGCCCCAATCGACGAACTCGATGCCGAGTTTCAGGGACGCCTGGGTCGCCCGCATGAACTCCGCGTCGTCCAGGCCGATCATGGCGTTGAAGTCGCGGATGGGCGGCACGGTCGCCTCGCCGACGCCGACGATGCCGATCTCTTCGGACTCGAGCAGGGAAACCTTCACGTGCGGTCCGCACGCCCGCTCCAGCGCGGCGGCCGCCATCCATCCCGCGGTCCCTCCGCCGACGATCAGGATGGAACGAACGGGTTCGGCCATGGGCTCTCTCGAAACGCGCCGACCTTTGTAGACGAAGTCTCGTCGGCCTCAATGCGCGGAGCTGGACGCCGGCGGTGGCGGACAGAGAGGGATTCGAACCCTCGGTAGGCTTTCACCTACACACGCTTTCCAAGCGTGCGCGATCGACCACTCCGCCACCTGTCCGTTTCACGACCGTGCGTGCCCGCGCGGGTCGGCGCGCGGGAGGCGTGCGAGATAGACGATGGCGCCCCCCTCGGCAAGCGCCGTCGGAGCCCCCATATCGGCGACGACAGACGGAGATCGCCATGCTGCCCCAGAAGATGAACCTGCCCTCGCCCGAAAACGCTCTGCCCGGCCGCGCGACGCCGCTGGAGACCGACGAGGTCCATGTGGTCAACGGCCGCCCGCTGAAGGGCCCGCATCCCGAAGGCTTCCAGACGGCGATCTTCGGCATGGGCTGCTTCTGGGGCGTGGAGCGCGTGTTCTGGCAGTTGCCGGGCGTCTGGGTGACCGCGGTCGGCTACGGCGGCGGCTTCACGCCGAACGCGACCTATGAGGAGGTCTGCACCGGGAAGACCGGCCACAACGAGCTGGTCCAGGTGGTCTTCGACCCGTCGAAGATCACTTACGGCGAGCTGCTGAAGGCGTTCTGGGAAAACCACGATCCGACCCAGGGCATGCGCCAGGGGAACGATCTGGGCACCCAGTACCGCAGCGGCGTCTATTATCTGAACGACGCGCAGAAGGCCGAGGCCGAAGCCTCGCGCGACGCCTATCAGGCGGCGCTGACGGCGGCGGGCAAGGGCGCGATCACGACCGAGATCGTCCCGGCCGGGCGCTTCTATTTCGCCGAGGGCTATCACCAGGGCTACCTGGCCAAGAACCCCGCCGGCTACTGCGGCATCGGCGGCACGGGCGTGACCTGCCCGATCGGGGTGGGCGTCGAGGCCTAAGGGTCAGGGGCGCGCCCGCTCCGCCTCGATCCACGCGTCCATGCGCAGGTCCAGAAGGTCCAGCGGCAAGGGGCCGTCGACCAGAAGGGCGTCGTGGAAGCGGCGCACGTCGAACCGGTCGCCCAGGGCGGCCTCGGCCCGGCGGCGAATGTCCCTCAGGCGGATTTCGCCGACCTTGTAGGCCGTGGCCTGGCCCGGCCAGCCGACGTAGCGCTGAAGCTCCGTCTCGATGTTGTGCGGGGCCAGGGCGGAGTTGTCGCGGAAGCAGGCGCGGGCCTCCTCGACCGACCAGCCCTTCCAGTGCATGCCGGTGTCGGCCACCAGCCGGCAGGCGCGCCACATCTCGTAGGACAGCCGGCCGAAGCGCTCGTAGGGCGTGCGATAGAAGCCCATCTCCTCGCCCAGGAATTCGGCGTACAGGCCCCAGCCCTCGGTGAAGGCGGTGACGTCGGCGGCGCGCCGGAAATAGGGCTGCTGCTCCGCCTCCTGCTGCAGGGCGATCTGCAGGTGGTGGCCGGGCACGGCCTCGTGCAGCGTCAGGGCGGGCAGTTCGTACAGGGGGCGCTGATCCAGCTTGCCCGTGTTCACGATGTAGCCGCCGGCGACGCCGCCCTTCAGCGAGCCGGGGAAGTACCGCCCGGTGGTGTAGGTGGCCTCGATCTCCAGCGGCACGGGGCGCACGCCGTAGGGCGTGCGGGGCAGGGTTCCGAACAGGGCGGGCAGGCCGTCGTCGGCCCTCTTGGCCATTTCCGACGCCTTTTCCAGCAACTGCTCGCGGCTGGTCGCATGGAACTGCGGGTCGGTGCGTAGGAAGTTCAGGAAGCCGGCGAAGTCGCCGGTCCAGCCCGCGGCGCGCATCTCCACGTCCATGCGGGCGCGGATGCGGGCGACTTCCCGCAGGCCCAGCTCGTGGACCTGATCCGGCGTCATCTCGGTGGTCGTGTAGCCGCGCACCAGCCAGGCATACATCTCCCGCCCGCCGGGCTTCAGGCCCAGCCCCGGCGCTTCGGGCGCGCGCGGCAGATATTCGTTTTCGAGGAAGCTCAGCCAGGCGCGACGCGCCGGCATTATGCGGTCGGCGACGATGCGCTCGGCCCGGGCGCGCAACTCGGCCTGGTCGGCGGCGGAGATGCCGGCGGGCAGATTGGCGAACGGCCGCAACAGCGGATCGCGGTCGGGCGTCATCTCCGCGTCGGTGCGGGCCAGAGAGATGGCGCTTTCGACCACCGAGCGCGGCTGGATCATACCGGTGTCCAGCCCCCGCCGCGCATTGGCGGTGGAGGCGGCGAACAGCTCGGGCATGGCCTCCATGCGCGCCAGCCAGTTCTCGGCGTCCTGGCGCGTCGCGATGCGCGTGACCGAGGCGAAATAGCCCAGCGACTGGCCGACGCCGCCCTCGGAGTTGAAGGCCAGACGGCCGACGTCCAGGTCGATGCCCTCGATCTCGCGCGTGATCAGCCGATCCAGCAGGGCGTGGTTGATGCGGTCGTCCAGCGACAGTCGCGAGGCGTCGATGGCGTCCAGCCGCGCCTTGAACGCCGCCAGCTGCGGCCGCCGCGCCAGCTCGCCCTCGCGACTGGCGTCGGGCAGACGCCGCTGCGCCGCGACCTCGCCCTCCTGACCTGCTGTTATCGGATCGTTGCGGCGCAGATAGGCTTCGTAGTCGGCGATCAGCGCCGACAGCGGCGTGGCCGCGATCGCCGGGGACGCCGGGCGCGTGGCGATCGTGCCGTCGCCGGCGCAGGCGGCGAGAAGCAGGGCCGCGGCCCCCACGCTGATGACGGTGCGATGCATGACGGTCCCCCTGAACGTCGCTCAGGGTGCGGGGCCGTCAGACGTCGGTCAAGTCAGCCGCAGGCGGCGAAGAAGCGCTCGACGTTCGCGCCCGAGCCGGGGTGCGCCGCCATCGTCGTGCGGCCTTCCGGCCCGTGCGAGGCCAGCCAGCCGAGGCGACGGAAGCGCAGGAACACCGGCGCGTCGGCGGGGGCCGTGGCGGACAGATAGTCGGCGTCGCCCATCTCGGACGGCGTCGGGCGCGCCGGCCAGCGCTCGGTGTCCCCGCCCGATTCCAGCAGGATCGCGCCGTCTTCCGCAGGCAGGTAATGCGCCAGTTGCAGCGAGGCCGTGCCGGGGCGGCATGACAGTTCCAGCCACACGTCGTCGCTGGCGGATCGGCCATAGGTCAGAACCTGCGCGCCGTCGTCCGTCTTCACGAACCAGTCGTGGTCGGCGAGCGGTGCGGGGGCCGGGGCGTCGGAGCCGGGCGTCGACGTCGGCGCCGTGGCGCACGCCGCCAAAGACGCGCTCAAGGCCAGCAGCATGAGGGGAGAGGCGACCCGCATCAGCCGGCGCACAGTTCGCCGAAGCGACGCAGCTTGGGCAGATCCTGCCGCCCGACCACAACAGTCGCGCCGCGACCGCCCGAGGTGACGGCCAGCCGACCGGTGCCGGCGAAGGCGGCGAACACTGGATGATCCACCCGCAGGGCGACGCCCAACGACCCGTCGGGATCGGCGTCGGACTGGCCCTGGGCGGACGCCTGCCCGGCGCGCAGTTGGGAAAATTCGCCCGCCTGGCCGAACTGGTACAGGCGCACGGTCGCGGCGCCCGAGCCGGCGGCGCACTCCAGCGTGGCGCGGACCTGCGGCGTGTCGGGGATTTCGTTGGCCAGCGTCAGGGACGGGCCCGTCTGGTAGAAGGTCCAGGTCCAGGCGTCGCGCGGACCCTGCATCAGCAGGGCGGCTATGGCGGCGATCACGACCATGTCTTCAGCCCCCGTGGAACGGTCAAGCCGTCAGGTGGTCACGCCGGGGTCGACGCGCAATGGGCGAAGAAGCCGTCGACCACCGCCTTGTCCCCGCCCACCGGCAGCGAGGCGCGTCCCGCTTCGCCGACCACCGGCATGGGCGCGCCCTGGCGCAGCGCCGTCAACGCGCGGGAGTTCAACGCGACGGAGGTCTCCGACATGGCCAGGCCGGTCAGCGGATCGACCGGAACGGGGCCTTCCGAGACCGCCGCGCCCTCTGGCACGACGACGCCGAACGCTTCGGCCGCGCGGTCGCCCGGCGCGCAGGTCAGCATGATGACGATCTGATCCGAGTTGGCCAGGCCATAGGCCAGCTTGGCCATGTCGCCCTCGTGGCTGAGGTGCCAGCCCATCGACGCCTCCGCCGAATCCGGCAGCGGCGCGTCGACGATGACGGCCTCGGAATGGCTCTTGGCGGCGAAGGCGGCCAGGCCGAGGGTGGCGACGGTGGGGATCAGATACTTCAGCATGATGAAAACTCGCGTCTGGTTGGGCAAACGCGAGTTTTCGTTAAGAGTTTCAGCTTGGCCGTTCCCCGCCCTCGCTAGCGCTCACGCAGCCAGCGACCGCGTCGCGAGCGGTGGCGCACTCAAAATGGACTGAAACGCTCGGCCAAGGACTGCGCGGCGGGCGTGGCCTGGACGCGGCTGATGTCGCCGCGACCGCCATAGCTGATGCGCGCCTCGGCGATCTGGTCGTGCTGGATGGTGTTGCCCGACGAGATGTCCTCGGGACGCACGATGCCGGCGACGGTCAGCTCGCGCACCTCGCGGTTGGTGCGCACTTCCTGCCGACCCTGGATCACCAGATTGCCGTTGGGCAGCACGGCGGTGACGACTGCGGCGATGGTCAGATTGACCCGCTCCGAGCGGTTCACGCTGCCGGTGCCCTGGGCGTTCGCCTCGCCCGCCAGGCCGATCATGTTCTGCGGATCGAATCCGCCGGGGAAGGCTTGGCCCAGGCTGTTCTCCAGACCCAGGAAGTTGGTGACGCCGCCGGACATGTCGTTCGACCGGCTGCGGCTGGTCGTGTTCGACGTCTGGGCCCGGTCGTCGATGTTGATCTCGATGGTCAGGATGTCGCCCACGCGGCGGGCGCGTTGGTCGCCGAAGAAGCTGCGCGAGCCGCCGGCGGTGAACAGGCTGTTCGCCGAGGCGGTCGGCTGGGCCGAGGCATAGGCGGCCTGCGGCGCGGGCAGGTACTGCTGCTCCACCGGCACCAGGGCGGCGGGATAGCCGATGGGGGCCAGCTCGGGCCCGCGGACGGCCTCGATCGCGGTCGAACAGGCGCCCAGGCTGAGCAGGGGCAGGGCGGCGAGGGCGGCGAGACGCATGGACGGACTTCCCATCACTGGAACGCCTGGGGATCGGCGCGGGCGGATTGGGCGGCGGGGCCGGCCACGGCGCGGCCCGGACCCGTCGCGACGGCGTCGATGACGCGCCCCGACTGAAGATTGACGACCTGCACCGGCTGGCCGCGCGCGGCGTCGCGCTGGGCCCGGCCGGTGACCGTCAGGGTCACGCCCGGCGCCGTGTAGGTCACGGTGACCAGCTCGTTGCGGCTGATGACCTTGGTCGCCGTCAGGTCGCCGGGCTGCACTGCGGCGCCCGAGCGGACGGCGCGGCGCACCGACATGCCGACGGCCTCGTCGGCGTCGCGCGGCGCGCCGGCGGGGACCAGATGGCTCTGGACCGGCGCCCAAATCACGTCTTCCGGCTGGATCACGTCGCCGGCGGCCAGGCTGCGGGCATAGGTCAGGACTTCGACGGTCGGGCCTGCACGTCCGGCGACAGCGCCGCCAGACGCGGCTCCGGAGGGTCCGGCGGCGCCCTCGCGCACCACGACGCGGCGCAGGCCCTGCGGATTGGCCCAGGTCAGACCGGCGCGGCGGGCGCTGGCCTGAAGCGCGCCGGCGTCCAGAACCACGGTCGGACCGACGCGGCGGGCCACCACCACGGCGGCGGCCGCCCCCGCGCCGTCGAACACCTCGCCCAGCGTGACCTGGCCGTCGTCGTCGACCGGATTGGCCTTCAGCGTCACGTCCGAGGCGAAGGCCGGGCCGGCGACCAGCAGGACGGCGGCGGCGATCAGAGCGCGGATCACGACTTCACCTGCGCGGAGACGGCCATCATTTCGTCGGCGGTGGAGATGACCTTGGAATTCATCTCGTAGGCGCGCTGGGCGATGATCAGGGCGCTGATCTCGGCCACGGCGTCGACGTTCGAAGCCTCGGTGTAGCCCTGCAGGATCTGCCCGAAGCCGGGATCCCCCGGCGTGCCGACGGTGGCCGGCCCCGACGCTGCCGTTTCCAGCAGCAGGTTGTCGCCGACCGCTTCCAGCCCCGCCTCGTTGAAGAAGGTCGCCAGCTGGATGGTGCCGACCACCTGGGGCTCGGTCGCGCCCTGGGTGATGACCTGCACCTCGCCGGTCTTGGAGATCGACACGTCGACCGCGTCCTGGGGGATGCTGATCTGCGGGTTCAGCAGATAGCCGTCGTCGGTGACGATCTGCCCCTCGCCGTTCAGGCTGAGGTTGCCGGCGCGGGTGTAGGCGGTTTCGCCCGACGGCAGAGTGATCTGGAAATAGCCCTTGCCGTCGATCGCCATGTCGAAGCGGTTGCCCGTCTGCGTCGGCGTGCCCTGTTCGATGATGCGGTAGACCGAGCCGGTCTTCACGCCCGCGCCGATCTGGATGCCGGTCGGAACCACGGTGCCGGAGCTGGACGACGTCGCGCCCATGCGCTCGACGTTGTGGTACAGCAGGTCCTGGAACTCGGCGCGCTGACGCTTGAAGCCCACCGTGTTCATGTTGGCGATGTTGTTGGAGATGACCTCCACGTTCGTCTGCTGGGCGGCCATGCCCGAGGCGGCGGTGCGAAGAGCGCGCATCTGTCGGCTCCTTCCTTAGTTGACCTTGCCCAGCCGCTCGACGGAGCGGCGCGACAGGTCGTTGGCGTTTTCGATCATCCGGCTGATGCGCTCGTAGGCGCGCTGGATCTCGATCAGGTTGGTGATCTCCAGGATCGGATTGACGTTCGATCCCTCCAGCATCCCTTGGTGGACCTGGGCGTCGGTCGCCGCGATCGGCGCGGCGTTGGAGGTGTTGCGGTACAGGCCGTCGCCGCCCTTTTCGAGCACCGACAGGACGTCGAAGCGGACGGGGGTCAGGCGGCCGACGACCTGGCCGTTCTGGCTGACCGTCCCGTCGGTAGCCACGGCGGGCGAACCCAGCGCGGGGTCCAGTCGGATTTCCTGGCCGTCGCCCAGCACGGGCAGGCCCTGACCCGTCACCAGACGGCCCTCGGGGTCGATGGTGAAGGCGCCGTCGCGGGTGTAGGCCTCGCCCGCGCCGTCCTGGACCACGAAGAAGGCGCCTTCGCCCTCGATGCCGAAGTCCAGCGTGCGGTCGGTGCGTTCCAGCGCGCCCTGCGAGAAGTCGCGGCCGATGCCCTTGTCCAGCACGAAGCTGACGCCGGGCCGCACGAAGGCGTTGCGGGCGCGGTCGCCCACCTCCGTGCCGACCAGCAGTTGTTCGACCTTGAACCCGGTCGTCTCGGCGTTGGCGATGTTGTTGGCCACGACGTCGAGTTCGCGGCGCAGGGTCATCTGACGGGACAGTCCGACGTAGGCGGCGTTTTCCACGGGCGACTCCTTTCGCCGTCCCTCGTCGCAACCGGCGTGCCAACAGGGTGAATCCCGTCCTGACTGGATTTGCGGCCCGCCAGGCCTGCGGCGCCCGGCAGCTTCTGCCGGTTCTAAACGGCGCGTTAACCAAGACCGGCGGAAATGGTCCGACAGCGGCGTGCGGGCGGATTCGATGCTCAAGTTCGGCAAGAAAAAAGGCGGCGGCGACGTCCCGGCGGTGATCGAGGGCGAGACCCCCGTCGACGGCGAGGCCGACGGCGCGCCCAAGAAAAAGAAGCTGCCCCTTCTGTTCGTCGTCGTCCCGGCGGCGCTGCTGGTGCTGGGCGGGGGCGGCGGCGCGGCGTTCTTTCTGCTGAAGCCCAAGCCCGCGGCGGCCGAAGCGGGCGCGGAGGGCGGCGAGCACGGCGCGCCCAAGAAGGACGACGGCCACGGCAAGAAGAAGGAAGAGAAGGGCGGCGGCCACGGCGGGGGCGGCGGCGGCGAGGAGGATCCCTCGCTGGGCAAGGTCACCGAGGGCCCCGACGGCGTCACCTTCCTGACCCTGCCCGACATGGTCGTGAACGTGCAGACGCCCGAGGGTCGGCCGACCTTCCTGAAGCTGAAGCTGACGCTGGAGATGACCGATGCGCACCAGGTCGAGGTGCTGCAGGGCCAGATGCCGCGCCTTCAGGACATGCTGCAGAGCTTCCTGCGCGAACTTCGCCCCGACGAGTTGCAGGGCTCGGCCGCCAGCTTCCAGCTGCGCGCCGAACTGGCCCGGCGCGTCAACCTGATCCTCGCGCCCGGCAAGATCGACGCCGTGCTGATCGAAGAAATGCTGGTGAACTGATGGCCGCCGCCGAGGACCTTGAGGCGACGGACGCCTTCGGCGGCGAGCCCGACCGCGGCGGGCTGATGCCCGAGCGCGTGCTGAACCAGGACGAGATCGACAGCCTTCTGGGCTTCGACCTGGGCGACGACGACGCGTCGGAGCGAACCGGCATCCGCGCCATCATAAACTCCGCCCTGGTCAGCTACGAGCGGCTGCCGATGCTGGAGATCGTCTTCGACCGTCTGGTGCGTTTGATGACGACGTCGCTGCGCAATTTCACCTCCGACAACGTCGAGGTGTCGCTGGACAACATTTCCTCCATCCGGTTCGGCGACTACCTGAACTCCATCCCCCTGCCGGCCATCCTGGCGGTGTTCCGGGCCGAGGAGCTGGACAACTACGGCCTGCTGACGGTCGATTCGAACCTGATCTATTCGATCGTCGACGTGCTGCTGGGCGGGCGTCGCGGCACGGCGGCCCTGCGGATCGAGGGCCGACCCTACACCACGATCGAGCGCGTGCTGGTTCAGCGCATGGTCGAGGTCGTGCTGCACGACGCCCAGCAGGCGTTCGAGCCGCTGACGCCGGTGCATTTCAATCTGGACCGGCTGGAAACCAACCCCCGCTTCGCCGCCATCGCGCGCCCGGCCAACGCCGCCATTCTGGTGAAGCTGCGTGTGGACATGGAGGACCGCGGCGGGCGCATCGAGCTGCTGCTGCCGTACGCCACGCTTGAGCCCATCCGGAAGATGCTGCTGCAGCAGTTCATGGGCGAGAAGTTCGGCCGCGACAACATCTGGGAAGGCCACCTGGCCAGCGAGCTATGGACCACCCAGACCGAGGTCCGCGCCGTGCTGGACGAGCAGCAGGCGCCCCTGTCGTCCGTGCTGAACCTGAAGGTCGGCGACACCCTGATGCTGAACGCCACGCCCGACAGCGACATCTCGATCCGCGCCGGGTCGATCCCCCTGACGGTCGGCAAGATGGGCCGCAAGGGCGCCCACATCGCCGTGCGGGTCGAGCGCCCGATCTCGCGCGACGCGGCCGCCGGCCTTGCCCGAGGAGACGCGGGATGATCGGCATGCTCATGGACGCGGTGCTGATGCTGCTGCTGGTGGGCGCCATCGCCTTCGGCATCCGGCTGGAGCGTCGGTTGAAGGTGCTGCGTGACGGTCAGCTGGCCTTCGCCGGCGCGGTGACCGAGCTGAACCAGGCCGCCGGTCGCGCCGAGGCGGCCCTGGCCTCGCTGCGCGCCTCAGGTCAGGAGACCGACCTGCTGCACGACCGCATCGTCCGCGCGCGCGAGGTCAAGGCCGAGCTGGAGAAGCTGATCGCGCGCGCAGGCGACCGCCTTCTCCCTCCCCTTCATGGGGAGGGAAGCTCGCGCAGCGAGCAGGGTGGGGCTGTGCTTGACCCTGCCCGGTCCCATTCGAACCCCACCCGGGCTCCGGCTTCGCCGTCGCCGTCCCTCCCCAAGAAGGGGAGGGAAACGACGGCGCGTGAACCCGCCCCCGTCGACCGCATGGCCTCGCTGGCCCAGCGTATCCAGGCTCTGGCCGGGCCGGGCGCCGGGGCGGGGCGCGAGGACGTCAACGCCATCGTCCGGGCCATGACCGCTAACCATTCGCCCGAACGATCGCCTAACCGCCCCGTGCGATCCCAGGACGACGATCTGTTCGCCGCCTGAGGAGGGCGCGCATCCGCATGAGCAAGCTGCCCCGCATCCTGCCCCTGGCCGCCGTCGCCGTCGGCGGCGTCCTGATCCTGCGCGTGGTCGGCGCGGCGCCGGGCCTGTTCGAAGGCGCCAAGGCCTGGGCCGAGGAGGCCGTCCCCGCCGAGGGCGAGGCGACCGCCACAAAGACCGCCGCCACCGCCGTCTGCGCCCTGTCCGAGGAACAGCTGGCCGCCCAGATCGGCATCTCGCCCGCCGAGCTGCGCGTGATCTCGTCGCTGGGCGACCGCCGCAAGGAGCTGGACGCCCGCGACGCCGACTTCGCCACCATGCTGCCCCTGCTGGCCGCCGCCGAGCAGAAGGTGGCCGAGCAGACCGCCGAGCTGGAGAAGGTGAAGGGCGAGGTCGAGGGCCTGCTGGGCCAGGTCGACGAGCGCGCCAAGGCCGAGACCGACCGCCTGGTCGCCGTCTATTCCGCCATGCGCCCGCGTGAGGCCGCCGCCGTCTTCGCCCAGCTGGACGATTCGGTGCTTCTGCCCGTCGCCGCCGCCATGCGTCCGCGCACCCTGGCCGCCATCATGGCCCAGATGCCGCCCGCCCAGGCGCGTGCCCTGACCGAAAAGCTGGCCGCTCGGTTCCAGTCCGCGCCGCTGGCCGCGCGCGCCGCCGCCGCCTCGGCCCCCGCCACGGGCGCGGCGACGCCGCCCGCGACCCAGACCGCCGCGACGCCCGCGCCGA
>CALRWJ020000024.1:0-37538 GCA_943371835.1 Afipia felis | reverse complement strand
GTGGAGATGCGGTGACGTTGTCCCTCTCCCGCCGGTAGAGGGTCAGCTTCTCTCGAACGCGCGCCCGTCGGCGTCGAACAGCTGCACCTTTTCCGGCGGCGCCTTCAGCGTCAGGCTCTGTCCCTGCGTCGGTCGCTCGGCGCCGTCCAGTTGCGCCGTCAGCGTCTCGCCGTCGCCGCCGTCCAGATAGGCGTAGGTGGCGTGGCCCAGCGTCTCCACGAACGTCGTCGTCGCCGTCAGCGCGCCGCCGGTGCCCCCGGTCGACAGATGCTCCGGCCGCACGCCCAGCGTGACCCTGTCGCCGACCTTGGCGCCGTTCGCCTTGACCGCCGCCGGCATGACGGCGCCCGATGCGGTTCGAACCGTCACCCGTCCGCCCGCGGCCTCGACCACCTCCGCCGGGATCAGGTTCATCTTGGGGCTGCCGATGAACTCGGCGACGAAGCGGTTGGCCGGGCGCTCGTACAGCTCCATCGGCGCGCCGACCTGTTCGATCCGTCCGGCGTTCAGCACCACGATTCGGTCGGCCAGGGTCATGGCCTCGACCTGGTCGTGGGTGACGTAGATCATCGTCGTGCCCAGCCTCTGGTGCAGGCTCGCGAACTCATAACGCATCCGCACGCGCAGGGCGGCGTCCAGGTTCGACAGCGGTTCGTCGAACAGGAACACCTCCGGCTCGCGCACGATGGCCCGGCCGATGGCCACGCGCTGGCGCTGCCCGCCCGACAGGGCCTTGGGCTTGCGGTCCAGATAGTCGCCGATGTTCAGAACCTCGGCGGCGGCGTCGACGCGTCGCTTGATCTCGCCCTTGTCCATCTTCGCCAGCGACAGGGCGAAGCCCATGTTCTCGCGCACCGTCATGTGCGGATAGAGGGCATACGACTGGAACACCATGGCGATGCCGCGATCCGACGGCGACAGACCCGTCACGTCGCGCCCGCCGATGGATATGGACCCGCCGTCCAGCGTCTCCAGCCCGGCGATGGTGCGCAGCAGGGTGGACTTGCCGCAGCCGGACGGGCCGACGAACACCACGAACTCGCCGTCGGCGATCTCCAGGTCGATGCCCTTCAGCACCTCGACGGCGCCGAAGCTCTTCCTCACGCCGCTCAGCCGAACGTCCGCCATCCGTCTCCACCCACGCCGGTTTCTTCTTTGGCGTCAGCGTAAACGGTTACACCACCGGCGCAATCCTCCCCTGGAGCGCGCAGCGAAAGGGGGAGGGGGACCATCCGAAGGATGGTGGAGGGGGCGGACACGAACGCCTGCGCCTGGGGTCGCCCCCTCCACCGCTTCGCGGTCCCCCTCCCCCGCGAGGGCGGGGGAGGATTTCTTAAGCCCGCTTCGGCTTGCCCTTGAACGGCGGCTTCCCGTCGGGCTTCGGACGGAACGGCTTGGCGCCCGGCTTGCCCGCCCAAGGCTTCTTGTCGCCGCGCGGCTTCTCCACCCACGGCTTCTTGCCTACGGGCGTCGGATCGTCCTTGGTCCGCTTGACCCACTTCGGCTTGCCGCCCTCGGGTGCAGGCGCCGCCTCGGCGGTCCGTTCCGGGCGCGGCGTCCACGTCTTCTTGGGCCCGTCGAACTCGCGGCGGGGCTTGGCGAAGGCCTTGGGCCGCGCGGTCTTTTCGCCGGGCGCGGGCGCCACGGCGTCGCTGATCGACACGTCGTCTTCACCGCCCTTGGCGATGGCCGCGCGGAACTTGGCCTCGGCCTCCTGCGTGATCTCGAACTTGGTCTCGCGGTCGAAGATCTTGATGGAGCCGACGTCGCGCTTGGTCACGTGGCCCAGGCGGCAGATCAGCGGCAGCAGCCACTTCGGATCGGCGTTCTTCTCGCGGCCGACGTTGATGCGGAACCAGCTCATGTCGCCGCCCTGGGCGAAGTCGACCGGCTCGCGCTCGCGCCGCCCGCGCTCGCCCTCCATGGTCCGTGCCATGCGCGCGTCGTCCTGCACGTCCTCGGGCGGCGGCAGCTTCTCGCGGTACAGCCGGATCAAAGCCGCCGCGACCTGCTCGGGGCTTGACCGCTCCAGGAGCTTGCGGCCCATCTCCAGCGCGTCCTCGTCCGCCGGCGCGGTCAGCACCGGGTCGGTCAGCATCCGCTCCTGATCCTTGGCGCGGATTTCGTCGGCGCTGGGCGGGCCCGACCACTCCGCCTCGATGTTGGCCGAGCGCAGCATCAGCTCGACCTTGCGGCGGCGGGTGTGGCTGACCATCAGCACCGAAGTGCCCTTCTTGCCGGCGCGGCCCGTGCGCCCCGAGCGGTGCAGCAGCGTCGCCTTGTTCACCGGGATTTCGGCATGGATCACCAGACCCAGGTCCGGCAGATCCAGCCCGCGCGCCGCCACGTCGGTGGCCACGCACACCCGCGCGTGCCCGTCCCGCAGCGCCTGCAGCGCCTCGGACCGCAGCGACTGCGTCAGCTCGCCCGACAGCCCCACGACTTGGAACCCGCGTTCGCGCAGGGACGCCGTCAGATGCTTCACCCGCTCGCGCGTGTTGGCGAACACCAGCGCGCCCGGGCTCTCGAACCAGCGCAGCACGTTGACCACGCCGTGCTCGATCTCGTGCGGCGCGACGCGGATGGCCTTGTAGGCGATGTCGCCATGCGCGACCGTCTTGGACGTCGTGTCGATGCGGATCGCGTCGCGCTGATAAGTCTTGGCCAGCTGCGCGATCTCGCGCGCGATCGTGGCCGAGAACAACAGCGTCCGCCGCTCCGCCGGCGCCTGGTCCAGGATGAAGGTCAGATCCTCGCTGAACCCCATGTCCAGCATCTCGTCGGCCTCATCGAGGACGACGGCCTTCAGTTGCGACAGGTCCAGTCCGCCACGCTCCACGTGATCCTTCAGACGACCGGGCGTGCCCACCACGATGGCGGCCCCGCGCTCCAGCACGCGCCGCTCAGCGCGCGGGTCCATTCCGCCGACGCAGGTGGCGATGCGCGCGCCGGCCTTGGCGTACAGCCACTCCAGCTCCCTCGACACCTGGAGCGCCAACTCGCGCGTCGGCGCGATGATCAGGGCCTCGGGCGCCGCGTTGTCGGCGAACCGTTCCGCCTCGCCCAGCAGGGTGGGGGCCAGCGCCAGGCCGAACGCCACGGTCTTGCCCGACCCCGTCTGCGCCGAGACCAGCAGGTCGCGGCCTTCCTCGGCCTCCAGCACGGCGGACTGGACGGCGGTGGGCTCGTCATAGCCGCGTTCGGACAGGGCGCGGTCGAGCGCGGGATGGCTGGCGGGGAAGGGCATGGTCAAGCGGTCCAGAAGCACGAGCGGCGCGCGAACGGTCGGCGCGAAATCGGCGGACGGCGGCCAGTAGGGGGAGATAACGGCGAAATGGTGGATGCGACAGGGATTGAACCTGTGACCCCCTCGGTGTGAACGAGGTGCTCTCCCGCTGAGCTACGCATCCGGGCCGTTTCAGGAGGCGGGGACATAGCCCGCGTCATCCCGGGAGGCAAGCCCGCCTTGAACGATGGCGCCCACCGCCGCCTCCAGCGCGTCGAACCGATCGATCAGTGCGTCGCCGCCCAGGTCGGCAGCCGGGATTTCCGTGTAGCCGAAGGTCGTCACGACCACCGGAACGCCCGTCGCCCGCGCCGCCCTCACGTCGGTGATCGAATCGCCGACCATGATCGCGCGCGCCGGATCGCCGCCGGCCTTCAGCACCGTCTCGCGGATGTGGGCCGCGTCGGGCTTCCTCGCCGACACCGCGTCGGCGCCGCAGATGGCCGCGAACCGCCCGGTCAGGCCCAGCCGCTCGAACAGCGCCAGCGACAGGTGCGTCGGCTTGTTCGTGGCCACGCACAGGATCGCCCCGCGCGTCGCCAGCCGGTCCAGCGCCGCCTCGACCCCGGGGTAGACGTGGCTGTGGTCGCAGATGTGCGCCAGATAATCTTCCAGGAACGCGGCCAGCAGCGCAGGCTGCTCCGCCTCGTCCCACGCCGCGCCGGCCTCGCGAAACCCGTCCTTCAGCAGGGCCACCGCGCCATGCCCCACCAAATGCCGCGCGGCGGACACGGGCCGCGGCGGCAACCCCCGCGCCGCAAGCAGCCGGTTCAGCGTGCCGATCAGGTCGGGCGCCGTCTCCACCAGCGTCCCGTCCAGGTCGAAGGCGATGGTCCAGCCGCTCAGGTCTTTCATGCGCCCGGTTCTATTTGAGTCCGCGCCGCCGTAAAACGCGGCAAGTCGTCGAATCCGGAGCCCGCATGACCCGTCGCGCCGCCATCATCCTCGCCGCCGGCCAGGGCACCCGGATGAAGTCCGGCCTGCCCAAGGTGCTGCACCCCGTCGGCGGTCGCGCCATGCTGGACCACGCCATCGACGCTGCGGAGGGTCTGGGCTGCGAACGCGTGATCGTGGTGGTCGGAAACCACTCGCCGGAGGTCCGCGCCCACGTCGAGAAGCGCCTCGGCGCCGCCGCCGTCGCCGTCCAGGATCCGCCGCTGGGCACCGGCCACGCCGTGCTGGCCGCGCGCGAGCTGATGGCCGACTTCGACGGTCAGGTGGTCATCACCTACGGCGACGTGCCCCTTCTGAAGGCGTCGGACGTCGAGCCCGTCTTCGGCGAGGCCCTGACCGTGGTCGGCTTCGAGGCTCGAGACGCCACCGGCTACGGGCGCCTGTTGATCGACGCCGACGGCGGGCTTGAAGCCATCGTCGAGCACAAGGAGGCCTCGCCCGACCAGCTGAAGGTCACCGCCTGCAACTCCGGCGTCATGGCCGCGCCCGCGCGCCTGCTGTTCGACCTGCTGGCCGAGGTGAAGAACGACAACGCCAAGGGCGAATACTATCTGACCGACGTCGTCGCCCTGGCCCGCGCGCGCGGTGAGCCCACCCGCGCCGTCTTCGCCGACGAGGACGCGGTGATGGGCGTCAACGCCCAGGGCGACTTGGCCCAGGCGGAAGCCCTGTTCCAGAAGGTCCGCCGCGACGACCTGCTGGCGTCCGGCGTGCGCATGCCCGCCCCCGACACCGTCTTCGTCAGCTGGGACACCACGGTCGAACCCGGTGCGGTGATCGAGCCTTACGTCGTCTTCGGCCCCGGCGCCACAGTGCGCGCCGGTGCAAAGATCCGCGCCTTCAGCCACGTGGAGGGCGCCGAGGTCGGTCCGGGCGCCGAGGTCGGCCCCTACGCCCGTCTGCGCCCCGGCGCGACGCTGGGGGAGAAGGCCAAGGTCGGCAACTTCGTCGAGGTGAAGAACGTCACGATGGGCGCGGGGGCCAAGGCCAATCACCTGTCGTATCTCGGCGACGGCGTGGTCGGGGCGGGCGCCAACATCGGCGCGGGCACGATCTTCTGCAACTACGACGGCTTCTTCAAACACCGGACGGAGGTGGGGCAGGGGGCCTTCGTCGGCTCCAACACCTCGCTGGTCGCGCCCGTCACCATCGGCGCGGGCGCCATGGTCGGCTCCGGCTCGGTGGTGACCCAGGACGTCGCGCCCGGCGACCTCGCCCTGACCCGCGCGCCCCAGACCGCCAAGCCCGGCTGGGCCGCCCGTTTCATGGAGACGATGCGGGCCAAGAAGGCGGCGAAGCAATGATCCTCCCCCGCGAGCGAAGCGACACAGGGGAGGGGGACCACGAAGTGGTGGAGGGGGCGACCTCAGACACCGGCTGTGGCTTCGCCCCCTCCACCGCCGCTCGGCGGTCCCCCTCCCCCGCTGCGCAGGGGAGGATTTTCCATGTCTGATCGCCAGAAAAGAGCCGCAGGCGAGGCCGCCGCCCTTCGCGTCGAGGCGGGCATGACGGTCGGTCTCGGCACCGGCTCCACCGCCGCCTGGTTCGTCAAGGCGCTGGCGGCGCGGAAGCTGCCGAACCTGCGCTGCGTCCCCACCTCCGAAGCCACCGCCGACCTGGCCCGGGAACTGGGCCTGCCGCTGGTCACTCTGGAGGACGTGTCGCGCATCGACCTGACCGTCGACGGCGCCGACGAGATCGGTCCCGGCCTGGCGCTCATCAAGGGCGGCGGCGCCGCCCTGCTGCGCGAGAAGCTGGTGTGGGAGGCGTCGTCCACCTGCCTCGTCATCGCCGACGCCGCCAAGGTGGCGCCCCACCTCGGCGCCTTCCCCCTGCCGATCGAGGTCGTCGCCTTCGGCCACAAGACCACCGGCAACCGCATCGCCGACGTCCTGACCGACCACGACGTCGCCATGCCCGCCCGCGTCCGCACCGCCGAGCGCGGTCAGGTCCGCACCGACGGCGGCAACCTGATCTACGACGCGAAATGCGGGGTCATCCATGACCCGGCTCGCCTCGCCGACGACCTGAAACTGGTCACCGGCGTCGTCGAACACGGCCTCTTCCTCGACCTCGCCGACGAAGCGATCATCGGCACGGACGCCGGCGTGGAAACTCTGCTGCCCTGACGGACGCCCTAGCCGACGTGTCCGGCGGCGCGGCGCAGGCGGTCGAAGATGGCCTCGCCCAGTCCCTGGCGCGGGATCGGCGCCACCACGATGGCGGAGGGGCGTTCGCGATCCGCCTCGCGCAGGCGTCGGAACAGGTTCGCCGCCGCCTCGCGCAGGTCGCCGGTCGGGCTCAGACTCCAGCGCGGATCGCCCACGCCGGGTCCGAAGCCCAGCAGGATCTCGCCCGGCGCGACCTGCGTGCTCTCGATCCTGACCGGCGCGTCGGGGGCATAGTGCAGGGCGACCCGCCCCGGCGACCGATGGCCCTCTTCGGCGTCGCTCAGAGGCCCGGCGATCGCCTCGATTTCGGCTCGCGTCACGGCGCCGGGACGCAGCACCGAGACCCGCCCGTTCAGCACGGCGATCACCGTGCTTTCCAGCCCCACCGCGCACGGCCCGCCGTCCAGCGCCGCCGCGACCGCGAACCCCGTCTCCTCGACCGCGTCGGCGAAGGTCGTCGGACTGGGCCGCCCCGACCGGTTCGCCGACGGCGCCACCACAGGCCCGCCGAACGCCGCCAGCACGTCGCGCGCCAGCGCGTGTGCCGGCACGCGAACCGCCACGCTGTCCAGTCCGGCGCGCGCCAGCTCGCAGACGACGCCGTCAGGTCGCGCGGGCAGAACCAGCGTCATCGGCCCCGGCCAGAAGGCCTCGGCCAGCCGCCGTGCGCGGTCGTCGAACACGGCGTGCCGCTCCGCCGCCGCCAGGTCCGCCACGTGCGAGATCAGGGGGTTGAAGCGCGGGCGTCCCTTGGCCTCGAACACCCGGGCCACGGCATCCGCGTTCGCGGCGTCGGCGCCCAGGCCATAGACCGTCTCGGTCGGCAGCAGGATCAGATCGCCGGCGGCCAGCGCCGCCGCCGCGCGGTCGACCGCGTCGCTCACCGCCGACGCGGCAGGAAGGGCAGCATACGGCGCAGCACGTCGTCCCGGTCGACGAAATGATGCTTCAGCGCACCCAGCACGTGTAGCGCCAGCAGAACGTAGATCGCCTTGATGCCGAGCTCGTGCAGCCCCATCAGCGCGCGCGCCGCCTCGCGTCCGCCCTCGACGGGCAGCAGCGGCCAGTTGAACAGACCCCAGAAGTCGATCGGCCGCGCCCGCGCCGACATCGCCGCCCAGCCCGTCAGCGGCATGAACAGCAGGGCCAGATAAAAGCCGACGTGCGTGACCCGCGCGACGATCTTCTCCCACGTCTTCATGTGGTCGGGCAGAGGCAGCGCCGGATTGGCCAGACGCCAACCGATGCGGACCAGCGTCAGAACCAGCAGCGTCAGGCCCAGCGACTTGTGGATCTCGACGTACTCGCGCGAGATCGGCGTCCCGTGCGTCGCCTCATGCGCCGTGATCAGCAGGACCTGCGCCAAGATGCCGGCGGCGATGACCCAGTGCAGGATCAGGCTGACGGTCGAATATCGGTTGCGCGGTTCGCTCATGGGCCTTTTCTTCCGCTGCGGCACGGCGTCACCTTGGGGCAAAGGCCGCGCTTCGCCAAGACGCGGAAATCGCAGGAGCATCGTCCATGACCTATCGCGCCCCGATTCGCGATCTGGCCTTCACGCTCAAGGCCGTCGCCGGCATCGACCGCGTCGCGGTGACCGGCGCCTTTCCGGACTTCGACGACGACCTGATGGCCGCCGTGCTGGAGGCGGCGGGCCAGTTCTCGCAGGACGTGCTGGCTCCGCTGAACCGCCCCGGCGACCAGGCCGGCGCGACCTATGCGAACGGTGCGGTCACCGCCGCCCCCGGCTTCGTCGACGCCTACCGCCAGTTCGCCGCCGGCGGCTGGCTGGGTCTCGCCGCGCCGACGCACGCCGGGGGGCAGGGCCTGCCCAAGGCGCTGGAACTGGCGGCCTATGAGACCGTCCACGCCGCCAACATGGCCTTCGGCCTGTGTCCGATGCTGTCGCTGGCCGCCATCGAGGCGCTGGAGGCGCACGGCACCGACCGGCAGAAGGAGGTGTATCTGACGCGTCTGGTGTCGGGTGAATGGACCGGCGCCATGGTCCTGACCGAGCCGCACGCGGGCTCGGATCTGGGAGCGCTGACGTCGACGGCCGTGCCGAACGGCGACGGGACCTATGCCCTGACCGGCCAGAAGATCTTCATCACCTGGGGCGACCACGACGCCACCGACAACATCGTGCACCTTGTCTTGGCGCGGCTGCCCGACGCGCCGCCGGGGCCGAAGGGGATCAGCCTTTTCCTGGCCCCTAAGTTCCTTGTGGAGCCGGACGGCTCGCTGGGCGACCGCAATGCCTTCCGACCCGTCGGCGTGGAGCACAAGCTGGGCATCCACGCCTCGCCCACCTGCGTCATGAGCTATGAGGGCGCGACCGCCGAACTGGTCGGCCGGCCGAACGAGGGCCTGTCGCACATGTTCGTCATGATGAACGCCGCGCGCCTGGCCGTCGGCGTCGAGGGCGTGGGCATCGCCGAGCGCGCCTACCAGGGCGCCCTGGCCTATGCGCTGGACCGTCGGCAGGGCCGTAGCGCCTTCACCCGCGAAGCCAACGCGCCGATCGTCGATCATCCCGACGTGCGGCGCATGCTGTCGGTGATGAAGGCCCGGATCGCCGCGGCTCGTGCGATCTGCCTGTCCTGCGGCGTCGCCGCCGATTTGGCCCGGCACGCCGCGACCGTCGAGGACCGCGCCTTCTGGAAGGGACGCGAGGATCTGCTGACGCCGATCGCCAAGGCCTGGTCCACCGACGTCGGCGTCGACGTGGCGTCGCTGGGCGTCCAGATCCACGGCGGCATGGGCTTCATCGAGGAGACCGGCGCCGCCCAGCACTATCGCGACGCGCGCATCGCCCCGATCTACGAGGGCACGAACGGGATCCAGGCCATGGACCTGGTCGGTCGCAAGCTGTCGCAGGACGGCGGCGACGCCGCCCGCGCGATCATCGCTGAGATGAAGGCCGACCTGGCCCGCCTGCCGCGTCTGTATTCCGGCAAGCCGGTCGAACGCCTCAAGGCGGCGGTCGAGGCGGTGGAGGACGCCACGCTGTGGCTGCTCGACGCCAAGGCGGACCCCGCTCGCGCCGCCGACGTCCTGGCCGGCGCCGACGCCTATCTGAAGCTGATGGGCGACGTCATCGGCGGCTGGATGCTGGCTCGGGGGGCTTTGGAAGCCCGTGCCGAACTGGACGCCGGCCAGGGCGACGCGACGTGGCTGGAAGGGCGGATCGCATTGTACGAGGTCTATGCCGCCAACGTGCTGGGCCACGCGTCCAGCCGACTGGCCGCGATCGGGCAGGGCGGAGCCCTGTTGCAGCGGATGTCCGTCGACGTGCTGTCCGCCTGAATCAGGAATGGGAAGGCCTTGCCCTCTCGACGCCGGCGCGTCCGTGTCGGATCATCGCCGCACCTTGGAGGGATGAAGCCATGTTGAAGACCTTGCTGCTGGGCGCCGCCGCCCTGACCCTGACCGCCGGCGCCGCCGCGGCCGACGAATGGGAAGCCGTCGCCGTGTCCGACGGGGCCGTCCTGGCCGTGGACTGGGCCTCGATGCGCATCCGCGGCGACATGCGCCAGATCAACACCGCGCTGGTGGCCGCGGCGCCGGAGCCGGGCCAGTTCGACTGGGCCACGTCGATGATCGACATCGACTGCTCCAAGACCCGCTACAAGACGCTGCGGTCCAGCTTCTTCTACATCGACGGCAGCACGGCTTCGGACGACTTCACCGGCGACGGGTCGTGGACCGAGATCAACGCCGGCAGCATCATGGACGACGTGAAGACCCAGGTCTGCGCCGCGTCGCCCGGCAAGCAGGGCTATTTCGACGATCCCCTGACCTTCGCCGTGACGGCGCGCCAGGTGATGGCCGAGCAGTGACGTCTGGGGGCCGGCGGCGCCTCAGTTGAGGCGTTCGCCGCCCGACGGCAGGCCGATGCGGACGCCGAACCCGCCGCCCGGCGCGGTCTCCAGCGTCAGGGAGCCGTCCTGCTGCGCCACCAGGCCGGCGACCAGCGACAGCCCGTCGCCGGGGCGCGCCTCGTCGGCGCCCACGCCCGTGTCGCGCACCACCAGGCTGAGGCCCGACCGCGTGGACGAAAAGGCCACCGCCACGGCGCCGCCCTTGGCGCCTTCGGGGAAGGCGTGGCGCGACACGTTGGTCAGAAGCTCGTGCAGGATCACCGCGACGGGCAGGCGGTGCGCGTCCGCCAGGTCGCCGACGCGCCCGCGGACCTCCAGCCGGATGCCGCGCGTCTCCAGGTTGCGACGCCAGAAAGTCAGGGCATCGTCGACGTAGGCGTCGAACGGATCGCCCTGGGCGTAACGGCGGCTCATCAGACCGACGGCGGCGGCCATGTCGCTGATCCAGCCCAGATGGCGGCGGCAGTCGGGGTCGTCGACGGTGCGCAGACGGATCGACACCAGCGTCTGCAGGAACCGGCAGCAGGCGTCAGGGCCTTCACCGCCGTCCAGCGGCGCCGCCGCGAGCGTCATCTCCGTCATGCCTGAACTCCTGCGCCCGCCGATTCCCGGGATTTTTCATAGCCGAGCCCGAACCAAGCCGCCATTACCACGTTGCAACTGTCCGGTGGCAGACACTTCATGGTAAAGCGCCGCCGCGCAGCGTGATTTGAGGGGAACCGCTTCCAGTGACCGGCGTCGAGGGACTCAGGGTCATGATCGTCGAGGATCAGGCCCTGCTGGCCATGGAACTCGAACTGATCCTGCTGGACCGCGGGTGCGAGGTCGTGGGCGTCTCGGTCGACACCAAGGGCGCCTTCGTGGTGGCGGAGCGTGAGAAGCCGGACCTGGCGCTGGTCGACGTCAACCTGATGGACGGCATGACCGGCCCGCAGATCGCGCATCGCCTGGTCGCGGATCACGGCGTGGCTGTGATTTTCCTGACGGCGAACCCCGAGCAAATCCCCGACGGCTTCTCCGGCGCGCTGGGCGCGGTGTGCAAGCCGTTCGACGAGCAGACCATCCGCGCCGTCGTGGACTTCGCGCAGCAGTTCATCACCACCCGCACCGTGGGCGCCGCCCCGCGCCGGTTCCGGCTGGCCCCCTGGCTGAAGACGCCCCCGGCGAGCATCGCCCCGCACTGACGTCAGCCCAGCGCCGTCTCCTGCGGACGGACGGGCTCGCGCATGGTGACCAGTTCCTCGGCCACCGTCGGGTGCACGGCGCAGGTGGCGTCCCACTGGGCCTTGGTCAGGCCGGCCTTCACGGCCACGGCGGCGATCTGAATGATCTCGGGCGCGTCCGGGCCGACGATGTGGACGCCCACCACGCGCTGCGTCTCCTTGTCCACCACCAGCTTCATCAGCATGCGCTCGTCCGAGCCGGTGAAGGCGTACTTCATGGGTCTGAAGCGCGTCATGTAGACGTCGACGCCGGCCCCGCACGAGCGACGCGCCTCGGCTTCCGACAGGCCGACTGTGCCGACGGGGGGCTGGCTGAAGACGGCGGTGGCCACGGCCTCGTAGTCGAACTTCATCGGCCGGTCGCGGAAGACGGTGGAGTGGAAGGCGACCGCCTCGCGGATCGCGACGGGCGTCAGGTTCATGCGGTCCGTGACGTCGCCGATGGCCCAGATGTTGTCGGCGGTCGTTCTGGACCATTCGTCGACCTTGATCGCGCCGTCGTCGGTCAGCTCCACCCCCGCGGTCTCGAGGCCCAGGTCCTTGACGTAGGGGATGCGGCCGGTGGCGAACATGACGACGTCGGTCTCCAGGGTCATGCCGTTCTCGAGATGATTGACGATGCCCGTCGCGGTCTTCTCCAGCGACGCGTGCTGGCAGCCCAGGATCACCTTCACGCCGCGCTTTTCGATCTCGGCGGCCAGGTGCGCGCGCACGTCGTCGTCGAAGCCGCGCAGGATGTTGGGCCCGCGATAGATCAGGGTCGTCTCGACGCCCAGGCCGGCGAAGATGCCGGCGAACTCCACGGCGATGTAGCCGCCGCCCGCGATCAGGATGCGCTTCGGCAGCTCCGGCAGGTGGAAGGCCTCTTCCGAGGTGATCGCGTGCTCGACGCCCGGCAGCTGCGGCGGGACCCAGGGCCGCCCGCCGGTGGCGATAAGGATCTTGTCGGCGGTGTAGGTGCGGTCCTTGCCGACGATTTCGACGGTGTGCGCGTCCTTCAGCACGGCGCGACCGTGGATCAGTTCGGCGCCCGCCTTGCCCAGGTTGGCGGCATAGATGCCCGACAGGCGCGCGATCTCGACGTCCTTGGCCTGGATGAAGCTGGGCCAGTCGAAGGAGGGCTCCGGGATCGTCCAGCCATAGCCCTCTGCGATCTCGAACTGGTGGGCAAAGTCCGAGGCCATCACCATGAACTTCTTGGGCACGCAGCCGCGGATCACGCAGGTGCCGCCCGCGCGGTGCTCCTCGGCGACGGCGACGCGCTTGCCGTCCAGCGCCGCCAGCCGCGCCGCGCGCACCCCGCCCGAGCCCGCGCCGATGACGAAGAGGTCGTAGTCGTAGGCGGTCATGCGGCGGCTCCGGTGCTGAAGCGGTCGAGGTAGGCGCGCGGCGGACGCCGGGCAAGCGGGGGCGGCATCCCGCGGAGTCGGAAGGGTCTTAAAGAGCGGAGGAGGTGACGCGCCGTGATCGCCGGCTTGACAGGGCGTCCCCGCAGGAGCCGGCCACGCACCGCCGCCCAACTCCGATGGTCACGACCTTGCAGGTTCACGCCGTCGCCCGGTCGATCCGCCAACCCTGGGGGCGCATAGGGCGTGCGCCGGCCACCGCGATCGCCCTTCGCGTCCTACCGCGTGCCTTCGTCGTCCGGATGTCCGCTGAGCGGCCCTAGGCCGAGGCGTCTGTTGATCACCGACGTTTGCTCGACCAGCACCCGCAACGCTTCATCGGGAAGCTCGCGAAACACTTCTTTGGCCAATTCGACGGATCGCTTTCGCATCCTGGAATACGCCTCGCGGCCAGACTCCGTCGGATGCAGCATCTTGCTGCGCAGGTCGTGTCTGTGAGGGCGCCGCTCAACGAGGTGACGTCCTTCGAGGTCGGCCGCCAATCGCGACATCTGAACCGGCGACAGGCTCAGTGCTCGCGCAAGATCCGACTGCCGGATCCCCGGCATGCGGTTGACGATCCCGAGCGCCATCACTTCGTGCTGGCTCAACCGGGATTTGGAGGCCGACCGCATCTGCTCGCCGAGCTTCAGGCTGACGGCATACATCACACGTAGGACGGCGAGCTCTCGTTCCGACCTGTTCCCGCTTGGCTGGCTGACCAATACCTCAACCTCGGATGAGAGCGACGGACATCACGATTTGCCGCTCGAACGGATGATCACCCGTCGGTCAGCCGCGCGACCGGAGCCGTGAAGGTGGCGGAAAAGCCTTGGGATTCGTAGCGCAATTGAGTCCCGCCCGATCCAAGAATGCCCCGCGTCAACAACTTGTTGCCGAAGCCGTCGCGTGATGGTGGATGGGCCGGCATGCCGTCCCGCTCGATCCAGTTCATCGTCAGTCGGCCGTCCTGAACGCTCCAATCGACCGCCACGCGCCCTTCGGGCCGTGCCAGCGCCCCGTGCTTGAAGGCGTTGGTTATCAGTTCGTGGATGATCAAGGCCGTGGTCTGGGCCACGCGCGGCGACAGGCCGACGGGCGGGCCGGAGATGGACACGGGTCGGCCAATCAGATTGCGGACCGCAGCACGGACCACGTCCCCCAGATCGCCGCCATCCCACGCCTTTTCGTCCAGCATCTCCTGGGTCCGACCGATCGCGGCAAGTCGGTCGTCGAATTTCTGGACGACCTCGCGGTCCACACCGGCAAAACTGCTCCTGGCGACGGCTTGAACGAGGGCGAGGGTGTTCTTCACCCGATGTCCGCACTCATCCACCAGCATCTGGCGATGCGCTTCCGCCCGTACGCGCGAGGTCGTCTCGATGGCGATGTCGAGCATACCGACGACGTCAACACCCTCCCGAACCGGGCTGTATGAAAACGTCCAGAACGTTTCCTCCGGACATCCGTTTCTGAGCATGGTCAGCGGGAGGTCCTCGAGAAATACCGTCTCGCCTCGCAGGGCCTTCTCAGTCAGCGGCCGGATGTCGTTCCACACCTCGTACCAAACCTGATCGAGCGGCCGGCCCAAGGCTTGGGGATGCTTCTGCCCGAGAATGGGGATGTAGGCGGCGTTGTAGAGCAGGGTGCGTTCAGGACCCCACATCACGCACGCGGCGAATCCCGTGCCCATCATCACGTCATAGGTCGTGCGCAGCGCTGGAGACCAGGTGTGCTTGGGTCCGAGCGGCGTGGCGCTCCAATCGAACTGGTCGATCAAGGCAGGCATCGGCAGGTTACGCGTTTGGATGAATGGGCGACGCTACAAACCTACTGTCGCAGCAAAATGCGCTCCTGCAGCTTACAGTCAAGCTTGCAACCGTCTCGACCGCTACGGCGGCGCTGTCAGGTGCTCCAAACGCGTCCGCGTCGCCCGACCGCGTCGCTACTGAGCCGTCCAGCCGCCGTCGACGGGGTAGGCGGCGCCGGTGGCGGAGGCGCCGAGGTCGCTGACGAGGTAGAGGAACAGGCCGGTCAGCTCGTCGGAGGTGACGAAGCGCTTGGTCGGTTGTTTGGCCAGGATGACCTCCTCGACCACCTTGTCCTTGGAGATGCCGTGGGCGCGGGCCTGGTCGGCGATCTGCTTCTCGACGATGGGGGTCTCGACGAAGCCGGGGCAGATGGCGTTGCAGGTGATGCCGTCGCGCGCGGTTTCCAGCGCCACGGTCTTGGTCAGGCCGACGATGCCGTGCTTGGCCGCGACGTAGGCGGACTTGAACGGGCTGGCGCGCAGGCCGTGGGCCGAGGCGACGTTGACGATGCGGCCGCGCCCCTGGGCCTTCATGATCGGCACCGCGGCCCGGATCGAATAGAAGGCCGAAGACAGGTTGATGGCCAGGATCTGGTCCCACTTTTCCGAGGGGAATTTCTCGATCGCCTCGACGTGCTGCACGCCCGCGTTGTTGACCAGGATGTCCAGGCGCCCGAGCTCGTGCTTGGCGACGGCGACCAGGTCGGCGACCTCTTCCCCCCGGCGCATGTCGGCGGCGTGATAGCGGACGCGGACGCCGCAGGCGGCCTCGATCCCCGCGCGGGTGCGCTCGATCTCGGACGGGTCGCCCAGGCCGTTCATCACCACGTCGCCGCCGCGCGCCGCGACCGCGCGCGCCAGGGCCAGACCGATGCCGGAGGTGGAGCCGGTGATGACCGCCACCTGACCCGACAGGTCGTTCAGGTCGCGCGGCGCGGGCTGGTCGCCGTCGCCGGGCACGGCGGCGCGCTTGGGCCATTGCAGCATGGTCGGTCGTCTCCTGCGCGCCGTGGTCGGCGTCTTGCCCCTGTCTAGTCCTTCGCGTCTGCGAAGGCGACCCGGGGACGATATTCCTTATCGGATGAATATCCAGTCCGAATCGCTCGAGGCGGCCTTGTCGAAGGCGTAGCCGTCGGTCGTGAAGTCCTTCAGTCCCTCGGCGCGGTCGACGCGGGTCTCGACGGCGAAGCGGGCCATGGCGCCGCGCGCCTTCTTGGCGAAGAAGGAGACGATGCGCGTCTCGCCGCCGCCGTCCTTGGCCGGTTCGCGGAAGTGGCAGGTGACGACGGGCAGCTTCAGCGCGCGGGCGTCCACGGCGCCGAAATACTCCTGACTGGCCAGGTTGATCAGGGTCGGGTCGGCGTGACCTTCCGCGTCGGCGTTCAGCTGTTTCGAAATGCGGTCGCCCCAGAAGTCGTAAAGGCCGGCGCCGCGCCGCGTCTTCAGCCGCGTGCCCATCTCCAGCCGATAGGGCTGGATGCGGTCGAGCGGACGCAGCAGGCCGTAGAGGCCCGACAGGATGCGCAGGCGGTCCTGGGCCCATTGCAGGTCGGCGACGGACAGGCTGCGCGCGTCCAGCCCCTGATAGACGTCGCCGGCGAAGGCGAGCGCGGCCTGAAGCCCCGCGTCGGCGTCGGCGTCGAAGGCCTTGAAGCGCTGTTGATTCAACCGGGCGAGATCATCCGAGATGCCCATCAGGCGGCGCAGGTCGGCCTGGGTCTGGCGGCGGGCGGTGACCGACAGGCTGCGGACGTCGTCCTGGAACCTGTGGCGCGTGGCCGGCAGGTCGGCGGGCGCCTCGGCGAAGTCGAGACGCTTGGCGGGGGAGAGGACGATCAGCATGGGGCGCCAGATAGGCCGGTTCGGCGCCGATTTGAACCGCGACGCTAGAACAGCACCGCCGGATTCATGATGCGGTGGGGGTCCAGGGCCGCGCGGACGGCGCGCATGGCGTCCTGCTCGACGGTCGACTTGTAGCGGCGCGCCTCGTCGGTCTTGAGCCGGCCCAGACCGTGCTCGGCGCTGATCGAGCCGTCGAAGGCGGCGACCAGATCGTGGACCACTTTCGACCCCTGCGGCTGGCGCGCCATGAAGGCCGCCGGGTCCGCGTCGAGAGGTCGCATGACGTCGTAGTGCAGATTGCCGTCGCCGACGTGGCCGAAGGCGCTGATGCGGGCGCCGGGCTCGAAGGCCAGGACGGCGGCCTCGGCGGCGTCGATGAATTCGGCGATGCGCGAGACGGGCACGGAGACGTCGTGCTTCCAGCCGGGCCCTTCCGGCTTTTGGGCGGCGGACTGTTCCTCGCGCAGCTTCCAGAAGGCGGCGCGCTGGGCCTCGTTGGTCGCCACGGCGGCATCGACGATCAGGCTTTGGTCCAGGGCGGATTCGAGCAGGCGGCTCAGCGCCGCCTCGGCGGCGCCGTCCTCGCCCGAGGCCAGTTCGATCAGGACGATCCAGGGCGTGGGCGTCTCCAGCGGCTCGCGCACGCCGGGAATGTTGCGGACGCCCATCTCCACGCCGATGCGGCGCATCAGCTCGAAGGCCTCGACCCCGCCGCCCGTCTCGGCCTTGGCGCGGGCCAGCAGTTCGACGGCGTCGGCGGCGGAGGTCAGGCCGACGATCGCCGTCGCGCGCGAGCGCAGCAGGGGGAACAGCTTCAGCGTCGCGGCGGTGACGATCCCCAGCGTGCCCTCGGCCCCGATCAGCAGCTGTTTCAGGTCGTAGCCGGTGTTGTCCTTGCGCAGGGTCTTCAGCCCATGGAACACGCGACCGTCGGGCAGGACGGCTTCGATCCCCAGCACCAGATCGCGCATCATGCCGTAACGCAGCACCTGAACCCCGCCGGCGTTGGTGGAGATCACGCCGCCGATCGTGGCCGTTCCCTCGGCGGCGAGGCTGAGGGGGAAGCGGCGGCCGGCGGCCAGCGCGGCGTCCTGCGCCTCCTTCAGCGTCACGCCGGCCTCGACCGTCAGGGCGTCGTCCAGCGGCGAGACGGCGCGGATCGCGCGCATCTTGCGCAAGGACAGCAACACCTCGCCGAACGGCACCTGACCGCCGACCAGGCCGGTGGCCCCGCCCTGGGGCACGATCGGCAGCCGGTGACGGGCGCAGATGGTGACGGCCTTGGCCACCTCTTCGGTGGAGCGCGGGGTCAGCATCAAGGGGGTGTGGCCGTGCCAGCGGTCGCGCCATTCCTTCAGCCAGGGCGCGATCTCTTGCGGGTCCTCGGTCCAGCCGCCGGGGCCGAGCGCGGACTTCAGCTCGGACAAGGCCTCGGCGAAGTCGGCCATCGCGGCACGGATGGGGTGGGGCGGGGAGGCGGCGTCCATGGCCCATCGTCACAGAGGCTTGCCGCCGTTGGAAGAGGCGGAGTAGCGCAGGCGGCATGACCTTGCCCGCCCCCGTGCCCGCCGTCGGCGTGATCTGCTTTCGCGGTGAAGAGGTGCTGCTGATCCGACGGGGCAAGCCGCCGCGGATGGGGCAGTGGAGCATACCGGGCGGTCGGGTGGAGCCCGGCGAGCGGACTGTCGAGACGGCGCTGCGGGAGCTGCGCGAGGAAACGGGCGTGCAGGCCGAACTGCTGGGGCTGGTCGACGTGATCGACGGCGTCTGGCCGGAGCACGGGCGGCACTATGTGCTGATCGACTATGCGGCGCGGTGGGTCGCGGGCGAGCCGGTCGCGGGCGACGACGCGGCGGAGGCCGCGTTCGTGCCGATCGAGGAGGCCTGCGCCCGCGTCGACTGGGACGAGACGCGGCGCGTGATCCGCGAGGGGGCGGCGCGCTTCCTTACGGCGATGTAATCCGGCGCGTCCGGTTTCGATGGAACGCGGCTCGGGGGCGCCGTAACCTTTCCGGCGACAGGAGAGACGCCGATGGAACTGCCGACTATTTTCGTTCTGGTGCTGATCGCGTTCGCGATCGTGCTGCTGTTCAGCGTGGTGAAGATCGTGCCGCAAGGGCGCGAGTTCACCGTCGAGCGGTTCGGCAAATACACCAAGACCTTGGCCCCGGGCATCCACATCCTGACGCCGTTCGTCGAAAGAATCGGTCGTCGGATGAACATGATGGAGCAGGTTCTGGACGTGCCGACGCAGGAGGTCATCACCAAGGACAACGCCATGGTGAAGGTCGACGCGATCGTCTTCATCCAGGTGATGAGCGCCGCGGCCGCCGCCTATCGGGTCGAGGACCTGCCTTACGCCATCACCCAGTTGTGCTCGACCAATTTGCGGACCGTGGTCGGGTCGATGGACCTGGACGAGGTGCTGTTCCAGCGGGACAACATCAACTCGCGCCTGCTGACGGTGATCGACGCGGCCACCGAACCGTGGGGCGTCAAGGTCAACCGGATCGAGATCAAGGACCTGACCCCGCCGGTCGACATCACCAACGCCATGGCGCGCCAGATGAAGGCCGAGCGAGAGCGCCGCGCGGTCATCACCGAGGCCGAGGGCGAGAAGCAGGCCGCCATCGCGCGCGCCGAGGGCGCCAAGCAGTCGGCGATCCTGCAGGCCGAGGGCCGCAAGGAAGCCGCCTTCCGCGACGCCGAGGCCCGCGAGCGGGAAGCCGAGGCCGAGGCCCGCGCCACCGCCATGGTGTCCGAAGCCATCGCCCGCGGCGACGTGAACGCCATCAACTATTTCGTCGCGCAGAAATACGTCGAGGCCTTCGCCCAGCTGGCCAACAGCCCGCAGCAGAAGACGGTCATCGTGCCGGCCGAGATGGGCGCCCTGGTCGGCAGCATCGCCGGCATCGGCGAACTGGTGAACCTGGCCGGGCGTCAGCAGTCGGGAGGAGGGTCGCCCCCGTCGCCCGCGCCGCGCCAGACGCCGCCGCAGCCGCCACGCCCGCCGCGCCGGCCCGCCGGCTCGGTCCCCCTGACGGAGTAGGATCATGGACGCTTTGCTGACCCTGCACGCCTCTCAGCCGTGGTGGATCTGGCTGGCGATCGGCGTGGCGCTGCTGGCCGTCGAGGCGGCGCTGTCGACCGAGTGGCTGCTGTGGCCCGCCGTGGCGGCGGGGATCACGGCCGTGCTGACGGTGTTCGTGCGCCTGGGTCTGCCGGCGGAAGCGGCGATCTTCGCCGTGCTGACCGCCGCGGCCACGCTGCTGTCGCGACGGCTGATCCAGCGGGTCAATCCCAGCGACGCGGCGGACGTCAACGATCGCTCGGCGCGGCTGGTCGGCCAGCAGGCGCGGGTGGTCGAGACCTTCGTCGCGGGACGCGGGCGGGTGTTCGTCTCGGGCGCCGAATGGGCCGCCGAGATGCCCGCGGGCGACGCGCCGGCGGGAACCTACGTCACGGTCGTCGACGCCTCGGGCGCCACGCTGAAGGTCGTGACGGGCTAGCCCCGCCGCTGCTCGATCCAGCGGTTGGACAGGGCGTCGGCGCGTTCGTTGAGGGCGTGGCCGGCGTGCCCCTTCACCCAGTGCCATTTGACCTGGTGCCGGGCGCGGGCGGCGTCGAGGCGCTTCCACAGGTCGTCGTTTTTGACGGGCTTCCTGTCGGCGGTCAGCCAGCCGCGCGACTTCCACGCGGGCATCCACTTCGTGATCCCGTCCATGACGTAGCGGCTGTCGGTGTGCAGATCGACCCGACAGGGCCGGGTCAGGGCCTCCAGCGCCATGATGGCGGCCGTCAGCTCCATGCGGTTGTTGGTGGTCGACGGCTCGCCGCCCCACAGCTCCTTCTCGTGGCCCTGACCCGTCTGCAAAACCGCGCCCCAGCCGCCGGGACCCGGGTTGCCCTTGCAGGCGCCGTCGGTGTGGATGATGACGTGGGACAACTGCTGCGGCCGTTCGATGGGGACGTTCGCGATCGGATCTGCGTCCGACCGGTTCAGGGACGGAAGATGCTCTATTGAGGAGTCGGCGGATGATCCACCGCGACGTCGCCGCCGTCGACGTTCGGAACGGCTGACGCCGCCGACGCATTGCCCTCCTGACCAGATCAGGAGCTCCGTCATGGACGACCGTTTCGACCCCCGCGCCGAGAAGGTGGCGGACCACGAACGCCAGGTGCAGGCCCGCATCGACGCCAGGGACGCCAAGGCCGGAGACGGGCCGGGCGACGACGGCGCGGTTCAGGCCGGCGCGCGCCTCTATCCCGAGCCGCCGTTTCCGAAACAGCACCAGACCAAGCCGGGCAACGAGGCGGCCCTGGATCCCGCGCCGATGTACGACGCCCCGTTCTGGAAGGGCTCGGGCAAGCTGGAGGGCTTCGCCGCACTGATCACCGGCGCCGATTCGGGCATCGGTCGGGCCGTGGCCGTTCTGTTCGCGCGCGAAGGCTGCGACGTCGCCATCTGTCACCTGGACGAAGACGGCGACGCCGCGGACGCCAAGGCCGCCGTCGAGGCCGAGGGGCGAAAGGCCATCGTCCTGAAAGGCGACGTCGCCGATCCGGAGTTCGCCAGGGCCGCGGTGAAGGCGACGCTGGACGCCTTCGGCCGGCTGGACGTCGTTGTGCCCAACGCCGCCTTCCAGGAACACGTGCCCGCGTTCGAGGACCTGAAATTCGATCACTTCGATCGGACGCTTAAGACCAACCTCTATGGCTATTTCAACGTCTGCCAGGCCGCCGTGCCGCACCTGAAGCGGGGCGGGTCGATCGTGATGACCGGCTCGGTCACAGGCATCCTCGGCAACAAGGACCTGCTGGACTATTCCATGACCAAGGGCGGCATCCACGCCTTCGCCCGGTCGCTGGGCACGCATCTGGCGCCGCGCGGGATCCGCGTGAACGTGGTGGCGCCGGGGCCCGTCTGGACCCCGCTGAACCCCGCCGACAAGGACGCCGAGCGCACATCGGAGTTCGGCGCCGACACGGTGATGAAGCGTCCGGCCCAGCCCGAGGAGATCGCGCCGGCCTACGTCTTCCTGGCGTCGCCGCAGATGTCGAGCTTCATCACCGGCGAGGTGCTGCCGATCATCGGGGGCTATTCGGGTGGGTGAAGGACGTGCGCGGCGCGCCATTCCGGGAAAGCCAGGAATGGCGCGAGTGACGGGGCTCGAACCCGCGACCTCCGGCGTGACAGGCCGGCACTCTAACCAACTGAGCTACACCCGCACATCCTGCGCCGAAGCGGTGTGCGCCGCGGCGAGGGGCGTCGTTTAGGCGGGGCCGGCGCCCCCGTCAAGCGCGTCCGCGCGCGTTTTTCGACATGCCGCGCGACGCCTCCATTTGCGAGCCGCTCGCAATGAGTAAGCCAAGCCTCGCAAGGGTTTGAACGGCGCGCGAGGGGAGTCTAGAAAGCCGCGATTCCGCCCGCCTCCCTGCGGGCGACCGAGGTCGTCTCGATGAACGCATTCCTTCTGGAATATCTGCCCGCCCTGATCTTCCTCGCCCTGGGCGGGGTGATCGGCGTCCTGTTCACGGTCGCCGCCCTGGTGGTGGCGCCCAAGAACCCGGACAGCGAGAAGCTGGCCGCGTACGAGTGCGGGTTCAACGCCTTCGACGACGCGCGCATGAAGTTCGACGTGCGGTTCTATCTGGTGTCGATCCTCTTCATCATCTTCGACCTGGAAGTCGCCTTCCTGTTCCCGTGGGCGGTGTCGCTGTTCGACCTTTCCAAGAACGGCATGGTCTTCGCCTTCTGGTCCATGATGGTCTTCCTGGGCGTCCTGACGGTCGGCTTCATCTACGAATGGAAGAAGGGAGCCCTGGAATGGGAGTGATCGTTCCCGGCGCGACCCCGCCGGCCCCCTCCAGCCCCTATGGCCTGTCGGCCCGCTCGTCGGTCGAGGGGTACGACCCGGCGCTGCACGACAAGTTCTTCGAACAGGTCAACATGGAGTTGGGCGAGCGCGGCTTCCTGACCGCCTCGCTGGACGACGTCATCACGTGGGCCCGCACCGGCTCGCTGATGTGGATGACCTTCGGCCTGGCCTGCTGCGCCGTGGAGATGATCCAGGCCTCGATGCCGCGCTATGACCTGGAGCGCTTCGGCATGGCCCCGCGCGCCAGCCCGCGCCAGTCCGACCTGATGATCGTGGCCGGCACCCTGACCAACAAGATGGCCCCCGCCCTGCGCCGGGTCTACGACCAGATGCCGGACCCCCGCTACGTCCTGTCCATGGGCAGCTGCGCCAACGGCGGAGGATATTACCACTACAGCTATTCCGTCGTTCGCGGCTGCGACCGGGTGGTGCCGGTGGACGTGTACGTGCCGGGGTGCCCGCCGACGGCGGAGGCGCTGGTCTACGGCCTGCTGCAGCTGCAGAAGAAGATCCGTCGCACGGGGACCATCGACCGATGAGCGCTCCTCACGTGATCGCGGCGACCGAGGCCGCGCTGACGCCGCTGGGCGCCGAGATGGTGGCCGAGCTGGACGTCGCCGCCGAGGTGGCCTTCGGCGAGCTGACCCTGGTCGCCGAGCGCGACAAGATCGTCCAGGTCCTGACCGACCTGCGCGACCGCTTCGGCTTCCAGCAGCTTCTGGACGTGTGCGGCGCGGACTATCCGGATCGGGAAGAGCGGTTCGAGGTGGTCTATCACCTGCTGTCGATGACCCGGAACGTGCGCGTGCGGGTCAAGGTGGCGACCGACGAGGTCCAGCCCGTCCCCAGCGTGATCGACGTCTATCCCTCGGCCGGCTGGTTCGAGCGCGAGGCGTTCGACATGTACGGCATGCTGTTCTCGGGCCACCCCGACATGCGCCGTCTGCTGACGGATTACGGCTTCGAGGGCCATCCGCTGCGCAAGGACTTCCCCATGACCGGCCATGTCGAGGTGCGCTGGGACGAGGAACAGCGCCGCGTCGTCTATGAGCCCGTTCGTCTGGCGCAGGAGTTCCGCAACTTCGACTTCCTGTCGCCCTGGGAAGGCGCCGAGTATCCCGCGCCCGTCCTGCCCGGCGACGAGAAGGTGAAGGGATGACGGCCATGAACCGCACCGCGATCCGCTCGGCATCCTCGTTCTTCCTGGTGACCTTCTCGACCGCCTTCCTGTTCACGCTGGGCGCCCGCCTGACCGGCTGGTTCACCCGCGCGCCGGAGATCGCGACCGCGCAGCTGCAGACGCTGGGCGTCGCCATCATGATCGCCGTGGTCTGTCTGGCCGTCGGCGCGGGCATCCGGCGCCTGTCGGCCGGCGAGCTGCAGAGCGCGCTCTTGGGCGCCTCGGCGGTGCTGCTGTCGACGCCGCTGGCGATCGCGGTGCTGACCGGAAACTGGGAGATTTCGACCGCCGCCGTCTCGGGCATGGGCATCCTGACCCTGGCCCTGGGCTGGCTGGTCGCCCTGACGCGCAAGGACGCGGGAATGGAGCGGGAGCACATCGATGGCTGACGGCGCCAACACCCCCGCGCCCCCGCTGGGCGCCGACCTGGACGTCTGGGGCGAGCCGACTGACGGCCGCACCGCGCACGCGCGCGAGATGGACGACCGCAAGTTCACCATCAACTTCGGCCCCCAGCACCCGGCCGCGCACGGCGTGCTGCGTCTGGTGCTGGAGCTGGACGGCGAGCTGGTGACCCGCGTCGATCCGCACATCGGCCTGCTGCACCGCGGCACCGAAAAGCTGATGGAGGCGCGGACCTATCTGCAGAACGTGCCGTATCTGGACCGGCTGGACTACGTCTCGCCGATGAACCAGGAGCACGCCTTCTGCCTGGCCATCGAGCGGCTGCTGGGCATCGAGGTCCCGTATCGCGCCCAGCTGATCCGGGTTCTGTACTCCGAGATCGGCCGCATCCTGTCGCACATGCTGAACGTGACGACCCAGGCCATGGACGTCGGCGCCCTGACGCCGCCGCTGTGGGGGTTCGAGCAGCGCGAAAAGCTGATGGTCTTCTACGAACGCGCCTGCGGGGCGCGCCTGCACGCCAACTATTTCCGTCCCGGCGGCGTGCATCAGGACCTGCCGAACGACCTGATCGACGACATCGCCCGCTGGTGCCAGGAGTTCCCGGCGGCGATGAAGGACATCGACGCCCTGGTCACCGAAAACCGCATCTTCAAGCAGCGCAACGTCGACATCGGCGTGGTGTCGAAGGAGCAGGCGCTGGCGTGGGGCTTCACCGGCGTGATGCTGCGCGGCTCGGACGTCGCCTGGGACCTGCGCAAGTCCCAGCCGTACGAATGCTATGCCGAGATGGAATTCGACGTTCCGGTCGGCAAGAACGGCGACTGCTGGGACCGCTACCTGTGCCGCATGGAAGAGATGCGCCAGTCCGCGCGGATCATGGAGCAGTGCATCCACCGCCTGCGCAACTGCACCGGCGCGCCGGTGATGATCGAGGACAACAAGATCGTGCCGCCGCGTCGCGGCGAGATGAAGCGGTCGATGGAAGCCCTGATCCACCACTTCAAGCTCTACACCGAGGGCTTCCGCACGCCGGTGGGCGAGGTCTATGCCGCCGTGGAGGCGCCCAAGGGCGAATTCGGCATCTATCTGGTGTCCGACGGCACCAACAAACCGTACCGCGTGAAGATCTCGGCGCCCGGCTTCCGTCACCTGCAGGCGATGGACTGGATGAACCGCGGCCACATGCTGGCCGACGTGTCCGCCATCCTGGGCTCGCTGGACATCGTCTTCGGCGAGGTCGACCGCTGATGCTGTTCGACTGCGATCCGGTGGAAGTGGTGCAGCGCCAGTTGCAGGCCTATCAGGCCGGCGACCTGGACGCGTTCGTCGCCATGTACGCCCCGGACGCGGTCGTCTCGAACTTCCCCGGCGCGCCGGTGATGACCGGCCACGACCAACTGCGGGCGGGCTACGCCTCCAGCTTCACCGATCGCGGCTTCACCCTGACGCTGGGCGAGCGGATCGAGAACGGCACGTTCGTGATCGACGAGGAGATCATCGCCGTGGGCGGGTCCGAGATCGGGCGCGCGGTCGTGATCTATCAGGTCGAGGGGTGCACCATCGCCCGCTCGTGGATCCTGCCCAGCGAAGAGATGGCCGAATGAGCGCCTTCGCCGTGGATCCGATCTTCACCCAGCTGCAGCTGTGGGCCTTCGCCGGCCTGCTGGCGTTCGGCTTGGCGGTGGAGTTCGCCTTCTCGCCGCGTCGCCGGGCCAAGCTGGGCGCGCTGGGCTTCCTGCTGGGCGCGGGCCTGATGCAGGCGCCGTCGATCGCGGGGGTCACCCTGGTGCGCGGCGCGTATCGCCTGGGCTATCTGGAAGACGGCCGGGGCTTCATCGAGGCCAACCTGCGCAGCCTGCCGTGGATGATGGGCGCGATCTTCCTGGGCCGATTGGCCGTGCGCCGTCTGCCGCCCTTCTCCTATGCCACCGGCGCCCTGATCCGCGCCGACCGCGCGATCTGGTCCGAGCGTCTGGGCCGCTGGTTCGGGGGGCGCCGATGATCCCCGCCGTCCTGGCCCTGTCCCTGACCGCCTGCGTGCCGGGCGAGGTCGTGCGCACGCCGGTCGAAACCGTCGCGGCCTTCACCGCCGCCTACAACGCGCGAGACGTGGCGGGCGTCGAGGCGGTCGTGTCGCCGCAGGCGCGCGTGCTGGACGGCACGGCCGACCTGACCGGCGCGCGCCTGATCGAGAACTATCGCACCCTGATCTTCGTGGTCGACCCGCCCTACGTCGTGCGCCCGCTGCAGCAGCTGGCCGCCGGCGATCTGGTGGCCCAGACCGAGGCCTTCACCGGCGGAGAGCTGGGAGCCTTCACCGGCCTGACCGTCTATCGCGTCGACGGCGGCTGCATCGTGGAAATGAGCGTCAATCGATGAGCGTCCGTCGCCTCGCCAAGGTCCAGCCGGAATCCTTCGTCTTTTCCGAAGACACGAAGGAAAAGGCGTACTGGTGGATCAACAAGTATCCGGGCGACCGCCGTCAGTCGGCGGTGATCCCGATCCTGTGGCTGGTCCAGAAGCAGGAGGGCTGGGTCTCCGAGCCCGCCATGCGCGCCATCGCCGAGCTGCTGGGCATGCCGGTGATCCGCGTGCTGGAGGTCGCCACCTTCTACACGATGTTCATGCTGGAGCCGGTGGGGAAGACCGCCCTGATCCAGGTGTGCGGCACGACGCCGTGCATGCTGCGCGGCTCGGGCGAGCTGATGAAGGTCTGCGAGAAGAAGATCGGGCCCAAGGACAAGCTTAGCGCCGACGGCCGCTTCACCTGGCAGGAGGTCGAGTGCCTGGGCGCCTGCGCCAACGCGCCGATGGCCCAGATCAACGACTACTATTTCGAGGACCTGACCGCCAAGGACATGGAGCGGATCATCGACGACTTCGCCGCCGGCAAGACGCCCGAGCCGGGTCCGCGCGTCGACCGCTCGAACTCCGGCCCCGAGGGCGGGCCGCTGACGCTGACCGATCCCAAGCTGTACGACGGCTCGGCCGCCAAGCCGATCAAGAAGCTGCCGAACGCCGAGCCGGTGAAGGCATGACCCGCCCGGACCTCAGCACCGACGCCGGCGTGGCCGCCTATCGGGGCGAGCTGCGCGCCGTCGCGCGCACGCCGCGCCTGATCGGCTTCGCCCTGGTCGTGCTGGGCGCGATCGCCGTCTACGCCTCGCCCCAGGCGGGCGGCGCCGCGCCGACGGTCCAGATGGCCGGTTACGCCGCCCTGGCCGCCGGCTGGGCCCTGCTGCTGGCCGCCATCTTCATCCGCACCCGCCACCACCGCCGCCGCATGCGGGAGAACGTCTGAGATCATGGTCGGAATCCTGGAAGACAAGGATCGCATCTTCACCAACCTGTACGGGCTCCAGGACTGGACGCTCGAGGGGGCGAAGAAGCGCGGCGCGTGGAACGCGACCAAGGACATGCTCGACCTCGGTCGGGACTGGATCATCACCAACGTCAAGAACTCGGGCCTGCGCGGACGCGGCGGCGCAGGCTTCTCGACCGGTCTGAAGTGGTCCTTCATGCCCAAGGAGGTGAAGGACCGCCCGCACTATCTGGTGGTCAACGCCGACGAGTCCGAGCCCGGCACCGCCAAGGACCGGGAGATCATGCGCCACGATCCGCAGCTGCTGATCGAAGGCTGTCTGATCGCCAGCTTCGCCATGCAGGCGCACGCCTGCTACATCTATCTGCGCGGGGAATACGTCTTCGAGCGCGAGCGGATGGAGGCGGCGGTCGCCCAGGCCTATGAGGCCAGGCTGATCGGCAAGAACAACGTCCACGGCTGGGACTTCGACGTCTACATCCACCACGGCGCCGGGGCCTACATCTGCGGCGAGGAGACGGCCCTTCTGGAGAGCCTGGAGGGCAAGAAGGGCCAGCCGCGCCTGAAGCCGCCGTTCCCCGCGGGCGCGGGCCTTTACGGCTGCCCGACCACGGTGAACAACGTCGAGTCGATCGCGGTGGTGGGCACCATCCTGCGTCGCGGGGCGGAGTGGTTCGCGGGCTTCGGCCGTCCGAACAACACCGGCACCAAGCTGATGACGATCTCGGGCCACGTGAACCGCCCGTGCAACGTCGAGGAGGCGATGTCGATTCCGCTGAAGCAGCTGCTGGAAGAGCACTGCGGCGGCGTGCGCGGCGGCTGGGACAACCTGAAGGCCGTGATTCCGGGCGGCTCGTCCGTGCCGCTGATCACGCGCGACATGGCCGAGGTCGCGCTGATGGACTTCGATTCCTTGCGCGACATGCGCTCGGGCCTGGGCACCGCGGCGGTCATCGTCATGGACCAGTCGACCGACCTGGTGAAGGCGATCGCCCGCATCAGCTATTTCTACAAGCACGAGAGCTGCGGCCAGTGCACGCCGTGCCGCGAAGGCACCGGCTGGATGTGGCGCGTGCTGGAGCGGATGGCGGTGGGCGAGGCCGACCCGTCGGAGATCGACCTGCTGCTGGACGTCGCCGGCCAGGTCGAGGGCCACACCATCTGCGCCCTGGGCGACGCCGCGGCGTGGCCGGTGCAGGGCCTGATCCGCCACTTCCGCCACGAGATCGAGGACCGCATCGCCTCCTACCGCAGCCGCCGCGCCAATTTCGCCGGCCACGCCGTGGCGGCCGAATGATGCGCGCGCTGCCCGTCATCCTCCTGGCCGCGCTGTCGCTGGCCGCCTGCGGCCGTCGCGAGAAGGCCGAAGAGGCGCCCGTCGCCCCGCCGCCGCCGACCAAGGAAGGGCCGGCCCCCGCGCCCGTGGCCCTGACCGAGGCGCGCCTGCGCCAGGTCTGCCGCGCCGGCATCGCCGCCGTGCACGGCCAGCAGCTGGAGGCCGTGACCGTCGAGCGCGTGCGCGAGGGCATCGTCGACGCGACCTGGCGCGCCCCGGTCGACGGCGGAACGCGCCGCGCCCAGTGCCGCGTCGACGGCGACATGATCGTCTGGAAGCCGCTGGACCGTCCGGACGAGGCCCAGAACCGCTGGATGAACGAGGCGGGCGATCCGCTGGTCCGCTTCGTCGTGACCTCCAGGGAAATCACCGTCACCACGACCCTGCCCGACGGCAAGACGTCCGCCGCGTCCTTCCCCGTCGCCGCCGAACCGCAAGAAGAGGCCGCCTGATGCCCGTCGCCAAGGTCAATGGCATCGAGACCGAGTTCGAGCCCGGCATGACCGTGCTCCAGGTCGCCGAGCTGGCGGGGCACGAGATCCCGCGCTTCTGCTATCACGAGCGGCTGTCGATCGCCGGCAACTGCCGCATGTGCCTGGTCGAGGTGAAGCCCGGACCGCCCAAGCCGCAGGCCAGCTGCGCCCTGCCGGCCGCCGAGGGGCAGGAGATCTTCACCGACACGCCGATGGTGAAGAAGGCGCGCGAAGGGGTGATGGAGTTCCTGCTCATCAACCACCCGCTGGACTGCCCGATCTGCGACCAGGGCGGCGAGTGCGATCTGCAGGACCAGGCCATGGGCTATGGCCGCGACGGTTCCCGCTACGCCGAGAACAAGCGCGCGGTCGAAGAAAAGCACATGGGCCCGACCATCAAGACCTTCATGACGCGGTGCATCCAGTGCACCCGCTGCGTGAGGTTCATCACCGAGGTGGCCGGCGTTCCCGACATCGGCATGATTTCGCGCGGCGAGGACGCCGAGATCACGACCTATCTGGAAAAGGCCGTCGACAGCGAGCTGTCGGGCAACGTCAACGACCTGTGCCCCGTCGGCGCCCTTACGCACCGGCCGTGGCAGTACCACTATCGCCCGTGGGAGCTGAAGAAGACCGAGACCGTCGACGTCATGGACGGTCTGGGCTCGGCCATCCGCATCGACGCCAAGGGCGCCGAGGTGATGCGCGCCCTGCCGCGCGTGCACGAGGGCATCAACGAGGAATGGCTGTCCGACGCCTCGCGCTATGCCGTCGACGGGCTGAAGCACCGCCGGCTGGATCGCCCGTGGGTGCGCCGCGACGGCAAGCTGGTCGCCGCGACCTGGGACGAGGCGCTGGACGCCGCCGCCAAAGCCATCACGGCCGCCGCCGCAGACCGGATCGGCGTGATCGCCGGCGACCTGCAGGACGCGGAGTCGATGAAGGCCGCGCTGGACCTGTTCCGCGCGCTGGGCTCGGCCAACACGGACTGCCGCCAGGACGGCTCGGCCCTGGGTCACGGCCCGCGCGAGGGCTGGCTGTTCAACTCCGGCATCGCCGGGATCGAGGACGCCGACGCCGTCGTGCTGATCGGCACGGACCCGCGCGTCGAGGCGCCGATCCTGAACGCCCGCCTGCGCAAGTCGTGGCTGCGCGGCGCCTCGTCGGTGCACGTGGTCGGCGAGACCGGCGACCTGACCTACGACGTCGAACGCCTGGGCGCCTCGGCGGCGACCTTGGCCAAGCTGCCGAAGGCGGCGACCGACGCCCTGTCGAAGGCGGAGCGTCCGGCCTTCGTGATCGGCGCGGGCGCGCTGGCGGGCGAGCAGGGGCCGGCGGTGCTGAACGCCCTGGGGGCGCTGGCGAAGAAGCTGGGCGTCGTGAAGGACGGCTGGAACGGCTTCAACGTCCTGCACCACGCCGCCGCGCGCGTCGGCGGCCTGGACATGGGCTTCGTCCCCGCCGACGGCGGTCTGTCGGCCACCGACATGGTCAAGAAGGGCGCGCTGGACGTGCTGTTCCTGCTGGGCGCCGACGAGATCGACGCCTCGGGCTCGAACGCCTTCAAGATCTATCTGGGCAGCCACGGCGACCGCGGCGCGCACGGCGCGGACGTCATCCTGCCGGGCGCCGCCTTCACCGAGAAGTCGGGCCTGTACGTCAACACCGAGGGCCGGGTGCAGATCGCCGACCGCGCGGTCTTCCCGAAGGGAGAGGCCAAGGAGGACTGGGCCGTCCTGCGCGCCCTGTCCGAACGGGTGGGCCACACCCTGCCGTACGACAGCCTGATCCAGTTGCGCGACAAGCTGATCGCCGAGCATCCGACCTTCGGCCAGATCGACTGGAAGCCGACGCCGGCCGCCTTCGATCCCGCGACGCTGGGCAAGAAGGGCGAGCTGTCGGCCGCGCCGCTGCGCTCGCTGATCGCCGACCCCTATCTGGCCAACCCCATCGGCCGCGCCAGCCCGACCATGGCCGAGCTGTCGGCGCGCCGCGTCGGCGGCCAGGTCGCCCTGGCGGCGGAGTGAGAGCATGACCGGTTTCTGGACTTCCCCCCTGGGCTGGACGCTGGCCACCGTCGGCGCGATCCTGCTGGTCACGATCGGCGTCCTGCTGTCCGTCGCCTTCCTGCTGCTGGCCGACCGCAAGATCTGGGCGGGCGTGCAGATGCGCAAAGGCCCGAACGTCGTCGGCCCCTTCGGCCTGCTTCAGTCGTTCGCCGACTTCTTCAAATTCGTGCTGAAGGAGGTCGTCGTCCCGGCCGGCTCGGACAAGGCGGTGTTCCTGCTGGCGCCCGTCCTGACCGTGATCGTGGCCTTCGGCGCCTGGGCGGTGATCCCGTTCGCGCCGGGCTGGGTCATCTCCGACCTGAACGTCGGCATCCTGTACGTCTTCGCCATCAGCTCGCTGGGCGTCTACGGCATCATCATGGGCGGCTGGGCTTCGAACTCGAAGTATCCATTCCTGGGCTCGCTGCGGTCGGCGGCGCAGATGGTGTCCTATGAGGTCTCCATCGGCCTGGTGATCATCAACGTGATCCTGCTGGCCGGGACCATGAACCTGTCGGGCATCGTGACCCAGCAGGAAGGCTGGATCTGGAACTGGTTCGCCTTCGGCGGAGGGGAGGGGACGTGGCCCCTGATCGTCATCATGTTCCCGATGGCGATGATCTTCTTCATCTCGGCGCTGGCCGAGACCAACCGCCCGCCCTTCGACCTGCCCGAGGCGGAGTCGGAGCTCGTGGCCGGCTATCAGGTGGAATACAGCTCCACGCCCTACCTGCTCTTCATGATGGGCGAGTACGTCAACATCGTCTTCATGTGCGCGATGATCAGCCTGCTGTTCTTCGGCGGTTGGAACCCGGGCTTCGACGTCTCGCTGATCGGCCTGCCGGACTGGCCGCAGTGGGTGGCCAACCTGTTCTATCTGGTCGTCTTCGCGGTGAAGATCGTCTTCTGGTTCTTCATGTTCGCCATGGTGAAGGCCTTCGTGCCCCGCTACCGCTACGACCAGCTGATGCGCCTGGGCTGGAAGATCTTCCTGCCGACCTCGCTGGTCGCCGTCGCCGGCGTTTCGGCGTGGCGAGTCTTCGCGGTGGGGGCGTGATGCGCGGCCCGCTGATCCTGGCTCTGGCGCTGACGTCGACGGCCTGCACGTGGCCGCGCGCCATCGCGCCCAATCCGTACGAGACGCCTCAGCAGCGCGTGGACCGCGCCGACCGGCAGGCCGAGCAGGACCGGCGCTGTCAGGCCGCCGCCAACCGCGGCGCCGATCGGGACCACGACAAGGACATGCGCGCATGTCCGCGGAACTGAACATGATGACCATTTCCCCGATGACCCGAGGACGGACCCGATGATCGCCCGCGTGAGCCAGACCCTGCGCGGCGCCCTGCTGGTGGACGTCGTCGGCGCCTTCTTCCTGACGTTCAAGCATCTGCTGCGTCCGAAGATGACGGTGAACTATCCGTTCGAGCGCGGTCCGCAGTCGCCGCGCTTCCGCGGCGAGCACGCCCTGCGCCGCTATCCGAACGGCGAAGAGCGCTGCATCGCCTGCAAGCTGTGCGAGGCCATCTGCCCGGCCCAGGCCATCACCATCGAGGCCGAGCCGCGCGAGGACGGCAGCCGCCGCACGACCCGCTACGACATCGACATGGTGAAGTGCATCTACTGCGGCCTGTGCCAGGAGGCCTGCCCGGTGGACGCCATCGTCGAGGGCCCGAACAGCGAGTTCGCCACCGAGACGCGCGAGGAGCTGTACTACGACAAGGCCCGTCTGCTGGACAACGGCGACCGCTGGGAACGCCAGATCGCCAAGAACCTGGAAATGGACGCCGCATGGCGCTGATCGTCGTCCGCGCGCTTGTCCCGGCCGGAACGCCGGGTCTAGAACGGCGCCGCGCCGCGCCGGGGGCCGACTCGCGCGCGCCGTCCTCTAATTCGGGAGCCCGGGCGTGATCTCAGGCATCGCCTTCTATCTGCTGGCCGCGGTGACGGTGGTTTCGGCCCTTCTGGTCGTGACCGCGCGCAACCCCGTGCACTCCGTCCTGTGGCTGATCCTGGCCTTCTTCTCGGCCGCCGGCCTGTTCGTCCTGCTGGGCGCCGAGTTCCTGGCGATGCTGCTGGTCGTCGTCTACGTCGGCGCCGTCGCGGTGCTGTTCCTGTTCGTCGTGATGATGCTGGACGTGGACTTCATCAAGCTGCGCGAGGGCTTCGCGCGCTATCTGCCGATCGCGGTGATCGTGGCCGGCGTGCTGCTGGCCGAGATGATCATGATCACGGTCGCCGTGGTGAACGGCGGCGCCGCCGCCGACGCCGTCGGCCCGGTCGCGCCGGTCGCCGACCGGACCAACATCGAGGCCATCGGCCGCGTGCTCTACACGGACTACGTCTACTTCTTCCAGGCGGCGGGCATCGTGCTGCTGATCGCCATGATCGGGGCCATCACCCTGACGCTGCGCCACAAGCCGGGCATCAAGCGCCAGACGATCGCGACCCAGGTCGGCCGCGACGCGAAGAAGGCCATGGAGGTCAAGTCGGTCCCGACCGGCGCGGGCCTGAACCCGGAGGATCTTCGCTGATGGTCGTCACCCTGGCGCACTACCTGGCGGTCGCCGCCATGCTGTTCACCATCGGCGTGTTCGGCATCTTCGTGAACCGCAAGAACGTCATCATCATCCTGATGTCGATCGAGCTGATCCTGCTGGCCGTGAACATCAACTTCGTCGCCTTTTCGACCCACCTGAACGAGGTGTCGGGTCAGATCATGGCCATGTTCGTGCTGACGGTCGCCGCGGCCGAGGCCGCCGTCGGCCTGGCCATCCTCGTGACCTTCTTCCGCAACCGCGGCGACATCGCCGTGGACGACGCCTCGGTGATGAAGGGCTGACCGTGGACCTCAAGCTTCTCGTCACCCTGGGCGTCTTCGCCCCCCTGCTGGGCGCCGCGATCGCGGGTCTGACCGGCCGGCGCATCGGCAACATAGCGTCGCAGGCCGTCACCACGGGCCTGCTGTTCTTCTCGTGCTTCGTGGCCTGGACGGTCTTCATCCAGCACACCTGGGGCGGGCTGGACGCCTTCACCCTGACGCTGGCGCCGTTCATCAACGTGGGCGACTTCCAGTCGGCCTGGTCGATCCGCGTCGACGCCCTGTCGGCGGTCATGCTGATCGTGGTCACCAGCGTGTCGTCGCTGGTTCACCTGTATTCCTGGGGCTACATGGCCGAGGACGACAGCCGGCCGCGCTTCTTCGCCTATCTGTCGCTGTTCACCTTCGCCATGCTGATGCTGGTGACGGCCGCCGACTTCATGCAGCTGTTCTTCGGCTGGGAAGGCGTGGGCCTGGCGTCCTACCTGCTGATCGGCTTCTGGTACAAGAAGCCCACGGCCAGCGCCGCCGCCATCAAGGCCTTCGTCGTCAACCGCGTCGGCGACTTCGGCTTCGCCTTGGGCATCATCACCGTCTTCTGGATGTTCGGCACGATCCAGTTCGCCGAGCTGTTCCCGATGATCGCGTCAAAGGCGGGCACGGGCTGGCAGTTCCTGGGCCACACCTGGTCGGCGCTGGATCTGGCGGGCGCGCTGCTGTTCGTCGGCGCCATGGGCAAGTCGGCGCAGTTCTTCCTGCACACCTGGCTGCCCGACGCCATGGAGGGTCCGACCCCGGTGTCGGCCCTGATCCACGCGGCGACCATGGTCACCGCCGGCGTCTACATGGTCTGCCTGCTGAGCCCGATCTACGAGTACGCGCCGGTCGCCTCGCTGATCATCGCCGTCGTCGGCGCGGTCACGGCCCTGTTCGCCGCGACGGTCGGCCTGATGCAGAACGACATCAAGCGGGTCATCGCCTATTCGACCTGTTCGCAGCTGGGCTACATGTTCTTCGCGGCGGGCGTGGGCGTCTATGAATCCGCCATGTTCCACCTGTTCACGCACGCCTTCTTCAAGGCGCTGCTGTTCCTGGGCGCGGGCTCCGTGATCCACGGCATGCACCACGAGCAGGACATGCGGAAGATGGGCGGCCTGTGGAAGCTGCTGCCCGTCACCTATGCGGTGATGATGATCGGCACCATCGCCATCACCGGCCTGGGCATCCCCGAGATCGGCGGCTTCGCCGGCTTCTATTCCAAGGACTCGATCATCGAGAGCGCCTACGCCGCGGCCACGACGGGCCATTCGGCGGCCGGCTGGTTCGCCTTCGTCGTCGGCATCTTCGCCGCGGCCCTGACCAGCTATTATTCGTGGCGTCTGATCTTCATGACCTTCCACAACAAGCCCCAGTGGACGGAGGAGGCGCACGCCGCGCACGCGCACGGTCATGACGACCACGCCACCGACGCCCAGCTGGAAACCCACTCCGAGCCGCTGCCCGACGCGGACGACGCGCACGGCGACCACGCGCACGACGACCATCACCACCACGGCCCGCTGCACCCGCACGAGAGCCCGTGGGTGATGCTGGTGCCGCTGATCCTGCTGTCGGTCGGCGCGGTCGCCGCCGGCTACGTCTTTGCGCCCTTCTTCATCGGCCACCACGAGAACGAGTTCTGGCGCGGGGCCATCTTCTCGGGCGCGGGCAACCACGTGCTGCACGACAGCCACGAGGCGCCGACCTGGGTGAAGTGGACGCCGCTGGTCGTGACGCTGATCGGCGCCGCCTTCGCCCTCTACTACTACGTCCTGCGCGAGGGTCTGGCCCGACGGATGGCCGAGGCGAAGGGGCCGCTGTGGACCTTCCTCTACAACAAGTGGTTCTTCGACGAGCTGTACGACGCCGTCTTCGTGCGCGGCGCCAAGGCGCTGGGCGACCTTTTCTGGAAGGTCGGCGACGTGAAGATCATCGACGGGCTGGGCCCCAACGGCGCGGCCTGGGCCTCGCTGAAATCCGCCGCCCGCCTGGGCAAGATCCAGTCCGGCTACGTCTACCACTATGCCTTCGTGATGCTCCTGGGCGTGGCGGGCCTGCTGGCCTTCGCCATCGCGACCTTCGGAGCCTGAGCCCATGGCCGTGACCGATCACATCCTCAGCCTCCTCACCTTCCTGCCGCTGGTCGGCGCCGCCCTGATCCTGCTCGCGCGCTTCGCCGCGAAGGGGGAGGGGGCCGCGAACGCCGCGCGCTGGATCGCGCTGGGCACGACCTTGGCCACGCTGGCCCTGGCCGCCTGGCTGACGTCGACGTTCGACGCGTCGAACGCCGGCTATCAGTTCGTCGAGCGGTACGAGTGGTTCCGCGCCGCCCAGTATCATCTGGGCGTGGACGGGGTTTCGATCCTGTTCGTCCTCTTGACCGCCTTCCTGATGCCGATCTGCATCCTGGCCAGCTGGACGACGATCAAGGACCGCGTCGTCGATTACATGGTCGCCTTCCTGGTGCTGGAGACGCTGGTGATCGGCGTCTTCACCTCGCTGGACCTGTTCCTGTTCTACATCTTCTTCGAAGGCACCTTGGTGCCGATGTTCATCATCATCGGGGTGTGGGGCGGACAGAACCGGATCTACGCGGCGTACAAATTCTTCCTCTACACCCTGCTGGGGTCGGTGCTGATGCTGCTGGCCATGCTGTGGATGGCCTATGAGACCGGCACCACCAGCATCCCGGCGCTGAAGGAGTACGCGTTCAGCGCCCAGGCCCAGCCCCTGCTGTGGCTGGCCTTCTTCGCCTCGTTCGCGGTGAAGATGCCGATGTGGCCGGTGCACACCTGGCTGCCCGACGCCCACGTTCAGGCGCCGACGGCGGGCTCGGTCATCCTGGCCGGCATCCTGCTGAAGCTGGGCGGCTACGGCTTCATCCTGTTCAACCTGCCGATGTTCCCGCTGGCCTCGCAGCAGTTCGCGCCGCTGGTGTTCGCCCTGTCGGTCATCGCCATCGTCTACACCTCGCTGGTCGCCTTCCGGCAGACGGACATCAAGAAGCTGATCGCCTATTCGTCGGTCGCGCACATGGGCTTCGTCACCATGGGCATCTTCGCCGGCAACGATCAGGGCGTGCAGGGCGCGGTGTTCCAGATGCTGAGCCACGGTCTGATCTCGGGCGCGCTCTTCCTGTGCGTCGGCGTGGTCTACGACCGGATGCACACGCGTGAGATCGCCTTCTACGGCGGCCTGACCAGCCGGATGCCGTGGTTCGCCGCCATCTTCCTGATGTTCACCATGGCCAACGTCGGCCTGCCGGGCACCTCGGGCTTCATCGGCGAGATTCTGACCATGACGGCGGTCTACGACGTCTCGACCTGGGCGGCGCTGTTCGCGGCCTCGGGCGTGATCTTCTCGGCGGTCTATGCCCTGACGCTGTACCGCAACGTGATGTTCGGCGAGATCGTCAATCCGGCGCTGAAGACCATCGCCGACGTCGACGCGCGCGAGCTGATCCTGTTCGTGCCGCTGATCGTC
>CALRWJ020000023.1:0-41256 GCA_943371835.1 Afipia felis | reverse complement strand
GGCCGGCGCGGCGGGTCAGCCCGCGGCCGGCGCGGCCCCGGCGTCTCCTCCGGCGGCGACCAGCGCGGCCCCGCCGAACGCCTGAGTTTTCGTCAGATCCGTCTGAACAGCGGCGCGTCGAAACCCTCGGCGCGCCGTTTGTCGTTTTCGGCGGCGATCGGCTCGACCACCACGGCGCCCGCGCGGCCCGAGGCGTGGATCAGCGTCCCGGCGTCCAGAGCGATCGCGGAATGGCCGCGCCAGCCGGCGCCGCCCCGGGAATGGCCCCACACGATCAGGTCGCCGCGGCGGATGTCGCCAAGCGAGACGGCGCGGCCCAGCTCGGCCTGTCCGTCCGAGTAGCGCGGCGCGGCGCGTCCGCAGGCGATCAGGCACGCCTGCACCAGGCCGGCGCAATCCGTGCCGCGATCCGAACGCCCGCCGAGGACGTGCGCGACGCCCAGCAGATCTTCGGCCACGGCGGCGAGGTCGGACGCGAACTCCCCGATGGGCATGAGGGCGACGTCGCCCACCGCGTCACGCGCGGGATCGACCAGGGCGTTGAGCGGCAGGGGCCCGCCGACGGAGGCCACGCGGTGCGTCGGCGCCCGGACGCCGTCTTGCAAGGCCGCGACCTCGACCCAGCCGACGACGCCGTCACGGCGGCAGGCGCCGAAGGCGCGGTCGCCGTCGCGGCTCAGCACGTCGAACGCCTCGCCGGACAGCAGTTGGGAGATCAGGTTTCCGGCGTCGTCGCGCACGTCGGCCACGGCGGCGGCGCCCTGCATGGCCCGGGTCGCGCGGTAGTCGAGCGCGCGGAACAGCCCCTCCAGCGCCTGATCGGCGACGTCGGGGCGCGCCAGCAGAAAGCGCGGGTCCGGCAGGGAGGGGTTGTGCGTCAAACGTCAGGTCCGGTTCGCCGCCGATCCTGACGCGGAAGGCCGAAAGGGGCGTTAACGAGGGAGCCAGGCAGTAGGCAGTAGGCAATAGGCAGTAGGGATTGGAGACGAGCGTCGCCTAAGACGGCCGATCCGACGGCGTCGCCGCTGCCGATCCGCGTCCGGGCGGCCCCCGAATGCCTACTGCCTGCTGCCTACTGCCTACTGTCTCGTCCCTACCTGCCGTAGCGCCGCGACAGCATGTCGAAGGCCGCGCGGACGCCTTGCGCCTCGCCGCCCTCGGGCCAGCCGGGGCGGGCGCGGGGGTTCCAGGCGAAGACGTCCAGGTGGGCCCAGCTGCCCGTCTGCGGCGCGAAGCGTTGCAGGAACAGGGCTGCGGTGACCGATCCGGCCTGGGCCCAGGCGGCGGAATCGTTGCGCAGGTCCGCGATCTCCGGCTCGATCGAGGCGCGGTAGCCGGGCCACAGCGGCATGCGCCACAAGGGGTCGCCGACGCGCCGGGCGGCTGCGAGGAAGTCGGCGGCCAGCGCCTCGTCGTCGGTGTAGAGCGGCGGCAGCTCGGGCCCCAGGGCCACGCGCGCCGCGCCCGTCAGGGTGGCGAAGTCAATGGTCAGCTCGGGCTCATGCTCGCCCGCCCTGGCCAGGGCGTCGGACAGGATCAGCCGGCCCTCGGCGTCGGTGTTGCCGACCTCGACCGTCAGGCCCTTGCGGGTGTTGAGCACGTCGCCCGGGCGGAAGGCGTCGGCGGAGACGGCGTTTTCCACCGCCGCGATCAGCAGGACCAGCCGCACCGGCAGCTTCGCGCCCATGATCAGCTGCGCGAGTCCCAGCGCGTGGGCGGCGCCGCCCATGTCCTTCTTCATGTTGCGCATTCCCGCCGCCGGCTTGAGGTCCAGGCCGCCGGAATCGAAGGCCACGCCCTTGCCGACCAGGGCGATCAGCGGGCGGTCGGTCGCTTGCAGATTCCAGCCGATCTCGATCAGGCGGGGCGCACGGTGCGGGGCGGCGGCCCGACCGACGGCGTGGACCGCCGGATAGTTCTGCGCCAGCAGGTCGTCGCCGACGATCACCGAGACGGTCGCGCCGTGCGCCCGGGCCACCTCTCGCGCCTCTGCCTCGATCTCGGCGGGGCCCATGTCGGCGGCGGGGGTGTCGACCATGCGGCGCACGCGCGCGCAAGCGTCGGCCAAGGCGAGGGTCGCCGTCAGGTCCAGCCCGTCGGGCGCGACCAGGCGTGGGCGGGACTTCGGGCGCGCCTTGTAGCGGTCGAAGACGTAACCGCCGAGCGCGAAGCCCAGGGCCAGTCCGTGCGCTTCTTCCTTCGACCAGCCTTCCAGCCGCCAGTCGCCAGCGGGCAGTTTCGCCGCCAGCGCGCGGCCCGTCATGGGGGGCGCCTCGCCTTCCCCGACCCCCAGCAGGGCGTGGTCGGGCGCGCCGTCGGGACCGGGCACGATCAGCGTCTGGCCCGGCTTGCCCGCGAAGTCGTTGGCCGTCGCCCAGGCCGACGCGCCGCCGAAATCGCCGCTTCCCCGCGCGGGCCGCACCGGCAGGGCACGATCGGAGGCGGGGATCAGGGCGGGGGCGTCGGTCATGGGGCGGCTCCGGAACGGCGAGCGTTAACGGTCCCTTGACGCGACCGGGCCGAGTCTGGGGGCCTCGCCGAACGGACCGAACCCATGTCGCGCACCCTGACGCCGGCCGCAACCGCCCTGATCCTGCTGCTCGCCACGCCCGCCCTGGCGCAACAGACGCCCGCCGCGCCTCAGACCGCCGCCCCCGCCTCGGCCGAGGTGCGCGCCGGCTATGAGCGTATGGACGCGCTGAGCCGCAGCCTGTTCTGGTCGCAGGAGTTCGAGAAGAACCCCGCCGACCGCGAGGCCGCCGCCGCCCTGCCCCGCGCGCTGCGCGAGCTGGGCCGGCATCAGGAGGCCGCCGAGGCCGCCGAGCGCGCGCTGGTAGTGCAGCCGGACAACGTCGAAGTTCTTCTGGAGGCGGGACGTGCGCACATCGCGCGGGGTCAGGCCTTTTACGGCATCGCGGCGCTGGAAAAGGCGGCGCAGCTGGCGCCGCGCGACTGGCGGCCGCTGTCGTTGCTGGGCGTGGCCTATGAGCAGGTGCGCCGGCCCGAGGACGCCGCCGACGCCTGGGCGCGCGGCCTGGCCCTGTCGCCCGAGAACCCCGCCATCCTGACCAACATGGCGATGGGGCCGATGACGTCGGGCGATCTGGCGACCGCCGAGGGCCTGCTGCGCCGCGCGGCGGTCAGCCCGGAGGCGGGGCTGCAGGTGCGCCAGAACCTGGCGCTGGTGCTGGGGCTGCGCGGCGACCTGGGCGAGGCGGAACGAATGCTGCGCCGCGACCTGCCGCCCGAAATGGCCGACGCCAACCTGGCCTGGATCCGCCAGCGCACCGCGGGCGGCACGGGCACGGCGGGGCGGACGTGGAGCTCGCTGCAATAGGCTCGCCCGCGACGCCGCCACCGCCTATATCCCCCTCATGATCGACGAGATCTACAGCAAGGACGTGCTGCGGCTGGCGGCGGACCTGCCGCACGCGGGGCGGCTGGCGCGGGCCGAGGGCACGGGCGAGCGGACGGCGAAGCTGTGCGGATCGCGCGCGACGATCGACGTGGTGCTGGACGCGGACGGGCGCGTCGCGGACTTCGCCCACGACGTGAAGGCCTGCGCCCTGGGTCAGGCGGCGGCGTCGGTGGTCGGGGCTCATGCGGTGGGCGCGACCCTGACGGAGGCGCGCGAAGCGCGCGACGCCATGCGCGCCATGCTGAAGTCCGGGGGCGAGGGGCCGGTCGGGCGGTTCGAGGGCCTGCGCCTGCTGAAGCCGGTGGCCGACTATCCGGCGCGCCACGCCTCCAGCTTGGTGGCGATCGAGGCGCTGTGCGACGCCATGGAGGCTGCCTTGGCGACGCGAACTCTCCAGGCCGGCGCGGCCTGAGGTCGTGTCCGGCCGAAGTCTCTATGAGCGGGGCGTCCGCCTGGCCCATCGCGGGTACAAGGTGACGTTCAGCCTGGTGTTCGGACAGCAGTGCCGCTTCCTGCCCACCTGTTCGGACTATGCCCGCGACGCCCTGATCCTGCATGGACCGGCGCGCGGGGGGTGGCTGACCGTCCGGCGCCTCTGTAAATGCCACCCATGGGGAGGGTCGGGTTACGACCCGGTGCCTCCGAAGAAGACAGCAGAATGATCGATCTGAAATTTCCCGACGGCGCCGTGCGCCAGTTCCCCGCCGGCACGACGGCGCGCGACGTGGCGGCCTCCATCAGCCCGTCGCTGGCCAAGAAGGCCCTGCTGGCCGAACTGAACGGCGAGCAGCGCGACATGTCGCGCGAGCTGGAGACCGGCGGAGACTTCCGCCTGATCATGCGGGACGACCCGGAGGCGCTGTACACCATCCGCCACGACACGGCGCACGTGCTGGCGGAGGCGGTCCAGACGCTGTTCCCCGGCACCCAGGTGACGATCGGCCCGGCGATCGAGGACGGATTCTATTACGACTTCTTCCGCGAGGAGCCGTTCTCGACCGACGACTTCGCCGCCATCGAGAAGGAGATGGGCCGGATCGTCGATCGCGACGCCAGGTTCGAGCGCGAGGTCTGGGACCGGAACGACGCCATCGCCTTCTTCGAGGCCAAGGGCGAGAAGTTCAAGGCGGAGCTGATCCGCGACCTGCCCGAGGATCAGACGATCACCCTCTACAAGCAGGGCGACTGGATCGACCTGTGCCGGGGCCCGCACTTCCCCTCGACGCGGCACGTCGGCAAGGCGTTCAAGCTGACCAAGCTGGCCGGCGCCTACTGGCGGGGCGACAGCAAGCGCGAGCAGCTGCAGCGCATCTACGGCACCGCCTGGGCGACCAAGGAGGACCTGGACGCGCATCTGGCGCGGATCGAGGAGGCGGAGAAGCGCGACCACCGCAAGCTGGGCCGGGCGATGAACCTGTTCCATATGCAGGAGGAAGGCCGTGGCATGGTCTTCTGGCACCCCAAGGGCTGGGTGCTGTGGCGGGTGATCGAGGCCTACATGCGGCGCCGGCTGGACGCCGCGGGATACGTCGAGGTCAAGACGCCCCAGGTGCTGGACCGGAAGTTCTGGGAGGCGTCCGGCCACTGGGAGAAGTACCGCCCCAACATGTTCGTCTGCGAGACGGTCGAGGGCGAGGAGCTGTCGCTCAAGCCCATGAACTGTCCGGGCCACGTGCAGATCTTCGACCAGGGCCAGCGGTCGTATCGCGAACTGCCGCTGCGGATGGCCGAGTTCGGGGCCTGCCACCGCTATGAGCCGTCGGGCTCGCTGCACGGCCTGATGCGCGTGCGCGGTTTCGTCCAGGACGACGCCCACATCTTCTGCCGCGAAGATCAGATCGTCGACGAGACGGCGGCCTTCATCGAACTGGCGCGCAGCGTGCACGCCGACCTGGGCATGGAAACGGCCTACATTTCGCTGGGCACCCGCCCGGAGACGCGGGCGGGCTCGGACGAGTTCTGGGACAGGGCCGAGTCCCTGATGGCCGAGGCGGCGCGGGCGGCGGGGACCGAGCCGGTGATCACCGAAGGCGACGGCGCCTTCTACGCGCCAAAGCTGGACTTCATCGTCAAGGACGCCATCGGGCGGGAGTGGACCTGCGGCACGATCCAGCTGGACTATGTGCTGCCCGAGCGGCTGGGCGCCGAATACGTCGGCGAGGACGGCCAGAAGCATCGGCCGGTCATGCTGCACCGCGCGATCCTGGGGTCGTTCGAGCGGTTCATCGGCATCATGATCGAGAACTACGCCGGGGCCTTCCCGCTGTGGCTGGCCCCGGTGCAGGCGGTGGTGGCGACCATCACCTCCGACGCCGATCCGTATGCGGAGGAAGTCGCCGCGAAGTTCCGCGCGGCCGGGCTGCGCGTCGAGACGGACGTGCGCAACGAGAAGGTCGGCTACAAGGTGCGGGAGCATTCGGTCGCCAAGGTGCCGGTCATCGCCGTGGTCGGCCGGTCCGAGGCGGAAAAGGGCGAGGTCGCGCTGCGCCGCCTGGGCAGCCAGGCGCAGGAGGTGGTGTCGGTCGAGGAGGCCATCCGCATCCTGACCGAGGAGGCGACGCCGCCGGACCTGAAACGCGGCTGACTCAGGCGTCCCGCGATCGTTCGACGCGGACGGTGCCGATGCGCGCGTCGTCGACGATGACGTGCGCGGCGATGCCGCTGGCGTGGGTGCGCAGCAAAGCCTCGGCCTGCGCCATGGCCTCGGCGTCGGTTTCGGCGGTCAGCGGCTCCATGTGCGGCGTTCCCAGTACGTCGCGCTCTATGAAACAGAAGTAGGTCGGCATGCGAAGTCCCCGTCGAACCGGGTTCTAGCATCCGATGTTCCGGTTTTGTGCCCGCCGTCCGACATAGGAACAAGCGGGGCCGCAGGCCGTTTGGGGCGTCATGCCCCAAGCGCCAGAGAACAGGTTCGTCGCCGCCCTGGAGCCGGAGGAAGCGGCGGCGCTGAAGCCGCTTCTGCGGCGGGTGTCGGTGACGTCCGAGCAGACCGTGGCGGCGCAGGGCGCGCCGCTGACCGAGGTGCACTTTCCCATCGACTCGCAATTCGCCAACGTCGTGCGCTTCGCCGACGGCGGAGCGATCGAGACGGCCGTGATCGGCAATGAGGGGCTGACGGGCCTGGCTCCCTTCATGGCGGATCGTCCGTGTGCGTGGGAAATCGTGTGCCGCGCCAGCGGCGAGGCCTGGGTCGTCGCCGTCGCCCCGCTTCGCGCTTTGGCCACACAGCGTCCGAGGCTGATGGCGCGCCTGCTGACCCTGACCGACCTTTACCAGGCGCAGGCGGCCCAGACCGCGGCGTGCAACGCCCTGCACCCCGTCCCGGACCGCATCGCGCGCTGGATACTGACCGCGCGGGACCTCTCGCCGCACGACACGTTGGTCTTCCGTCAGGAAGAACTGGCCCGTCTGATCGGCGCGCGGCGCTCGACGGTCAGCGAGGCGGCGTCCCAGCTGCGGCGGCGCAAGGTCATCGCCTACAGTCGAGGCGTCATCCGGATCATCGACCGCCCGGGGCTGGAGGCCGCCGCGTGCGAATGTTGGCGCACGCTGAAACCCCGCCTGGATGCGGTCCACGACCAGTCGGGAGTCGCCTCCCCGACATAGGAACCCTCCGATGTGCGGCGGCTTACGGGGGTCCACGACAACCGGAGGCTCCCATGGCCGACAAGACCCTGGACACCCTGTTCCACGACACGCTCAAGGACATCTATTATGCCGAGCGCAAGATCCTGAAGTCCCTGCCCAAGATGGCGCGTGCGGCGCAGGCGCCCGAGCTGAAGGCGGCGTTCGAGAAGCACCGCGAGCAGACCGAAGGCCAGATCGAGCGGCTGCAACGCGTCTTCGAAATCATCGGCAAGGCCCCGCGCGGCAAGACCTGCGACGCCATCGAAGGCATCCTGGCCGAGGGCGACGAGATCGCAGAGGAATACAAGGACACGCCTGCGCTGGACGCCGGCCTGCTGGCCGCGGCTCAGGCCGTCGAGCACTATGAGATCACGCGCTACGGGACGCTGAAGCGTTGGGCGACGGTGCTGGGCCTGGACGAAGCGGTGCAGCTGCTGGACGAGACGCTGCAGGAGGAGTCCCAGACCGACGAGGACCTGACGACCATCGCCGACGCCGCGATCAACGCCGAAGCCCTGCGGGGCGACCGCGAGGCCGCCTGACGAAGACGGGGACGGTCGTCAGTCGCTGGTGACGTACATCTTGGTGTAGCGACCGTCCTCGACCCCGCCGATGCCCCAGGTCAGCGTCACGCCCATGGGGTAGGAGGCCTGGTAGATCTCGATCATTTCCGTGCCCTCGCCCTCGCTGCGGACGAAGCTGATCTCGGACGGCTGGCCCAGCATGGCCAGGGCGTCGGTGACGGAGGTCATCTGCTCCTCGCAGGCCGTAAGCAGCTCGCCCTTCATCACGTCCTCGGGACACTCGCCGATCGCCAGGCCGTCCATGACCTTGACCAGATCGGCGCGGTACTGGCCCGCAGTCGCCTGGTCCTGGCTCTGGGCCGCGGCGGCGCCGGCCGTCAGCATGGCGACGGCGAAGGCGGCGGCGATCAACGGGGCGCGCATCAGCGGCTGGTCCCGGCGGAGGCGAAGCGGCCGTCGGCGCCGCGCGTGCCGATGAACCAGATCAGCGTCGGGCCGGCGTCATAGGTGACCTCGTAGCGTTCGATGCGATCCGCGCCTTCGCCCTCGACGGCGATCAGCTTCATCGAGGCGATGCCGCCCAGCTGGGCCAGCGCGGGCGCCATCTGATCGATCTGGCTGTTGCAGGCCTCCAGCAGGCCGTCCGCCATGACGTCGGCGGGGCATTCGCCCTGGGCCGTCTGGACCAGCATGCGGGTCAGGGCGGCGCGATATTCGCCGTCGGTGGAGGCGTCCTGCGCCGAGGCGGCGCCGGCGGTCAGGACGGCGGCGGCCATGACCGGAAGGGCGAGGGCGGCGAAGGCGATCGGCAGGCGCATGGAAGGCTCCGGAGGTTGATGGCCCCACGATGGGTCCGCCGCCGCCGCCGCTCAAGTGAAAGCGGCGTAAGGTGGGTGAAACCTGCGTAATGCGGCGATCACGCCGGGGCGACGGTCACCGCCGCGTCGGGCGGGCGAGCGGTGGGCGAGCGCGGGCCCGTGTCCTCGGGGCGCGACAGGCGCCAGTCGTCGACGACGTAGCCCTCCTCGGCCAGGCAGCGGGTCATGGCGTCGCGCACGACGCGCTCGTTGTGCGCGCGGCGGGCGGCGCTGATGCCGATGATGGCGATCGGGGCGACGAGGACCGCGCCCGTGACCAGGCCGGCCCCGGCGACGATGCCGCCGAGCATGCCCGCGCCCGACGCCGCCGAGCTGGCCACGACGACCCCGGCGACCGCGCCCGCCGCCGCCCCGCCGCCGACGGCCCCGCCTCGTCCCTCGCGGAAGTTTTCGGTGCGCCCCGCGCGCACGTCGTCTGAGCACTGGGCGAAGGCGGCCTCGAAGGCGGCCGCGTCCTGGGGCGCCGTCGACATGACGGGGGTCCAAGCGCGCGGAAGAGTGGAACAGGCCGACAGGGCCAGCGCCGCCGCGGTGATCGCCGCGACGCCTCGTGTGATGGTACTCATGGTTCGCGCCCTCCCCGGCGCGCCCGCACCATGCGCGCGAAACGGCCGAACGAACAGACGGCGCGGTGGGGCGCTTGAGAACAGCGCGCGGCCTCGAAAAAATCGCTCGCCTTAATAGAGGGTTAGCATCGCTTGCGGGAAACTGGCGCACCAGGAGGCGACCATGACCGAGACTGCACCGTCCGTCCGCGCCGCCCCGCCAGCGCTGCACCGTCTGATCGCCGCCGGTCAGCTGAGATACTGGATCATCGGCAGCTGGGCGCTGGCGCTGGCGACCTGCGTGTCGTGGGCGGCGGTGGTGATCTGGTTCGCGGCCACGACGGCGCTGGGCGTCGTGCGCGGGATCGTGGATCGCCGGGTGAGGGGCGTGAGCGGGCGGAAGGCCGACGCTGCGCGGCTGAGCGTGGCGACCGCGTCCTGCGTGGCCTGGGCCGCGGCGCCTCTGCTGGCGGTCGAGGCGGGCGGGTCCAACGGCGTCCTGGTGGCGGTGGCGCTGCTGATCGCGGGCTATGTGCTGGTGTTCACCCAGATGCGCGCCGCGCCGCGTGAGGCGCTGATCGTGTCGTCGCCCTATTCGATCGTGCTGGCGGTGATGTTCTGGGAGATGTGGGGCGGGCCGACGTTCTGGGCGATGGCCGGTCTGCTGCCCGTGGTCGGGCTGTCGCTGATGATCAAGGTCATCGTGACGCAGATGAAGGACGCCCAGTTGGAGGCCGTGAACGGCGAGCAGGCGCGCCTCATCGAGCGGCTGGCGCAGGAGCGCGACCGCGCCGACGCCGCCAACGCCGCCAAATCGAACTTCCTAGGCGTGATCTCGCACGAGTTGCGCACGCCGATGAACGGCGTGTTGGGCGCCACGGAGCTGCTGGCCATGACGGGACCGACGGAGCGGCAGGCCGAGATGGTGGAGGTGATCCGCACCTCGGGCCAGAGCCTGATGATGCTGCTGAACGACATCCTGGACATCACCAAGATCGAGGCGGGCAAGATGGACCTGGCGCTGGCCGACGTGCCGACCGACGGCCTGCTGGCGCGCCTGACGGGACCGTTCGCGGCCCAGGCCGAGGCCAAGGGCGTGGGGTTCGAGGCGCGCCTGACCGGCGACTGGCCCGTCGCCCTGCGCATGGACGCGCTGAGGCTGGGTCAGGTGGCGCACAACCTGCTGGGCAATGCGGTCAAGTTCACCCAGGTCGGGGCCGTGACGCTGGACGTGCACGGACGGGTGCTGGACGACGGCTGCTGCGCCGTGACGGTGGCGATCACGGACACGGGCATCGGCATCGCGCCGGAGGATGTGACGCGGCTGTTCCAGCCGTTCAGCCAAGTCGACGATTCGTCGACGCGCCGGTTCGGCGGGACGGGGCTGGGCCTCAGCATCTGCCAGCGGCTGGCGGGCATGATGGGCGGCGACATTCAGGTTCAGAGCGTGCCCGGACAAGGCTCGACCTTCACCCTGCGCGCCACGTTCGAGCCCGTGGGGAGCCACGCGGAGATCGCGCGGGCGGCGTGACTGCGGACCCTTCTCCCGCAGGGGAGAAGGCAGATGCGGTCAGATATGGATCGCGTGACCCAGAGCGCGGAGCGACGCCTCGTGGAAGGCCTCGCCCAGCGTGGGGTGCACGTGGATGACGCCGGCGACGTCTTCCAGAACCGCGCCCATCTCCAGCATCTGGGCGAAGCTGTTGGACATCTCGGACACGTGCTGGCCGACGGCCTGGACGCCGAGCAGGCGGTGGTCGGTCCTGGACGCGATGACGCGCACGAAGCCGCCGTCCTCACCCGCCTCGATGGCGAGCGCCCGGCCGATGGCCGACAGGGGGAAGACCGCCTGGATGACGTCGTCGCGGCCGGCCACGTCCTGCGGGCCCAGACCGGCGGAGACGATCTCGGGCTCGGTGAAGCAGACGGCCGCGATGGTGACGGGGTCAAACCGGCGGTCATGGCCGGCGATGATCTCGGCCACGACTTCGCCTTGGGCCGAGCCCTTGTGCGCCAGCATGGGTTCGCCGGTCAGGTCGCCGACGGCCCAGACGTTCTTCATGGAGGTGGCGCAGCGGTCGTCGATCTTCACGAACGGGCCGTCCATGGCCACGCCCATGTTCTCCAGGCCCCAGCCCTTGGTGCGCGGGCGGCGGCCGACGGTGACCAGGACCTTGTCGGCCTCCAGCCTGACCGCATTCCCGTCCTTGTCGGTGACGTTCAGGGCGCCCTTCTCGAACGACCCGGCCTTCGCGCCCAGCATCAGGGTGACGCCGTGCTTCTCCATCCACTTGGCGACGGGATCGGTCAGGGCCTTGTCGTAGAGCGGCAGGATGCGGTCGGCCATTTCGACCACCGTCACCTCGGCGCCCAGCTTGCGATAGGCGATGCCCAGCTCCAGCCCGATGTAGCCGCCGCCGACGACGACCAGCCTGTCCGGCACCTTGTCCAGCGACAGGGCCTCGGTCGACGAAATCACGTCGCCGCCGAAAGGCAGGAAGGGCAGCTCGACAGGCTCGGACCCCGTGGCCAGGATGACGTGCTCGGCGGTGATCACGACGTCGCCCTCGGCGGTCTTCACCGTGCAGGTCTTGGCGTCGCTGAACGTCGCCCAGCCCCTCACCACCTTCACCTTCGCCTTCTTCAGCAACGCCGCGACGCCGCCGTTCAGTTTTTTGACGATGCCGTCCTTCCAGGCGACCGTGGCCTTCAGGTCGATCGCGGGCTTCGACGCCGTGATGCCCAGGGTGCCGCCGTCGGCGGCCTTGGCCACCGTCTCGAATTTGTTGGCCGCGTGGATGATGGCCTTGGAGGGGATGCAGCCGACGTTCAGGCAAGTCCCGCCCAGCCCGTCGCCGCCGTCCACCAGCACGGTGTCCAGCCCCAGCTGGCCGCAGCGGATGCCCGCGACGTAGCCACCGGTGCCGGCGCCGATGATCAGGACTTTGGGGGTGAGGGTCTGGGTCATTGGAGTCCTGCTGGTCGCAGCGCTTCGACAAATTCTTGGGCCGCACGCAACCCGATGCTTCTGAGTTGATCTTCCGTGAGATCGATGGACCAGGCGGGCTGGCCCTGTCTCGCATCCCCTAGCCGATAGCCAATCAACAGGCCGTCTCGGTTAATCGGCTCGCTCGATTGGGAGCCCGCATGAGACGATGCGTTTCTCAGGGCTGTCAGGGCTGGCAGCAACTTTCCGGCTCCGAGCGGGGCTGGGATTTCCCACGGCTGCTCCCCGGCATTTTGTCTTTCCCAACGCTCTTTAAGGGCGGCGGGACCATCCTCTCTAGCGTTCACGCGCTGCACTACCCACGCCAGGATGGACGTGAAATGCGAGAGCGCTTCCGTGGTTGAGTATCTCGCCCCCTTCGAGGCTTCGAGTAGGCGCGAAAGACGCTGAACGACCTTGTACTCCAGCGCGGCTCGTTCGATCTCGCCCACGGGTCACCCCATCCACTGCGTCGCGGGATGCTCCAGCAGGCCCTTGATCCGCTGGACGAAGACCGCCGCGTCGTGGCCGTCGACGATGCGGTGATCGAAGCTGGAGGACAGGTTCATCATCTTGCGCACGACCATCTGTCCGTCGCGGACCACGACCCGTTCCTGAATCTTGTTGGGGCCGACGATGGCGACCTCGGGGTGGTTGATGATCGGCGTGTGCACGACGCCGCCCAGCGTGCCCAGCGAGGTGATGGTGATGGTCGAGCCGGACAGTTCCTCGCGGCTGGCCTTGCCGGACTTGGCGGCGCCGGAGACGCGGGCGATCTCCTCGGCGGTGTCGTAGGGGTCGCGCGCCTCGGCGTGGCGGACGACCGGCACCATCAGACCGTTCGGCGTTTGGGCGGCGATGCCCAGGTGAACCGCATTGTGGGTGGTCAGGACGCCCGCCTCGTCGTCGTACCAGCTGTTGATGGTCGGCTGGTCGCGCAGGGCCACGACGATGGCGCGGGCGATGAAGGGCAGGACGTTCAGCTTCGCCTTGCCGGTCGTCTTCGCCTGGGCGTTCAGATGAGCGCGCAGCTCCTCCAGCGCCGTGACGTCGATCTCCTCGACATAGGTGATGTGCGGGATGCGCCGAACGCTCTCGGCCATCTTCTCCGCGATCTTGCGGCGCAGGCCGATGATGCGGGTCTCGGTCGTGCCTTCGGCCTTCGCATAGATCGAGCCGGGCGATCCTCCGGACACGGACGACCCGCGTCCGCCGGAGGCGACGTAGGCGTCCAGATCGCCGTGCTCGATGCGGCCGGCGGGGCCGGAGCCGGGGACGTACTGCAGCTCGATCCCCAGATCGCGGGCGCGGGCGCGCACGGCGGGCGAGGCGAGCGGGCGCTGGCCTCTCTCCGACAACTTGCGTGAGCCCTCCCCCTCGAGGGGGGAGGGTTGGGTGGGGGTGGCGGCAGGTTGTTGACGGACGGACACGGGAGCCGCGGGCGGAGTCTTCGGGGCCGAAGCGGCCGACGTCGCGGCTCCACCCTCACCCCGTCCTCCGACCGCCTCCGGCGATCGTTCGTCCACCCCTCTCCCCGCGAGGGAGAGGGGAGTCGAAACGTTCCCCTTGCCTTCGACTTTGAACGACACCAGCGGTCCGCCGACGGCGACCTGCTGGCCAGCCTCGCCGTGCGTGGCGACGACGACGCCGGAGACGGGCGAGGTGATCTCCACGGTGGCCTTGTCGGTCATGACGTCGGCCAGGATCTGGTCCTCCGACACCACGTCGCCGACCTTCACGTGCCAGGCGACCAGCTCGGCCTCGGCCGTGCCTTCGCCGACGTCAGGGAGCTTGAAGACGTAGTTGGCGTCCGAGGCGGAGCCCTCCCCCTCGAGGGGGGAGGGTTGGGTGGGGGTGGAGGCGGTTTGCGTGGCGGGTTGGCGGGACGACGCCGAAGCCCCCCGCGACCCATTGTCGGCAGCGGAGTTTCCACCCCTTCCCCCAACCCCTTCCCCCTCGAGGGGAAGGGGAGCCTCGGCGGCGGCGTTCCCCGCGCCCTCGACCTCGAACTCGACCAGCGGGCCGCGCACGGGGATCATCTGGCCGGGCTCGCCGTGGATGGCGGTGACGGTGCCGGAGACCGGGGCGGTGATTTCGACGGTGGCCTTGTCGGTCATGACGTCGGCGACGATCTGGTCCTCGGCGACCACGTCGCCGACCTTGACGTGCCAGCCGACCAGTTCGGCCTCGGCGGTGCCTTCGCCCACGTCGGGCAGCTTGAAGACGAAACGACCCATCAGCGGCCCCCGCTCATCGTGACTTTCAGGGCGTCGGCCACGCGTTGCGGGCCGGGGAAGTACTCCCACTCGAAGGCGTGGGGATAGGGCGTGTCCCAGCCGGTGACGCGCGCGATCGGCGCCTCCAGCCAGTGGAAGCAGCGCTCCTGCACCAGGGCCGACAGCTCGGCGCCGAAGCCGGACGTTTTCGGCGCCTCGTGCACGATGACGCAGCGGCCGGTCTTCTTCACCGAGGCCTCGATGGTTTCGATGTCGAGCGGCACCAGCGTGCGCAGGTCGATGACCTCGGCGTCCACGCCCGCATGCTCGGCGCCCGCCAGCGACACCCACACCATGGTGCCGTACGCCAGGATGGTGACGTCGCCGCCTTCCTTCATCACGCGCGCCTTGCCGATCGGCTCGACGTGTTTGCCGGTCGGGACCTGGGCCAATTCCTGCTCGCGCCACGGCGACACGGGCTTCTCGTGCCAGCCGTCGAAGGGGCCGTTGTAGAGGCGCTTGGGTTCGAAGAAGACGACCGGGTCGTCGTCCTCGATCGCGGCGGTCAGCAGCCCCTTGGCGTCATAGGGGTTGGAGGGAATGACGACCTTCAGACCCGCGATGTGGGTGAAGAGCGATTCCGGAGACTGGCTGTGCGTCTGGCCGCCGAAGATGCCGCCGCCGTAGGGGCTGCGGATCGTGATCGGCGAGGTGAACTGGCCGCCCGAGCGGTAGCGCATCTTGGCCGCCTCAGACACGATCTGGTCGTAGGCCGGGTAGATGTAGTCGGCGAACTGGATCTCCACGACCGGGCGCAGGCCGTAGGCGCCCATGCCGATGGCGGCGGCGACGATGCCGCATTCGCTGATCGGGGCGTCGAAGCTGCGGGTCAGGCCGTGCTTCTTCTGCAGGTGATCGGTGACGCGGAAGACGCCGCCGAAATAGCCCGCGTCTTCGCCGAACGAGAGCACGTCGGGGTCTTCGGACATCTTCACGTCCAGGGCGGAGTTCAGCGCCTGGATCATGTTCATGGGCGCGACTTGGGACTGCACGCCCGACTGCGGCGCGGTCGAGGCGGGGGCGTTCTTCTGATCGACCATGTCGGGCTCGACGCCGTCGGTGCGGTCGGCTTCGGTGAAAACCTGCTCAGTCATCAAAACTCACCGCTCATGCCCGCGGAAGCGGGGACCCAGTTCTTTCGGGGGGCAGTCTGCATGGGATTGAGGCCGGCGCGCGCTCGGTCGAACCGATCGCCCACAGCACTGGGTCCCCGCGTTCGCGGGGATGAGCGGAACGAGAGAGACATCAGACCCCCACTTCGCGCCGTTGCTCGGTGATGCGCCAGTCCTCGGTGGCGTAGACCTCCTCGAACATCGTCTTCACGCTGGGGCGCGACTGGCCGAGCGTGCCGATGGCCTCGGACTCCTTGCCGGCGGCGCGGACCTGTTCGACGGCGTCCTTCTCGGCCTCTTCCTGCTGCGCGTCGGACCATTCGCCGAGCTGGATCAGATGCTGCTTCAGGCGCTCGACCGGATCGCCCAGCGGCCACTTCTCATGCTCGTCGCCGGGGCGATAGCGGCTGGGGTCGTCCGAGGTGGAGTGCGGGGCGCCGCGATAGGTGAACAGCTCGATCACCGTCGCGCCCTGGTTCGTCCGCGCACGTTCCTCGGCCCACTGGGTCGCGGCCCAGACGGCCAGGAAGTCGTTGCCGTCGACCCGCAGCGCCGGCAGGCCATAGCCGATGGCCTTGGACGCGAAGGTGGTCTCAAGACCGCCCGCGATTCCCATGAAGGACGAGATGGCCCACTGGTTGTTGACGACGTTCAGGATGACCGGCGCGCGATAGACGGCGGCGAACGTCAGGGCGTTGTGGAAGTCGCCTTCCGCCGTGGCGCCGTCGCCGATCCAGGCGATCGCGATCTTGTCGTCGCCCTTGTAGGCGCTGGCCATGGCCCAGCCGACGGCCTGCGGCACCTGGGTGCCCAGATTGCCCGAGATCGTGAAGAAGCCGTACTCCTTGGACGAGTACATGATCGGCAGCTGGCGCCCTTTGATCGGGTCCGCCGCGTTCGAATAGATCTGGTTCATCATCTCGACGAGCGGATAGCCGCGCGCGATCAGCAGGCCCTGCTGGCGATAGGTCGGGAAGCCCATGTCCTCGCGCGACAGAATCATGCCCTGGGCGACCGCGATGGCCTCCTCGCCCGTGCACTTCATGTAGAAGCTGGTCTTGCCCTGGCGGTGGGCGCGATGCATCCGGTCGTCGAAGGCGCGGGTCAGGATCATGGCCTTCAGACCGCGGCGCAGGGTCTCCGGGTCCAGCTTCGGGTCCCACGGGCCGACGGCGCGGCCCTGATCGTCCAGCACGCGGACCAGCCTGAAGGCGTGGTCGCGCATGTCGAACGGAGCGGTCGACACCGCCGGACGGTCCACCGCGCCGGGCGCGTCCAGCTTGATGTGGCTGAAGTCCGGGGCGTCGCCGGGCCGGCCCGAGGGTTCGGGCACGCGCAGGCTGAGCGCCAAGGAGTTTTGGCCCGCATTTGGCTTCTTCATCGTCGATCCCGTTCGGTTGATCCGACCGCGTTTCCTCGATGGTGCATTAGCACGAGGGCGCGCGGGAAGGCTCGCTCAAATCCGACTTGCATATCGGCTTTTGACGCGATTTCATTGCGCTGAATCATCGTTCGGAGAAAGACCTTGGCGGAAGACCTCGACGCCATCGACGCCCGCATCCTCGACATCCTGCAACACGACGCGGGCCTGTCGGTCGCGGAGGTGGCCGATCGGGTCGGCCTGTCCGCCTCGCCCTGCTGGCGGCGGATCAAGCGGCTGGAGGATCAGGGGCTGATCCTGAAGCGGGTCACATTGCTGGACGCCGCTCAGCTGGGTCTGGACTTCGAGGTCTACGCCATCGTCAAGCTGAACCTGCCGTCCACGGAGAATCTGGAGCGGTTCGAGGCCGCCGTGGCGGGCTGGCCCGAGGTGGTGCAGTGCGCCACCATCACCGGGCGCGAGGATTACGTGCTGCGGATCGTCACCAGCGACATGCACGCCTTCGACAAGTTCCTGAGGGAGAAGCTGCTGGCCTTGGGCATCGTCTCGGACTGCGAAAGCCACATCGTCACGCGCGGGGTGAAGAACGTGACCACCCTGCCGCTGGGCATCGTGACGCCGCACGTGCAATAGTTTCGGTTACGGTTCCAGCGAAGGGGGCTTCGACATGATCGAGATGGTGATCCAGGCCCGGAGGAAGGATCTGGGCGGGTTCGAGGTGGGGCGCATCCTGCCGTTTCACGCGCGCCAGATGGTCGGGCCCTTCATCTTCCTGGACCAGATGGGACCGGCGGAGTTCGCGCCGGGCAGCGAGGCCATCAACGTCCGGCCGCACCCGCACATCGGGCTTTCGACCCTGACCTATCTGTTCGAAGGCGAGATCATGCACCGGGACAACACCGGCGCGACCCAGGCCATCCGCCCCGGGGAGGTGAACTGGATGACGGCCGGCAGCGGCATCGTCCATTCCGAACGCACCGATCCACTGAAGCGGAGCACCGGCGGGCCGATGCACGGCATGCAGGCGTGGATCGCCCTGCCGGAGCATCTGGAAGAGACGGCGCCCGCCTTTCATCATCATGGCGAGGGCGACCAGCCGACCTATTCGAACCAGGGCCTGTTCGCGCGGCTGGTGGCGGGCGAGGCCTATGGCGCCAGGGCCGCGGCGCCGACGCCGTCGCCGCTGTTTTACGTGCACTGGGAGATGGACGCCGACGTTCGCACCGCGCCGCCGCCCGGCAAGGGCGCGGGCGGTATGAGCGAGCGCGCGCTGTATGTGGCCAGGGGCGAGATCGAGGTCGGCGACCGCACCTTCGGCGAGGGCCAGATGGTGATCCTGGAACCGCACGCCGAGCCGACCGTGCGCGCCGTGCGCCCCTCGACCGTCATGGTGCTGGGCGGCGAGAGCGTGGGGCCGCGTCACATCTGGTGGAATTTCGTCCACTCGAAGCAGGAGCGGATCGACCAGGCCAAGGCCGACTGGAAGGCCGGGCGCATGGCCCTGCCGACCGAAGACGATCACGAGTTCATCCCCCTGCCCGACGTGCCGTCGACGCCCGAGCCGGCGCCCGAGGTGAAGCCGGACCCGACTCATCCGGTGTGAGGGGTGCCCTTGAACGCCCGATCCGCATCACGATCTGATGCGGATGACGGCATTCTCGGTTCTCGATCTTTCGCCCATCGTCGAAGGCGGCGACGCGCGGCGCGGCCTGCTGGAAACGACGCGCTATGCCCAGGCCGCCGACCGGCTGGGCTTCACGCGGTTCTGGCTGGCTGAGCATCACAACATGCCCGGCATCGCCTCGGCGGCGACGGCGGTGGCCCTGGCGCACGTGGCGGCGAGCACCGACAGGATCCGCGTCGGTTCGGGCGGGGTCATGCTGCCCAACCATGCGCCGCTGATGGTGGCCGAGCAGTTCGGCACGCTGGAGGCGTTGCATCCCGGTCGGATCGACCTGGGGCTGGGCCGGGCGCCGGGGACCGACGGGGCGACGGCGCGCGCGCTGCGCCGCTATTTCGATTCCGCCGACCAGTTTCCGCGCGACGTGGTGGAGCTGCTGGCCTTTCTGGACGAGCCCGCTCCCGGACAGGCGGTGACGGCGTGGCCCGGCGCGGGGTCGAAGGTGCCGGTGTGGCTGCTGGGGTCCAGCCTTTTCTCGGCCGAGCTGGCGGCGCATCTGGGCCTGCCGTTCGCCTTCGCCAGCCATTTCGCGCCCGAGCTGCTGCTGCCGGCGCTGCGCACCTATCGCCAGGGGTTCCGGCCGTCGAAGTGGTCGAACGCGCCCCACGCGATGGCCGCGATCAACGTCTTCGCCGCCGATACGGACGAGGCGGCGCGACGGCTGTCCACCTCGATGCAGCTGGCCTTCGCCGCCGTCGTGACGGGTAGGCCGGGGCGGCTGAAGCCGCCGGTCGACGACGTGACCGCCCACCTGACGCCCGAGCAGCTGGCGGCGGTGGACTCGCGCCTGGCGCACGCCGCGATCGGCGGGCCGGAGCGCGTGCGCAAGCGTCTGCGCGAGTTCATCGACTTGACCGGCGTGGACGAGGTGATGACCACCGGCATGATCTTCGACGTCGAGGCGCGCATCCGCAGCCTGGAGATCACGGCCGAAGCGTCACAGGGACTGTAGGAAGTCCAGCAGCAGGCGGTTCACCTGCTCGGGCCGCTCCTGCTGCAGCCAGTGCCCGGCGCCGGGCAGGACGTGCTGGCCGCGCAGGTCGGTCAGCCAGTCCTTCAGCCCCGCCTCATGCCCGCCGGCGTAGTGGCGGACCGGATCGCGCTCGCCGACGATGAACAGGGAGGGGGCCTCGATGCGTCTGTCCTGCAGCCAGGCGGTGAGTTCCCAGTTGCGGTCCAGCGCGCGGTACCAGTCGACCGGCCCCTTGAAGCCGGCGGCGGAAAAGGCGTCGACGTACTCGGCGAAATGTTCCGCAGACATCCACGGCGGCAGGGTCGCGTCGTCGGCGATGCTGTCCAGCAGGTCCACGCCCGCGGGCAGGAAGCCGGTCGACTGGCGCGCGTCGGGCGTGGCGCCGTCGTAGGCGAAGAACATCTTGCGCAGCGCCGTCGCGGGGTCGGCGTCGAAAGCCCGGTGCGCATCCGGCGCCTGGAACCGGCTGATGTAGAGGTCGCCCAGGCCCGCGCGTCTGGAGATCGCGGCCATGGCGGGCGTGGGCGGGCCCTTGGGGCGGCGCGGCTGGAACGGCACCGACAGGCCGGCGACGGCGGTGAACAGGTCGGGCCGCATCAGGGCGCAGTGCCACGCGACCGGCGCGCCCCAGTCGTGCCCGACGACGACGCAGGTCTTGCGCCCAAGCGCGCGGACCAGATCGACCATGTCGCCGACCAGATGCAGGAGGGTGAACCCCTCCTCCGCCCGCGTTCCGCCATAGCCGCGCATGTCGGGCGCGACGGCGCGGAAGCCGGCCTGGGCCAGCGCCGCGACCTGGGCGCGCCAGCTGACGCCCAGCTCCGGGAAGCCGTGGATCAGCAGTACCAGGGGCCCGTCGTCCGGCCCCGCCTCCAGCACGCGCTGGGTCAGGCCGTCGGTCGGGACGTCTCTCTGGATCATGGCGGCCTCCGGCCCCATCTGGGGAGCATGAAACTGTACACCATCGGATACGAGGGCCAGCCGCAAGCCGAGGTGATCGACCGGCTGAAATCGGCGGGGGTCGCGGTTCTGGCCGACGTGCGCGCGGTGGCGGCGTCGCGGCGAGCGGGCTTTTCAAAGACCGTGCTGGCGGGTTCGCTGGCCGAAGCGGGGATCGAGTACGTCCACCTGCGCGGCGTCGGCACGCCCAAGGCGGGGCGCGAGGCGGCGCGCGCGGGGCGGCGCGACGAGCTGCACGCCATCTATGCCGATCACATGCAGGAGCCGGCGTTCCAGCTGGACTTCGCGCGGCTGCGAGAGACGGCGGCGGATCGGCCGACGGCGATCCTGTGCTTCTGCGGCGACCATGCGAAATGCCATCGAGGCATCCTGTCGGCGCGCCTGTCGGCCGAGGACGGGTTCGAGGTGGTGAACCTCTGACGCGGGGTGTAGGGGCGTCGCATGGACGCCTCCCCCGCCGACCGCCGCCTGGCCCTGATCGTGCTGCTGGCCGCCGCCGTCGTGTTGGGACTGGCGCCCATCCTGGTGCGACTGGGAGAGGTCGGGCCCGCCGCGGCGGGGATGTGGCGGTTCGCCTTCGCCCTGCCCCTGCTGTTTCTGGTGACGGCGGGGCCCGGGGGCGGAGGCGTGGGAACGCCGACGAAATGGATGGCGCTGGCCGGGCTGTTCTTCGTGCTGGACCTGGCCTTCTGGCACTACGGCATCGTGATGACGTCGGTCGCCAACGCCACGACGCTGTGCAACCTGACGCCGGTCGTCGTGACGGCCTTCTCGTGGATCGTGCTGGGTCAGAGGCCGGGACGGCTGTTCCTGGCGGCGCTGGCGCTGGCCATGATCGGCGCCTTCGCCATGGCGGCGGGCGCGGACGGCGGGCAGGGATCGAACCCCATACTGGGCGACGTCTTCAGCGTGTCGGTCGCGCTCTGGTACGCGGGCTATTTCCTGGCCGTGCAGGCGGCGCGGCGGACGGCGGGCGCCATGCGGGTGACGCTGTGGGCGACGCTGCTGGGTCTGCCGCTGCTGCTGGGCGTGGCGACGGCGCTGGGGGAAGATCTGACGCCGGAGACGGCGGGCGGCTGGGCCGCGCTGGCGGGTCTGGGCGTCATGCACGTGGTCGGTCAGGGAGGCGTGGCCTGGGCGCTGGGGCGGCTGCCCGCGTCGGTCACGGCGGTGATCATCCTGGTCCAGCCGGTCGTGGCGGCGATCCTGGGCTGGGTCCTGTTCGCCGAGGCGCTGACGCCGATCCAGGCGCTGGGCGGCGCCCTGGTGCTGGGTGCCGTCGTTCTGGCCCAGCGTTCGACCCAAAAGAAAGCGGGCGCGGAACCCGAAAGTCCCGCGCCCGCCGGTTCTTAGATCAGCTTCCGATCAGAGGACCTTGAGGTCCACCGCCGAGGTCTTGCCGCGCTGGGATTCCAGCTCGTATTCGACCTTGGCGTTCTCATCGAGGCCCATCAGGCCCGCCTTCTGAACGGCGGTGATGTGGACGAAAACGTCCTGGCCGCCGCCATCGGGCTGGATGAAGCCGTAACCCTTGGTCGGGTTGAACCATTTGACCGTGCCGGTCGCCATCGTGCGTCTCCGTAAACGCGCTTTCCAGGCAGACGCCCCGGCGGGGCGCCCGTCAGCCCATCTGGACAGGCTCGTTCACGAGGAGGAGCTGCACGCGGCTTTGGACACCGCGAAAATCCGGACTGCGCCGACGTTGTCTCCCGCGTTTTCCGCGCGGTCAACCGGATTCCGATTCGCCCGCCCGGCGAGAGGCGTTCAGGAACAAAGCCCTCGCTCGGCCCCGTCGAGGTGCAGGTGGTCGCGGTGCGCCTCGTTGTATTCCGGGCTGAGGACGGTGGAGAAGACGCGGCAGGCGCCCTGTCTCAGCCGCCGCAGGAAGGTTGCGCCCTGCGCCCCCGCGGGGCCGTCGCCGTTCCAGTCGGCCAGCACGGTGACCTTGCGTCCGTCCGCCAGGGTGACGCCGCCGACGTCCAGGGCGTTGGCGCGGGCGTGCTCGCTGGGGCGCGCGCTCACGTCGGTCTGGCCGTAGATGCGGCGGCACGAATAGGCGCCCATGTTGTCGACGCGGGCCACCGCCTGGCCGAACGTCTCGCGCGCCGCGGGCTGCAGCACCTGGCGGTCCCAGATGACGTAGCGGACGGCCATGGGGCACTGCATGACCAGCCCGCCCGGCGCCAGCGGGGTGATGGCGCCGCCCGTCAGGCGAACCGCGCCCTTGACCACGCAGAAGCCGCCGTCGTCCCGATCCTCGGCGCGTTCGACCTGGACCCCCGCCTCACGCAGCAGCTGGATGCAGGCGTCGGTGACGGCCTGGGATTCTTCGGGCGCGGCCAGGCGGCGGATCTCGAAGTCGGCGACCTGGGCCTGGGTGGCCGAACCGATCGGCGCGCTGAGATCGAGCGGCTTCCAGGGCAGGTCCTGCGGCGGGGCGAAGGCGTTGGCCAGGAAGAAGGCCGCCGCCAGGCCCAGCGTCGCCTCCCACAGCAGGTTCCAGAAGTCGGCGAAGTCCCGCTTCATGCCGGTCAGGCGGTCGCGGCGCGGATCAGCCGCATCATCAGTTCGCCCGTCGCCTCCTCGCCGCGCCCGGCGTCGTTGCAGGCGGTGACCACGGCCAGACCGCGATCGGGGGCGACGGCGGCGCTGACGCGCCAGAAGGTGTTGGACCCGTCGTGGGTCAGGACGGTTCCGGGCTGTCCGTTGCGGCCGCCCCACGGCAGCGAGACGACGCCCCACCCGCAGGCGTAACCGGGGGGCGGCCCGGCGTAGGCCTGCGTCAGATGGCCGAGAGACTCCCGCGTCAGCCAGTCCTTGCCGTAGTCCATGAAGACCGAGAGGAAGCGGGCGTAGTCGCCCAGACTCATGTGCGCGGTGCCGGCCGGACCGAGCGCGGCGGGGTTGTCGGCCAGGGGCCCGGGCGAGATGGCGACGGGGCCGGTCGGGGTGACCACGTGGCCCCAGGGCGCGACGCCCGTCGGCGCGCCGAAGCCGCCGGTGGTGATGCCCAGAGGGGCGAACAGGTCGTCGCGCATCAGGTCTTCCCACGCGCGTCCGTGCAGCCGCTCCAGCGCCGCGCCGGCGACGATGTAGTTGATGTTGCCGTAGGCGAAGGCGCCCTGGCGGCCCGCGGGCGCCGTGGTCAGGGAAGCGGCGGCCAGCGCCGCGCGCTGCTCGGCCAGCGAGCGCGGATCGGCGCGCGCGGTCATCAGCCACTCGCGGGTCAGCAGCGTCCCGTCCGACAGGCCGCCGCGATGGCGCAGCAGGTCGTCGACGGTGACCGCCGCCATCCGCTCGTGCACCGTGACGTCGGGAAAGACCTCCGACACGGGCATGTCCCAGCGCGCCTTGCCCGCCTGGACGGTGCGGGCCCACAGGGCGGCGGTCATGGCCTTGGTGTTGGACCCCAGGTGCCAGGCGTCCTGCGCGGTCGCCGCCTCGGTCGAGCCCAGGCGTCGGACGCCCTTGACCCCCGTCCAGGAGGCGCCGGACCGGCCCACGATCATGCCGGCCAGCGCAGGCACGCCGGCGCGGGAAAAGACCAGGTCCAGCTGGTCGTCATAGGCGCGCGGATCGCCCGCGCGGGCCACGGACGGCAGGGCCAGGGCGCCGCCTGCGACGAGCAGGGCGCGACGGTCGGGGCGAAGGCGGAAATCGCTCATGGCCCCATCTAACCCGGTCGCCGCGTCCCGCGCATGACATTTCGCGCGCGACGGCGCACGGTGACCGCATGGGCAAGAAAGACGATTACGACCGCGAGCTGGAACGCCTGCAGGAGCGGGTGGTCGACCTGCAGAATCGCCTGATCCAGGACGGTAGGCGCGCCCTGGTCGTGTTCGAGGGGCGCGACGCGGCGGGCAAGGACGGGGCGATCAAGCGCCTGACCGAATACATGGCGCCGCGCCAGACGCGGGTCGTGGCCCTGCCGAAGCCGACCGAGCGGGAAACGACGCAGTGGTATTTCCAGCGCTACGTCCCGCACCTGCCGGCGGCGGGCGAGACGACGATCTTCAACCGCTCCTGGTACAACCGGGCGGGGGTCGAACCGGTGATGGGATTCTGCACGCCGGAGCAGACGACGACCTTTCTGAAGCACGCGCCGCGGTTCGAGCGCGCGCTGGCCGAGGACGGGATCCGCCTGATCAAGCTGTGGCTGGACATCTCGCGCGAGGAGCAATCTCGCCGTCTGGAGGAGCGGGTGGAGAACCCGCTGAAGCGGTTCAAGGTCTCGCCGCTGGACGCCGAGGCGCAGAAGCGGTGGGACGCCTATTCCGCCGCGCGCGACCGGATGCTGGCCGAGACGCACACGGACGCGGCGCCCTGGACCTGCGTGATCACCGACGACAAGAAGACGGCGCGGCTGAACGTCATCCGCCTGGTGCTGAAGGCGCTGGGGGACGAGGAGGTCAAGCCGGACCCCAAGGTCTGCGTGCCGGGGGACAAGGCGAAGGGGCGGCTGAACGCCTAGAAGGTGACCACCGTCCGCACCGTGCGCCCGTCGGCCAGGTCGTCGAAGGCGGCGTTGATCTGGTCGAGCGCGATGGTGCGGGTCAGCAGGCGGTCGACCGGAAGGAGGCCCGCGCGGAACATCTCCACATAGCGCGGCACGTCGCGCAGGGGGTCGGCGTCGCCGATGTAGGAACCCTTTAGCGTGCGCGCCTCGGCGACCAGCTGGACGACGTTGACCGGCAGGACCGCGTCGGGCGGCGGCAGGCCGGCGGTGACCGTGGTCCCGCCGCGCCGGGTCATGCGCCAGGCGGCGTCCAGCGCGCGCGCCGACCCCGCCATTTCCAGCACGACGTCGGCGCCCCCGCCGGTCAGGGCGCGGACCTGATCGACCGCGTCGGCGTCCGCCGCATTCACCGTCCGAACCGCGCCGAAGGACCGGGCCAGCGCCAGCTTGTCCTCGGACAGATCGACGGCCACCACCGGCGACGCGCCGACGGCCAGGGCCCCCATGACCGAGGCCAGGCCGACGCCGCCCAGACCGACCACCGCCACGGATTGGCCGGGCCGAACCGCCGCGGTGTTCATCACGGCGCCGACGCCCGTCAGCACCGCGCAGCCGAACAGGGCGGCGTGTTCGAACGGCAGGTCGTCGGGCACGCGCACCAGCGAGCGGCGCGAGACCACGGCCTTCTCCGCGAAGGCCGAGCAGCCCAGGTGGTGGTGAACCTCGCCCGCGTGGTCGTGCAGGCGGCGTCCGCCGGCCAGCAGCTCGCCCTTGCCGTTCGCCGCCGCGCCGGGTTCGCACAGGGCGGGTCGCCCCGCCTCGCACGGCGCGCAGTGGCGGCAGGAGGGCATGAAGACCATCACCACATGGTCGCCGGGTCGGAGGTCGTCGACGCCCGCGCCGACCGCCTCGACCACGCCCGCGGCCTCGTGCCCCAGGGCCATGGGCAGGGGGCGGGGTCGGGCGCCGTCGATGACGCTGAGGTCGGAGTGGCAAAGGCCCGCGGCCTTGATCGCCACCAGAACCTCGTCGGGCCCGGGCGGGTCCAGGCGCACGGTCTCGATCGCCAGCGGGCGGCTGTCGGCATAGGGTCTGGCGGCGCCGGTGGCGCGCAGCACGGCGGCGCGGATGTCCATGGTCGCATGGCGCGCGCTTGACGCCGCGTCCGTCAAGCCCAAGGCTGCCTTTCGAACGCGCGCAGACGCGTCCGGGGAAACGATCCGCCCTCAAGCAGCGAGACGCCGCGCGTCGAGCGGTAGGGCACAGGCAAGGAAAGCGAACGCAGTGAGCGGCACCATCGAACGCACGAAGCGCGGCGACTATCGTCGTTTTCAGGCCATCTCCACGCGGTGGATGGACAACGACGTCTACGGCCACGTGAACAACGTGGTCTATTATTCGTGGTTCGACACGGCGGTGAACCGGCTGCTGGTGGTAAATGGTCTGCTGGACATCCAGCACGGCAAGACCATCGGCCTGGTGGCGGAAACGGGCTGCCGCTACTTCGCGCCGACGGCGTTTCCGGACGAGATTCAGGCGGGAGTGCGCGTGGCGCACGTGGGCACGAGCTCGGTCCGCTACGAGATCGGCCTGTTCAGGAACAACGAGGACGAGGCGGCCGCCGTAGGCCATTTCGTGCACGTCTACGTCGACCGGGACACCAAGCGACCCGTGCCGGTGGACGAAAAAATGCGCGGGTTTCTGGAGAGCCTGAAGGCCTAGTCGAGGTCGATCCGGCCCAGCACGACCAGGGCGCCGACGGCGACCAGCGCGCCGAGGGTGAAGGCGCCGATCAGCGATCCGGTGGCGGCGGCGGTGGACACGGTGACGGGGCGCGCCTCGTACCACTCGACGATGTCGGCCTGACCCTCGTCGTCCTCGATCCAGGTCTCGTCGTGGGCGGTCATGGCGTTCTCCTGCGCGTGCGCCGTTCAAATGCCCGGCGAACCGTCGCGGTTCCGGCGTCGTGACAGCCGCCGCGCGCTCGGCTAGATGCCGTCGCCACGCGCACAACCCGCCCTCAAGCAGCGAGCGACCGCGTCGCGAGCGGTAGGGCAACCAAGAGACTTCCCCATGGCCGGCCATTCCAAGTTCAAGAACATCATGCACCGCAAGGGGCGCGCCGACGCGGTGCGGTCCAAGCTGTTCAGCCGCCTGTCGCGGGAAATCACCGTGGCGGCCAAGTCGGGGATGCCGGACCCGGCCATGAACCCGCGCCTGCGCCTGGCGGTGAACAACGCCAAGGCTGAGTCCATGCCCAAGGACAACATCGAACGGGCGATCAAGAAGGCCTCGGGCGGCGAAATCGACGCCATGGAGGAGATCCGCTACGAGGGCCGCGGTCCGGGCGGCGTCCAGTTCGTGGTCGAGGTGCTGACCGACAACCGCAACCGCGCGGCGTCCAACGTGCGCGCCGCCTTCGCCAAGTACGGCGGGGCCCTGGGCGAGACCGGCAGCGTCACCTTCATGTGGGACCGGGTCGGCAAGATCCACTATCCGGCCGAGGCGGGCACCGAGGACGCGGTCATGGAGGCCGCGATCGAGGCCGGCGCCCAGGACGTCGAGAGCGATCTGGTCAAGCCGGACGTCTATGAGGACGCGCCGGGCCACGTGATCTGGACCGCCTTCGAGGACCTGAACGAGGTGGCCGAGGCCATGTCCAAGGTGCTGGGCGATCCCAAGTCCACCGCCATCGTGTGGAAGCCCCAGTCCGAGGTGCCCCTGTCCGGCGAGGCCGTGGGGACGCTGGTCAAGCTGATGGACGCGCTGGACGCCGAGGACGACGTGCAGCAGGTCTATTCCAACGAGGACGTGTCCGACGCGGACTGGGAGACCTACGGGGGCTGAGGCCGCCGGAACTTCGAACTGAAATCCTCCGTTGACGGAGGATGGATTTCGCCGATCTGCCCCATTTCGCCTCGCCGCTGATGGCCGCCATACTGGCCGGCGGGCTGATCGGACTGGAGCGGGAATGGCGCGGGCGCGCGGCGGGTCTGCGCACGCACATGCTGGTGTGTCTGGCGTCGGCCCTGCTGATGGAGATGGCGGTCACGCAGGGCGCCTGGCGCTTTCTGCCGCTGGACGGCGCGGAAATCGTGTCGGACCCCACCCGCATGGCGCACGGCGTGCTGACCGGCATCGGCTTCCTGTGCGCCGGCGTGATCTTCCGAAGCGGCTTTTCGATTCATGGGCTGACGACGGCGGCGTCGCTGTGGATCACGGCCGCGCTCGGTCTGGCGTTCGGGGCCGGTCTGTTCGTGCTGGGCGGCACGGCGACGGTGCTGACGCTGGCGGTCCTCGTCGCGCTGAGGCTGATCAGCAAACGTCTGCCGTCGCGGACCATGGTGGACGTCTGCGTCACCTGGCGGTCGGACGCCGAGGCGGAGCCTTCGACCATCGAAGCCGAGCTGCGACGTCTGGACGGCCGGCTGAAGCGCACCTTCCATGGGCTGGAGGCGGACAGGACGCGACGATCGGGTTATCGCCTGCGCGTCGCCGACCCCGACCTGTCCGCGCTGGCCCAGCGTCTGGCGGCGTCGCCCGCCGTGAGCGCCTTCAGCCTGGACCCGCGCGACGACTGACGCGCTCAGCCCCGCGAGGCGAAGATCAGCAGCAGGGCGAGGATGATCGTCAGGACGCCCAGGACCACCGCGATCCTGCGCCGGCGGTAGTCGCGGAACCGCTGGGCGCCCTCGGCGTCGAACCAGTAGAGGTCGCCCGCCTGACGAACCGCGCCGCCGCGCACCATCCGGTCCAGCGCGCGCCGCTCGATATGGCGGTCCAGCGTCAGCGGCGCGGCGCGGACGCGGTCCACGGCCCCCTGTTCCTGAAGACGCCGCACGATCTCGCGCTCGGCCTTCTGCGACATGGCCGCGACCACGGCCCCGCTGGTGGCGGACATCAGGCTTCTCCCCGTTTTGCGTCGGCATCAGGCGCGCTTGGTCATTGTTCGTCAACGTCGTCTGCGGCATGAAAGGAACGAATGACGAACGCAGCGACTCGGATTCTGGGACTGGACCCCGGCCTGCGCCGCACCGGCTGGGGCGTGGTGGAGGCGACGGGATCGCGCCTGCGCTGGATCGCGCACGGTGTGGTCAAGGCGCCCGAGGCGGCGCCCCTGTCCGTGCGCCTGCTGGCGCTGTTGGACGGGGTGGCCGAGGTCTGCGCCGCGCATGACTGCGGCGAGGCGGCGATCGAGGAAGTCTTCGTCAACATGAACCCCGGATCCACGCTGAAGCTGAGCCACGCGCGCGCCGCGGTGATGCTGGCGCCCGCCCGCGCGGGTCTGAGCGTGGCGGAATACGCGCCCAACCTGATCAAGAAGGCCGTGGTCGGCGCCGGCCTGGCCGACAAGAGCCAGATCGCCTTCATGGTGAAGCGGCTGCTGCCCGCCGCCGGCGACGTGACGGCCGACGCCGCCGACGCCCTGGCCGTCGCCATCACCCACGCCCAGCTGCGGCGCGCGCCGATCCTCCCCCGCACAGCGGGGGAGGGGGACCACGAAGTGGTGGAGGGGGCGATCCCACACACCGGCGGTGACCCTCGCCCTCTCCACCGCCTGCGGCGGTCCCCCTCCCCCGCGTCGCTCCGCTCGCCGGGGAGGATGGCATGATCGGCCGTCTGCGCGGCGTCGTGGCCGAGGTCGAGGCGGATCACTGCGTCCTGGACTGCGCCGGCGTGGGCTATGTCGTCGCCTGCGGGTCGCGCACCCTGCAGCGCCTGCCCGCGCCGGGCGACGAGGCGACGCTGCACGTCGAGACCAGCTGGTCGGCCGAGAACGGACCGCGGCTGTACGGCTTCCTGGACCGCGCCGAGCGTCGTGCCTTCACTACCCTGACCGGCATCCAGGGCGTGGGGCCGAAAGCGGCGCTCAGCGTGCTGGACGTCCTGCCGCCCGGCGACCTCGCCGCCGCGGTGGCGCGCGAGGACAAGGCGGCGGTGGCGCGGGCCAACGGGGTGGGCCCCAAGCTGGCGCTGCGCATCGTCACCGAGTTGAAGGGCAAGCCGCTGGGCGACGTCTCGTTCACCCCGTCGGCGCCGGGCGTGCACGCGGCGGTCGCGCCGCCCGCGCCCAGCCTGACGGGAGAGGCCGTGTCCGCCCTGCTGGGCCTGGGCGTCGCCGAGGTCAACGCGCGGCGCGCGGTCGATCAGGCGCTGATCCGCCTGGGCGAGGAGGCGGATCTGTCCGCCGTCATCCGCGCGGCGCTGCAGGAGTTGGGACGGTGAGGGCGCCCCGCCTTCCGTCATCCTCGGGCTTGACCCGAGGATCAGATGCGGCGGCAAGCTGTTCGTGGACGGGCGGGCGCTCAGGTCGTGGACGGCTTGATCCTCGGGTCAAGCCCGAGGATGACGGATCGGATGAGATCGAGTGCGGCGATGACTGAGGACAGGCTGGTGGACGCCGCCCCCGCCGCCGGCGAGGCGTACGACCGCGCGCTGCGGCCGCAGACGCTGTCGGAGTTCGTCGGGCAGGAGCAGGCGAAGGGCAATCTGAAGGTCTTCATCGACGCCGCCCGCGCGCGCGGCGAGGCGCTGGACCACGTGCTGCTGTTCGGCCCGCCGGGGCTGGGCAAGACCACGCTGGCGCAGATCGTGGCGCGCGAGCTGGGCGTGGGCTTCCGCGCCACATCCGGCCCCATCCTGGCCAAGGCGGGCGATCTGGCGGCGATCCTGACCAATCTGGAGCCGCGCGACGTCCTGTTCATCGACGAGATCCACCGCCTGAACCCGGCGGTGGAGGAGATCCTGTATCCGGCGATGGAGGACCATGTGCTGGACCTGATCATCGGCGAGGGCCCGTCGGCGCGGTCGGTGCGGATCGACCTGGCGCCCTTCACCCTGGTGGGGGCGACGACGCGGGCGGGGCTGCTGGCCACGCCGCTGCGCGACCGCTTCGGCATCCCGCTGAGGCTGGAGTTCTACACGCCCGAGGAACTGACGCGCGTGGTCATGGGCACGGCGCGCAAGATGGGCGCGACGGTCACCGAGGACGGCGCGCTGGAGATCGCCGCCCGCGCGCGCGGCACGCCGCGCGTGGCCGGGCGCCTGCTGCGCCGGGTGCGCGACTTCGCCGACGCCGAGGGCGCCAGGAGCGTCGGCAGGCTGGAGGCGGCGCGGGCCCTGGCCCGGCTGGAGGTGGACGAGGCGGGGCTGGACAGCCTGGACCGCCGCTTCCTGAAGGCGCTGATCGAGAACTATGGCGGCGGGCCCGTCGGCATGGACACCCTGGCCGCGGCGATCGCCGAGGCGCGCGACGCGGTCGAGGACGTGATCGAGCCCTATCTGCTGCAGCAGGGATTCATCCAGCGCACGCCGCGCGGCCGCATGGCCTGCGCCCGAGCCTATGCCCACCTGGGCCTGACCGAGCCGACCAAGCGGCCGGAGACCGGCGGCCTGTTCGACTGAGCATGTTGAACTTCTTTTTCCTCAGGAAACGCACGCTTTGGTCGCCCCTTCCCCGAACGACCTGCGACCAACGCATCGCCGGCGCCATTGAGTCCACCTTCGACATCCTTCCGGTGAACGGCGGGTTGGCCGGGATGTCCGGTCAGGGCTGGGCCAGATTGAAGCGGCGGCGCGCCTTCCAGAACTCCTTCACCCCAGTGCTGGTGGTGTCTCTGGCGTCGGATGGCGTCGGCACGCGGGTGGAAACCGCGATCGGCCCCGGGTTCTTCGTGCGAGTGTTCGTGGTGGCCTGGTGCCTCGGAGTGGCCTCCACCTTGCCGTGGTCGCTGTTTCCCCATCCCTCGTTCATTGTCGGCGGCCTGATGATCGGCTTCATGATCCTGTTGGCCGCCGGCGCCGGGCTGATGGGCCGGGACGACGCATCGTGGCTTATGGCGACGATATCCGAGCTTCTCGACACGCGGCCGCATGCGGAGGTCTCGACGCTTGCCCGCCCCGGCGCCGCCCGCTAACGATCCGGCGCCGGACTGCGCGGGTGTAGTTCAGAGGTAGAACGTCAGCTTCCCAAGCTGAATGTCAGGGGTTCGATTCCCCTCACCCGCTCCATCCCCTTGGCGCCGCGACTTGATCCCGAACGCCGGTCGGGCAAGATGGCGGGGAGCCGGGGGGAACGGGCATGACGGACTTCACGCCGGACTTCGGGGGCGCGCCGGGCGGGTATCAGCCCGTCGGCGATCCGCTGTTCCTGGGACTGCCGCCGCTGATGCTGCTGCTGATCCTGGCGCTGCTGGCGGTGGTGTTCGGCCTGGGGTGGACGCTGCGCGGGACCGCGCGTCGCGAGGACGATCCCGACGCCGTGGCCAAGGCCCTCCACGCGAAGATCCTGGCCGCGTCGAAGGCGGCGTTGTCGGCCGAGAGCGACCGGCTGGTCGAAAAATCCCGCGCGCTGAAGGATCTGGTCGACCAGTCGCTGGGCGACGTGGTGAAGCTGGGCGGCGGATTGAGCAAGCCGCTGGCCGCGATCCAGGCGGCGCTGGACGGCAAGGGGCCCGCGCCCAAGGCCGAGGCGGCCGGCGCCGGGGCCGTGCCGCCGCAGTCGGTTCAGACGCAGGTCGTCAACGTGACGGTGAATCCCGCCCCCGCGCCGCCTGCGGCCGGTTCGTCGGAGCTGAGCGGCAAGGCCCAGACCGCGGCCCTGGCCGCCGCCGTGCGCGACTTCCACGATTGGTGGGCACGCAAGGACGACCGCGTGAAGGAGCTGAAGGGCGCGCGCGAGCAGCTGTCGCGGCGGCCGGCGGGCGCGCACGACGACGGGCACGGACACGGTCACGGCCATGACGACGGCCACGGCCACGGCCATGACGATCACGCACACGCTGATGAGGACCACGGCCACGACGATCATGGCGGGGAGCGCCGCCCGATCTGGGACCGGCGCAAAAAATAGGGGCGGCGCCAGAGCGGACGTTTCCACCGGCCCGTCCGGGGGCTAAGGATTCGGGATGAAACTCGCCTCGCTCAAGCACGGCCGCGACGGCCGCCTGGTGGTCGTGTCGCAAGACCTGGCCTGGTACACCGACGCCTTCCTGATCGCGCCGACCTTGCAGGCCGCGCTGGACGACTGGGAGCGGTGCGAACCCGAACTGCGCAATCTGGCCGAGATGCTGGAGCACGGCTCGGCCCCCCGGGGGCGGTTCCACGAGCGGGACGCCGCGGCGCCCCTGCCCCGCGCCCATCAGTGGGCGGACGGCTCGGCCTATGTGAACCACGTCGAGCTGGTGCGGAAGGCGCGCGGCGCCGAGATGCCGGCCAGCTTCTGGACCGATCCGCTGATGTACCAGGGCGGATCCGACCGCTTCCTGGGGCCGCGCGAGGCCATCCCGCTGAAGGACGAGGCCTGGGGCTGCGATCTGGAGGCCGAGGTCGTGGTCGTGACCGGCGACGTGCCGCTGGGATCCGACCGCGAGACGGCGCTGGCGTCGATCCGGCTGGTCGGCCTGGTCAACGACGTGTCCTTGCGCAACCTGATCCCGGCGGAACTGGCCAAGGGGTTCGGCTTCGTCCAGTCCAAGCCCGCCAGCGCCCTGTCGCCCGTCTTCGTCACGCCCGACGCGCTGGGCGACCGCTGGAAGGACGGCAAGCTGCACGGCGCGCTGGCGGTGGAGCTGAACGGCAAGCCGTTCGGCCAGGCCGACGCCGGCGTGGACATGACCTTCGACTTCGGCACGCTGATCGCGCACCTGGCCAAGACGCGGTCGCTGGGCGCCGGCTCGATCATCGGCTCGGGCACGGTCTCGAACCGCGACGCCGACGGCGGGCCGGGCAAGCCCGTGGACCAGGGCGGCCTGGGCTATTCCTGCATCGCCGAGGTGCGCACGGTCGAGACCCTGCTGCACGGCAAGCCCGAAACGCCGTTCCTGAAGGCCGGCGACGTGGTGCGCATCGAGATGCTGGACGAGAAGCATCACTCCATCTTCGGCGCCATCGAGCAGACGGTGGAGGCGGTCTGATGCGCCTGGCCGCTCTCACCTTCGCCGCCGCGGTTCTGACGTCGACCGGCGTCGCCGCCCAAGCGCCGACCTGGACCGCTCAGCAGGCGGGCGACGTGCGGCTGGCCTATGCGGTCTTCCCCGACGCCGACGTGGCGATGATCGGACGCTGCCAGTCGGGCACGCTGGAGCTGCTGCTGCAAGGCGTGCGTCTGGCGGTCCCCGAGATCGAAGGCGCCGTGAAGTTCGACGACGGCCGGGTGCGGCAGGTGACCTGGACGCGCTCGGGCGACGGCCGCTACCTGGTGGCCGACCGGCCGGCCCATCTGATGCGCGGCATGGCGTCGGCGCAGGCGGCCCGGTTCCAGTTCGGCTTCGGCGAGAACGCGCCTTCGGTCGACCTGACGCCGCCCGCCGAAGAGGCGCCGATCGCCGGCCTGCTGACCGCGTGCGGCCAGCCCTTGGCCAGCGACCGGGACGAGGCCGAGTTTCTGGAGCTGAACGACGACTCCTGGATGCGGCGCGGGCGCGTGCACATCCCGGCGATGGCGTCGCGCGACCACGTTTCCGGCTGGGCGGTGGTGACCTGCGTCACGCGGGTGCGCGGGATCCTGAACGACTGCGAGGTCGAGGCGGAGGGCCCCGTGGGCTACGGCTTCGGCCGGGCCAGCGTGGACTCGCTGGAGGAGTCGCGCCTGCAGCCGGACACGCCCGTGGGCCGACTGGTCAAGATCCGCCTGACCACGCTGGTGGAGTGAGGGCGTCACCGGCGCCGGATGACCCTTCGCGCGGACGCGAAAGGGGCGTATGCCGGATCGTCGAGGGGGAAACGCACGATGACGCCTGAACGCCTGATCCCGCTGGTGATGATCCCGATCGTCCTGGCGCTGGTGCTGCTGCGCAACCGCAGACCGCGGCCGCTGAACGTGAACCTGATGTGGATCACGCCGCTGCTGGTCACGCTGCTGATCGGCCTCGGCCTGTGGGGCATGAGCCAGGGCGACGCGACGCATCGGCCGTTCGCGCCGCTGGACTGGCTGATCCTGGCGGTCGGTCTGGGCCTGGGGTCGGCCTTCGGCTGGCAGCGGGGCAGGATGACCACCATCACCCGGCGCGCCGACGGCGGACTGGAGGCGCAGGCCAGCCCGCTGGGCCTGATCCTGATCGTGGCCATCCTGGCGCTGCGCCAGGCCCTGCGTCCGTGGATGGAGGTTCACGCCGCCGACTGGCACGTCAGCCCCGTGGCGATTCAGGACGCCTTCCTGCTGTTCGCGGCGGGCATGGTGGTGGTGCAGCGGGTCGAGATGTGGCTGCGCGCGCGCGCCATCTCGGCGGGTCACCCCGACGCCCACACGCGGACCACGACCGCCTGAGCGAGACGGCGGACGGGGCTGGACGCGCCGCGCCCGCCGTGGCATCGCGGGCCGCCCACCGGCCGATGCGGGCGTGGTGAAACTGGTAGACGCGCCGGACTCAAAATCCGGTTCCGCAAGGAGTGTCGGTTCGAGCCCGACCGCCCGCACCAATCCTCCTCTCGACGACGACTCCGCTTGACTCCGGTCGCCGGTGGAGTCCGTATGAGAACAAATGGAGAACGTAAAAACCGTCCTGACCGATCTACGCGTGCGCCTGGGGGCGGCGGGCGGGCGGTCGCGCGCGCGGGCGGACACGCGGTTTCAGACGGGTCTGGCCGACTTGGACGCGGGACTGGGCGGGGGGCTGAGGACCGGCGTCGTGCATGAAATCTTTCCCGAGGCGGCGGACCAGACGCTGGCCGCCCACGGTTTCGCCCTGGCGCTGGCGTCGCGGCGAGGAGGGCGCGGCGCCGTGTGGGTGGCGCAGGGGCGTCTGCTGGCCGAGGCGGGGGTCCCCTATGGCCTGGGGGTGCGGGACTGGGGGGTGGACCCCGACGATCTGGTTCTGGTGCGCGTGCGCGACGCCGCCCAGCTTCTGGCCGCCGGGGAGGAGGCGCTGGCCAGCGGCGCGGCCGACGCCGTGATCCTGAGCGGCTGGGGCGAGTCCCCGGCCCTGACGCTGGCCGCCGGACGCCGGCTGAGCTTCGCGGCGGACAGGGGCGGGGGGGTGGCCCTGTTCGTGCGGGCCTCGGCCGAACCCCGGCCCAGCGCGGCGGAGACCCGCTGGTCGGTGGCCGCCGCGCCGTCGCACGAACGGGAGGCCCGCGCCCCGGGCCGCCCCGCCTTTCGCGTCCGACTGACGCGCAGCCGGACGGGAGCGCCGGAAAAAACCTGGATGATGGAGTGGGATCGTGAACGGCGATCGTTCGTCGAACCGACGGCACATGGCGATCTGGTTTCCCTTCCTCGCCACCGACCGGCTGGCGCGGCGGGACGCGAAACCGGACGCGCCGCCTGAGGTCCCCGGCCCGCCCGTCGTGCTGGTGGACAAGGATCGCGGCGCCATGCGCGTCGCGGCGGCGGACGCGCGCGCCCTGGCCGAAGGACTGGGGCCCGGCACGACCCTGGCCGACGCGCGCGCCCGCGTGCCCGAACTGGACGCCCGCCCAATGGACGCCGCGGCCGACGACGCCCTGCTGAAGGCGCTGCTGATCGACTTCGGGCGCTTCACGCCCATGATCGCGGACGATCCGCCCTGGGGGTTGGCGCTGGACGTCACGGGCTGCGCCCACCTGTTCGGAGGCGAGGCGGGGCTGATGGCGGCGGCCAGGGCGCGGGCGACGGCGCTGGGCCTGACCGTGCGGACGGCCTTGGCCCGGACGCCGCAGACGGCGCGGGCGCTGGCGCGCTTCGGCCCCGGCGGGATCGTGCCGCCGGGGCGCGACACGGAGGTGGCCGGCCGCCTGCCCGTGGCGGCGCTGGAGCTGTCGGCGGCGGATCATCAGGCCCTGCGGCGGGCGGGACTGACCACCGTGGCCGAGGTGGACGCGCGGGGGCGCGGCGCGCTGGCCGCCCGCTTCGGCGCCGACTTCCCGGATCGGCTGGACCGCGTGCTGGGGCGCGTCGACGCGCGCATCAGCCCCCGACGCCCCGCCGCGCCGATCCGGGCCGACCGCGTCCTGCTGGAGCCGATCACCGCCACGGAGCAGGTGCTGACCGTCCTGTCCGACCTCCACGACGAGCTGGAGCGGCGTCTGGAAACGGCCTCGACGGGGGACCGACGGATGGCGCTGAGCCTGTATCGCGTGGACGGCGACGTGCGGCGCGTGGTCCTGCGCACCGCGCGGCCGTCGCGCCGGGCGGGTCCGCTGCTGCGGCTGTGGAAGGAACGGCTGGGCGCCCTGGCCCATCCGCTGGACGCGGGCTTCGGCTACGACCACCTGCGGCTGGAGGCGCTGGACCCCACGCCCCTGCCGCCCGAGCAGGCGTCGCTGGACGGTCCCGTCCAGCCGCGCGGCGACATGCGGGATCTGATCGACCGCCTGACCGCGCGCCTGGGTCCCGACGCGGTGCTGAGGTTCGAGCCGGTCGCGTCCCACCTGCCCGAACGGGCGTGCCGCCTGACGGCCGCGCAGGCGGGCCCGGCGTCCCCGGCGGACGCTTGGCCGTCGTCGGAAGGCGCCGAAGGTCCGCCCGAGCGCCCGCTGCATCTGTTCGATCCGCCCCAGCCGGTGGAGGCGGTGGCGCTGGCGCCCGACAGCCCGCCCGCGCGCTTCCGCTGGCGGCGCGTCGACCACCGCGTGGTCCGCGCCGAAGGACCTGAGCGGCTGGAGGGCGAGTGGTGGCGCCGCCGGGAGCGGGTGCGCGACTACTATCGCGTCGAGGACGAGGAGGGGCGGCGCTTCTGGCTGTTCCGCGCCGGCGCCTATGGCGAGGAGCCGCCGCCGCGCTGGTATCTGCACGGCCTGTTCGCATGACCCCGGAGTACGCCGAGCTGGTCTGCGCCAGCAACTTCTCGTTCCTGCGCGGGTGTTCGCACCCCAAGACGCTGGTGCTGACGGCGGTGCTGCGGGGGCACGTCGGGATGGGGCTGGCCGACCGCAACACGGTGGCGGGCGTGGTGCGGGCGTGGAGCGCGCTGAAGCAGCTGCGTCAGGACGGCTGGTCCCCGCCGGAAAAGCTGCGCGACGGGGGCTCGCCCGGCGAGGTGACGTGGCGCGAGGACCCGCTGAACGACCCGGCCCTGTCCGATCTGGTCAAGGCGCGGGCCCAGGATTTCCGCCTGCTGACCGGGGCGCGGCTGGCGTTCGAGGACGGTGCGCCGGACGTGGTGGCCCATCCGGAAAACCGCGCCGGCTGGGGCCGGCTGACGCGCCTGCTGACGCTGGGTTCCCGGCGGGGCCGCAAGGGCGAGTGCCGGCTGAGGTTCGACGACCTGATCGCCCACGCCGACGACCTGCTGCTGATCCTCGTGCCGCCGCATCGACCCGAGGGCGCGCGGCCCTGGCTGGACCGGCTGGTCGAGGCGCGACCCGGCGCGGTCTGGCTGGGCGCGGCCATGCACCGGCGGGGCGACGACCGGCGTCGGCTGGCGAAGCTGGCGCGCGCGGCGGAGGCCGCGGGGGCGCCGCTGCTGGCCATGAACGACGTGCTGCACCACGACCCCGGCGAGCGCGACCTTCAGGACGTGCTGACCTGCATCCGCGAGGGGGTGACGATCGAGGCGGCCGGTCGGCGGCTGCAGGCCAACGCCGAGCGACATCTGAAGTCGCCGGGCGAGATGGCGCGCCTGTTCGCCGACGCCCCCCATGCGGTGACCGAGACGGGCGTCGTGCTGGCGCGATGCGGGTTCGACCTGGGCCAGCTGCGCTATGAATATCCCGAGGAGACGACGCCGCCGGGACACACCCCCCAGGAATGGCTGAGCGCCCTGGTCGATCGGCACGCCCTGCACCGCTATCCCGACGGCGTGCCGCCGGCGGTTCGCGCGACGCTGGACAAGGAGCTGGCCTTCATCGGCGAGCGGAATCTGGCGCCCTATTTCCTGACCATCCACGACGTCGTGCGGGTGGCGGAGGACAAGCGCATCCTGTGCCAGGGACGCGGCTCGGCGGCCAACTCGGCGGTCTGCTACGTGCTGGGCATCACCAGCGTGGACCCGGCGTCGCACGACCTGCTGTTCGAACGCTTCCTGTCGGCCGACCGCAACGAGCCGCCCGACATCGACGTGGATTTCGAACACGAGCGGCGCGAGGAGATCATCCAGCACATCTACGACCGCTATGGCCGCGACCGCGCGGGCATCGTCGCCACCGTGATCCGCTATCGCCCGCGCAGCGCCATCCGCGAGGTGGGCAAGGCGTTGGGGCTGACCGAGGACGTGACCGCGCGGCTGGCCTCGACGCAGTGGGGCAGCTGGGGCGCCTCCATCCCCGACGCCCTGATCGAGCAGGCGGGCATGGACCCGCACAACCCCATGATCCGGCGCGCGCTGGACATGGCCGGGCGCGTGCTGGGCTTTCCCCGGCACCTGAGCCAGCACGTCGGCGGCTTCATCCTGACGCGCGGGCGGCTGGACGAGCTGGTCCCCATCGGCAACGCAGCCATGCCGGACCGCACCTTCATCGAGTGGGACAAGGACGACGTCGACGAGCTGGGCCTGATGAAGGTCGACGTCCTGGCGTTGGGGATGCTGACCTGCATCCGCAAGGCGCTGGACCTGATGCGCGAGCACCAGGGCGTGGACCTGCGGCTGCACACCGTCCCGTCGGAGCAGGCCGACGTCTACGACATGCTGTGCCGGGGCGATTCCATCGGCGTGTTCCAGGTCGAGAGCCGGGCCCAGATCAACATGCTGCCGCGCCTGCGGCCGCGCACCTTCTACGACCTGGTGATCCAGGTCGCGATCGTCCGCCCGGGACCGATCCAGGGCGACATGGTCCATCCCTATCTGCGTCGCCGCTCGGGCAAGGAGCCGGTGGTCTATGCCCGACCGGGGCCGTCGCACGACCCCGACGAGCTGAAGAAGGTGCTGCATCGGACGCTGGGCGTGCCGCTGTTTCAGGAACAGGCCATGAAGGTGGCCATGGTCGCCGCCGAGTTCAGCGATCGGGAGGCCAACGGCCTGCGCAAGGCCATGGGCACCTTCCGCGGCGACGGCACGCTGCACACCTATGAGGACCGCATGGTCGGGCGCATGATCGCGCGCGGTTATGACCCCGAGTTCGCGCGGCGCTGCTTCGAGCAGATCAAGGGCTTCGGCTCCTATGGCTTTCCGGAGAGCCACGCGGCCAGCTTCGGACGGCTGGTCTACGTCTCCAGCTACATCAAGTGCCGGCACCCGGCGGCCTTCGCCTGCGCGCTGCTGAACAGCCAGCCGATGGGCTTTTACGCCCCGGCCCAGATCGTGCGCGACGCGCAGGAGCACGACGTCGAAATCCGGCCGATCGACGTCAACCTGTCGGCCTGGGACAATGCGCTGGAGGGGGCCGCCGAGACGCCCGCCGTGCGGCTGGGCTTCCGCCAGATCGACGGCTTCCGCCAGGACTGGGCCGAGGCGCTGACGGCGGCGCGGACCGCGCCGTTCGACGCGGTCGAAGGGCTGATGCGGCGCGCGAGCCTGCCCGTCGCGGCGCTGAGGAAGCTGGCCGACGCCGACGCCTTCCGCTCGATCGGCCTGGACCGGCGCGACGCGCTGTGGGCCGTGCGGCGCCTGCCGGAGGACGATCCCCTGCCGCTGTTCGCCGCCGCCGACGCGCGCGAACTGGGCGAGGAGCCGGACGCCAACCTGCCCCGCATGGCGCCGGGAGAGCACGTCGCCGCCGACTATCAGACCACGCGCCTGTCGCTGAAGGGGCATCCGATGGGGATGCTGCGGCCCGTGTTCGCGGCGGAGGGCCTGCTGACCTGCGCCGCGATGCAGACGAAACGGTCGGGTTCGCGCGTGCGGATCGCCGGCGTCGTTCTGGTCCGGCAGCGGCCGGGGAACGGCAAGGCCATCTTCATCACCGTGGAGGACGAGACGGCGGTGGCCAACATGGTGCTGTGGGTCCCGACGTTCGAGGCGCACCGCCGCATCGTCATGTCCGCCCGCCTGCTGGAGGTCGAGGGCACGATCGAGAAGAGCCCGGAAGGAGTGGTCCACCTGATGGCCCAGCGCCTGTGGGACCGCACCGAGGAACTGAACCGCCTGTCGCCCGACCACGCCCCCGTGATCCAGCTGTCGGGCGCCGACGAGTTCATCAAGCCCCAGCACCCCCGCAACCTGCGCGTCCTGCCGGGCTCGCGCGACTTTCATTGAGCGCCGGATTCGACCGTCCACTGACGGTGTTTCGCGGAGCCGACGCCCAAACGTCACACGGGCATGAGCGTCGTGCACGGACGCATCGTCTAGAGGACGGCTCGTCCCGCAGTGGGGCGTTGAGAGGCTTCCGCCGTGATCGTTCGGGTGGGCGAAGGGATCGAACGCAGCCGCGCGCGCGTCGCCGCCGCGGCCGCCCGCGCCGGCGGTCCTCGCCTGATGGCCGAAGGCGCCCTGGCCGTCCTGATCCTGGCGCAGGTCGCGCGTCTGGCGCTGGGCCTGGCGGCGCCGGCCCAGGCGTCCACCCCCGCCCCGCCACGCCCAGCGGCCCCCTCCGACGCGACCGTCTTCGTCCGCACGGACGCCTTCTTCCGCGGCGGCGGGCCCGCC
>CALRWJ020000022.1:0-42045 GCA_943371835.1 Afipia felis | reverse complement strand
CTGGGAGGTCACGCCCTTGGCCTCGAAGTTCGTGTTCCGCAATCCGAACCAGACCGACGCCTGCGGCTGCGGCGAGAGCGTGACGATCACCCCGGCGGCGCAGGTCTGACATGGCCTATGACGCGGCCTTCGGCGAGTGGGTGCAGGAGCATTTCGCCGCGCTGGGCCCGCTGGCGATCAAGCGGATGTTCGGCGGCGCCGGCGTCTATGCCCACGACCAGATGTTCGCCCTGCTGGACGACGGGGTCGTCTGGCTGAAGACCGACGCGCAGAACGAGCTGGCGCTGCGCGAGGCCGGATCGCGCCAGTTCAGCTTTCCCACCAAGGACGGCCAGGTGATGACCATGGCCTACTGGAGCCTGCCCGAAACCGCCGTCGACGACCCCGACGAGGCCGTCCGCTGGGCCCGCGCCTCGATCGACGCCGCTCTCAGGAAGGCGTCGGCGAAGAAGCCGCGGAAGAAGAAGCCCGTCAGTCCGCCCGCCATCTGATCGTGAAGTGGACATCGCCCCCCCGATGCGGCTCGGCGGCGACCAGATGACGGGAGAAGCAGAGGCCCCAAGGTTCGAGACGCGGATCGGATGCGGCGGCCCGGCACTCGGAGAGACGGCCACCGGCCTCGACACGACAGGTCATTTCGACCTCCGCCCGAGTTGGAGCCTCGGTGATCCGGGGCCGACACCTCGCCAGTTCCGCCGGTGAGGGGACCTGGGTCCATCTGACGGCATCTTGCTCGACGGCGGCAGCGTGTCGGGCGAACACCAGCAGGCTCAGAAGCAGGATCATGTCCTGCCTCTCTGGTCCGCAGATCTGCGCACTTCATCCGGCGTCGGCACCTGCACAGCCGGCGTCGCAGGTCTACCCGTGACCTCGGCGATCAGCTCCGCCGTCCGGCCCTCCACCGCCGCCTCCAGCCGCGCCATGAAGGCGTCCTTGTCCAGACCGGGCGGGATCGGGGCGAGGAATTCGACCGTCGCCGTGCCCGGCCGCTTCTCGAACGCCTCCTGCGCCCAGAACAGGCCCAGGTTGGTCGCCAGCGGGACCACGGGCATGTCGAAGTCGCGATACATGTGCCAGACGCCCGAGCGATAGCGAAACTTCTCGCCGACCCTGGCCAGGTTGCCCTCGGGATAGATCAGGATGCGGCGCCCCGCCCGGTGCGCGTCGGCGCCGCGCTGCTTCAGCGAATCGCGCGCTTCGCGGCCGCCGCAGTTGTTGACGACGATGGCCCCCAGCTTGCGCAGGACCGTCGCCATCAGCGGAAACTTCTCCAGATGGTCGCCGGTGACGAAGGCCAGGTCGTCGAACTGGTCGTAGACGCAGAAGCCGTCGCCCCAGCTCTGGTGCTTGGCGGCGATGATAAAGGCGCCGGGCGGCAGGCGATCCCTGCCGCGCACGTCCAGCTTGATCCCCGCCAGCACGCGCATCGCCTGGACCATGCGCCGGACGTAGCGACGGATGATCCAGCCCGTCGCCGCGCGTCCGGGCAGCAGGGCCGCGACCACCGCGGCCAGGGTGTAGGCGATCGACAGCGTCCAGTAGGCGGCGGCGAAGGCCAGGCTGCGGATCATGCGGCGATCATGGCGTGGGGCGTGGCCGATTCAAGGCGCTACGTCAGGCCGCAGCCTTCATCGTCTCGGCCGAGGTGATCCGGTTGCGGCCCGTGTTCTTGGATTCGTACAGCGCCGCGTCGGCTCGCTCCAGCAGAGCCGCGGCCGTCTCGCCCCGCGCCAGCCGCGCATAGCCGGCCGAGATGGTCACGGCGCCCAGTTCGTCGTCGGTGGAGCGGCGGCGGAGCGAGCGCGAAGCGATCTCGGTGCGCACCTTCTCCAGCGCGGCCTCGACCTGAACGGCGTCCTCGTTGGGAAAGATGACCGCGAATTCCTCGCCGCCATAACGGGCGGCCAGGCGCGGCGCGCGCGCCATCCGACCCAGCACGCTGGCGACGTAGCGGATGACCTGATCGCCCGTCTGATGGCCCCAGGTGTCGTTGAAGCGCTTGAAATGGTCGATGTCGACGACCGCCAGCATCAGCTCACGCCCGTCGCGCTGGGCCGTCTCGACGCAGGCGTCCAGGTGCTCGTCGAACGCCTTGCGGTTGGCCAGATTGGTCAGGGCGTCCGTCATGGCGTCGCGTCGCACCTGCTCCAGGTGCTCGCGCAGGCGCGCCACCTCGCGGGTCGAGGCGTCCAGACGCTTTTCCAGATCGTGATTCTGCTTCTGCACCTTGCGCGTGGCGGTGGTCAGGCCGCCGACGACCTTGCGCAGATCCTCGGCGTCGCCCACGGCCTCCATCTCGGCGGAGGCGCCGGCCAGGGCCTGGCCGTATTCGGACTGGCTCTTGTGCGCCTTGGCGATCGCGCCGGCCACGCTGGCCAGCTCGCGGTCCAGCACGCGGCCCGCGTCGCGAATCTCTTCCGACAGGCGGCCGCGCGGCAGGTATTCGGCCGCCAGCATGTCGGACACCGTCTCGGTGAAGGGCTCGCCCGCAGCCAGCACGCGGCGGATTTCGCGGCCCAGCGCCCCCTCGGGGTCGCCCAGATAGTGAAGCCACAGCTCGAAGTTCAGCGGGGTCGGCCAGACGCCCGCGCCTTCCATCTCCTCCAGCACGCGACGCGCCAGGCCGTAGGCCTGGGGTCCGCGCAGGGTCGTTTCCACGACCTCGGCCATCATGTGCCCCCGCATTTCTTGCTGCGCGAAACCCTACGCGGCGAAGCGTAACGGCGGGTTAAACGCGGGCCGAAGAACGCGGATTCGCCAGCGGGCTCAAGCGCCGATGGTCACCGGGCGGCGCAGAAAGGCCGGAACGTCGGCGTCGCCGAAAGGCCGGCCCTTGGGCGCGGGGGCGGCGTCCGCCTCTGCGGCGGGACGGCTCTCGCGATCCCGGTCACGTCCGCGACCCCGGCCGCCGCGCTCGCGGCGGGGACGCTCGGGCCGGGCCTCTTCGGCGACGACGTCCACCGAGGGATCGGCCAGGACCGGCGCCTCGACGGCCTCGGCCACCGGAGAAAACTCGGGCAAGGGCGCGGCGGGCGCGGTCTCGGCATCCGAAGCGCGATCGGCGCCGCGGCGGCGGCCGCGCGAGCGGGCGGGGCGGGGCGCGTCGCCATCGGCGGCGGGCGCCTCGGCGCGCGGCGCACGCTCGGTCGGGCCGTCCAGCGTCAGCTCCTCCGGCGTCATCTTGATCAGCTTCAGGACCTTGTCCAACGCCTTGTCGTCGGACGGGGTCACGATCATGAAGGTCTGGCCCTTGCGGCCCGCGCGACCCGTGCGGCCGATGCGGTGCACATAGTCGTCGGCGTGGTGCGCGACGTCGTAGTTGAACACGTGGCTGACGTCCGGGATGTCCAGGCCGCGCGCCGCGACGTCCGACGCCACCAGCAGCTTCAGCTCGCCCGAGCGGAACGCCGCCAGCGTCTTCATGCGCAGGCTCTGGTCCAGGTCGCCATGGATCGGTGCGGCGTCGAAGCCGTGCTTCTTCAGCGACTTGGCGACCACGTCGACTTCGGATTTGCGGTTGCAGAAGACGATGCCGTTCTTGACGTCGTCGCGCCCGACCAGCTGGCGCAGGGCGTCGCGTTTGGCCTTGGGATCGCTGGTCTTCAGCCGCACCATGTACTGAGTGATCGTCTCGGCGGTCATGGCCGGACGGCTGGCCTCGATCCGCGTCGGATCCTTCAGAAACTGCGTCGTCAGCCGCGTGATCTCGGGCGGCATGGTGGCCGAGAAGAACAGCGTCTGGCGCTTGGGCGGCGTCAGCTTGAAGATCTTCTCGATGTCCGGGATGAAGCCCATGTCCAGCATGCGGTCGGCCTCGTCGACGACCATGACCTCCACGCCGGTCAGCAGCATCTTGCCGCGCTCGAACAGGTCGATCAGCCGGCCCGGCGTGGCGATGAGCACGTCCACGCCCTTGGTCAGCGCCGCGACCTGATCGGCCATCGACACGCCGCCGATCAGCAGCACCCAGCTCAGCTTGGTGCCCTTGGCGTATTTGGCGAAGCTTTCCGCCACCTGGTCGGCCAGCTCGCGGGTCGGGGCCAGCACCAAGGCGCGCGGCATCCGTGCGCGGGCGCGGCCCGACTGCAGCCGGTCGATCAGCGGCAGGGTGAAGGCGGCGGTCTTGCCGGTGCCGGTCTGGGCGATGCCCAGCACGTCGCGGCCGGCCAGGGCGACCGGGATGGCCTGTTCCTGGATCGGGGTGGCGGTGGTGTAGCCGGTTTCGGCCACGGCGCTCAGCACGGTGGACGAGAGGCCCAGCTTGGAAAATTCGGTCATGGGGTCCTTGCGGGAAAACCGCCCGGCGGATCTCGCGGGGCGGCGACAGGTGATGGCCCCGGACGCTTCAGGGGCGTGACGTCTGCGGAACCGCCCCTCATGGGCGAGCGGGCGGCGCGGATCGCCATCCTGTCCCGAACGTGACTGGCCATATGCGATCTCCCCACGCCGGAGTCAAGAATTTCCCTTTTGCGCGAGGGGGCTTGCCAAGTGTGAACGAAGTGTAATCTTGCGCCCGGGGACTGATGAAGGAGGGATCATGCGGCTGAAGGCATGGGCGGGAGCAATGGCGCTGGCGGCGATCGCGATCGGCGGACCGGCGGGCGCGAACGGCGGAATGACCGCCGCGTACGGCAACACCATTCTGAGCACCTATCCCGACGGCGGCTGGGTCAAGCACTGGTTCGACCCGGACAACAGCTACGCCGCGCGCTTCTCCGACGGGCGGCGGCTGACGGCCCGCTGGCGCATCGAGGGCCGCAACGTCTGCCTGACCAACATCCGGCCCAACATGTTCGTGCCGCGCTTCTGCAGCCGCATGGTCGAGGCCAGCGTGGGCGACACCTGGACCTCGCGCGATCCGCTGGGCCGCCGCGTCAGCAACACCCTGGTCGCCGGGCGCAACTGACGCCTCAGGTCTCGCGATAGGGCGAGGCCTCGCGCCGCAGCATGGCGATCTCTGCGTCGACGGCGGCGCGCTCGCCTTCCAGATGCTCCGCCACCGCCCGGCGCAGGCCGGCATGCGCGATCCAGTGCGCGGAGTGGACCCGCTCGGGCAGGTAGCCGCGCCCCAGCTTGTGCTCGCCCTGCGCCCCCGCCTCGACCCGCGACAGGCCGCGGCTCAGCGCGAACTCGATGGCTTGGTAGTAGCAGAGCTCGAAATGCAGGAAGGGCCGGTCCACCAGCGTGCCCCATTGCCGGCCGTACAGGGCCTCTCGCCCCATGAAGTTCAGCGCGCCCGCCACCGGCGTCCCCTCCTCGAACGCCAGGACCAGAGCGATGCGGTCCGCCATGGTCTCGCCGATGCGCGCGAAGAAGTCGCGCGTCAGATAGGGCCGCCCCCACTTGCGCGATCCGGTGTCCATGTAGAAGGCGAAGAAGGCGTCCCAATGCTCTGATCGGACGTCACTTCCGGTCATAACCCGAATGTCCAGCCCCACCTGCGCCTCGCGCCGCTCGCGCCGAATGGACTTGCGCCGTCCGGACGACAGCGCGGCCAGAAAGCCGTCGAAATCGCCATAGCCGCGATCGCGCCAGACGAACTGCAGGTCCTGCCGCTTCAACAGGCCGGCGTCGCCCAGCCAGGCCCATTCCTCCGTGGACGGAAAGTTCACATGCAGCGAAGAGACCCCCAGCCGCTCGGCCAGACCGATGGCGGCCTCCAGCAGGCCGGCCCGGACCGCGTCCACGTCCTGGCCCGTTGCTATGAGCAAGCGTGGGCCCGTCACGGGCGTGAACGGCACGGCCGACAGCAGCTTGGGGTAATATTCGCCGCCCGCCCGCTGATAGGCGTCGGCCCAGGCGTGGTCGAAGACGTACTCCCCCTGCGAATGCCCTTTCAGCCACAGGGGCAGGGCGCCGATCAGCCGCCCGTCCTGCTCAAGCGTCAGATGCCGACCGGCCCATCCCTGGCGGGGCACGGCGCTGCCCGACGCCTCGCAGGCGACCAGGAAGTCGAACGACAGAAACGGATCGCCGGTCGGCGCGGCCAGGGCGTCCCAGGCCTCGCGCCCGACGTCGGCGACGCTCTGATGAACGCGGGCGATCAGCATATGGAAGCCCGCTCATCCCCGCGAAAGCGGGGACCCAGTCCTTTGGGCGACGCTTGCTCGATGCGGGCGAAGCTGGTCGACCCCATGCGCCGGAGTTCCCCTGAAATCACTGGTTCCCCGCTTTCGCGGGGATGAGCGGAGGATCTGGGGATGGCCTCAGCGAACTTCCACGATCGCGTCGATCTCGACGGCGAAGTTCAGCGGCAGGCGATAGACGCCGACGGCCGAGCGGGCGTGGCGGCCCTTGTCGCCGAACACTTCCACCATCAGGTCGGAACAGCCGTTGATGACGGCCGGAATGGCCGAGAAATCCGGCCCGGCCTGCACGAAGCCGCCCAGCTTCACGATGCGCTCCACGCGCTCCAGGTCGCCGTCCAGCGCCGCCGACATCTGCGCCAGCAGGTTGACGCCGCACATCCGCGCCGCCTCCTTGGCCCGCTCCGGCGTCACGTCCACGCCCACGGTGCCCAGCACGCCCCCGGCCGCGTCGTTCGACAACTGGCCCGAGATGTGGATCAGGTTGCCGCTGCGCACCCACGGCACATAGTTGGCCACGGCGCTGGCGGGTTCGGGCAGGACGATGCCCAGGTCGGACAGGCGGGCGGCGACGGTCATGCGGCACTCCGGAGTTGCTTCGCGCGCTGTTTAGCGAGACGCGCGCGCCGCGTCACGAGCCTTAAGGGAACGCTCACCGGGCCGTGAGAGGGTGACCGTCATGGACATGCACGTGAACCCCGTCGAGGCGTCGCTGCACGCCGTCATCGCGCGGATGAGCGAGGCCGACCGCGCCCGCGTCGACGCCGCCGTAGAACGCGCCGCCACGCGCGCGACCGCCGCGTCCACGCACTGGAACTTCGATCTGCCGGCTCAGGAGGTCGACGCCGTCTTGGGCGAAGGCGCGACCGACGACGCGCGCCGCGGGCTGATCGCCGTCTGGACGCTGACGGTCATGGAGCGCGCTCGCGCCGCCGGGATGCCCGACGCGGTGATGGAGCTCTATCCCTACTGGATCGAGCAGACGGCTCAGTTCCTCGAGGGCGATGTGGGCAGCCCCTACGACCGCGACTTCTGGGCCAAGGACGTGCGCTTCGCCCTGGCCCTGTCCGTGCCGGGCGCGAAAACCCAGATCATCGACCTGTCATCGCCCATGGGGCCGGGGGAAAGCGTGCGCCACGCCCTGTCCGGGCGCGGGATCGGGCCGATTCTCAACTACGTCCGCCACGGCGCGAACCGGCCCTGGCTTCAGGTCCACACCGAGAGCCGCCATCTGGAGGACTTCACCGAAGAGGGCTGGAACCGCGCCTGGGCCACCGCCGCCGAGATCTGCAAGGTCCGTCCCGAACTGGCCGGCATGATCGGCTCCAGCTGGTTCTACGACCCGCCGCTGGAGACGATCAGCCCGCGCTTGGCCCACCTGCGCCTGAACCCGCTGAAGAACGGCGCCTGGATGGTCCATCAGGGCCCCGGCGAAATCCACACCCAGCGCGCCGCCGCCAGCCCCGGCAGCCGCCGCGCCCTGATCGAGAGCGGTGAATACATGCCCCGCAGCTGGCTGGTCGCCTGGCCCCGCAAGGCGCTGATGGCGTGGGCGGACGCGCGCTGAAGTCTCCCTTCTCCCCTTGCGGGACAAGGTGGCAGGCGAAGCCTGACGGATGAGGGGTCTCTCAGACGTCGCCGCGGTGAATGAAGTGGCGGTCGCCGGTACGACCCCTCATCCGACCTCGCTCCGCGAGGCCACCTTCTCCCGCAGGGGGAGAAGGGTCAGGTGATCCTTCGCCACCCCTCCGCCACCGGCACGATCGCCAGCCCGGCCGCCTGCGCCGCCAGGATCAGCCGTTCCAGATCGCGCGCGGTGCAGCCGTAGGGCGTGGGCGCGTCCGACACGTCGTGGCCATAGGCGATCAGCCACCCGTCCTTCGCCGCCGCCTCGGCGCACAGGGCGTCGAGGTCGTAGCCGGGGAGACGCCGGCTCTCCAGGCCGATGGCCTTGAGCGCGGCGCGGTCCTCGGTCCCGGCGTTGACGCCGTCGCGCACGCCGCGGCCCAGGGCGAAGCGCAGGTCGATGATCGACTTGGCGCTTAAGGCCACGTCGCCGAACGGATAGGCGAAGGTCTCCATCACGTGCCCGTCCAGCCGGTCGGCCACCCACAGGGCGTTGCGCGCCAGGCTGCGGCCCAGTTCCGCCGGGCTCAGCGTCAGGGTCGAGACGTGCTCATAGGTGTGGCACCCCACCTCGTGCCCGGCGAAGAACAGTTCGCGCATCTGGTCGGCGGTGAACTGGGGCAGGCCCAGATTCTGGCCCCGCTCCAGACCGCCGCAGACGTAGTAGGTGGCGAACACCCCGTGCTGCGCCAGCACCGGCCCCGCCTCGGTCCAGGCGCTTTGGGGGAAGTCGTCGAAGCTCAGACTCAGCATCCCGCCGGGCGCGTGCACCCGGACCGGGCGGCGGTCCAGCCAGCGGCCGGCGCGGCGGCGCATCTTGTCGACGAATGCCTGCATGACCCGCACGCTAGGGCAGGGGGCTTAAGACCGGGTTGAACCCTTCAGCGCGCGCCCGGCGACGACCGCGCCGGCTCCGAATTTGGCGCGCAGGGCGTCGACCGCCGTCTCGGTCTTCAGCGTCCGCGCCGCCTCGGTCTCGAACAGCGCCGCCGGCGCGTCCGCGGCATCCTCGATCTCGGTCAGGCCGACGCCGATCAGGCGATAGGGGATGCCCAGTTCCGGGCCGAGCAGCCGCCGTCCCTCGGCGAACAGGCCGCGCGCGGTCTGCACCGGCTCGGCGGGCGTGACGCGCCGGGTGACGATCTTGAAGTCCGTCCGCCGCAGCTTCAGCACCACCGACCGCCCCGCCACCCCGTCGCGTCGCGCCTTGGACGCCAGCTTCTCGCACAGGGGCCACAGCTGGGCCTCCAGCGCCTCGCGGTCGGTCAGGTCGTGGTTGAAGGTCGTCTCTGCGCTCATGCCCTTGCGGTCGCGCTCGGGGTTCACGGCGCGCGCGTCACGGCCATGCGACAACTCGTGCAGGCGCAGGCCCCATTCGCCGTATTTCTTCGCCAGATCTCGCACGTCCGCCGCAGCCAGGTCGCCCACCGTCGTGAAGCCGTCACTGCGCAGGGTCTTCGCGAACACGGGCCCCACGCCGGGCAGGACGCCGACCGGGCGGGGCGCCAGCGTCGCCGCCGCCTCGGTCCCCAGCACCGTGAAGCCCCGCGGCTTGTCCATCTCGGACGCCACCTTGGCCAGGAAGCGGTTGGGGGCCAGGCCGATCGACACCGTCAGCCCCGTCTCCGCCTCGATCCGCTTCTGCAGGCGCACCAGCTGAAACGCCGGCGATCCGCCGTTCAGCCGCTCCGTGCCCTTCAGGTCCATCCATGCCTCGTCCAGCGACAGCGTCTGCACCAGCGGCGTCAGCGCACGGACCTGATCGAAGATGCGGCGGCTCTCGGTCACGTACTTGTCGAAGTTCGGCTTGACCACGACGGCGTCCGGGCACGCCTTCAGCGCCTTGAACATCGGCATGGCCGAGCCGACGCCGTACAGCCGCGCGACGTAGCAGGCGGTCGACACCACCCCGCGCGTCCCCCCGCCCACGATCACCGGCTTGTCGCGCAGCTCGGGCCGGTCGCGCTTCTCCACCGAAGCGTAGAAGGCGTCGCAATCCAGATGCGCCACGGCGTGGGCTGACAACTCCGGGTGGTTGACCACGCGCCGCGATCCGCAACCCTCGCACGTCGTCCGCGCGGCCTCGGCCTCGCTCAGGCAGTCGCGGCAGATGGAGGTGGAGACGCCCACGGAAAGGACTCGGAAAGGTCGCGCTTACCCCAACTTAAGACCGATGGGGCAGGGTTGCATCCGAAGTCGGCGGAAATCCCCGCATTCACGCGCGGGCATGCCGACCCCAGGTGTCGATGACCAAGACCGTCCTCATCGTCGAGGATAACGAGCTGAACATGAAGCTCTTTCATGATCTTCTCGATTCCCAGGGGTTCCGCACCCTGCAGACCCGCGACGGTCTGTCGGCGCTGTCGATCGCGCGCGAGCATCGCCCCGACCTGATTCTGATGGACATCCAGCTGCCGGAGATCTCCGGCCTGGAAGTGACCAAGTGGCTGAAGGACGACGCCGAGCTGGCGCACATCCCGGTCATCGCCGTCACCGCCTTCGCCATGAAGGGCGACGAGGAGCGCATCCGCCAGGGCGGGTGCGAGGCGTACATCTCCAAGCCCATTTCGGTTCTGCATTTCCTCGAAGTCGTCCGGCGCCATCTGGGCGTCGTGGCGGCGTGAGGGCGGCGGCGTGACCGCCCGCATCCTGGTCGTCGACGACGTCGAGCCCAACGTCCGCCTGCTCGAGGCCAAGCTGACGCTTGAATATTATGACGTTCTGACCGCCGGCGACGGCCCGACGGCCATTGAAGTCGCGGCGCGCGAGAAGCCCGATCTGATCCTGCTGGACGTGATGATGCCCGGCATGGACGGGTTCGAGACCTGCCGCCGGCTGAAGGCCATTCCCGACCTGCGCCACGTCCCGGTGGTGCTGGTCACCGCCCTGGACGGGCGCGAGGACCGCATCCGGGGCCTGGAGGCCGGGGCCGACGACTTCGTCACCAAGCCCATCGACGACCTGATCCTGATGGCGCGCGTCCGCTCGCTGACGCGGCTCAAGGCCATCGTCGACGAGCTGCGCGACCGCGAGGAGAACGGCCGCCGCCTGGGCGTCGACGCCGACGCCGCCGGTCGCCTGCGCGCCACCGGGGGCCGCGTCCTGATCGTCGACGATTCGGAACGCCAGGCGGCCAAGATGCTGGAGCGCCTCTCCGAGGAGCACCGCCCCGCCGTCGAGACCGACCCCGCCGTCGCGCTGGAGGCGGCCAAGGGCGCGATGGACCTGATGATCGTCAATCTGCAGGCGGCGGAGTTCGACGGCCTGCGCCTGATCGCCCAGACCCGTTCGACCGAGGCGGGGCGCCGCACGCCCATCCTTGCCGTCGTGGATCCGATCGACCGCCCCCGCATGGTCAAGGCGCTGGAGCTGGGCGCCAACGACATCCTGATGCGGCCCGTGGACGTGGAGGAGCTTCAGGCCCGCGCCCGCACCCTGATCCGGCGCAAGCGCTATCAGGACTTCCTGCGCCAGAAGCTGGACTACAGCCTGGAGATGGCCGTCACCGACGCCCTGACCGGCTTGCACAACCGCCGCTACATGGCCGGCCAGCTGCAGGCGCTGGTGGGCCGCGCGGCCCAGGGCGGCGAGCCCGTGTCGCTGCTGGTGCTGGACATCGACCACTTCAAGGGCGTCAACGACGGCTTCGGCCACGACGCCGGCGACGACGTGCTGCGCGAGTTCGCCGTGCGCATCGCCACCAACGTCCGCGCCGTCGACCTGCCGTGCCGCATGGGCGGCGAGGAGTTCGTGGTCGTCATGCCCGGCGCCCCGCTGGAGGCCGCTTTCCGCGTCGCCGACCGCATCCGCCGCGACGTCGGCTCGGCGCCCTTCCCGGTGCTGGACGGCTCGGCCGCCCTGAACGTCACCGTCTCCATCGGCGTCGCCTGCACCAACGGCCCCGGCGACACGCCCGAGGCCCTGCTGAAGCGCGCCGACGAAGGCGTCTACGAAGCCAAGAGCCGCGGCCGGGACCGCGTGGTGGCTCGGGCGGCGTAGCCTCGGTCCTCTCCCTCCCCTTAGGGGAGGAAAGTTGGGATTGGGCCCTATAGAAAACGCCCGGCCATCGCTGACCGGGCGTTCGAAAATCAGCGAGGCGGAAGGCCTTACTTGATCTTGCCTTCCTTGAACTCGACGTGCTTGCGCACGACGGGGTCATACTTCTTGACGACCATCTTTTCGGTCATGGTGCGGGCGTTCTTCTTGGTGACGTAGAAGAAGCCGGTGTCGGCGGTCGAGTTCAGGCGGATCTTGATCGAGGCGGGCTTGGCCATCGGAATTACCTTTGCGACGGCGAAAGCCGCTGGAAACGAGAGGCGCGGAACATACTCAGGCGCGATCCGAAGTCAACGCCCCGTGACGCTCAAACGACGGCCCAGGACCGAACGGGCCTAACCGTGGCGCAGGCCGGCGTGCCGTCCTTGCCCCGCCCCGGCAGTCCGACCTCCAGCATAGCGCCGCCGCGCGCCGCCTCCAGCAGGGGAGGCGGAATGTCGTGCACGTCGATCTTGGCCCGACGCGACCACTCGGAGGCATGGTCTCCGGCCGATGTGCCGATGCGGAGATAGACGAACCGCCGGGTCTTGCCCTCGCGCCGCACGAACGGCCCCGTCATCCGCCCGTCGTCGTGCAGGGTGATCGGTACGTCGAAGCTGATGGGCCCATCGTCCGCGGTCGCGGGCTCATACGGCATGTCGTCCTTCTGCAGGCTGTAGCGCACGCCCGGAACCGGGTCGTCGATGGTCAGCCTGAGCCGGATCTGGGTCACCGGAAGGCGTGCAGCCGCGCGCGCACGGCCTCCAGCCCCGGAAAGACGCGCCCGATCTCGGCGGCGTTCTTCTTCCATTTGTCCGGGCGCGGCGGCTCCAGCGTGTGGCGCGAGTCGGGCAGGGGGCCGCCCGTCCGCGCCTTCAGCGCGTCGTCGAACGCGATCCCGGCGAAGTCCGCGATGCCGCCGATGACCCCACTCGGATCGGCGACGAAGTCGGCATAGCGCACCACGTGCCGCCGGTCAGCCGGCAGGGCCTCCAGATCGTCCATGATGGTCGTGTTCGTCGCCGCCCACTGATGCGCCGCCACGTCCTCGACCGGTCGGCCCTTAAGGGTCTGCCAGCCGGGCGGCAGCAGCAAGGACCAGGGCCCGTCCCAGCCCTGCAGCTGCGGATAGGTGACCCACCCGCCCGATCGCCACGCATCGATGATGCTCGACACGTTCTCCTCCGGTTCCCGCCACAGGAAGATCCAGCGCGCGTTGGGAAACACCTTGTCGAAGAAGGGGATGCGCAGGGCGTTCTTCGGCGTCTTCTCCAGCCAGCGGACCGACGGCTGATTGGCATATGGCGCGTCCGCCCCGTCGCGCAGCTTCTCGGCCACGCGGTCGTGCATGGCCAGGGCGATCTGCGGATCGAAATGCGCCGCGGTCAGGCGATTGGAGTCCACGCCGGGCGCCCCGGGCCTCAGGCGCGGGAAGCCCTCGGCCAGCCAGTGCGCCTCTCCGCCCACGGTGTGCAGCTGGGGCGTGACCGCCAGCGTCTCAAACAGGGCGGTCGAGCCGGACCGCGGCGCGGCGACGATGAATATCGGACGGTCGAACTGGGGCACCGTTCGCACCGAGGGGGCGCGCGCGGCCCCCTGCGCCGCCGGAGCCTGTCCGGGCACGGCCGCCGCGGCCTGGCCCCGCGCGCCGTCGTTGACGGCATAGGCGGCGACCCTGGCCCCCGCCACGCGCGCCGCCGGCATCTGGTTGGACCCCACCCGCAGCTCGTCGCCCAGGGCGTTGACCTGCTGCAGAAAGGCGTCGATGCGCTTGCGGTAATGCGCCACGCCGCGATCCTCGTCCGCGAACAGGGACCACAGCTGGCGCCAGTCCTGGCGGAAGCCATAGGCCGCCCTCTCGAACGCCCGCAACTGCGCCTCGCCCTCGGCGCCCGGTTTGACCGACACCGTCTCGGCCACCAGGTCGCCCAGCAGCTGATCGATCTCGGACGGCGGCATCACGCGGTGGACGTTGAACCGCTCGAACGCCAGCGGCGCGCGCTCGCCCGGCCGCCACGGCATCGGCATGGGCGGGAGGCGGTTCTCGGACGCGGCGTCCGCCATGTCCCAGAACCGGCCGTTGCCCGTCGTGTCGGCGACCAGGTGGATGCGCTCGACGTCGGATCCGTTCTCGACCTTGTGCGTGCGCCAGTTGTCGAAGATCCAGGACTCCCCGGCGGCCATGTGCACCACCTGGTCGTCGCAGAAGAATTTCACCTCCGGCGTCGTCACGATGGGGATGTGCAGCCGGACCCGGTGGAACCAGTGATAATTGATGTCGGTGTGCGTCGGCACGGTCGAGCCGGGCCCCAGCTTCATCAGCCGCGACCGGCTCCACACCACGCCGAAGTGGCTCAGGACCTGCTGCAGATAGGGCGCGGCCAGCAGGTTCGGCGTCGGCGCCATCGCGCCCGCGACGTCGTCGTTCTCGGTCCCGCCGACGGTGATCAGCCGCAGCGCGCTGTTGCCCGGAATGCGGTTCGGGTGCGGGGCCCAGGCCTCGGTCGGAAAGGCCAGCACCTCGGCCTTCAGCCGCTCCACGTCGAAGGTGAAGGGCAGTTTGATGAAGGGGGCCTTGAGCTTCATCCCGAACCGATACCGGCCGGGCGGTGCAGGGTCAAAGACGTTCGATCCTATGGCGCCCATGCACCTGCCTTATGAAGGGCGGGCCTTCGGCGTCTTCGTCGAGCGCGGCGTTCAGCACGAAGCGCGTGATCGCCGCCAGATCGCGCGACAGGGCGTCGTCGGCTCTGATCCAGGCCACGTCCTCCAGCTCGTCCACGCGCGGGCGCGGATCGTCGTCCATCAGCGAGGAGGCGTCGGCGCGAAAGAACCGCGCGTCGAACCGCCGGCTGCGCCCCGGCGGGGTGATCGCCCGCGCGACGTAGGTCATGGCCGCCAGATCGGGCAGGGCGCCCCCGGCCCGGAACTCGCGCCACGGCCCCGCCACCGATTGCGCCGGCGCCGGCCGTGCCAGCCGCAGCCCCGTCTCCTCGAAGGTCTCGCGCACCGCCGCCAGCATCAGGGCGCGGGCGCGATAGAGCCCGACCTCGCCCTCCAGCCGCGCCCGCGTCTCGCCGAGCGGATCGGTGGCCGAGGCGGCGCGTCCGTCGGCCCGGTCGACGCGCCCGCCCGGGAACACCCACTTGCCCGCCATGAAGACGTGCCCCGCCGCGCGCCGGCCCATCAGAACTTCCAGCCGGTCGCCCGAGCCACGCGTCAGGATCAGCGTCGCGGCGTCCCGAGGCCGCAAGCGCCCGCCGGTGCGCGGCGCGTCCTTGAGGTCCTGCGCGGCGTCGAAGGGTCGGCTCAACGCCGCTTGCCCTTGCGCACGCCCTTCAGCCCGCCCGACGGCGTGCCGCCCGAGCGAGGTTTCGAGCCGCCGGGCCGCCCCTTGCCGCGCTTGGGCGGGCCGTCGCCGCCGCGGCCGCGCATCCCCAGCCGGGGCGCCGGCGCGTTGGGGTCGCGCGGGTCGGGGTCGGACAGCATTTCGAACAGCAGGCCGCCGGTGACGGGCGTCGCCTCCACCAGCTTCACTTCGACTGAGCGGCCCAGCGTCCAGCGCACGCCGGTCTTGCCGCCCACCAGTGCATGGGTGCGGTCGTCGTGGGTGAAATACTCGGTCCCCAGCGACGACACGGGCACCAGGCCGTCGGCCCCCGTCTCTTCCAGCCGCACGAACAGGCCGAAGCGCGTCACCCCGGTGATCCGTCCCCGGAAGGTCGCGCCGACCCGGTCCTGGAGAAAGGCGGCGACGTAGCGGTCCATGGCGTCGCGCTCGGCGGCCATGGACCGGCGCTCCGTGGTCGTCACCTGCTCGGCGATGGACGGCAGCTCGGCGATCTCGCGATCCGTCAGCCCGTCCTTGCCGAACCCCAGCGCGCGGATCAGGCCGCGGTGCACGATCAGGTCCGAATAGCGTCGGATCGGCGAGGTGAAGTGGGCATAGCGATCCAGGTTCAGCCCGAAGTGGCCGACGTTCTCGGGGGAATAGATCGCCTGCATCTGGGTGCGCAGCACCACCTCGTTGACCACCTCGGCGTGCGGCCCGTCGCGCGTCTGGTCCAGCAACTCGTTGAACCGTTTGGTCGTCGCCGGCGCCCCCTTGGTCCACGGAATGCCCAGGGTGGCCAGGAAGTCCGCCAGGTTGAACAGCTTCTCCTGGCTGGGGGCGTCGTGGACGCGATAGATCAGCGGCGTCGTCTTCTGCTCCAGCGTCTCGGCGGCGCAGACGTTGGCCTGAACCATCATCTCCTCGATCAGCCGGTGCGCCTCCAGGCTGACCCGCGCCTCGATGGAGGCGATGCCGCCGTCCGGCGCCATGCGGATGCGTCGTTCGGAACTCTCGATCTGCAGCGGGCTGCGCTTCAGCCGCCCCTTCAGCATGCAGCGATAGGCGGCCCACAGCGGAGACAGGATCGCTTCCATGATCGGGCCGGTGACGTCGTCCGGCTGGCCGTCGATCGCCGCCTGCGCCTGCTCGTACGACAACTTGGCGTGCGACCTCATCAGTCCACGGACGAACTTGTGGCCGGTCTTGCGCCCGTTCTGATCGAAGACCATCCGCACGGCCATGCAGGCGCGGTTCTCGCCCGCCTTCAGGCTGCACAGGCCATTGGACAGGACCTCCGGCAGCATAGGCTCCACGCGGTCGGGGAAATAGGTGCTGTTGCCCTTCTCGCGCGCCTCGCGGTCCAGCGCCGAGCCGGGACGGACATAGGCGGCGACGTCGGCGATGGCGACCCAGACGACCCAGCCGTCGGGGTTCTTCGGGTCCTCGTCGCGGTGCGCATAGACCGCGTCGTCGTGGTCGCGCGCGTCCACGGGGTCGATGGTGATCAGCGGCAGCCCGCGCAGGTCCTCGCGGCCCTTCAGGCTGGGCAGCTCCTGATCCTCGGCCTCGCGTTCGACGGCCTCGGAAAAGCCCATCGGCACGTTGTGGGCGGCGATGGCGATCAGGCTGGCGGCGCGCGGATCGTCCTCGCGGCCGATGGTCTCCAGCACCTTGCCGCGCTTGGGTCCGTAACGGTGCTCGCCCTTCTCGATGGCGGCGACCACCAGATCGCCGTCCTTCAGCCCCTCGGCCAGCAAGGGCGGGATGACCAGCACGTCCCTGGATCGGCGATCCACCGGCTCGACCCGCACCTCGCGGTTCGATCTGCGCACGACGCCCAGAACCTTGTTGGCGCCGGAATCCAGCCGCTTGATGACCCGCGCCTCCCAGCCCTCGGCGCCGCGCGCGAAGCGGACCAGCAGCCGGTCGCCCATGCCCGGCGCGGGTCCGGTCTTGCCCGTGCGGTCGGGCATCAGCACCGCGCGCGGCGCGTCGTCCGAGGCGTCGACCAGCCGCACGAAGAAGTCGCCGTCCACGTCGCGCTCGACCACGTCGGCCACGCCCACGGGCGGCAGGTCGCCGGCGGGCGAAAATCCTTTGCGGCCGCGCTTGCCCAGCGCGCCCTCGGCCTCCAGCTCCCGGATCATTTCACGCAGCGCCCGTCGCTCGCCGCCCTTCAGGCCGAAGTGCCGCGCGATGTCGGTCTTCTCGGCCGATCCCGCCTCGCGCAGGAAGGCCAGCAGCGTCTCCCGATCGGGCAGTCCGGCGGCGGGGCGTTTCGGGGGCTTGCTCATCGTCCCGACATAACGCGCTTCGCACGGCTTCGTCAGGTTTGATCGGCTTGCGCCACCCGGGAAAGGCGCACACCCTCGCGCCGACCCTCGGAGCTCGCCCATGTCCTTCGCCGCCCTCGCCCTGTCCGCCGCCCTGCTGGCGCCCCAGGATCCCGCCACCCACGCCCAGGCGGTGACCTGCACGGGCGTCTTCCTGTTCGCCAACGTCGTGATGACCCAGGCGGCCGAAGCCGAGCCCACCGACGAGAACAAGGAGACCGCCGCCGCCGCGGGCCGCCTGATGAAGGAAGCCGACGACGACCGCCTGGCCGCCGCGCGCCGCGAGGGCATCTCCGCCGACGCCAGCGGCGAGGCCCTCAACGCTTGGCTGGCCGCCAGCACCGCAGATCCCCAAGCCGTCATGAACCGCGAGCTGGACGGCTGTCTGCAGCGCTACATGGGCGCCATCTGACCTCCGCGGCGGGTTGACCCAGCGGACGCGCGCGCCCAGCCTCGCGCGCGTCTGAATCCGCCGGAGTCGCCGTCCCATGACCACCCCCGCCGCCCCGACCGTCAGCGCGCCCACAGGCTCGCTGCTGGACCTGATCGGCGCCACGCCGATGGTGGAGGCGAAGAAGCTCGACACCGGCAAATGCCGCCTGCTGCTGAAGCTGGAGAGCCAGAACCCCGGCGGCTCCATCAAGGACCGCATCGCCCTGACGATGATCGCCGAGGCGGAGCGCGAGGGCTGGCTGAAGCCCGGCGGCACGATCGTGGAGGCGACCGCCGGCAACACCGGCCTGGCCCTGACGCTGGTCGGTCAGGCCAAGGGCTACAAGGTCTTGCTGGTCATCCCCGACAAGATGTCGAAGGAGAAGATCCAGCACCTGCGCGCCATGGGCGCCGACGTGCGGCTGACGCGCTCCGACGTGCCGCACGGCCACCCCGAATACTATACCGACATGGCCGAGCGCCTGGCCCAGCAGATCCCGGGCGGCTTCTACGTCAACCAGTTCGCCAACGACGCCAACGCTCTGGCCCACTTCCAGGGCACGGGCCCCGAAATCTGGGAGCAGGCCGGGCATCAGGTCGACGCCTTCGTCGCCGGCATCGGCTCGGGCGGCACCATCACCGGCGTGGCGCGGTATCTGAAGTCGGTCGGATCTGACGCCCAGATCATCCTGGCCGACCCGGTCGGCTCGACCCTGGCCGGCATCGTCAACGACGGCGTGCCGGGACCCGAGGGCAGCTACACGGTCGAGGGCATCGGCCAGAACTTCGTGCCCGACACCGCCGACATGAACCTGATCGACCGGGCCTATTCCATCCCGGACGCCGAGGCGATCGCCACTGCGCGCGAGCTGCTGCTGAAGGAAGGCATCCTGGCCGGCTCGTCCTCCGGCACCCTGATCGCCGCCGCGCTGCGCTGGTGCCGCGAGCAGACCGAGCCCAAGACCTGCGTCACCTTCGTCTGCGACACGGGGGCCAAATATCTGTCCAAGGTCTACAACGACGCCTGGCTGGCCGATCAGGGCCTGAGCCAACGCCCGCTGCACGGCGACCTTTCAGACCTGATCACGCGGAGGCCGGAGGAGGGCGGGGTGGTGACCGTCGGTCCGGACGACACCCTGGACACGGCCTTCAAGCGCATGCGCGGCGCCGACGTGTCGCAGTTGCCGGTGCTGCAGGACGGCCGCCTGGTCGGCATCCTGGACGAAAGCGATCTGGTCCACGTGATGAACACCGACGAGATCACGCGCAAGGAACGTTTCGCCAAGCCCGTGTCGTCGGCGATGACGCGCGATCTGGACACCGTGCAGGTCAAGGAGTCGCTGGACGCCCTGATCCCTCTGTTCGATCGCGACCGCGTCGCCATCGTGCTGGACGGCGAAAGGTTCGTGGGCCTGATCACGCGCACCGACCTGATCAACCATCTCAGCCTGAACCGGTAGCGGCCATGACGTCCGTCGCGCGCCGTCGGGTCCTGGCCGGTGGGCTCTGTCTGGCGACGGGCGGCGCGGGTCGGGCGCGGTCCCAGGACATGGCCCCCGGCGTCGCCCTGGCGTCCTTCCCCAGCGAGGGTCAGGACGTCGCCGCCGTCCTGTTCACGCCCCTGCGGCCTGAGGCCCCCATGTGGGGCGCCGGGATCGTGCTGCTGAACGGCGGCGGGGGGACGAACAACGACCTGCCGCGCTTCTATCGCGACGCCGTGCGCATGACCGAGCGGGGCTACGTCGTCGTCATGCCGAACTATCTGGGCGCGACGCCGCGACCCGATCCCGGCAATCGCGCCCGCTGGGGGCGTCTGGTGTCGGACTGCGCCGACTGGATGACCGCCGCGCACGGCGTGGGAGCGGGCCGCGTCGCCCTGATGGGCTTTTCGCGCGGCGGCTGGCTGGCCACCGAGACCGCGCTGACGCGGCCGGGATTCCGCTGCGCCGTCGGCATCGCGTCCAGCGGCGACCTGGAACCGGCGCAGATCGTCCACCGCCCGCCGGTTCTGCTGATCTACGCCGACGCCGATCCGGTCGTGCCGCCCGAGACGACCCGCGCCTGGCAACGGCGGATGCGCGACGCCGGCGTTCGCGTGGAGGTCGAGGTGCTGGACTCCGGCAACCACGTGTTCGAGCCGTCGGAGTGGAGCGAAATCTTCGGTCGGTCGGAGCGATTCGCTCGGCCGCATCTGCGCTGAGGGGGAGGGCGGAATGAGGCGACGCACTCTGCTGACGGCGACGGCCGCGACCGCCGCGACCACGTCCTTCGGACCCGTTCGCGCCCAAGACGCCGCCCCGACCTGGGAGGGCATGACCTTCCCCAGTCGCGGCAAGGACATCCGCGCCATCCACTATCGCCCCGTCGGCGCCGGGCGAAGCGCCGCGGTGGTGATGATGCACGGCTCGGGCGCGAACATCCGCAGCCAGGGACCCTGGCACGAGTTGGCCCTGCGCTTCGCCGGCGACGGCTATCAGGTGCTGACGCCGCTCTACACCGACGCCATGGCCGACGACGGACGCCGCCCGCCGCGCATGATGGACGCCTGGCGCGACGTGGGCGAGGACGCGATCGACTGGTTCATCGCCCGCGGGATCGATCGGCGGCGCACGGCCATGTTCGGCTATTCGCTGGGGTCCTACGTCGCGGTGGACGGCGCGCTGGGGAACAGCCGCGCGGCGGCGGCCGTCGGGCTGGCGGGCGGCGTCGACGTCTATCCGCCGCGCCACCCGCGCCGGAACATCCCCGTCCTGATCATCCGGGCCGAAAACGACACGCACGTCCTGCCGCGCAACACCGAGGCCTGGATCGACTTCCTGCGCCGCGACGAAGTCTCTGTGCGCGAGCACGTCGTGCGCGGCGCCGGGCACCTGTTTCAGCCGCAGGAATGGCTGGAAATCTTCCAGGTGTCGGCCCAGTTCTACGCCGGAAACATCGGCCGGGAGATTCCATGACCATCCGCAACCGCCAGGGCTTCTCGACCCGCGCCATTCACGCGGGCCAGCGCCCCGACCCGACCACGGGCGCGGTGATGACTCCGATCTACGCCACCTCGACCTATGCCCAGGAAAGCCCGGGCGTGAACAAGGGCTATGAGTACGCGCGCGGCAAGAACCCGACGCGCGAGGCGTTCGAGGCCTGCCTGGCCGATCTGGAAAGCGGCACCCACGCCTTCGGCTTCGCCTCGGGCATGGCGGCGACGTCCACGGCGCTTGAGCTGCTGGACGCCGGCGCGCACATCGTCACCGGCGACGACCTGTACGGCGGCTCCTGGCGGCTGTTCGAGCGCGTGCGGCGCCGCTCGGCCGGTCTGGACTTCACCTACGTCGATTTCAGCAATCTGAAGGCCGTCGAGGCGGTGATCACGCCGAAGACGAAGATGATCTGGGCCGAGACGCCCACCAATCCGCTGATGAAGCTGGCGGACGTTCAGGGCCTGTCCAAAATCGCCAAGGCCCACGGCCTGATCCTGGTCGTCGACAACACCTTCGCCACGCCGTGGAGCCAGCAGCCGCTGTCGCTGGGCGCCGACGTGGTGATGCACTCGGCCACCAAGTATCTGAACGGTCACTCCGACGTCATCGGCGGCGCGCTGGTGACCGCGAATGCCGATCTGGCCGCACAGCTGAAGTTCCTTCAGAACTCGGTCGGCGGCGTCATGGGCCCGTTCGACGCCTTCCTGGCCAACCGCGGACTGAAGACGCTGGGCGTCCGCATGAAGGCGCACAACGAGAACGCCCTGGCCGTCGCCCGCTGGCTGGAGGAGCGGAAAGGCGTCGCCCGCGTCGTTTATCCCGGCCTGATCTCCCACCCCCAGCATGAGCTGGCGGCGCGGCAGATGAACGGTCGATTCGGCGGCATGGTCACGGCGATCATCGACGGCGACCTGGCCCGCACGCGACAGGTGCTGGAGCGCGTGCAGGTCTTCACCCTGGCGGAATCGCTGGGCGGCGTCGAAAGTCTGGTCAACCACCCTGCGATCATGACCCACGCCAGCGTGCCGAAGGAGCTGCGCGAAGCCGGCGGCGTCACCGAAAACCTGATCCGCCTGTCGGTCGGCGTCGAGGACGTCGAGGACCTGATCGCGGACCTGGATCAGGCGCTGGGGTGAATTCTCAACCCGGCAGGGCCGTCTGGTGACCGGTGGCCGGCAGCTCTTTCTTCTTCCGCACCGGAGCCTTGCGTACGACCGGCTTGGGGGGAAGGGCGGCGCGCCGGGCGCGCTCCTCGTCGATCACCGGCAGCAGCTCGGCTGCGGCGGTCATCTGCGTGTTGGAGCCGTGCGCGACCAGCCTCTCGGCGTTGGCGCGCAGGACCTTCAAGTCGTCGTCATTCATCAGGGGGACGCGTTCGCTCAGCGGGGTCATGGGCAGCTCCTGTTCGGTGGCGGCCTCAGGGCCGGCGTCCGGAAAGACGCCAGCCCCTCAGCTGATTGAAGGCGATTTCGATGTTCACGGCGTCCCCGACCAGGCACGGCGGCTGGTCCTTGCCGCGCGGCGGCAGGACCGTGACCACGTGCCCGTTCGTCAGTCGCACCCGGCGCAAGCCCAGCGGCAGAAGTCCGACCACCTCGCCGTCGAAGGCGATGGGTTCGGGAGTCTTCGAAGGGGCCGGACGGCCGGGATCGACGGGCAAGACGACCTACTCGGCCGCCTTGAGACGCCCTGCCGATTCCTTGCCCGAGCGCGCGTCGCGTTCGACTTCGTACGAGATCTTCTGGTTCTCGTTCAGGCTGCCCAGATCCGAAACCTCGACCGCCGAGGCGTGGACGAACACGTCCTTGCCGCCGTCGTCAGGCTGGATGAAGCCGTAGCCCTTGGTGGAATTGTACCATTTGACAGTGCCGGTCGCCATGAGCTGACCTCCGCTGAGCGGTTGGCGACAGGGAGGATTCCCTGCAGCCCGTCGGGTCTGGGATGGGATCGGCGGAACCTCGGTGCGCGATGCAAAGGGCAGCGTTTCGCAAACGAGATGTCGACGTCAGGAAGATGGGGACGCGGTGGGGTCAGCGCAAGACGCGAGCCGCACCTCCGCGGCGCGATCTCAGAAGTAGGTGGCCAGCCCCACGACGAACCGGCCCTCATAGCTTTCCAGCGGGGTCGGCGGCACGCCGTCGGCGTCGGTGTCGTGCCAGCGGGCGTCAAGTTCCAGGCGGTCGGTCATGCGCCAGGTCGCGCCCACGTCCCAGCCGACGTAGTCCACGCCGACCTCCTGTTCGCGCTGGCCGATGCCCGCGGACCAGTTCAGCCGCGGCGACTGGTCCCAGCTGGCGCGCGCCTCGTACCAGGTCCAGGCCTGGGTGGAGCCGACGCCGTTCGGCGTGTGCTGCACGCGCAGCACGCCCTCGACCGGGCCGATGGAGCGAATGACGTCAGCGGTGAACTCCCACGCGCCGGCGTCGTCGGTCCGGTCGGCGTCGACCAACCATTTGTGCTCGGCCGACAGGTCCAGATCGAAGCCCCACACCTGCGGACGCCAGCCGGCCACCAGCGAGACTTCCAGTTCGGACCCGTTCGACTTCACCGTCTCGGCCGCCGGACCGAAATAGAAGGCGCCGTCGGCGCTGGTGTATTCCGCCAGCGCCCAGGCCGAGGGATCGCCGCCCGACTTCGACACGTCCTTGGATCGGTTGTCCGAGCTCACACCCGCGCCGAAGCTCCAGCCACCCCGCGCGGCCTGCGTGACGGGGTCCGACATCGGGTCGGCGTCCTGAGCGAAGGCGGGCGCGCCGAACGTCGAGGCGAGCAGGGCGAGGGCGAGCGGGCGCAGGGGCATGACGGTCCGTGGGCGGAGGAAAGGCGGGGCCCTCCTAGCCCAGCTTGACGGCCAAATGAAGTCTGCGCCTCACGCCCCGCGCCAGGGCTCGTCGGCGAAGCGGGCGACCGCGGCGGCGTACTCGGCCTTCAGACGCGTCACCAGGTCGGTGGTCGGCAACACGTCGTGAATGGCGCCCGAGCCGTGGCCGGCGGACCAGACCGTCTTCCACGCCTTGGCCTCCTCGCCCATGTCCAGCTTGTGCTCGGGCAGGGACTTGGGATCGATCCCGTTGGCGACCAGCGACTTGGTCAGGAAGTTCGCCGGGATGCCCGACACCGCGGGGGTGTAGGTCACGTCGGTCGCGCCCGAATCGACGATCATCTGCTTGTATTCGCCCTGCGCCGCGCTCTCGCTCGTGGCGATGAAGCGGGTGCCCATGTAGGCGAAGTCCGCGCCCAGCGCCCGCGCCGCCGCAACGTCGCGCCCGGTCGAGATGCACCCGGACAGCAGGATCGTTCCGTCGAAGAAGCTCCGCACCTCCTCCACCAGGGCGAAGGGGTGGATCAGCCCCGCGTGGCCGCCCGCGCCGCCCGCGACCAGGATCAGGCCGTCGACGCCGGCCTCGGCCGCCTTCCTCGCATGGCGGATGTTGGCGATGTCGTGGAACACCACCCCGCCATAGCCGTGCACCGCGTCGATCACGTCGCGCACGGCGCCCAGGCTGGTGATGATCAGCGGCACCTTCTCCTCGACCGACACCATCATGTCGGCCATCAGGCGGGGATTGGTGGGATGGACGATGTGGTTGACGCCGAAGGCGGCCGCGCCGGGTTTGCGCCGCGCCTTGATCTCCTGCACCCAGTCCCGATAGCCCTCGGTCGTGCGCTGGTTCAGCGACGGGAAGGTGCCGATCACCCCGGCGTTGCAGCATTCGACCACCAGGTCCGGCCCGCTGACCAGAAACATCGGCGCCGCGATCACCGGCAGCGTCAGCCCGGACTTCAGGTTCTCAGGAATGGCCATGCGCGTTCACCCCGTTGCATTTCGCCACGGATAGGACGGCGCCGTCAGGTAAGGCAATGCGGGCGGTGACGCGCGCGACGATCGGCGCTAGGACGCGCGCATGACCACCGACGTCTCCGGCCTGTCCCAGCTCGGCGCCCACACGCCCATTCCCGCCAGCCCCGAAACGGCGGCGCTGGAGCGCGTGCCGAACCCGCATCCCGACGCCCTGTATCTGGCCCGCTTCACGGCGCCGGAGTTCACCAGCCTGTGCCCCGTCACCGGCCAGCCGGACTTCGCCCACCTGGTCATCGACTACGCCCCGCAGGACTGGCTGGTCGAATCCAAGTCGCTGAAGCTCTACCTGACCAGCTTCCGTAACCACGGCGCCTTCCACGAGGACTGCACGGTCTCCATCGGCCAGCGTCTGAACGATCTTCTGAAGCCGCGCTGGCTGCGCATCGGCGGATACTGGTACCCGCGCGGCGGCATCCCCATCGACGTGTTCTGGCAGTCCGGGGAGCCGCCCAAGGGCCTCTGGCTCCCCGACCCCGGCGTCCCGACCTACCGCGGACGGGGCTGAGGCGCTTTTCGCCATTTGCTCATGGCGCGCTCATGTGGCGGCGAGCTTCGTCGGCTGAAATCGGCGCATGCCCCCGTCCCGCCGCCTCCCGCTCGAAGCCCTCGGCCGCCGCTGGCTGACAGACGCTCAGGCGTGGGCCGACCGATCGCCTTGGCGCGCCGCCGCCCATGAGTTTCTGTGGTTCGGATTGAAGCAGGGCTGGGCCTGTCTGTTCGGCGGGTTGCTGCTGGCGCTGATCGTAATCACGCACCTGCTATGGCCCGACGACGCGCCGGTCTCGCGCTACGACTTCCTCGTCCTCGGGGCCCTGGCGATCCAGGCGAGGATGCTGGCCTTCAAGTTGGAAACCTGGGCCGAGGCGCGGGTGATCTTCCTGTTCCACATCGCCGGCACGATCATGGAGCTGTTCAAGACCGCCCACGGCAGTTGGATCTACCCGGAGGACAGCCTGCTGCGCATCGGGGCCGTGCCGCTGTTCTCGGGTTTCATGTACGCGGCGGTGGGCAGCTACATCGCGCGGGTCCAGCGCGTCTTCCACATCCGTGCGCGTCGGTTTCCGCCGTTGTGGAGCCTGTGGGCTCTGGCGGCGGCGATCTACGTCAACTTCTTCGCCCATCACTGGCTGCCCGACGTGCGGATCGTCCTGTTCGCGATCAGCGCGCTGATGTTCGCGCGCGGAGACTTCAGCTTCGTCGCCGACCGCGCGCGCCGCCGGATGCCGCTTCTGCTGGGCTATGGCCTGGTCGCCCTTTTCATCTGGTTCGCCGAGAACCTGGGCACCTTCGCCCGCGCCTGGACCTATCCGGATCAAGACCAGGTCTGGCGAATGGTTTCGTTCGCCAAGCTGGGCAGCTGGTATCTTCTGATGCTGGTCAGCGTGGCCCTGGTCGCGGTCGTCCGGCCGCCCGGGCGCGAGCCCTAAGGCAGCCGCTCGACCTTGGCCGCCGGGTCCGGGCGCGGCCGCTCCAGCAGCGGCTCGACCGCCGTGCCCATGTGGACGAAGCCGGCGAGCGTCTCGCCCTCGGCCACGCCCATCAGAGCGCGGGCGCGGGGGTCATAGGCGTACCAGTCGGTGATCCAGCTGGCGGCGTAGCCGTGCGCGTTCGCCGCATGCTCCAGGTTCATGCAGACCGCGCCCGCCGACAGCTCCTGCTCCCACCGCGGCACTTTCGGACTGTCGACCGGCGTCGACACGACCATCACCGTCACCGGCGGCGCCGCCAGCTTGCGCAGCACGGCGCGGTCCTTGTCGGTCGCGGCCAGCGCTTCCAGCTCCGCCGCCCAGCGCGCGCGCGTCTCCGGTCCGATCAAGGCCAGTCGCCACGGAAACAGCTTGCCATGGTCGGGCGAGCGCAGGCCGATCTCCAGAATGGCGTCCAGCTCCGCCGCCGAAGGCCCGGGCGCGGCCAGTCCCTGCGCCGGCGCCGACCGCCGCGTCTTCAACCGCGCGATCAGGCCCTCGTCGCGGACGGGGTGGGGCAGGGGAGTTCCGAGATCGCTCATCGCCTCCACCTAGTCGCGCCTCGCCCGATCCGCCATACCGCCCCCATGACGCGTCGCGACGATCCCCGCACCGATCCGCCCTGGGACGACGGCGCCGACCGCCCGCCGCCCTGGCAGGACCACGGCGCGCGCCTGCTGTTCGAAAATCCCTGGATGCGCCTGACCGAGCACAAGGCCATCGCCCCGACGGGCGCCCCGGCCGACTACGTCGTCATGCGCCCGGCGTCCCTGGCCGTCGGCGTCCTGCCGCTGCACGGCGACGGCACGGTCACCCTGGTCGGCCAGCACCGCTTCGTCCTGATGAACTGGTCCTGGGAGATGCCCGAGGGCGGCGCCCATCCGGACGAGGACCCCCAGGCCGCCGCCGCCCCCGAACTGGCCGAGGAGGCGGGTCTGGCGGCCCGCGACTGGCGCGAGGTCCTGCGTCTGGACATGTCCAACAGCGTCACCGACGAGCGCGCCGTCGCCTTCCTGGCGTGGAACCTGAATCCCGTGCCCACCGCGCCGGACCCGACCGAGGCGTTCCGCGTCCTGCGCGTGCCGTTCCTGTCGCTGATGGATGCGATCGGGGCGGGGCAGGTGCGCGACGCCTTCACGGTGGCGACGGCGCTCAGGGCGCACCATATGGCGGCGACGGCGCAATTGCCCGGCTGGCTGACCCACGTCATGCTGGAGCGGCCGCGCTGAGCGGCAGGGAGACGGACATGGCCAAGCTGGAAGTGGTGCCCGCCGCGCCCTCGATCTGGAGCCGCCTGCGCGACGCGGCGGCCGAGGCGGCGGCGCGCGAGCCGGGTCTGGCGTCGCAGATGAGCGCCGTCGTGCTGTCTCACGAGGATTTGGCCGGCGCCCTCAGCTTTCAGATCGCGCGCAAGCTGGGCGACGACGAGCTGAACGCCATGACGGTGCGCGAGACCTGCCTGGCCGCCTATGCCGACCGGCCCGACCTGGTCGATGCCGCCGAGGCCGACCTGCGCGCGGTGGAGGAGCGCGACCCCGCCATCCGCTCGCTGCTGCAGCCGTTTCTGTACTTCAAAGGCTTCCAGGCCCTGCAAGCCTGGCGCGTCGCCAACTGGCTGTGGAGCCGGGACCGCACCACCCTGGCCCTGCATTTCCAGAGCCGGATGTCGGAACTGTTTCAGGTCGACGTCCACCCCGCCGCGCGGCTGGGGCGGGGCATCTTCATCGACCACGGCACCGGCGTGGTGATCGGCGAGACGGCCGTGGTCGGCGACGACGTGTCCATGCTCCACGCCGTCACCCTGGGCGGCACGGGGGCTCAGCGCGGCGACCGCCATCCCAAGATCGGCAAGGGCGTGCTGCTGGGCGCCGGGGCCAAGGTGCTGGGGAACATCACCATCGGCGACTACGCCAAGGTCGCGTCCGGCTCGGTCGTGCTGAAGCCCGTGCCCGCCGGCTGCACGGTGGCGGGCGTGCCCGCACGTCTGGTCAACTGCCCGACCGAGGCCGCGCCCGCCCGGACGATGGATCACACGCTGGCCGACGTCGTCTACGACTTCGTGATCTGACGGGGTTTCGCTTCCGCGCCCGCTTCTCTAGGGTCCGCGGCCAATCGCACCCCTGATTTCCCAAGAAGGCGACCGCCCGTGAAAGACACCGACATCAAGCGCCTCGAGACCCATCTGAAGCGCACCTTCAATCACGGCGGCATCCAGGTCCGCGCGCGCAAGCAGGCGGATTCGGCGGAGGTCTACGTCGACGACGAGTTCGTCGGCATCCTGTTCGAGGACGAGGACGGCGACGGCTCGTTCATGTTCGAAATGGCGATCCTGGCCGAGGATCTGCCCGCCGTCTGAGACGCACGGACCTCGGCGGACCGCTCCGGCCTCACGATCAGACGTTCGCGACGCCCAGAGCCTTCATCAGCGCCTGCTGAATCACCGCCTCGGTGAACGGCTTCTGCACCGTGGGCCGGCCGCGCCAGTGCTCCGGCAGGCCGCCTTCGCCGTAACCCGTCGAGAACACCAGCGGAATGCCGCGCGCCTCAAGCGCCTCGGCCACCGGAAACACCGGCGTGCCCGCCACGTTCACGTCCAGCAGCGCCGCGTCGATCTCGCCGCCGACGGCCACCTCCAGCGCGTCCTCGACCGACGCGATGGGACCCACCGTGATGCAGCCCAGGTCCTCCAGCATCGTTTCCAGCAGCATGGCGACCAGGGATTCGTCCTCGACCACCAACACGCGTCGATCCGCCAACGCCGACATTCAGTTACGCCCCGCCTCAGTTGAAAACGTCATGATCACGGACAGGCCGTCCGGATCGAAGTTCGCGGCCAGGTCGCCGCCCAGGTCGTGCTTCACCGATCTCTCGATCAGCCGCGACCCGAAACCCTTGCGCGTCGGCGCCGTCACCCGGGGCCCGCCGGACTCGGTCCAGGCGACGCGAAGCCGCCCCTCAGCGTCGCGCGCCCAGTCGACGGTCACGCGGCCGTCCGGCGCGCTCAGGGCGCCGTACTTGGCGGCGTTGGTCGCCAGTTCGTGGAAAATCATCCCCAGCGCCACGGTGGCCGACGGCTTCAGCTCGACGACCGGTCCGTTCAGCAGCACCCTGTTCTGGCCGTGCGCCGCCATCTCGTGCTCCAGGATGGCGTGCAGGTCAGCGCCTTCCCAATGGCTGCGCGTCAGCAGATCGTGAGTGTGCGACAGGGCCAGCAGCCGCGCCTGAAAGCTTTCGGCGAAGCGCTCTGGTTCCGCGTTGGCGCGCGCGGTCTGCATGGCGATCGACTGCACCGTCGCCAGGGTGTTCTTCACGCGGTGGTTCAGCTCGTCGATCATCAGCCGCTGCCGCCGGTCGGCCAGCACCGCGTCGGTCACGTCGTGTCCCTGAACGAAGACGCCCACGACCGAGCCGTCCGCGTCGCGCAGAGGCTGATAGACGAAATCCAGATAGAAGGTTTCCAGCGCGCCGCGCGCGCCGCGCGCCAGCTTGACCGGGACGGCGCTGCCCCGGAACGGCTCGCCCGTGCTCCGAACCTGGTCCAGCAGGTCCAGGAAGCCCTGATCCAGCACCTCGGGCAGGGCCTCGCGCAGCGGCTTTCCGTCGATGTCCTCGCGCCCGATGAGGTCGGAATAGGCGCGATTGTGCATCTGGAACACATGATCCGGCCCGACCAGCACGGCGATGAACCCCGGCGCCTGCAGGAAGATGTCCAGCAGACGGTTGCGCTCGGTCTGAAGCCGGCGGTTGTCCTCCTGCACGTGCTCGGCGCGCGCCAGGATGTTGCCGCTCATCAGCTCCGCGACCGCCGTGCGGTCCTGCGTGCCGGCCACGGAGCGACGCAGGCGTTCGATCTCCGTGACGTCCTGGGTGTGCTGAAGGATGTAGACGACGTCGCCCGCCGCATTTCGCACGGGGCTGTGCGTCGCGCTCCACCAGCGATCCTCGACCCAGGCGCGCCCGTCGGCGTCGGTCATTTCGATGGGATAGTGGATCAGCGGCAGATGGTCCCGCTCGCCCGTGGCGATCACGCGTTCCAGCGACTTGCGCAGCTGCGCGACGCTGGTTTGGGCGGCGTCGTCCGCCCCGCCGGCGTCGAACATCTCGAAGATGTGCTGCCCGACCAGGTCCTCGCGTTTGCGACCGACCACGTCCAGATACGCCTGGTTCATGCCCGCGTAGCGCAGTTCCGGCGTCAGCAGCATGTAGGGGTTGGGGGAGGCGTCGAAGGCCAGCGCGATGTCACGCGCCAGCTCGCCGCTCAGCTCTAGATGCTTCAATGACGGTCCCCGACGTGCGGGCTTCCAACGCCCCGCTTTCGTCCGGGTTCCGACGGGTCGTCGATTTTTTTGCATTGCCCAGGCGGCGCGCCAGGCTGCACCCTGCGGCCATGTCCCTGATCGCCGTCGTGACCGCCGTCGCCATGCTCCTGACGCCTCAACGAGACCCCGACCACTCGGTGGTCCCCACGACGTCCGGACCCGTCGCGGGCGTGTCCGCGGACGGCGTGTCGTCTTGGAAAGGGATTCCCTACGCCGCGCCGCCGGTCGGCGATCTGCGCTGGCGCCCGCCGATTCCGCCCGTACCGTGGGACGGCGTGCGCGACGCCTCCGCCTATGGCGCGATCTGCATCCAGCCGCCGCCCGGCGGTGACCCCGGCGTCGGTCCACTGCCGATGAGCGAGGACTGTCTGACGCTCAACGTTTGGGCGCCGCATGGCGCGCGCGATCTGCCCGTCATGGTCTGGATCCACGGCGGGGGATACAACAACGGCTCCGGCACCGCGGCGCTCTATGACGGCGCCGAGCTGGCGCGGCACGACGTGGTCGTCGTGACCATCAACTATCGCTTGGGCCGCCTCGGCTTCTTCGACCATCCCGCCCTGGCCGCCGACCGGCCGAACGATGCGCCCGCCGGCAACTATGGCGTCATGGACCAGATCGCCGCCCTGGAGTGGGTGCGCGCGAACATCGCCGCCTTCGGCGGCGATCCGGGTAACGTCGCCATCTTCGGCGAGTCGGCGGGCGCCGCCGCCGTCACCCAGCTGATGGTCGCGCCCGCGGGCCGCGGCCTGTTCCACCGCGCGGCGGTTCAGTCCGGCCTGGGCCGTCAGCGGTCGGCGTTGCTGGACCTCGACCGGCCGGGCCGGCCTTCGGCGCAGTCGCTGGGCGCGGCCTGGGCGCGCTCGGCGGGCCTTCCCGGCGACGTCGACGCCGCGGGCCTGCGCACCGTGCCCGCCGAAAAGCTGCTGACCCCCATGCCCGCCTTCTACTCCGACAACCTGATCGTCGACGGCCGCGTGGTGCCCGAAGATGTGGTGATCGCCTTCCAGTCGGGACGTCAGGCGCCGGTGCCGCTTCTGATCGGCACGAACAGCGCGGAGTTCTGGTGGATCCGACCCGTCGACGCCGGCGCCTACGGACGCACCGACGACGCCCTGACCGACGCGGAACACGACGCCCTGCTGGCGGCCTACGGCGGACCCCAGGGCTACGACCAGCACGTCGTCAGCGACCTGATCTTCAACGAGCCGGCGCGCCATCTGGCCCGTCTTCACGCCCGCGCCGGTCAGCCGACGTGGCTCTACCGATTCGATGTGGTGGCGGCGGGCAATCCCGAACCCAGCGGAGGGGCCACCCATGCGTCCGAACGCCCCTACGTCTTCGGCAACCTGGCGTCCGTGGGGCGTCCCACCGCCGAAAGCGACCGCCGCGCCTCGGCGGCCATGGTCGGCTACTGGACCGATTTCGCGCGATCCGGCGATCCCAACGGCGACGACAGAGCGGCCTGGCCAGACGTCCGCGCCCACGGCGACATGCTGTTGGATTTCAGCGAACAAGGCCCGCAGGCTCAACCCGTGCCTCACGCCGACAGGCTGGATCTCATCTCGGCCTTCTACGCCCGCGTCCGCTGACGGGTCACGCCGCGGGGCGCCGTGTCGCGCCGGGCACAGGCCAACTGTGACGGAAACGCGGCTCTTGCGAGGCGGCGGAAGGGTGTGTCATGTAACCGTTTACACGTTCGTCGTCGGACGGACCCCGCAAAGGGGCCGGGATCGACCGGACGTCCGGGAGAGACGCGACCTTGGGTTCCAGCCCGTCACATGACCGCCCGCGCGGAGGGCCGGCTTGAAGCCGGCCAACATCCGCGACGTGGCCCAGCGCGCCGAGGTGTCGGTGGCGTCGGTATCGCGCGTGCTGAACGGCGCGGGTCCGGTCACCGAGGTCACCCGCCGCAAGGTCATGGAGGCCGTCGAGGCGCTGCAGTACGTCCCGCACTCGGGCGCGCGCAGCCTGTCGACCAGCCGGACCCAGACGGTCGGCGTCATCCTTCCCGACCTGCACGGCGACTTCTTCTCCGAACTGATCCGCGGCATGGACCTGGCGGCGCGCCAGCACGGCTATCACCTGATCGTCTCCGGCTCGCATGACGACGCCGAGCAGGCCGCGGTGGCCGTCCGCTCGATGCGTGGGCGCGTCGACGGGCTGGTCCTCATGGCCCCCCACGCCGGCGTCGGCCAGGCGGTCGCCGCGGTCACCGGCGGCATGCCGCTGGTCCGGCTCAACGACGGCGCGGGCGAAGAGGCCGGCCTGGTCGTCGACAATCACGGCGGGGCCATGCTGGCCGTGCGCCACCTCATCGATCTGGGGCGGTCGCGCATCGCCCACGTCGCCGGCCCCTCCGACAACCTTGAGGCCGAAGCCCGCGTCGCCGGCTATCTCGCCGCCATGGCCGAGGCCGGCCTGGACGCCCGCGTGATCCCGGGCGACTTCGACATGGCGTCCGGCCGCCGCGCCGGGCTTCAAATCGCGGAGCAGGGCGGCGTCGACGCCGTCTTCGCCGCCAACGACGACATGGCCCTGGGCGCCCTGCTGGCGCTGCAGGACGCGGGCGTGAGCTGTCCCCAGGACGTCGCCGTCGTCGGCTTCGACGACATTCCGCTGGCGTCGCTGGTCCGCCCGGGCCTGACCACGCTGGGCATCGACATCGCCGGTTTCGGGCGCGCCGCGCTGGAGCGGCTCTTGGCGCGCATCGACGGCGACGCGCCCGGCGCGCGCCAGGTCGTCCGGCCCGAACTCAAGATCCGCGGCTCCACGCGCGCCGCCGATTCACCCAACCGATCCGCGCCGGGGCGACCGCGGACCGTCAACGCAACCGCTCAGGGGGACAACCAGGATGTCTAGGATGAACATGCGCTATCTCGGGGCCGCGTCCGCGCTGGCCCTCGCCGTTTCGCTGGGGGTCGCCTCGGGCGCCTCGGCCCAGGTCGCCACGTCGACCATCCGCGGCTCCGTCACCGACGGCGCGGCGGCCGAGGCCGGCGCCACGGTCGTCGCCCGCGACGTCGCCACCGGCTTCACCTCGCGCGCCAGCGCCAACGCCGCCGGCGACTACGTCCTGTCGGGCCTGCGCCCCGGCACCTATGAGGTGACCGTCACCACCTCCGACGGCCAGAGCGCGTCCGACGTCGTCAGCATCGGCGTCGGCCAGGTCGGCGATCTGGATCTGGTCGTCTCCACCGGCGGTTCCGCCGGAGCGGCGGCCCGCGTCGACGACGTCGTGGTCGTCGGTCGTCGTCTTGTCGAGGTGCGCACGCCCGAGAACGCCACCAACGTCACGACTCAGCAGATCGAGAACCTGCCCCAGGTCAACCGCAACTTCCTGAACTTCGCCGCCCTGGCGCCCGGCGTGCGCGTCTCGCTGGACGAGACCGAGCAGCAGATCACGGCGGGCGGCCAGCGCGCCGAGTCGGTCAACGCCTTCATCGACGGCGCCAGCCTGAAGTCGAACGTCATCGCCGGCGGCATCATCGGCCAGGACGACAGCCGCGGGAACCCGTTCCCCCAGGCCGGCGTGCAGGAGTTCCGCGTCGTCTCGCAGAACTTCAAGGCCGAGTATGAGCAGGCCTCCTCCGCCATCATCACCGCCGTCACGCGCTCGGGCACCAACGAGTTCGAAGGCGAGGTCTTCGGCCTGTATCGCGACCAGAGCATGGTCGAGCGCGGCCGCTTCGCCAATCCGAACGCGCCCAAGCCCGACCTGACGGTCGAGCAGTGGGGCTTCGCCGTCGGCGGCCCGATCATCCGCGACCAGCTGCACTTCTTCGCGACCTATGAGCGCAAGGAAGAGAACCGCGCCAACACCGTCGCGCTCAGCCGCACCGACCCGCGCTTCGTCACCCAGTTCGGCCCCTACCTCGGCGACTTCGCCGCGCCGTTCCAGGAGGACCTGTTCTTCGGCAAGCTCAGCTGGCAGCCCAGCGTCGGGCAACGCGTCGACTGGAGCGTCACCTATCGTGACGAGAGCGAGCTGCGCGACTTCGGCGGCATCACCTCGATCGAGCGCGCCAACGACCTGGCCCAGAACACGCTGTCCAGCAACCTGCGCTGGCAGTGGGAAGGCGACGGCTTCCTGAACGAGCTGGCGGTCGACTATCGCCACTACAACTACAACCCGGGCGCGGCCAACTTCTCGCAGCTGGGCGAGAACTATCGCCTGTTCGAGAACGACACGAGCCCCGCCCCGGGCTTCCAGCCCGACTACTTCGGCGGCACGGCCATCTTCAACCGGGGCGGCCGCGACTCCACCCAGGACATCGAGGACAACGCCTTCACCATCCGCGACGACGTGACGTTCGATCAGATCGAACTGAACGGCTTCCACACGATCAAGCTGGGCGGCAAGGTCTCGTTCCAGAACTATCAGGTGCTGAAGCAGTTCGGCCGCAACCCGCTGTTCTACTACGACGTCGACGGCCGGCCCGAGCTCAGCGGCTCGACCACCGTCCCGTACCGCGTGGAACTGGGCCGGTCGTTCCCCGAGGTCGACCTGGACAACACCGTCGTCGGTCTGTTCATTCAGGACGACTGGCAGATCACGGACCAGCTGGAGATCAACCTCGGCCTGCGCTGGGACTACGAGACCAACGCCAACAACAAGGACTACGTCACGCCCGCCAACGTCGTGACCGGCCTGAACCAGTGGATCGCCTCGACCGACGGCGGCAAGGCCGCGGGCTACTATCCGAGCTGGTTCAACATCGGCGACTACATCTCCACGGGGAACAACCGCGATCCGTTCGCCGGCGCCTTCCAGCCGCGCATCGGCTTCTCGTACGACGTCTTCGGCGATCGCTCGACGGTGATCTTCGGCGGCGCCGGCCGGTACTACGACCGGATCAACTTCAACTTCTCGTACGACGAGATCGTCAAGCCGAACGACATTCGTCAGAACGTCTTCTTCTCGACGACCGGTCGTCCGCTGGGCGTGGCGACGGGCTCCGCCGGCGATCCGATCCTGTGGCAGGAGAGCTATCGCACCGCCGCCGGTCTGGACCCCGTCTTCGCCACGGTCGCCGGCAAGGGCGAGGCCTTCCTGCTGGCCAACGACTGGGAGCCGCCGCGCACCGACCAGGTCAACCTGGGCGTCCGTCAGCGTCTGGGCGAGTGGCAGACCGAGGTCACCCTGGCCTACGGCAAGACCGAGAACGAGTTCACCTGGCAGTATCTGAACCGCTGCCGCGAACCCACCTACGGCAACGACGGCGACGGCTACGGCGACTCGGGCGGCTTCTGCTCGCCCGGCGCGGCCAACCCGTACCGGACCTATCTGGTGTCGGACCACAACAAGGAGCGCGAGTTCACCGCCCTCTACGTCAAGCTGGACAAGCCCTACACCGAGGCGTCGGGCTGGGGTCTGAACGTGGCGTGGACGTGGTCGGAGTCGCTGCAGAACGGCGGCAACGACAACTTCTGCTTCGACTGCTTCAGCGTCGAAAGCTCGCCGATGCGTCGCTCGCAGAACGACGAAGAACACCGCATCGTCGCCAACGGCATCGTCGACCTGCCGTGGGACTTCCAGCTGTCGGGCATCCTGACGCTGGGCACCGGCACGCCGTTCAACGTCTTCGACGGCACGGGGTCGCGCTTCTACTTCCGTCCGTACGCGGGTGATCCGGAGAAATACTCCTTCATCATCCCGAACGCCTTCGCCTACCGGAACCTGGACCTTCGTCTGACGAAGGACTTCGATCTCTGGAACGGCTCGGAGATGTCGGTCTTCGTGGACGCCATCAACGTCTTCAACTTCGACAACTACACGAACTTCGACGGAGGCACCGGCTCGTCCGCGTCGCCGAACGTGAACTTCGGACGTCCGTCGGCGGTCCTGTTCCCGACCCGGACGTTCCAGATCGGCGCGCGCTACAAGTTCTGATCCCCACGCCTGCCGGCCGCCGCGACCCTTTCGTCGCGGCGGCCGTTTTGTTTTGAGTTTTCACGTTTCGCGTACGAGGATTTGCCCATGGACCGTCGCCGCCTTCTGCAGTCCGTGGGTCTGACCGCCGCCCTGGCGGGCGCCGGTTGTTCGATGGCGGCGTTTCCCTTCCTGCCTTCGGGCGCTGTGGGCGGGGCCGTCGATCCCGAGCTCACCGACCTTCAGTTCCGCACGTTCCGCTGGTTCGCCGAGACGCAGAACCGCCAGAACGGCCTGACGCCCGACCGCTGGCCGACGCCGTCCTTCTGCTCGGTCGCCGCCGTCGGCTTCGCCCTGACCTGCTGGCCGATCGGGGTCGAGCGCGGCTGGATCAGCCGGGAAGAGGCGCGCGACCGCACCCTGGCGACGATCCGCTTCTTCCACGACGCGCCTCAAGGGCCCGCCGCCACGGGCGTGACCGGCCACAAGGGCTTCTTCTACCACTTCCTGGACATGAAGACCGGTCACCGCTTCGACAAGACGGAGCTGTCGACGGTCGACACGGCCCTGTTGCTCGGCGGCATGCTGTTCGCCAAACAATGGTTCGACGGCGACCACGCCGAAGAGCGCGAGATTCGCGAGAAGGTCCAGGCCATCTATGATCGCGTCGAGTGGGACTGGGTCATGGTCCGGCCGCGCCGGATCTCCATGGGCTGGCACCCGGAGACGGGCTTCATCGAGGCCGACTGGCACGTCTACAACGAGGGCATGCTGGTCCTGCTGCTGGCCATCGGCAGCGCGACCCATCCGGTGTCGCCCGACGTCTGGACGGAATGGTGTTCGGTCTACGGCGACAGCTTCAACGCCGAGTGGGGGCCGAAGCACCTGCAGTTCGCGCCGCTGTTCGGCCACCAGTACAGCCACATGTTCGTGGACTTCCGCGGCATCCGCGACGCGTGGATGCGCGACGTCCAGTCCGAAATCCCCGGCTTCGACTATTTCCAGAACAGCGTGCGCGCCGTAGCCGCGCAGAAGGACTATGCCGTCCGCAACCCGATGGGCTGGGCCGGCTATTCGGATCAGGTCTGGGGCCTGACGGCCTGCGACGGCCCCGGCGACTTCAAACAGGTGATCGACGGGCGCGAGCGCGAGTTCTTCAGCTATTCCGCGCGCGGCCCCGGCGACCGCGACGACGGCACCATCGCCCCGACCGCCGCCCTGGGATCCTATCCGTTCGCGCCGGCCGAGGTCACCGCCTGCTTCAAGGCCATGAAGGCCCGCTACGGCGCCGGCATCTGGACCCAGTACGGCTTCCTCGACAGCTTCAACCCCACGCTGACGCGCCGCGACGGAACGCTGCAGCACGGCACGATCGTGCCGGGCGTGGGCTGGGTCGACGGCGACTACCTGGGCATCGACCAGGGCCCGATCGTCATCCAGATCGAGAACGGCCGAACCGAGGCCGTCTGGAAGCGCATGCGTTCCGAGCCCAACCTGATCCGTGGTCTGAAGCGCGCCGGCTTCACCGGCGGCTGGCTGGATCGAGCGTGAGCCTTCTTCGGCCCGACCGTCGCGCTGCGCTGGGCCTGATGGCCGGCGTCGCCGCGGGCCTGTCGGGTTGCGGCCGGCGAGGGAAGGGCACGCGCCTGACCTTCTGGGCCATGGGCAACGAGGCGACCAACGTCCCGCAACTGATCCCGCGCTTCGAGGCCCAGAACCCCGGCGTCACCGTCGACGTGCAGGCGCTGCCGTGGACCGCCGCCCACCAGAAGCTGCTGACCGCCTACGCCGGATCGTCGCTGCCGGACCTCAGCCAGGTCGGCAACACCTGGGTCGGAGAGATGTCGGCCATCGGCGCGATCAGCGAACTGCCGGCCTCCGCCGGCGACCTGCTGACCGACCAGTTTCCGGCGGTGCTGGACACCAACCGCGTCGGAGGTCGTCTGGTCGGTGTGCCGTGGTACGTCGACACGCGCCTGCTGTTCGTGCGCACCGACATCCTGGCGCGCGCGGGCTATGACGCCGTGCCGACGACGTGGGCCGACTGGAAGGCGTCGATGCACTCGATCAAGCGCGTGGTCGGCGCCGACCGCTATGCGATCCTGTTGCCGCTCAACGAGTTCGAGCAGCTGCTGACGTTGGGACTTCAGGGCGACGAAGCCCTGCTGCGCGAGGACGACACGCGCGGGAATTTCTCCAGCCCGTCCTTCGTCGCGGCCCTGGCCTTCTACAAGAGCCTGTTCGACGAGGGCCTGGCACCCGTCGCCTCCTCGACGCAGATCTCCAACGTCTGGACCGAGTTCGATCGCGGCTGGTTCAGCTATCACTTCTCCGGTCCCTGGACGATCGGCGAGTTCCGCGACCGCCTGTCGCCCACCACGCGCTGGAACACCGCCGGCGTGCCGGGCCCGCGTGGTCCCGGCGCATCGGCCCCCGGCGGCTCGTCGCTGGTCGTCTACAAGTCCTCGCCCAACCAGGAGGCGGCGTGGAAACTGGTGCGCTTCCTCATGGATCCGGCGACCCAGGTCGAGTTCAACCGCATCACCGGCGATCTGCCCAGCCGGCCCAGCGCCTGGGCCGACCCCGCGGTCGTCGCAGACCCCGCCATCGCCGCCTTCAAGGGTCAGCTGGAACGCGCACGTCCCGTGCCCAAGGCGCCGGAGTGGGAACGCATCGTCACCGAGATGCAGATCGTCGCCGAGCGCATGGTGCGCGGCGAGTTCACGCCCGAAACCGCCGCCGCCGAGATCGACCGCCGCGCCGACCGCCTGCTGGCCAAGCGCCGCTGGATGAGGGAACAGGGCAGGGCATGACCGCCGTCGAAGCCACCGTGGCCGCCAGGCCCCGCCGCGCCGCAGCGACGCCGCGCAATCGTTCGCGCGCCGCCTGGGCCTTCGTCGCGCCGTCGCTGCTGGCCATCGGGGTCTTCTTCGCCGTCCCGGTCTTCGCCGCCCTGCTGCTCAGCCTGACCGACTTCGACATCTACGCCTTGGCCGACCTGCGGAACCTGCGGTTCGTCGGGCTGGACAACTACGTGAACCTGTTCGGCAACCCCCTGTTCTGGGGCGCGATGAAGAACACCGGCCTGTTCGCCCTGATCGGCGTGCCGGCCTCGATCGCGGCCTCGCTGGCGGCGGCGCTTCTGCTCAACGCGCGGATCATCCGCTGGCGGCCGATCTGGCGCGTGGCCTTCTTCGCGCCCTTCGTCACCACCCTGGTCGCCACCGCCGTGCTGTGGAACTACCTGCTGCACACCCGCTACGGCCTGATCAACTGGGCGCTGACGGGAATCGGCCTGCCCGCCGTCGACTGGCTGGGCAGCCCGGCGACCTCCATCCCCGCCATCCTGATCTTCGTGGTGTGGAAGAGCTTTGGCTACAACATGCTGATCTTCCTGGCGGTGCTCCAGACCGTCCCGGACGAGCTGCACGAGGCCGCGCGCATCGACGGCGCCGGCGCCTGGACTCGCTTCCGCCACGTGACCCTGCCGGCCATCGCGCCGACGCTGCTGCTGGTGTCGATCATCTCGGTCGCGGGCTTTTTCCAGCTGTTCGCCGAGCCCTATGTGATGACGCAGGGCGGCCCCGCCCAGTCGACCGTGACGGTGCTCTACTTCATGTACGAAGAGGGCTTCAAATGGTGGAACCTCGGCTCCGCCTCGGCCGTCGCCTTCATCCTGTTCCTGTGCATCCTGGCGGTCACCCTGGTCCAGTTGGCGGTCGCGCGCCGCGTGGGGGCCTACGAATGAGCCGCCGCCTGGACCTAAAGGCCGTGCTGGCCAATCTCGCCGTCGTCGCGCTGGTCGCGATCGTTCTGTTTCCGCTGGTCTGGATGGTCTCGGTCAGCTTCATGAGCCAGGGCGAGGCCGCGACCTTCCCCCCGCCTCTGTGGCCGTCGAAACCGACGCTGGAGCACTACCGCAACCTGTTCGTGACCCAGGGCATGGGCCGCTACATGCTCAACAGCTTGATCCTCGCCACCCTGGCGACGATGCTGGCGCTGCTGTTCACCGTGCCGGCGGGCTATGCCTTCGCCAAGCTGCGCTTCGCCGGGCGCGACCGCCTGTTCCAGCTGCTGGTCGCCGCCTTGGTCGTGCCGGCCCAGATCGGCACCCTGCCGCTGTTCCTGATGCTGAAGTCGATGGGGCTGGTGAACACCTACGCCGGCGCGCTGGTCCCCTGGCTGGCGTCGATCTTCGGCCTGTTCCTGGTGCGCCAATACGCGCTCTCCATCCCCGACGAGATGCTGGAGGCCGCCCGCGTCGACGGCGCGACCGAGGGCCAGATCTTCCGCCGGGTCGTCCTGCCGACGCTTCAGCCCATCGTCGTCACTTTGGCGCTGTTCGTATTCCTGGGCAGCTGGAACGACTTCCTCTGGCCGCTGATCGTGCTGACGGACCAGTCGAACTACACCTTGCCGGTGGCCCTGGCCGCCATGTCGCGCGAGCACGTGCAGGACGCCGAAATGATGATGGCCGGCGCCGTCGTCACCGTGGCCCCCGTGCTGATCCTCTTCCTGGCCCTGCAACGCTACTACATCCGCGGCATGCTCGCGGGCAGCGTGAAGGGCTGATCTGAAATCCTCCCCCGCGAGCGCAGCGACACGGGGGAGGGGGACCGCGAAGCGGTGGAGGGGGCGACCCATCCGCCGGCTCGCGGGTCCGCCCCCTCCACCATCCTTCGGATGGTCCCCCTCCCCGATGGGGGAGGATTGTGCGGAGTAGATGATGCGTTTGATCCTGACCCTCCTGGCCGCGGCCCTGCTCGCCACCCCCGCCGCCGCCCAGACCGCGCGCGTTCTGGACGCGTTCGAGGACCTGTCGCCGTGGATGGCCGACGCCTCCACCGACGTGTCGTCCGCCGTCGCGCCCGTAGAGGGCCACGCGGGCCGGGCGATGCGCCTGAGCTACGACTTCAACGGCCGCTCGGGCTACGCCTTCGCCGCGCGCGCCATCGATCTGAAGACGCCTGATAATTTCGAGATCAGCTTCTGGGCGCGCGGCGACATGCGGCCCAACACGCTGGAGATCAAGTTCACCGACGCCTCGGGCCGCAACGTCCACTGGCGCCGCGTCGAGAACTTCCAGGCGCCGCCCGAATGGACCCGGTTCACCGTCAAGAAGCGCCAGATCACCTGGGCTTGGGGTCCTGACCCCGACCGCACCTTCCGCGGCGCCCAGCGCATCGAGTTCGTCGTCACGGCCGGGCAGGGCGGTGCCGGCACGCTGGAGATCGACCAGCTGGAAATCCGCGAACTGCCGCCCGAACCCGGCGTGCCGCCGCGTCCGGAGGCTGACGCCACCAGCACGGACGGCCAGAACGTCGCGGCCCGCGCCGTCGACGACGACCCCGCCACCTTCTGGCGCTCGGAACCGGGCGCGAGCCCGTCCCTGACGCTGGACCTGGGCTATGAGCGGGAATTCGGAGGGCTGACCCTACGCTGGGCCGATCGTCAGGCGGCGGGCGCCTATGCCGTCATGGCCTCCCCCGACGGGCGCGAGTGGCGCGAACTGGCGCACGTGACCGACGGCGACGGCGGGACCGACTGGCTGCGCACGCCCGAGGCCTCGGCCCGCTGGCTGCGTCTGGACATGATCCGGCCCGTCGACCGCTCCGGCGAGTTCGATCAGTCGCAGGCCGAGAACCGGCCGGACCAGGGGGCGACCGACGCCTACGCCCTGTCGTCCGTCGAGATCGAGCCGCTGA
>CALRWJ020000021.1:0-45850 GCA_943371835.1 Afipia felis | reverse complement strand
GCTCCGGCCCTTCGTCTTTTCAGACTGCACCCAGATCAGGCCAGCGACGGGTCCGCGACCTTGCAGGCCTCGATCAGGCCCTGCACCGACGCCACCGACTTGGCCAGCATCTCCTTCTCGGCGTCGTCGGTGGTGAACTCGACGATCTTCTCGACGCCGCCGGCGCCGATCAGGGCGGGCAGGCCGACGTAGAGGTCGTTCAGGCCGTACTCGCCGGACGCCCAGACGGCGCAGGGCAGGACGCGCTTCTGGTCCAGAAGGTAGGAGCGGGCCATGGCGACGGCCGACTCCGCCGGGGCGTAGAAGGCCGAGCCGGTCTTCAGCAGGGCCACGATCTCGCCGCCGCCCTTGCGGGTGCGCTCGACGATGGCGTCCAGATCGGCCTGCGACAGGAAGCCCGCCTTGACCGCGTCGGGCAGGCTCAGGCCGCCGACGGTGGAGTGGCGCACCATCGGCACCATGTCGTCGCCGTGACCGCCCAGGGTCCAGGCGTGGACGTCCTGGATCGACACGCCGGTCTTCTCGGCCAGGAAGGCGGCGAAGCGGGCCGAGTCCAGCACGCCGGCCATGCCGACTACCATCTCCTTGGGCAGGCCCGAGAACTTCTGCAGGGCCCAGACCATGGCGTCGAGCGGGTTGGTGATGCAGATGACGAAGGCGTTGGGCGCGTGCGCCTTGATGCCCTCGCCGACGGCCTTCATGACCTTCAGGTTGATGCCGATCAGGTCGTCGCGGCTCATGCCCGGCTTGCGCGGCACGCCGGCGGTGACGATGCAGACGTCGGCGCCGGCGATGTCGGCGTAGTCGTTCGCGCCCTTCAGCGACACGTCCTGGCCGAACACGGCCGAGCCCTGGAAGATGTCCAGCGCCTTGCCCTGCGGCGTGCCCTCGGCGATGTCGAACAGGATCACGTCGCCCAGCGCCTCGCGCGCGCAGATGTGGGCCAGGGTGCCGCCGATCATGCCGGCGCCGATGAGGGCGATCTTGGCGCGTGCCATCAGGTGGTTCTCCATTCTTGTTCTGGCCTGCCGCTCGCGACGCGGTCGCTCGCTGCTTCAGGCCGGGTGTCCGGGAAGGATGGGCGCGGGTCTAGACCTCGCGGCGCGGGGCGGCAAGGCTCACTCCGGCTCCCGCTCGTCGACCTCGGCCGGTCGGATCGCGCGCAGCCAGCCGTCGGTCAGGCGCACTTCGGGAACGGCGCCACGGGTGAAGGGCAGGTACCAGGTGGGGCCGCCCTCGGCGGGGGCGATCTCCAGCATGTCGCCGGCGCCGAAGTTGGGGACCGACTTCACCGTGCCGATCACGGCGTCGTCGGCGTCGCGCGCGGTCAGGCCGATCAGGTCGGTCAGATAGAACTCGTCCTCGTCCTCCGGCGGGGGCAGGCGGTCGCGGGGGACGAACAGCTTCAGCCCGCGCAGGGCGTCGGCCTGTTCCTTGGTGGCGATCTCCTTCGCCCGACCGACGATCGCGGTCTTCTCGGGCCGACCGGAGGTAAGGGTCAGGCCGACGGAGCCGTCGGCGCGCAGCAAGGGACCATAGGCCAGCAGCGCCATGGGATCCGCCGTCCAGGCGGTGACGCGCACCTCGCCCTTCACGCCGAATCCGCCGGCGACCTGGGCGACGAGGATGAGATTCTGATCGGTCATGCGACGCGCCGGATAGCAGAAAGGGCGACGTCGAACGACGCCGCCCCTTCAAATGCCGTGAAAGGCGAAGGCGATCAGCCCTCGGACTTCTCTTCCTCGGTCGCTTCGGCGGCCGGGGCTTCCTCGGCGGCGCCTTCGGCGGGGGCTTCCTCGACCGAGACCTCGGCGGAGCCTTCGGCTTCGGCGGCCGGAGCTTCTTCGGTCACTTCGGGCTCGGGGGCCGGCGCGTTCTTGGCGGCTTCGGCGGCGGCGGCGGCTTCTTCCTTGGCCCGGGCGGCGGCTTCGGCGGCGTCGGCCTTGGCCTGGGCCTCGGCTTCCAGACGGTCGGCTTCGCGCTGGGCGCGCTCGGCGGCGCGTTCCTGGGCCTTCTTGCCCGGCTCGGCCTTCTTCATGTTCTGACCGGCCTGCCACTTGACCTTGCCGGCCAGGGCTTCGTCCTGCGACAGGAAGCGGGCGACGCGGTCGGTCGGCTGGGCGCCCTTGCCCAGCCATTCGGCGATGCGGTCGGTCTTCAGCGTGACGCGCTTCTGCTCGCCGTCACGCGGCAGCATCGGGTTGTAGGTGCCGACGCGTTCGATGAACTTGCCGTCGCGGGGCGAGTGCGAGTCGGCGACGACGATGTAGTAGTAGGGGCGCTTCTTGGCGCCGCCGCGGGCCAGACGGATCTTCAGCATTTCGGTCTTCTTTCTCTAGTCGGTCTTATTTTTTGGGAGGGAAGCCCGGCAGGCCGGGAAGGCCCCCCGGAAGTTGTCCGCCGCCCAACCCGGCGAGCCGGTCCTGGATGGCTTTCAGTTCGTCGGCCGAGGGTTCGGGCATCTTGCCGCCGCCCATCGCCTTGAGGCGCGCCATGTCGGGGCCGCCCATTCCACCGGGGCCGCCGCCGAGGCCGCCCAGCATGGCGGCCATCTGCTGCATCTTCTTGGGTCCGCCGCGCGAAAGGGACTTGACCATGTCGGCCATCTGGCGGTGCTGCTTCAGGACGCGGTTGACCTCCTGAACCTCGACGCCGGCGCCGGCGGCGATGCGGCGCTTGCGGCTGGCGTTCAGCAGGTCGGGCTTCTTGCGCTCCAGCTTGGTCATGGAGGACAGGATGGCTTCCTGACGGGCGATCATGCGGTCGTCGACGCCGCTGTCGGCCATCTGGGCCTTCATCTTGGCCACGCCGGGCAGCATGCCCATGATGCCCTGCAGACCGCCCATGCGCTTCATCTGCTGGATCTGGCCCATCAGGTCGTCCAGGTCGAACTGGCCCTTGGCCAGCTTGCGGGCCATCTTCTCGGCCTTGGCCTGGTCGAGCTCCTGGCTGGCCTTTTCGACCAGGGCGACGATGTCGCCCTGACCCAGGATGCGGCCGGCGACGCGGCGGGCGTCGAAGACGTCCAGGGCGTCGACCTTTTCGCCGGCGCCGAGATACTTGATCGGCAGGCCCGTGACGGCGCGCATCGACAGCATGGCGCCGCCCCGCCCGTCGCCGTCGGCGCGGGTCAGGACCAGGCCGGTCAGCGGCAGGCGTTCGTGGAACGCCTTGGCGGTGCGCACCGCGTCCTGACCGGTCAGGCTGTCGGCGACCAGCAGGGTCTCGACCGGGCGCGCGATCTCGGCCACCTCGGCCACCTCGGCCATCAGGCCTTCGTCCAGGGTGATGCGGCCGGCGGTGTCCAGGATCAGGACGTCGAAGCCCTGGAGCTTGGCCGACTGCAGCGCACGGCGCGTGATCTGGACCGCGCTTTCGCCCGCCACGATCGGCAGGGTGGCGACCTCGATCTGCTTGCCCAGGGTGGCCAGCTGTTCCATCGCCGCCGGACGACGCGTGTCCAGCGAGGCCATCATGACCTTCTTGCGGTCGAACTTGGTCAGCCGCAGCGCCAGCTTGGCCGAGGTCGTCGTCTTGCCCGACCCCTGCAGGCCGGCCATCAGCACGACGGCGGGCGGGGTGGCGTTGGTGTTGAGCGGGACCGGCTCCTCGCCGCCCAGCATCTCGATCAGGCCGTCATAGACGATCTTGACCACCTGATCGGCCGGTTTGACCGAGCGGATGACCTCTTCGCCCGTGGCGCGCTCGGTGGCGAAGGCGATGAAGTCCTTGACGACCGGCAGGGCGACGTCGGCCTCCAGCAGGGCCACGCGCACTTCGCGCATCGCCTCGGCCACGTCCTTCTCGGACAGGGCGCCGCGGCCGGTGATCCGGTCGAAGACGCCTGTCAGCCGCTCGTTCAGAGCCTCGAACATTCAAACCCTTTCAGGGCGCAAAACGACCTCAGCCCCAGTGGACGTATGACGTCGACTGGGGTCCTCCCCATCCTCGTCCCGCTCGAAACGGGGGTCGTGATGGGGGAGGCGCGAGGGAAATTGCGCCGGAAGCGGCGGCTTATGACGGAAAAGCCGGGCGGAGGCAAGGCGAGGGCGTCGCGCCCCTGATCGCCGATCAGCTTTCGCCGAATTCACGCGGCGTCACCGTTCCGCCTTGGGATTCGCAACATGCCGCAACGAAGCGTCGCCATTGAAGCGGGGTCGCCGGCAAGAGCGACGGATCTCTCAAGGACCGACCGATGAAGACCCTGATCCTGGCCGCCGCCGCGGCCCTGACGCTGGCCGCCCCCGCGGTGGCCGCCGACCCGCTGCGCATCGCGCTGGGCGATCTCGACCTGGGCACGGTGCAGGGCGCCGCCCAGCTGGACGCCCGCATCGACGCCGCGGCCGACCGTCTGTGCCGCGACGCGCGCCGCCCCGGCAGCCGCATCTCGGACCGCACGTACTGCGAGGCCGCGGTGAGGGCCGAGGTGATGGACGCCCTGCCGACGCGCGCCCGCGCCGACTATGCCCGGACGGCCGACCTGCTGAGCGCCCGCGTGCCGACGACCGCGGGCTGAGCCTTCGACCGGACGACGAAGGCCCCGACGATTGCCGTCGGGGCCTTCCTGCGATCGGATACTCGCCCCTTACGAGGTCGGGAAGCCGCGCACGCGCAGCAGGGCGGCGACGTCCGGGTCGCGCCCGCGGAACCGGCGATAGGCGTCGGCGCGATCGGTGGAGTTGCCCTCGGACAGGATGATCTCCTTGTACCGGGCGGCGATGTCCGGATTGAAGACGTCGCCGGAGTCCTGGAAGTAGGCCCAGGTGTCGGCGTCCATCACTTCCGACCACAGGTAGCTGTAATAGCCGGCCGAGTAGGCGTCGGACGTGAACAGGTGATTGAACTGCGGCAGGCGGTGCCGCATCACGATCTCCTTGGGCATGCCGTAGCGCGCCAGGCTGTCGCGTTCGAAGGCGTCGATGTCGGCCGGCGGCGTCGCCTGGGTGTGCAGGTCCATGTCGACCAGCGCCGACGACAGATAGCTGACCGTGGCATAGCCCTGGTTGAAGGTGTTGGCCGCCTCGATCTTGTCGACGAGGGCCTGGGGCATCGGCTGGCCGGTCTCGACGTGCTTCAGGAAGCCCTCGATGATGGGACGGCTGAGCACCCAGTGCTCGTGCACCTGCGACGGATATTCGACGAAGTCGCGCTGGCTGCCGCCCAGGGCGGGGTAGACGACCTTGGACGAGAAGGCGTGCAGGGCGTGGCCGAACTCGTGGAACAGGGTCTCGGCGTCGTCCAGCGAGATCAGGATCGGGCCGTCCTCGGCCTTGATGAAGTTGTTGTTGTTGGACGCCAGCACGTTCTCGTCGCCGTCGTAGGTCGAGTGCGAGCGATAGGTCGTCATCCAGGCGCCGGAACGCTTGCCCGGGCGCGCGTAGTCGTCGGTGTAGTACAGGCCGATCGGGCGACCGCGATCCTTGACCTCGTAGACGACGACGTCGGGGTGGAAGACCGGCACGGCGCCGGGGGCCAGCTTCTCGAAGGTGAAACCGTACAGACGCTCGGCCATGTAGAAGCTGCCGGCGCGGACGTTGTTCAGTTCGAAGTAGGGCTTCAGCTCGTTCTGATCGAGGTCGTACTTCGCCTTGCGGACCTTCTCGGCGTAGTAGAGGTAGTCCCACGGCTGGATGTCGTGGCCGGCGATGGCGCGCATGTCGGCGACCTCCTCGGCCACGCGGGCCTTGGCGGGCGTCCAGACGCGCATCATCAGGTCCATCGCCCGGGCCGGGGTCTTGGCCATCGTGTCCTGCATCCGCCACTCGGCGTGATTGCGGAAGCCCAGCAGCTTGGCGCGCTGGTCGCGCAGGCGCACGATCTCGGCGATCACCGCATTGGTGTCGTTGGCGTCGCCGTTGTCGCCGCGGTTCACGAACTTGCGCCAGACCTGTTCGCGCAGCTCGCGGTCGTCGGCGAAGCTGAGGAAGGGGTCGACGCTGGAGCGCGTGTTGACGATGGCCCAACCCTGCAGGTTGCGGCGGCGCGCGGCGGCGGCCGCGGCGGCCTTGGCGTCGGCGGGCAGGCCGGCCAGGCGCGACTCGTCGCCGATCAGGGTCCAGGCGTTCTCGTCCGCGACGACCTTCTGACCGAAGCTCGTGAAGGCGCTGGACAGGGCGGTGTTGATGCGTCCCAGCTCGGCCTTGCCGGCGGCGTCCAGCGCCGCGCCGTTGCGGATGAAGCCGTCGCGGCTGCGCTCGGCGATGCGTTTCTGCTGGGCGTTCAGGCCGACGGCGTCGGCGGAATCGGCCACGGCGCGGACGCGCTGGAACAGCTTCTCGTTGAAGGTGATCTCGTCGCCCGCGGCCGACAGGATCGGCGACAGCTCGGTGTCGACGGCCTGGTAGTCGTCGGAACCGATGTTGGAGGTCATCACACCGAACAAGGCGCCCGCGCGGTCCAGCGGCGCGCCGGCCATCTGCAGGGCGACCATGGTGTTGGCGAAGGTCGGGGCGGCCTGATTGTTCGCGATGGCGGCGATCTCGGCGCGCTGAAGCTCGATGCCTTCCAGCAGGGCCTCGCGCAGCTTGGGCGCCGTCACGCGGTCCCACGGCGGCACGCCACCGTAGGGGCCCGACCACTCGCGCAGCAGTTCGGCCCGCGGCGTCTGGACCGGCAGGACGGCGCGCGCCTCGGCCGCCTCGGCCGCCAGCGCGTCGGGCGAAAGTCCGTTCGCGGGCGATCCACTCTGGGCGGTCGCGCATCCGGTCAGGGCCATCAGGCTGCCTCCGGCGATCAGGAAATGGCGTCTCTGCATGAGGAAAACTCTCCGCGTCTCATTCGGTGGCGGACCTTGGACCGGCCCCGCCTGACTGTCACATGAACGGGACGTAATGTTCGGCCATGGCGCATGCGGCGCTTCGCCGCTAAACGGCGCGCCATGGCCATGGGCGTTTTCGATTCCGGCGTGGGCGGACTGACGGTCCACCGCGAACTGACGCGGCGGTTTCCCGCCGCCGACTTCGTCTATCTGGCCGACCAGGCCATGGCCCCCTATGGCGGGCGCGGCGGCGAGGAGATCGTCGATCTGACGCGCGCGGGCTGCGAGCGGCTGGTGGACGCGGGCGCGAGCCTGATCGTGCTGGCCTGCAACACCGCCTCGGCCATCGCGCTGAGGCGGCTGCAGCAGACCTGGATCCCGGAGGTGAGAGCGCGCACCGGGCGGGCGATCAACGTGCTGGGCATCATCGTGCCGACCATCGAGGCGGCGACCGGCCTGCCCTGGAGCTATGAGGCCGAGCGGCTGCGCGAAGAGGGCGAGAAGCGGGAATCGATCGAGATCACCGGCGTCTTCTGCACCGCCGCCACGGCCATGAGCCGGGTCTATGAGATCGAGATCGACAAGCGCCGCGACGACCTGGCCGTGTTCTCGGAGCCTTGCCCGGGCCTGGCGGGGCTGATCGAGCTGGGCGCCCCGGACGACGAGCTGGAAGTGGTGGTGCGCGACCACGTCGACGCCCTGCGCCGCCGGGTCGGGCGTCATCCCGACAAGGCCATCCTGGGCTGCACCCACTATGAGATCGTGGCCGACGTCTTCGCGCGCGCCCTGCCCGAGGGCACGCCGCTGATCCACCAGCCCAGCGCCGTGGCCGACGCGCTGGAGCGCTATGTGGCGCGGCACCCCGACTATGACCTGGGCGCGGGCGCCGGGCGCGTGTTCCTGACCACCGGGCAGCCGGGGCCGCAAAGCGAGCGCGTGTCCCGCTTCTGGGGCGCCCCGCTGACGTTCCAGTCGGCCTAGCCCGCCAGCGCGGCCTCGGACGCCACGATCCGGGCGGCGGCGTGGACGACGGCGCCGATGCGCAGGGCGGCCTGGACCTGGGGCGCGGTGACGCCGTGTTTGCGCAGTTCGGCCTCGTGCGCGTCCAGGCAGGCGCCGCAGCCGTTGATGGCAGACACGGCGGTGCACCACAGCTCGAAGTCGACCTTCACCACGCCTGGATTGGCGATGACGTTCATGCGCAGGCGCGCCGGGATGGTCGCGTACTCCTGGTTCTTCATCAGGTGCAGGGCGCGGTAGTAGATGTTGTTCATCCCCATGACCGCGGCGGCGGCCTTGGCCGCGGTCATCGCCTCGGGCGTCAGCACGGTCGCGGCCTGGGCCTCGATCAGCCTCACCAGCGGCGCGACGCCCAGCGAATGGGCTGAGGCCAGGAAGCAGCCCCACTTCTGCTGCTCGTTCAGCGTCGTCTCGTTGGCGAGCGACGACAGGTTCAGGGAGATGTCCTTGGCGTAGGCCGGGATCAGATCGCGCAGGGCGTCGAGGGACATTGTTGGGTTCCTTCGGAAGCGGCTACCGCTCGCGCCGCGGGCGCTCGCTGCTTGAGCCGCAGGATCGGGGCGCCGCGCTCAAGCAGCGAGACGCCGCGCGTCGAGCGGTAGCGCAACAAAGATGGAGCGAGCGAGAAAAGGCGGCGACAGCGCCGCCGCCTTCCTCAGTCGCGGTCGCCGCCTTTACGCGGCGAGCGTCTCGCCGCCGACGGGGCGGTTGCAGGCGCACAGTTCGTCGGTCTGCAGGGCGTCGACGACACGCAGGGTGTCGGCCGGGGCGCGGCCGACGTTCAGGTTGGTGACGTAGACGTGCTGCACAACGTTGTGCGGGTCGACCACAAAGGTGGCGCGCAGCGCGACGCCCTCGGCCTCGTCCAGGACGCCCAGGGCGCGCGCGAAGACGCCGCCGTTGTCGGCGAACTGCCAGATCGGCAGCTTGTTCAGGTCGGCGTGGTCGCGGCGCCAGGCCAGCTTGACGAACTCGTTGTCGGTCGAGCCGCCCAGCACGACGGTGTCGCGGTCGTCGAAGTCGCGCGCCAGCGAGGCGAACTCGGCGATCTCGGTCGGGCACACGAACGTGAAGTCCTTCGGGTAGAAGAAGATCACCTTCCACTTGCCGGCGAAGCTGTCCTTGGTGATCGGCTCGAACGCCGAAACGCCGTTCTCCTCGTGGCTGTTGAAGCCCGGCTTCACGCCGACGATCTTGAAATCAGGCAGGGTCTGGCCGACGCCCAGCATGGGGAAACTCCGTTTTCGATGAAGAGGTTCGGCGGGGGGAGCCGCCATCGGGGCGTAGATGGTCTGCTGCGACTGCGAAGTCAAATGGATCGTTTCGCAGGTGCACAAAACTTCGGCTTATGCGCGTTGCATAAACTGAACCGTGCTTCGCCATGAGAACTATCGATTTGGCTTTGACGCCGGGGCCGCCCAGGGTGCGCGCTCAACTCTCAACAGAAGAGGCCAGTCATGGACGGAAACGACCGCAGCCCCCTGAGCGACCCCAGCAAGAAGCCCGCCGCCCTGCGCAGCCTTCTGGGCCGCACCAACCGTGACTGGTGGCCCAATCATCTGTCGACCGAGATCCTGCACCAGCAGGGCAAGTCGGGCGACCCGATGGGCGACGACTTCGACTATGCCGAGGCGTTCAAGAAGCTGGACCTGGCGGCGGTGAAGCGCGACCTGCACGCGCTGATGACCGACAGCCAGCCGTGGTGGCCGGCGGACTATGGTCACTATGGCCCGTTCTTCATCCGCATGGCGTGGCATTCGGCCGGCACCTATCGCACCGGCGACGGGCGCGGCGGCGCGGGCGCGGGTCAGCAGCGGTTCGCGCCGCTGAACAGCTGGCCGGACAACGGCAACCTGGACAAGGCGCGCCGCCTGCTGTGGCCGATCAAGCAGAAGTACGGGGCAAACCTGTCCTGGGCCGACCTGATGATCCTGGCCGGCAACGTGGCGATCGAGTCGATGGGCGGGCCGGTGTTCGGCTTCGGCGGCGGCCGCGCCGACGTCTGGGAGCCGGAAAAGGACGTCTACTGGGGCACGGAGGAAAACTGGGTCGGCGACGGCGCCGAGACCCGCATCCAGCCCGACAAGGACATGGTGCTGGAAGAGCCGCTGGCGGCGATCCAGATGGGCCTGATCTACGTCAACCCCGAAGGCCCGGGCGGTCATCCCGACGCGCTGCAGTCGGCGCGCGACATCCGCGAGACGTTCGCCCGCATGGGCATGAACGACGAGGAGACGGTGGCCCTCACCGTCGGTGGCCACACCTTCGGCAAGGCGCACGGCGCCGGCGACGCCAAGAAGGTGGGCGTGTCGCCGGAAGGCGCCGACATCGCTCAACAGGGCCTGGGTTGGGTGTCCGGTCACGAGAGCGGCATGGGCGACCACACCATCACCTCGGGGATCGAGGGCGCGTGGACGCCGACGCCGATCACCTGGGACATGACCTATTTCGACATGCTGCTGGACCACGAGTACGAGCTGACCCGCAGCCCGGCCGGCGCGAAGCAATGGCACCCCGTGGGCGATCCGGCCGAGACCCTGGCCCCGGCAGCGCACACGCCGGGCAAGATGGTCCCGACCATGATGACCACCGCCGACATGGCGATGAAGGTCGACCCCGAATACCGCAAGGTGATGGAGAAGTTCCGCGCGGACCCGGCCTATTTCGGCGACGCCTTCGCCCGGGCCTGGTTCAAGCTGTGCCACCGCGACATGGGTCCGAGGGCCCGGTACCTGGGCCCGGACGTGCCGGCCGAGGATCTGATTTGGCAGGACCCGATCCCGCCGCACACGGGCCCGAAGCTGACCGACGCCGACGTGGCGACGCTTAAGGGCAAGATCGCCGACGCGGGCCTGTCGGTCGCCGAGCTGGTCCGCACGGCCTGGGCCTCGGCCGCCACCTGGCGCGGCTCGGACCATCGCGGCGGCGCCAACGGGGCGCGCATCCGCCTGGCCCCGCAGAAGGACTGGGACGTCAACGAGCCGGCCAAGCTGGGGAAGGTGCTGGCGGTCTATGAGGACATCAAGGCGGCGTCGGGCCTGAACGTCTCCATCGCCGACCTGATCGTGCTGGGCGGCGGCGTGGGGATCGAGCAGGCCGCGAAGGCGGCGGGCCATGCGGTCACGGTGCCTTTCGCGCCGGGCCGCACCGACGCGCGCCAGGAGCAGACCGACGTCGACGGCTTCAAGGTGCTGGAGCCCCGCGCCGACGGCTTCCGCAACTATCTGCAGGTGCGCTTCAACGTGCCGACGGAGGAGCTGCTGATCGATCGGGCGCAGCTGCTGGGCCTGACGGCGCCGCAGATGACGGTGCTGGTCGGCGGTCTGCGCGTGCTGGGCGTCAACCACGGCGACAGCGCGCACGGCGTCTTCACCGACCGCAAGGGTCAGCTGACGAACGACTTCTTCGTCAACCTGCTGGACATGAAGACGGCCTGGAAACAGGTCGACGACTCGGGCGACGAGACCTTCGTCGGCTCGGACCGCATCACCGGCGAGAAGCGCTGGACCGCCACGCGGACGGACCTGGTGTTCGGCTCCAACTCGCAGCTGCGGGCGTTGGCGGAAGTCTACGCCTCGGCGGACGCGGGCGAGAAGTTCGTGCGCGACTTCGTCTCGGCCTGGGTCAAGGTGATGGAGAACGACCGCTATGACCTGCCGCGCGCGCGCAAGAAGGCGCACGCGGTGGGCCAGGACTGAGGCTGAACGGATCGACGTGGCGTTGGGCATAGGTTTCGCCTATGTCCGGCGCCATGCTCCCCACGCTTCGCCAACTGCAGTACCTGAAGCTTCTGGCCGAGCATGGCTCGTTCAGCCGGGCGGCGGAGGCCGCGCACGTCAGCCAGCCGGCCCTGTCCAGCGGCGTGCAGGAGCTTGAGCGCATCCTGGGCGCGCCGGTGGTGGAGCGGACGCGCGGCCAGATCACCCTGACCGCCGTCGGCGCCGAGGCGGTGCGCCGCGCCGAGGACGTGTTGGCGCGGACGGAGGATCTGGTCGAGGCGGCGCGCAATGCGGGCAAGCCGCTGACGGGCCGGTTCCGCCTGGGCGTGATTCCGACCATCGCGCCCTTCCTGCTGCCCGCGCGACTGCCGGGGCTGAAGGCGGCGCATCCGGGGCTGAAGCTGTTCATTCGAGAGGATCTGACGCCGCGGCTGGTGGCCGAGCTGAAGTCGGGTCGTCTGGACGCGGCGGTGATCGCCCTGCCCTACGCCGCGACCGGGCTGGACCACGCGCGCATCGGCGACGACGCCATCCTGGCCGCGGCGCCCGCCGGGCACCGGCTGGCCGGCGAGGGGGCGGTGAAGTCGGGCGCCCTGAGCGCCGACGACCTGATCCTGCTGGAAGACGGGCACTGCCTTCGGGACCAAGCGCTGGCGGCGCTGTCTCTGGAGGCGCCCAAGGGGGACGACGTCTTCGCCGCGACCAGCCTGCACACGCTGGTGCAGATGATCTCATCCGGCCTGGGGGTCAGCTTCCTGCCGGAGATGGCGGTCAAGGCCGGGCTTGCCGACGCGCCGGGCGTGGTCGTGCGGCCATTGGACGGCGGCAAGGGCGCGCCGGCGCCCAGTCGCGAGATCGTGGTGGCGTGGCGGGCGGGGTCCAGTCGCGCGGCGGAGGCGCGACTGCTGGCGGATCATCTGCGGCTGGATTGAATCTTACGCCGAAGTCATCTGCATTGCCTAAATGTCACTAGGCTGTGGCCGATCGGCACGGCATCTCTGGCGAAACCTCGTTTTGGGAACGCCGCCATGAAAGCCTTCGCCGCCCCCCTGATGCTGTCCGCCGCGCTTCTGGCCACGGCCGCCTGCGCCCCGGTGATCCAGGGCGGGCCGCCGCTTGAACTGCCCTCCGGTCTGGCGGAGACGGCCCAGATCGATCGCGTCTTCATGTCCAGCGAATGGCTGCAGGTCGAGGACGACTTCTCGGACACCTTCGTCGAGGAGGTCGATGAAGAGATGCAGATGTGCGCCTATGGCACCTATCCGCTGGACCTGCGGCTGCACGTCGAGGACGTGCGGCGCGCCGGGCGGCTGCAGACCGCGATCACCGGGCAGGGGACGCACGAGATTCGCGCGATCGCCGAGCTGGTCGATCCGCGCCGGGACAATCTGATCGTCGGCCGCTATCCGCTGATCGTCGAGGTCGACGCGGGCGGACGGCTGGGCGGCGTGTTCGGCGACCGGCAGATGATCGCGGCGGAAGCCTTCGGCCGCGCCCTGTGCGACGCCGCCTTCGCCCGCAATCCGCGCCGGCCCGGTCCGCACAACGCCACGCCGGGCTGATGCGTGTCCTGATCTGGATCGCGGCCCTGTTCGCCACGGGCTGCTCGGCGGGGTTCTGGGATCTGAACCCGCCGACGCGGATCGAGGCCGATCCGGCGGTCGCGGCGGACCTGCGCATCGCCCGGGTGGAGGTGCGCAGCGCCTTCTATGATCCGCCCGACGCGTTTTCCGACGCCTTCGTGCCGGCGCTCAAAGCGCGGACGGACGCCTGCCTGACCGGCGCGCGCGACGTCACGGCGGCGGTGTTCGTCCATGAGCTGGATCGCGGCTCGGACCTGACCGACGGCGGCGATCGGTTGGTCCTGCCGGGCAGCGTGGACGTGACGGTGGGCGGGCGCGTCGTGGCCCGGCTGCCGGTGCGCGTCGACGAGCCCATGCCGTCGGGAGACGTGGACGCGCGACGGCGCGCGGCGGGCGACGCCTTCGGTCGGGCGATCTGCGCCGAGCTGACCCGCCGCTGAAACGAAAAAGGCCGGGGCGAACCCCGGCCTTTTCCAGTCGAATCGGAGCCTCAGCCCCGGGCCAGGTTCCGCAGCACGTAGGGCATGACGCCGCCGGCGCGCAGGTAGTCCAGCTCGGTTTCGTTGTCGATGCGGCAGCGGACCGGGAAGCGGGCCATTTTGCCGTCGGAGGCGCGGAACAGCTCGACCCACAGGTCCTGGCGCGGCTTCAGCTTGCCGACGTTGGCGTCGGACAGGCCGCGGATCGTGACGATCTCCTCGCCGGTCAGGCCCAGACGGGTCCAGCCCTCCTGCTTGAACTGCAGCGGGACCACGCCCATGCCGATCAGGTTGGAGCGGTGGATGCGCTCATAGCTTTCGGCGATGACGGCCCGCACGCCCAGGAGGCGCGTGCCCTTGGCCGCCCAGTCGCGCGACGAGCCGGTGCCGTATTCCTTGCCGGCGAAGACGACCAGCGGCCGCCCCTCGGCCTGGTAGCGCATGGCCGCGTCGTAGATCGACATGACCTCGCCCGACGGGAAGTGCTTGGTCACGCCGCCTTCGATCTCGGGCGTGATCTTGTTGCGGATGCGGATGTTGGCGAAGGTGCCGCGCATCATGACTTCGTGGTTGCCGCGGCGGGCGCCGTAGCTGTTGAAGTCCAGCGGCTCCACGCCGTGGTCGACCAGATACTTGCCGGCCGGCGACGAGGCCTTGATGGAGCCCGCGGGGCTGATGTGGTCGGTGGTGATCGAGTCGCCGAAGATGCCCAGGATGCGGGCCTCGACCACGTCCTTGACCGGCGCGGCCTCCATCGACATGCCGTCGAAATAGGGCGGATTCTGAACGTAGGTCGACTCAGCGTCCCACTGATAGGTCTGGCCGCCCTCGACCGAGATGGCCTGCCAGTGCTTGTCGCCCTTGAAGACGTCGGCGTAGCGCTTGGCGAACATCTTGGGCGTGACCGACTTCTTCTGGATGTCGGCGATTTCCTGGCTGGTCGGCCACACGTCCTTCAGGAAGACGTCCTTGCCCTTCTTGTCCTGGCCGATCGGATCCTTCGAAATGTCGATCCGCATGGAGCCCGCCAGGGCATAGGCGACGACCAGCGGCGGCGAAGCCAGGTAGTTGGCCTGCACGTCCGGGTTCACGCGGCCTTCGAAGTTCCGGTTGCCCGACAGCACCGAGGTGGCGACCAGGCCGTTCTCGTTGATCGCCTTCGAGATCGCCGGGTCCAGCGGCCCGGAGTTGCCGATGCAGGTGGTGCAGCCGTAGCCGACGAGGTTGAAGCCCAGCGCGTCCAGATCCTTGGTCAGGCCGGCGTCGGTCAGATAGTCGGTGACGACCTGAGAGCCGGGGGCCAGCGACGTCTTGACCCACGGCTTGGGCTTCAGGCCCAGGGCATTGGCCTTGCGCGCCACCAGGCCGGCGGCGATCAGGACCGAGGGGTTGGAGGTGTTGGTGCAGCTGGTGATGGCGGCGATCACCACGTCGCCGTCGCCCACGTCGAACTTCTGGCCGTCCACCTTGGCGCGGGGCGCGTCGGCGGGGCGGTTGAAGGTCCCGGTCAGGGCCTCCTCGAAGGCCGAGGCGGCGACGGTCAGCTCGACCTTGTCCTGCGGGCGCTTGGGTCCGGCCAGCGACGGCACGACCGTGGCCAGGTCCAGCTCCAGCACGTCGGTGAAGACCGGCTCTTCCGAACCCGGCTCGATCCACAGCCCTTGCGCTTTGGCATAGGCTTCGACCAGGGCGACGCGCGCCTTGTCGCGGCCGGTTGCGGTCAGATAGTCGATCGTCGCCTGCGAGGTCGGGAAGAAGCCGCAGGTGGCGCCGTATTCCGGCGCCATGTTGGCGATGGTGGCCTGGTCTTCCAGCGTCATGCCGGCCAGGGCGTCGCCGAAGAACTCCACGAACTTGCCGACCACGCCCTTCTTGCGCAGCATCTGGGTGACGGTCAGCACCAGATCGGTGGCCGTCGCGCCCTCGGGCAGCTTGCCGGTCAGGCGGAAGCCGACGACCTCGGGGATCAGCATCGGGATCGGCTGGCCCAGCATGGCCGCCTCGGCCTCGATGCCGCCTACGCCCCAGCCCAGCACGGCCAGGCCGTTGATCATGGTCGTGTGGCTGTCGGTGCCGACCACGGTGTCGGGATAGGCGACGGTCGCCTTGCCCTCGGCGTCGGTCCAGACGGTCTGGGCCAGGTTTTCCAGGTTCACCTGGTGGCAGATGCCGGTGCCGGGGGGCACGACGCGGAAATTGTTGAAGGCCGACGAACCCCAGCGCAGGAACTTGTAGCGCTCGATGTTGCGCTCGTACTCACGCTCGACGTTCGCCTCGAAGGCGCCGGAGGTGCCGAAGTGGTCGACCATGACCGAGTGGTCGATGACCAGGTCGACGGGGTTCAGCGGGTTGATCTTGGTCGGGTCGGCGCCCAGGCCGGTCATGGCGTCGCGCATGGCGGCCAGGTCGACCACGGCGGGCACGCCGGTGAAGTCCTGCATCAGGACGCGCGCGGGACGGAAGGCGATCTCGTGCTCGACCTTGCCCTTGTTCTCGATCCAGGCGGCCACGGCCTTGAGGTCGGCCTCGGTGACCGAGACGCCGTCCTCGTTGCGCAGCAGGTTCTCCAGCAGCACCTTCATGGAGCGCGGCAGGCGCGAGATGCCGGTCAGGCCGGCTTCCTCGGCGGCGGGAAGGCTGTAATAGGCGTATTTCTTGCGCCCGACGGTCAGGTCCCGGCGGGTTTTCAGGCTGTCGACTGACGGCATGGGAGTGCTTCCTCTGGTCCTCGCCGCCCGAACATCCGGTCGCACCCTCCCGCGCATATCGACGGGGCGCACAGGTCCCCGCCGCGCGCGCTCAGGGCCTGCTGCGGCTGCGGCGGTCATAATCCGCGCGGGCGCGCCCGTCCATGAGTCCCCGACGCCGTCATGGACATTGAGAAGGGTTCTCAACTCCTCTCTCCCTCCCCTGCATGGGGAGGGACGGCGAGCCTCGGCGAGCCCGGGTGGGGTAGGTCGACTCCGCCCCACCCTGATCGCTGCGCGATCTTCCCTCCCCATGAAGGGGAGGGAGAGAGGGTGATCACCGCCCTGTCCATTTCCGACGTGTCCATCTCGCGCGGTGAGCGGCGGCTGTTCGCCGGGCTGTCGTTCGAGCTGAGGGCGGGCGAGGCGGCGCAGCTGACGGGCGCGAATGGGGCGGGGAAGACGTCGCTGCTGCGCGCGGTCGCGGGCCTGCTGCGGCCCGACGCGGGCGAGGTACGGTTTAAGGGCGCGGTCGGCCCGCTGGACTCCAGCACGGCGCGGGCCCGGGGCATGCAGATGCTGGCGCATCAGGAGGGGTTCCGCCCCGGCCGGCCGGCGCGGGCGGAACTGGGCTTTCAGGCGCGGTGGTTCGGGGCGTCGGCGGAGGCGGTCACGGCGGCGGCGCGGCGGTTGGACCTGATCCCGCTGCTGGATCTGGAGGTGCGCGTGCTGTCGGCGGGCCAGAGGCGTCGCCTCGCGCTGGCCTCGCTGGTGGCGGCGAACCGGCCGCTGTGGCTGCTGGACGAACCCCTGGCCCCGCTGGACGCGCGGCGGCGCGCACAGGCGGCCGAGATCATGGCCGAGCACCTGAACGCGGGCGGGCTGATCCTGGCGGCCGTGCACGATCCCCTGCCGGTCGCGGCGCGAGAGATCGTGGTGGGGGCGCCGGCATGAGCGCGCTGACGCTGCTTTACCGGCGCGAGGTGGCGCTGCTGTGGGCGGGAGGCGGGGGGCCGCTGCTGGCCTGCGGCTTCGCCCTGGCGGTGACGGCGGCGCTGCCGCTGGCGATCGGGTCGGAGCCGTTCCGGCTGGTCCCCGTGGCGGGCGGCGTGACCTGGGTGGTGCTGGCGCTGGCGTCGCTGTTGTCGCTGGAACGGCTGTTCGAGCGGGATCACGAAGACGGGGCGCTGGACCTGCTGGCGCTGGGCCCGCTGACGCTGGAGGCCGTCTTCGCGCTCAAGGCGGCGGCGCAGTGGACGGCGGTCGGCCTGCCGCTGGCGCTGGCCGCGCCGCTGGCGGCGCTGTCGCTGGGGCTGGAGCCGGGGCTGGCGCCGGTGACGGCGGGCGCGGCGGCCTTGGCCGGGCTGGCGTTCGCGGCGGTGGGCGGGCTGGCGGCGGCGTTGTCGCTGGGGTCGAAGCGGGGCGGGCTGCTGGTGGCGGTGATCGCCCTGCCGCTGTTCGCGCCGCCGGTGATCTTCGGCGCGGGGGCGGTGGCGGCGGCGCAGCAGGGGACCGGCGCCGGGCCGGCGCTGGCGCTGCTGGGCGCCTATGCGCTGTTCGCCTGCGCCCTGACGCCGTTCGCGGGCGGGGCGGCGATCCGGAACGCGCAAGGGTGAGGGGCGTGAGCGACGTCGCGTCGCTTGTTCCCGCGCGCGTCGGGCGGTAGAGCGCGCCCATGTTCGGTCTGGCCAATCCCGAGCGCTTCATGCGCTTTTCGGCGCCGCTGGTCGGGCCGCTGTGGATCGCGGCCGGGCTTCTGCTGGCCGTCGGCGCCTGGCTGTCGCTGAGCGCGCCGCCCGACTATCAGCAGGGCGACAGCGTGCGGATAATGTTCGTGCACGTGCCCGCCGCGTCGGTGGGGCTGATGGCGTATGGCGCGCTGGGGGTCAGCTGCCTGTTCTCGCTGGTCTGGCGTCATCCGCTGGCGGACGCCGCGGCGCGCGCGGCGGCCGTGCCGGGCGCGGCGCTGACGGGGCTGGCGCTGGTCACCGGCGCGATCTGGGGCAAGCCGATGTGGGGCGTCTGGTGGACGTGGGGCGACGCGCGCCTGACGTCGATGCTGGTGCTGTTCCTGTTCTACGTCGCCTGGATCGCGCTGAGGTCGGCGATCGAGGACGAGGCCCGCGCCGCGCGCGCCGCCGCCGTGCTGGGTCTGGTCGGGCTGATCAACCTGCCGATCGTGAAGTTCTCGGTGGACTGGTGGAACACGCTGCATCAGCCCGCCAGCCTGCTGCGCGCCGACGGACCGGCCATGCCGGCGGTCTATCTGGCGCCGCTGCTGACGATGATGGCGGCCTATGCCGTGCTGTTCGCCGCGATCTGGGTCACGGGGATCCGCACCGAAGTGAGCGCCCGGCGGCTGCGCGGCCTGCGCGCGCGTCGGGCCTTGGAGGCGTGATGGAAGAGGTCGCGCGCAGCTACGTCGCCTACGTCGCCGCCGCCTGGGGGATCAGCGCGGTCGTGCTGGCCGTGGTTGCGGGACGGACCTTGGCGACCGCGCGGGCGGTGAGGGCGAAGCTGCGCGAACTGGAGGACGGCGAATGAAGCGCTGGCTGCCGTTCGCGCCGATCGTCGTGCTGGTCGGCCTGTTCGTCCTGTTCGCGGGCTGGTCGCTGAACCGCGACCCGAACGTGAAACCCGACGCCCTGGTGGGCCGCCCCGTGCCCGAGACGGTGCTGCCGATGCTGGCGTCGGACGGGACCGGAGCCGTCCTGGACCTGAAGACCGCGGGGCGGGGGCGGCCGATGCTGATCAACGTCTTCGCCAGCTGGTGCGCGCCGTGCCGGGCTGAGCATCCGAAGCTGATGGCGCTGAAGGCGCAGGGCGTCACGATCGTCGGCGTCGCCTACAAGGATCGGCCCGAAGACACGCGGGCGTTCCTGCAGGAGCTGGGCGATCCGTTCGCCTTCGTGCTGGTGGACGCCGAGGGCAAGGCCGGGCTGGACCTGGGCATCACCGGCGCGCCGGAGACGTTCGCGGTCGACGCCATGGGCACGGTGACGGCGAAGCATGCCGGCGCCCTGGTCGAGGACGCGGACGTCACGCGGCTGATCGAGGCGCTGCATACGACCGATCCGCGCGCGCGGCGTTAACGGGTCCTGAACGGATTTCGTTAACCTTCAGCGGCATGACGACCGTCGGCCCCGCCTTCGCCCAGACCCTGCCGCCCGCGACGACGCGGACGCAGCCCGGCGCCGCGCAGGCCGCCTTCTTCCGCGCCGCCATGGGCGCGGCCGCGCCGGTTAAGCCGGTCGAGGCCGTCGCGCCCGTCGCCGCCGCCACGCAGGCTCCGCCGGAACGCGCCTCTGAGCGGCCCATGCGACCGGGCGCCCTGCTGGACATCCGGGTCTGAACGCTTCGCAGACAGCGCTTTGCGTGGTTTGAACGGCGCATGAGAGCGCTTCTGGCCCGACTCGATCCCAACTTCCTGCGCGGCCTGGGCGTGGCCGTGGCCGGCGGCGTGGTGCTGGCGCTGACCGGCGCGTTCGGCACCGGTGAAGCCCCGCTGGTGCTTCGGCTCGCCTACTGGTCCTTCGTCATGATGGCCGGGGCGGTCTGGGGCGCGCTGACGTCGCACTTCGTCGAGCGCGTCGTAGACTTCGACGAGCGGCCGTGGATGGGCGCGGCCGCGCTGACGGCGGCGCTGACCCTGCCGATGACGGGCTTCGTCTGGCTGGTGACGGGGCTGTTCTTCTTCCAGCGCCCGTATCCGCCGGAAGCGTTTCTGGGCCTGCTGGGACCCGTGGCGCTGGTGACGGGCACGATCAGCGTTCTGAACGTCTTTCTGGGCCGAAAGCCGGTCGCGACGCACGTCCGGGCAGAGGCGCCGAGGACGCCCGCGCGCTTTCTGGACCGCCTGCCGCCGAAGTTGCGGGGCGCGCGGCTGATCGCCGTCCAGTCCGAGGACCACTATCTGCGCCTGCACACCGATCGCGGTTCGGACCTGATCCTGATGCGGCTGTCCGACGCCCTGGGCGAGCTTGAAGGGCTGGAGGGTGCCCAGACGCACCGAAGCTGGTGGGTCGCGCGCGACGCCGTGCGTGACGTGGACCGGGGCGACGGGCGGGCCAGCCTGACGCTGGAAGGCGGACTGACGGTCCCGGTCAGCCGGCGGCACGCGCGCGCTCTGCGCGCCGCCGGCTGGTGGTGAGCGTCAGGCCTTCCACGTCCCGTGGAATCCCGCCGGCAGGGCGACGTCGCCGCGCCAGCTGACGACCGGGCCGTCGGCCACGCGGGCGGCGTCCAGCACGTGCAGCTCGGTGCGGCCCGCCGCCAGGTTGATGGTGGGCGCGATCAGCCAGGCGTCGCGTTCGGCCACGCGGCCGGGTTTCGGCACGAACAGCGCCTCTTCCACCACCTGATGCTCGCCGAAATCGAAGACCTCCGACGTGCCGCGGCTCCAGTCGCGCACGGCGACGCCGGTGGGCAGGGGCCGGTCGCCGCGCTCGCCGGTGACGTGGACCGTCAGGTCGCGGCGCAGGCCGCGGCGGCGCGGATCGGAGACCACGAACTCGGCGGTGACGTCGGTCCTGTGGAAGTCGGCCCGACCGTCGGGACGGAGGGTGACGGTCGACAGGCGGCTGGGCGCGCCGGGCACGACGCCGCGTCCCTGAACCAGTACGCGCGCCCCTTCAATGCCGAAGCTCATGTCCTCGCCGGCGGGCAGGTCGAAGCGGATCGCGCCGTCGGCCTCCTCCCAGGCGTCGGCGAGGTGAAAGTGGCTGAAGGTCGGCAGTTCCCAAGTACGCGTGGACAGGTCGTCCTTGTTCACCACCGCGACCAACGTGCCCAGCTCGGGCCGCCAGTCGAGGCGGGCGGAGAAGGGCATTCCGTCTCGCGCGAACACCCAGGGCTGCAGCACGAAGACCAGGTGCCGCTCGGTGGCGGTGAAGTCGTGCATGTAGCTGGCGCGCGGCAGCTTCAGCATGCGGCCGTCGATCAGCGTCCCGTCGGGGCGCAGGGCCCAGACGATCGCCTGGTCGCCCATGGTGCCGACGTTCCAGATCGTGCCGTCAGGCGCGACGCGGGGATGGGCTTGGAAGGGCATTCCCTTGAGGTCCGGCCGCAGGGTGACGAAATCCCGCGTCGCCAGGTCGGCGGCGTCCATGGCCAGGGGAGAGCCGCCCTCCCACAGCGCCCACACCTGGTCGCCGACAGCCATGACGGAGGTGTTGGCGGCGTTGGCGTCGTCGTTGGAGCCGACCCGGGCGCGGGCGTCGCCGGAGGTGCCGAAGCCGGGGGTGACCACGGCGTCGATCTCGCTTTCCCACCGGCGCTTGGGCGTGTCGGCGAAGCGGGCCTCCAGCGTGGCGGCGCCGTCGTTCAAGCGAAAGGCGCGCATCAAGCCGTCGCCGTCGAACCAGTGGGTGGCGCTGCCGCCCGGACGGTGGAACTTGGCCGGACCGTTGCGGAACAGCGTGCCGGACAGGCCCGCGGGCGCACGGCCCTGGATGCGGGTCATCGCGTGCCGCGTGACGTCGGTCTCCACGTCGCGGGTGGCCAGGCTCCAGTCCTGAGCAACCTGGCCCAAGACGGCGGCGCGGGCCAGTTCGGGCGCGGCGACCGCGGCCGACAGCGCGGCGCAGCCGGTGAGGAAGGATCGGCGCGACGGGCTCATCACTTGATCTCGATGGCCTGGGTCACGGCGCCGTCGACGTGGAAGCGCGCGCGCTCCCAGCTGGCGGGACCCATGTTGCCGCGCGCGTTGTTGGAGAAGGCATAGGGTTCGGTCGGCATGCCGAAGGGGTTGAAGTCCAGCTCGCCGTCGTCGTCCCAGTCGTGGAAAGCGCGCATGGCGTAGTCGCCGGCGCGCAGGTTTTCGAACACGAGGGTCGTCGTGCCGGGCGTGACGGCGACGGCGGCCTGGGCCACCGGCGCGCCGCCGCCGTAGGCCGCTTCGGAGTTGAAGAGCACCGCGCGCACCGTGCCGGTCGAGCTGCCGGTTTCGAACTGGAACGTCACGCTGGAGGCCTGCTGGGCGTGGGCGGCGCCGGCGGACAGGATCAGGGCGGCGGCGGCGATCAGGGCTTTCATGGCGAGGTCTCCGAAGGCGGGGCGCCGGGGCGGCGTCCGTCGATGGAGCGACCGTGCCGCCGCACCGCCCGCGCCGCCATTCGACTTGCGCCGCCGACCGCCCGGATTTCGCCGACGACCGCGCACGTCTACTGGCGCATCGCCAACGACCGCGGCGCACCGCGTCAGTCGGCCTCGATCTCGTCGATGTCGTCGTCGGTCAGGCCGAAGTGGTGGCCGATCTCGTGGATCAGGACGTGCGCGACCAGTTCGCCCAGGGCGACGTCACCGCGTTCCGCCCATTCGTCCAGGATGGGCCGGCGGTAAAGGAAGATCCGTGACGGGTCCGCCGCCGGGCCCATCTCGTCGCGGCGGCCGACGTCGACGCCGTGATAGAGCCCGGTCAGCTCGAACGGATCCTCCATCTCCATCATCGCCAGCGTCTCTTCGTCGGCGAAGTCGTCGACGCGGATCACCACGTCTCCCGCCAGGCCGCGGAAGGGCTGGGGCAGGGCGTCGAACGCCGCTCGAGCCAAAGCGGCGAAGTCCTCCAGCGAGGGCGCGGGCAGGTCGGTCCAGCGGTTCGTCATGGCGGCAATGTCGGGGCCGGGCCGCCTCGTCACAAGCGGGGTGCGGCGACGATTCCACGCGGCGCCGTCCCGGACTATGGTTAAAGGCGAATCACCGGACGACCGCTGGGGAGGCGAGGGGCGGATGGCCGACGCCGACATGGCCTATTGGGCGACCGCGGGCGCGGCGGGGCTGGCGCTGGCCGTCTCGGCGTGGTCGTGGCGGTTCGGCGCGCGGGCGCGGGCGCGGGAAGCCGCGCTGGCAGCGCTGATCCAGGACGAACGTCGGCACGGGGACCAGTGGCGCGCGGCCTATGCCGTGGGCGGCGATCTGCGCATCGGCCCGCTGGGCGCCTTCGACGGCGCCGGGCTGTACGGCTCGCAGGCGCTGGCCCGCGACCTGACGGGACAGGACGCGTCGACCGGAGAGGGCGTGATCCAGCGGCTGCGGGTCGAGCTGGGCGCCGCCATCGACGCGCTGGAGACCGACGGCCGCCCCTTCGAGACGCGCATCAGCGCCGGCGACAAGGCTTGGCGGGTGACGGGTCACGTCGAGGCGGGCCAGGCCTGGATCGCCGTCGCCGACGTGCCCGCCGCCCGCGCGGCCGAGGGGACAGGCGGCTTCGTGGCCGAGACCTCGCCCGTGCCGACATGGGCGCTGGACGGCGCCGGGCGGCTGGTGTGGGCCAACCGCGCCTGGCTGGAGACGGTCAAGGTGGGGTCGGTCGAGGAGGCGGTGCGGCGCGACGTCAGCTTCGACCGCGGCGCGGACGCCCTGGCCATGGAGGCGGCGCGGCTGGGTCAACGCCAGGAAGGCTTTCGCTGGACCGCCGCCGATGGTCGCCGCCGCGCCTGGCGCATCGTGGCCGAACCGACGCCGGGCGGCGCCGCGACCGTGTTCGCCGTCGAGGTCACCGAGGCGGAGGAGACCCGCGACACCCTGCGCCGCCACGTCGAGGCGCACGACGAGACTCTGAACCACCTCGCCGACGCGGTCGCCATCTTCGGTCCTTCGCGGCGGCTGGCCTTCCACAACGTGGCCTTCCAGCAGCTGTTCGGGCTGGACCCGGCGTGGCTGGACGAGCGGCCGACGCACGCAGAGCTGCTGGACCGGCTGCGCCAGCGGCGCCTGCTGCCTGAGGTGGTGGACTATGCAGGCTGGAAGGCGGCGGAGCTGGACTTCTACGGCGCCGCAGAAGCCGGGCCGGACGACGGCTGGTCGCTGCCCGACGGGCGGACGCTGCGCGTCGTGCGCCAGCCGCACCCGCTGGGCGGGCTGCTGCTGCTGTTCACCGACATCACCGACGAGCTGAAGCTGCGCACGCGCTTCAACGCCCAGCTGCAGGTGCAGACGGCGACGCTGGACAAGCTGAACGACGCCGTCGCCGTCTTCGGGTCGGACGGGCGGATGCGCCTGCACAACGAGGCGTTCGAGCGGTTCTGGCGGCTGGGCGCCGAGGAGCTGCGCGCGGCGGGAGACTTCGACGCCGTGGCCGAGCTGTGCCGCCGCCAGATGCCGGATCCGGGGCTGTGGCTGGGGCTGAAGGCGCGCATCGCCGATCCGGACCCCGAAAGCCGCGTGGCCGTGTCGGGCGAGGGCGCGACGGCGGACGGACGGCTGGCGGCGTGGCAGACGCGGCCCCTGCCGGACGGGGCCACGCTGGTGGCGTTTTCCGACGTGACGGCGCAGCGCGGGCTGGAGCGCGCGCTGCAGGACCGCGAGGCGGCGCTGGAGGCGAGCCAGGCCCTGAAGCGGGAGTTCGTGGGCAGCGTGTCGTACGAACTGCGCACGCCGCTGACGACCATCGTGGGCTATTCCGAACTGCTGGAGATCGCCGGCGACCTTCCCGAACGGGCGCGCCAGCACGCGGGCGCCATCCGCACGGCGGCGCAGCAGCTGGCGCGGTCCATCGACGACGTGCTCGACATGGCCCAGATCGACGCGGGCGAGATGGAGCTGGTGCACGCCGACACCTCGGTGCCGGCCTTGGTCGAGGACGCGGCGGAGCGGGTTCGCGCGCGCGTCGAGGGTCGCGGCGCGACGCTGACGGTGCGGGTCGAGCCGGGGGTGGGCGCGATCCAGGCCGACGCGCGTCGCGTGGCGCAGGCGCTGGACCACCTGCTGGACAACGCCGCGCGCGCGGTGTCGGAGGGCGGCGAGGTGACGCTGGAGGCGCAGACGGGCGTCGACGAGGTGCGGCTGCGCGTGTCCGACAGCGGGCGCGGCATTCCCTATCACCTGCAGGCGCACGTATTCGACCGCTTCGTGCGGCGCGAGCGGGGCGGGCCGGGCGTTGGGCTGGCGCTGGTCAAGGCGCTGGTCGAGCTGCACGGCGGCTGGGCCGAGGTGGAAAGCGAGCCGGGCAAGGGCGCGACCTTCATTTTGCACCTGCCGCGCCGCGCCGCCGGCCAGGTCAGCGCGCCGGAGCTGGAACTGCGCGCCTGAGGCTCGCGGAGCCGACGCGCGGAGCCTATCTGCGGCTGATCGACGGAGGAGCTCCCATGCAGACGATCGGCTACGCAGCCCATTCCACCACCGCGCCGCTGGAGCCGTGGAGCTTCGAACGCCGCGACCTGCGGCCCAACGACGTGCAGATGCGCATCGACTATTGCGGGGTCTGTCACTCCGACTTGCACCAGGCCCGCAACGACTGGGGCTGGTCCTCCTATCCGGTGGTGCCGGGCCACGAGATCGTGGGCGTCGTCACCGCCGTGGGCCCCGAAGTGACGAAGTTCCGGGAGGGCGACCGCGTCGCCGTCGGATGCATGGTCGACAGCTGCCAGTCCTGCGACCAGTGCGACAAGGGCGAGGAGCAGCTTTGCCGCAACGGCAACACCCAGACCTACAACGGTCGTGACCGGATCACGGGCGAGCCGACCTATGGCGGCTATTCCAAGGACTTGGTGGTGCGCGAGGAGTTCGTGCTGCGGATGCCGGACGGACTGGACCCGGCCAAGGCCGCGCCGCTGCTGTGCGCGGGCATCACCACCTGGTCGCCGCTGAAGACCTGGGGCGTGAAGGTGGGCACGCGCGTCGGCGTGGTCGGCCTGGGCGGGCTGGGCCACATGGCGGTCAAGCTGGCCGTGGGGCTTGGCGCGCACGTGACCGTGCTGAGCCGGTCGGCGGACAAGGAGGCGGACGCCCGGGACCTCGGGGCGCATGACCTGCTGGTGTCGTCGGACAAGGCGGCGATGAAGGCGGCGGCGAACAGCCTGGACCTGATCATCGACACCGTGCCGGTCGAGCACGACCTGAACCCCTATCTGCCGTTGCTGGATGTGGACGGCACCCTGGTGCTGGTCGGCCAGCTGGGGCCGATCCCGAACATGTCCAGCCTGCCGCTGCTGCTGGCGCGACGCCGAATGTCCGGCTCTCCCATCGGCGGCATCAAGGAGACGCAGGAGATGCTCGATTTCTGCGCCGAGAAGAGAATCCTTCCCGACGTCGAGATGATCCGCATGGACGAGATCAACCACGCCTTCGAGCGGCTGGAGAAGTCCGACGTGCGCTATCGCTTCGTCATCGACATGAGCACGCTGGACGCGGCGGCCTGATATCTCGATTTTGACAGCCGCCATGCGCGGGCCTAACGGCTCGCGCATGGCCCTGCACAAGACCGCCCTGATCTACGACTTCGACGGCACGCTCGCCCGCGGCAACATGCAGGAGGTGACGTTCATCCCCTCCGTCGGCATGGACATCGGCGCCTTCTGGGGCGAGGCGGATCGGCTGACGCGCGAGGCCGACGGCGACAACATCCTGATGTACATGCAGCTGATGCTGCAGCAGGCGCGGGCCAACGGCGCGCCGATCACGCGCGCCGCGCTGCGCGAGCACGGCCACGACGTGAAGCTGTTCGACGGGCTGAAGACCGACCTGACCGGCCCCGGCTGGTTCGACCGCATCAACGCCTTCGGCGCGCGCTATGGCCTGGAGATCGAGCACTACATCGTCTCGGCCGGGCTGGAGGAGATGATCGAGGGCTGTCCCATCCGCGACGCCTTCACCCACGTGTTCGCCAGCCATTTCGTCTACGACGCCGAGGGCACGGCCGTCTGGCCGGCGGTGGGCGTGAACTACACGACCAAGACCCAGTACCTGTTCCGCATCAACAAGGGCGTGAAGAACCACTACGAGCATGAGGCGATCAACCGCTTCATGGCCGACGACGAACGGCCCATTCCGTTCGAGCGGATGATCTTCCTGGGCGACGGCGACACCGACGTGCCGACCATGAAGATGATGCACACCAAAGGCGGCTTCTCGATCGCGGTCTATGACCCGCGCAACTCGGAACGGGACCAGCAGAAGATCTATTCGCTGATCTCGGAGGACCGCGTGAATTTCGTCGCCGCCGCGGACTATCGCGAGGGACGGCCGCTGGATCTGATCGTGAAGGGGCTGCTGGGCCGCATCGCGATCCAGGCCGGGACCATGCCGGACGCCACCTGACCCTTTCCCCCGCCGCGCCCGGCGCGCTAAACCGGGGGAACGGGAGAAAACGATGACGACGCGATCCAACGCGCCCGAATACATGTCCGGGTTCGGCAATCACTTCTCGACCGAGGCCGTCGCGGGCGCCCTGCCCGAAGGCCGCAACTCGCCGCAGCGGCACGCGCTGGGCCTGTATGCCGAACAGCTGTCGGGCACGGCCTTCACCGCGCCGCGCACCGAGAACCGCCGCAGCTGGCTGTATCGTCTGCGGCCGTCGGCGCAACATCCCGCCTATCGACCGTTCGATCAGGGGCGCGTGCGATCGGGACCCTTCACCGAGGCGCCGCCCAGCCCGAACCGCATGCGCTGGGACCCGCTGCCGCTGCCGACCGAGGCGACCGACTGGGTCGAGGGGTTGGTCACCTATGGCGGCAATGGCGACCCCGAGGCCGGGGTCGGCACGGGCATCCACCTGTACGCCGCAAATCGGTCGATGACTGACCGGGTCTTCTACTGCGCCGACGGCGAGCTGCTGATCGTGCCGCAGCTGGGCGACCAGACCTTCGTCACCGAGATGGGCCGCATCGACGCGCGACCCGGCGAGGTCGTGCTGATCCCGCGCGGGATCCGGTTCCGCGTCGAGTGCGCCGGTCCGATCAGGGGTTACGTCTGCGAGAACTACGGCGCGGCCTTCCGCCTGCCGGACCTGGGGCCCATCGGGTCGAACGGCCTCGCCAACCCGCGCGACTTCCAGGCGCCCGTCGCCTGGCACGAGGACGTGGATCGGCCGACCGAGTGCGTGCAGAAGTTCGGCGGGCGGCTGTGGTCTACGACCTTCGACCACAGCCCGCTGGACGTGGTCGGGTGGCACGGCAACTACGCGCCCTGCAAATACGACACGGCGAACTTCAACACGATCGGCACGGTCAGCTTCGACCACCCGGACCCGTCGATCTTCACGGTGCTGACCAGCCCGTCGGACACGCCGGGGACCGCCAACTGCGACTTCGTGATCTTCCCGCCGCGCTGGATGGTGGCGGAAGACACCTTCCGCCCGCCGTGGTTCCATCGGAACGTGATGAGCGAGTTCATGGGGCTGGTGATCGGCGAGTACGACGCCAAGGAGGGCGGCTTCGCCCCCGGCGGCGCCAGCCTGCACAACTGCATGAGCGGCCACGGGCCGGATCAGGCCAGCTACGACAAGGCGGTGAAGGCCGATCTGAAGCCGGTGAAGATCGAGAACACCCTGGCCTTCATGTTCGAGACGCGCATGCCGATCCGCACCACGGAATGGGCGCAATCCAGCCCGACGATGCAGCTTGACTACGACGACGTCTGGACCGGCTTCGACAAGGGAAGGGTACAACCGTGATGCGCCTCGCCGTCATCCTCAGCGCCGCTCTGGCGCTGCCGCTCATGGCGTCGTGCGCGCCCACCCTGACGCCCGAGCAGGTCGCTCAGCGCGACTGCGCCGCCCAGGGCGGCAAGATGGAGCGCGTCGGGCGCGCCCAGACGATGCAGTGCGTGATCGGCTATCCGGACGGGGGCAAGACCTGCCGCGACGGCGACGACTGCCTGGGCGACTGCCGCGTGCCGGGCGGAGTGATCGTGCCGGACGGTCGTCCGGTGGCGGGCCAGTGCACGGCCTCGTCCAACCGCTTCGGCTGCTACACGACGATCGAGGACGGCGTGGCTCAGCCCGGCATCTGCGTGGATTGACGCAGGCTGCATCCGCAAGCGTGGCCATGACGTTTCTGACGGCATGACCGACGTCCTGATCCTGCTGGCGCAGAACCTGGCCCTGATCCTGGCGACGATGTCGGCGCTGTGGCTGTTCGCGCTGAAGCTGAGGGACGTCAGCTTCATCGACGCCATCTGGCCGATGGCCATGCTGCTGCTGGCGCTGGCCACGTGGCCGCGCGCGGACGGCGATCCTTTGAGGCAGGCGCTGCTGGTCGGCTTGTGCGCGGCGTGGGCGCTGCGGCTGGGCGGGCACCTGTTCATCCGCTGGCGCGGGCATGGCGAGGACCGGCGGTACAAGGCGCTGCTGGAGGGACAGGCGGAAAAGGGGCGGGGCTTCGCGGTCGCCAGCCTGCTTTTCGTCTTCCTGCCCCAAGGCCTTTTCGCCTGGCTGAACAGTCTGCCGGTGCAGCTGGGACAGGTGGACGCGACGCCGGCGATCGGCGCGATCGGCTGGGCGGGCGTGGCGCTGGCGACGTTCGGCATCGTCTTCGAGGCCGCGGCCGACGCGCAGCTGGCCGCCTTCCGCAAGGACCCGGCGAACAAGGGGCGGGTGATGGAACGCGGCCTGTGGAACTGGTCGCGCCATCCCAACTATTTCGGCGAGGCCTGCACGTGGTGGGGCCTTTATGCGCTGGCGGCGGAGACCTCGACCGGGCTCTGGGCCGTCGCGGGGCCGATCTTTCTGACCTTCACCCTGACGAAGTGGTCGGGAATCGGCCTGACCGAAAAGGGCATGGGCGACACCAAGCCCGGCTATGCCGATTACGTGCGCCGGACGTCGGCCTTCATCCCCCTGCCGCCCAAGGTGCGCTGAGCGCAAAGGAAAACCCCCGCCGCTGTCGCGACGGGGGTCGATCCTCCTGAGATCTCTTGCCGGGGCTCATGAGACCCCGGCCGAGGATCACATGGCCGCGTCGGCCGCCTTCGTGGCGGTCGTCGGCGAGGTGTTCGGCGTGTTGGCCGTGGTCGCGCCGCCGTCGGCGTTGCCGGCTTGCTGCTCGATCATGTCGGCCTTCTCGTTCAGGGCTTGCTCCTGAGCTTCGGTCGGAGCGGCCGCGGCCTGCTCTTCCAGGGCGTCGGCCTGCTTTTCAGCGGCGGCGTCCTGGGGGCTTTCGCAAGCGGCCAGACCGGCCAGAGCGAAGGTGGCGGCGGCGGCGACGATCAGTTTACGCATGGTGGTAGGCTCCCTTCCACAGTGGAGCCTGTTCAATGCGCTCGCGCGGGTTCGGTTCACGGACGCGTGAGATTTTCTGTGAGTTCCGTCACGTCATGGCGAAAGCCACGCGCGCGGCGCCCAGAAGGGCGGCGTGTTCGTGGGTGATCACGCGCGTCGGAATGGCCTTCATGTAGTCGGTGAATCGTCCCTTGCGCTCGAACCGCTCGCGGAACGGACTGACCTGCAGGAACGGCAGGATGCGCTTGGCGATGCCGCCGCCGACGTAGACCCCGCCCCGCGCGCCGCAGGTCAGGGCGATGTCCCCCGCAACCGCGCCGAGGATGGCGCAGAACCGCGCTAGGGTATGGCCGCAGGGGCTGTCAGGATCGGCCAGCGCCTCCCGGGTGATCTCGGCGGGGTCGTCGATGTGCGTTTCCCGTCCGTCGATTTCGGCCAGGGCGCGGTGCATGTTGAGAAGGCCGGGACCGCAGATCAGCCGCTCGATCGACACGCGGTCATAGCGGCGACGCAGGATTCGGAGGATCTCGTCCTCCACCGCGTCCCCGGGGGCGAAGCAGGCGTGGCCCCCTTCGCTGGGCATGGCCATTTCACCGCCGCGCCCGTCACGGACCAAGGCCGACATGCCGAAGCCCGTGCCCGGGCCGAGCACGGCGACGGTCGAGTCCGGATCGCCGTCCACGGGCGAGCCCAGCCAGGCCAGGTCCGCGTCCGGCGCGACGGGCGCACCCCAGGCCAAGGCCTCGAAGTCGTTGATCAGCTTGACGGGATCGAGGCCCAGCGTCGCCAACTCGGCCTCCGATACCCGCCAGGGGGAGTTGGTGAGGTCGATCTCGCCGTCGGTCACGGGGCCGGCCACGGCGATGACGCCGCCGCTCGGTTTTTCCTCGCAACCGTCGATGAAGGCCTTCACGCCGTCCAAGAAGGTGGGGTGGTCCGCGCCCTTGAAGCTCTTGAACTGCTCGAGAACCGGGCGGCCCTCGATCATGTGGGCCACGGCGAAGCGGGCGTTGGTGCCGCCGACGTCCCCGACCAGCAGGGTCTTGTCCCAGTGTATGGTCACGGCGGCCTCCTCAGGCGTCCAGGGCGCGGTCGACCACGTTCGGGTCGGGCGGCACGTCCTGATGTTCTGCAGCATGCGTGGGTGCGGCGAAACAGACGCTGGCGCCTTCTTCCGCCGTGGTCACGGCCTGGCGGAAGGCGCCGAACAGCTCGCGGCCGTAGCCCCAGGCCGACCCCATGGCGTGGGTTTCCGACCGGACGGCGGCGGGACGCGCGGCCAGGTCGCCCGCGCCGACGGTGGTCAGCGTGCCCTCGATCGCGTCCAGGCGGATCACGTCGCCGTCGCGGACGTGCGCCAGCGGGCCGCCGGCCAGCGCCTCGGGGCTGACGTGGATGGCGGCGGGCGTCTTGCCCGAGGCGCCGGACATGCGGCCGTCGGTGACGAAGGCGACCTTGAAGCCCTTGTCCTGAAGCACGGACAGCGCCGGCGACAGGCTGTGCAGCTCCGGCATGCCGTTGGCGCGTGGACCCTGGAACCGCAGCACGACGACGACGTCGCGGTCGAGCGCGCCGGCCTTGAACGCCTCCAGCGCCGCCTCCTGCGTCTCGAACACGGCTGCGGACGCCTCGACCACGCGGTTCTCCGGCTTCACGGCCGAGACCTTGATGACCGATCGGCCCAGGTCGCCGGTCAGCAGGCGCAGGCCGCCGTCGGGCTGGAAGGGGTCCGACGCGGGCCGCAGGATGTCGCGGTCCAAGCTTTCGGCCACGCCGTCGACCCAGACCAGCTCGCCGTCCTGCATCGTCGGCTCGCGGTAGTAGGCCTCGACGCCATCACCCATGATCGTCATGACGTCGGCGTGCATGTGGCCGTTCTCGGCCAGTTCGCGAATGACGAAGGCCGTGCCGCCCGCTGCCTGAAACGCGTTCACGTCGGCCGAGCCGTTGGGATAGACGCGCGCCAGCAGGGGCGTGGCCGAGCTGAGGCGATCCATGTCCGTCCAGTCGATCAGCACGCCCGCCGACCGCGCCATCGCCACCAGATGGATCGCGTGGTTCGTCGACCCGCCGGTGGCCAGCAGGGCGACGATCATGTTCACGATCGTGCGCTCGTCCACCACGTCGGCCATTCGGCCGCGCCCCTCCCTGGCCAGCAGGATGGCCTGTTTCGCCGCCGCCGCCGTCAGGGCGTCGCGCAGGCCGGTCTCCGGATGGACGAAGGCGGTCGAGGGCATGTGCAGCCCCGCCATCTCCATCATCATCTGGTTGGAGTTGGCCGTGCCGTAGAAGGTGCAGGTGCCGGGCGAGTGGTAGCTGCCGATTTCGCTTTCCAGCAGGGTCTGGCGATCCACCTTGCCTTGCGCGTAGTCGGCGCGCACGCGCGCCTTCTCGGCGTTGGGGATGCCGCTCGGCATGGGCCCGGCGGGAGCGAAGACGACGGGCAGGTGGCCAAACGCGAGGGCTCCCATGAACAGGCCGGGCACGATCTTGTCGCAGACGCCCAGCATCATCGCCGCGTCGAAGGCGTCGTGCGTCAGGGCCACGCCGGTCGACATGGCGATGACGTCGCGGCTGAACAGCGACAGCTCCATGCCCGGTCGGCCCTGGGTGACGCCGTCGCACATGGCGGGCGTGCCGCCGGCGACCTGGGCCGTCGCGCCCATTTCGCGCGCGGCCTGACGGATCACCTCTGGAAAGCGCTCGAAGGGCTGATGCGCCGACAGCATGTCGTTGTAGGCGGTGACCACGCCCAGGTTCGGGGCCTTGCCGCCCATCATGGTCAGCTTGTCGGCGATGGTCTGGCCCGCGAAGGCGTGGGCCCAGTTGGCGCAGGACAGCTTGGCCCGACCGGGCTCGTGACCCGACGCGGCGTCCATGCGGCGCAGATAGTCGGCACGCGTCGCAGCGCTGCGTTCGCGGATGCGGTCGGTCACCTCGGCGACCACAGGATGCAGCGGCTTCATTTCGCGGCCTCCATCCAGAGGACCTCAAGCGGCACATTCGCGGCCAGAAGCGCGGCGATCGGCGTGATCTTCGGATCACCGGCGGCGTCGCGCTCGAACACGGCGCGCTTCTGCTTGCCGGTGATTGCCAGAACGACGCGCCGCGCGGTCATCAGCCAGGGCAGGTTCATCGACAGCCGCTCGCGGCTGGGGGCCAGACCATCGCGGCCGGGCGGCACGCCATAGATCGCGGGCCTGAGCGTCGGTGTCAGCAGGGTCTTCAGCGTCGGGCTTTCGGGAAACATGGAGCAGATATGGCCATCCTCGCCCATGCCGAGAAGAACGGCGTCCAGAAGATCGGTCGCCGACGACAGAGCGCGCGTGGCGACCGCCGCCGCGCGGTCGACGGTCACCGCCGGGTGAAATAGGGGCACGAAGGCCGCGGGCGCCGCACGGTCGACCAGCAGCGTCCGCTTGAGCAGGGCGGCGTTGGACTCCGGATGATCCTCCGGCACGTAGCGCTCGTCGATCAGCGTGGTCGTCACGCGCGACCAGTCGAGGTCGGTCCGGGCCATGCGGGCATAGATCGGCGCGGGGGTGGAGCCGCCGGACGCGGCGAAGGTGGCACGGCCGGTCTCGGACAGGGCCGCAGACAGCGTGGTCGTCAGCCGGTCGGCGCAGGCGTCGGCCCAGTCGTCGGGCGTTGCGAAGGCCTGAATCTCACTCATCGCCGACGTTCCAGCTGCGCCCCGTGCGGCCCAGCAGGTAGGACGCCTCCCGCGGTCCCCAGGTTCCGGCGGCGTATTCGATCGGCTTAACCTGACCCTCGGCCCAGGCGTCGGAGACCTCGTCCACCCACTTCCACGCCTGCTCGGCCTCGTCGCGGCGGACGAACAGGGTGGAGTCGCCGTTCAGCGCATCCAGCAGCAGGCGCTCATAGGCGATGCGGCGGCGCGGCGGCTTGGCCGCCTTGTCCTCCTGCCCCAAGGACAGGGACATGCGGATGGGCTGCAGCTGCATTCGCTGATCCAGGCCCGGCCGTTTGTTCATCACCGACAGGCTGATGTCCTCCTCGGGCTGCAGCTCGATCACCAGTTTGTTGGCCTGGATCACGCCGCGCCCGCCGTCGAAGATGCTGTGCGGCACGTCCTTGAACTGGATCACGATCTCGGTGCGCTTCTCGGGCAGGCGCTTGCCGGTGCGCATGAAGAAGGGCACCCCGGCCCAGCGCCAGTTGTCGACGTCGGCGCGCACGGCCACGAAGGTTTCCGTGTCGCTGTCGGCGCCCCGCTCCTGGTCATAGCCGGCAACGGCCTTTCCTTCGCTGGTCCCGGCGACGTACTGGCCCCGCACGGTGACGCGGTCGGCCTCCTCCGGCGTGATGCGGCGCAACGACCGCAGCACCTTCACCTTCTCGTTGCGCACCGAGTCCGGTTCCAGATCGCTGGGCGGTTCCATGGCGACCAGACACAGCAGCTGGAGCATGTGGTTCTGCAGCATGTCGCGCAGGGCGCCGTACTCATCGTAGTACGGCCAGCGGTCGCCCACGCCGACGGTCTCGCCGACGGTGATCTGCACGTGGTCGATGTTCTGGCTGTTCCACAGCGGCTCGAACACCGTGTTGCCGAAGCGCAGGGCGATCAGATTCTGAACCGTCTCCTTGCCCAGATAGTGGTCGATGCGGAACACCTGCTGTTCCGAGAAGGCGTCGGACACCGCGTCGTCGATCTCGCGGAAGGTCTCCAGATCGCGCCCTACCGGCTTTTCCAGCGCGACCCGGTCGTCCGCCTCGGCCAGTCCGGCGGCGCGCATGGCGGTGACGATGCGGGCGTACAGCGAGGGAGAGACGGCGAGGAAACTGGTGACCTCACCCTGACCGACCTTGTCTTTGAGCGGCTTCAGGCTTTCCGCCGAGGTCGCGTCGACGGCCAGATAGTCGAGACGCGCGGCGAAGCGATCCCAGACGTCGGGCGACCACGCGTCGTCGGCCTTCGCCTTGCTTTCGACCGCGCTCCGGACCTTGGCGACGTACTCGGCGGGCGTCTCCTCGGAGCGGGCGGCGCCGATGATCTTCAGGTCGTCGGGCAGCAGGCCGTCGTGCTCGAGGAAGTAGAGCGAGGGCAGCAGCATCCGCATGGCCAGATCGCCGCCGCCGCCGAACAGCACCAAGGCCGCCATGCGCGCTCCTTTCCCTATCAGATCCACCGCGTGTTAGGCCGACGACCGCCGTCCCGCCAAGCTTTCGCCGGGGAGTGAAACAGCAAGTGACGTCGGGCGCGCCTCCAAGCCAACGTGGCGCGCCCGCATCCGTTGCTTGGCGGCGGGGCCTCGGGCGCCCTATCTGCCGGACATGACCAAGGTTCTGATCGTCGGCGCGGGACACGCGGGGGGCTCGGCCGCCGCCGTTCTGAGGCAGTACGGGTTCGAGGGCGAGATCGTGCTGGCGGGCGCCGAGCCGGTCGCCCCGTATCAGCGGCCGCCGTTGTCCAAGGCGTGGCTGAAGGGCGAGGCGGGCGAGGAGGAGCTGCTGCTGCGCCCCGAGAGCTTCTATGCCGAGCAGCGGATCGACCTGAGGCGCGGCGTCCGGGCGACGGCGATCGATCGGGCGGCCAAGACCGTCGCCTTCGACGACGGCGCGGTCGAGACCTATGACCGGCTGATCCTGGCGCTGGGCGCGCGGGCGCGGCGGCTGGAGGGGCCGGGCTGGGACGATCCGCGGGTTCTGGTGCTGCGCGACATGGCGGACGCCGAAGCGCTGAAGGCGGCGTTGAAGCCGGGCGCACGGCTGGTGGTGATCGGGGCGGGCTACGTGGGTCTGGAGGCGGCTGCGTCTGCGCGTGCCCTGGGGGCCGAGGCGGTGGTGCTGGAGCGCGAGGGGCGCGCCCTGTCGCGCGTGGCGTCGGCCTTCGTGGGAGATTTCCTGGCCGACTATCACGGGCGGCATGGCGTCGAGGTGGTGAGCGGCGCGGCGGTGATCGGGGTCGAGGCGTCGGAGCAGGGCCTGGCGGTGCGCGTTCAGGGCCGCGACGACCTGGTGGCGGACGTGGTTCTTGTGGGCGTGGGCGCGGTTGCGGAAACCGGTCTGGCCGAGGCGGCGGGGCTGGACTGCCGAGACGGCGTGATCGTGGACGACCAGGCGCGGACGAGCGACCCGGCGATCTTCGCCATCGGCGACATGACGCGGCGCCCCGTCTTCGTGCTGGGACTTACGGACGTGCGGCTGGAAAGCGTGCCCAGCGCGCTGGAACAGGCGAAGCAGGCCGCCGCCGCCATCGTCGGGCGCGCGCCGCCGCCGCCCGAAGTTCCGTGGTTCTGGTCGGACCAGTACGACCTGAAGATCCAGATCGCGGGCCTGCCGACGGGCGCGGACGCGCGCGTGGTGCGGGGGCAGGTCGATCCGTCGAAGCCCGGCGGCTTCGCGGTCTTCCATCTGAAGGGCGACCGCATCGTCTGCGTCGAGGCGGTGAACGCGCCCGCCGAATTCATGGGCGGCCGGATGATGATCCAGAAGGATCAGGCCGTGGACGTCGCGCGGCTGGCGGACCTCGGCGTGCCGATGAAGGCGGTCGCGCTCTAGGCGACGGCGGTCAGGCCGGGGCGCGGCGCGTCCCGATCGCCGCTCAGCGTCTGGATCAGGTCGGCCAGAGGCATCGGACGTCCGATGAAATAGCCCTGGGCCAGGTCGCAGCCCATGCCGCTGAGCAGGGCCAGAGAGGTCTCGGTCTCCACGCCCTCGGCGGTCACCTTCATGCCCAGGCCGTGGGCCAGGTCGATGGTCGATTTGACCAGCAGGGCGTCGCGCGACGACTGGTCCAGACCCATGACGAAGGCCTTGTCGATCTTCAGCTCGTCGGCGGGGATGCGCTTCAGATACGCGAGCGAGGACAGGCCGGAGCCGTAGTCGTCCAGCGACACGGACAGGCCGCCCGCGACCAAGCGTTCGATGATGCGCAGGGCCGTCTCCGGGTCCTGCATGGCCGCCGTCTCGGTGATCTCCATGCGCAGGCGACCGGCCGCGCCGCGCGCGGCGGCGACCAGAAGCTCGGCGAAGGATTCATCGGACAGCAAACGGCCGGACAGGTTCACGGCCATGGTCAGCTGGTGGCCCGCGTCGCTGAGGCGGCGCTGGTCGTCGATGGCGCGACGGACGGCCCATTCGGTCAGGGCGCGGATGTGGCCCGTCTCCTCAGCCATGGCGATGAACAGGTCGGGCGAGACCGGGCCGCGACGCGGATGCGTCCAGCGCATCAGCGCCTCGACGCCCGTCACGCGCCGCGCGCGGCAGTCCCATTTCGGCTGATAGACCAGGCTGACCTGATCATGCTGCAGGGCCGACATCAGCTCGCTGATCAACGACAGGGCGGCGGCGGGGTCGCCATAGGCTTCCTCGTCGAAGCGCGCCCACGGCTTGTGCGCGGCGCGCGCCTGTTCCACCGCCACGGCGGCGCGGTCGATGGGCGAATCCAGCTTGGCGCCGGGGCCGCCGCGCCCGGCGACGCCCAGGTGCAGAGAGACGTCGATCGGCGCGCCGGCGACGATGATCGGAATGTCCGACGCCTGCGACAGGGCGGCGATCATGGCCTCCACCGCGTCCGCGTCGCGCCCTTCCATGGCCAGACCCAGCGAGTCGGCCCCGATGCGGGCGATGGAGGCGCCGCCGGACAGCACCGTCAACCGGGCGCCCAGCGTGCGCAGCAGCACGGTCATGGCGTCGTGACCGATGGCGTTGCGCACGATCTCGTGGCGGTCGAGACGGACCACGATGACGCGCACGTCGGGCGTGCGCGCGCACTGCCGTTCCAGGAAGCGGCGATTGGGCAGGCCCGTCTCGTGGTCGTGCAGGGCCAGGTGGGTCAGCTTGTCCTCGCGGTCGCCCAGCACCTTCACCATGGCGTTGAAGCCGCGGGACAGTCGGCCGATCTCGTCGTCCGACGTGACCTCGACCTGAACGTGCTCGCCGCGCTGAAGCGCCATGACGGCCTCGTTGAGGCGGTCGATGGGGCGCGTCACCGTGCCAGAGGCGACCAGGCTGCCCAGCGTCAGCAGGGCCGCGCCGATCAGGCCCGCGAGCGCCAGCCAGCCCAGGAACATCTCCTCGCCCGCCTGGGCGTTGAGAGAGGCGCCGACGACGGCGAGGACGGAGGCGACGAGCAGGGCCTGGATCAGCAGCATCCGCACGCCGAGCGTCGACAGCGCGCCGAGGCGCGCGTCTTTGCGGTCGGCGGGTCGACCGGACTGGGAAGAGGACGGGACCAAAGGCATCGTCGCCTTCATGCGACGGCGGGCCTGAAGACCGCGTGTGCAGGCGTGGTGACGCTTCCGTTAACGGCTCAGGCGGCGCGACGGCGACCTGTGGACGCTTCCTGTTGGAACAGGGCGGCCAGGTTTTCGACCATGGCCCCGCCCAGCTGCTCGACGTCGGCCAGTGTGACGGCGCGGCGGTACCAGCGGGTCACGTCGTGGCCGATGCCGATGGCCAGAAGCTCCACAGGAGAGCGGTTCTCGATCTGGGCGATCACCTCGCGCAGGTGGCGGTCCAGATACAGGGGCTGGTTCGCCGACTGGGTGGAATCGTCGACGGGCGAGCCGTCGGAAATGACCATCAGGATGCGCCGCTGCTCGCCGCGGGCCATCAGCCGGTCGTGCGCCCACAGCAGAGCCTCGCCGTCGATGTTCTCCTTCAGCAGTCCCTCGCGCATCATCAGGCCGAGGTTCTTCTTGGCCCGGCGCCAAGGCGCGTCCGCAGCCTTGTAGATGATGTGGCGCAGGTCGTTCAGGCGGCCGGGGTTGGCCGGCTTGCCCGCCGTGATCCACGCTTCGCGCGCCTGACCGCCCTTCCAGGCGCGGGTGGTGAAGCCCAGGATTTCCACCTTCACGCCGCAGCGCTCCAGCGTGCGCGCCAGGATGTCGGCGCAGACCGCCGCCACCATGATCGGCCGCCCGCGCATGGAACCGGAGTTGTCCAGCAGCAGGGTCACGACGGTGTCGCGGAAGGGGCTGTCGCTCTCGGCCTTGAACAGCAGCGGCGCGGTGGGGTCTGTGATGACCCGGCTGAGCCGCGCGGCGTCCAGCACGCCTTCCTCGAGGTCGAAGCTCCAGCTGCGGTTCTGCTGGGCCATCAGTCGGCGCTGCAGCTTGTTGGCCAGACGCGCCACGACCGACGACAGGGCCGTCAGCTGCTGATCCAACAGGGCGCGCAGGCGGCTGAGTTCGACCGGGTCGCACAGGTCGGCGGCGTCGATGGTCTCGTCGAAGGCGGTGGTGAAGACGCGATAGGCGGCGGGGTCGGGCCCGTTCGCGCCCTTGCCCGAGCGTTGCGGCGGCGCGTCGGGCATCTCCTCGCCCATCTGGTCGGCGTCGCCGTCGCTCTCCACGGGGCTGCCGTCCGGGCGGGACTGTCGCTCCTGATCGGACTGGTCGTCGTCGGCCGTGCCCTCCATCGACTGGCCGTCGCCGACGCCGGGGTCCTCGTCCTCGTCGTCCTGATCGTCGGCGGCGTCCGGATCCTGGGGATCCGGCTCGTCGTCCCCGGCGTCGTCGGAGGCGTCGTCGCCCTGGCCGTCGCCGGGGTCGAGATCCAGCGCGCGCAGGACCGCCTTCATCCGCTCGGTGAAGACGGCCTGATCGTCGGCGGCCTCGACGAGGGCGTCGATCTCCCTGCCCGCGCGCGTCTCCAGGGAGTCGCGGACCAGATCCAGCAGGGCGCCCGCCCCGTCCGGCGCGCGCGTGCCGGTCAGGCGTTCGCGCAACAGAAGCGCCACGGTCTCGTTCAACGGCGCGCGGTCGGCGTCGGTGACGCGCAGGGCGCCGGTCCGCTCCAGCCGCGTCAGGGTGGCGGCGTCCAGATTTGCCCGCACGCCCGCCAGCGACCGCGCGCCGACGCCGTCGACGCGCGCCTGCTCCAGCGCGTCATAGACCTCGGCCGCCGCCGGATCGGAAGGGCGGGTGCGGCCGTGCAGGGCCTCGTCGTGGTTGGCGAGGCGCAGCGCCAGCCGGTCGGCCTGCCCCCGCAGGGTCGCCGCCTCCGGACCCGACGGATCGCGAGGCGGGTGCGGCAGGACCAGCCCGTCGGCGCTCAGCCGCGGTCCGTCGGAGCCGTAGGTGACCTCCAGCTCCGCCCGCTCGGCCAGGGCGCGCGCGGCATGGGCCAGCGCGCGCTTGAAGACCTCCTGCGGGCTGTCGTCGGCCATGCGCTATGCGGCGTCCAGTTGACGCACGGCGTCGGCGTCGCGGGCGCTCAGTTCGGGATAGTCGGGATCGGAGCCCACGTCCGGCACGCGCCGCCAGGAGCGGGCGCATTTGGGATGGTCGGCCACCTGGACCTCGACCGTCACGGCGTCGCCGCCGACGCGTAGTTCGGCGCCTGAGGTTCTGAACACCTCTGCGGCGTCCAACCCCTCGAAGGGCGCGAACGCCTCCGCGGGACCGGTCACGATCGGCCAGGCGTCCAGGGCGCCGCCGATGCGCTTGTCTCGGCGTGCGGCCTCAAGGGCGTCGTTGACGACTTCCAGCACGGTCTCGACCTTCGCCCACCGCTCTGCCTCCGCCGCGTTCTCCCACGCCGCCGGCGTCTCGGGGATCAGCCGCGCGCAGTTGGAGCCGCCCTCGGGCGCGAACGTGCCCCAGGCCTCTTCCATCGTGAAGGGCGTCAGCGGGGCCAGCCAGGCGGTCAGGCGCTGGAACACCTCCTCCATCACCGTGCGGGCCGCGCGGCGGCGCATGGCGTCGGGGCGGTCGCAATACAGGCTGTCCTTGCGGACGTCGAAATACAACGCCGACAGGTCGCCGGAGCAGAACTCCAGCACCGGCCGCACCACGTCCTGGAAGCGATATTCGGCATAGGCGCGGCGGACCTGGCCATCCAGCTCCCACAGGCGGTGCAGGATGAACTTCTCCAGCGGCGGGAACTGGTCGTAGTCGGTGATGCGCTCGGCCTCGTCGAAGCCGTTCAGCGCGCCCAGCAGATAGCGGACCGTGTTTCTCAGCTTGCGATAGGCGTCGACCGTGGTCTGCAGGATCTGCTTCCCGATCCGCTGGTCCTCGGCATAGTCCACCAGCGCGACCCACAGGCGCAGGATGTCGGCGCCGGATTCCTTGATGACGGTCGCCGGGTCGACGGTGTTGCCCCGCGACTTCGACATCTTCTCGCCGTTCTCGTCCTGGGTGAAGCCGTGGGTCAGGACGGCGCGATAGGGCGCCCGGCCGCGCGTGCCGCAGCCTTCCAGCAGGTTGGACTGGAACCAGCCGCGGTGCTGGTCCGACCCCTCCAGATACAGGTCCGCCGGCCAGTGACTGTCGGCTCGGCCTTCCAGCGTGAAGGCGTGGGTGCAGCCGCTGTCGAACCACACGTCCAGGATGTCGGTGATCTTCTCGTAGTTCGCAGGATCGTGGACGCCCAGGAAGTCGGCGTCGGGCGTCTCGAACCAGGCGTCGGCGCCGCCCGCGGCCACGGCCTTGAGGATGCGGGCGTCGACCTCCGGGTCATGCAACGGCTGGCCGGTGTGCTTGTCGACGTACATGGCCAGGGGCGTGCCCCAGGCGCGCTGGCGGCTGACCAGCCAGTCGGGCCGGCCCTCGACCATCGTGCGGATGCGGTTCTTGCCCGCCGCGGGGTGGAAGGCGGTGTCGTCGATGGCCTTCAAAGCCAGTTCGCGCAGGGTGTCGCCCGCCTTCAGCGGATGATCCATGCGGATGAACCACTGCGGCGTGTTTCGGAAGATGACCGGCGCGCGCGATCGCCAGCTGTGCGGATAGGAATGCTCCAGCCGGCCGCGCGCCAGCAGGTTTCCGGCCTGGATCAGCGCCTCGGTCACGGCCTTGTTGGCCGGGCCGAACTTGCCGATCTTGTCCTTCTTGCCCTCGGTCTCGATGACCTTCAGGCCCGCGAACAGGGGCACGGAGGGATAGTAGGCGCCGTCCGGGTCGACCGTGTCGGGCACCTCGTGGTGGCCGTGCGCCTTCCACACGTCGTAGTCGTCGGCGCCGTGGCCGGGCGCGGTGTGCACGAAGCCCGTGCCGGCGTCGTCGGTGACGTGATCGCCGGCCAGAAGCGGCACGGAGAAGCCGTAGCCGGTGTGCAATTCCGCCAGCGGATGCGCGCACTCCAGTCCCGAGGGATTGATCGCGTCGATCCGGGTCCAGGTCGCGATCTTCGCCGCCTTGAACACGTCCTCGGCCAGCTTGTCGGCCAGGATCAGCCGGTCGCCGGGCTTGGCCCAGGGCTCGAACTCCAGCCCCGTCTCCATCGCCGTGACCTCGTACAGGCCATAGCTGATCTCAGGGCCATAGCTGATCGCCCGGTTGGCCGGGATGGTCCACGGCGTGGTTGTCCAGATCACCACCGACGGCGTGGCGTGGCGGAAGGCCAGCAGGTCGTCGTCGTGGTCGTCCGTCGCGCCCGTGACCGGGAACTTCACCCAGACGGTCGGCGACACGTGGTCGTGGTATTCGATCTCGGCCTCGGCCAACGCCGTGCGCTCGACCGGCGACCACATCACGGGCTTGGAGCCGCGGTACAGCTGGCCCGAGTTCTTGAACTTGTGGAACTCCGCGACGATCGCCGCCTCGGTCGAGAAGTCCATGGTGGCGTAGCGGTTGGCCCAGTCGCCCAGCACGCCCAGCCGCTTGAACTGGCCCATCTGCACGTCGATCCAGCCCGTCGCGTACTCGCGGCAGGCGGCGCGGAAGGCGGCCTTCGAGACCTCGTCCTTGCGCTTGCCCTCGGCCCGGAACCGCTCCTCGATCTTCCACTCGATCGGCAGGCCGTGGCAGTCCCAGCCGGGGACGTAGTCGACGTCGTTGCCGAGCAGAAACTGCGACCGGACCACGAAGTCCTTCAGCGTCTTGTTCAGCGCGTGGCCGATGTGGATGTCGCCGTTGGCGTAGGGCGGGCCGTCGTGCAACACGAACAGCGGCGCGCCCTGCGACTGTCGCAGCTTGCGCAGGTCGCCGTACAGGTCGCCCCATTTCGCCAGGATCTCCGGCTCCTTCTGGGGCAGGCCGCCGCGCATGGGGAAGGGCGTCTCGGGCAGGAAGACGGTCTCGCGCCAGTCGCGCGTGGGGGAAGCAGCAGTGTCGCCGGCGTCGGCCATGAGTCTCTCGTCGTTCGATCGTTCGCGTGGTTCGGTTCCGCTGAGCGGAGGTCCCGGCGTGCGCGGGGAAGGCCCCTGCGGCGCTACGCCGGGCGGCTAATCGAAATCACACGGATCACGCGGACGGTCATGGTGCTCGCGGTCTATCAGCCGCGCGGGGCCTTCGCCAGTGCTTCGCGTGCCGCGGCGGCGTCTGCGTCGATCTGGACTTTCAGAGCGTCGAGCCCGTCGAACGTCATCTCCGGGCGCAGGAAGGCGACCAGTTCCGTCTCGACCGTCTGGCCGTACAGGTCGCCGTCGAAGTCGAAGAGCCAGACCTCCAGCAGGGGCTCCTCCAGCCGCCACATCGGGCGCACGCCCAGGCTGGCCACGCCGTCCAGCACCCGCCCGTCGCCCAGCCGCGTGCGCGTGGCGTAGACGCCGAAGGCCGGGCGCATGTAGTCGCCCAACGGCACGTTAGCGGTCGGCACGCCGATCGTGCGCCCGCGCTTGTCGCCGTGGATCACCTCGCCCTCGATCGCGAAGGGCCGGCCCAGGATGGCGGTCGCGCGCGCCATGTCGCCCGCGTGCAGCGCCTCGCGCACCGCGCTGGAAGACAGCTTCAGCCCGCCGGCGTCGTCGATGCGGTCTATGGTCGAGACGGTGAAGCCGAGATGTTCGCCCAGTTCCCGCAAGGCCTCCGGAGACCCCGTGCGGCCCTTGCCGAAGGTGAAATCGAAACCCACGGCGGCGTGGCGAATGCCCAGGCAGTCGGCCAGCACGTTCTCTGCGAAGGCCTCGTGGCTCATCGCGGCCATTTCGGCGTCGAAGGGCAGGAGAAACAGGGTTTCCACGCCCAGATCGCCCAAGGCGCGGGCCATCTGATCGGGCGTCATCAGGCGAAAGGGGGCGGCATCCGGCTGAAACCAGCGGCGGGGGTGCGGATCGAAGCTGACCACCGCCAGCGGCGCGCCGAGACTCTTCGCCGCCTCCCGCGCCTGACCGATCACGGCCTGATGGCCCCGGTGCACGCCGTCGAACGCTCCGACCGCCACGGCCGCCCCCTTCAGTGCGGCGGGCAGATCGCGCCAGGCCCGGACGATGCGGGCGGCCATGTTCAGTCCCGGGCCGGTCGCCGGCGGCGCGGCACGCGGACGGTCGCTTCGCCGTCCAGCACCACGTCGTCCCCGACCAGACCCTCGCAGCGCAGGGTGACCCGCGCGCTCTCCTGATCGACCGCCGCCACCGTGACGCGCGCGATCACCACGTCCCCGATCCGAACGGGCTTATGGAAGGCGGTGTTCTGGCTCAGGAAGATCGACCCCGCGCCCGGCAGGATCATGCCCACCACGGCGGACCCGAACGAGGCCGACAGCAGACCGTGCGCGATGCGGCCGCGATAGGCGGTCTTCGAGGCGAACGCCTCGTCGACGTGCAGCGGATTGAAGTCGTCCGACGCCTCGGCGAACTGCTGGATGCGCACCTCGTCGACCAGCACTGTCTTCTCGGCCGTCATGCCGACGGACAGTTCTTCGAGGATGTAGCCGCCCGACGGATGGGCCTGAACGCTCTGGGTCATGGCGCGGGCTTAGCCGCGTCCGGCCGCTTTGACCACCGTCACCAGGCCAGTTCCAGGGTGGCGTAGCGGGCCGTCAGACCTTCGGCGTCCAGCAGATCCTTCGCCTTGGCCGGATCCAGCGCGCCGTCGTCGCCGGCGGCGGCGTCATGGATTCCGGCGGCCACGAACAGACAATCCAGGCCCTGATCATTGGCGCCCTTCACGTCGGTGACCACGCCGTCGCCGACGCACAGGACGCGGTCGCGGTCGACGGGCCGAGCCAGCAGACGCTCCGCCTCGATCGTCGACAGGTCATAGATCGGCGCGTACGGCTTGCCCGCCAGCGTCACCGGGCCGCCGAGCTCGGCATAGAGATCGGCCAGGGCGCCGCCGCAGTAGATCAGGTGGTCGCCCTTGCGCACCACCTTGTCCGGGTTGGCGCAGATCATCTCGATCCCCCGCGCCGCGGCGGGAGTCAGGCGTTCGCGATAGTCCTCGGGCGTCTCGGTCGCGTCGTCGTAGGGACCGGTCACGGAGATGAAGGCGGCGTCGTCGGCGCCGCGCGCGGTCCGCAGGCCCAGGCCGTCGTACAGCGGCCAATCACGATCCGGGCCGATGATCCAGGCGGGGCCCGGCGCGCGCTCGGCCAGCACCCTGCGGGTCGCGTCGCCCGAGGTGACGAAGGCGTCCCAGCTTTCTCGCGGCACGCCCAGCCGATCCAGCTGGGCGATCACGTCCGACGACGGCCGGGGCGAGTTGGAGACCAGCACCACCTTGCCGCCCCCCGACCGAAACCGAGCCAGCGCCGCGCACGGCCCCGGCCAGCTTTCGCGGCCGTTGTGGATCACGCCCCAGACGTCGCAGAACAGGACGTCGTAATCGCCCGCGACCGCTTCCAGATGGGGCAGGGGCGCGGGCGTCATGGCTCAGGCCGCGTTGGCAGCGCCGGACTTGCCGTCGGCCTTCAGCTTGTCGTTGTGCGCGCGGATGCCCTGGGCGATCAGCTCGGCGGCCTCGCCCGCGTCGCCCCAGCGCTTGACCGTGGTGTCCTTGCCCTTCTCCAGGTCCTTGTAGCGCAGGAAGAAGTGCTCGATCTGCT
>CALRWJ020000020.1:0-47159 GCA_943371835.1 Afipia felis | reverse complement strand
AGCTGGGCTACACGGGCGACAAGTCCGACACCGCCGCCATGAACGTGTGGCTGCACCACAAGGTGCTGGACCGCATCCGCGCCGACGGCGGCCAGATCCGCGACCTGACCGACTGATCTTTTCCCTCACCGCTCATCCCCGCGAAGGCGGGGATCCAGTCAGGCTGATGGGGACCCGGCCCCCAGGTCGGCGCTACCCCCGGACTTCCGAACTGGATCCCCGCCTTCGCGGGGATGAGCGGGTTTCAAAAAGCCTCGTCCGCGTCGTAAAGACGTTGCCATGAGCGACGCCGGATCGAATCCCGACGGCCCGCCGTGGGACGAGGAAGAGCCCTCGGACGCGGTCGAGGAGCGGGACCCCAACACCGAGGACATGTTCGGCGCGCCCGAGCCCGTCGGCATGCGCGAGGCCGAGGCCTTGGCCGCGCCCGACGAAGCGCCCGACCTCGTCGCCCCCGACGCCCCGACGCTGCTGAAGGCGAAGCCGCCTCTGCCCGCGCCCGAACCCGCCGAGGCGGCTTCGGAATACACCGTCCTGGCGCGCAAATACCGGCCGCGCACCTTCGAGGACCTGATCGGGCAGGAGGCGATGGTCCGCACCCTGACCAACGCCTTCGCCACCGGCCGCATCGCCCACGCCTTCATGCTCACCGGCGTCCGCGGCGTCGGCAAGACGACGACCGCGCGCCTGCTGGCCCGCGCCCTGAACAACGAGACAGAGACCATCGACCGCCCGTCGCTGGAGCTGTCTCCCACCGGCCGGCACGACGCCGCCATCATGGCCGGCCAGCACATCGACGTCATGGAGATGGACGCCGCCAGCCACACCGGCGTCGGCGACATCCGCGAGATCCTGGACAGCGTCCGCTATGCCCCGGTCGAGGCGCGCTACAAGGTCTACGTCCTGGACGAGGTCCACATGCTGTCGACGCAGGCGTTCAACGCCCTGCTGAAGACGCTGGAGGAGCCGCCGCCCCACGCCAAATTCATCTTCGCCACCACCGAGATCCGCAAGGTGCCGGTGACCATCCTCAGCCGCTGCCAGCGCTTCGACCTGCGCCGCGTCGAGCCCGAGGTGCTGGTCGGCCATCTGGGCAAGGTCGCCGAACGCGAAGGCATGGCGATCGAGGCCGACGCCCTGGCCCTGATCGCCCGCGCCGCCGAGGGGTCGGTGCGCGACGGCCTGTCCCTGCTGGACCAGGCCTTGGTCCAGGGCGAGCGCGGCGCCGTGGTCGAGGCCGAGACCGTGCGCGACATGCTGGGTCTGGCCGACCGCACCCGCACCATCGCCCTGTTCGAACAGGTCATGGGCGGGCGGACGCCCGAAGCTCTTGAGACCTTCCGCACGCTCTACGGCTACGGCGCCGATCCGGTGCAGGTCATGGGCGACCTGCTGGAACACGCCCATGCCGCCTCGGTCTCCAAGATGCTGGGGCCGCAGGCGACGCGCCTTCCGAACGATCAGGCCCAGGCGCTGGCGGCGCTGGGCGCGGCCATCTCCGCCGGCGCCCTGTCGCGCGTCTGGCAGATGCTGCTCAAGGGCCTCGACGAGGTCCGCCGCGCCCCCAATCCCGCCGACGCTGTGGAGATGATCCTGGTCCGCCTGGCCTATGCCGCCGACCTGCCGGGTCCGGAGGAGGCGCTGAAGGCCCTGCGCGACGGCGACGTCACCGGCGGCTCCGGCCCCTCGCGGGGCGGCGGTGGCGGTGGGGCAGGGGGCGGCGCCTCCGCGGCCCTGGCCCCGCGTCCCGTGGCCGCGCCCGCCCTGCCGGACCCACAGACCTTCGAACAGGTCGTCGGCCTGATCGGCGCCAAGCGCGACGTGGCGCTGCAGATGGACGTCCAGCGCTACGTCCGGCCCGTCAGTTTCCAGCCCGGCCGCATCACCTATGAGCCCGTCCACGGCGCCCCCGCCAACCTGGCCACGCGGCTGGCCGGCCGGCTCAAGGAGTGGACCGGCAAGGTCTGGCTGATCGCCGCCAACGGCCAGGGCGGCGGCGAGACCCTGATCGAGATCGAGAAAAAGGCCCGCGCCGCCCAGCGCGCCGAGGTCGAGGCCGACCCCTTCGTCGCCTCCGTCCTGTCCATCTTCCCCGGCGCCAAACTGGGCGAGATCCGCGTCCCGCCCCCCGCGCCCGACCTCCCGACCATCCCCGACGAGGTCGAGGACGACGACTGAGCGGCCTTCTCCTTCGGGGGGTGACGTCTTATCTCAGGGCCATGAAAGACCTCACCGATCTGATGAAACAGGCCCAGGCCATGCAGCAGAAGCTGCAGGACGCCCAGGCCCGCATGGCCGAATCGACCGCCGAGGGCACGTCGGGCGGCGGGCTGGTGACCGTGGCGCTGAAAGGGCCTGGCGAGATCACCTCGGTGAAGATCGACGACAGCCTGATGCAGCCGGGCGAGGGCGAGATCCTGGCCGACCTGATCGTCGCCGCCCACGCCGACGCCAAGCGCAAGCTGGACGAGGTCAACGGCGAACTGATGCGTCAGGCCGCCGGTCCCATGGCCGGGATGAACATCCCCGGCATGCCGAAACTGTTCTGACGGCGTGGCCGCCTCCGCCGGACCCGAGATCGAACGCCTGATCGGCCTGCTGTCCAGGCTGCCGGGCATGGGACCGCGCTCGGCGCGGCGCGCTACGCTGGCGCTGCTGAAGCGGCGCGACCAGTTGCTGCTGCCGCTGGGCGACGCACTGACGGACGTGGCGGCCAAGGTGAAGTCCTGCTCCGTCTGCGGCACGCCCGACACGCGCGACCCCTGCGTCATCTGCTCCGATCCGACGCGGGACGTGCGCCTGATCTGCGTGGTCGAGGAGGCCGGGGCCCTGTGGGCCATGGAGCGGTCGGGCGCCTTTCGCGGCCGCTATCACGTGCTGGGCGGGCTGTTGTCGGCGCTGGACGGAGTGGGCCCCGACGCGCTGCGCGTCGCCGAGCTGGTGGGGCGGGTGAAGGGGGGCGAGGCGACCGAGGTCGTGCTGGCCCTGCCCGCCACCGTCGACGGCCAGACCACGGCCCACTACCTGGTCGAACGCCTGGCGGGCGCGGGGGCCGAGGTCACCACCCTGGCCCGCGGCGTCCCCGTCGGCGGCGAGCTGGACTGGCTGGACGACGGCACCATCGTCCAGGCGCTGCGCGCGCGAAGACCCGCCTGATTTTCCACGGCAATCCTTTTCCGATCAGGCGCCGTCCCCCGCCGTGCTATACTGAGCCTCCCTCCGCCGATGTGCACTCGGTGGACTCGGTGCACCCGTTTTTTGTGATGCAGTGCACGCCGTGCACGGAGTCCACATCCGACCGATTCTGACGTGCGCCGGAACCATGGTCCGCCGCCCCGACTCCCGCTAAGGAACGGACCATGAACGCAGAATTGAACATCGCCCTGGCCGCCGTGGCGGTCGCGCTCGTCGCCATCGTCCTGGTCGTCACCGCCCGGCGCGGCGGCTCGACCGCGGGCCTGGAGGCGGCGCTGACGCGCGAGGTCGACCGCCTGCGCGCCGATCAGGATCAAAAGGCGGCGCTGCAGCGGAACGAGCTGGCCGACGGCCTGAAGCGGCTGTCCGACAGCCTGGACCAGCGCGTCGGCGCCCTGACCACCAATTTCGACACGCGCCTGGGGGCCTTCGCCGAGCTGCAGACCAAGTCGTCCTCCGATCTCGCCGAAAGCCAGCGTCAACGCCTGGGCGAGACCAATCAGGCCGTGCTGAAGCTGACCGAGACCCTCGCGGCCCAGCAGCTGGAGGGGCGCAAGGCCCTGGGCGAGGAGCTGGAAAAGGTCCGCGCCGCGCTGGGCGAGAACATGGAGAAGCTGCGCAAGGAGAACGAGGCCAAGCTGGAGCAGATGCGCGCCACCGTCGACGAGAAGCTGCAGGCGACCCTGGCCGAACGTCTCGGCGAGAATTTCAAGATGGTCAGCGAGCGCCTGGACACGGTCCATCGCGGCCTGGGCGAGATGCAGGCCCTGGCCACGGGCGTCGGCGACCTCAAGCGGACCCTGGGCAACATCAAGGCGCGCGGCTCGTTCGGCGAGGTCCAGCTGGGCGCCCTGCTGGACGACATGCTGACGCCGGAACAGTACGGCCGTCAGGTCCGCGTGCGCCCGGGCACGGCCGAGGCGGTGGACTATGCCGTCTTCCTGCCGGGGCGGGAGGAGGGCGGTCGCCTGCTGCTCCCCATCGACTGCAAATTCCCCCAGGCCGACTACGACGCCCTTCTCGGCGCCCAGGAACTGGGCGATCCCGGCGCGGTCGAGGCGGCGGCCAAGGCTCTGGAAAAGGCCATCCGCATCCAGGCCAAGAGCATTCACGACAAATACGTCCACCCGCCGGAGACGACGCCCTTCGCCATCCTCTATCTGCCGACCGAGGGGCTGTTCGCCGAGGTCATCCGCCGCCCCGGCCTCGCCGCCGCCCTGTCGGCGGACTTCAGCGTGACGGTCACGGGGCCGACCACGCTGGCGGCGACGCTGAACAGCCTGAAGATGGGCTTCCAGACGCTGGCCATCCAGAAGAACGCCGGGGACATCGCCAAGGTGCTGGGCATGGCCAAGGCCGAGTTCCAGAAATACGCCACCGTCTGGGACAAGCTGGGCGCCCAGCTCGACACCGCCCGCAAGACCGTCGACGAGGCCGGCCGCCGCACCCGCGCCGTCGAACGCCAGCTGCGCAGCGTCGAGGTCGTCGCCGACGGTCGCTCCGAGATGCCTCTGCTGGCGGCCGCGGAGTCCGACGCGCCGGACTAGGTCAGGACAAGCCTTGCGGACATTTTGACAAGCTCGCTTGACAAAGCACGGTCGCAATGTAAAACACCCTTGTCATCAACGACGAGGGCGCCATGTCTCCTTCCACTCCGATCAGATCGCGCCGACCCCTCAGCTACGTGGGCCTGCTGGGCTGGTGCCTGCTCGGCGGCATGCTCGTCGGGGGCGCCATGGCGCTCCTGGATCACTTCGGCGGCCCGGCGGCCCAGCCGCTGCGCGCCGCCCTCATCGTCGCTTCGCTGATCGGGGTCTTCGGCGTCACCGTCGCCTGGTGGCGCGGCGCCGACGAGGCGGTGCGCGAGGCGCACAAGTGGGCCTGGTTCTGGGGCGGCAGCGCCGGCATGACCGTCGGCCTCGGCGCCCTGCTGATGCTCAGCTACGGCGGCGTGGTCGTCCCCGTCCTGCCGGACGCCGGCCCCAACGCCGAGGTGATGCTGGGCGCCATGGGCATGCTGCTCGTGATGATGGTCGGCTACCTCGTCGCCTGGGCGGCCTGGTGGCTGCGGCACAGGTGAGGCGCGCATGAACAACCGCCTCAAGATCCTGCGCGCCGAACGCGACTGGTCCCAGGCCGATCTGGCCGACCGGCTGGGCGTCTCGCGCCAGACCGTCAACGCCCTGGAGACGGGCCGCTACGACCCGTCCCTGCCCCTCGCCTTCAAGATCGCGCGCGTCTTCGAACAGCCGATCGAAGCCATCTTCCTGGAGGACTGACCATGACCGAGGACCGGACCCTTCCCGCCCCGCTCAAGCTCGCCGGACTGGCCGGACTGGCCGCGATCGGCGCGGTGGTCGGCGGCCTCGCCGCCCGCGCCGTCAAGGCGCAGGGCCTGCCCGCCGACGACGCCCTGAACCTGCTGGTCGCCGTCTGCCTGGTCGCGCTCAGCGTCGTCACCGCCGCGATCGTCGCCCTGCGACCGCGCAGCGTGCCCAAGGGCTGCGGCGTGCTGCAGACCGCCGTCACCCTGCTGGCGGGCGTCATGCTGGCCATCCCGCTGTACGCCACGCGCTGGGTCTCGGCCGACGTCGCCTTCGGCGCGGTCGCCCTGCTGTTGGCGCTCCAGTCGGCGCTGAACCTCATGCTGTGGCGCAAGGCCGACGAGATGCTTCGCCGCGTCATGGTCGAGACCGGCGCCCTGGCCTTCTGGGCCCTTCAGCTGGGCCTGTTCCTCTACGCCTCGGCCGAGCGCCTGGGCCTGGTCGAGGGCGTCACCGCCTGGGGCATGATCAGCGTCCTGATGGCCGTCTACTTCGTCGCCAGCGCCGTCGCCGCCGCGCGCCGCGGCATCCACTGACCCCTCTCACACCTCCCTCATCCTTCCCCTGCCTCTGGAGCTTCCGATGACCTTCCTTTCCCGCCTCAAGTCCTCCGCCTCGACGCTGGGCCGCACCGCCGCCGGCGTCGCCCTGGGCCTCGGCCTGGCCGCGTCCCTGCTCGGCGCCCCCGCCGCCTGGGCCCAGGAGGCCGCCGCTCCGCCGTCCACGCCGCGCGCGCCTGCCGGCTCCGGCCCCGCCCTGTGGGTCATCCGCGACGCGGACTCGACCATCTACCTGTTCGGCACGGTCCACGTGCTGCGCCCGACGACCGCCTGGGCCTCCGACCGCGTCGACGCCGCCTTCGCCAGCGCCGACACGATCTACTTCGAGATCACCAACCCCGACGACCAGGCCGCCGTCATCCCGCTGATCCAGCAGTACGGCCTGTCGCCTGACCGCCCCCTGTCCAGCATGCTGACCGCCGACGAGCTGGCGGCCCTGGACGCCGCGGCCAAGGAGATCGGCGGGTCCGCCGCCGCCTTCGACGTGTTCCGTCCCTGGCTGGCCGGCCTGACCCTGTCGATGGCCCCTCTGGTCAAGGCGGGCTATGATCCTGCCTCCGGCGTCGAGCTGGTGCTGCGCGCCCAGGCCCAGGCCGCCGGCAAGCCCATCAAGGGCCTGGAGACGCTGGAGCAGCAGATCCAGATCCTCGCCGGCTTCCCGGAAGAGGGCCAGCTGGCCTTCCTCCGTCAGACGCTGGAGTCCTTCCAGACCGCCACCACCGACCTGGACGCCCTGGTGACCGCCTGGTCCTCGGGCGACGTCGACGCCATCACGCGGCTGGGCGTGGATGAGATGAAGCAGTCCAGCGAGGTCGTCTACGACGCCATGCTGACGCGCCGGAACACCAATTGGGCCGGCCAGATCGAGACCCTGCTCGAGGGCTCGGGCACCGTCTTCATCGCCGTCGGCGCGGCTCACCTGGCCGGCGACGACTCGGTCCAGGCCATCCTGGCCCGCGACGGCGTCCGCGCCGAACGGGTGCAGTGATGGGGCGCGATGCGACGGCGCGACGCGGCGGGGGCCCCTCGCCCCAGCTTCGCGGCGTGCTGGTGGTCCTGGCGCTCATCTGGACGGGCGTGGTGCTGGTGAACGTCGCCCTCGGCGACGTGGCCATGGCGTTCATGTGGGCCGGCGTGGGCATCTCGACCACCGTCCCGGTCCTCGCCGAGGCCCGCGGCGGCGGACGCCGCGCCGGCGCCTGCCGCGACCGTCGGACCGTAGAGCCGGCATGACCACCGCCGGCCCTGCGCCCAGTCCCGCCTGGGTCAGGCCGGTCGTGATCCGGCGCCCGCGCAAGGGCTAGGCGGCCGCTACCGGATGCCGTCTGGAAGGGTCCCGTCGTCCGACGGGGCCCTTCTTCGTCATCGTCACGCTTGCCGCTTGCAATTGATAATGCGTCGCAATAGGGAGGCCGTCCCTTTCCTCCTGTCGACGAGCGTCATGCGTCTCCTTCTCTCCGCCACCGTCTCCCTCGCCGCCCTGGCCGGCGCCGCCCAGGCCCAGCAGGCGTCGGTCGGCCCCGCCGCCACCGAGGTCGATCCGATCCTGGTCACGGGACGCGCGCGCGGATACCAGACGCTGAACGTCGTCACCGCGACCAAGACCGACACCCCCCTGCTGGACGTGCCGCAGAGCGTGGCCGTCGTCACGGCGGCGCAGATCCGCGACCAGGGCATGCGCGGCGTCGGCGACGCCCTGCGCTACGTGCCCGGCGTCACCCTGGGCCAGGGCGAGGGCAACCGCGACCAGGTCACCCTGCGCGGCCAGAACACCACCGCCGACTTCTTCGTCGACGGCGTTCGGGACGACGTCCAGTACTACCGGCCTCTGTACAACCTGGAGCGGGTGGAGGTGCTGCGCGGCCCCTACGCCCTGATCTTCGGGCGCGGCGGCGGCGGCGGCATCGTCAACCGCGTGCAGAAGGCGCCGGACGCCGGCTCGGCCTTCGGCGAGGCCCGCGCCTTCGCCGATTCCGAGGGCGGCCACGGCGTCTGGCTCGACCTGAACCGGCCCCTCGGCGACCGCGCGGCGGTCCGCCTCAACGCCATGTACGAGCGCGGCGAGAGCTTCCGCGACTTCGTCGACGGCGAGCGCTGGGCGATCAACCCCTACCTCGCCGCCGAGGTCGCGCCGGGCTGGAACCTGGGCCTGTCGTACGAGCACGTGGACGACGACCGCGTCGCCGACCGCGGCGTGCCCTCGCTGAACGCGCGCCCGCTGGAAGGCTACGACGAGGTCTTCTTCGGCGTTCCGGGCGCCAACCGCACGACCCTGGTCGCCGACGTCGCCAAGCTGAGGCTGGACGGCCGCATCGCGCCCGGCCTGCGGCTCAGCTCGACCCTGGTCTGGGGCGACTACGACAAGTCCTACGCCAACGTCTTCGCGTCCGGCCCCGCGACGGCGCAGACGGGGACCGTGCCCCTGGGCGCCTATCTGGCCGCCACCCGGCGCGAGAACGTCCTGTTCCAGTCCAACCTCATCTGGGAGGTGCTGGGCGGGCCGATCGAGCACCGCGTCCTGTTCGGCGTCGAGACGGGAGACCAGGACAGCGACAACGTCCGGTTCGAAGGCGCCCTGTCCAGCCCGCGCTTCGACCTGGTCGCGCGCGTCCCTCCGTCCGTCAGCTTCGCGGCCACGCCCTCGCGCGACACGGCCAGCCGGGTCCGCACGACCTCGGTCTATGCCCAGGACCAGATCGGGCTGGGGCGCTTCGTGGACGTCGTGCTGGGCCTGCGCTGGGATCGGTTCGACATCCGCGGCACGGACTTCGCCGTCGCCCCCGCGCGCGGCTTCGGGCGGGTCGACGAGAAGGTCTCGCCGCGGCTCGGCTTGATCTGGAAGCCGGTCGAGACCGCCTCGCTCTACGCCAGCTTCAGCCGATCCTTCCTGCCGCGCTCGGGCGAGCAGTTCGCCTCCCTGACGCCGACCACGCAGAACCTGGAGCCCGAGGCGTTCGAGAACCTGGAGGTGGGCGCCAAGTGGGACGCGCGGCCGGGCCTGTCGCTGACCGCCGCCGTGTTCGAGCTGCGCCGCACCAACGCCACCACGCCCGACCCGGCCAACCCGACCGTCAGCATCAATGTCGGCGAGACGCGCACCCGGGGGCTGGAGCTGGGCGTCGCAGGTCGCGTCACCGACCGCTGGACCGTGTCCGGCGGCTATGCCTGGCAGGAGGCGGTGCTGGACGGGAACGACGCCGTCGAACTGGCCCAGGTTCCGGAGCACAGCCTGTCGATCTGGAACCGCTGGCAGGCGACGCAGCGGCTGGGTCTGGGCCTGGGCGTGCTGCGCCAGTCGGGCCAGTGGGCGGCGATCCGCACCACGGCGGCGACCACGCGCCTGCCGGGCTTCACGCGGGTGGACGCGGCGGTCTTCTATGCGCTGACGCCGACCGTGGACCTGCAGCTGAACGTCGAGAACCTGCTGGACCAGGGGTACTGGGCCGACGCGCACAACAACAACAACCTGACCCCCGGCGCGCCCCGCACCGCGCGCCTGACGCTGTCGACGCGGTTCTGAGCGCGGCTATGGAAAAAAGCCCCCCGCGTTGCCGCGGGGGGCCTTGGTCGTTCAGGCGGGCGATGCCGTCAGCCGCGCACGCCCAGCTCGCGCAGCAGCCGCGGCTGCGGATAGACCACCCGCAGCGCCTCGGTGATGGCGGCGGTCGACACCGACACGGTGCGGTTCAGCACGGGGTCATAGCCGAAGTTCCCGCCCAGCGAGTGGATGTTGCCGTCGAAGGCGGCGCCGATCACCTCGCCCCGGGCGTTGATCACCGGCGAGCCCGAGTTGCCGCCGATGATGTCGTTGGTCGACGAGAAGTCGTAGACCAGACCCTTGTTGATCCGGCCCTCGGCCGCCAGGAAGCCGGCCGCCGCGTTGAACGGCTCGGACCCCGTGGCGCGGTCGTACAGCCCGCCGATGTAGGTGAAGGCCGGCACTTCGACCCCGCGATAGGTCCAGCCCTTCACCTCGCCGTAGCTGATGCGCAGGGTGAAGGTCGCGTCCGGATAGATGTTGGAGCCATAGACCGCGAACCGCGCCTGGGCCACGCGTTCGGCGGCCTGGGCGGTCGGCACGTTGACCTTGGTGTTCCATTCCGAGGCGACGGCCTGCGACGCCGCGTCGTTGGCCATGACCCAGGCGATCAGCGGATCGGCCTCGGCCAGCTGTTCCGGCGTCATCGACAGGGCGGCGACGCGGAAGGCCGGGTCGGCCAGCTTGGTGCCGCCGATCACGCGATCGGCCAGCGCCTCGGGGCTTTCGCGTCCCAGCAGCGCCTTCACCTGCGGATTGTCGACCGTCAGGTACTCGCGCGTCTTTGACAGCCAGTAGCCCAGGCGGATCTCCTCCATGTCCATGTAGATCGGCGTCTCTTCGCCCAGGGCGGCCTCCAGCTGGGCCTTGCGCTCGGCCGACAGCTGGCCGGCGGCGTTCTGGGCGGCGGCGCGGCCGATGGCGCGGGCATAGGCGAACAGCTGCGATCCGCCGCCGGCCGAGGCGGCCAGCTGGCGATAAGGCAGGTACAGGTCGCGCGCGACGGCCTGGACGGCCTCCAGATCGGCCCACGGATCGCCGATGCGCTGCTTCAGGGCCGGATCGGCCTCGACCGCGGCGCGCAGACGCGCCTCTTCCTGGCGCTTGCCGCCCATGAAGGTCGGGTCCAGCAGCGCCTGATGCTGGCCGTACTGGGCCTTGAAGCTGTTCTCCAGGCCGAAGATCGGGTCCACCGACACGCGCTTGGCCTCGTCGCCCGAGGCGGCGTAGGTCAGCAGACGCCCGCGCAGCTCCGACGACTGGATCAGCGTGATCGGCAGCGTCTGGTCGCGCAGCCGCTCCAGCTGGCTCATGGTCAGCAGGCGGGAGGTGGAGCCCGGGTTGCCGACGACGAAGGTCGGTTCGCCTTCGCGCGGGGCGTTGGCGTTCCACTTCAGGTGATTGGGCGTGGCGACCGGCTTGCCGTCCTCGTAGGCGCGCAGCATGCCGACGTCGAGCGCGTAGCGGGGGAAGTTGAAGTTGTCCGGGTCGCCGCCGAAGAAGGCCGCCTGGAACTCCGGCGCGAAGACGATGCGCACGTCTTCATAGCGGCGGTACTTATAGAGCGCGAACCGGCCCCCGCGATAGAAGTCCACGACCTGGCAGTTGTACTTCGGATCGCCGGCGCAGTTCTCCTCGGCGATGCGGGCGACCTCGCCCGAACGCGCCTGGGCGAAGGCCTGGCCTTCCATGCCCATGCCGGCGGTCAGCATCCGGTCGGTGACGTCGACGATGTCGGTCAGCACCTCGGCGGTCTGGCCCGGGCACTTCAGCTCGTCCTCGCGACCGTTCGTCGTGAAGCCGTTCTTCACATAGTCGGTCTCGGGGCTGGACAGCTCCTGCAGGCAGCCGACCACGCAGTGGTGGTTGGTCAGGATCAGGCCCTCGGGCGAGACGAAGCTGGCCGAGCAACCCTGGATGCGCACCGCCGACATCCGCACCTGGTCCAGCCAACGTTGATCCAGGTTCAGACCGTACTTGGCGTTCACCGTCTGAAGCGGGAAGTTGTCGAACGTCCACATGCCTTCGTCGCGCGCCACGGACACGCCGGGCGCGGCGACCGTCAGGGGGGCGGCGGCCAGCACCGCCGACAGCGCCATGGACAGGCGCAGGGATCGGAATTTCATCGAGAGAAAGGCTCCGGGCGCCGCGGACCGCCCGCGACGAGACGGACGGGACCTTCCTCCCGACGCGCGCCGTCCGCAAGGGGGCGCCTTACCCCGATTTAACTTGGCCGGCGGGACCCTGAAGGAGGATACCGGACGTCTGTCAGGGGAACTCGCGTCGAATGTCGCTCGCGCTCGCAACGCTGCTCTTCGAGTGGCGCCGCTACATGGCCGCCGTGATGGCGCTCGCGCTGTCCGGCCTGCTGGTGCTGGCCATGACCGGCGTCTTCATCGGCATCGGCAAGGGGTTCACCGCCACGATCGAACGATCGGGCGCGGACATCATGATCATGCAGCCCGGCGCCACCAGCCTGATCGGCGGTCCGTCCGGCGTGCCGCGCCGTTTCATCCCCTTGGCCTACGGTCACCCCGAAGTGGTCGAGGTCAAACCCCTGGACGGGGCGGGCGGCAGCTTTCAGTCCATCAAGGACTACGATCCGACGCTCAGCCAGGCGGAACGGGCCAAGAAGAAGGCGCCGCGTCAGCAGTTCGTCCAGACCTCCATCATCGACACGACGCCGGGCGCCGTCACGATCCCGCAGGACTATTCGCAACAGCTGGTCGACGCCCTGCGTCAGCCCTACACGGTCGCCGTCGATGAAACGGCCTTGACCAAGCTGGGCGTGAAGCTGGGCGACAAGGCCCTCTACAATGGCCAGACCGTCACGGTGGTCGGGGTCACGCGCGGCTACCCCAACATGATGCAGGCCACCATCGTCATGTCGCGCGACACCTTGCGCATGGTCGGTCAGGCCGACACCGGCCCGCGTGTCGGGCCTCTGATGGTCAAGGTGCGGGATCCGCAAAGGGCGTCGATCGTCGCCGCCCAGCTCAACCAGCTCGGCAACGGTCAGTGGAAGGCCTGGACGCGTCAGGAACTGGCCGACGCGAACGCGTCCGCCATGTTCGAGGAGGGCATCCTGGTCATCATCATCGGCGGTTGCGTGGTGCTGGGCACCATCATCGGCGTGGCCATCACCTGGCAGACGCTGCGCGGCGCCATCATGGCCAACATCAAGGAGTTCGCGTCGCTGCGGGCGCTGGGCGTCGGCATGGGGTCGCTGCGCCGCATCGTGATGGAGCTGAGCTTCTGGGTCGGCATGGTCGGCGTGGGCGCCGCCATCTTCCTGACGTGGCTGGTGCAGCTGTTGGCGCTTTCCAACGCGGTCATCATCGCCCTGCCGCCCGTGCTGCTGATCGTGGTCGGCGGCGGCCTGATCCTGATCGCCATGCTGTCTGGGATGCTGTCGATGGGCGTCCTGAAGAACAGCCAGCCCGCGGACCTGCTGCGATGACCACGACCAAGGTTCACGGCAAGCACGGCGACTTCGCCATCGAGGCCAAGGGGCTGCGCAAGCGGTTCAAGACCGGCCGCACCTTCATCGAGGTGTTGAAGGGCGTCGACTTCGACGCGCGGCATGGCGATCTGACCATGGTCATGGGCCCTTCCGGCTCGGGCAAGTCGACCCTGATCGCCGCCCTGTCCGGCCTGCTGAAGCCGGAGGAGGGCAGGGTGGACGCGCTGGACGTCGACGACCTGTGGAAGCTGTCGTCGGGCCGCATCGACAAGTTCCGCCTGGATCACTGCGGCTTCATCTTCCAGGGCTTCAACCTGTTCCCGGCGCTGACCGCGCTGCAGCAGGTCGAGACGGTGCTGAAGTTTCAGGGCCTGTCCGCGGGCGACGCGAAGAAACGCGCCACCCAGGCGCTGCAGGAGGTGGGCCTGGGCCCGCGCCTGCATCAGCGGCCCGCCGCCCTGTCCGGCGGCGAGAAGCAGCGCGTCGCCATCGCCCGCGCCCTGGCCAAGGACCCCAAGATCCTGTTCGCCGACGAGCCGACCTCCGCTTTGGACGGCGAGAACGGGCAGGTGGTGATCAAGCTGCTGCGCCGCGCCGCCAGCGAGCACGGCGCCGCCGTCATCTGCGTCACCCACGACCCGCGCCTGGAGGCCTGGGCCGACCGCATCATCAAGATCGAGGACGGCGTCATCATCGACGACCGCCGTCACGTCCCCGACCCGAACGCCGTCCTGGCGTCGCATCACTGAGCCGCGAACACCCATGGCCATTCCCGGAATCCTGAAGAAGAAGCGCGTTTGGATCGGCATTCCGCTGATCCTGATCCTGATCTTCGGCTTCATGTTCATGCGCTCGCAGGGCGCGGCGAAGAAGGCGGAGGAAGAGAAGGCGGCGGCCGAGGCCCCGGCCAGCCCCTACGCGGCCGTCGCCAACGGCAAGGCCGACGTCGAGGGCGGCATCGTCCAGATCGCGGCGCGCCGCGGCGGCATCGTCCGCGCCGTCTACGTGCAGGAAGGCGACCGCGTCGTCGCCGGCCAGATCCTGGCCCGTCAGGAGGACGACGAGGCGCGTCTGGCCTACAGCCGCGCCGCCGCCGAGGTGGCGCAGGCCGAAAGCCAGCTGGCCGCCATCCGCGTCGACCTGTCCGCCGCGCGCCGCGAGGTGGACCGCCTGTCGGCCCTGGTCGACTCGAACTTCGTCGCCGCCCAGCGCATCGACCAGGCGCGCGACGCCGTCGCCGCCGCCGAGGCGCGCATGCAGAGCCAGAGCGCGACCATCCAGACCGCCCGCGCCCGCCTGGCCGAGGCCGCCTACAACCTGGAACTGACGGTCATCCGCGCGCCCATGAGCGGCCGCATCGTGCGCCGCTACGCCAACCCCGGCGCCGGCGCCTCGACCCTGAACGTCTCGACCATGTTCGACCTGGAGCCCGACGCACCGCGCATCGTCCGCGCCGAGATCGTCGAGAGCGACATCCCCAACATCACCGTCGGCCAGCAGGTCGAGATCAGCCCCGAGGGCGACCCGTCGAAGGTGTACGTCGGCACCGTCCTGCGCCGCGCGGCGGTGTTCGGCGCCCGCAAGCTGGCCTCGGACGACCCGTCGCAGCGCTCGGACGAGCGCGTGGTCGAGGTGGTCGTCAGCTATGAGGACGCGCCCCTGCTGATCGGCCAGCGCGTGCTGGTCAAGTTCATGAAGCCCGGCCAGCGCGCCGGCGCGGCCCGCCCCGCCGTCGTCGGCGTCGGCCCGGACCGGGCCATGAAGAAGACGGGCTAACGCCCCTCGAACCCCGGCGTGCGCTTGTCCAGCGCGGCGGCCACGCCCTCGGCGTGGTCATCGGTCAGATGGGCAAGGGCCTGCATGGCTGCGGTCATCTCCAGCATCTGGTCGAAGGTGACGTCGCGGCCCTGGCGCATCAGGGTCTTGGCCATGCGCAGCGCATGAGGGGCCTGTGCGGCGATCTGGCCGGCGACCTCCATCGCCTCGTCCATCAGCCGGTCGTGCGGCACGACGCGGTTGACCAGACCCCAGCGCTCGGCCGTCTCGGCGTCGATCGACCGGCCGGTGAACAGCAGCTCGGCGGCGCGGGCATAGCCGACGTGGCGCGGCATCAGCCAGGCCCCGCCGTCCCCCGGCACGATGCCCAGCCGCATGAAGGGGATGCCGAACACCGCGCGGTCGTTGGCGATCTTCACGTCGCCCAGTCCCGCCACGTCGCAGCCCAGCCCCATCGCCGGTCCGTTGATCGCCGTCACCAGCGGCACGTCCAGTCCGTACAGCGAGCGCACGATGCGGTGGACCACCCGGCGATAACGCTCGCGGATTTCGGCGCCTGAGCCGGCGAACAGGTCGCGCCGGTCCTTCATGGCCTTCAGGTCGCCGCCGGCGGAGAAGGCGCGTCCGGATCCGGTCAACACCACGCAGCGCACGGCCAGGTCGGCGTTCACCGCCTCGCACGCGGCGGCGAAGGCCTCGCCGTCTTCAAGATCGGGGATGGCGTTCAGCCGGTCGGGCCGCGACAGGGTCCAGACCTCGATCGCGCCCTCGCGCCGCCGCTCGATCAGATCGCCCATGCCTGCCCCCAAAAGAAACGCCCCGGCCTTTTCAGGTCCGGGGCGGGGTCACGCAAGCTTCTTTGCCCTATCGCTCGCGACGCGGTCGCTCGCTGCTTGAGGGCGCCCGACGCTCGCGGGCTCGATCCTCAGCGGCGCCCGAACCTGAAAAGGTCCTTCAGCGCGGTCGCCGGCGTCCGCCGGGGCTGGGGATTGGGATCGACCAGCAATCCGCCGAAATAGGCGAACGAGGTCATGGCGTGTTGGAGGTTTCTGCGTTCTTCGTTCATTTTTGGCGTCTCCTTTCACGGAACGAGGAAAAGAGACGCGGCGTGCTCTCAGGGATTCCCACCCTCTCAGTCGTTTCGCGTCACCCGACCATATGGGGGCGCCCGACCCGGCTTGTCCAGTTTTTTGCTCCGACTTCGGAGCAAATGTCGTGAAACCGTATCCCGAAAGCGACGGTCCGCCGAAAGCGATCAAGACCCCGTGCGTCCAGGTCTGCATCGTCGAGCCGACCACCGGCCTGTGTCTTGGCTGCAAGCGGACCCTGCCCGAGATCGCCCAGTGGTCGCGCTTCTCCGCGGAGCGGCGCGCCGAGATCATGGCCGAACTGCCGGATCGCAAGACGCCGTTCTGAGCGTCAACCTTTCGTCAGCCCTGTCCTTTCACCGCGTTCTCACTCCCGCCCGATAGAAGGCGAGGGTCCGCAGAAGCGGGCGCGGTGACGAGGGCGTGCATGCGGCTGGGCGCATCCAATCTGGCGGTGGCGGCGATGGCCGTGGCCTCGGCCTTCACGGCGGCCTGGTGGCTGAACCATCTGGACGGCCCCGCGCCCGCGCACGCCGCCGTGCAGGTGCAAAGCGACTGGCCCCCCGAGACGCGCCAGACGTCGGTCGGCGGCGCGACCCAGATTCTGCGCGGCGCCGACGGTCACTGGTGGGCCGACGCCCTGGTCGAGGGCCGGGCCGTGCGCCTGATGGTAGACACCGGCGCCACGGTCGTGGCCCTGACGCCCGAGGACGCGCGACGTCTGGGGCTGACCCTCACCGCGGCCGATTTCGCCGATGAGATCACCACCGCCGCCGGTCCCGCACGCGCCGCGCGCGTGACGCTGCGGGCCCTGTCGGTGGGCGGGGTGCGCGTCGACGACGTCCAGGCCGTCGTCGTCGAGCACGGCCTGCCGCATTCGCTGTTGGGCATGAGCTGGCTCAGCCGCCTGTCGGGGTTCGAAGCCTCGGCCGACGCCTTGACCCTGCGGCCCTAGAGCGCCTTCACCACCACCGCGCCCGCCGCGATCAGCAGATAGAGGGCGAAGCCGCGACGCAGCGTCCGCTTCGGCAGGCGGTGCGCCAGCCGGGCGCCCCACGGCGCGACCAGGCCCGTCACCGTCCCCATGATCAGGGCCGCGGGCACGTTGACCCAGCCCAGCGACAGCGGGGGGCGCCCCTCCGCCGCCCAGCCGAAGACGACGAAGCCCAGCGTCGCCGCCGCGCCGATGGTCATGCCGAACCCCGACGCCGTCGCCACCGCCTGGTGGATCGGCCGCCCGCACAGCGTCATCATCAGCCCGCCGAAACTGCCGCCGCCGATGCCCATCATCGCCGACAGTCCGCCGATCAGCGACCCGACCCCCCGCCGCGCCCAGCCCGTCGGCAGGTCCGGCGCCAGCCGGAACCCCTCCGGCGTCAGCGCCAGCTGCAGGGCCACGGCGCCCAGCCCCAGGCCATAGACGATCGCCAGCCCTTCCATCGAGGCGACGCCGGCCACGCCCGCGCCGATCAGCGCGCCCAGCCCGACCCACGGCGTCCATGCCTTCAGCGCCGCCTCGTCCACCGCGCCGTGCCGTCGATGCGCCGCCAGCGAGCGCCAGCTGGTGATGACGATGCTGAGCAGCGAGCTGCCGATGGCCACGTGCAGGTTGCTCTCGCCGCCCACGCCCAGAAGCTCGAACGACCAGAACAGCACCGGCACGATCACCGTGCCGCCGCCCACGCCGAACATGCCGGCGATCAGGCCCGCGAACACGCCGGCGCCCAGCAGGGCCGCGACCAGCGTCGCCAGATCGACAGGGGAAAGCGCCGTCATGCGTCCCGGCTTAGCCGCGACGTCTCAGAAGCGATAGCTCAGGCCCAGCTGCGCCACCGGAAACAGGCCATAGTCGGCCTCGTCCTCGATCTCGCGCGCCTCCGCCTCCAGACGCGCGCGGAAGGTCGGGTCGTCCGACAACGTGCCCCCGGTCGACGTCAGGCCGACCCGCGGATCCTCGCTGAAGCTGACCCCCACCAGCGCGCGCACGCCGATCCGGCCCCGGCGCACCATGGCGTCGTCGAAGCCGATGCCGACGAAGGGCGACAGTTCCGACAGCTCGATCGTTCCGCCCAGTCGCCCGACCTGCGCCGGCGTGAAGGTCGCGCCGCCGATCTCCACCGGCGTCGTCGGCCGGGCGTCCAACTCGACGTCCCGGCTGCCCAGATAGGCGCCGCCCGAAATCAGGAAGGCGTTGGCGAAGGGGTGCACGTCGACGAACCCGCCCACCGTGTCGAAGGCGAAGTCGCCCGACCAGTCGACGTCGCTCCACGTCTCGTCGAAGTCGTGGTCCAGCCGGTCGATCGTCGCGCGCAGGGTGAAGACCGGCCCCAGCCCCAGCTGCACCTCGCCGCCCAGCCCGGGCGTGCCCAGGTTGCCGGCCACCGCGACCTGCGCCTGCGCCGCGCCGGCGAGCGCGCACAGGGCCACGCCCAGGATGCAGGATCGGATCATGGCGGCGTCCCCTCGCTCGGCGCTCAAGGGACCCGGTCGTGCTTAACGAAGCGTTGCCGTCACGCGGCGCGGCGCGCCTCCGCCTCGCGCACGGCGTCCAGCGCGCGATCCACGACCTCCAGCCCCGCGCCGGGACGGATCGCCTCGACGGTCAGGATGCGGCGAAAGGCGCGCGCGCCGGGCCGGCCGTGCATCACGCCCAGCAGGTGCCGCGTCATGGCCGCCAGGGGCGTGCCCTCGACCAGCCGCGCGGCCAGGTATGCCTTGTGCGCCTCGACCGCCTCGAACGGATCGACGTCCGCGACGTCGTCGCCGAACACCTGACGGTCGACCGAGCCCAGCAACGCCGGTTCGTGGTACGCCGCCCGGCCCAGCATGACGCCGTCCAGAGTGACCCCGTCGGCGCCGGGCAGCAGATGCGCCAGCGCCGCCTCCAGCGTGGGCACGCCGCCGTTCAGGGCGACGATCAGGTGGGGCCGCTCGGCCTTGAGCCGCCGCACCAGGCCGTAATCCAGCGGCGGCACGTCCCGGTTCTCCTTGGGCGACAGACCCTGCAGCCAGGCCTTGCGAGCATGCACGGTGAAGCCGGTCACCCCCGCGGCCGCGCAGGCGTCGACCAGGGCGAACAGGGCGGCCTCGGGCTCCTGATCGTCCACGCCGATGCGGCACTTGACCGTGACCGGCACGTCGACCGCCGCGCCCATCGCCGCCATGCAGTCGGCCACCAGTTCGGGCTCGCGCATCAGGCAGGCGCCGAAGCGTCCCGACTGCACCCGGTCCGACGGGCAGCCGACGTTCAAATTGATCTCGTCATAGCCCCTGTCCGCGCCGATCCGCGCCGCCTGCGCCAGCTTGACGGGGTCCGATCCGCCCAGCTGCAGGGCCACCGGATGCTCCATGGCGTCGAAGCCCAGCAGCCGCTCCCGGTCTCCGTGCAGCACGGCCTCGGCGGTGACCATTTCCGTGTAGAGCAGGGCGCGTTTCGTCAGCGCGCGATGAAAGGCGCGGCAGTGCCGGTCGGTCCAGTCCATCATCGGCGCGACGGACAGCCTGTGCGGAGAGGGCGTCATCGCGCGCCCCTCTACACCAAAAGCCGCGCCCGCGCGACGCGCCCCATTCCCGGCGCCGTGACGCCCAACTCTCAATACGTTCAAGGTGTTGACTGGGTCCGATCATCTCCGCGGCCTTGGTCGCGGATCGAACGGCGGCGCTCCGGCGTTGCCGAACCGGCGACCCTCCCCGTCGCTCAATCAAGGACAGCACATGCGCATCGCCCTTTTCGTCGCTTCTTCCTTCCTCGCCCTGTCGGCCGTCCCGGCGCTGGCCCAGGACGCCGCCGCGTCCGTCAGCGTGCACGCCGCCCATTCCGAGTTCACGGACGCCGAGCTGGCCGCCTATGCCGCCGCCCTGGTCAAGGTCACGCCGCTGGCCCAAGCGCTGAACGGCGCGACCCCGACCGCCGAGCAGCAGGCCGAACTCGCCGCCGTCGTCGAGGGCGCGGGCCTGACGCTGGAACGCTTCAACGCCATTTCGCAGGCCGCCTCGGCGGACGCCGTGGTGCGCGCCCGCGTCGCCCTGGCCCAGACGCCCGCCTCGGCCAGCGCCACGTCGATCACCGACGTCGAGGTCGAGGGCTTCGCCAAGGCCATGTCCGAACTGCGCCCGATCGCCGAGGCCCTGAACGGCGCCGCGCCGTCGCCCGAGCAGCAGGCCGAGATGGAGGCCGCCATAGCCGGCTCCGGCCTGACGCGCGAGCGGTTCAACGAGATCTCGGGTCTGGTCGGCGGCGACGCTCACCTGCGCGCCCGCCTGGCCGTGGCGGACGCCCACGCGGGTCGCTGATCGCGGCCGCATCGACGTGACGAAGGGGTCGCCTCGGCGGCCCCTTTTTCGTGCGCCTCAGGCCTCGGCCGCCTCGACCTCGTCCTCGTTCAGCACCTGCCCCTCGCGCTTCGGCTTCAGATAGGGCGCCGGCTGCGGCGTCACGGCGTTGCCGCGCATCAGCGACCGTCCGGCGGTCAGCCCGCCCGCCAGTTGCAGGGTCAGCCGCTCGGCGTCCCGGCGACGCACGTCCTCGATCGTCTCGTCGGCCACCTCGGGCGTGAAGCCCAGGTCGACCAGCACCTCACGCCCGAACGTCAGGGCGGATTCGAACGTCTCGCGGATGTGATAGTCGACGCCCGCCTGGATCAGGCGCAGCGAATGCCCCCGGTCGAAGGCGCGCACGAACAGCTTGGTCAGCGGGAACTCCGCCTTGACCAGCTCCACGATCCGGTCCGCCGCCTCGGGCTTGTCGACGCAGACCAGGATCGTCTCCGCCTCCGACGCGCCGGACGCCCGCAGCACGTCCAGCCGCGTGCCGTCGCCGTAGTAGACCTTGAAGCCGAAATTCCCCGCCGCCTCGATCATCTCGACGTCGTAATCGATGATCGACACGTCGACGTCGCGCGCCAGCAGGGACTGCGACACCACCTGGGCGAAGCGGCCGAAGCCGACGATCAGCACGCGCTCGCGCAGGTCCTTGGCTTCCTCGATCCCGTCCATCGAGGGCCGCTCCTCCGGCTTCAGCCGGTCGGCCAGCATCAGCCGCAGCGGCGTCAGCGCCATGGACAGCACCACCACCGCCGACAGCACGGACGCGGTGCGCGCGTCGAACAGGCCGACCGCGAGAGCGGCGGCGTACAACACGAAGGCGAACTCGCCGCCCTCGCCCATCAGGGCGGCGCGCAGCAGGCCCTCGCCATGCCCGCGCTTCAGCCGCGCCACGGCATAGACCGCGATCACCTTCAGCGACATGAAGGCGACCAGGCCCATCGCCACCAAGCGCCATTCCTGCGCCACCACGCCCAGGTCGACCGACATGCCGACGCTGAGGAAGAACAGGCCCAGAAGGATGCCGCGGAACGGCTCCACGTCCGCCTCCAGCTGATGGCGGAAGGTCGATTCCGACAGCAGGACGCCGGCCAGAAAGGCCCCCATGGCCATCGACAGGCCGCCCAGGGACATGGCCCAGGCCGCGCCCAGCACCACCAGCAGCGCCGCCGCCGTCATCACCTCGCGCCCGCCGAACCGGGCCAGCAGGCGGAAGATCGGGTTCATGGCCCAGCGCCCGGCGACGTAGACCAGCGCCACCGCCGCCACGGCCAGCCCGATCGTCATCCAGACCGGCCGCGCCGCCTCGGTCTCGACGCCATAGGCCGCGCCCAGCGCCGCCACCAGGGCCAAGAGCGGCACGATGGCCAGGTCTTCGAACAGCAACACCGAGATCACGCGCTGCCCGTGCGGCTCGACGTTCTCGTTCCGCTCTTCCAGGATCTGCATGACGATGGCCGTCGACGACAGGGCGAAGCCGGCGCCCGCGATCAGCGCGGCGGGCCACGCCAGCCCCGCCAGCAGGGCGGCGCCCGACAGCAGCGTCCAGCACGCCGCCACCTGAACCGCGCCCAGGCCGAAGATCTCCTTGCGCAGGCTCCACAGCCGCGCGGGCCGCATCTCCAAGCCGATGATGAACAGGAACATCACCACGCCCAGCTCGGCGACGTGCAGCACCGCCTCGGGCTCGGTGATCAGGCCGACGCCGGAAGGCCCGACCAGCAGGCCCGCCGCCAGATACCCAAGCACCGCACCCAGCCCCAGCCGCCGGAACAGCGGCACCGCCACCACGGCCACGCCCAGCAGCGCCACCGCATGCCCCAGCGCCATCCCGCCGCCCGCCGCCTCAGCCATCGTCGATCCCCAAGCTTCGCCGACAGTTAGGCCGTTCGTCGGCGCCGCGCCAGTTCCAGCGGTGCGCGGCGGTGCTATGCCGGGGCGTGGAGACGCTCAGCCTCAGGACCGCCCGCCGCATCGCCCTGGCCGCGCAGGGGTTCGGCCGCGCGCGCCCGGCCGCGCCCGACCGGCGGCACGTGCGCGATCTGGTGCGGCGTCTGGGCGTGGTGCAGATGGACAGCGTCAACGTGCTGACCCGCACCCACTACCTGCCCAAGTTCGCCCGGCTGGGGGCCTATCCGCGCGAGGCGCTGGAGGCCGAGGCGTGGGGGCCGCGCCGCAGCCTGTTCGAATACTGGGGGCATGAGGCGTCGCTGCTGCCGCTGGAGACCCAGCCCCTGCTGCGCTGGCGCATGGACCGCGCCCGCGACGGCGCCATGTGGACCGGCCTGGCCCGCTTCGGGCGCGAACGGCGCGACTACGTCGACGGCGTGCTGGCCGAGATCGAGCGGCGCGGCCCGGTCACGGGCGGCGACTTCGCATCAGGTCCGCGCGGCGCGCCCGGCTGGTGGGACTGGTCCGACGGCAAGCGCGCGCTGGAATGGCTGTTCTGGGCCGGTCTGATCACGACCAAGACCCGGCGCGGGTTCGAGCGCGTCTATGACCTGACCGAACGCGCCCTTCCGCCCCGCATCCTGGACCTGCCCACGCCGGACGAGGCGGACGCCCAGCGCGAGCTGGTCCGCATCTCCGCCCGGACCATGGGGATCTCGACCGAGGCCGACCTGCGCGACGTCTTCCGCCTGCCGCTGGCCGAGACCCGCGCGCGCGTCGCCGAAGTGGTCGAGGCGGGCGAGCTGACGCCCGTGGCGGTGCAGGGCTGGAAGCAGACGGCCTATCTGGCGCCCGGCGCCCGCGCCCCGCGCAAGGTGACCGGCGACGCCCTGCTGTCGCCCTTCGACAACCTGATCTGGACCCGCGACCGCACCGAGCGCCTGTTCGGCGTGCGCGTGCGGCTGGAGATCTATGTCCCGGCGGACAGGCGGCTGCACGGCTACTACGTCCTGCCCTTCCTGCAGGACGAGGCCATCACCGCCCGCGTCGACCTGAAGTCCGACCGCAAAGCCGGGGCGCTCCGGGTCCAGGCCGCCTGGCGCGAACCCGACGCGACGCCCGACACGCCCGCCCGTCTGGCGGCGGAGCTGACGCGCATGGCCGGCTGGCTGGGGCTCGAGCGGGTGGAGGTGTTCGGGAAGGGCGATCTGGCGGAGGCGTTGGCGGCGTCGGTGGCGCGAAGCTGACCCGTCCAATCGCCGCTATGGGTGGGAAGGGACTCGAAGGGAGGCACCCGCGCACATTGTGCCCATTTCACATGAAATAAGATATTGCGAAATAACCGGCCGCAGATATCGCGGTCCAAATAGTAAAAAAATTGATGCTGTTTATAAACCCATAGTTTCTGCCGTTGAACAGGATCGCATTAAGAATTCCAATAATGCATAGCGCGGCGTAAAAGGCGTTTGGTTTCGCATTGACTGCAAATGAAGTTACAAAAACCGACGCAATAGCTAATATAGGAATCCAAATGAACGAAATCTTCAAATAGAAGATAGCCATTTCTTTTCGGGAGTATCCAAGGGCGCTCATTGCGGCTCACACATAGGGGTGTTCTCTGGCAGTGCCGTGATGACGCCGGTGCACCAGTACTCCTGCTTTGTCACCGTCACCCCCAAGCGAGTGGGACAGGTTGAACCTGACTTAAGACGTCCGCAATGGGTCGGGAGCGGACGTTCGGCCGCGATCAGAAAACCGACCTTCCTCCTCACACCTCGAACTTCACCCCTTGCGCCAGCGGCAGGTCGCGGCTGAAATTCACGGTCTGGGTCTGGCGGCGCATATAGGCCTTCCAGGCGTCCGATCCGCTCTCGCGCCCGCCGCCGGTGTCCTTCTCGCCGCCGAAGGCTCCGCCGATCTCAGCCCCGCTCGGGCCGATGTTGACGTTGGCGATGCCGCAGTCGCTGCCCCAGGCCGACAGGAAGGCCTCGGCCTCGCGCACGCTGTCGGTGAAGACGCAGGAGCTCAGCCCCTGCGGCACGGCGTTCTGCATCTCGACCGCCTGATCGAAGTCGCGCCAGGTCAGGACATACAGGATCGGCGCGAACGTCTCGTGCTCCACCACCGCCGTCTGCGCCGGCATGCGCACGATGGCGGGGCGCACATAGGCCCCGTCGCGATCCACCCGCGCGCCGCCCACGACCACCTCGCCGCCCTGTTCCACCGCCTGCGCCAGGGCCCGGTCGAAGGCCTCCGCCGCGTCTGCGTCGATCAGCGGCCCGACCAGCGTTCCGTCCTCGCGCGGGTCGCCGATCGGCAGGGTCTCATAGGCCGCCGTCAGCCGCCCGATCAGCGCCTCGGCCACGTCCTCGTGCACCAGCAGCCGGCGCAGACTGGTGCAGCGCTGGCCGCAGGTGCCGACGGCCGAGAAGGCGACGGCCCGCACCGCCATGTCCAGATCGGCGCTGGGCGTCACGATCATGGCGTTGTTGCCGCCCAGCTCCAGAAGCGACCGGCCCAGCCGCGCCGCGACCGTCTGGGCCACCGCCCGGCCCATGCGCGTGGATCCGGTCGCCGAGACCAGCGGGATGCGCGGATCGGCGCTCAACGTCTCGCCCGCCTCACGCCCGCCGACCACGACCTGCGACAGACCCTCCGGCGCGTCGCCGAACCGCGCCAGCGCCCGCTCGAACACCGCTTGGGTGGCCAGCGCCGTCAGCGGCGTCTTCTCGGACGGCTTCCAGATCACCGGGTCGCCGCACACCAGCGCCAGCGCCGCGTTCCACGCCCACACCGCGACTGGGAAATTGAACGCCGAGATCACCAGCGCCGGCCCCAGCGGCTGCCACGTCTCGCGCATGTGGTGGCCCGGCCGCTCGCTGGGCAGGGTCAGCCCGTACAGCTGGCGCGACAGGCCGACGGCGAAGTCGCAGACGTCGATCATCTCCTGCACCTCGCCCAGGCCCTCCGACGTGATCTTGCCGGCCTCCAGCGTGACCAGCCGGGCCAGGTCGGCCTTGGCCGCGCGCAGCTCCTCGCCGAACAGCCGCACCAGCTCGCCCCGACGCGGCGCAGGCACGCGACGCCAGGCGCGGAACGCCTCGGCCGACCGCGCCGCCACACCGTCCAGGTCGCCGGTCTGCGCCAGCGCCGGCCCGGTCGAGCCGTCGACGGGCGAGCGCGTGGTCAGGCCGCCCTCGCGGGTGGCGGCGCTCACGCCCAGGCTTCGCAGAATGCCCCAGGCCTCTTCGATGGCGGTCATCGGTCGTCCTTCCTCGTCAGCCGGTCGGCATAGCTTTGCGGCGCGCCCGGCGGAACCCCGCGGCGGCGCATCGGTTTGGACGGCGTCAGTTCAACCCGACAGGAGCACTTCCATGAAAGTCCGCGACATCATGAGCCGCGACGTCCAGGTCGCCCGTCCGACCGACACCCTGCGCGAGATCGCGGGCCGGATGAAGGCCGGCGACTTCGGCTTCATGCCGGTGGCCGACGGCGACCGGCTTCTGGGCACGGTGACGGACCGCGACATCGTCGTGCGTGGCCTGGCCGAGGGCGTCGGCCCCGACGCCACCGTCGACGGCTGCATGACCACCGACGTGAAGTGCGTGCGCGAGGACGACGATCTGAAGTCGGCGCTCGACTCCATGGGCGGCGCCCAGATCCGCCGTCTGCCGGTGGTCGATGGCGCCGAGCGCCTGGTCGGCGTCGTCTCGCTGGGCGACCTGTCGACGCGCGTGAAGGAGAAGTACGCCGGCGAGGCGCTGGAAGAAATCTCGCGTTAACCCGCCGGTCACCCTGAGGACGAACCTCGCGTTCACGCGGACGCGCCATCCTGCCGGGCCGAGGGCTTGGAGTTCAGGATGGCGCGCGCGCAATTCCAGAAGGGGCAGAAGGTCTGGGTCGAGTGCGTCGGCGCCTGGGCTCAGATCGAGAAGGTCCAGCCCGTCTGGGCCAAGGGCTTCGACGAGCCGGTGCGCGTCACCTACGACGTCGGCTTGGGCCGCGAGTTCATGGCCCATGAGCTGCTGCTGCCCACCGAGGACACGGCCCAGACCGGCGGCGACCACTGGCGCCTGCTCCGGGCCCGCAACAAGTGGCAGGCCGCCGAGGACTGTCCGCACCATCCCTTCCCGGGCACCTATCCGGTTGTCGTCACCGATCCGACCGACTGGGGCGGCTGGCGCGTGCCGGGGGCCGAATACGACCGCGATCCGGACCGCATCGAGCGTCAGGCCCGGCTGATCGCCGCCGCGCCCGCGCTGGAGGCGGTGGCCCGCGACCTGCTGGACGCCGTGGCCGAGGCGCCCGACGACGCCCCGCCGGCCATGCAGGCGCTGGCCCGGCGGGTTCGAGAGATCCTGCGTGCCACCGACGAGATTCTGACCGCGCCCCAGGCCGTTCCGGCGACGCCGCGCGCCGCCTGACGACCCGCCCTTCTTGGGTGGACGTGAATCGCCGACGCAGCCTAGATTCCCGGTTCGGGTCAGTCCGTTTCGGAGCAGGCGTTGGCGGGTCAGGAACGCCGCACGACAGGGGAGGGGCGACGCGCGACCGACCGTCGTCGCGGCCCGCCGCCGTGGGCGCGCATCCTGGTGCTGCTGGTGGCCGTGGGCCTGGGACTCTACGCGCTGTGGGTCACCCGGGCGCAGGGCCTGCCGCTCAATCCGAACGACCTGGGGCGCGACGGCTGGATCCTGCTGATCCCCGGCGCCGTCGGTCTGATGATGCTGGGTCTGGTGCTGGCGCTGAACGCGCGCCAGGCGAGCATACGCCGCGAGTGGGCCGAGACCGAGCAGCGGTTCCGCATCGCGGTCGAGGGCGCCCGCTGCGGCATCTGGGAATGGGACCTGGACGCCGATCAGGTCGATCTGTCCGACTACATGGGGGCCTTGGTCGGTCTGTCGGGAGGCCTGCATCCGGCCGACGCGCTGTTCGCGCGCATCCACCCCGACTTCCGTGAGCCGGTGCGCCATGCCCTGCGTCAGGCCCAGGCCTATGGCGGGTTCGAGGCCACCTTCCCGGTGCCCGACGAGCACGGTCGCCCGCGCTGGATCGACGCGCGCGGTCGCGCCCAGGGCGGCGGCGGCGACGCGGGCCATCCGCACATCATGGGCATGGCCCTGGACATCACGGAGGAGCGTCGCGCCAAGGCCCAGGCCCAGGCCGCAGAGGGCCGTCTGCGCGACGGCATCGAAAGCGTCACCGACGCCTTCGTCCTGTTCGACCGCCACGGAAGGCTGATCCTGTGGAACGGCGCCTTCGAGGACGCCTTCGGCTTCCAGCCCGGCACGATCCGCAAGGGCGCGGTCAAGGACGAGCTGAACCGCATCGCCGCCTTGGCCGTGAAGTCGGATCAGCCCGCCGCTGGCGGCCGCGCCGGCGCGCGCGAGCTGGAGCTGCACGACGGCCGCTGGCTGCAGGTGTCCGAGCGCTTCACCGGCGACGGCGGCACGGTCGTCACCGCCGCCGACGTCACCGCCATCAAGCGGCAGGAAGAGGAGCGCCGGAAGTCCGCCGAGAACCTGCGCGCCATGGTCAACCAGCTGGAAGCGAGTCAGGAGAAGCTGGCCCTGCTGGCGCGCAAGTACGAAGTCGCCATGACCCGCGCCGAGGCCGCGAACCAGGCCAAGTCCGAGTTCCTGGCCAACATGAGCCACGAGCTGCGCACGCCCCTGAACGCCATCAACGGCTTCTCCGAGATCATGGCCGCCGAGATGTTCGGTCCCCTGGGGGACCCCCGCTACAAGGGCTACGCCGGCGACATCCTGAAGTCCGGCCAGCACCTGCTCAGCCTGATCAACGACATCCTGGACATGGCCAAGATCGAGGCCGGCAAGATGACGCTGCACTATGAGACGGTGTCGCTGAAGGAGTTGTGCGACGACGCCCTGCGGCTGATGCGCGGCAAGATTCAGGAAGCGGGGCTGACCGCCACCCTGGACGCGCCCGACCTGCCCGACGTCGACGCCGACCATCGCGGACTGAAGCAGGTGCTGCTGAACCTCATCTCGAACGCCGTGAAGTTCACGCCCGAGGGCGGATCCATCGTCGTCGCGCTCAGCCGTCCCCACCCGGGTCAGGTGCGCGTGGCCGTGACCGACACCGGCATCGGCATCGCGCCCGAGGACCTGGCCCGCCTGGCCCGCCCCTTCGAACAGGTCGAGGGCCAGCACTCCAAGACCACCCAGGGCACCGGCCTGGGCCTGGCCCTGACCAAGTCGCTGATCGAGATGCACGGCGGCGAGCTGGTCATGGAAAGCGAGCCGGGCAGGGGGACGACCGTCAGCTTCGTCATGCCGATCCGTCGCCCTGACGCCGCGTCGGGCTCGCACGACGCTCAGGCCGCCCGCGCCGCCTGAGGCGCATTACGGCCTCGTAACTTTCGCCCGGGGTCCGCCCTGCTAGGGTCGCCGCTCCATCGCCCCGGGGAGATCCGAATGTTCCGCAAAGCCCTTCTGCGCGCCGCTCTGCCGGCGGCCGCCCTGCTGGCCTTCACCGGCGCCGCGCCCGCCGTTCTGGCCCAGGCCGCGACGGACATTCAGGCGCCGCCGCTGAACTTCACCCATCGCGAGCTGGCGAACGGGCTGGACGTCTACGCCATGCCGGACCCGACCTCGGGCACGGTGACGGTCCAGGTCTGGTACGACGTCGGCGGCAAGGACGACCCCGAGGGCCGCAGCGGCTTCGCCCACCTGTTCGAACACATCCTCAGCCGCAAGACGGTCAACATCCCCTACGGCCAGATCTCGACCTGGGTCGAGAACGCCGGCGGCGCGCGTAACGCCTCCACCGGCCAGGACTACACCAACTACTACGAGACGGTGCCGCCCGAGTACCTGGAGACCATGCTGTGGACCCACGCCGAGCGCATGGCGCGCCCGGTGGTCGATCAGGCGGTGTTCGACGCCGAGCGATCGATCGTGAAGGAAGAACTGCGCCAGCGCGTCTATGCCCCGCCTTATGGTCGGCTGGGCCGCTTCGTCATCGGCGACAACAGCTTCGACGAAAGCATCTATCGCCGCAGCGTCATCGGTTCGATCGAAGAGCTGGACTCCGCCACCATCGACGACGCCCGCGCCTTCCACGAGGCCTACTACCGCCCCGCCACCGCCACGCTGATCGTGTCGGGCAACTTCGACCCGGCCCAGCTGGATCGGTGGGTCGACCAGTATTTCGGCGACATTCCGAACCCGGAACGTCCGGTCCCGCATTTCGAACGCCCCGTGCCGACGCCGCGCACCCAGGCGCGCGACGTGGTCGCCTATGCCCCCAATGTGCCGCTGCCGGCCGTCGGCCGCATCTGGCCGGGCGTGCGCGCCGACCACCCCGACGCCGCCGCGCTGGAAGTGCTGGAGGGCATCCTGACCCGCGGCCGCAGCTCGCGGCTGTATCAGCGGCTGGTCTATCAGGACCAGATCGCCACAAGCGCCTCATTCGGCACGAACCTGATGGAGGAGGACGGCTCCATCTCCGGCACCGTCACCGTCGCCCAAGGCAAGACGCTGGAGGCGGCGGAGGCCGCCTATGACGAAGAGGTCGCCCGCATCCGCACCCAGCCCGTGACCCAGGCCGAGCTGGACGAGGCCAAGACCGAGCTGCTGGCCGCCGAGCTGCGCGGACGCGAGACCGCGTCGGGCCGCGCCTTCATCCTGGGACAGGCCATCGTGTCGGAGGGCGATCCGGGCGCGCCGGACGCGCGTCTGGCCGCCATCCGCGCCGTGACCGCCGACGACGTCCTGCGCGTCGCCCGCACCTATCTGCGCGACGACGCCGTCGTGCGCGTCCGCTATCTGGACGAGAGCCAGCGCCCCGAAGGCGTGCCCGAGGACAGCTGGCGCAATCCCGCCCCGGTCCCGACCTATCTGACGGTGCCGCCGGCGATCCTGCCGCCGAACGAGCTGCTGCCCGAAGGTCAGCGCATGGCGCCGCCCCAGCCCGGCGCCGCGCGCGCCGCCGTGGCCCCGGTGGTGGCCGAACGCACCCTGCCCAACGGCCTGCGCGTCATCGTGGCCCGGTCCACCGACCTGCCGATCATGAACGCCCAGCTGATCATCGGCGGCGGCGCGGCGGCCGATCCGGCCGACAAGCTGGGCCTGGCCTCGGCCACGGCCGGGCTGGCGCGCGAGGGCGCGGGCGGACGCACCTCGCCCCAGCTGGCGGCCGAACTTGAATCGCTGGGCGCCGTGGTCGGCGGCGGGGCGGACGCGGATTCCACCAACGTCAGCCTGTCGGCCCCCATCGCCTCGCTGGACCGCGCCGGTCCGATCCTGGCCGACGTCGTCATGCGCCCCGACTTCCCCGCCGAGGAATGGAGCCGTCAGCGGACGCGCGCGATCAACGGCCTGCGCGTCGCCCTGCGCGATCCGGGGACGCTGGCCGGCGCGGTGCTGGGCCGCGTGGTCTACGCCGACGCCGCCTACGGCCGGCCCAGCTCCGGGACCGCGGACACCCTGGCCGCCATCGACGTCGCCGACATCCAGGCCTTCCATCGCGCCTGGTGGCGGCCCGACAACGCCACCCTGGTCATCACCGGCGGCATGACCCCGGATCAGGCCTTCGACTTCGCCCAGAAGACCTTCGCCGACTGGCGCGCGCCGGCTTCGGCGGTCCCCGCGCCGTCCGACCGCGCAGGGCAGGCGACCTCGCCCCGCATCGTCGTCGTCGACATGCCCGGCGCCGGTCAGGCGGCGGTCGCCGCCGCCGTGCGTGGCCCCGATCGCGCCGATCCCGCCTGGTATTCCATGGCGGTCGCCAACGCCGTCATCGGCGGCGGCCAGAACGGCCATCTGTTCCAGGAAGTGCGCGCCAAGCGCGGGCTCAGCTACGGCGCCAACTCGTCGCTGGCGACGCGCGCGGACGGCTCGCTGCTGGTCGCCTCGACCCAGACCAAGAACGAGAGCGCGGCCGAGGTCGTGGGTCTGGTCCTGGCCGAGATCGACCGCCTGACGACCGAACCCGTAACCGAGCAGGAGACGCTGGACCGCGAGACCTACGTCGTCGGCGGCTTCTCGCGCGCGGTCGAGACGACCGGCGGACTGGGCGGCTACATCGGCGATCTGGTGACGCTGGGACTGCCGCTGTCGGAGATCCAGAGCTATCCGGACCGCATCCGCCAGACCACGCCGGCCTCGGTCGCCGCCGCCGCGGGAACGCACCTGGGCCGCGACCGCGCCTACGTCGTCGTCGTCGGCGACGCCGCCCAGTTCCTCGACGCCCTGCGCGCCGCTCACCCGGACCTGGTCGTGATCAAGGCCGAGGACGTCGATCTGAACCGGGCGGATCTGGGAATTCAGTGAGCGGAAGGGCGGGCGTCAGCCCGCCCGGAACGCCCTGACCGCGTCGATCGCCTGGCGCACCGACGCCTCGATCGCGGCCCAGTCGCCGGCCTTCACCGCCGCGTCGGTGATCAGCTTCGAGCCCATGCCCGCCGCCACGATGCCGCTGCCGAACCACCTGGCGATGCTGGCCGGATCGGGATCGACGCCGCCGGTCGGCATGATCTTGGTCCAGGGCAGGGGCCCCTTCACCGCCTTGACGAAGTCCGGCCCGCCGACCGAGGCGCCGGGGAACAGCTTGACGATCTCGCAGCCCAGTTCGTGCGCGCGGATGATGTCGGTCACCGAGCCGCAGCCGGGGAAATAGGCCGTCATGCGCCGATTGCAGACGACCGCCACTTCCTCGACCAGGCCGGGGCTGACCACGAAGCGCGCGCCCCGGTTCAGGAAGGTCGAGGCCGTCCCCGCGTCGATCACCGAGCCGATGCCCAGCACCACGTCCGGGTCCGTCCTCTGCAGCTCGCGCGCGATCTCGCCGAACAGGTCGACGGCGAAGTCGCCCCGGTTGGTGAACTCCACCACCGGCGCCCCGCCGCGCGCCGCGGCCCGGATCACGTTCAGGCAGACCTCCGGGTCCGCATGATAGAACACCGGACAGACCCCCTGCGCCTCCAGGCCGGTCAGCACGCTCAGACGGTCGTGGGGCATTTCCATTCTCCAAAGCCGTCATCCTCGGGCTTGACCCGAGGATCAGAGGGAGACGCGCCCTCCGTCGCTGACGTCCTGAACCTAGCGTGTCGGATCGTCCGATCCTCGGGTCAAGCCCGAGGATGACGGAAGCAAGGTGGCCATCTCCACCACCCGCCCCACCATCGCGCTCCCCGCATCCCCCAGCGGGTCCAGCACGGTGAAGTGGTTCAGGCCGGCCAGCACCTCCGCCCGTGTCTCCACCCCCTTCGCGCCCCACAGCGCGGCCATGTCGCGCGACTGGCGGAGGAACTCGGACGTCTCGTCGCCGCCGACCCAGCAGTCCAGCGTCGTGCCGCCGGGCGTCGAGCCGTCCGGCACGGGCCAGTTCGTGACGCTCAACGCGCGGGCCTCCGGCACGTCCAGCCCCAGGGCCACGTTCAGCGAGGTCGGGATCAGCGGCTCCAGGTCGAACACGCCGCTGATGGCCAGCGCCGCCGACGCCCGACCCTCCGACAGCATGGCCGCCGCCATGTGGCCGCCGGCGGAGTGGCCGAACACGACGGGCCGCGCGCCCGTCCGCGCCCGCACCGCCTCCACCGCCGCGCGCGCCTGCGCCACGATCCGCCCCAGCCGCACTGAAGGCGCCAGGTCATAGGACGGGATCGCCACCCTGACGCCGCGGCCGACCAGCGCCGGCGCGATCCAGCTGAACCAGCTTTTGTCCAGCGCCTGCCAATAGCCGCCGTGCAGGAACACCGCGACCGGCCCGCCCTCGCCCGCCTCGAACAGATCCATCACCTCGCGCGCTCCAGGCCCATAACGCACCTCGACCGGAGGCCGCGCCGCCCGCGCCGCCTCGCTTTGCGCCTTCCAGCGCAGCATCACCGTCTGGTGGTCCGGCACGCGGGCGCGGTTGTTGTATTCGGCTTCGAGATCCAGGGCAGGCTCCAAAGGCAGTAGGCAGTGGGCGATAGGCAGTGGGACGGCGCACGCTCGACGATCAGGCTCGAACGCCCTACTGCCTACTGCCTACTGCCTAATTCCCAGCGCGGAGCGCCCCCCATGATGACCGCCATCTTCGTCTTCATCAAATGCGAGCTGGGCCACGCCAACGACGTGGCCGCCGACATCGTGGACGAGGTCGAGCACGTGTCGGAGGTCTATTCGACGTCCGGCCAGTACGACCTGCTGGCCAAGTTCAACCTGCCCCGGGAGATGGACATCGGCACGTTCGTGACGAAGTCGGTCCAGACGCGCCCGCACATCCGCGACACCTTCACCGTCATCACCTTCTCCCCCTTCCTGCCGTCGAACCCCTGAGTCTTCCGCGCAACACTTCGGGTTTCACCGCGTGACGACGCGGAACGGTCCCGCTTCGGCCCGCATTGCTCAGGTCGAAGGAGTGACCCATGCCCGCCGATAAGCCCGCCCGCCCCAGCCTGAAAGTCGTCGGCGCCGCCGAGATCTACGATCTCATGCGCACGCCGGAAACCACGGCGGAACGGGTCAAACGGCTGCAGATGGAGGCCCGCGCCCTGGCGCTGGAGGAGGTCGAGGAGCTGGCACGCACGCTGAAGGCCGCCGCCGAGATCGCCGAGCGCATCGCCCACGGCGGCGACGCCTATCCGGTCGGCGCCCGCGAACTGGCCTCGCGCCTGTCGTCCGACCTGCCCGCCAAGGCCGAAAGCATCCGCGCCATCGCGGCGAAGACGCTGTGATCCAGCTCCGTCATCCTCGGGCTTGACCCTAGGATCAGACCGTCCTCCGCATCCGTCGATGCCGATAGGTCCAGGGGTCGCCGCGTTCGACCCGGAGCGCGTTGCCGCCTCTGACCCTCGGGTCTAGCCCGAGGGTGACGGAACTGGCGGGGTTTCAGGCGGGGACCTCGCCGCTCCCCTCCCGCCACCGCCGCAGCCGCCGCGCCAGGCGGAACACCAGCACCGCCAGCACGATCAGCAGCACCGGGATCAGGATCGGCGCCACGAACGCCAAGACCACGGTGAAGAAGCTCAGCACGTCCTCGATCAGGCTCAGCACCGGATTGCCCAGGCCCGCCGTCGTCGCGGTGGACGCCACCCGCGCCCCGCCCTGCGCCGCATTGAAGGCCAGCGCGGTCGGCGCGCCCACGATCACGCCCGCCACCGCCGCCGTGGTCGGATCGACGCCCGCGAACAGCCCGCCCGCCGCCACCGCCGCCGCGACCGGCCGCGCCACCAGCCCCAGCGAATGCAGGGCGTGGTCCACGCCGGGGATCTTGTCGCCCACGAACTCCACCACCGCCGCGACGCCCAAGGCCAGGATCGCCGCGTCCGACGTCACCCAGCTCCAGCCGTCGTTCAGATGCAGTCCGAACAGACCGAACCGCTCGGCGCCCGCCATCATCAGCAGCGGCAGGAAGGTGCGCAGCCCCGTCGCCGCCGCCAGACCCAGGCCCAGCAGCACCGGCAGAACCCACGTCACGCCCGCCTGGCCCCACAGGCCCGACAGCGTCTCGCGCGCCGCCTCGATCGAAACCCCGTCCATGACGTCGTTCTCCCAATCCGACGCCTGAACGCGCGCGGCTTCATCACGATCCGGTTCGGGCGTATCGTCGTCCCATGCCCGCCGCCCCCCGCGTCCGCGCCGCCGACGTCTTCACCCCCGAACAGTGGGCGCCGTTCCGGACGCGCGCCGCCTGGGTCGGGCCGCTGCTGGTCGCGCACTGCTGGGGCGTGATCGCCCTGGCGGTCGTCGCGGGCGTCATCTGGCCGATCCTGATCCCGATCTGCGTCATGGTGATCGGCACGCGCCAGCTGGGTCTGGCCATCCTGATGCACGAGGCGGCGCACGGAGGCCTGTCGCCGAACGCCCGGCTGAACGACTTTCTGGGCCACTGGCTGTGCGCCGTGCCGGTCGGCGCGTCGCTGGCCGCCTACCGCCCCTACCACCTGGCGCATCACAAATACGCCCAGCAGGCCGAGGACCCCGACCTGGTCCTGTCCGCGCCGTTCCCCGTCAGCCGCGCCAGCCTGCGCCGCAAGATCATCCGCGACCTGACGGGCCAGACCTTCTTCAAGCAGCGGGTGCTGCTGCCGCTCCGTCAGGCCCCCTTCCCCTCGAGGGGGAAGGGTGGACGAAGCGTCGCCGGAGGCGATGCGAGGACGGGATGGGGTGGAGCCGCCGATCTTGCCGATCACGACGAGAAGACTCCGACGTCGCCCAGCCCCAACCCCCAACATCTCGCCTCCACCCCCACCCAACCCTCCCCCCTCGAGGGGGAGGGCTCGTTCGGTCACGAGTATGAGGTCGTCGTCACCGGCAAGTCGGTGCTGCCCTTCCTTGCGGTCAACGCCGCGCTGTTCGCCGTCATGGCCCTGGCCGGCGTCTGGTGGGCGTGGTTCGCCCTGTGGCTGCTGCCCCTGGCGACGTGGTTCCCGATGGTCACGCGGCTCAGGAACATCGCCGAGCACGCCTGCGTCCAGGGTTCCTCAACCGACCCCTTCCGCGCCGCCCGCACCACCCGCGCAAGCTGGTGGGAGCGCGCCTTCATCGCCCCCTACTGGGTCAATTTCCACGCCGAGCACCACCTGTTCATGCACGTCCCCTGCTGGAAGCTGCCCGCCCTCCACCGCGCCGTCCGCGCGACGGAGCCGGGGAGGCGGATGGAGGTCGCGCCGGGCTATGCGGCGGTTCTCGCCGAAGCGTCCTCCCTCTCCCGGCGGGAGAGGGCTTGAGCGCACGACGGCAAGGCCGTCGTCCTTGCGCGAAAGGGTGAGGGGCGAAGTTCAACCCGCCGTCACGCAGCCGACCCTCATCCGTCGGCTCCGCCGCCACCTTCTCCCAATGGGAGAAGGATAAGGTTGCCACCACCCCGTCCCCCCGCCAATGTCCGCCGCGTCAGTTTTCGTGTCGGAGCCTCGCCCATGACCCTCGGCCGCCGGATCGTCGCCGCCGCGACCGCCTTCACCCTGATCGCCGCTCCCGCCGTGCAGGCGGGCGAGGGGATGTGGACCTTCGACAACTTCCCCATCGCGCGGGTCAACGCGACGCTGGGCACGAACATCGATCAGGCGTGGCTGGACCGGGTGCGGCTGTCGTCCGTCAAGTTCGGCGGCTGCTCGGCGGGCGTCGTCTCGGCCGAGGGGCTGGTGATGACGAACAATCACTGCGTAGCGTCGTGCGTGGCGCAGCTGTCGACGCCGGAGGTCAACTACGCCGCCACCGGCTTCCTGCCCGCCGGTCGTGAGGAGGAGAAGCGCTGCCCCGGCGCCTCGGCCGAGATCCTGACCGACATCGCCGACGTGACGCCGCGCATGCACGCCGCCGGCGCCGGCCAGTCGGGCGCCGCCTTCGTCCGCGCCCGCGACGCCGAGGCCGCCGCCATCGAGGCCGAAGCCTGCGCCGGCAAGGCCGACAGCCGCTGCCAGGTCGTGACCCTGTACCGCGGCGGCCAGTTCAAACTCTACACCTATAAGCGCTACGCCGACGTGCGCCTGGCCTGGGCGCCCGAAGACCGCGCCGCGACCTTCGGCGGCGACCTGGACAACTTCAACTTCCCGCGCTTCGCCATCGATGCGGCCTTCATCCGCCTGTACGAGAACGGCGCCCCGGCGAAGACGCCGATCCACTTCAAGTGGAACGCGTCCAGGCCCGTCGAGGGCCAGCCCATCTTCATCACCGGCAGCCCCGGCGCGACCCAGCGCCTGCTGACCCAGGACCAGCTCTACACCGTCCGCGACGTCATCCTGCCGATGGATCAGCTGATCTCGTCCGAGCTGCGCGGCCGCATGATCCGCTATGGCGAGGAGAGTTCCGACCATGCCTTCCAGGTCATGGATCCGCTGGTCGGGCTGGAGAACACCTACAAGCGCGGCATCGGCCGCATGCGCGCCCTGATCGACGTCGACTTCATGGCCAAGCGCGCGGCGGACGAGGCCGACTTCCGCGCCCGCGTGGCGGCCAACCCGGCGCTGGCCGCCGACGTCGGCGACCCTTGGGCGACGCTGTCGGCCATCCAGCCGGCCCAGCGCGCGCTCTATCCCGCCTATTCGATGCTGGAAGGCCGCGCCGGCGGCGGCTCGGTGCTGTTCGGCTATGCCTGGACCCTGGTCCGCGCGGCGCAGGAGCGGGCCAAGCCGTCCGCCGAACGCCTGCCGGAATACGTCGACTCCCGTCTGGGCGCCGCCCAGTCCCGCATCGCCGCGGAGCGTCCGATCTATCCCGAGCTGGAAGAGATGCAGGTCAGCTGGTGGCTGTCCAAGACGCGCGAGTGGCTGACCGTCGACGATCCGCGCGTCCGCGGCCTGCTGGGCCGCGAGAGCCCCGAAGGCCTGGCCGCCCGCGTCATCGGCGGCACGAAGCTGGCCGACCCTGCGGTGCGCCGCGCCCTGTGGGAAGGCGGCCTGCCCGCGATCGAGGCGTCCGACGACCCCCTGATCCAGTGGGTCCTGTCGATCCAGGACGAGACCCGCGCCGCCCGCGCCGAGTGGGAGGAGAAGGTCGTCGGCCCGACCGACGTCGCGTCGGAAACCCTGGCCCGCGCGCGCTTCGGCGCCTATGGCGACAGCGTCTATCCGGACGCGACGGGCACGCTGCGCCTGACCTATGGCCGGGTCGAGGGCTGGACCTATCAAGGCCAGACCGTGCCGCCCTTCACCGACTTCGCCGGCCTGTGGGACCGCATGACGGGCGCCGCGCCGTTCGACGTGGCACCGCGCCTGCTGGCCGCGCGCGACCGCATCCCGGCCGACACCGTGCTGAACATGGCGGTGTCGACCGACACCATCGGCGGCTCGTCCGGCTCTCCGGCCGTCAACGCGGCGGGCGAGATCGTGGGCGCCAACTTCGACTCCACCATCCTCAGCCAGCGCAACGCCTACGGCTACGATCCCAACGTCAACCGCTCGGTCATCGTGACCACCGGCGCCGTGACGGTCGCGCTGCGCGACGTCTACGGCATGGATCACCTGGTGCGGGAACTGGGGGTCGGCTGATTTTCCTCCCTCCCCTTCATGGGGAGGGATGTCGGCGCTTCAGCGACGACAGGGTGGGGCAAGTCGAACACGCCCCACCCTGATCGCTGCGCGATCTTCCCTCCTCATGAAGGGGAGGGAGAATCCGCGTGTGTCGCCCTCAGATCTGACTCATCTTCTGCCGCGCCTTCTCGAAATACTGCCAGCCGGTCCACACGGTGATGACGGCGGCCAGCCAGATCAGGACGTCGGCGAACAGCTGGAAGTGGGGCAGGTAGTCGAACTCCAGCCCGAAGCCGTCCCAGTTGCGCGCGAACAGCTGGGCGGCCAGCGCCACCAGCTGTAGCGTCGTCTTCCACTTGGCCAGCAGCGTGACCTGCAGCTTCACCTTGCCCGCCACCGTCTCGCGCAGGGCCGACACGGCGAACTCCCGGAACAGGATCAGGCCGCAGGGGATGGCGATCTGCGGCACCGATCCGCTGGTCAGCACGCCCAGGATGGCGCCGGTCACCAGCACCTTGTCCGCGATCGGGTCCAAGATGGCGCCCCACCGCGTCGTGGCGTGCCAGCGCCGCGCCAGATAGCCGTCGACCCAGTCCGTCGACGCCGCCACCACGAAGATGAAGAAGGCCGTCCGGTACAGCGCGAACTGATCGCCCGGGCTCAGATAGCTGGACAGATAGGGGATCCCCCCCGTCGCCCCCGCAAGGATCAGGAACATCACCACCCCGGCGGCCAGGCGCAGGCCCGTCAGGATGTTGGGGATCGGATTGGCGTGCGGATGCGGGGCGGTGGTCATGGGAACCTCGGGCTGACGGCCTGAGATGCCATGCTTCGGCCGATCAGGCGAGCGGCTGGAACGGCCCCTCGCCCGTCAGTCTGCGCAGCAGCCCTTCGGCAATGCCGAAATGCAGACCGACCAGTTCCAGTTCACCGGCCGCCTCTCGTTCAGCGATCCATGGGAAGGTGCGCAGGTTGTCCAGCGACAGCCGCACCACCGCCTCCTCGCCGGCCCGCTCGGCTTGATCGGCGTCGACCGCCTCCGCCACGCGCCGCACCGTCGCCTCGCCTTGCGCGATCCACGGCGCCAGGAAATCTCGGCAGCTGCCGGGCGCGCCGCCGCGCATGGCCGCCACCCCGCCGCAGTGGGCGTGCCCCATCACCAGGATGCGCCGCACCTTCAGCACCTTGACCCCGAACTCCAGCGCCGCCGACACCCCGTGCAGCGCGCCGTCCGGCGCATAGGGCGGCACCAGATTGGCCACGTTGCGCACCGTGAACAGCTGGCCCGGCGCGGCGTCGAAGATCAGCGCGGGATCGGCCCGGCTGTCGGAGCAGGCGATCACCAGGGTGTGCGGCGTCTGGCCCTGCGCCGCCAGCGCCTCGTACTCCGCCTTGGCCTCGGGCCAGCGGGTCTCGCGAAAGCGGCGATAGCCGGCGTAGAGCGGGTCAGCGTCGGTCATTTCGCCTCCTTCTGTGCGGCGACCGCCTGCTGCCACCGGCTGGGCGGCTTGTCGTCGCGGTGGATGCAGCCGGGCCAGCAGCAGGGCCGCCGCTTGCCTTCCTGCATTTCCTCAAGGGTGCGGCGGATGCGCCGCTCGCGGGTCTTGGCCTGTTTGGCGTCCTCGACCCAGCAGATGAACTCGTTGCGCCCCAGCGGCGTCAGCCCCTGCCACAGAGCCAGCACCTCGGCGTCCGCCCGGATCGCCGCCTTCAGATCGTCCGCCGCCCGATGGACCGTGCCTTCCGCGAACTCCGTCATGGGATCACCCTACGCCCGTCCCGCCGGATGGAAAAAGGCGTGGATGCGCTCGGCCAGCGCCCGGTTGATGCCCTCGACCTTTTCCAGATCGACCACCGAGGCGCGCCCGACGCCCTTGGCCGAGCCGAAGGCGTGCAGCAGCGCCTTCTTGCGGCCCGGACCGACCCCCTCGATCTCGTCCAGCGGGTTCTTCTTGATGTCCATCGATCGCCGCTTGGCGTGGGCGCCGTTGGCGAAGCGGTGCGCCTCGTCGCGCAGCCGCTGGATGTAATACAGCGCCGGCGACTTCAGCGGCAGCATGAAGGGCGGCCGGCCCGGGATGACGAACTTCTCCAGCCCCGCGTCGCGGTCGGGCCCCTTGGCCACGCCGACGGCCAGGATGTCCTCCAGTCCCAGCTCGTCCAGCACCGACCGCACCGCCGACAGCTGGCCCAGGCCGCCGTCGATCAGCAGCAGGTCGGGTCGCTCCGGCGCCTCGCCCTCGTCCTCTTCCTTGACCAGTCGGCTGAACCGTCGGCGCATGACCTCGCGCATCATGCCGAAGTCGTCGCCGGGGCTCAGGTCCTCGCCGCGGATGTTGAACTTGCGGTACTGGTTCTTGCGGAAGCCCTCGGGCCCCGCCACCACCATGGCGCCGACGGGGTTCGAGCCCTGGATGTGGGCGTTGTCGTAGATCTCGATACGCTCCGGGCGCCCGTCCAGACCGAACGCCTCGACCACTTCTTCCATGATCTTGGCCTGGGCGCCGCTCTCGGCCATGCGCCGGCCCAGCGCCTCGCGCGCATTGGTCAGGGCGTGGTCCACCAGCGCCTTGCGGTCCCCGCGCTGCGGCCGCTCGATCGAGACCACGCGCCGCCCGTCGACCTGCTTGGCCATCATCGAAAAGGCTTCCTCCAGCAGTTCCTTCTCGAACGGCGTGACGTTGGAAAGGATCTCGCGCGGGACCGGCTTGTCCTCATAGAACTGGCCCAGGAACGCCCCCAGGATGTCGGCGTCGGTGTCGCTCTTGTCCACGCGCGGGAAATAGGCCCGCCCGCCCCAGTTCTGGCCGCCGCGATAGAAGAACACCTGCACGCAGGCCTGCCCCGCGTCGGAATGCACCGCGAAGACGTCCGCCTCCGCCACGCCCTCGGCCGAGACGGAGTTCTCCATCGAGATCGCCGAAAGCGCCCGGATGCGGTCGCGCACGCGCGCGGCGGTCTCGAAGTCCATGTCGTCGCTGGCGGCCTGCATCTCCTTCGACAGCCGCCCGATCACCGCCCGCGACTTGCCGCGCAGGAAGGCTTCGGCCTCATCGACCAGCTGGCCGTAGTCCTCCAGCGAGATCAGCCCCGTGCACGGCGCGGAGCAGCGCTTGATCTGATGCAGCATGCACGGCCGCGTCCGGCTCTCGTAGACGCTGTCCGAGCACGACCGCAGCAGGAAGGCCTTCTGCAAGGTCGTCAGCGTCCGGTTCACCGCCCAGGTCGAGGCGAACGGTCCGAAATAGTCGCCCTTGATCGTGTGCGCCCCGCGATGCTTGCGCACCTGCGGCGCCCGGTGGTCGCGCCGGATCATCAGCTCGGCGAAGGACTTGTCGTCCCTCAGCACCACGTTGAACCGCGGCTTCAGCTTCTTGATGAAATTGGATTCCAGCAGCAGCGCCTCGGTCTCGGTCGCCGTGACCACCAGCTCCATCGACCGCGTCAGGCTGACCATGTGCGCGATGCGCTGGGTGTGGAACCGCCCTTGCGCGTACTGCACGATCCGCTTCTTCAGCGACCGCGCCTTGCCGACGTACAGGCACGCCCCGTCCTCGCCGTACATGCGATAGACGCCCGGCCTGTCCGGCGCCCGCCGCGCCTCGTCGCGGATCAGCGCGGCGGCCTTCAGGTCGGTCGCGGGCAGCGCGCTTTCAGATCCGGGAATCGCCTCGCTCATCGCCGGCGAACATAGGCGCTGATCAGCCCCGCCGCACCAGCAGCATGCCGCCGATCACCATGGCCGTCCCGCCCAGCCGCGTCAGGCTGACGGGCTGGCGGGGCACGCCCATCAGGCCGAAATGGTCGATGATCAGCCCCAGCACCAACTGCCCCGCCACCACCGCCGCCAGCGACGTCGCCACGCCCAGCCGGGGCGTCGCCCAGGCCAGGACGAACACGAACAGCGCGCCGTACAGCCCCCCGATCCACGCCCACGCCGGCACGGCGCGCACGGCCTGCCCGTCCGGCCGGTGTTGCATGGCGACGGCCAGCACCATCAGCGTCAGCGCGCCCACGAAGAACGACACCAGCGCCGCGTTCAGCGGCGTCCCCACCCCCTGCGCCAGCCGCGCGTTCGTCGGCCCCTGGATCGACGCGGCGGCCCCGGCGGCGAAGACCGCGATCATGGCGAAGAGGTTTGCGTTCATGCGTGATCCTTAGGCCTTCGACTTGAACGCGCGAAGGCGTCCCGGTATGCCCGCCGGACGTTTTCGGAGGTTTTCCATGCTCGCTCTCGGCATCATCCTGGGCTTCGTCGCCGTTCTGGCCGCGGTCAACGTCTTCGAGTTCGGCCGGGTTGACTGACCCGGCCTGCGGCGCCGCCCTGATCACGGGCGCGGCGCGCCGCATCGGGCGCGAGATCGCCCTGCACGCCGCGCGCGCGGGCTGGGACGTGGCGGTGCATCACGGTTCCTCGCCCGATGACGCCGAGGCCGTGGCCGCCGACATTCGTGCCCTGGGCCGCCGCGCGGAGACCTTTCAGGCCGACCTGTCCGACGCCGGCGCCGTGCGCGCCCTGGCCGCCGGGGCGGCGCGGGCGCTGGGGCAGCTGACCCTGCTGGTCAACAATGCGTCCGTCTTTCAGGAGGATCGGCTGGGCACGCTGACCGACGACGGCTGGGCCGCGCACATGGACGTCAACCTGCGCGCGCCGGTGCTGCTGGCGCAGGCGTTCGCGGCGCAGGCGCCGGCGGGGGCCGCCATCGTCAACCTGCTGGATCAGCGCGTGCTGAAGCCCGACCCGCGCTTCTTCTCCTACGCCCTGTCGCGCGCCGGCCTGCACTGGGCCACGACCACCATGGCCCAGGAGCTGGCGCCCCGCGTCCGCGTCAACGCCGTGGCGCCGGGGCCGACGCTGAAGTCCACGCACCAGTCGGACGCGGACTTCGAGGCCGAATGGTCGAACGTGCCGCTGGAACGCGCCGTCCCGCCCCGCGCGATCGCCGAGGCGGTGATCTGGCTGGCGACCGCGGACCGCGTGACGGGTCAGGTGATCGCCGTGGATTCCGGCCAGCATCTGGCCTGGCGCACCCCCGACGTTCAGGACTGAGACCATGACCGACGCCTTTCGCCGCGACGGCCTGACCGTCTTCGTCCGCGGCCTGTCGCTGGCCGCCGAGATCGGCGTCCACGCGCACGAGCGCGGCATCACCCAGCCGCTGGACGTCGACGTCACGCTGGAGCTGGCGCCCGGCCCGGTCGAGCGGCTGGACGACACGCTGAACTACGAGACCGTGCGCGCCGCCGCGCTCGATCTGGTCGCCCAGGGACACATGGAGCTGATCGAGACCTTCGCCGAGCGCCTGGCCCGCGCCTGTCTGGCCGACGCGCGGGTCCTGTCGGTGGCGGTGCGGGTGGAGAAGCCGGGCGCCCTGCGCGGGGCCCAGGCCGCGGGCTGCGAGGTGCGCCTGTCGCGCGGCTGACGTTGCGCCGCGACGGCCCGCCCGGCATGATCGCGTGAGAGTAAAAGGGTGACCATGACCGACACCGGCGACCGCCAGCCTCCGAAGGACCCGACGCCGGATCACGACCCGGACGACTTGGTCGGCTTCGCCTCGCCCGCCGCCCTGGCCGGGCGGCCTCGGGCGCCGGAACCGGAGCCTGAGCCGAAGCCCGAGCCCGCCCCTTCGCCCGCGACGCCCGACCCCGACCTGTTCGATCCGCCGGTCGCCGCCGCGCCGGAACCCCGCCCCGCGACCGTCGCGCCGACGCCCGCAGACGCCCACGCCGCCCTGGCGCCCGAGCCGCGTCGCGACCCCGCCTTCGGACGGCGAGAGCCGGTCGTCGAGGCCCCGATGGGCATGTACGCCATCTATGCGCTGATCCTGTTCGCCGTGCCGACGCTGGGCGTCTCGGCCGCCGTCGGTCTGGCCGCCGTGATCTTCGGCGACGCCGCACGCGACGAGCCGTTCGCCAGCCACCACGTCTATCAGCTGCGCACCCTGTGGACCGCCGCCATCGCCGCCGTGGTGGGCGTCATCCTGATCGTGATCAACCTGGGCGTCTTCGTGCTGTTCCTGCTGGTCGGGTGGCTGGTCGTGCGCGGGGCCTGGGGCGTGTACCTGCTGACGCGCGGCCGTCCCGTGCCGAACCCGCGCGGATGGTGGGTCGGCTGATCGCCCCGAGCTACGGCTCCAGCTCGATGTCCCAGTACAGATAGTCCAGCCAGCTCTGGTGCAGGTAGTTGGGCGGGAAGCGCCGCCCCGCGTCCTGCAGCTGCCAGGCGTTGGGCCGGTGCGGCGCGCGCAGGATCGGCATCCCCGCCTGCGCCGGCGTGCGCCCGCCCTTCCTCAGATTGCACGGACCGCAGGCGGCGACGATGTTCTCCCACGTCGTCCTGCCGCCCCGGCTGCGCGGCACGACGTGGTCGAACGTCAGCTCCTTCGTCTCGCCGCAGTACTGGCAGCGGAAGTCGTCGCGCAGGAAGACGTTGAAGCGGGTGAACGCCGGCGCCCGATCCTGATCGACGTAGCTTTTCAGCGATATGACGCTGGGCAGCTGAATCTCGTGCGAGGGGCTGCGCACGACCTTGTCGTAGACCGAGACCACGTCGACGCGGTCCTGCCAAACGGCCTTGACCACTTCCTGCCAGGGCCAGATCGACAGCGGATAGTAGGAGAGCGGCCGAAAATCGGCGTTCAGCACCAGCGCGGGCCAGCCCGACGGCGGTCGCTCCGAGACCCGCATCTCAGGTCCCCGGCCTTGTACGGACGTGTGGGCGTGCGTGACTGAAGACGCGTCTCCTCCGACGCCTCACCCTACGCCTGATTCGACGACGAGGCGATGACGCTCACGCGCGGCTGGGAAAGGCCGGCAGGCTCCACCCCCAACGCAGCGCGCCGGCCCTCAGCGCGAAGCCCAGCACCGACCCCAGGATGGCGGCGGGCCAGTCGCCCAGCCCCAGCATCCGCCCGACCACATAGACGGTCGCCGCCAGGATCGCCGCCGAAACCGTCACCTCGCGCCGCAGCAGGATCGACGGCTGCCCCGCCAGCAGGTCGCGCACCACGCCGCCGAAACAGGCCGTCAGCGATCCCATGACGACGCAGATCAGCGCCGGCGCCCCCCACGCCTCGGCCTTGGCCGCCCCCAGCACGCCATAGGCGGCCAGCCCGACCGCATCCAGCCACAGCAGGGCCCGGAACCGCCACTCACGTGGGCCGATCAGCCAGACCGCGATCGACGCCGCGACGCACACCGCGACGTAGCGCCAGTCCTGCACCCAGAACACCGGCGCCCCGATCAGCAGGTCCCGCAGCGTGCCCCCGCCCACGCCGGTGATGGCGGCGAAGAAGGCGGCGGTGACCAGATCCTGTTTCAGCCGCGCCGCCGCCAGCGCGCCCGTCGCCGCGAACACCGCCACCCCGGCGAAGTCCAGCACCGCCAGCAGCCGCTCGGGCGCGACGATCTCGGGCGTCAGGACTGTCGTGGTCATACGGTCGCGTCTCCCCGTTTCACCAGCCCGTACCACGCCCACAGCAGATGCGCCGCCACCCCGCGATGCGGCCGCCACGCCTCGGCCCGCGCATAGGCCGCCTTCTCCTTCGGCCGGACCTCCAGCCCGTCGGCCCATTTCATCGCTTCCTGCAGCGCCACGTCCCCGCCCGGGAACACGTCCAGCCGCCCCTCGCAGAACATCAGGAACGTCTCCGCGGTCCACAGGCCCACGCCCTTGATGGCCGTCAGCTTCTGCGTCGCCTCGGCGTCCGACAGCCGTTCCAGATGGTCGAAGTCGATACGACCCTCCACGTGCGCGCGGGCGATCTCATGGGCATAGGTGGCCTTCTGGATCGACAGCCCCATGGCCCGCAGCGCCTCTATGTCGTGGCTCAGGACCCTCTCGGGCGTCACCTCGCCGCCCAGGCCCGCCTCGACGCGCGTCCAGATCGCCGCGGCCGACGCCGTCGACACCTGCTGGTCCACGATCATGTGCAGCAGGCCCTCGAACCCGCCGGTGCGCAGCCGCCACTCGAACGGCGGCACGGCGGCGTCGGCGACGGCCAGCGCCGGGTCGCGCGACACCAGCGCGGCGCGGGCGGCGGTCAGGGCGGCGGGGCTGGGCGGGTGCGGCACTTCTGGACGGTCCTTCGGCGGCGCACTCGAGCCTGATCCGCTGAGGCGGAACCGCTTCGCGATTCCGCCGAGACGGTGAATCAGGCTCAAGGATTATGCGAGAGCATGATTCACGCTTCTGCCGGAACCGCGGCGCGGTTCCGTCAAAAACGATCATGCTCTAGCGTCGGCCGCATGCGCACACTGGACGAACTTCTGGCCCCGATCACCCCCGAGGACTTTCATCGGGACTTCGACGACCGGAAACCGCTGCACGTCCCGGCGCCCGACGGCGCGGGCAAGCGCGACCTGCTCGACTGGGCCGCCTTCAACGCCCTGCTGGATCAGGCCTCAATCTGGAACGCCGCCACGCTGAAGATGGTGCACGACAACCGGCCGATCCCGCCGGAGCAGTACTGCGACCCGGTCAACACACAGTCCGGCGGCGTGCTGCGCCCCTCGCCGGCCAAGGTGCAGACCCTGATGGCCATGGGCGCCAGCGTCATCCTGGGCGACGCGGAGTTTCTGACGTCCGGCCTGCGCGCCCTCTCCGCCGACCTGTCGCGTCGCTTCGCCGCCCAGGTGGGAGTGAACCTGTACTGTTCCTTCGGCGGGGTGCAGGCCTTCGGCAGCCACTACGACCTGCATCACGTCTTCGCCGTCCAGGTCGAGGGCGAGAAGACCTGGCGCCTCTATTCGAACCGAGAGGCCGATCCCGTCGATCTGCCGGACGATTCCGACGGCCGGGCGCGCGAACGCCTGCACGCGGCCCGGGGCGATCTGGTGCAGGAGGTGCGGATGAAGCCGGGCGACGTGCTGTATCTCCCGCGCGGCTGGTTCCACGACGCCCTGGCCACCGAGGGCGCCTCGCTGCACGCCACCTTCTCGATCACGCCGCTGTACGGCCGCGTCCTGTTCCGCCTGCTGGAGTCGGCGGCCATGCAGGACCCCGCCTTCCGCAAGTGGCTGCGCCCCGCGACGGAGCGGGGCGGCGCGCCCCTGCGGGCCCAGCTGGCCGATCTGGGCGCGCG
>CALRWJ020000019.1:0-52382 GCA_943371835.1 Afipia felis | reverse complement strand
GCGGCAGCCCTTCGACCTTCGCTTCGGACCGGATCGTGCCCTGCTCGGTCTTGACCTGTCCCGGCACCAGCGCGCCCAGACCGTCGGGCTTGGGCGGCGCCAGGGCCGAGCCGTCCGGCCGGAAGTCGACGTAGGCCGCCGCGACGAACTGGCCGCCTTCGGTCCACACGGTGACCTGGGGGTCTTTCGGCCCGCGCTGGGCGACCCGGCGGATGCCGAAGGGCCGGATCGCCGCGCCGACGATCCCCACCATCCGACCGTTCTCGTCGTCGATCCGGCGCGAAAGACGATAGATGACTTCGCCGGTGGCGCGACCGCGGACGACCTGGCCGATGAAGCGCGCCGCGCCGCCGCGATGCGCGGTCAGGGCGTCGTCCTGGATGCGGAAGCGCCGCATGGGGGTCGAACTGGCGACCAGGGTCCCGTCGGGCGCGAACACGACGTAGTAGTCGTTCTGGGCCGTCGCCTCCGCCGCTTCGGCCAGCATCGGCGCCACGGCCTCCGGCGTCAGCGGCGTCGTTCGAAGATCGGCGGCCAGATGGCGGGTCACCTCGTCGCTGAGGTCGTACATCCGGGAGGTGTAGGCGGCGGAGAAGGCGGCGATGGCCGCCGCCTGGCTCTCGGCCATCCGCAGGGAGGCCACGCGGGCGCCCCAGATGCCCGTGCCGCAAAGCCCTATGACGACAAGAGAATAGGCGCCGACCACGCCGATCAGCAGCACGGCCGACTTCGACCATGCGCCGCGGACGCTCGGGCCGTCGCCGGCTGAAACTGTGTCGCGGCCGGAAGTCATGCACCACTCGGACAACTAGGGCGCGACGGTGCTCCACATCTTTACTCACCGCAAGCTTTGCCTTGTGGGGGGCGCCGACCGGCGGCAGCGTCTCGGAACTCGCCGGTGGGCGACGGGAAGGACGCGTCGCGCCCTTCCCGTCCCGCGTCAGAACTTGCGGCTCAGCAGCATGCGGAACTGAGCCATCACCTCGTCGCCGCGGGTCCGGCCTTCGGCCTCGCCACGCACCGACCAGCCGTGCTCGCCGGTCAGCCCCAGACTGAGCCCCAGCATCGCCTGGGTCCGGCTCCAACCGTCCGGGTCGAAGCCGTAGCTCGGACCGTCCAGCCAATCCGCGTAGCGCAGGGTCTGACCCTCCGCGTCGGCGAACTCGTTCGACAGCTCGAACCGCAGGCCCGGCGACCAGACGTTGGGCGACCCCACGCCGAAGTCCCGCTCCCACCGCACGCCCAGCACGCCCTGCAGCGACTGCACCGACCGGTCGTCATAGCTGAGCGCCCAAAGCGCGGAGCCCGTCTCGGTGAAGGCGTCCAGTCGCGCGGTCATGCCCTCGGCGCGTCCATAGACGCTCCAGCGCACCCGCCCGGTCGAGCGGTCGATGCCCCCCGTCACGGAGCCGAAGACGATGTCGCCGTCGCGTTCGCCGAACACCAGCGACTGATCCACCGACGTGCGGCGGCGCGTGTCGTAGGACAGGCTGCCGTAGCCGAGGATGCCGTCCACGAACATGCGGTCGTCGGGACGCCAGGTCAGGTAGCCGACGCCGACCCAGGTTTCGGCTTCCAGGCGCGTGCCGGCCGATCCCACGTCGGTGTCTTCCTGGCCGAAGCCGACGCCCACGCCGACGTCCAGCTGGTCGGACACGCTCATGTCCGCGCCGACGCTTAGGCCGCCCGTGCGGATGTCCAGCTCGGCCCGACGCGTGGTGGCGTCGCGCTCGCCCAGGCTGATGGCGCCGCCCGCCCAGACGCGGATTCCGCCGGGACCGGCCTGCGCCGCGTCGGTCGGCACGGCGGACGCCGGCTCGACGCGTTCGCGGTCGGGCGCGCCCGCCGTCAGCAGGCCCCGCAGGGCCTCGCGGTCGTCGAACCGCCCGCTTGCGCCGAAGCGGTCGCCGGCCGCTCGGCCTTGGCCGCCCTGGACCTGAGCCAGGGGTCCGCGGACCGCCTCGTCTTCGGACAGGGACATGAAGGCCGAACCGTCCAGGCTGACGTTGAAGCCGCCGGTCGCGCCGCCGCCGCGACGGATCTGTTCCAGACGGCGAGTGAAGTTGCCGATCTGGCTTTGCGAGAAGCGACGGGCCGCGTCCGCCTCGGCCGTGGTCAGGCCCTGCACGTCGGGGTCCGCCGCCGGATCCGGGCGCGCGGTGACCGTCAGGGTCAGGGCTGCGGAGCCCGTGTTGCCGAAGCCGTCGGTCGCCGTGATCGTGAAGGCGAACGTCCCCGCGGCGGCCGGGCGACCGCTGATCAGGCCGCCGGTCGTCAGGGTCAGGCCGGACGGCAGCGACCCCGCCGTGACGGCATAGGCGTAGGTCCCGCGACCGCCCGTCGCCGACATCTGCTGGCTGAAGGCGGTGCCGGCCAGGACCGGCGGCAGGGCCGTCGGCGTGACCGTCAGCGTCAGGGCCGAGATCGTCACGGTGTAGGTCGCCGATCCCGTGTAGGGGCCCGCGCCGCCGGCGCTGTCGCGCGCCGTCACCGTGAAGGTGAAGGACCCGACCGCCGTCGGCGTGCCCGACAGGACGCCCGCCGTCGACAGCGTCAGCCCCGTCGGCAGAGCCCCTGCGCTGACGGCGTAGGCATAGGGGGCCACGCCGCCGGTCGCGCTGACGCTGGCCGAATACGGCGTGCCTCGCGTGCCGGCCGGCAGGCTGGCGGGCGACACGACGATGGTCGAGGCCGCCACGGTCAGCGCGTAGCTCTGCGACACCGAGAACGGCCCGGTCCCCGTCGAGGAGTCCGTCGCCGTGACGGTGAAGTTGAACGTGCCGCCCGCCGTCGGCGCGCCCCACAGCACGCCCGCGGCGGACAGGGTCAAGCCCGCCGGAAGCGCGCCGCCGGTCACCGCATAGGCATAGGGCGCGGTGCCGCCGGAGGCCGAGACCGTCTGGGCGTAGGCCACCGCCACACGGCCCGCGGGCAGCGTGGAGGGCGCCAGGACCAGCGTCGGCGCGGCCAAGGTCACCGTCACGGTGGCCGGGGCGGACGCGACGCCCGTCTGACCGCCGTTGGCGTACCCGACCGAGCGATAGGTGAAGGTCACCGTGCCGTAGAAGCCCGGCTGGGGCGTGTAGCGGATGCTCATGCCGTCGACCGTCGCGCTGCCCTGGGCGGGCGGCGCCACGATCTCGATGCGGGCGGCGTTGGCCGTCTGCGCCGACAGATCGATGGTGGTCGGTCCCGTCGTCGAGGTGGCGGGAACCGTGACGACGGTCGGGCGCGCGTCCGGAACGGCCGGGGCGTCGACGACCAGCGTCTGGGCTCCGTCGGCGGACACGCCGCCCGCGTCCGTCACACGGACGGTGAAGCCGAACGTGCCGCTGATCGTGGGCGTGCCCGACAGGGCGCCGCCGGTGGACAGGACGATCCCGTCGGGCAGCGTGCCGCCGACGACGCTGAAGGCATAGGGCGTGGTCCCGCCGCTGGCCGTCAACGTCGCAGAATAGGCGGTGCCGACGCGCGCGTTGGGCAGGGCCGCGGCGTTCACGCCGACCGGGTTGTAGGTGAAGCGGACGGTCGACGACGCAGCCGAGACGTTGCCCGCCGCGTCCGTGGCCGTGGCGACGACGACGTGGGCGCCGATCGTCAGTCCGGTCGAGGGCGTGAAGGACCACGCGCCGCCGGTCGCCGTGACGGTTCCCAGGCCCGTGCCGTCCACGACGACCGAAACGCGGACGCCGGCTTCCGCCGTGCCGGTGAAGGTGGGCGTGGCGGTCAGGACGCGCGCGCCGTCGAGCGGAGCGGTGACCACCGGGGCCAAGGGGGCGTCGCGGTCGACCGTCAGCGGCGATCCGGCGGTGAAGCCGGCGACGCCGGTCGTGCCTCGCGCATCGGCGATCGTCGTGCCCGAACGGACGTCCAGTCTCAGGGAGCCGGTGCCGGCGATGCCCGTCACGGTGACGGCGACGTCGGCCCCCGCGGTCGTCACGGCGGCGATCGTACCCGATGCCGAACCGGTCGACGACAAGGCGAAGGCGGTGGCGTCGGCGCCGAACACCGGCTCGTCGAAGCGGACGACGAAGGTGGCGGAGGCCGCGTTGGCGGCGGCGGCCTGCGGCGCCGACGACAGGACGACCGGCGCGGCGCCGTCGACCGTGACGTTCAGCGTCGACGCGGCGCCGACGTTGCCGGCCGCATCTGTGGCAGTGACACGGAACGCATGCGGACCATCGGCCAAGGCAGAGCCGACCGTGAAGCTCCATAGGCCTCCAGTGGCGGTGACGGTTCCGGCGGGCGCGCCGTCGATCTGAACGGTGACGGTCGCGCCGGCTTCGGCGGAGCCCGTCAGCGTCGGACGCGGCGTGACCAGTGAACCGGCAGTCGGCGTCGTGATGATGGGCGCGGCGGGTGCCGTGGCGTCCACGGTGATGCGCACGGTGGTGAACGGCGACGCGTTGCCGGCGGCGTCGACGGCCTGGACGCGCAGCACGCGCATGCCGTCCGTCAGACCGGTTCGAGGGAAGCTCCACGTTCCGGCGGCGCCGACCTGGGCGCTTCCGAAGTCGACCGAGTCCACGGACACGGTCACCGTGGCGCCGACTTCGGCGGCGCCGGAGAAGACGACGTCGCGGCTGGACGTCAGCGACTGGTCCACCGGCGTGGCGACGACGGGCGCCGCCGGAGCGACGGTGTCGATGGTCCAGGAGTGACTGACTTCGGCGCTCGTGCCGCCGGCGTTGGAAGACCGGAACCGCACGACGTGCGAGCCGTCGGTCAGACCGGTGAAGATGACCGGCTGAGCCGCGATCGGCGCGAAGGCCCCGCCGTCCAGCGACGCCTGGATCGAGACGCCCGAGAGCGTGAACTGCGCGGTCGAGCTGGCGCTGAGGCTCGGCGGGGCCTGGACGATCTGCGGCGCGCTGGGCGCCGACAGATAGCTGAAGCTCTGGGCCGAGACGACGCCGTAGGTCCAGGTCAGGACGATGGGCTGAACGCCCGTTCCCGCCGGCGTGTCGAAGGCGACGCTGGCGGCGCCGGCCACGACGTTGGTCGCCGCGACGCCGCCCACGGTGACGCCCGTGACCGTGCCGAGCCGCTGGCCAGTGACGGTGACCCGCGTCCCGCCGGCCAGGGGCCCTTCGGTGACGTCGAGCATGGCGACCGAGGGCTGACCCACGAAGGTGTAGTCGTCCTGAGGTCCGGCCTGGGCGTTGTCCTCGCCCGAGGGGTTGGCGACGACGATTTCGGCGACGGCGCCGTTGGGCGCGATCCCCGCCACGGTCGGCGTGACGACCGTCAGGGTCGCGTCGTCGACGACCACGAAGCTGCTGGCCGAGATCACGTTCGACGCGCCTCCGGCGGCGGGGATGCTGAAGAACACCGAGGTCGCGCCGGTGAAGTTCTGGCCCGACACCCTCAGCGACGCGCCGCCCGGCGTGCCGCCGGCCGACGGCGAAACCGACGTCACCAGCGGTCGGCCGATGAAGCGGAAGTCGTCGGTCACGCCGGAGTCCGCGCTCGTGCCGCCCGGCGCCGTGACGCTGACGTTCACCACGCCTGAGGGGACGAAGACGGGCACGATTGCGTCGATGCGCGTGTCAGAGACCACGGTGAACGACGCGGCGGGCGCCGTCCCGAACAGGACGGAGGTGGCGCCGGTGAACTCCGAGCCGGTGATCGTCACCGGCGTGGTCTGGAACTGGTGGCTGGCCGAGACCGACAGACCGGTGATCACCGGCGTGCCCTGGCCCACGGTCAGGCTGTAGGCCCGCGATCCGGCGTAGGGGCCGGCGCCCGTCGACTGGTCCGTAGCTGTGATGGTGAAGCTGAAGCTGCCCGTCGTCGAGGGCGTGCCCGACAGGACGCCGGACGGCGACAGCGTCAGCCCGCCGGGCAGGGCGCCCGCGGTGACGGCGAAGCCGGCGGCGCCCACACCGCCCGAGGCGGTGACGGTCTGCGAATAGGCCACGCCGCGCGTAGCGCCGGGCAGCGTGTTCGGCGACACGACGATCGTGGGCGCCTGTACCGTGAGGCTGTAGGCGCGGGTCGCTGCGAACGGCGCGGCGCCGCCCGTGCTGGAGTCGGTGGCCGTGATGCTGAAGTTGAAGGTTCCGCCGGCGCCGGGCGTGCCCGACAGGACGCCCCCCGTCGACAGGGTCAGGCCCGCGGGCAAGGCGCCGGCCGTGACGGCGTAGGCATAGGGCGCCGCGCCGCCTCCGGCGGTCAGGGTCTGGGAATAGGCGACCCCCGCGGTCGCGTCCGGCACGGTCGTCGGCGTCAGGGTGATCGTCGGCGCGCCGATGTTCAGCGTCACGGTCGCCGGCGACGAGGCGCCGCCGCCGTTCTGGGCGACGAAGGTGAAGGAGTCCGAGCCGCTGCGTCCGGCCATGGGGGTGTAGGTGTAGGTCGGCCCCACCCCGCCCAGGAAACCGTTCGTGGGCGGCGTGATGATGCTGTAGGTCAGCGACTGGGGCGGCGTGTTCGGATCCGATCCCGTCACGGTGACGCCCGTCGCCGTGCCGTACGGGACCGCGACGGTCTGCGCGTTGGCCGTCGGACGATCGACGTAGGTCAGCTGCGCGGTGGTGGAGCCGCCGCCCGTCGTGACGACGACGTTCACCGTGCCGGCGGCGTGAGCCGGGGCGGCGAACGAGCGCAGGCTGCCCGTGTTCTGGATCGTGCCGACCGTGACGCCGTCGACGGTGACCGTCGAACTGCCCAGGCCGGAGCCGTTCAGCGTGATCGTCGCGCCCCCGGCCGTGGACGTCACCGCGGGCGAGATGGTCGAGACCACCGGCGCCGCGATGTAGGTGAAGGCGTTGTTGCGGGCGCCTATGCCGACGCTGTTCGTCGCGACGACAGACCCAAACACCGGCGAGGACGCCGCGCCGGTCGTGAAAGTGACCTGGGTGTCGCTGACGACCGTCACGTTCGTCGCGGCGAAGCCGCCGACCGTGACCGCGGTCGTCCCTGTCAGGTTCGAGCCGGTCAGCGTGACGTTGGTGCCGCCCGCCTGCGGGCCGGAGGACGGCGAGACCGACGTGATCGACGGGGCCGCGCGCTGCACCGTCAGGGTGTTCGAGGTCGCCGCGACGCCCGTCAGGGTGAAGTTCGTGGTCGCCGTGCCCGTGGCCGTCGGCGCGGCGGTGACGAACTGGAAGGCCCCGCCCGCGGTCGGCTGCTGGGTCGATGTGGCCGTGCAGGACCCGTTCGCAGGCAGATCGACGCCGGCGATGAAGAAGGCCGAGCTGGCGTTGTAGTTGCCCGACGTGCCGCAGAAGTTTCCGAATGCGGTCAGGATGAACGGCGTGGTGGCGCCGTTGGAGGCCACGCGAGCGCCCCGGATCGCGACCGGGTTCGGGTTGGTGAAGGTGACCGAGAATCCGGTGGTCCCCGTGCCCACGATAGACGATGTGTCGAAGCTGACGGTCACGACCGGCGGCAGGATGTAGCGATAGGCGTAGATCGCGCTGGTGCCCGATCCGCCGGCGTTGAACACATCGACGTTGACCTGGCCACCGGCGGAGTTGGCCGGCGGGGTCACGGTGATGCTGGTCGTGCTCTCGCTGACGATCGTGCCGGGCGTGCCGCCGAAGTTCACGGTGTTCCCGCTGGCGGAGAAGTTGGAGCCGACGATGGTCACGTCGGCAGGGCGCGTCGTGGCATGCGCGATCCCCTCCGCCGGGCTGACCGAGCTGATCGTCGGCCCGGCGACGTAGGTGTAGGTTGTGTTGGGGTTGGTGCTCGACGTGCCGCCGGGCGTGGTGACCCGGACGTTCACGGAACCCACGGAGCCCGCCGGGCTGGTCGCGATGATCTGGGTGTCGCCTTGAACCACGAAGTTCGTCGCCGGGGTGCTGCCGAAGACGACGGAAGTCGCGCCGGTGAAGTTCGTGCCGAAGATCGACACCGGCGTGCCGCCGCCCGCGCCACCGGAATTGGGCCCCAGGCTGCCGACCGACGGCGGCGCCGTATAGGTGAAGGCGCGCGTGGCGACCACGGAGTTGGACTGGTAGGAATAGAGCCTGAACTCATAGGGTCCCGAGGGCTGCGCGCTCAGGTCGACCGACGTCGAGAAGTTGCCGCTCGAGTTGACGACGGGAGTCGTCGTCCGAACCAGGACTCCGCCGCTCGTATAGGTTCGAAGCTCCGGCGACACGCTGGGCGTGAAGGTGCCGCTGACGGACGCGAAGCCGCCGCTGATCGTCGGCGCGTTGATGGTGGGCGGCGGCGAGAAGGTGAAACGGTCGTTCGCACTGGTGGCGGAGGTCCCGTTGGGCGTCGTCACCGTGACGTCGACGATGCCGGCGGCACGCGCAGGCGTCGTCGCCGTGATCTGGGTGGCGCTGTTGACGGTGAAGCTGGCGGCCGGGGTCGCGCCGAACGACACCGCGGTCGCGCCGGTGAAGGTCGTGCCGGTCACAACGATGGTCGTCCCGCCCGCGGTCGGTCCGCTGTTGGGGGCGACGCTGGCGACCACCGGCAGCGTGACGGGCACAAGCGTCGCACTGCTGAAGTCGATGTAAACGCTGGTGCCGGTCGTCGTGACGCCGATGGAAAAGACGCCGCCCCCTTGAGACGAAAGGTCGTTCATGCGCTGCACCGCGGCGGCGCTGAGGGAGAGGGTCTGAGCGCCGCCGGCCCCGGACACCGTGGTCGTGCCATAGCTCGTGGCGCTCAACAGCGCCGTTCCTGAGTTGGGGTCGTTCACGCTGATGGATCGGGCGTCCCGGAACGTTATCGGCGCGGAACTTCCAAAGCCGTTGCTCGTGACCAGGCTCAGGTTGACCGCCGAAAAGCTTCGCCCGGACGGGATGAAGAACTCGAGGAACGCCACGGCTCGGTATCCCCCCGGCGCGCCGTCCGTGAAGACGTAGGCCGAGCCGGCTCCGGCGTTGCTCCAGTTGAACCCGCCGTCCACGCTCTCAGCAGTTTCGAGGGAGGAGGACGAGATCGACTGCGCCCTTGCGGCGTCGGCCGGAAAGAGCGACGCAGCCATCAGCGCCGTCAACGCAAGGGTCCACGCCGTCGAGCGGATCGAGCGACCACCCGCGAAAGCGCGCGCCGCATGAGCGAAAAGGCCGCGAACGGCCTGCACAAAACCCGACATGACTTATCGTCCCCCGGGCGCGGCTCGTGAGCTGCGCCGAAATCGCACTGTTTCTCGCCCGCCCCACGCGTCCGATTAACGGATCATTAGTGCTGCGGAAGAGCGCGATAACACGGGTTCACGCGGATCGACTTGAACGCGGGTCGTCGAAAAATTGAACGACGTCCGGGGGTAATGGTTAAGCTGTTTCGTCCCCCGCGGGTGACGTCGAGGCGCGACGGTCGCTGCGGTAGTCCCTCGGCGAGACGCCGAAGCGCTTGCGGAACGCACGGCTGAGGTGTGCCGCGTCGCTGAAGCCCAGCCGGTGGGCGATGTCTCCGATCGGCTCCTGCCGGTCGCGATCGGCCAGGGCCGACCGCGCCTCCTCCAGTCGTCTGGACAACAGATAGGCCGCCAGACCGCCGTCGCCGCGAAAGGCCGACGCGACCTGCTCGACCGGCACGGCCAGAATGCGCGCCAGCTTGGCCGCGGTCGCCGCGCTGAGGCCCAGACCATGATCGATCTCTGCGATCGCGGCGTCGCGAAGGGCGTCGTTGCGGACCCTGTCGGGGGCGTGGCGAAGCGACTGCTCGATCCCGGCGACGATCAGTTCCAGCATCGCCGTCTCGGCCCGCGCCGCGCCGGCGGGCGTCAGTTCCGGCAGCCAGCTCCACACCGCGTCGGCCAGATTCAGCAGCGCCGTGGCCGCCGGGCCGCCGACGACCAGTCCATGCAGATCGTCGACCGGCACGCCGAGACTGTCAGCGACGTCGCGCGGCAGCATGAGGCCGTAGGTGAGACTGGCCGTGGAGGTGTGAAACGACGGGCGGCTCAGGTCGTGGAAATGATAGGTCCCGGCGGGTTCCAGAAACGGTCGCCCGTCCAGATCGCCCTGCGCGCGCCCCCGGACCATCATGCTGACGATGATGGCGTTCAGGTCGGACGTGCGAATGTCGTCGGGGTGCCGTTCCCAGCTCATCGACGAAATCTCGGTGCGGACCAGCATCGTCCGCGCCAGCGGCGCGTTCTCCATCAGCACGTCGAAGGGTTCCAGGGCGACCGTGCGATACACGTTGTCGACGCGGGGCCAGTCCCGCTCCAACCACGCCTGCAGCCGGGACTCGACGGGCAGGTGGCCCGTGGAAAAACGCTTTACGGGAATCACGGAACCACCGGAAACTGAATGGGATACGGGATCGCGTCCGATCGCGGGTCTGTCAACTCGCGGCCCGTTTCCGGAGTTCCCGGCGACGCATCGACGGCGACGGCGGATCACCCGGGCGGCGTCGCCGCCTCGGTGCGCACCAGATTGTCGTAGACGTGCGTGACCTCCGGGAACCGCACGCGCGACGGGCCGGCGAAGTCGGCGGGGCCGAACCACGGCACGGGCAGGCCGGCCTCCAGCGGATCCTCGATCTTGTCGGTGTTCCAGCCCAGCAGCAGTCGCCCGCCCGGCCGCAGGATCCGCGCCATGGCGATCAGCGCCCGGCGCTGCTGGGCGGCGTCGTCGACGCCATAGCCGAACACGCCGTTGCACAGGATGGCGTCGAACGTCAGGTCGCCGAAGAGGGCGTCGGCGTCGCACACGTCGCCGGTGCGGTGGCGCCTCTCGCGTCCCCAGCGGGCGGCCGCGGGATCGATGTCGGTCGTCCACACCTCGCCGCCGTGCCGCTCCAGCACGGCATAGTCGTCGGCGGTGTATTTGCGGGTGCCGACCCAGAGCATCGTCCCGCCCTCCGCCGCGAACGCCGGCAAATAGGTCTCGGCCAGCTGTTTGCGGTCCGGCAGGCGCAGGATGTCGCCGGCGCGCCGGGCCCTCAGGCGCACCACGCCGGCCTCGCCCAGAAACAGTCGGGTCAGGAAGGTTCGTCCGCCCAAGGTTCTTCTCTCAGTGGAGTGAAAGGGAAATGCGACCTGGCCGGGGAGCGGGGGCGTATCCCCGGCCAGGTCGCCGGACGCCGCTGGAAAGGCGGCGACCGGTGGCGAAATTCTCGTTCGACGGCGCGCGGTTGGCTCCACCTCTTGCCCCGGTCATGCGCGACGACCGAAGCGGGCGAGCCGCCCCCTCCCCCCGCCGCGCGGCGTACGCTCGGCCATCAGGCGCTCGCGCAAGTCGTCCAGTTGCGCCGCGCGCGCGGCTGCGGAATGCGTTTCCGCGATCCAGGCCTGACCGGCCCGGCCCATCGCCAGCCGCCGGTCGGGATCGTCCACCAGGTCCAGGAGCGCGCGCGTCAGGGCCGGCGCGTCGGGCGGATCGACGTAGACCGCGTGCGGCCCGCTGGCCTCGCGCAGGCCGCCGCGCCCCGAAGAAATGAGCGCCGCGCCTGCGGCATGCGCTTCCAGCGCGGTCAGGCCGAACGCCTCGGCGACGAACGACGGCGTGACCGCGATCGCCGCGCGCCGGGTCACCTCCCGAACCTGGCCAAGGGGCGCGGAGCGATGGATTTCGACGCGGTCTCCCAGCCGCTCCAACCGCCGGACCACCGGCCCGGCCCAGTCCGCGTGCCGATCCCAGTCGCCCAGCATCAAGGCGCCGCGCCAGTCAGGTCGAAGGTCCAGCACCGCGCCAAGGGCGGCGCAGAACGGCTCCAGCCCCTTCTCGGCCATGGCGCGGCCCGAAAAAAGGATCAGCTTCTCCCGCGACGCCGGATCGGCGTCCCACGGCGCGGCGTCGATGGGGTTGCACACGGCCGAGGCGCGGTCGGCGAAGGCGGGATAATCGGCCGCGAACTCCGCCACGGCGGCCTCGCTGACGAAGATCAGGTGATCGAAGGCGTTCAGCCTGGCGTGATAGCGCAGCCGGCTGACGGGATCGCCCGGCGGCTTGATGCGGGTGTGGCGGTGCAGGACGTTCAGCCGTTCCCGCAGCCGGCGCGCCAGGGCGGCCGAGGACTCCAGCTGCTGATGGTGCTCGACGAGGTCGGGATCGCACGCGCGCACCGCCCGGGCCATGGCGTCCACGCGCGCGCGCTTGCCCAGCCCCGCCGGCACGGTGGCCAGATCGGGCTCCAGCGGCTCTTCCGCCCCGGCGTCGCAGAACAGAGTGACCGCGTCCCGACGGCGGCTGTGCGCGCGCAGGGTCTGCGCCACCGTCTCCATGGAGTTGACGGTGCGTCGGCACATCGTCGCCCCCCGCGGCATGACCACGGCGACCTTCACGCGGCGCGCCCGGTCTTCGGGCCGTTGAGGCCCAGCAGGCGGCGCAGCTTGTACTGCGTGCGGATCAGCCCCTCTACCGGCGAACTCCGGACGCTCTTGACGTCGATGCAGGTGACGCCGCCCAGTCCCGAGAGCGTGTGCAGGCCGTCGGCGTGGTCGGGCAGCAGGCCGGTCGGCTCGAACCGTCGGACCGGCGTTGCCTCGAAGGCTTCGGGCGTCAGCACCTCGATCCGCAGCAACTCGATCGCCGCGCCATAGGTCGGACCGCAGTCCTGAACCGGCAGATGCAGGGCGCCGTCCATGACGAAGGCGGAGCCGCCCGGGCGGGCCCCCGTCACGCCGGTTCTGACCGGGTTGGCCGCGTGCGCCGTCCACGGTCCGGCCAGGGAGTCCGACCAGGCGACGTGCAGCTCGCGCATGTCGCGGTCGGCGGGCCCGAACAGGGCGTGAAACATCCACCAGCGGCCGGCGTGCCGCACGACGGTCGCGTCCACGACGGGCAGGTCCATCAGCCGGGCCACCCTCTCCCACCGGTCGGGGAAGCGGACGCAGCGATACAAGTCCAGACCGCCGCCCTTGTAGCCCTCGGGCAGCATGAACAGCTCGCCGCCTTCCTCGATCAGGTGGGGGTAGGAGAGGTGAAACGGCTGAGCCAGGGCGACGCCGCGCCCGATCTCGGCGCCGTCCGGAGCGTGCTGGCGATAGTGGATTTCGCCGCGCCGGACCCGGTGGTCATATGCCTCGACGAACACGGTGACCGTGCCGTCGCGCTCGACCGCGAACGGGTCTGCCTCGAACCGGAACGACCCGCAGTCGGGAAGCCAGGTGATGTCCGCCGGGTCCAAACGCGCGGACGCCGCGACTTCCGCCAGCGGACGCCTGATGAAGCCTGATCGCCAAATGTCGTGCATGAACCCCGCCGGCGGACCCCGTGGCGAGGCCTCCCCCATAAGACGACGCGTGCGAGGCCGCGCCTCAGAAGAAAACGCTCAGCGCAGTTCGGGCAGACGTCGCAGCAGGGACTGACGCAGCTTCAGGCCGCGCTCGGCCACGGACTTGGCGTGCACGCGCGGGCAGTGCCGCATGCCGCCGCCCCATCGCGCATGGACGGCGGCGTCCAGTTCGGGGTGGCGGTCGTGCTGGTGCACAATCGGGCTGACGCTGCCGTCGGGATTGACCACCGTGCCGTCGCGGACGCTCAGCGTCGCGCCCTCGGTCATGCCCAGCGTCGCCACGCGCTGGAAGTTCGGCACGACCCGCGCGCGCACCAGGTCCATGTGGACCGCCAGGTTGCACGCGGCCTGATCGGCCCCAAACGCCCCGCCGACCTCGGACCGCGGAATGGCCGCCAGCATCAGCAGCACGCGGCAGAATCGGGCGACCTCGTCGCGCGGCCCCATGATCGTGCCCACGCAGATGCACGGCTTGTCCGCCAGGGTCGCGGCCATCTCGTCGCCGACGAGGGCGGTCATGTGCTTCATGTTGAAGGCGTGATCGCGCAGCACGCCGCCCTCGTTCTCCACGAAGACTTCCAGCCGCCGGGGCGGCGGGCCGAAGGGCTCGGCCTGGAAGACCACGTCTCGGACGTCGGTCAGCAGCACGTCGACGGCGTTGGGCCAGCGATCCAGCAGCCGGGCATAGGCGGCGAAGCGCGCCATCACGGGATGCGGCTCCCACCCTGCGCCCGTCTCCGGCAGGACGGCTTCGACCCCGTGCTCTTCCAGCAGCTCCAGCACGTCGGGCCGGTCGTCCACGATCAGGGCGACGTGGCCGTTGAACACCGCCCGCAGCGACCGCACGAACGGCGCGATCATCGCGGCGTCGTAGCCGGTGGCGTATCCCAGGACCAGGTCGTCGGGCGCATCCGCCACGCGGGGCGTCGGCGCCGGGCGGCGGGTTTGTTCGGCCAGCCAGCCCAGATAGGCGGATTTGGATGCGGCGGTCTTCATCGGCACGTCCAAGTTGGGGGGCGACGCCGACGGGGGCATTGGGTCCACCCGTCGGCGCGCTTCAGATGCGAGGACGCGGGTCCTCACCCCTCAGACGGCGCCGCGCGCGGGTTGCCTCAAAAAAATCGTCGCTCCATTAAGCATGACGTGAAGCGGTCGGGTCGTCCGACGGGCGCGGCCGCGGAGGACCCGAAGGATTGACCGCGCCCGACCGGCCCGACCTCGTCGCCGCCTATCTGGAGCATCGCGACGCCCTGGCCCGGTTCTTCCGTGCCCGCCTCGGCGCGCAGGCGGACGTCGAGGACCTGCTTCAGGATCTGTATCTGAAGGTGTCGGGCGCCGGGAGCGATCCCGATGTGCGCGATCCGCGCGCCTGGCTGTACCGGGCCGCGTCGAACCTGATGCTGGACCGCCTGCGCTCCACGCGGCGCGCGGCCGTGCGCGACGGGGCCTGGCGCCGTGTCGCCCACGTCGAGGGCCCCGGGGAGGACGTCCACGACGCGCCCGACGCCGAGCGCGTGGTCGCCGGGCGCGAACGCCTGGCCGCGGTCGTGGCCGCGCTCGACGCGCTGCCGCCCCGGACGCATCAGGTCTTTCGCCTGCACAAGTTCGACGGTCTCAGCTACGCCGAGGTGGCCGCGCGTCTGGCGATTTCCCGCAGCTCCGTCGAGAAGCACATGATGGACGCGCTCAGGCATCTGACGCGGCGGGCGCCCCGATGACGAACCTGCGCGAAGAAAAAACTTTGCCATATGCTGGAGGGGGCGCCCCCTCGGCGACGTCTAAGCAACCGAGGGACCGCGCTCCGGCCCCGCATCGCTCCCTGGAACCATGACCGTCACGCCGGACATCGAGGAGGAGGCTCTGGGCTGGTTCGTCCGGCTGCGCGACCCCGACGCGCCCGTCGACTCGTGGCTGGCCTTCCAGGACTGGCTGGAGCGGGACCCCGCCCACGCCGCCGCCTATGAGGCGGTGGAGTGCGCCTGGATCGACGCCGACGTGGCGGCCGCCCCCGTCATTCCCCTGCCCGTGGCCGCGAACGACGGGGGCGTGGGCCGCCGTCGTCTGGTCTCGGGCTTCGCCGCCGCTGCCGCGGTGGTGCTTTGCGTCGGCGTGTGGATGCAGGTCGAGGGCCCGACGCAGGTTCGAACCTACGCCGCCGGCGACGCGCCCCGCGTCGTCACCCTGTCCGACGGGTCGCGCGTGCATCTGAACCGGCACTCCGAAATGAGGGTCAGGATGCGCCGAACGTCGCGCCAGGTCAGCCTGGACGGCGGCGAATTCGCCTTCGACGTCGCGCACCAGGCGTCCCGCCCCTTCGTGATTTCGGCCGACGGGCGGCAGGTGCGCGTGCTGGGCACCGCCTTCAACGTGCTGGACGACGGCGACCACTTCGCAGTCAGCGTCGAGCGGGGCGTCGTGTCTGTGACCCCGCGCGGCGACGGCGGGCCGGTGCGACTGTCGGTCGGGCAGCGCGTGGACCAGCTGGGCGCGACCGCGCTCGTCGCCTCCCGCATCGACCCCAGGCGCGCGTCCTCGTGGCGGGAAGGCGTCCTGATCTATCGCGACGCCCCGCTCGTTCAGGTGGCCGAAGACCTGTCGCGTTATCTGGACAAGCCGGTTACAGTGTCCGTTTCAGCCCAGGCGCTGCGGTTCACCGGCGCGCTTCGGATCGGGGACGAAGCCACGATGTTGAAACAGCTCCAGGATTTCACCTCCGTCCAGACGACGCGGTCTTCGACCGGCATCGTCCTGACGGCGCGTGGCGACCTCTAGCTTCCGACGACCGGGAGCGCGGACCCTAACGGCCTTCGGATCGGCGCTCTTCTTCGCCTGCTGCCTTTGGGCGGGGGCAGGCCCCGCCGTGGCCCAACAGTCGGGCCGACAGACGTTTCACGTCGCGTCCCAGCCCGTCGAGGACGCGCTGCTGGACCTCGCCCTGCAGTCGCGGCGCTCTCTGGGCGGAGACCTGCGTCGCTGCCGGGGGCGCAGTCCCGCGCTCAGCGGCCCGATGACCTTGGACGAGGCCCTGACCAGACTCCTTGCCGGGTCGGGATGCAGCCACGTGGTGCGCGCCGACGGCGCCATCGTGATCCGCCGGGCTCAGCCGCGCTCCGCCGCCGCGCCGAGGCCCGCCCCGTCCCGCCCCGTCCCGCCGGAGCCGAGCACGGCGCCCGCGGAGCCGTTCGAGCTGAGCGAGATTGTGGTGACCGCGCCGCGCCATCTCGACACGCCGCAGAGCGTGCCCGCCGCCATCGCGGCGCTGCCGGGCTATGAGCTGACCCGCGCCGGCGCGACCGATCTGGGCGACGTGGCCGCCCTGACGGCCGGCATGACGGTCACCAACCTTGGGTCGGGACGGAACAAGATCCTGCTGCGCGGCATGTCCGACGGCGCCTTCACCGGCCTGACCCAGTCCACCGTGGCGCTCTACCTGGACCGCATTCCGATCACCTACAGCGCGCCCGATCCGGACCTGAAGCTGATCGACGTCGATCGGGTCGAACTGGTCCGGGGGCCCCAGGGCACGCTGTACGGCACCGGCCCCTTGGGCGGGGTGGTCCACATCGTGCCGAACGCACCGGACTTCACGCGCCGGACGCTCAGTCTCGGAGCCACTCAGTCGCGCACGCGCGGGGGGAGCCTGAACAGCGACTACTGGGGCACGGCCAACCTGCCGCTGTTCGACGGGGCCTTGGCCCTGCGCGGCTCTCTCTACGAGGAGACTTACGGCGGCTACGTTGACGACGTCAGCCTGAACCTTCCGCGCGTCAATGACGGCGGCAAACAGGGGGGGCGCCTGGCCCTGGCCGCCAACCTCGCGCCGGGCTGGGTCGCCACCGCCGGCTGGGTGCGTCAGCGCATCGTCACCGAGGACACGCACTACATCTTTCGCACCTTGGGCGGTCTGCGTCGGGCCAATCTGGTGCGCGAGCCGCACCGAAACGCCTTCGACGACGTCTACGTCTCGGTCGAGGGCCAGGGCGGCTGGGGTCGGTTCCAGGCTTCCGCGGGCCTGATCCGACATCAGTTCAACAGCCGCTACGACGCCTCCAGCGGCCTGTGGCGGTTCGGGTCGCTCAGCCGTCTCGGCGCCCTTGACGAGGCGCGGGGCATCGACCTGGCCGTGGCCGAGGCGACCTTCGCCTCCCCCGGCGCGGGCCGCGTGCGATGGCTGGCCGGCGTCTTCGCCTCGCGCGGAACCACGCGCACCCAGACCGCCGCTCTGGCCCTGCGCCCCATCCCGGTCCCGGTCTATGAAGAAGCCCGTCTGGACGCGCTGAAGGAAACCGCCCTGTTCGGCGAGGTGGCGTACGATCTGCGCGAGGATCTGACGCTGACGGCCGGCGCCCGGTATTATGTCTACGAGTACGCCACCACGTCCGACGTCTCGCAGTACGGTTTTCACCGGCCGTTCCACGGCGAGGGGCGCAACGAGGGGGTTTCGCCCAAGCTTGCCGCGGCATGGCGCGCCCGGGAGAACCTGGACGTCTATGCCCAGATCACGCAAGGGCACCGGACCGGCGGATTCAACACCGCCGGACCGCTGGGGCAGCCGTTCAGCGGCGGACCGGGGCGACCGGGGCGCGAATACGGCGCCGACAGCCTGTGGAACTATGAGCTGGGGGCCAAGGCGACCTTGCTGGACGGTCGGCTGCGGGCGCGGGCCTCGCTGTTCGCCGCCCGCTGGGACGACATTCAGAGCGACCAGTTCCTGCCCAGCGGCCTGGCGTACGCGGTCAACGTCGGCGACGGCGAGAACCTGGGGCTGGAGATCGAGACGCGCTGGCGGGTCAACGACGAGCTGGAGCTGAGCGCCAACGGCCTGCTGGCCCGACCCCGGATCACGCGGCCGGGCGCCAACTTCAACTCTCGCGGCGACGCCGGCCTGCCGGGCGTCCCCTCCGTTTCGGCGAACCTTTACGCCAGCTGGCGTCGTCCCTGGGTGCGCGACGTGGTGCTGGCCGCGGACGTGAGCCTGGCCTACGTGGGCGACTCGCGGCTGACGTTCGACGCCGACCGCCGCTCGCGCATGGGCGACTACGTCAACGGGCGGGTTTCGGTGGGGTTCGAAGCGGACCTTTGGTCGCTGCGCGCCTTCGTGGACAACCCGCTGGACAGCCGCGCCAACACCTTCTCCTTCGGCGACCCCTTCCGCCTGCCCGAGGCGCTGGCGTCCACGCCGCTGCAGCCGCGCACCGTCGGCCTGACCCTGCAGTGGTTCCCTTATTGAGACCATGACACCCGCGCCCGGCCCCCTCTAAGGTGGTCGGACATCAGCCAGGGGGTCGACATGTCCAGCACGCAGGCCGCCGACCGACGCGACCCGTGGCGCGGCGCGGTGATCTATCAGATCTACCCACGCAGCTTCGCCGACACGACCGGCGACGGCGTCGGCGACCTGCCCGGCATCCTGAACCACCTGGATCACGTCGCCTCGCTGGGCGTCGACGCCATCTGGCTGTCGCCGTTCTACGCCTCGCCGATGAAGGATTACGGGTATGACGTCGCCGACTATCGCGGCGTCGATCCGATGTTCGGCACGCTGGAGGACTTCGACCGCCTGCTGGCGCGCGCGCATGAGCTGGGGCTGAAGGTCGTCACCGATCTGGTCTTCGCCCACACGTCGGACCAGCACGCCTGGTTCCGCGAAAGCCGTCAGTCCCGGACCAACGCCTTCGCCGACTGGTATGTGTGGGCCGACCCGAAGCCGGACGGCAGCCCGCCGTCGAACTGGCAGTCGGTGTTCGGCGGGCCGGCCTGGACCTGGGACGCGCGGCGCGGCCAGTACTACATGCACAACTTCCTGTCGGAGCAGCCGCAGCTCAACACCCACCTGCCGGCGGTTCAGGACGCCCTGCTGGACGTGGCGCGGTTCTGGCTGGAGCGCGGGGTCGACGGCTTTCGCCTGGACGCCATCAACTTCGCCATGCACGACCCGGCGCTGACCGACAATCCGCCGGCGCCCCCCGGCGGCAAACGCACCCGTCCGTTCGACTTTCAGCAGAAGCTGCACAACCAGTCGCACCCGGGCATCGTCGACTTTCTGGAGCGGCTGCGCGCCGTGACGGACGACTATCCCGACCGGTTCACCGTGGCCGAGGTCGTCGGCGACGCCGCCGAGCCTGAAATGCAGGCCTTCACCGAGGGCGACCGCCGCCTCAGCACCGCCTACGGCTTCCTCTATCTCTACGCCGACGCTCTAAGCGCGGACCTGGTCCGGCGAGGCAACGCGGCGTGGGACGGGCGGGACGGTCAAGGCTGGCCCAGCTGGGCCTTCTCCAACCACGACGCGCCGCGCGCCGCGTCACGTTGGGCCGCCGGTCGCGACCGCAAGGCCATGGCCGAGATGCTGATGGTCCTGCTGATGTGCCTGCGCGGCAACGTCTTCGTCTATCAGGGTGAGGAACTGGGCCTGCCGCAGGGACGGGTGCCGTTCGAGCGTCTGCGAGACCCCGAGGCCATCGCCAACTGGCCGTTGACCCTGGGCCGCGACGGGGCGCGCACGCCGATGCCGTGGCGGGCGGAGGCGCCCTTCGCCGGCTTCTCCACGGTCGAGCCGTGGTTGCCCGTCGATCCTGCGCATCCTCCCCTGGCCGTGGACGCCCAGGAGGCGGACCCCGGCTCGACGCTCCTGGCCGCGCGGCGGGCCATCGGCCTGCGTCGGCGCCGCCCGATCCTGCGCACCGGCTCGATGCGCATCCGGGAAGGCGACGACGACCTGCTGACCTTCACCCGCGGCGAGGGCGCGGAGGCGCTCCTGTGCGTCTTCAATCTGGGTCACCAGACCGAGGGATGGTCGGTCCCGCAGGGGTGGACCGTGGTCGAGCGCGTCAACGTGGATGACGGACCCGTCGCCGCCCTGCCGCCCTTGGCCGGCCTGATCCTGGCGCCGGTCGGCTGAGCCTCAGGGCACCAGGCCGCTGACCCCGCCGACGCCGTCGTCGTCCTCGTCGGCGGGCTGGCGGATGGCGGCGTCGGACCGGGACAGCTCGTCGGCCTCGCGCTTGAGGCGACGCGCCTCTTCGGCGTGGTCGGGCGTCACGGCGTCGATTTCGGGCGTGTTCGGCTGGGGCATCGGCGGATCCTTTCGCCTGACCCAACCCCCACGCGCCGCGCCGCGTTCCCTACGCCGATCAGGCGCTGGATGCGCTCGCGACTTCCTGCTGCGCCTGGACGAAGCCGTAGTCCGGCACGACCTCGCCCTGGCGATCCGACACCGCCTCCCAAGCGGCGATCAGGCGATCGCCCGCGTCCGGCCCGCCGCCGATGAACTGGCCCGCCGTCAGGGTGACGTAGGCGCGCGCGAAATGCCCCGCCCCGGCGCAGACGATCGCCCGCGTCGGCGCCCCGTCCCCGCACAGCAGCGACAGCGCCGGGCTGACCAGCGCCGGATCCAGCTTGGCCAGCGCCTCAGGCGGCAGCAGTCCCTCGGTCATGCCGGTGGCCGCCGTGGGCGCCAGACAATTGACGCGGATGCCGTACTTCTCGCCCTCGATCGCCAGCGTCTGCATCAGGCCGACCAGCGCCATCTTGGCCGCGCCATAGTTGGCCTGGCCGAAATTGCCGTACAGGCCCGACGACGACGTCGTCATCACGATGCGGCCGTGCGTCTGCGTGCGCATGATCTCCCACACCGCCTTGGAGCAGATGACCGCCCCCATCAGGTGCACGTCGACGATCAGGCGGAAGTCCGCCAGGTCCATCTTGGCGAAGCTCTTGTCGCGCAGGATGCCCGCGTTGTTGACCAGCACGTCGACCCGGCCCCAGCGCTCCATCGTCCTGGCCACCATGTCGGCGACCGCGGCCTCGTCCGTGACCGACGCCGCGACGGCCAGCGCCTCGCCGCCCATGGCTTCGATCTCGGCGGCGGCGGCGGCGGCGGGGCCGGCGTTCATGTCGTTGACGACCACCGCCGCGCCCTGGCGCGCCAGATGCAGCGCGTGCTCGCGCCCCAGTCCTCCGCCCGCGCCCGTGACGATGGCGACCCGACCCTTCAGCGACATGACCGTCTCCCGCTCGCGCCCGGAATCGGCGCGGGCCGATCATGTCGCCCCGCGCGCTCCACGCCAACCGTCAGGGCGTGACGAACAGACAGGGGTCCTGCTTGAGAGCCCGGCACCGGTCCTGAAACCCGGTCGGGTCCGGTCGGGCGCCGGTCTCGATCCACTCTTCCAGCGCCGTCAGCGCGGTCAGATAGCTGGAGTCGTTCAGCTTGCTGTGCTGATCCTCGTCGGTCGTCACCTGAACCAACAGGTCGGACATCCCCGCCGCCGCGACCGTCTCGGCATAGACCGCCTCCGCCGTCTGGAAGACCGTCGGGTCGTGCAGCGCGTGCAGCGTCAGCGTCGGGGCCATGATGCGGCCCGTCAGGTCGGCGTCGCGCGCCAGCATGGCGACCGCGACCGGGTCGGCGGTGAAGCGCTCCACCCCCGCGTTCAGGGCAGCGTCGTCCGACGATCCCGAATAGACCCGGGTCGAGTTGTCGAACGGATTGCGCCCGCCCAGCCGCACCTGAACCAGATCCTGGAACAGGAAGGTCGCCCACGTCAGGTGCGAGATCAGCTCGTCCTCGCGCAGGCCGGTGACGGCGAGAATCTCGGTCTTGCGCCGCACCTGCGCCGCCGTGCGGTCGCGCGCCGACAGGCCGATCCCGGTGCAGTCCACGATGCGCCGCCGCAGTTCGACCCGCGTCATCTGCGCGCCCGCGGGCAGACCCTGCCAGACGGGATACTGCGGGTCCGACGCCGCCGGATGGTTGCGGCAGACGTACTGGTAGACGGCCCTCAGATCGGCGCGGAACTGGTAGGCGCGCGTGCCGCCGTTGACGACGCCGTTGGTGATCAGCACGCCGTCGTAGTTCAGCCGACCGTCCGCGCCCCGACCGAACAGCTCCTCCGCCTTGGCCGCCACGTTGCCGCCCCACGACTGGCCGTGAAGCAACGTCCACTGGGGCCGTCCGTACAGGTCCCAGAACACCTGGCGGCTGCGGTCCACGTCCTCGGCCGCCGAGGTGACGCCATAACCCGGCCGCCGATAGGTCGAGCCGATCCAGGCGTACCCCCGCCGCACCATGACCGCGAACCGGTCCAGATCCTCCAGCCCGTCGTCCGCCGCCGGCGGCGTCGTGCGCGGGCCGCCGTGGGCGTGGACGATCAGCCGGCCGTTCCAGTTCGCCGGCCGGGCGATGACCAGCCAGGCCCCGGCCGCGTCCTGCACGGCGGCGCAGCTGACCTCGGGTCCGACGGAGCGGGGGCAGTCGATCGGCGTCGGATCCGGCGCGCGCGCCGCGTCGGCGACGCCCGGCGAGGCGCAGGCCGCGACCAGCAGCGCCGCCGCGGCCCCCAGCCCGGCGACGCCGGACCGGAGGCCCTTCGGGGAAGATCGATCAGAACGAGCGGCGGACATTCACGTACCAGTACCGGCCCCACGGCTGGTGCACCGACCCGCGATAGCCGCCATCGGCCAGGGGCGGACCCTCGTCCGTCAGGTCGCGCACGCCCAGGCGCACCCGCGTCGTGTCCTCGAACTCGTACTGTCCGTACAGATTCCACACCTGCTGGCTGTCCACCTGGAACGGGGCGCCGGACGCGCCCAGCAGGCTGGCCTGATCGAAACCGCTGACGTACTGGCTCGACAGGCCCGCGCGCCAGGGACCGGCGTCCCAGGTGAAGCTGCCGGACACCTTCCATTCGGGACGACCGTTCTGACCGATCAGGTTGGACGGGTCGGGCAAGGTCGTGCCGGCGTTGATCTGGCCGGTGGCCCGCGCCTCGAACAGCTGGTTCACGATCGGACCGGGGTCGCGCGTGAATTGCTCCAGCTTGGTGGCGTTGACGCTCAGGTCGAACCCGCCGAGCGGCGTGTCGTCCAGCGTCCAGTAGAAGCCCAGATCCAGCCCGCTGACCGTCTGCGGCTGCAGGTTGATGAAGCTGTCGTTGACCGAGATCGCCTCCCCGACCGGCGCCAGCCCCGTGCCGTTGAACAGCAGCACGTCGTCCGCGTCGACCGGCGCGCGGTTGACCAGCGGATTGCTCTGGCCGTTCAGCCGCAGATAGTAGTCCAGCGCCAGCGCCGTCTGCACGCCCAGCAGACCGACGATGTCCTCCTGCTCGATCTTCCACTTGTCGACGGTGAAGGTGAAGGCGCCGTACTCCGGCGGGATGAAGGTCGGCTGCAGCACCAGGCCGTAAGACTGGTTCACGCTGGTCTCGGGGTCCAGATCGGGATTGCCCGCGACCAGCAGCGACAGACCCGCGGTGTTCTGGCCGCAGCCCGCGAAGGTGGCGATGCGGCCCGCGCGCAGGTCGGCCTCGCAGCGGATGTAGTCCAGCCCGCTGGCCAGACGCGCGTACTGGGTGGCGTTGGTCTGCTCCAGGTTCGGCGCGCGGAAGCCCTCGGAATAGGAGCCGCGAACGCGGACGCCCTCGATCAGGTCCCAGGCGACGGCCACCTTCGGGCTGCCGACGGAGCCGAAGTCCGAATAGTGCTCGAACCGTCCGGCCAGCTGCACGTCCAGCTGATCGACCAGAGGCACGCCCATCTCGGGCGACACCAGCGGCACGGCGAACTCGACGTAGGCCGATCCGACCGTCCGGCTGCCCTCGGTGTCCGGATTGGGGCTGACCGCCGCCACGTTCGACAGGTTGGTCGCGCCGGTCACCAGGTCGGTGAAGGTGAAGGTGCCGTCCAGATTTTCGTCGCGGTCGTCCTCCTGCGTCTCGCGGCGGATTTCGACGCCCGTGGCCACGCCCACCGGGCCGGCCGGCAGCTCCCACATGTCGCCGCGCGACAGCTTGAAGTCCGCCAGGGTCAGCGTGGTGCGCGACACCCGCTTCAGGTCGAAGGTGATGGCGTCGATCGCCGCTGGGGAGCTGGGATTGCAGTCGCCGTAGCTGGTCGTCTCCACGCACCCGCCGCCGAACGGATTGTAGGCGTCGGGCGTCGACAGGGCGAGTTGCCGCTGCAGCAGCGTCATGTTGATGTTGGGCGACGTGTCCTCGGCCTCGGCGGCGGAGTAGAGCAGCCCGGTCTCCCAGTCGAAGCCGTTCCATTCGCCCCGCAGACCGCCCAGGAACCGCGACTGCCAGTTCTTGACGACCACTTCCTGGAACCCGGCGTCGACGTAGCGATAGTTGGTCAGCAGCACCGGCAGGCCGGTCGTCGGCACGCCCGTGAGGTTCGGCAGACGGTTGGGGTTGGCCTGGCCGTTGGCGAAGGTCACCGGCCCGAACGGGTTCCAGTAGTTGCTGGCCGGAATCCAGATCTGGTTCAGGTTCACGACCGGCGGCTGCAGCGCCCGGCTCTCCGCCGCATAAAAGCCGATCTCTCCGAACGCCTCGACGCCGCCGTCCAGCTCGTAACGGCCGGTCAGATAGACGTTCAGACGCTCGACGCTGGGCCGCACCGTCGTGCCGTAGCGCGTGTCGTAGCGCATCTCGCGGTTGGTGGTGTTGAAGTTGTGGTTGCCGCTGGAGATGCAGACCCCGCCGCCCACGCTGACGCCGCAGCCGAAGCTGGTCGGCTGATATCGGAACTGGCCCGAGGTGTTCGTCACCGCGGTCCCGTTGGATCGGATGGTCGGCCGCGCGCCCACGCTGAGGCGCGCCCAAGGCGTGTTCGACGAGCGGCCGTCCAGCGCCGTCACCCCGGCGAAGTCGGGATAGTCGGCGAACAGCGACCGCAGGTCGTCGCTGCGCGTGAAGTCCTGGTCCGACGCCTGCAGCGCCGACCGGTCGGTGTAGTTGACGAAAGCCGAGACGTTGCCGCGGTCGAAATTGCGGCCCGCGAACAGATTCATCTCCAGCTCGCGCATGCTGGTGCCCTCGGCCCCGCCGTAGCGCGCGCTCATGGTCAGGCCGTCGTAGTTGTCGCGCAGCACGGTGTTGACCACCCCCGCCACCGCGTCGGCGCCGTAGATGGCCGCGGCCCCGTCCAGCAGGATCTCGGTCCGCCGCAGCCCCGCCACCGGAATGGCGTTGGAGTTGTAGCTCAGCACCGGCACCGTGCCGGTGTCGGACGTCCCCTGGCTGGTCGGGTGCTGCACGATGCGCCGCCCGTTCAGCAGCACCAGGGTGTTGCCGACGCCCAGCGAGCGCAGGTTGACCGAGTTGACGTCGCCGCGCGCCGCGTTGGAGGTCTGCGGGTTGTTGGAGCTGTCGAACAGCACGTCGCCCATCTGCGGAATGGTCCGCATCAGCTCGTCGCCCGAGACCGCGCCGGTGGAATCGATCTGAGCCTCGTCCAGCACCACCACCGGCAGGGCCGCGGTCGTGCGGGCGCCGGCGATGTGCGATCCGACCACGACCACCTCTTCGACCTCGGCGACGTCCGGATCCTGGCCCGGCACGGCGTCCTGCGCGGCGGCGGCGCCGGCGAAGGCCAGCGCGGCGGTCATGGCGGCGCCGCCCAGCAGGCGATGGCGTCTGGTCTGTCTCATGGTCTTCCTCCCCGAAGTCTTGGTGTGTTCGCCGATCTCAGTCGGCCGTCAGAACCTTGTCGTCGCCCGGACCCGCCGCCGGGTCGGGACGCGCGGCCAGGGCGCGGGGCTTGGACGCCAGCGCCGCGCGCATCGCGTCCTCGTCCAGCTCGCCCTCCCAGCGCGCGACGACCAGCGTCGCCACGGCGTTGCCCGTGAAGTTGGTCAGCGCCCGGCACTCGCTCATGAAGCGGTCGATGCCCAGGATCAGCGCCATGCCCGCGACGGGCACGTCGGGCACCACCGCCAGCGTCGCCGCCAGGGTGATGAAGCCGGCCCCCGTGATCCCCGCCGCGCCCTTGGAGCTCAGCATCGCCACGAGCAGCAGCGTGACCTGCTGGAACAGCGTCAGCTCGATGTTCATGGCCTGGGCGATGAACAGCGCCGCCATCGTCATGTAGATGTTGGTGCCGTCCAGATTGAACGAATAGCCCGTGGGAACGACCAGGCCGACGACCGACTTGGCCGCCCCGGCGCGCTCCATCTTGTCCATCAGACTGGGCAGCGCGGCCTCGGACGACGACGTCCCCAAGACCAGCAGCAGCTCTTCCTTCAGGTACGCGATCAGCCGGAAGATCGAGAATCCGTTGCGCCAGGCGACCAGCCCCAGCACGCCGACCACGAACACCGCCGAGGTCAGATAGAAGGTGGCGATCAACGCGACCAGATTGGCGATGGCCTCGATGCCGTAGGCGCCGATGGTGAAGGCGAAGGCCCCGAAGGCGCCGATCGGCGCGGCCTTCATCAGGATGCCGACCAGGCGGAACACCACCTGCCCCAGCGCCTCCAGGGCGCGCTGCACCGGCGCCCCGGCGTCGCCGACCAGCGCCAGCGCGATCCCGAACAGGATCGACACGAACAGGGTCTGCAGGATGTTGCCCTCGACGAAGGCGCTGACCAGCGTCGTGGGAATGACGCCCAGCAGGAAGCCTTGGATGGTCGTCTCGTGCGCCGCGCTGGCGTAACCGGCGACCGCGCCGGCATCCAGCGTCGCCGGATCGATGTTCAGACCGCGCCCCGGCTGGACCACGTTGGCGATCACCAGGCCCACGATCAACGCCAGGGTTGAGAAGACCAGGAAATAGCCGAACGCCTTGGCCGCGACCCGGCCGATGCGCTTCAGGTCGCGCATCCCGGCGATGCCCGTGACGATGGTCAGGAAGATCACCGGCGCGATGATCATCTTCACCAGTTTGATGAACCCGTCGCCCAGCGGCTTCAGGCTCTCGCCCGTCGCGGGGAAGAAGTGGCCGACCAGGCCGCCGGCGACGATGGCGAGCAGCACCCAGAAATACAGGGTGCGCCAGATGGGCTTGCGCGCGCCGGGCGCGGCTCCGCCATGCGAAGTGATCAGCAACTCATTCCTCCCGGCGAACCTTCGTCCGCCAACGCCCGGCCCCGTCTGACGCGGGATCTCGAAGGGCCAGTGTGTGCGACGGCCGTCATCGCGACGACCCTTTCCCGCGGCCCAACCATGTCACGGATTCAGTTGACCTTTCTAGCTCAACGGCCGTGAACGTCCGTCTTGTGTGTGCGGGTTTTCGCACTCGCGACTGGCCAATCGTGCGGAAATCCGCACATAGTTGGGCATGGCGCGCCCTCCCCTCCGTGAGTCGACGCAGTGGCGGCTCTTCGCCGCGACGTGGGTCGTGGTGGGTCTGATAGCAGTGATCGTCGCGGGCGGGCTGGCGCGACGCGACGCGCAGCGCGCCGTGGATCGTCAGGCCCGCACCGCCGCGGCCCTGCACGGCGCGGTGCTCCGCAGCGAGCTGGAGCGTCAGCGCGCCGTTCCTTCCGTCCTCGCCACCGACCCCGATCTGCGCGCGTTGGTTTCGGCCCCGAGCGACGCCCGCCGCGACGCCGCGAACGCCAAGCTGGAAATCCTGGCCGCCGAAGTGCGCGCCGCCGCCCTGTACGTGCTGGACGCCCGCGGCACGGCGCTGGCCGCCTCCAACTGGCGACTGCCGACCAGCTTCGTGGGTTCGAACTATCGCTTCCGCCCCTACTTCACCGACGCCCTGCGCGACGGCGAGGCGGCCTTTTTCGCGCTCGGCACCGTCAGCGGGCGGCCGGGCCTGTATCTGTCGCGCCGCATCGACGACGACCGCGGCCGGGCGCTGGGAGTGATCGTCGCGAAGGTCGAGTTCGACGTGCTGGAGGCGTCCTGGCGACTGTCGGAAGAGCCGACCTACGTCACCGACGCCGAGGGCGTGGTGCTGGTCACCACCGTGCCCGACTGGCGGTTCCGCGCCACGCGTCCGCTGTCCGCCGAGCGGCGGCGCAGCCTTGCCGAGGCCCAGACCGCCGGCGCCGCCCTGGCCGACCTGCCCTTCAATCCGCCTGCGCAGGGGCTGGTGACGCTGGAGCGCGACGTGCCGCCCGGACGCTATGCCCACGCCGTCGACGCCATTCCGGGCATGGATTGGCGTCTGCATCTGCTGCAGCCCGCGGATCAGACCTTCTCCCGGGCCATGGGCGCGGCGCTGACGCTGGCGGCCTTGACGGTCGCCCTGCTCGCCGGCCTGTCCGGGGTCCTGCTGCGCCGTCGGCAGCGCGCCGCCCTGCGGGCCGAAGAGGAAGACATCGCCCGCGCCCGGCTGGAGCATCTGGTCGGAGAGCGCACCGCCGAACTCAGCGACGCCAACGCCCGCCTGCGCCGCGAGATCGACGAACGTCGCCGCCTGGAACGCGACCGTCAGGATCTGGAGGACAAGCTGGTCCAGGCCAACAAGCTGGCCACGCTGGGCCAGGTCGTGGCCGGCGTGGCGCACGAGATCAACCAGCCGGTCGCCGCCATCCGCACCCACGCCGACACCGCCGGCCAATATCTGACCCGCGCCGACCCCGGCGCCGCGGCCCGCTCGCTGGAGGCGATCGGCCGTCTCACCGAACGCGTGGGCGCCATCACCGAGGAGCTGCGCGCCTTCTCTCGCAAGACGCGCTCCGAAGTCGTCGCCGTCGACGTCCTGCGCGCGGTCGAGGGCGCCCTGCTGCTGATCTCCCCGCGTCTGCGCGAACAGGGCGTCGAGGTCGAGATCGACGTCGCGCCGGATCTCCAGGTGAAGGCCGAACGCAATCGTCTGGAACAGGTCCTGCTGAATCTGCTCCAGAACGCGGCCGAGGCGCTGAACGGCTCCGGACTGATTCAGGTCGTCGCCCGTCCCGAGGGCCGCAGGGTCGTGCTGCGCGTCGCCGACGACGGTCCCGGCCTGTCGGCGGAGGTGCGCGACCGCCTGTTCACGCCCTTCACCACCGACAAGCCGGAGGGAGTAGGGCTGGGGCTGGTCATCAGCCGGGACATCGTCGCCGGTTTCGGCGGCGAGCTGTCGCTGGAGCCCACGGCCGCAGGCGCCGCCTTCCGCATCGTCCTGGCGAGGGCGAAATGACCCGCCGCGTCGCCCTGGTCGAAGACGACGACGCCTTCCGGGCGGCCCTGGCCGAGCGTCTGGCCCTCGCCGACTTCGAGGTCGCCGCCTTCCCTTCGGCGGAAGCGGCGCTCAGGGCGCTGCGGCCGGACTTCGACAGCGTGGTGGTCAGCGACCTGCGCATGCCGGGACTGGACGGTCGACAGCTGGCCGAGCGGCTCGCCGCCATGGACCCCGACCTGCCCGTCGTGCTGATGACCGGCCACGGCGACGTCGCCGACGCGGTCGAGGCGATGAAGCGCGGCGCCTACGACTTCCTGACCAAGCCGTTCGCGTCGGAGCGGCTGATCGAGACCCTGCTGCGGGCGCTGGAGAAGCGGACGCTGGTTCTGGACAACCGCCGCCTGGCCGCCCTGGCGGCGGAGACGGATGAGGCGATCCCGCTCAGCGGAGACGGCCCGGCCTCGACCAGCCTGCGCGCGGCCGTGCGCGAGCTGGCCGCGGCCGAGGTCGACGTGCTGATCGAAGGCGAGACCGGAGCGGGCAAGGAGGCGGTGGCGCGCGCCATCCACGCCGCGGGACGCCGCCGCCACCGCCCCTTCGTCGCGGTTCCGTGCGCCGCCCTGCCCGACGCCGACGCCGAGGCGCGTCTGATGGGCCAGGAAGCCAGCGTCGGCTCGGGCCTGATGCGCCGCCGCGAGGGACGCATCGAACAGTCGCATCAGGGCACCCTGTTCCTGGACGAGATCGATCTGGCCGCTCAGGGCGTGCAGCTGATGCTGCTGCGCGTGCTGGAGGAACGGGAGGTGCTGCCCCTCGGCGCCGCCGAGCCGCGCGCCGTGGACCTGCGCGTCCTCGCCGCCGCAAAGGGCGACCCCGCCGACGCCGTGGCGCGCGGCGACCTGCGCGAGGACCTGTTCTGGCGCCTCAACGTCGTGCGGCTGCGCGTCCCGCCGCTGCGGGAGCGGCGCGAGGACGTGCCCCTGCTGTTCGCCCGCTTCCTGGCGCGCGCGGCGGCGCGGCTGGAGCGGCCGATGCCCGCCGTGGACGACGCCGTGCGCCGCCGCCTGCTGGACCACGACTGGCCGGGCAACCTGCGCGAACTGTCGAACTACGCCAACGAGGTGGCGCTGGGCCTGCGCGCCGCCTCCGCTCCCGTCGCCGACGACCTGGGTCTGTCCGAGCGCGTCGCCCGTTACGAGGCCGAGCTGATCCGGGAGGCGCTGACCGCCCATGCCGGCGACGTCACCCGCGTGACCGAGGCCCTGCGCGTCCCGCGCAAGACGCTGTACGACAAGATGGCCCGCCTGGGCATCCAGCCGTCCGAGCACCGCCCGCCCACGCGTCGCTGAACCGCGTCCGGGCGCCAATTCCGCCCTGTCCGGACACGACTTCGCTGGCCTCGTCCCGGCCGCCCGGGCGTCATGGGCGCATGACCCAGTCCTTCTCCCTCCGCCGAGAACTCTCCGAGATCGCCCCCGTCGTCGCCGCCGGTCTGGCCGCGGCCCTGACCTTCCAGACGCTGGCCTGGCAGCCCTTCACCATCCCCTCCGCGTCCATGGAGCCGGGCCTGGTCGAAGGCGACTATCTGGTGGTGTCCAAGTTCGCCTACGGGTGGTCCGGCGCCTCCCTTCCCGTCCTGTCGTGGACCGGCGGCGACCGCGTCTTCGGCCGCGATCCCGCGCGCGGCGACGTGGTCGTCTTTCGCCACCGGCTGCGGGGCGGCGAACCGTGGATCAAGCGCGTGATCGGCCTGCCTGGCGACCATGTTCAGGTCCGATCCGGTCAGGTCTTCGTCAACGGCCTGGCCTTCGCGCAGACGTCCGCGGGTCCGGGCCGCAGCGCGTCCCAGCCCCGGCGGCCGGTCCGACGCGTGCGCGAAACCACGCCGGACGGCGCGCGCGGCTGGGTCACCCACGACTTCGGCACCGGCCCCGGCGACGACACGCCCGAGATCGTCGTGCCCGCACACAGCTACTTCGTCATGGGCGACAACCGCGACAACTCGCTGGACGGGCGTTGGCCCGCCGAGGTGGGCGTCAGCTTCCTGCCCGCCGGCGATGTCATCGGCCGCGCCCAGGTCGTCGTCGCCTCGTGGAAGCCCGGCGCCTCCCTGTGGAAGCCGTGGACCTGGCTGAACTTTCAGGGGCGGTGGTTCATGCCCATCCGCTAGCGGGCGAATTCCGCGGCGGTCACCACGCCGTCGTGGTTCGCGTCCAGCCGGTCGAAGGCCGCTTGTGACCGCGCGTCGGCCTGCGCCAGCGTCGGCGCGGCCATCGCCCCCAGCGCCAGCCCGGCCGCGGCGGCGACCGCGGTCGGCCAACCCTTCAGGCGGCGCCGGATCCCGATCTCGCGCTCGATGAAGCCGCGGACCGCGTCGCTGGCCGACCCTCCCCGGGCACGGCACAGCGCCATGAACGCCGTCTTGGTCTCGTATGGCAGGCGGACTTCCAGCGTTTCGGACTTCTTGGGCGCGCGCATGGGATCAGCTCCTGGTCCCCGCGATCACAGCGCACCGCGCATCACCGCGCCAGTGAAATCGCCGCAAGGATCAGCCCTGCCCCGCAGGCAAGAAAAGGCCCGCCGTCGATTGGGCGACGGCGGGCCATGTCCGCTCGGGCGATCCGACGTCGGGGGACGTCGCCGGACCGACCGCGCGAGGTCCGCGTGCGTCAGCGCCCCAGGATGGCCGTGTGCGCGTTGCGGTTCTGGGCGTGCGCGGCCTCGTTCGAGCCGGGCGCGATCGGGCGCTCCTTGCCATAGCTGATGACGTCGATGCGCTGCGGCGCCACCCCGGCGGAGATCAGATAGGACCGGACCGCCTCGGCCCTGCGTGATCCCAGGGCGATGTTGTATTCCCGCGTGCCGCGCTCGTCGGCGTTGCCTTCGATGCGGATCTGCACGCTGGGATACTGGCGCAGCCAGGCGGCCTGGGCGTCCAGGCGCGGTCGGGCGTCGGCGCGGATCTGGTGGCTGTCGAGGTCGAAATAGATGCGGTCGGCCACGTTGACGCGGAAGTCGTCGGCGCTGCCGGGCACGGGCGCGCCCGCCACGCCGCCGACCGGCGCCCTGCCCGCGCCGTCGGTCGCCGCGCGCCCCGGCAGGGTCGACGCCGAGGACGCGGCCTCGGGATTGCGCGCGCACGCGGCCGTTCCCAGCGCCAGGGCGGCGGTCAGGCACAGCAGGGTCTTGGCGGAAACTCGGATCATGGGATGTCGCCTCTGGATGTTCGGCTCCGTGATGCGGCGGACGGCGACCCGGCTCAATGATGGGATTTTTATGCCCCTCGCCATGATCCGCGCCGCGGGGCATGGCTTGGCGAGACTTTCCCCGGAGCGCCGCCCCTGTCGCCGATCGCCGCCCGTTCCCCGTCCTCGATGCGCGGCCCCCTGACCTGGGCGCTGGCGCGCACGGATGTGCGTCTGGGTCCGATCGGCCAGTTCGCCGCCGCGGCGGGCGTCGTCCTGACCGGCACGCTGATCGCCGTGGCCCTGTACCAGTTGGCGGAGTTCACCCGCCTGGCGATCTTCTTCCTGGCGTCCGTGGTCGTCTGCGCCCTGCTGTTCGGTCGCAGGCCGGCCGTCTTCGCCGCCTTCCTGGCCTTCGTCGCCTACAACTTCAGCCTGGTGGAGCCGCGCTTCACCTTCCGCTTGGTCGGGCCGGACGACGTGCTGACGCTGGGGGTCTTTCTGGTGGTGGCCCTGCTGGTCGGCGGGCTGGCGGGCCGGGTGCGCGAAAGCGAGCGCGACAGCCGGCTGCGCGCGGACGAGACCGCCGCCCTGCTGGAGGCCAGCCGCGCCTTCGGCGACGCCACCGACGACGACGCCGTCGCGCGGGAGCTGGACGCCCGCCTGCGCGCCGTCGCCGGCGACGATCCGACCGCCCGGGATGCGGCCCGGCACGAGCGGCTGCGCGCCCTGATGATCGAACTCGCCTCCGCCGCCCGTCATCGCATCCAGCTGGTCGACGCCCGGACCGAGCTGGAGACCGAAGCCCGCGCCGGGCGCCTGCGCGACGCCGTACTGTCGTCCATCTCGCACGATCTGCGGACGCCGCTGACCACCGTGCTGACCTCGGCCTCCAGCCTGCAGGAGTACGGCGACCGGTTCGACCTGAAGACGCGCGGCGAGCTGGCGGGCGTCATCGTGCATGAGGCCGACCGGCTGAACCGCTACGTCGAGCGTCTGCTGGACCTCTCGCGGATCGAGGCGGGTCAGGTCGCGCCGCGGTTGGACGTGACCTCGTTGACCGAAGTTCTGGACGCCGCCCTGCGCCGTCTGCCGGAGGGGGCCGAGGCACGGGTCCGCACCGACGATCTGGACGCCGCGCCGCCGGTTCTGGCCGACGCGCGCCTGCTGGAACAGGTGGTCTTCAACCTTCTGGACAACGCCCTGCTGCACGGCGGACCCGCCGCCCTGATCGACGTCCGCGCCCGGACCGCGCCCGACGGCGTCCGCCTGATCGTCCAGGACGACGGCCCCGGCGTCGCGCCCGAGGACCTGGAGCACCTGTGCGACAAGTTCCGGCGCGGCCGGTCGCCCGACGCCCCCGGCACCGGCATCGGCCTGGCCGTAGTCAAGGGCTTCGTCGAGGCGATGGGCGGCGCCCTGGATCTGTCCAGCCCGCCCGCGGGCGGCCTGCGCGTCGCCCTGACCCTGCGCCCGGCGGCGACGGCATGAGCGCGCGCATCCTGCTGGTGGAGGACGAGGCGCACATCGTGCGCGCCCTGCGTCCGGCGCTGGAGGCCGAGGGGCATCACGTCGCCGACGTCGGCACGGGCGCGGCGGCGCTGGAGGCGCTGGCCGGCGACGGCTTCGACGTCATCCTGCTGGACCTGGGCCTGCCCGACATGGACGGCAAGGACGTCATCCGCCGCGTCCGGGAATGGTCGGAAGCGCCGATCCTGGTCCTCAGCGCGCGCCACCTCGAGGACGAGAAGATCGCGGCGCTCGACCTGGGCGCCGACGACTACGTCAACAAGCCCTTCTCGGCGGGCGAGCTGCTGGCCCGCCTGCGCGCCGCCCTGCGCGGCCGCGACCGCCGCTTCGCCACCCAGTCGCGGTTCGTCGCCGGCGACCTGACCATCGACTTCTCGACGCGGAAGGTGTGGGTCGAGGACGAGCCGGTCCACCTGACGCCCAAGGAATACGACCTGACGCGCGCCCTGGCCCGCCACGCCGGCCGCGTCGTCACCCACCGCCAGATCGCCGCCGCCGTCTGGGGCGGTCAGGAAGCCGTCGACAGCCAGTCGATCCGCGTCCTGGTCGGCCAGCTGCGGCAGAAGATCGAGCGCAATCCCGCGCGCCCGCGCATCGTTCTGACCGAACAGGGGCTGGGCTACCGCATGATCGACCCGTCCCCGGGCACGTGACGGACGTCAGGGCGCCGTCGGGCCGGGCGGGCGCGGGGCCGGTCCGCGGGCGCGTTCGTAGGCGTGACCCAGCGACAGGATGCGGGAGTCGTCCCACTTGCCGCCGATGAAGCTCAGGCCCACGGGCATCCCGCGATCCAGCCCCATCGGCACCGTCAGATGCGGATAGCCCGCCACCGCCGCCAGTCGGCTGGCCGACCCCTGGGCGCGGTCGTCGTCGGCGGGGTCGTTGGTCCAGGCGCGCGAGGTCGTCGGTGCGATCAGGGCGATCACCTGATGCTCGGCCATCATCCGGTCGATCCCCTCCGGCCCCGCCATGCGCAGCGAGTCCGCCCGCGCCGCGACGTATTCCGGATCGTCCAGCCCCTTCGTGCCCTCGGCCCGCTCGAACAGGTCCTGACCGAACAGCACGGTCTCGCGCGGCTCGGCGGCGTTGAAGGCGATCAGGTCGGCCAGGGTCCGCGTCGGCACCTGCGCCGGGTCGGTCGAGGCCAGATACAGGTTCAGGTCGTGCTTCAGCTCGACCATCAGCACGGTGAACTCCAGCCGCCCGATCGTCGCCAGGTCCGGCCCTTCGGTGACGTCCACCAGCACGGCGCCCGCCCCCTCCAGCACGCCCAGGGTCCGCTCGAACTCCGCCCGCGTCTCTTCCGAATAGTTCGGCAGCAGGAACCGCATCACCCCGATCCGCGCGCCATGCAGCGAGCCGGCGTCCAGCGCCGCGCGATAGTCGACCTTGCGCGCGTCCGCCTCGGCCGTCGCGGGGTCCAGGGGATCGCTGCCGGCGATGACGGTCAGCACGATCGCGGCGTCCTCCACGGTACGCGTCATCGGGCCGGCCGTGTCCTGCGAGTGCGAAATCGGCACGATGTGCGTGCGCGACACCAGCCCGACGGTCGGCTTGAAGCCGACGACGCCGTTGACGGACGCCGGGCAGGTGATCGAGCCGTCCGTCTCCGTGCCGATGGCCGCCGGCGCCAGTCCCGCCGCAACCGCCACGGCGCTGCCCGCCGAGGAGCCGCAGGGCGTCCGCTCGGGGTCATAGGGATTGCGCGTCTGCCCCCCGACCGCGCTCCAGCCGCTGATCGACTGCGACGACCGGATGTTGGCCCACTCCGACAGATTGGTCTTGCCCAGGATCACCGCGCCGGCGTCCCTCAGTCGCGCCACGATCGGCGCGTCCCGCCCCGGCGCATTGTTCGCCAGCGCCAGCGACCCGGCGGTGGTGGGCATGTCGGCGGTCTCGATGTTGTCTTTAATCAGGATATAGACGCCCTGCATCGGCGACTGACTGGCCGATCTTGCAGAGACCGCCATGGCTGGGTTCCACGCGATCACGCTGTTTAGCGGATCGCTGTTGATCGGCGGCCACTCATCACTGCTGTAGTTGCGCCCCTCAGCCCCTTGGTCGACGCATTTGGCCAGATCGCTCTGCATGAGCTGAAGGCACCACGTCCCATCCCCAGCTCCGAACGGACCCGGCGCGTACCACCAGATACAAGGGACATCGCCTGCGCCGGGCTGTTCTTGCATCTCTCCCGACAGCATTTCCTTGGGCCAGGGTGGCAATGCGGATGCGGCCATGCATTGGCGATCCGGCAAGCTAGAGCGGATCGACTCATTGTCTTGGGCACGAGCCGTATGAGAAGGGGTCACGCGGCTGCTCGTCGACATGGCGGCTGGGGGCATTCTCCCGTCCGACGTGCGATGGCATTTGATCTCGGCTCCAATCTGCACACACCACGCGCCTTCGGGTCCGGCACCCGGATAGTTGGCCGCATGCCAGATGCAGGCAGCGTCGCCTCTCGCTCTCGCAGCACGAAGGTCGTCGGCCAGCAGCTCCTGTGTCGCCGAAGGCAGCTCAGGCTCGACGACGCACTGCCGCTCAGCGATGAACGGGGGAATTGAAGGCGTTTCCTGCCCTTGCGCTGGCAGAGCACAGGCCATCAGCACCGACCCGACCAAGCCGCCGCAGGCGACTGACGCCCGGCGAAAACTACAAAAAGATCGAACTGATTTCGCCATCGCTCCCGCCCATGCCATGTGTTCGTCCCGCCCCTCAGTGCGGCAGGGTCGCCGCGTCGCGGTCGACGGTCGGCGCCATTTCGGGATCGCGCCGCGCCATCGTCGCCTGTTCGAAGCCGTAGCCCAGCGACAGGATGCGGGCGTCGTCCCACTTGCCGCCGATGAAGCTCATGCCCACGGGCATGCCGCGCACGAAGCCCATCGGCACGGTCAGATGCGGATAGCCCGCCACCGCCGGCAGCGTGCTGGCCGCGCCCAGGTAGTGGTCTCCGTTCACCGTGTCGATCGTCCACGCCGGCCCTGTGGTCGGCGCGATCAGCGCCACCACCTGATGGTCGGCCATCATCCGGTCGATCCCCTCCGGCCCCGCCAGCCGGAACGACGTCTCGCGCGCCCGGCGGTACTCCTCCGCGTCGAGCCCGGTGGTCTTTTCCGCATCGACGAAGATGTCCTGCCCGAACAGCGCCATCTCGCGCGGCGTGGCGTCGTTGAAGGCGATCACGTCGGCCAGCGTCCGCGTCGGCACCCGCGACGGGTCGGTGGAGGCCAGATAGGCGTTCAGATCGGCCTTCAGCTCATACTTCAGCACCGTGAACTCGGCGCCGCCGATGGCCGCCTCGTCCGGCCCCTCGGTGACGTCGACCAGGATCGCGCCGGCCGCCTCCAGCTTCCTCAGGTTCTCCTCGAACACCGCGTCGGTGGCGGGGGAATAGCCCATGGCGAAGCGCATCACCCCGATCCGGGCGCCGCGCAGCGACCCGGCGTCCAGCGCCGCGCGATAGTCGACCTTGCGCGCGTCCGCCTCGGCCGTCGCCGGGTCGGCGGGATCGCTGCCCGCGATGACGGTCAGCACCGTCGCGGCGTCCGCCACGGTGCGGGTCATCGGCCCTGCGGTGTCCAGGGAATGGCTGATCGGCACGATGTGGGTGCGGCTGACCAGCCCGACGGTGGGCTTGAAGCCGACGATGCCGTTGATCGCCGCCGGGCAGGTGATCGACCCGTCCGTCTCCGTCCCGATCGCCGCCGGCGCCAGCCCCGCCGCCACCGCCGCGCCCGACCCGGACGACGATCCGCACGTGTTGCGGTCCAGCGCGTGCGGGTTGCGGCTCAGCCCTCCGACCGCGCTCCAGCCCGAGACCGAGCGGGACGAGCGGATGTTGGCCCATTCCGACAGATTGGTCTTGCCCAGGATCACCGCGCCCGCGCCGCGCAGCCGCGCCACCAGCGGAGCGTCCCGCCCCGTCACGTTGTCGGCCAGCGCCAGCGACCCCGCCGTGGTCGGCATGTCGGCGGTTTCGACGTTGTCCTTGATCAGGATCGGCATGCCGGAGATGCCGTTTCCGGACCAGTCGAGCTCGGCGACCGACGGCGACCAGGCGATGACGGCGTTGGTCGAGTCCTTGTCCTCGACGCACAGCGCCAACACCTGATCAGACAACCCATCGCACGCCGAAAGGTCGGGCGCGTCGTATGTCACATGGACGACCGACCCCATGGACTGCACATCGCGTGAGGGCAGTTGATCCGCCGACGGCGTGCGCGGGAGGCGGCTCGAACTGCTCCAGACCGCATCGTCGCTCCTCCTGACCTCGACGCTGATGCACCCGCCCAGCGTCAGGGCCAGCAGCCCCGCCGTGATCAGTCCTGCGCAGCCGGGGACCTTGAGCCGATGGTCCGATCGAGGAAGTCCAGATACGTCCGCCATTGGTGCAGCCCCCGCTCATTGCCCCGGATGCCGTGACGCTGGCCGGGATAGAGCATCGTCTCGAAGGGGATGCTCCGGCTCTGCAGCGCGTCCAGCACGCGGGTGGTGTTTTCGAAGATCACGTTGTCGTCGGCCATGCCGTGCATCAGCAGCAGCCGCCCGGTCATGTTCTGCAGCCGCGGGATGGCGTCCGAGGCGGCATAGCCCTCCGGGTTCAGCTGCGGCGTCGACATGAACCGCTCGGTGTAGTGGGTGTCGTACAGGCCCCATTCCGTCGGCGGCGCGCCGACGATCGCCGACGCGAGGCCCATCTTCGGCTCGGTCAGGGCCATCAGGCTCATGAACCCGCCATAGGACCAGCCCATCATGGCGATGCGGTCGTCGTCCACGAACGGCAAACTGCGCAGATAGTCGGCGGCCAGCACCTGGTCCTCGATCTCGGCCTGGCCCAGCTTCAGGTGGATCACCTGCTTGAACTTCGCCGAGCGATAGCCTTCGCCCCGGTTGTCCAGGCGGAAGACGACGTAGCCCGCCTCGGTCAGCAGTTGCGTCGTCGGCGAGGCCCAGGCGCGCTTCACGCCCCCGCCCGACGGCCCGCCATAGACCTGCATGACGACCGGATACTGTTTGGACGGGTCGAAGCCCGGCGGCGTCGACATCTGCCAGTACAGCGTCTCGCCATGGCTCTGCAGCGTGCCGAACTCCGGATCGCGCTGGCGGGCGTTGTAGGGCCAGAACGGGTGGTTCTGATCCAGCCGGTTCTCCTCGATCCAGGCCAGACGACGGCCGTCGATGGAATACAGCGCCGACTGCGGCGGCGTGTCCGGGTCGGAATAGTTGCCGACGTAGGCCGTGCCCGTGCTGTTGACGGCCGCGCTCCACCAGCCGCCGCGCGGCGTCACCTCGACCGGCCGTCCGGGCCGGCGATAGGAGGCGCTGAACAGCTGCTGCTCCAGCGGATACTCCTTGCCGTCGCGCATCGAGGCGGTGAAGAACACCGTGCCCGTCCGCTCGTCGACCGAGTTCAGACCCGTGACCGCATAGTCGCCCGAGGTGATGGCCCGCAGCCGACGTCCGTCCGCGCGGTACAGATACAGGTGCCGCCAGCCGCTCTCCTCGCTGGACCAGATGAAGGTCCCGTCCTTCAGCGCCTTGAAGTCGTGGTTCAGCCCGACCCACGCGTCCGACGTTTGCGTCGCGATGGTTCGCCCCTGCCCCGTCGCCGGATCGACCGCGATCAGGTCCAGCGTCTTCTGGTCCCGAGATTGGCGCTGCACGTAAAGCGTCTTGCCGTCCGCCGACCAGTTGACGCGCGCCAGATAGACGTCCGGGTTCGATCCCAGATCGACCTTGATCCGCCGCCCCGTCTGCCGGTCGTGGACGTACAGGTCGACCAGGGCGTTCGGCCGGCCCGCGCGGGGATAGCGCTGCTCGATCACGGTCGCCCCGCCGCCCGTGATGTCCAGGCGCGGGATGACGTCCACGGTGGATTCGTCGGTGCGCTGCAGGGCGATGTAGCGCTCGTCCGGGCTCCACCAGTAGCCGGTGTCGCGGTCCATCTCCTCCTGGGCGATGAACTCCGCCGTGGCCCAGGTGATCAGGCCGTCGCCGTCGGTCGTGACCGGCGTTTCGGCGCCCGCCGCCAGGTCGTAGACGACCAGGTCCTGGTCCCGCACCCAGCTGACGAAATTGCCCTTGGGCGAGACCTTCGCGTCGATCTCGTCGGCCTCGGTCTCCGTCAGGCGGCGCACGGCCCCGCCCTCGCGTTCGGCCAGGAAGACGTCGCCTTCCAGAGGCGCCAGGATGTAGCGGCCCTGGTCGTCCCAGGAATACTCCACCACGCCGCGCGCCGAGATGCGCATCCGCTCGCGCCGCGCCTTCTCCGCCTCGGACAGCTCGCCGGCGTCCGGGACCAGGGCCCGCGCGTCGATCAGCTTGAACGGCTCGCCGCCCTGGGTCGGCATGGCCCACAGGTCCTGCACGTCGGCGTCGTCCTCGCGCGAGCGAAGGAAGGCCACCAGCTCGCCGTCGGGCGACAGGCTGACGCCCCGCGCCACCGGCCCGACCAGCGACGGATTGGTGAAGACGCGCTCCACGGTCAGGATCGAAGGATCGGTCGCCTCCTGCGCCGCGGCCGGCACGACGACGATGAGCGAAAGGGCGGAAGCCAGAAGAAGATTGCGCATGGGGCCGGACGCTAGAGGCAGTTTTCGCCCGCGTCACCCCCGACTCTTTCCCCGCGACGCCGCATCCCCTATTCACCCCGGCGATGACCGACGCCGCGCCCGCGAAACCCAGCCCCTTCCATTCGCTGAAGGTTCTGTGGGTCAAGCACTGGACCGACCAGCTGTTCAGCTTCGCCTGCGAGCGGCCCGACGACTTCCGGTTCCGCTCCGGCGAGTTCGTGATGATCGGCCTGCCCGATCCGGACGGCGGCAAGCCGATCCTGCGCGCCTACTCCATCGCCAGCCCGCACTGGGCCGAGGAGCTGGAGTTCCTGTCCATCGCCGTGCCCAACGGCCCGCTGACGTCTCGCCTGGTGAAGATCGAGGCCGGCGATCACGTGCTGATGGGCAAGAAGCCGACGGGAACCCTGGTGCTGGACGCCCTGACCGGCGGCGAGCGTCTGTGGCTGATCGGCACGGGCACCGGCCTGGCGCCCTGGCTGTCGGTGGCGCGCGATCCGGACACCTACAGCCGTTTCGGACAGGTGATCGTGTGCCACACGGTGCGCCACGTCGCCGACCTGGCCTATCGCGACTTCTTCACCTCGGGCATCCACGAGGATCCGCTGGTGGGCGACGAGGCGAAGGCCCGGCTGACCTACTATCCGACCGTCACGCGCGAACGGTTCGAAACGCCGGGACGCATCACCGACCGCATCCGCTCCGGCGACCTGTTCGCCGACCTGCAGCTGCCGATCGGCTTTTCGCCCAACAGCGACCGCGTCATGCTGTGCGGCTCCATGGCCATGATCAAGGAGACCGGCGAGTTGCTGGAATCCTACGGACTGACGGAAGGCTCGAACGCCGAGCCCGGCGACTACGTCCTGGAGCGCGCCTTTGTCGGATGATGTGAAGATCGACCCGCGCACGGCGCCGGAAGCGTGCGAGACCATGGCCGACGTCCGCCATGGCGTGGACGCCCTGGACCGCGCCCTGGTGATCCTGCTGGCCGAGCGTCAGCGCTACATGGACGCCGCCGCGCGCATCAAGCCCAGCCGCGACGTCGTCCACGACGACGCCCGCATCGAGGACGTGGTGGCCAAGGTGCTGGCCGCCGCCGGCCCCGCCGGCCTGTCGCCCGACATCGCCGAGCCCGTCTGGCGCACCTTGATCGACCGCTGCATCGCCCACGAGTTCGCCCAGTGGGACCGTACGCGGACCTAACCCCGCAGGTCCTTCAGCATCTGCTCGTGCCGATAAGCCGCCACGTCAGTCAGCGCGGCATCGAGCGCGGTCCGCACGCGGTCCAACAAGGGGGGAGCCTCGGCCTTCTGGGCGGCCTCGGCGGCGGCGCAGGCGTCGGCCAGGGCCTGCGCCCCGATCCCCGCCGCCGCCCCGCGCACCGTGTGGGCCGCGTCGCGCCAGCCGTCCTCGCGCACGTCCAGGAGCGGCGCCCACATCTGGGCCTGCTGCACGAACAGGCCCAGCACCTCCTCACCGACGTCCGGATCGCCCGCCGTCATCCGCTCCAGCACGGTAAAGTCCACCGCGCCCGAAAGGTCGCGGCGCGCCATCAGGCGGCGGTCTCCTCGCCCTTGGCCAAGCGGGAGTTGCGGGCCGACCAGACCAGATAGATCACCAGGCCGATCGCGTTCCACACCAGGAACCACAGCTGCGTCTGCGTACGCAGGCTGAAGAAGAAGACCACGCAGCCGACCATGCAGATCGTCCCGACCAGCCAGAACAGCGGCGCGCGGAACACCCGCGGGCGGTTCGGCTCGCGCAGGCGCAGCACGATCAGGCTCAGTCCGACGGCGAAGAAGGCCGCCAGCGTCCCGGCGTTCGCCAGCGAGGCCAGCTCGTCCAACCGCATCACCCCGGCCAGCGCCGCGACCACGATCGCCGTGAACACCGTCACCACCGCCGGCACGCCGCGGCTGGACACCTTGGCCAGTCCGCGCGGCAGCAGGCCGTCGCGCGCCATGCCCAGGAAGATCCGGCTCTGTCCGAACAGAAAGGCCAAGAGCACCGTCGGCAGGGCGATCACGGCACTGGCGCCGATCCACTGCGCCGCCGCGCCCTGGCCCAGGTCGCGCAGGATGAAGGCCAGCGGCTCCTCGCTCTCGGCGAAGACCGCCGGCGCGCGCGCGCCGATCGCGGCGGCGGCCACCACCATGTACAGGATGGTGCAGACGACCATCGAGCCGACGATGCCGATGGCCAGATCGCGGCCCGGATTCTTGGTCTCCTCCGCCGCCGTGGAAATCGCGTCGAAGCCGTAGAAGGCGAAGAAGATGATGGCCGCCGCGGCCATCACCCCCGTCTGCACCGGCGGCACGCCGAACAGCGCCTCCTGGAACGGCAACGTCGGGGCGCCCCACCCATTGGGCAGGAAGGGCTGGAAGTTCGCGGGATCGAACGCCGGCAACGCGATCGCCACGAACACGATCAGGGCCACCACCTTCACCACGACCAGCACGGCGTTCAGCGTCGCGCTCTCGCGCGTGCCCAGCAGCAGCAGGCCGGTCACCACGGCGATGATGAACACCGCCGGCAGGTTCACGATCCCGCCGGCCACGTGCGGCCCCGCCGCCAGCGCGGTCGGCAGGGTGACGCCCAGCCCCTCCAGGAAGCCGACGGCGTATCCGGCCCAGCCCACGGCCACCGCCGACACCACCAGCGAATATTCCAGGATCAGGCTCCAGCCCACGATCCAGGCCAGCCCCTCGCCCAGCACCGCGTAGGAATAGGTGTAGGCGCTGCCCGCCGCGGGCATCATCGTCGACAGCTCGGCATAGGCCAGCGCCGCGCACGCGCACACCAGCCCCGCCAGAGCGAAGCTGATCATCACCCCCGGCCCCGCCAGCCCCGCGCCCACGCCGATCAGCGTCAGGATGCCCGTGCCGACGATGGCGCCGACGCCCAGTGCCACCAGATGCGGCCAGCTCAGCGTCTTCTTCAGCGCCGGCCCCTCGCGTGGCGCGGTCAGCACGTCGATGGATCGCCTGCGGTTCCAGAAGCTCATGCGCGTCCCCCCCCGTCCGCCCCCTCGGCGGAATCGAACCGCGACCTTAGCGCGACCGCGCGCCGCGATGAAATGCCCGCTTGCGTCCAAGGGACCCAGCCGCTATGTCCCGCCCCCTTCGACGGCGCGTCCGTCGAGGAATGCCGCGACGATGGCTCGGGTGATTAGCTCAGTCGGTAGAGCAGCTGACTCTTAATCAGCGGGTCCACAGTTCGAACCTGTGATCACCCACCATCGTCGCCGCGGCCTTCCCGGAGCCGCCTCGCATCGCTTTCAGCTTGGACGCCCCGCCAGCGGACCGAGGCCAAGACGTTCGGTGATGCGGACGGCCTGGGCGCTGAGGATGTTCAGCCGCTCGTCCGGCGTCTCGCGGAACACCTCGTGCGCCAGTTCGACGGAACGGAGGCGCATGCGCAGATACATCTCGCGACCGGCCTCGGTCGGATGCAGGTCCTTGCTGCGGCGGTCGAACTTGTGCGCCTGCCGTTCCACCAGCCCCTGTGTCTCCAGGTCGTCGACCAGCCGCGACACCTGAACCGCCGAAAGGCTCAGCGATCGGGCCAGTTCGGTCTGGGTCAGGCCGGGGCGCTGGTTGATCAGGCCCAGACCCAGGACCTCGTGCTGGCTCAGCCGATGCGCCGCGGCCGCGCGCATCTCCTCGCCCAGCTTCAGGCTGACGGCGAACATCATCCGAAGGACGGTCAGTTCCTTCTCGGAGCGTTCTCCGTCGGGCTGACTGACCATGGCGCTTCACTTTCGTACTGCAAGCAATTCCACCATGGCGGGCAGGCCGTCTGCGGTCAAGCTTGACCATGCGACGCGTCATCGCCGGCGTGGCGAACGTACTGAGCGAGGCAGACGTTCAACTGCCCCAGCAAGGCCTCGGCGCCGGACTCGTCGAGCCCCGCGTGGCGGAACAGGGAGATCAGATTGATCGCCGGATTCAGCGCGCCTTCCGGCCAGTACAGCGTGTGGGACAGGGCGTCCGCCATGGCGCTGAGCAGAATCAGGGTCTTGCCGAGCAGGGGCAGGTTCAGCGCGCCGCACGCCGTCAGGGCGCGGTCGACGTTGTGCATCAACTCCGCCAACTCGGCATTGCTCGGCCGCACGGCCGGGTCCCGGTGCGCGAACGCCAACACGGGGACGAGACGCTGGTCCAGTTCCTCGCGACAGATGTCCTCGATGGACTTCAGATTTTCATTGGCCTTGCCCAAGGCGTCGGCCGCCCGCATGCCGCAGGGCCCCGCCCGCACCATCTTTTCCAGCCGCGTTTCGACACGCCGGATGATGACGCCGGTCACAGCGCCACCTTCTGGGGCTTCATCAGGTTGTCGATCTCGTCCTGCGACATGTTCGGCTCCTTCGCCTCCCCGACCTCGGCGGACAGGTCGCCCTTGCGGCGTCCTTTCATCCCCCCCGGCACCCCTTCGTTCTTGAACCGCCGATCCGGCCCGGCGTAGGTCGCGGTCTCGACGAACATCCGGTTGGCCCGGCCGATCCAGAAGATGCGGTCCAGCAGGACCCGCGCGCTCAGCGGCTTGGTGACCATGAAGCTGGCCCCGCCGTCGCGCGCCGATTCCACCTGCGACAGGGGCGTGTGTCCGGCCAGCACGATCACCGGCGCGAAGCGGTTCGGTTCGTGCGGGCTGGTGCGCAGCCAGCGCACCACCTCGTGGCCGTTCCCGCCCAGCGCCGCGTCGATCAGGATCAGGTCGAACGGCTGCGAACCCAGCAGGCGGCGCGTCTCCTCGTCGGTCTGCGCGCGCGTCACGTGCTGCACGCCGAAGCCCATCAGGATCTGCCCCAGGATTTCCAGGCCCTGATTGTTTTCGTCGGCGCACAGCACTCGCGCGGCGCGCAAATCCAGGCGGGCGTCGTCGCCGACCGTCGTGGTCACCACAGCTCGGCCTCCCCCGACGCGGGCGGCGCCGTCGGCGTCCGTCCGTCGGCCAGTCGGGATCCCAGGCCGCCGAGGTTCAGTCGCGTCACCGCCGCCCGGATCACCTCGTCGATCCCGTCCTGCGCCTGCGCCGCGCCCACGCCCAGATCGCCGCACAGCTGCGACAGCTGGCGAAGGTGCTGGCTCAGCCCATCCAGCGCCTGGACCGCCTCGATCTCCCCAGCAGTCAGCTTGCGGCCCGCCAGCGCGTCGCCGATCACGACCTCCAGCCGCTCGGACGTGCCGGCCCAGTCGGACAGCTCGTCCCGCAGGGCCTGAAGCAGCTGGGCCAGCGCCGGCGTCATCAGAACAGCTCCAACTCGCCGCCGACGGGCGCCGGAGGCGGGGCCGCGCGCCGCTCTTCCTTCGCCACGCCGGCGCCGTCGACCATGTGTTGGCGCGCCCGGCCGGTGGTCGGCCAGAACTGCAGTCGTCGCGCCGCCGATCCGCCCAGGCTCTCGCCCTCGATCGGGATGTCCTCGTCGCGCAGGAAGCGGCGCACGAACTCGGCGTTGCGGCCGCCGATGTCGGCCATCCCCTCGCTCATGCGCCCGCCGCCGAACACCTTGGCCTTCAGGCGGTCGCGCCGCGCGCCCCGCGCCAGCAGGCCGTTGATCAGCAGCTCCATCGCCTGCACGCCATAGCGACGGTCGCCCGGCGTGCCCCCCGGCGCCTCGGGCAGCAGGAAGTGGTTCATCCCGCCCAGCCGCGCCTGCGGGTCCCAGATGCAGGCCGAGACGCAGCTGCCCAGGATGGTCGTCAGGCACACGTCCTCGTCGCCGCTGACGGCGTGGCCGCCCTGCACGACGTGGATGCGGCGCAGTCCCGGGTCGCCGTCCGCCATCAGGTCAGCGCCCCATAGACGCCCTCGATCTTCTGCCGCAGCGTGGCGACGGTGAAGGGCTTGATCAGATAGTTGTTGACCCCGAACTGCACCGCGCGCTGGACCAGATCGCCGTCGGCGCGCCCCGTCAGCATGATGAAGCCGACGTTCTTCAGTTGCGGCGCCGCCCGCACGGCACGCAGAAAGTTCAGCCCGTCCAGCTTGGGCATGTTGTAGTCCGAGATCACCAGATTGGCGGGTGAGGTCAGAAGGGCGCGCAGGCCGTCCTCGCCGTCCGACGCCTCGCGCACGTCGGTCACGCCGATCTCGCGCAGGCCGTTGCGGACCAGGGAACGGATGGTCTGCTGGTCGTCGACGACCAGGACCTTGAGCGCGGACGCGGCCGGCATCAGGCGGCTCCTTCGAATCGTTGGGCGGCGGCCGCGCGCAGCAGCGCGGGTCCGACGCGGTTGAGGGGAAGCTGGCGCTCCACGGCGCCGATCTCGGCCGCGACGCGCGGCATGCCGAAGACGACGGAGGTGCCTTCGTCCTGTCCGACGGTGGTCGCGCCGGCCAGTCGCAGCGCCAGCAGGCCGTCGGCGCCGTCCCGGCCCATGCCGGTCAGGATGCCGCCGACGACGCGCGGCCCCGCCGCCTGCGCGACCGAGTGGAACAGCACGTCGACCGACGGGCGGTGGCCATTGACGGGATCACCCTCCTCCAGCCGCACGACCAGGCGCTCGCCCAGCCGCCGCACCGCCATGTGGCGCGCGCCGCCGGGCGCGATCAGCACCCGGCCGATCTCCAGCGCGTCGCCGTCGCGCGCCTCGGCCACGGTGCAGGCCGCGCTCCGATCCAGCCGCGCCGCGAAGCTGGCGGTGAAGCTGGCGGGCATGTGCTGGGTGATCACGGTCGGCGGACAGTTCGCGGGGAAGCCGCCGATGACCGTGGTCAGCGCTTCCACCCCGCCGGTGGACGATCCGATGGCGACGATCCGGTCGCCGGGCTGATACGGCTCTCGGCTGGGCGCGGCGGCCGGGCGCGGCTCGCGCGCGGCGACGTTGGCCTGGGCGGCGTCGGCCACCACCTGGGCCAGGCCGTCGAAGGTGCCGCCACCCGCCGGCTTGCCGAAGCAGTCGACCGCGCCCAGCTCCAGCGCCGCCAGACTGGCCTCGGCGCCCTTCTGCGTCAGGGTCGACACCATCACCACCGGCAGCGGGCGCAGCCGCATCAGCCGGTCCAGGAACTCCAGCCCGTTCATGTTGGGCATCTCGACGTCCAGGGTGATGACGTCGGGCGACCGGTCGCGGATCGCCTGCCGCGCCTCCAGCGGATCGCCCGCCTCTCCCACGACTTCCAGGCCCGGATGCCGACCCAGCGCCTCGCGGATCAGCGCGCGCATGGTGGGGCTGTCGTCCACGACGACCACGCGGCGGCGGTTCATGCGTCGCGCCTCCGGTAGACGGTCAGGCCGTCGGTGGTCAGCAGCGGAGTCTCCGCCCGTTCCGAGTGGCCGATGTAGAGACGGCCCTGGGGCGTCAGGCGCTCGGCGAACCGCGTCCACAGCCGCGCCTGCGTCTCGTCGTCGAAATAGATCGCCACGTTGCGACAGAAGACGGCGTCGAACGCCCCCTTCATCGGCCACGGCGCATGCAGGTTCAACACGCCGAAGCTGACCAGCCGCCGCGCCGCGTCGCCGACCCGCGCCTCGTCACCCGACCGCGACAGCCAGCGCGCGGCCAGATCCGCCGGCACCGGTTCCACGTCCTCCGCGGAATAGACGCCGGCCCGGGCCCGCTCGACCACCTGCGGGTCGATGTCGGTGGCCAGGATGCGCACGTCCAGCTCGCCCGCCTCCGGCAACTCGGCCAGCAGCGACATGGCGATCGACCACGGCTCGTGCCCCAGAGAGCATCCCGCCGACCACAACCGCACCCGCCCTCCCGCCCGCGCCGCGGGGGCCAGAACGTCGCGCACCTGCCGGCGCAGAGCGTCGAAATGGTGCGGCTCGCGGAAGAAGCGCGTCACGTTGGTGGTCAGGGCGCTCAGCAGCGCCTGCCGCTCCTCGCCGCCTTCCTCGCCGTGCAGCAGGGCGCGATAGTCGGCGAACGACGCCAGCCCCAGCTTGCGCACCCGCTTGGCCAGCCGCGAATAGACCAGCGTCGCCTTGGCTTCCTGCAAGTGGATGCCGGAGTCGGCGTACAGCATCCGTGCGATGTCGTGGAAGTCGTCCAGCGTGAACGGGAACTCCCCGTCGACCAGCGGCGCCTCGACCGGTTTGCGAAGCGCGCTCAAGCCGCCGCCTCCATCTCGATTTCCGGCAGCAGGCCGTCCAGTGAGATCAGGCTGATCATCCGCCCGTCGACCGGCAGGACCCCCTTCACGAAGCTGCGCACCAGCTCGCAGCCGATGTCCGGCGTCGGCTGGATCATCTCCTCCGACACGCCCAGGATGTCCGACACCGCCTCAACCAGCAGGCCCACGGTCCGCATCCCCACGCGCGCCACGATGATCACGTGCCGCGCCGACGGCACGGCGGTCCCCAGTCCCAGCCGACTGCTCAGGTCGATGATCGGCAGCACCGCCCCGCGCAGATTGATCACCCCGCGCACATAGGCCGGCGACTGCGGCAGGGGCGTCGCCGGGGCCCAGCCGCGGATCTCGCGCACGGAGCGGATGTCGACGCAGAATTCCTGGTCGCCGATGCGGAAGGCGATCAGTTCGCGGGGATCGGTCATGGCGGTCATGCGGCCCTCAACTGGCTTGGGCGAAGGGGATGGACGGGGCGACGACGGCGCGGCGGCGCGCGGCGATCAGGCCGTCGACGTCCAGGATCAGCGCCACCCGTCCGTCGCCCAGGATGGTCGCGGCGGCGACGCCTTCGACCTGGCGATAGTTCTGCTCCAGGCTCTTGATGACGACCTGGCGCTGGCCCTGGATGGCGTCGACGCGCAGCGCCGCCAGCCCGCCCAGCTCGCTTTCGACCAGCAGGGTGACGCCGCCCAGCGGCCCCTCGCCGCCCGCGCCGGACCAGCCCAGGGCGGTCGCCACGTCCAGCATCGGCACGTGGCTGCCGCGCACCGACATGACCGTGCCCTGCGGACCCAGCGGCCGCACGTCCGCCGCCTTGGGCTGCAGGCTCTCGACGATGACGTTGATGGGCACGACCAGCGTGTGGTCGCCCACCGTCACCACCATGCCGTCCAGCACCGCCAGCGTCAGCGGCAGGCTCATGGTGAAGGTCGATCCCTGACCGGGGCGCGAGGTGATGACGATCCGCCCGCCCAGCGCCTGGATGGAGCGCTTGACCACGTCCATGCCCACGCCCCGGCCCGAAATGTCCGACACGGCGTCGGCCGTCGAGAAGCCCGGCGCGAAGATCAGGTTGTCGATCTCGTCGTCGGACAGCAGGGCGTCCGCCGGGATCAGCCCGCGCGACATGGCGATCGCCTTCACCCGCTCGCGGTCGATGCCCGCCCCGTCGTCCGACACCTCGATGACGATCCGGCCCGAGCGGTGCTGCGCGCTCAGCCGCACCGTGCCCTCCGGAGCCTTGCCCGCCGCCGCGCGCACGTCGGGCCGCTCCAGCCCGTGGTCGATGGCGTTGCGGATCATGTGGGTGATCGGCTCCGACAGGCGCTCGATCACGGTCTTGTCGACCTCGGTCGCCTCGCCGTCGGTGACCAGACGCACTTGCTTTCCCGTCGCGGCGGCGACCTCGCGCACCAGGCGCGGCATCCGCTGGAACACGGACTTCACCGGCTGGGCGCGGATGGCCATGACGCTGTCCTGGATTTCGCGCGTCAGCTGCTCCAGATCGTCCAGCCCGACGGCGACCGCGCCGTTGCGCGCCAGCCCGGCTTCGACCACTCGCTGCGCCAGCATCGCCTGATTGATCACCAGTTCGCCGACCAGATCGATCAGCCGATCGACGCGCTCCAGATCCACCCGGATCGTGGTCTGCACCAGCGCCTCCGCGACGGGCGCGGGCGCCGCGCGATCGATCGTCACGGGCTCGGTCACGCGTTCGACTCCGGGCGCGGGCGCCTCGACCGGCTCCGGCGGCGACACCTCGGCCATCAGCCGCGCGAGCAGGGCGTCGGGGCCTTCCCCCGCTTCGGCCTCGGGCAGCTCCGGGGCCGTCACCTCCAACACGCAGTCGCCGTCGACGAACTCGAACACCTCGGTCAGCGCGGCTTCCGTCACGGCCGGCCCGCGCACGGCGGCCTCGAACGTCAGGCGCGGCAGCTCGGGGTCGAAGTCCTCCAGCCCGACCAGTCCCGACGGATCGACGCGCGCCGTCAGCTCGCCGACCCGCTCCAGCTCCCGCAGCAGGCGCAGCGCGTCGTTGGCGTTGCGATACAGCGCCGGCAGCGGCGTGAACCGCACCCGCCATTCCGCCGGCGCCGCGCCTTGTCCGGCGGCGACCGGCTCTTCCAGGTCCAGCGACAGCGCCGCCGGCACGAAGGCGATCTCAAGGTCCGCGCCGGCGTCGACGTCGACGCCCACGCCAGCGACGCGCGCCAGCTCCTCGGCCACCGCGGCTTCCGTGGGGCCGTCCACCGCCGGTCCGCCCTTGGCCGCCGTCACATGGTCCGCCAGCACGTCGGACGCGCGCAGCATCAGGGCGACGGTGGACGGCTCGGCCGTCAGACGCCCCGACCGCACCTCGTCCAGCGTCGTCTCGAACACGTGGGCGAACCGCACCAGGTCGTCCAGGCCGAACGCCCCCGCCCCGCCTTTCACCGAGTGCACGGCGCGGAACACGGCGTTGACCGTCTCTCCGTCGGCGTCGCCCTCCTGCATCCGCAGCAGCCCGGCCTCCAAGTCGGCCAGCAGCTCGTCGCATTCCTGGAAGAAGGTCGCCCGAATGGCCTCCATCGGGTCCATGGCTCAGGCCGCCACCCGCCGCACGGCGTCCACCAGCTTGACCGGGTCGAACGGCTTGACGATCCAGCCCGTGGCCCCGGCGTCGCGCGCGCGCTGCTTCTTCTCGGCGTCGCTTTCGGTGGTCAGCACCAGGATGGGGATGGCGCGGTGCCGGTCGCTGCGGCGCACGCCCTCGATGAAGCCGAAGCCGTCCAGGTTGGGCATGTTGATGTCGGTGATGATCACGTCCGGCGCGCTGCCCTGCAGCACCTCCAGCCCGTGAACCCCGTCCACCGCCTGCACGACGGTGTAGTCCGCGTCGCTCAGAGCCAGCTTCAGCATGTCGCGCATGGTGCGGCTGTCGTCGACGGTCAGAACCACCTTGCTCACGCGGCTTCTCCCTGAAGCGTGTCCTGCAGGTCCAGGCGCACGAAGGTTTCCAGAAGACAGGGCGACGGATCGGTCAGGCGCAGGCGAAAGCCGTCCTCTCGCCAGGTGCGGAAGGCCGACAGGATCAGCTCCAGCCCCAGTGCGTTCAGGCGCGACACCTCGGCGCCGTTCAGGTCCAGGTCGGCGCCGCGCAGCGCCAGGACGGCCGCCTGCGTCTGGGCCAGCGCCGCGCCCTCCAGCCGCTCGGGCAGGACATGCAGGGCGGCCATCAGAACTCCTCCCACTCCGCCTCGGCGCTGGGCTTCAGCGCCAGAGCGCCGGCGGTGCGGGGCGCGGCCCACTGCTTGGCGAACTCGGTGATGCGCGACTGGCTCTGGCGCAGGGCCGGGTTGTCGGCCGGCGCGCGTTCCGGCGCCGCGGCGACCGTCCCGCCGCCGCCGGACAGGCGGAAGCGTCCCACCAGCCGCGCCAGCTGCTCGCTCTCCTGCGTCAGGCTGTGGCTCGCGGCGGTGGACTGTTCGACCATGGCGGCGTTCTGCTGCGTCGCCTGGTCCATCTGGTTCACCGCCGTGTTGACCTCGGCCAGGGCGGTGGATTGCTCCTGGGCCGAGGCGGCGATCTCGCCCATCAGGGCGTTGATCTCCTGCACGCGTCCGACGATGGCCGTCAGCGCCTGCCCCGTCTCCCCGACCAGGCCCACGCCCGACTTGACCTGCACGCTGGAGGCCGAGATCAACGACTTGATCTCCTTGGCCGCCTCGGCCGAGCGCTGGGCCAGCGCCCGCACCTCGGACGCCACGACCGCGAAGCCCTTGCCCGCGTCGCCGGCCCGCGCCGCCTCGACCCCGGCATTCAGCGCCAGCAGATTGGTCTGGAAGGCGATCTCGTCGATCACGCCGATGATCTGGCTGATCTGGTCGGCCGAGCGTTCGATGTCGCCCATGGCCTGCACCGCCTTGGTGACGACCTCGCCCGAGCGTTCGGCTTCATCGCGCGCCTGCTGCACCACCTGCCCGGCGCGCCCGGCGCCCTCGGCGGTCTTTCGGACCGTCGCCGTGATCTGATCCAGCGCGGCGGC
>CALRWJ020000018.1:0-62322 GCA_943371835.1 Afipia felis | reverse complement strand
GTTGTAGGCCTCGACCAGTTCTTCGTTGGTGATGGATTGGTCCGGCGTGAACAGGCCGGTGGCGGCGATGACGGCTTGGGTCACTTCGTGTCTTGTCCTACCGCTCGGCCCGCGGGGCCTCGCTGCTAGAGGGACGGTCGGTCCCGGAGGCGGCCCCCGCCGACCCTCGTTGTCTTTGAGGACTTTCAATAGGCCGGTGGCGAACGCCGGTCGAGGGCGGTCGTGAGGGCGCGCGTCAGACGGGATCGAGCGCGCTGCGGAGGCGCGGCTTCCAGCGCGGCGACGACGTCCTCCGCCTCGCACGGGACGCCGTTGGGCGCGACGTAGAGCGGGTGCAGGATCAGGGCGGCGGCGACCAGATCGTCGACCGTCGGACGCGCGGTGCGGCGCGGGATCGGCAGGGCATCCTGCGTCAGGCCCCACCCGGCGTAGAAGGGACGGCCGAAGGTCAGCACGCGCCTGTCCCGCATCAACGCCTCGAACCCGGCGGTGGAGGTCATCACCGCCACGGCGTCGGCCGCATCGATGCAGGCGGACACGTCCAGATCGTCGGCGCGGGCGTCGGCCAGGGCGGCGACGCCGGGCGGCAGGGCGCCGATCCGATTTCCCGCGCGGACGTCGGGGTGGTCGCGCCATATCAGGAAGGCGTCGGGGTTCAGACGGCGGACCTCGGTCAGCAGGGCGGCGTTGGTGCGGACGTCCCGGCAGCCCAGCAGGACGGAGCGGTCGTCCTCGACCTGACCGAGAACGAGGATGCGTTCGCGGTCCTTCGGCCAGTCGGGCGGGGCGGCGCCGCCGAGATTGTACTTGCTGAGACCGGCGGCCGTGATCCGCGCCCGCAGCGCCGCCCCGCGCGCACGGTCGGCGGCGGAGACGCCGGACTGGATCAGGATCTCGAGGTCCGACGGGCGCGACGGGTCGTAGTGGATGCCCGTCGCGTCCAGCACCGCCGAAAGGGCGGGAGTGAAGTCCGAGCCCAGGCCGCGTGAACGGAGGAAGCCGTCCTCCATCCGGAACAGGGGCAGGCCTGCGGCGTCGGCCCGGGCGGCCAGATCGTCCGGCTCGCGCCCCGCCCAGACGACGAGGCGCCCGCCCTCCGCCGCGGCCGCGGAGGCGGCAGCGGCGGCGGTGGGGTGGAACTGCAATCCTCCCCCATTGGGGGAGGGGGACCGCCGCAGGCGGTGGCGGGGGGCAGCCGCGCGCGCGGAAGTTCCATCTCCGAGATCTGCGTCGGAGATCGGTCCCCCTCCACCCCGTCGGGCTTCGCCCTCAGCGGTCCCCCTCCCCCTACGGGTGAGGATTTGGTGAGGCGCATTGAGCAGTCGCCGCACCGCGCCCCGCTTCGGGGGCGTGAAGCCCACGGCGTGCCAGGGGCCTTCAAGACGACGCGCGCGGCGGGTCAGCGCGGCGAGGCGCGCGACGGCCTCCTCGGGCGTGCAGGCCAGACCGGTGACGGGATCGACCCAGCGGCCGTGGGCGATCATGGTCGCGTGCACGACGTCCTCGATCGCGCGGGGGACGCCGCGCCTGGGCGGCGTCATGTCGTCCTGCGTCAGACCCCAGCCGGCGTAGAAGGGCGCGCCGAAGACGCGGACGGGCAGGCGCCGCCACAGGGCCTCGAACCCCAGGCCGCTGGTGACGACGTAGACCGCGTCGACGGCGTCCAGAAGGTCGGCGGCGCGCACGTCGTCCACCACGGTCAGGTCGGCGGCGTCGGACAAATCCAGGCAGCCGCGCTTCAGGCCCGCGGCCACGGCGGGGTGGCGCTTGACGATCAGCTGGGCGCCCGCCTCGTCCTGACGCGCGGCGCTCAGCATGCGGGCGAAGCTCCAGGCGCCGGCGAGACCCAGCGGGATGGACGCGTCACCGGCGGTCTGATCGACGATCAGGACGCGGCGGCCGGGCCGGAGGATCGCCGGGTCGAGCTGGCGGCCGAGGTTGGTCTTGGACAGGCCGTGGGCGACGGCGCTCTCCATGAGGGCACGCGCGCGCAGACGTTCGGCGCGGGTGGCGGTGCCGGCGATCGTCCCTTCGATCACCGATCCGCGCGCGGCGTCGTAGTAAGCGCCCAGGGGATCGACGATCAGCGACATCGACGGCGTCCCAGCCTCGCCCAGGCCGACGGAGCGGAGGAAGCCGTCCTCCAGCGAGACGTAGGGCAGTCCGGTCAGGCGCGCCCAGGCGCGGCCGGGCGCCGACGACGGCTTCATGCCCCAGCCCAGCACGGCCTTCACCTCCGGTCCCGGGAGGGCGCGGAAGGCGTGTTCCGGCAGCAGGGCCCGGCGATGGCGCAGGCCGAGCAGGCCGGGCGTGCAGGCCCAGGCGGGCCGCGCGGTCGTCACTCGCCCGCTTTCGCCAGGGTGCGGCGCGCGGCGTCGAGGTGCAGGCGCTCGACCATCTCGCCATCCAGCGACACCGCCCCCCTGCCCCGCGCGTCCGGCGCGTCGAAGGCGGCGACGACGGCGCGGGCGCGAGCGACGGATTCGGCCGACGGGCAGAAGGCGGCGTTCGCGGGCGCGATCTGGCGCGGGTGGATCAGGCTCTTTCCGTCGAAGCCGTAGAGCGCGCCCTGCGCGCACTCGCGGGCGAAGCCGTCGTCGTCCTGAAAGCGGTTGTAGACGCCGTCGACGGCGGCGATCCCGTGCGCGCGGGCGGCGGCGACGACGGCGGCCAGCCAGGTCTTCAGCGGCTCGCGATCGTCGGACGCGCCCGTGCCCAGCGCTGCGGCCAGGTCGTTGACGCCGAACATGAGGGCGGCGAGGGCCGGATGGGCGCCGGCGATCTGCGGAAGGCGGAACAGGGCGGCGGGCGTCTCGATCATGGCGATCAGGCTCGCGCCCGACGCTGCGCGGACGACGGTGACGGCGTCCTCGACCTTGGGCAGGACGATCAGGCCGCAGCCGGCGTCGGCGAGAGCCGCCATGTCGTCGTCATGCCACGGCGTGCCCGGGCCGTTGACGCGCACGCCAAGGCGGGGCGCGAAGCCGCCCGAGCGCACGGCCTGAACCGCGGCGTCGCGGGCCTCCGACTTGGCCTCGGGCGCGACGGCGTCTTCCAGATCGAGAACGGCGACGTCGCAGTCCAGCGTCCGCGCCTTCTCCACCGCGCGAGGGTTGGAGGCGGGCAGGAACAGGACGCTGCGCGCCCTGAGCATCACACGCGGCCCGTGACGGGGATCAGCGCCCCGCGGACGGCGCGCGACGCCGGGGAGGCGAGGAACAGCATGACGGCGGCCAGATCGCGCGGGGCGACCCAGTCGGACGGGTCGGCGTCCGGCATGTCCTTGCGGTTCTGGGGCGTGTCGAGAATCGACGGCAGGACGGCGTTGACCGTGACGCGGCAGTCCTTGAGTTCTTTCGCCAGCGCCTCGGTCAGTCGGTGCACGCCCGATTTGGACGCGGCATAGGCGCCCATGCCGGCCTCGGCCTTGAGCGCGCCGTTCGCGCCGACGTTGACCACGCGGCCCTCGGCGGCCTTCTTCAGCCAAGGCAGGGCCGCGCGCGTGGCGTGCAGGCAGGTCAAGACGTTCAGGCGGAACATCTTCTCGTGCGCCGGATCGTCGGCCTCGGTCGTCTGCCAGACGAAGCCGCCGGCGATGTTCAGAAGCGCGTCGATGCGGCCGAAGCGGTCGGCGACGCGGCTCATGGCGGCCCTGGCCTGCTCCGCGTCGGTCAGGTCGACGCCGCCGAGGGTCAGGACGCCGTCGGCGTCGGAATCGCCGGGCGCGTGGTCGATCAGGGCGACGGTCCAGCCCTGCGCGCGCGCCAGATCGGCGGCGGCCGAGCCCAGGGCCCCCTGCCCCCCGGTGATGACGACAACGCTGTTTTCCATGGCGGGCTCCCGGGTTCGAGGCGGGACCATAGGCCCCGGGCGCGCCGGATCAACCGGCGGCGAACACCCGGGTCAGCAGACGCTCCAGCGCCTGGGCGTCCGCGGCGTCGAATGCGGCGGGGACCGTGGCGTCGACGTCGAACACGGCGATCAGGACGCCCGAAGCGTCGCGCACGGGCACGACGATCTCGCTGGCCGAGCGCGAATCGCAGGCGATGTGGCCGGGGAAGGCGTGGACGTCCTCGACGACCTGCGTCTCGCCGGTCGCCGCCGCGGCGCCGCAAACGCCCCGGCCGAAGGGGATGCGCAGGCAGCCCAGCGTGCCCTGGTACGGGCCCACCACCAGTTCGCCCGGCGTGTCGGGATCGACGACGTAGAAGCCCGTCCAGAAATAGGCGTCGAAGGCGTCGGCCAGCATGGAGGCGACCGTGGCCATGCGCGCGACGCGATTCGATTCGCCGTCCAGCACGGCCAGAATCTCTTCCTCGACTTCCGCGTAACGGGCGGTCTTGTCGGCGGGGCGGTCGTCGCGGGCGACGTAGGACATGGCGGTCTCCGGCGTGGAGGCGGTCAGATGGGGGCGGCGGTGGGCGAGCGCCAGCTTCGCCTTGTGGGCGAACCGTCTAGCTTCTTCAAAGTGTTGCGCGTCTTTTGACATATTGCGGCCGTCCTGCGGCAACGCTTCGTCGTTTTTGTGCGTTAACCATATCGCTAAGTTCACTGGACCGTCGGCTCGGTTTGGGAAATGGTTAACGGCCTGCGGGTCGTGTCGGCGTTGGGGGACGAGGGGAAACATGGCTGAGCGCGGCGTCCCAGAGCGCGAACGCGACCGTCGCGGACCCGGCCGCGCGATCGGCATGGCCGTGGTGGGCGTGCTGCTGATCGCCGCCCTTCTGGCCATGGCCGCGTGCGGCGACCGCGCCGAGACGCCGGGATTCTTCCGCCGCGTCACCGGGAGCGCCGACGAAGGATGCCCGCGTCCGGCGGCGCTGACCGGCGCGGAGTTCAACGATCAGGAGCGCGGGCTGCGCGTGCTGCGCAAGGCGGCCTTCCGCGGCGACTTCTTCGCCCAGCTGGAGCTGGGCTCTCGCTACGCCGCCGAGCGCGCGACCGACAAGAACATCGAGGATCCGATCGAGAGCGCGACGTGGCTGTCGATGGCGCTGGCCAACGAGGAAGGGTTCGCGCCGATCAACCGCGTCAACCGCGGGCCGTTCGGCGGCTGGCGGCCGCTGTCGCGCTATGACGACTGCCGCGCCAACGAGCGCGCCTCGGCCTATCGCCGGCTGAACCGCACCCTGTCGCGGATGACGCTGGAGGAGCAGGAGGCGGTGCGCGACCGCGTGATCTACATCCTATCGACCCAGGACGCGCCCGGCTTCCGCACCCTGGCCCGGCTGCACGACGGCCTGTACGGCCCGTTCGGCGAACCGCAGGACAACCCGCAGGGCCGCGAGGCCTGGGGCCGCCGGGGCAACGGGCGCGACGGCCTGACCGGGGCGACGGGGCTGTTCCGCCGCAACGACGTGGACGCCTATCTGTACAACTATCTGGCCGTGCAGACGGGCGACGTGGGGTCGTACGTGCTGCTTAAGGACTTCGAGCGCTCCAGCCCGAACCGGACGCAGTACGGCCGCTTCGTCGAGGCCAAGGCGCGCCAGTGGGTGCCGCCGTTCGAATTCTATCCCAACACCGCGCCGCAGTCGGGCGTGCCCTTCTCCGACGAGAGCCGGCCGCGCGGCGAAGCGTGGGAGTATGCGACGGGCCGGATCGTCGAGCTGCCGTTCATCCACGTGGGCCGGGCGCTGCGCTATCTCGGCATCTCGGAGATCGCCGCCAGCCAGCCGACGCAGCTGTCCAAGCGCGAGATCGAGAGCCTGGAGGCCACGCTGGGCCATCCGATGGACGGGCGGCTGTCGCTGCTGGAGCGCGTGCGCGCCATACAGCTGGCGGCGGTCAACGGCTCGTCGGAGGCGCAGCTGGTGCTGGCGGTCATGTACGCCGAGGGCATCGGCGTGCCGATCGACTACGCCCGCTCCTATCACTGGTTCGAGGAGGCCGCGCGCCAGGGCAGCCCCGAGGCCAAGTTCGCCCTGTCGTCCTATTTCGCCCTGGGCGTCGGCGGCGTGGCCGACCAGGACAAGGCCCAGGCCGTGGTCCTGAGGATCGACTCGGCGCTGGCCGGGTTCGCGCCGTCCGCCTCCCGCCTGCAGGCCGTCCTGGCCCAGGTGTCCCGCTCTCAGCAGCGCCGATAGGAGGGCGCCCCCGATGACCCGCACCGCCTTTCGCCGCACCGCCGTCGCCGTCTCGGCCCTCATCGCCGCGGGACTGGGCCTGTCGCTGGCGCCGGAGACCGCCGTCGCGCAGGACGCCGCGCGCGTGGAGAGCACGACGCGCCCGAACTTCGGCATCCTGCTGGACCCGCCGACGCGCAGCTCCACCCGCCGCACGACGCACCGGCGCTGGAACCGCGGCGGTCACGACCGGGGACCGGGCTACGGCTATCCGGGCTATCCCGGCTATCCGGGGCCGATCGGTCCGGGCGGAACCGAAGAGGTGGTCCTGGTCGACTGCGGCGGCAACTCGGGCACCGGGGCGGTGGAGAACGCCGTGCGCCGCGTGCGGCCGGGCGGGACGTTGATCCTGCGGGCGCGCGGGGGGCCGTGCGTCGGCTGGTTGAACGTCGACAAACCGATGACCATCCTGGGCGAAGGCGGCTTCGACCCGCGCGACTGGGACCGCAACCCGGACATCACCCTGCAGGCTCCGGACGGCCTGCCTTGCATGACGGTGGCGGCGGGCGTGCGCGTGTCCGTGCGCGACGTGATCTTCACCTCGCCCCACGCCGGGGACGCCGCCTGCGTGGTCGGCTACAACGCCCAGATCGAGATGAACCGCGTCGGCTTCCGCCACGTGGGGGACGAAGCGGCGATCTATCTGGACGGCGGCCTGCTGGACATCCGCAACGCCGTGATCGACGCCCAGACGGTCAGCCCCGGCATCGTCGCCGACGGCGCGTCCCTGACGGCCTATGACCTGGCGCTGTTCAACGCCCAGTCGGGCATCGAGGTGACGCCGGGCGCGGGGCAGACGGTGCTGATCTCCACCTCCACGCTGAAGGGCGTGGGCGCGCCGAACAATTTCGGCCCGCGCAGCCTGGGCCTGGTGGTGCGGTCGGGCCGCGACTACGGCCGCGTCGAGGTGACCAACAGCAAGATCTGCGGCTACGTCGAGGGCGTGGCGATCGAGGGCGCCTCGGTGAAGGTCGAGGACAGCAAGATCTGCGGCGCCGACAAGGGCGTGGTGCTCTACAACGGCGAGCTGACGCTGAACCGCACGCGCGTGGTGGCCGACACCCTGGGCCTGGCCGCCGCCTCGGGCCGGGCGGTGGTGACCGACAACACCTTCGTCGGCGTGCGCGAGGTGATCTATGCCGAGCCGCGCGCGTCGGTGGAGGCGTCGGGCAACCGCGTCTTCTCCAACTCGCTGTGCCGCGCGCGCTTCCGCGAGCGCTATCGCGGCCGGTACGAACCCTACTGGACCGGCGGTCAGGGCTGGGAATGCGTCTACGGCTCGTATCCGCGCAGCTGGTACGCCGAGGACGAGGGCCTGATGGGCTATCCGTACCAGGACTACGGCTACACGCTGCAGGGGTACGACGCCTACAAGGACGGCTACGGCTACTACACGCGCGACGGCGGCTACATCGACGACCGCAGCGTCTACGGCGACGACCGCTGGTACGACGGTCGCCGGCGGCGGTAGGCCCGGCAGGACTCGAACCTGCAACCAGACCGTTATGAGCGGTCGGCTCTAACCATTGAGCTACGGGCCCGCCGCGCGGGACCGTGGGGTAGCAGGACGCGCAACGGAGGCCAACCACATCGTTCCTTCTCCCCTTGTGGGAGAAGGTGGCGACCCGCAGGGTCGACGGATGAGGGGTCGCGCCGACGGTTCCGAGCGCGCTGAGCCGGCCCCATTTGTGAGTCCCCTCATCCGACCTCGCTTCGCGAGGCCACCTTCTCCCGCAAGGGAGACCTCCAGTGGCCTCATTCCTCGCTGCCTTTTCATCCCGATGAACGGAACCTGCACCGTGTCGCGACGCTCCGGTTCAGGACGGGACGGCCAAGGTTGGGCCGTTCGCAACTCTCTCTCCGGAGCTCTCTGAATGACCCGCAAGACCCTCGCTCTGGGCGCCGCCCTGGCCGCCCTGACCTTCGCACCGGCCGCCCTGGCCCAGTCGCAGCCCGACGGCGGCGCTCCGGTGGTGGTGCAGGCCGTGGTGGACCGCCCGGCGCTGACGCTGTCGGCCTATGGCGAGGTGAAGGTGGCGCCCGACATGGCGACCGTCAGCTTCGGCGTCGTGACCGAGGCGCCGACCGCGCAGGAGGCTATGGCCCAAAACGCCGCGCGCATGGCCGAGGTGACCGCCGCCCTGCGTCGCGCCGGCATCGACGCGCGCCTGGTCCAGACCTCGGGCCTGAACCTGTCGGCGCAGTACGACTACGTCGAGAACAACCCGCCGCGGCTGCGCGGCTATCAGGCGTCGAACCGCGTCACCGTGCGCGTCGAGGATCTGGCCCGCACCGGCCAGGTGGTGGACGCCGTGGTCGCCGCCGGCGTCAACCAGATCGACGGCATCGGCTTCGGCCTGAAGGACCCGTCGGGCGCCGAGAACGAGGCGCGCCGCCTGGCCGTGCGGGCGCTGCAGCAGAAGGCGGCGCTGTACGCCGACGCCCTCGGCGTGCCGCTGGGCGGCATTCGCAGCCTGACGGAAGGCGGCGGCTACGTGCCGGCGCCCGTGCCGCCGATGCCGATGTACGCGCGCGGCGCGGTGGCCATGGACGCGACCTCGGTTTCGCCGGGCGAGCTGACCGTGCGGATCGACGTGACCGGGGTGTACGACCTGGCGCGGTGATCGACTGCCTTCCGACTTGCTTCCTTCTCCCCCTGCGGGAGAAGGTGGCAGGCGAAGCCTGACGGATGAGGGGTCGCGCAGGTGTCGAACGACTGGCTGCACGATCGGGCACACGAGATGCGCCGCTCACCTTCGGTGCAGGAGCGCCGACTCTGGAAACTTCTCAGGGATCGTCGATTAGAAAATCTGAAGTTCAGGCGTCAGGTCGTGCTCGGACGCTATGTCGCTGACTTCGTCTGCATGCGCCATCGGCTGATCGTCGAGGCGGATGGGCCACACCATGCAGATCGTGCTGTGCATGACGCTGAGCGCGACGCGTGGCTGAACGACCAGAACTTTCGCGTGCTGAGGTTTCCAAACTCGCAGATCGAGAACCGCGCGCACGAGGTGTTCGCGGCGATTTTGGGCGCGACCGGGCGATCGTTGACCGGTCCCGCCTGAGCGACCCTCATCCGACCTCGCTTCGCGAGGCCACCTTCTCCCGCAAGGGGAGAAGGACGACGTCGCCCTACCCCGCGATCCGGTCGAAGTCGGCGACGCGGCCCATGACGACGCGGATCTGGCCGAGCAGCTTCAGGCGGTTGTCGCGTTCGGCGGGGACGTCGGAGTTGACCAGCACGGCCTCGAAGAAGGCGTCGACGGGCGCGCGCAGGGCCGACAGGGCGCGCATGGCGGCGGCGAAGTCCTCGGCCTCCAGCGCCTGATCCACGGCGGCCTGCGCGGCGGCGGCGGCGAAGGCCAGCGCGGTTTCCTCGGCCGGCTGGTTCGGCAGGCCGGTCTGGACCATGCCCGTGGGAACCTCGCCCTTCTTCGCCTCGGCCTTGAGGATGTTGGAGGCGCGGCGGTGCCCGGCCAGCAGGTTGGCCCCGTCGTCGGTGGCCAGGAAGCCGTCCAGCGCCTCGACCCGCCGCACGATGCGGACCAGGTCGTCGTCGCCCAGCGCAAACACGGCGTCGACGAGGTCGTGGCGCTTGCCCTGATCGCGGAGGAGGACCTTCAGCCGGTCGGCGAAGAAGGCGAGGAGGTCGAGCGGATCGGCATCCGTCACGAGGGCAGTCACCACGCCGGATCGATCGTACTTCAGACCCAGTAGGGCTTGGTCCTTCACCTCCAACGAACTGCGGAAGTCATCAAAGGGGCGTTCCTGAACCTGATCAGCGGTGATGCCGTGGAGCGGAACTTCTTCGGCCAAGCGCTGAGAGGCGTGTTCCTGAATCTCCAAGGCGAGCGACACGCGCACCTCATTCTCCAGCACCAGCCGGATCACGCCCAGCGCGGCGCGGCGGAGGGCGAAGGGGTCCTTGGAGCCGGTAGGCTTCTCGTCGATGGCGAAGAAGCCGACCAGCGTGTCCAGCTTGTCGGCCAGGGCCACGGCGACCGTCAGGGGCGCGGTCGGGACGGCGTCGGAGGGGCCCTGCGGCCGGTAGTGGTCGCGGATGGCGTCGGCCAGCCGATCCCGCAAGCCCTCCCCCTCGAGGGGGGAGGGTTGGGTGGGGGTGGAGGCAGGCTTTCGTAGGTCGCGCGCGGGGGACGCGGACGGAGTCTTCCGCGCGTCAGCGGAAACATCGGCGGTTCCACCCCATCCCAACCCTTCCCCCTCGAGGGGAAGGGCTCTGACGTAGTAGCCGCCCATGATCCCCTGCAGTTCGGGGAACTCGCCGACCATGCCGGAGGCCAGATCGGCCTTGGCGAGGCGAGCGGCGCGCTCCGCCTGATCCGGATCGGCGCCCACCAGCGGGGCGATCTCGCGGGCCAGGGCGGCGATGCGGTCGACGCGCTCGGCCATGGTGCCCAGCTTGGCGTGGAAGGTGACGCCTTCCAGCTTCTTCAGCCAGGCGTCGAAGCCGGTCTTGCGGTCCTCGTCCCAGAAGAAGCGGGCGTCGTTCAGGCGGGCGGACAGGACGCGGCCGTTGCCGGCGGCCAGCGCCTTGCCGCCGTCGGTCGCCTCGACGTTGGCGACGACGACGAAGTGCGGGGCCAGACGGCGCGTGTGGCCGCCCCCCTCCCCCCCTTCGGGTGTACTCCCCCCGCTCTGCGGGGTGAGAGAAACGGCGAAATACTTCTGGTGCACCTTCATCGACAGGCGGACCACCTCGGGCGGCAGGTCGAGGAAGGCGGGGTCCATGTCGCCCATGATCGGCGTGGGCCATTCAGCCAGGCCGGCGACCTCGTCCAGCAGGCCGTCGTCATCCACCAGGGTCAGGCCGCGCGCGGCGCAGGCGGCCTTGGCGCCCTCGAGGATGCGCAGCTTGCGGTCGGCGACGTCCAGCAGGACGAACTCGCGCTCCAGCTTCTGCCGATAGTCGGCGAAGTCCTTGACCACGAACGGCTTGCCGGAGCCGAGGAAGCGGTGGCCCTCGGTGACGTCGCCGGACGGGATGCCGTCCACGTCGAACGGCACGACGGCCCCGTCGAACAGGCAGACGATCCGCTTCAACGGGCGGACCCAGCGCAGCGTGCCCGTGCCCCAGCGCATCGACTTGGGCCAGGGGAAGCCGCGCACGATCTCGTCGACCATGGCGGGGATCAGGTCGGCGGTCGCTCGGCCCTTCTGGCTGATGACGGCGAACAGGACGCCGTCCCGCTCGACCAGCTGGTCGCGGGTCAGGCCGGTCTTGCGCAGGAAGCCTTCCAGCGCCTGCTCGGGCGCGGTGGCCTTGGGCCCCTTCAGCTCCTCCTCGCGGTCGGGCGTGGCGGCGGGCAGGCCGTCGACGACCAGCGTCAGGCGGCGCGGGCCGGCATAGGTGGTCAGGGCGTCGAAGCTGAGGCCGGCGGCTTTCAGCCGGTCGGTCGCCATCCGCTCCAGATCGCGGGCGGCGCCCGCCTGCATCCGGGCGGGGATCTCTTCGGAGAACAGTTCGAGGAGGAGTTGGGGCATCAGGCGGTCCGGCGCTCGACGGCGAGCATCAGGGTGGGCGGCGCGCCGTTCGACGCCGAGAAGGTGACGAACAGCGTCAGCGGAGAGGCCGACAGGGCCGCGCCCTGCAGCAGGGCGAAGATCTCGCGTTCGAAATAGAGGTCGGCGGTCAGGCCGAATTCGCCTTCGGACACGCGACCGGTCGTGCCGTCGGGCGAATGGTCGATCATGCCGAAGCGGGCGTGGACGGGCACGGGCGCGTCGCGGCCGGTGGGGGTCGCCTCCAGATCGTCGACAGTCCAGACGGGGCAAGTCGCGCCCATCTCCATCGGCATGCGCAGCCGGTCGTTGGCGAAGACCAGACAGGCGCCCAGCGGCGGCTTCGGCTCCGCGCGGCGGGACGTCAGCGAGACGACGCGGTCGTCGCTCACGCGCGCGCCCTTTCCTGCTCGACCCACTCGGTCGCGCAGGCTTTGCAGAGGTCGCGGATGCGGCCGATGTAGCTCTGGCGTTCGGCGACGGCGATGGCGCCGCGGGCGTCCATCAGGTTGAACAGGTGCGACGCCTTCAGCACTTGGTCATAGGCGGGCAGGACCAGCTTCTGGTCCTGCGGGCCGCGCATCTCCAGCAGGCGGCCGACCTCGGCCACCATGTCCTCGAACCGGCGCTTCAGACCGTCGACGTCGTAGCCGTGAAAATTGGCCTCCGACTGCTGGCGCTCGTTCTCCAGGAAGACCTCGCCGTACGTCAGCCCCTCGTCGTTGAAGCGCAGGTCGTAGACGTTGTCGACGCCCTGCACGTACATGGCCAGGCGTTCCAGACCGTAGGTCAGCTCGCCCGACACGACGTCGACCTCGATGCCGCCGACGCCTTGGAAATAGGTGAACTGGGTCACCTCCATGCCGTCGCACCAGACCTCCCACCCCAGGCCCCAGGCGCCGACGGTGGGGTTCTCCCAGTCGTCCTCGACGAAGCGCACGTCGTGCAGCTTCGGGTCGATGCCGATCGCCTCAAGCGAGCCGAGGTAGAGCTGCTGCAGGTTCTCCGGGTTCGGCTTCAGGATGACCTGGAATTGGTAATAATGCTGGAGACGGTTGGGATTTTCGCCATAGCGGCCGTCGCCCGGGCGACGGCTGGGCTGGACGTAGGCGGCCTTCCAGGGCCGCGGGCCGAGCGCGCGCAGGACCGTGGCGGGATGCAGGGTGCCGGCGCCGACTTCGACGTCATACGGCTGCAGCAGGGCGCAGCCCTGGGCGCCCCAGTAGCGCTGGAGCGTCAGGATCAGGTCCTGGAACGAGAGGGGTCTGTCGGCGGCCACGGGACCTCTGGAGCGCGCATGCGGAAACGGCGGACCCTGATAGGGCCCGCCGCTTCTCAACTCAACCGAGGGCCCGAGGACGACGGGCCTTCAAGGCGTCAGGCCTGAGGGTCGGTCGGCGCCTCGTCCTGGGCCTCGCCCGCGGGCGAGGCGGTCGGGGTGGACTCCGCCGGAGCCGTCGGGGCGACCTCGGGCGCGGGCGGCGCGACGATCTCGGCGGTGGGGGCTTCGGTCACCGCGGCGGGCTCAGCCGCCTCGACGGGGGCCATCGGCTCCTCGTCGCCCATGCCGGCCTGGCTTGTCGACGGGGTCAGCACCTTGTCGATCGCGAAGATCGCGCCGTTCGAGGCGTCGATGTCGGCGGTGACCACCGTGGCGTCGTCGATCTTGATGGCGTCGCCGGTGCCGTCCAGCAGAACCTGGGCGCCGTTCGACGCGGTGGGGACGCCGCCGCGCGCGCCGGTGATCTGGCTGGACGACACGTCGGCGGCGATGACGTGATAGAGCAGCAGGTCGCGCAGCTCCTGCTTGTTGGCCGGGTCCAGCAGGCGCGTGCGCTCGGCCTCCGGCAGGGCGGCGAAGGCCTCGTCCGTGGGGGCGAAGATCGAGACGGCGGGCTGAGCCTCCAGCACGGCGGTCAGTTCGGCGGCGTCCAGAGCGGACAATAGCGTGGTGAAGCGGCCGTCGGCGCGCAGGGTCGCCACGACGCTGCCGGCCTCGGCGGCGACGGCGGCGGTCGTTTCGGCGGCCGGGGCTTCCTGGGCGAAGGCCGCGGGCGCGGCGAACAAGGCCACGGCGGCGGCGGCGGTCATCAGACGTGTCTTCATCATGTCGTTCTCCTTCGAGAGTTGAACGTGGCCGACCGCTCGGGGAGGAGCGACGGCGGCCCCCTCTTGAGCGGGAGGGTGGTCGGGCAATGCGGCGACGGCGCGGTCCGTTCCGGGCGACGGCGCGTCGGCACGACATGACCTCGGCTTCGCCCCGTGCGCGGCGCGAATGGGGCGGGTTGGTCTGGCCGGCGCCGCTAAACCGCCACGGTCGGCGCGGCGTCGGCCATTCGGTCGCCGAGCGCGGCGGGAGCGATCCACCATTCCGGACGGGCTTGGGCCAGCCGTTCGGCGACGGCGCATGCGGCCTCGGGACCTTCCACCAAGCCGAACACGGTGGCGCCCGAGCCGCTCATGCGGACGAGCCTTACGTCGGGATCGGCCCGCAACGCGGTCAAGGCCTCCGTCACCTCGGGGGTGAGGCGGCACGCGACGGACTGGAGGTCGTTGCGCTGGGCGGCCAGCCAGTCGAGCACGGCGGGCCGCGACCAGTCCGGCGGCGGTCCGGGCAGGCGCGCGTCGCCCGACGGGTCGCGATCGTAGGCGGCGAACACGGCGCCGGTGGAGATCGGCACGCCGGGATTGACCAGGACGGCGTGCAAGTCCGGCAGGCGCGGCTCGGGCGTCAATCGCTCGCCCAGCCCCTCGGTCCATGCCACGCGCGGGAACAGGCACATGGGCCCGTCGGCGCCGAGATCGCGGGCGATCTGCACGAGAACCGCGTCGGGCAGGACGGGGGCGAACGCGGCGCCCGCCAAGCGCAGGGCGGCCCCGGCGTCGGACGTGCCGCCGCCGATGCCCGACGCGGCCGGCAGGCGCTTGTCCAGCGTCAAGGCGAGCGAGGCGGTTTCGACGCCCGTCTCCGCGCCGAACGCCCTCAGCGCCCTCAGCACCAGGTTCTCGGATCCCGTCGGCACGCCCGCCGCCAGGGGGCCGACCACGCGCAGGCCGGGCGGGCCGTCCGTTTCGAGCGTCAGGACGTCGCCCACGTCGGCGAAGACGCTCAGACCGGCCAGTGGGTGTTTGCCGTCGTCGCGGGGCGGCGCGACGTGCAGGAACAGATTGATCTTGGCCGGGGCGAAGGCCCGCAGGCGCATGAACTCAGCCTCCGGTCGCGGTGGCGTCGAGACCGACGTCCAGCTTCCGCTCCAGCCGGGCCTGCAGCGCCGAGGCGGGCGTCAGGCTGAGGGCGCGCCGCCACATGAAGCGCGCCTCGCGCTCGCGACCCACGCGCCAGTAGGCGTCCCCGAGGTGGTCGCTGACCACGGGATCGGCGGGCCGGGCGTCGACCGCGGCTTCCAGCGTCGTCACCGCCGCGTCGAAATCGCCCTGGCGGAACTGGGACCAGCCCAGGGCCCCCTGGACCGACGCGTCGTCGGGAGCGGCGGCGGCGGCGCGGGCGATCAGGGCGGCGCCTTCCTCCACTCGCCGCGCGTCAAGCCAAAGTCCGCCCAGAAGCGCCAGGGCGGCGGCGTTCTCCGGCTCGGCGTCCAGCACGACGCGCAGCGCGGCCTCCGCCTCCGGCTCCCGCCCCAGAGCGCGCAGCGACACGGCGCGCTGCGTCAGCGCGTCCACGGAAGACCCGTCGGCGAAGGCCGGCCCTTCGAGCACGGCCAGAGCCTCGGCGTGGCGGTTCTGGTCGTTCAGGCTGCTGGCGAAGGCCAAGGCGGCGTCCTGGGCGCGCGGCGCGGCGGCGACGGCGCGCGAAAACGCCTCGGCGGCGGCCTCGCCCTGCCCTTCGCGCGTCAGGCTTTCGCCGATGGCCATCTGGGCGGAGGCGTAGAGGGCGGGATCGGAGCCGGTGACCCCAGCCATGGCGTCGCGGCCCGCGCCCTCCAGCCCGGCCTGCATCAGCGAGTCGCCGAGATTGACCAGGGTCAGGTCCGACGGCGCCAGGTCCTGCGACAGTCGTAGGTAAACGGCGGCGAACTCGTGCTGGCCGTCGGCGCCGGCCTGCAGCGCGGCGGCGGTCAGGGCATCGGCGGCGCCCTGTTTCAGGTCGCCCATCGCCGGCGGACGCCCCCTCGACGCCGCACGGGCGCGCGCCAGAGGGAAGCGGCCGTCGACGTTCCCCTCGGCCATGACGGCGTCGTACAGGGCCACGGCCTCGTCGCGCCGACCGCGACGCTCAAGAAACGCCCCGTAGTCCAGGGCGAATAGGCGACGCCCCAGACCGACGGCGGTGACGGCCTTCCACTCAACTTCGGCGTCTTCGTTGCGACGGCGCATCTCCAGCAGACGCGCGCGATCGGCGTGCAGGAACAGGGCGGTGGAATCCGGCCCCAAGGCCGGCGCGGGCGCCAGGGCGCGGGTCCAGTCGCCCGCGCCGGCCGCCAGCCACGGCGTCAGTAGCCGGCCTGCGCGCGCGTGGGGACGCTCGATGGGCCGGGCGTCTATGGTCGCCAGGGCGCCGCGCGCGTCGCCGCGATCCAGCGCCTGGACCACGGTGACCAGACGGCCGACCTCGGTCACCAAGGCGGGCACGCCCTCGCCGTCGGGGGTGATGCGGCCGGCGAAGCCCAGGTCGCCGCCCAGAAGGTTGGCGGCGAACGCCTGATCGCGGATGGCGGTCTGCTCCGGCGCCAGCAGCAGGGCCTGCCGCAAATAGATCGCGCCGTCGCTCGCGTCGCCGCGCGCCGTGGCGAGGCGCCCGGCCAGGAACAGGCCGTAGGCGGAGCGGCCGTCCTGATCGACGGGCACCGGCGCCCAGACCTCGGGAACGGCGACGACCGGCGGGACGGTCGGCGCCTGAGCCGGCTCCGCCTCCTGCGCGCGGGCAGCGCCGCCCAGAATCATGGTCGAGGCGAAGGCGAGGAGCAGGGCGCGCGCGGTCATGCGCCCACCGAACCGGCTTTCGACGGCATTCGCAAGGCCGCTCCCGCGCCGGTCGTCACATGTTGGGATAGTTCGGCCCGCCGCCGCCCTCTGGCGTGGTCCAGACGATGTTCTGGGACGGATCCTTGATGTCGCAGGTTTTGCAGTGGACGCAGTTCTGGGCGTTGATCTGGAAGCGCGCGTTGGAGACGCCGTCCTCGTCGTACAGCACCTCATAGACGCCCGCCGGGCAGTACAGGCGCGCGGGCTCGCCGTACTTAGGCAGGTTGACCCGGATCGGGATGGACGGGTCCAGCAGCTTGAGGTGTGCCGGCTGGTCCTCTGCGTGGTTGGTGTTCGAGATGAAGACCGACGACAGCTTGTCGAAGGACAGCTTTCCGTCCGGCTTGGGATAGGCGATCGGCTTGTGATCCTTGGCCAGGCCGGTCGATGCGGCGTCGGTCTTGCCGTGCTTCATGGTCCAGGGAACGGTCAGCCCCGTCAGCGAGCCCAGCCACATCTCCATGACGCCGAACGCCCCGCCCAGCGTGGTGCCGAACTTCGACAGATAGGGCTTGGCGTTGCGGACCAGCTTCAGTTCCTTCGCCACCCAGCTGGCGTCGTAGGCGGCCTGATAGGCGTCCAGAACGTCGCCGGAGCGGCCGGCCACGACGGCGTCGTAGGCGGCGTCGGCGGCCATCATGCCGGTCTTCATGGCGTTGTGGCTGCCCTTGATGCGCGGCACGTTCACGAAGCCGGCGGAGCAGCCGATCAGGGCGCCGCCCGGGAAGGCCAGCTTCGGCACCGACTGGAACCCGCCCTCGGTGATGGCGCGCGCGCCGTAGGAGATGCGCGTGCCGCCCTCCAGATGCTCGGCGATGGCGGGGTGGTGCTTGAAGCGCTGGAACTCGTCGAACGGCGACAGCCACGGGTTCGTGTAGTTCAGGTGCACGACGTAGCCGATCGCCACGTAGCGGTCCCCGAAATGGTACAGGAAGCTGCCGCCGCCGGTGTTTTCGTCCAGCGGCCAGCCGGTGGTGTGCTGGACCAGGCCGGGCTGGTGCTTCTCCGCCGGAATCTGCCACAGCTCCTTCAGGCCGATGCCGAACTTCTGCGGCTCGGCGGCGTCGCAGAGGTGGTGCTTGGCCATGATGGTCTTGGCCAGCGAGCCGCGCACGCCCTCGGCGATGAAGACGTATTTGCCGTGCAGCTCGAGGCCCGGCTGGAAGTCGTCGGTCGGCTTGCCCTCGCGGTCGACGCCGAAGACGCCGGCGACGACGCCCTTCACGCGGCCGGTCTCCTCCTCCCAGACCACGTGGCTGGCCGCCATGCCGGGATAGACCTCGACGCCCAGCGCCTCGGCCTGCTCGCCCAGCCAGCGCGTCAGATTGGCCAGCGACGCGATGTAGCAGCCGTCGTTGTGCATGATCGGCGGCAGCAGCGGCATGGGGATCGAGGCCTGACCGGCCGGGCCCAGCAGCATGAAGCGGTCCTTGGTGACCGGCGTCTCCAACGGCGCGCCGCGCGCCTTCCAGTCAGGAAAAAGCTCGGTCAGTGCCTTGGGGTCGATGACGGCGCCGGAGAGGATGTGGCCGCCGATCTCGGCCGACTTCTCCAGCACCGCGACGTTGATCTCCTTCCCGTCCGCGGCGGCCTTCTGCTTCAGGCGGATGGCGGCGGACAGGCCGGCGGGGCCCGCGCCGACGATCACCACGTCGTACTCCATGATCTCGCGCTCGACGCCGGTCAGGGCCTCCAGCGCCGGCAGCCGGTCGATCACCGCGTCTTGCCAGGCGGACTTGGCCCCGCCTTCGCGCTCTTGATCGGTCATGGGCCGCGTCCTCGTGTTTCCGGAGAGTTTCGACCCTTATCGGGAGGTGACGCAGGGACGGTCAAGGCTTACTCCTGACGCCGATGATGGCCCCCGCGTCCGACTCGCGCGCCGTGGAAGCGCTGATGGCCTTTTGGGCCGACGCGGGCGTGGACGCGTGCTTCGAGGACGCGCCCGTCGATCGTCTGCGGCCGATCGCGCCGGCGGCGCCTGTGGCGTCACGACCGTCGGGCACGGTGACGCCGATGCGCGCGGTCGCCGCGACGGGGATCGCCGACGCCGTGGCGGAAGCCCGTCGAGCGGCCGCTGCGGCGCTGGATCTGGATCAGTTGCGCGAGGCGATCACCGCGTTCCAAGGCTGCCCCCTGTCTACGCTGGGCGCGCGGCAGGCCGTGTTCGCGCGGGGAAATCCAGCGGGCGGGCTGATGGTCGTGGGCGAAGGCCCCGGCGCCGACGAGGACGCCAGGGGCGAGCCCTTCGTCGGCAAGGCCGGACGGCTGCTGGACCGCATGCTGGAGGCGGCGGGGCTGGCGGAGAAGGCCTTCATCACCAACACGGTCTTCTGGCGGCCGCCGGGCAACCGCACGCCGACGGTCGAGGAGCAGGCGGTGTGCGCGCCCCTCCTGGAGCGGGCCTTCGAACTGGTGCGGCCCCGCGTGGTGCTGACGCTGGGCGCGGCGGCGGCGCGGCAGGTGCTGAAGTCTGACGAGGGCATCACCCGGGCGCGCGGCGCCTGGGCCGAATGGCGCCTGGCCGAGGGCGACGTTTCGGCGCCCGTCATGCCGACGCTGCACCCCGCCTTTCTGCTGCGTCAGCCGCAGGCCAAGCGCGACGTCTGGGCCGACCTGCTGGAGACCGCCGTGCGGCTGGAGGCGGCGGACTGACTCAAAACCGCCCCATTCTGACGGGATTTGCTGATCGTCTGTGGGGGCGGCGCCCAACTTGCCGTCCAGCGAGCATGACCGCCGCCGCGGGCCCGGATCGGGACGCGCGCCGCGCCGTTCGGGGGAGGGCCGCCATATGATCAGACGACTGCTCGCCGGGCTGTGCGCCGCCGCGCTGACCGCGATCGCGCCCGCCGCCCTGGCTCAGGTCAGCGCGCTGAGCCCGTCCGACCGGCTGAGCTACACCAGCGCATTCGACGCCCTGCGGCGCGGCGATCTGGACGCCGCGCGCGACACGGCGCGAGCCGCGGGCGACCGGATCCTGCTGGGTCAGATCGAGTTCGAGCGCCTGTTCCACGCCGACCACGTGGCGACGTTCGAAGAGCTGAGCGCCTGGCTGGAGGAATACGCCGACCTGCGAGAGGCGCCGCGCGCCTATGCGCTGGCCATGCGGCGCAGGCCCGACGGGGCGCCGGAACCGCGACGGCCGCGCGGCGTGGATTCCGAGGCCGAGTCCGACGCGGGCAAGGCGGCGCGGATCGCCTTCAACGGCGACGACCTGAGCGGCGCCTATGAGACCGGCGTGGCCATCGGCGACTGGTGGACGGCGGGTCTGTCGGCGTGGCGGCTGGGGCGTTTCGAGGAATCCTATCTGGCGTTCGAGCGGGTGGCGGAAAACCCCGTGGAGGACGCCTGGGTGCGCGCGGGCGCGGCGTTCTGGGCGTCGCGGGCGGCCGAACGGGCGGGTCGCCCGCACATGGTCGAGCCGTTTCTGCGCCTGGCCGCGCGCTGGCCGGCCACCTTTTACGGCCAGATCGCGATGCGGCGGCTGGGGATCGAGCCGGTGATCGAGAACCTGGGCGGCGGCCCGCAGGCCTATGCGGCGGCGGGCGTCGAGGCGCCGGAGTTCGACGGCCTGCCCGACGGGCTGGACGGGGCGGCGCTTCAGGAGTTCGTGCGGCGCGATCCGCAGGCGCGGCGCACCGTCGCCCTGCTGGAAGTCGGCCGCACCGCCGACGCGCGGGTGGAGTACGCGCGCGGCTGGCGCGACGCGCGCAACCCGGACGACGCCCTGATGTGGCGGGCGCTGGGCCGGGCGCTGCGGTCCGAACTGACGCCGCGCAACGGCGAGGCCGAGCGCATCGACGCGCGCCGCTTCCCCATTCCCGACGTAATGCCCGAAGGCGGCTTCACCATCGAGCGTTCGCTGGTCTACGCCATCGCGCGCAAGGAGACGGGGTTCAATCCGCGCGCCGTTTCCAGCGCGGGCGCGTACGGCATGATGCAGGTGATGCCGACCACGGCGGCGGAGATGACGGGCGACCGGGGCTTCGTCGAGCAGCCGCAGCGGCTGTGGGAGGCGCCCGTGAACCTGCGCCTGGGGCAGGGCTACATCCTGCGCATGCTGGGACTGGCGGCGCTGGAGGGCGATCTGCTGCGGGTGGTGCCGTCCTACAACGCCGGGCCGGGGCCGATGCTGGGCGCGATCCGCAAGCTGGGACCGGACGCCGATCCCCTGCTGCTGATCGAGACGATCGACGTGCCTCAGGCGCGGGACTACGTCGAGAAGGTCGTCGCGGCCTACTGGATCTATCAGCGCATCCAGGGGCGGCCGCTGAACACGCTGGAAGCCATCGTGTCGGGCGCGGATGGGGTGCCGTTGTCGCTGGACTTCGTGCCGGAGCCCGTCGTGCCGGGCGTCGAGGGACAGCCCTATCAGCCCGCGCCGACGCCGCCGGCGCCCGCGCAGCCGACGCTGCGGTTCTAGATCAGATCAGGCTGGCGAGAAGCGTCGCGGAGAGGCAGCAGGCGACCAGCACGGCCACGACCACGCTCATGCCGGCCGACATGGCGGGCGAGGCGCTGCGGGGGTCGAGCGGCGGGCGCATGGTCCAGCTCCAGAGTTCGGACGCGACGGGTTCGCGCCGTCAATGCGGCACGATGGGGGCCGTTCCCTTAAAACGGCGTTCGGCGAAGCGGTTAACGTGAAGCTGTGGCCAATCCGACCCACTCGTGGAACTCCGGCTGATCCAGCAGGGCCGCGCAGTAGGCCTGGGTCGTGCCGTCGTCGCCGTGGGCCGCCAGGTCGATCTGATAATGCCGAATGCGGGCGGCGACCGGGGTGAAGAAGGCGTCGGGGATCGACCAGTCGCCGAACAGATAGCGGCCGCCCGCGCCGAAGCGGCCGCGCATCTGGCGCACGATCTCGACGAAGCGGCGGACGTCGGCGGCGGTCGCCTCACCCGTCGGGGGCGGCGCGCGGTCGGGGCCGACCATGGTGTGGATCACGCCCTGGTCGTCGGGCCCCATCGAACACTCGGTGCGCAGCCCCATGAAGCCGGAGTGCATCTCGCACGTCACCGAGCGCGCCAGCCACCGCGCGTGAGCGTCGGCGGGCCACAGTTTGGCGTCCGGGTACCGCTCGGCGGCCCAGACCGAGATGGCCAGCGAGTCCCAGATCGTCTCGCCGTCCACCTTGAGCAGCGGCACCTTGCCCGAGGGCGAGACCTGGGCCAGCCGCTCCTTCCAGTCGCCGCCGTAAAGCGGGATTTCGGTGACGGTGAAGTCGGCGCCGCAACGCTTCAGCACCAGCCAGGGCCGCAGCGACCAGGTCGAGAACTCCAGATTGCCGAGGATGAGTTCCATGGTCGGTCTCCCTTGTGGCCCTACCGCTCACGACGCGGTCGCTCGCTGCTTGAGGGCCAAGGCATAGCTTCCCGCTTGCCGAGGGACCAGTTGTGACGGCCTGAGTTCCGGTGCCCCATCCACAAGCCGCGCTTGACTCCGCCCGCCCCTCCCCCGACACCCCGCGCCCATGATCAGCCGCTATTCCCGCCCCGAAGCCGTCGCCATCTGGTCGCAGGCGACCAAGTATTCGATCTGGTTCGAGATCGAGGCGCACGCGGCCACCAAGATGGCCGAGCTGGGGGTGATCCCGGCCGAGGCGGCCGAGGCGATCTGGGCCAAGGGCAAGGATGTGGTCTGGGACGCCGACCGCATCGACGAGATCGAGCGCACCACCAAGCACGACGTCATCGCCTTTCTGACCCACGTGTCCGAGACGGTCGGTGAGGAGGCGCGGTTCCTGCATCAGGGAATGACCTCGTCGGACGTGCTGGACACCTGTTTCGCGGTGCAGTTGGCGCGATCGACCGACCTGCTGCTGGCCGGCGTCGACCGGGTGCTGGCGGCGCTGGAGACGCGCGCGAAGGAGCACAAGGACACCGTCACCGTCGGCCGCAGCCACGGCATCCATGCCGAGCCGGTGACCTTCGGCCTGAAGCTGGCCGGCTATCACGCCGAGTTTCAGCGGGCGCGGCGCCGCTTGGTCGCGGCACGTGAGGAGATCGCCACCTGCGCCATCTCGGGGGCGGTCGGCACCTTCGCCAACGTCGATCCGGCGGTGGAGGAGTACGTCGCGCAAAAGATGGGCCTGCAGGTCGAGCCCGTCTCCACCCAAGTGATCCCGCGCGACCGCCACGCGGCCTGGTTCGCGGCGCTGGGCGTGGTCGCCAGCTCCATCGAACGGCTGGCGACGGAAATCCGCCACCTGCAGCGCACCGAGGTGCTGGAAGCCGAGGAGTTCTTCGACAAGGGTCAGAAGGGCAGTTCGGCCATGCCGCACAAGCGCAATCCGATCCTGACGGAAAACCTGACCGGCCTGGCGCGTCTGGTGCGTTCGGCGGTGGTGCCGGCGATGGAGAACGTCGCCCTGTGGCACGAGCGGGACATCAGCCACTCGTCGGTCGAGCGCGGCATCGGTCCCGACGCGTCGATCCACCTGGACTTCGCGCTGCACCGGCTGGCGGGCGTGATCGAGCGGCTGAACGTCTATCCGGAGAACATGCGCAGGAATCTGGATCGTCTGGGCGGTCTGGTCTTTTCCCAGCGGGTCATGCTGGCCCTGACGCAGGCGGGGGTGAGCCGCGAGGACGCCTATGCCGCCGTGCAGGAGAACGCCATGAAGGTGTGGCGCGGCGAGGGGGTCTTCCTCGACTTCCTGAAGGCCGATCCGCGCGTGACCTTGCCGCACGATGAGCTCGAGGCGCTGTTCGACCTCGGCTACCACACCAAACACGTCGACACGGTGTTCAGGCGGGTGTTCGGCGCGGCCTGAGGCGGGCTGCGGTCACATGTCGCGCCGGATTTCGTGATCGCCGGCGCATCCTTTCGGGCTCCCGACAGTAGTTCCTGCACGCCGCGACGAACGCGGCCTCTCAGGAGACGACCCATGAAGATGCGCATCCTCGGCCTTGCGGCCGTGTCCGCCGCCGCCCTGACCGCCGCGGCCTGCTCGAACAACGAAGCCCCGGCGACCGAGCCGGCCACCCCGGCCACCGACACCGCCGCCATGGCTCCGGAAATGCCGGCCGCGACCGGCAACATCGTGGCCGTGGCCCAGGGCAACGGCGACTTCTCCACCCTGGTGTCGGCCGTGACGGCAGCCGGTCTGGGTGAGACGCTGTCGGGCCCCGGCCCGTTCACGGTCTTCGCGCCGACGAACGCCGCCTTCGAAAAGGTGCCGGCCGCGACGCGCGAATCGCTGATGGCGCCGGCCGGCAAGGCCGATCTGACCAAGATCCTGACCTATCACGTCGTCCCGGGCCGCGTGGACGCCGCGACGCTGACCCAGCAGATCCAGCAGGGCGGCGGCTCGGCCGAGCTGACGACCGTCCAGGGCGGCAAGCTGACGGCGCGCGCGGGCGCCGACGGCTCGGTCACGCTGACCGACGCCAAGGGCAACACGGCGCGCGTGGTGACCACCGACGTGGCCGCCACCAACGGCGTGATCCACGCCATCGACACCGTGGTGATGCCGTAACGAACGGCGTCGCCCAAAAAAGGAAGAGGCCGCGGGCGACCGCGGCCTTTTTTCTTGTCCGGTCGTCGGGTCGATCAGGCGCCGGCGCGAATCTCGTCGCGGGCGATGGAGGCCAGCTCGTCCATCTTGGAGCGGATTTCGCCCTCGGACGCGGTGACGGCGGCGTGCTTGAAGTCGCCGGAAATCTTACGGAACACGTCCTCGTCGCCCGGCTGTTCGAAGTCGGCGCGGACCACGGCCCGGGCGTAGTCCTCGGCGCTTTCCGGGGACAGGCCCATCTTCTCGGCCGCCCACAGACCCAGCAGCTTGTTGCGGCGGGCCATGGCCTTGAATTCCTGCTCCTGATCGAGGGCGAACTTGGTCTCGAAGCCCTTTTCCCGATCGTCGAAGGTGGTCATCCGATTACGCAAGCTCCTGAAGCGCCGCCCGGGGCGCCGCGATGGGGCGTCTATAGCCCCTCCCCATGCCAACGCAACCAAAGTCGGCGGGTCCCCCGAAAAGCGTGGAATTGTGTCGCAGGGGCGCTTCGGCTAAGGGGTGGCCCGACCTATTCTTCCCCGACGCCCGAATCCGCCGGCGCCCCGTCAGCCCCCTCGCCGACGGCGCGCGATCCGCGTTTTTCGAGCCGACCAGTCCGATCGGGACCGACATGAACGTGAAACGCAAGAAGCTGTACGAAGGCAAGGCCAAGATCCTGTACGAGGGACCTGAGCCGGGCACGATCATCCAGTACTTCAAGGACGACGCCACCGCCTTCAACGCGCAGAAGAAGGCGACCCTGGAGGGCAAGGGCGTCATCAACAACCAGATCAGCGAGTTCATCATGAACAAGCTGACCGGGATGGGCGTCAGCAACCACTTCATCAAGCGCCTGAACCTGCGCGAGCAGCTGATCCGCGAGTGCGAGATCATCCCGCTGGAGGTCGTGTGCCGAAATGTGGTGGCGGGCTCCATGAGCCAGCGCTTGGGCATCGAGGAGGGCACGCCCCTGCCCCGCTCGATCATCGAGTTCTACTACAAGAAGGACGAGCTCAACGACCCGATGGTCACCGAGGAGCACATCACGGCCTTCAACTGGGCCAACACCCAGGAGCTGGACGACATCCTGGCGATGACGGTGCGGGTCAACGACTATCTGTCGGGACTGTTCGCCGGCGTCGGCATCACCCTGGTGGACTTCAAGATCGAGTTCGGCCGGGTGTGGGAGAACGACTACGCCCGCATCATCCTGGCCGACGAGATCAGCCCCGACAGCTGCCGCCTGTGGGACACGGCGACCGGCAACAAGCTGGACAAGGACCGCTTCCGCCGGGACCTGGGCGACGTGATCGAAAGCTACACCGAGGTGGCGCGCCGCCTGGGCATCATGAAGGGCATGCCGACGGTGATTCAGGGGGGACTGCACTGATGGCCAAGGTTCGCGTGCACGTCTTCCTGAAGCCCGGCGTGCTGGACGTGCAGGGCAAGGCCGTCGAGGGCGCCCTGAACGGCCTGGGCTGGACCGGCGTGTCGAACGCCCGCGTCGGCAAGCTGATCGAGTTCGACATGGCCGAGCCGGACGAGGCCGAGGTCAAACGCATGTGCGAGACCCTGCTGGCGAACACGGTGATCGAAAGCTACCGCATCGACATCGGCTGAGGCACGTTGATCCCGGACACGCAGAGCCGGGAGCGCGCCATGACCTTCACCCTGACCTCGAACGACCTCACTGACAGCGGCGTGCTGCCGGACGCGCAGGTGCAGGCCAAGGGGAACACTTCCCCGCATCTGGCCTGGTCGGGCGCGCCGGAAGGGACGAAGTCGTTCGCGATTACGGTGTTCGATCCCGACGCGCCGACCGGCAGCGGCTTCTGGCACTGGACGGTGGCGAACATCCCGGCGGACGTGAGCGAAATCCCCACCGGCGGACCCGTGCCGCAAGGTGCGGTCGAGGGGCGCACCGACTATGGACAGCCGGGCTTCGGCGGAGCCGCGCCTCCTCCGGGCCACGGGCCGCACCGCTACGCCTTCACGGTGTTCGCCGTGGACGTAGACGAACTGCCGGTCACGCCGGAAGATTCGGGGGCCAAGTTCGGGTTCAACCTGCATTTCCACACCCTGGCCAAGGCGTCGATCACCGCGACGTACGAGAACAAGGGGTGACGCGGTTGTGGGTGCGGCGTCGCGGAACGCCGTTGTGGTGGTGACAGAGGGCGATTAGCATCGCGGCTTCATTCGGGGGGATGACGCACATGAGCGACGCGGTTCGGCCGTTCACGGCCCGGCATCCGGCGGACCGGGCCTTCTTCCTGGCGTTCGCCATCGTGGCCATTGCGGCCGTCGCCGGCGGATTCCTGCCACGGCTGTCGACGATCTTTTCGGGCGAAAGGCAGTGGCCGCCTTTTCCCGTGCACGTGCATGCCGCTCTGTTCTACGGCTGGATCGCGCTGCTGACCACGCAGGTCCTGCTGGTGCGCAGCGGCAACGTGGCGCTGCACAAGCGGCTGGGCTGGGGCGGGCTGGGGCTGGCCGTGGCGATGGTCGGCGTCGGAGCTTGGATGGCCGTGACCATGGCGGGCTGGCACCTGGCGCAGGGCAGCGACCGCGCCCTGGGTTTCCTGCCCGTGCCGCTGATGGACCTGGTGGTGTTCGCCGTCCTGGTCGGCTGGGCGGCGCTGAGGCGCCGGGACGCATCGACGCACAAGCGGCTGATGTTGCTGGGCACGACGCAGCTTCTGGGCGCCGGCTTCGGGCGGATGAATTTGTACGCCATGCCTCCGACTCCCTGGGCTCCGCAGGTGGAGATGTTTGTCAACCTGTACGGCATGTTGTGGGTCATCATGGCGCTGGCCGTCGGCTTCGACGTGGCGACACGGGGCCGGCCGCATCGCGTCTGGTTGATCGCCGTGCCCTTGGCGGTGGGCTGCCAGTTCGTCGCGGCCAGCCTGCTGGTCTGGCCGGGATGGAAGCCTTTCGCCGCACGGCTGCTGGGCCTCGGCTGACCAACTGACATGAGGCGCGAACCCTGCTACACGCCCGCGCCATGAGCGCCGCCGTCATCGTCTTTCCCGGGTCCAACTGCGATCGCGACTGCAAGGTCGCCGTCGAGCGGTCGACGGGGGAGCGGGTCGAGATGGTCTGGCACGGCGAGACCGAGCTGCCTTCCGGCCTGGACCTGATCGTGCTGCCGGGCGGCTTTTCCTACGGCGACTATCTGCGCTGCGGGGCCATGGCTGCTCAATCTCCCATCATGCAGGCGGTGAAGAAGGCGGCGGACGACGGGGTGGCCGTGGTCGGCATCTGCAACGGCTTCCAGATCCTGTGCGAGGCCGGAATGTTGCCCGGGGCCCTGCTGAGGAACGCCGGGCTGAAGTACGTCTGCAAGCCGATCACGCTGCAGGTCGCCAACGGCCAGACGCGCTTCACCTCGGGCTATCAGGGGCAGCGCGAAGTGGTGATGACGCAGGGCAACGGCGACGGAAACTACTTCGCCGACGCCGAGACGCTGGCCCGTCTGGAAGGCGAGGGTCAGGTGGTGTTCCGCTACGTCGACAATCCCAACGGCTCGGTCGCCGACATAGCCGGAATCCAGAACGCGCGCGGCAACGTGCTGGGCATGATGCCCCACCCCGACCGCGCCTTCGAGGCCGAGCTGGGTTCGGCGGACGGCGCGGTGCTGTTTCAGAGCGTGCTCAACGCCGCCTGACGCGAAAACGGGCGACCCGCAGGCCGCCCGTCGCGAAAGGTCAGGTTCGCCGTCGATCAGACGCCGGCGCCGTCTTCCTCGTCCTCATCGTCGCCCTGCACGGCCAGGTCGCCGTCCAGCGCAGTGACGTCGTCCTGATCGTCGTCGGCTTCATCCAGCTCTGCGTCTTCGTCGGCGGCCATCTCGACGCCGGGATCGCGCTGGGCGTTCAGCTCGCGCTCGCCCATGCCCAGGCCCTGCTCGCGGCCGCGGGTGGCGGAGACTTCGTCCGTCTGGAACTGGTCGGAGATCAGGCCTTCCGGCGCGGCCTGGCCGGTCGGGTTCATTTCGGTGTTGGGTTGCTGGGTCATCTGCTCGTTCCTCCGATGCGCCCGTCGGGGGGTGCGGGCGTCGAGGCGAGAACCGCGGCGAATCGCCCCCGTTCCAGCGTCACCGCAAACAAATCTGAACCCGCGTACGGTCCCGCGCGTATCTGTTTCGACCCCTCAAGCGGAGCCGTTCATGTCCTCGATCGTCCGACCCACCGCCGCGCAGAAGACGCGCCGTCTGATCGTTCTGGCCGCGACGCTGTTCGCCATCGCCATCAACTATGGCGTCAACGCCTTCGGCTGGGGGCAGAGCCCGGCGGAGTTCTCGCAGGATTCCGACGAGCACCTGCGGGTGGCGACCTACGCCTTCTCCATCTGGGGCGTGATCTTTCTGGGTCTGTTGATCTACGCCGTCCGCCAGGTGCTGCCGCAGACGGGCGAGAGCGACCTGATCCGGCGCATGGGCTGGCCGTCGGTCGTGGCGATCCTGGCGACGGGATGGTGGACCATCGCCGCGGCGCTGGACGCCGAACTGGCGACGATCGTGCTGATCTTCGGCGCGCTGATCGTGTTGCTGGTCCCGCTGGTGAGCAATGCGCCGCTGATCCGCGGGCTGGGCCGGTTCGAGCGCGACCGGATGACGGTGGTGTGGCCCCTGGCGGCGCTGGCGGGCTGGCTGACGGTGGCGTCGCCTGTGAACCTGCTGACGGTGGCGACGGGCAACGACCAGCTGCCTGCGGGCGTCGCGCCCGTCGTGTGGTCGCTGCTGGCCGTGGGCGCCGTGACGCTGCTGGGCCTGTGGGTGACGGAGCGGACGCGCACCCTGGCCTATCCCCTGCCGATCGCCTGGGGGCTGGTCGGCGTGTTCGTGGCCGAGCAGGAACGCAACCCCACGCTGGCGTTCGCGGCCCTGGCGGCGGCCGGCGTGGTTCTGGTGGGCGCGGTGATCCTGGCGTTCGGCCTGAAGCGCGGGGTCGAGCGGGCGGACGCCGCGCACGGCTGACAGACGGGGCGGCGCGGGCTAGAAGGCGCGCCCATGAGCGCCCCCCAGAAGTCCATGGCTGAATTGGCCGCCGAATACGGCCTGGCCCCGAACGAATATCAGGTCGTCCTGGACCGGCTGGGGCGCGAGCCCAACCAGGTCGAGCTGGGCGTGTTCTCGGTGATGTGGTCGGAGCACTGCTCTTACAAGTCGTCCAAGATCCATCTGGGCAAGTTCCCGACCAAGGGACCGCGGGTGATCTGCGGGCCGGGCGAGAACGCGGGCGTCATCGACATCGACGACGGCGACGCCTGCATCTTCAAGATGGAGAGCCACAACCACCCCTCCTACATCGAACCCTATCAGGGCGCGGCGACGGGCGTGGGCGGGATCATGCGCGACGTCTTCACCATGGGCGCGCGGCCCGTGGCGCTGCTGAACGCCCTGCGCTTCGGCGATCCGGAGCACGAGAAGACGCGACGGCTGGTGTCGGGCGTGGTGTCGGGCATCGGCGGCTACGGAAACTGCGTCGGCGTGCCGACCGTGGCGGGCGAAACCAACTTCCACCGCGGCTACAACGGCAACATCCTGGTCAACGCCATGTGCGTGGGCGTGGCGAAGTCGGATGCCATCTTCTATTCGGCCGCGCCGGCCGCCGGCCACTCGGTGGTCTATTTCGGGTCCAAAACCGGCCGTGACGGCATCCACGGCGCGACCATGGCCTCGGCCGAGTTCGACGAGGATTCCGATGAGAAGCGCCCGACCGTTCAGGTCGGCGACCCGTTCGCCGAGAAGCTGCTGATCGAGGCGACGCTGGAACTGATGGCCTCGGGCGCCGTCGCCGCGATCCAGGACATGGGCGCGGCTGGGCTGACCAGCTCCTCGGTCGAGATGGCCGGCAAGGGCGGCGTCGGAATCGAGCTGAACATGGACGCCGTGCCCCAGCGCGAAGACGGCATGACGGCGTACGAGATGATGCTGTCGGAAAGTCAGGAGCGGATGCTGGCGGTGCTGAAGCCGGGCCGCGAGGCGGACGGCGAGCGCATCTTCAAGAAGTGGGGCCTGGACGCCGCGACCATCGGCGTGACTACGGACACGGGCCGGCTGGTCCTTAAGCACCACGGCGAAGTGGTGTGCGACGTGCCGCTGGCGCCCCTGTTCGACGATGCGCCGATGTACGACCGGCCCTGGGTGCAGCCGGAGCCTCAGCCGCGCCTGTCGCCGCAGGACGTGCCGGCCCCCGACAGCTGGGTCGACGCGGTGCTGAGCGTCGTCTGCTGCCCCGACATGGCGTCCAAGCGCTGGATCTGGGAGCAGTACGACCGCCACGTCATGGCCGACACCCTGCACGACTCGGCCACCGGCGCGGACGCGGGCGTCGTGCGCGTGCACGGCACGGACAAGGGTCTGGCGGTCACCAGCGACTGCACCCCGCGCTACGTGCAGGCCGATCCGTACGAAGGCGGAAAGCAGTGCGTGGCCGAGGCGTGGCGCAACCTGACCGCGGTCGGGTCTCGGCCCATCGCCATCACCGACAACCTGAACTTCGGCAATCCGCAGCGGCCCGAGATCATGGGGCAGATCGTGCGGGCTATCGACGGCATGGCCGAGGCCTGCCGCGTGCTGGACTTCCCGGTCGTGAGCGGCAACGTCAGCCTGTATAACGAGACGAACGGCGCGGCCATTCCGCCGACGCCGACGGTGGGCGCGGTCGGCCTGCTGCCCAACTACGACGTGGTGGTCGGCTTCGGCGGCATGGTCGAGGGCGACGTTCTGGTGCTGATCGGCGAGACGCACGGCGAGCTGGGATCGTCCCTCTATCTGCGTGAGGTGCTGGGTCGCGAGGACGGCGCGCCGCCGCCGGTCGACCTGGCGCTGGAGCGCAAGACGGGCGACTTCGTGCGCGGGCTGATCGAGGCGGGCGAGCTGACCAACGTCCACGACCTGTCGGACGGCGGCCTGATCGGCGCGGCGGCGGACATGGCGCTGGCCAGCGACTGCGGCGTGGAGCTGGACGCGACCAGCGCGGCCCACGCCCACGTCCTGCTGTTCGCCGAGGATCAGGCGCGATACCTGACCGCGGTGGCCGACCCCGTGGACCTGATCGCCAAGGCGCAGAAGGCGGGGCTGCACGCCAGCGTGGTGGGCCGGGCCAAAGGCACGGACTTCGCCTCGGCAGGGGACAAGGGCGAGCTGTACCGCATCCCGCTGACGCACCTGCGCGAGATGCACGAGAGCTGGCTGCCGACCTGGATCGAGGGTCGGGCGTGATCCGCGCGGCGACCTTGATCGTCGCGCTGGCGCTGGCCGGTTGCGGCACGATGGAGCCCAGCGCGGTGCGCGAGGGCTGCGACGTGAAGGTGGACTTCGGCAGCTACGCCATGGGCGTCGATCAGGAGCTGAAGGCGCGCGTCGTCGCCTACGTCGACGAGAGCGAGGACGTCGCCGACGTGACCGAGACCCGCTGGGGCCGCGAGGGCGAGAGCACCCTGTGCGTCCAGGCCGCGTCGTCGACCGGCATCGACCGCGTCTATGGTCGCATCGCGGCGTTGATCCCCGCGCGAAGCGAGCGGGCGCCTACCACCGTCACCCACCGCGACGGACGCGTAAAGTCGTCCGCCCTGACCGCGAGCTGACCCCATGAAGCGCCTGCTGATCGCCCTGCCCGTCCTGCTGCTGACCGCGTGCGACGGCGGCGGCGATCCGGTGCAGCAGGCGCTGCGCGACGCTTCGGCGGAGCGGCAGGCGGCGACGGTGAAGGACGGCGCGGTGTCGGGGCCGGACCACGGCGCCATGGAGCAGGGACCCGCCGGCGCCGGCAACGCGGCCTTCGCCGCATCCGAAACGGCCATGCACGACAAGATGGCCGCGGCGTCCGGCGACACGCTCGACGAGGCCTATGTCGCCAAGATGATCGCCCACCACGAAGGCGCGGTGGAAATGGCGCGGGTCGCGCTGGCCCAATCCCAGGATCCGGAAATCCGCCGCATGGCCCAGGGCGTGGTCGACGCCCAGACGCGGGAGATCGCCGAGCTGCGCGCGTGGAAGCCGGCGGCGAACTGACGCGGCGTCTATCGCGCAGGCGCCGCCGGGCGTAGGGTCGGGACATGGCCGACGGTTCGGACGTCTTTCGCCCCTGGACGCCCCGGCGTCGCACCAAACCCCTGGGCCTGCTGCCCTTTCTTTGGGTCAGCTGGCGCGATCCTCTGGGCATGTGGTCGGAACGACACTTCCGCGAGCCGCAGCTGCACGGCGACAGCGCGCTGGGTGAAATCCTGGTGGTCAGCCATCCCGAGGGCGTTCGGCACGTGCTGGCGCACAACGCCGCCAACTATGAGAAGGGCGCGCTGCAGCGTCGCGTGCTGGGTCCGATGCTGGCCGACGGCCTGCTGCTGACCGAGGGCGAGGCATGGCGGCGCGTGCGGCGCATCCTGGCGCCGCTGTTCACGCCCGCGCGCACCGCGACGATGACGGGCAAGATGGTCGAGAGTTCGCGCCGGCGCGTCGAGGGCTGGCGGCTGGACCTGGGCCCGCGCGTTCTGAACCTCGACACGGAGATGTCGGGGCTTACGTTCGACATCCTGTCGGCGACGCTGTTCTCGGACCAGCTGGACGGGGACGCCGAAGGGTTCGAGAAGGCGCTGAACAGCTATCTGTCGCTGGCTGCGCGGATCGACCCGCTGGACGTGCTGGCCGCGCCCAGCTGGATCCCGAGGCTGGGCCGCGTCACCGGCGCGGGCGCCGGACGCTTCTTCGAAAATCGCGTTTCGGCTCTCGTGGCGCGGCGGCGCGCGCAGATCGAGGCGGGCGAGGCGGTGGCCGACGACCTGCTGACCGCCCTGCTGAGGGCGCGCGACGAGGAGGGGGGCGAGGGGCTGTCGGACCACGAGGTGGCGTCCAACGTGCTGACCTTCATCCTGGCGGGGCATGAGACGACGGCGCGGACGCTGGGCTGGGCGCTGCACCTGATCAGCCGGACGCCCGACGTGGCCGCGCGTCTGCGCGACGAGGCCGACGCGTTCGACCCCACCGCGCCCGACTGGGCCGAGCGCCTGCCGTGGACCCGGGCGGTGATCGAGGAGGCGATGCGCCTTTTCCCGCCCGCGCCGACGCTGGCGCGACGCGCGCTGGGGCCGGACGAGGTGGGCGGACAGGCGATCAAGGCGGGGGCGACGGTGCTGATCTCGCCCTGGGTGCTGCACCGCCACGAAAGTCTGTGGGACGCGCCCGACGCCTTCCGGCCCGAACGGTTCCTGCCCGAGAACCGCAAGGCGATCGACCGCTGGACCTACATCCCGTTCAGCGCCGGGCCGCGCGTCTGCATCGGCGCGGCGTTCGCCATGAACGAGGCGATGATCGCGCTGGCGACCATCCTGAAGGCGGCCGAGGTGGAGCCGATCACGCCCGCCGAACCGCGCCCCGTTCACCAGATCACCCTGCGCAGCGCCCGGCCGATCCGGCTGAAGCTGCGGGGGCGGACCTAGACAGAACCGTCACGATAGGCCGCTAATCCGGGACCGAATCCGGAGACCGTCCCATGCGCCTGCCCGTCCCTTCGCGTCGTTCGCTGCTGCTGGCGCTGGGTGGAGGCGTGGCCGCGTCGGGGCTGGCGCGCGGCGCGCTGGCCGATCCGGTGTGGGCCGAATACCCGTTCCAGCTGGGCGTGGCGGCGGGCGATCCGACGTCGGACGGCTTCGTCATCTGGACGCGGCTTGCGCCCCGCCCGCTGGAGATCGACCACGGCATGCCCTCGGCCCCCGTGCCGGTAAGTTGGGAGGTGGCGACCGATCGCGGCTTCAACACGGTGGTGCGCAAGGGCGAGGCCGTGGCGCGGCCCGAGCTGGGCCACGCCGTCCACGTCGAGGTCGAAGGGCTGCAGCCCGGGCGCGAGCATTTCTATCGCTTCGTCTCGGGCGCCGAGCGCTCGGCGGTCGGGCGGGCGGTGACGGCGCCGGCGGCCGGTTCGGCCGTCGCGCGCGCCCGCTTCGGCGTGCTGGGGTGCCAGGCCTATGAGCAGGGCTTCTATACCGCACACCGCAAGGCGGCGGCCGAGAACCTGGACTTCGTCTACTGCTACGGCGACTACATCTACGAAGGGCGCGGCAACCGGACTTACACGGGCTCGGGCGGGACGATGGAGAACCCGCGCATGCACGTCGGCGGCGAGTGCTATTCGCTGGACGACTATCGACGCCGCTACGCCCAGTACAAGCTGGACGCCGACCTGCAGGCCAGCCACGCCTCGACGGCCTGGTACTGCACCTGGGACGACCACGAGATCGACAACAACTGGGTCGACGCGCTGGATCAGGACGGCACCGACCCGGCGGTCTTCATGCTGCGGCGGCAGGCGGCGGCGCAGGCGTTCTACGAGAACATGCCGCTGCGGCGATCCAGCTTTCCGCGCGGGTCGGCGATGCCGCTGTACCGGCAGGCGTCGTGGGGCGGCCTGCTGGACCTGCACCTGCTGGACACGCGCCAGTATCGCAGCGACCAGCCGTGCGACGACGCCTGGGCGACCACTTGCGCGGGCGTGGACGCCGCCGAGGCCCAGGTGCTGGGCGAGGCGCAGGAGCAGTGGCTGTACCGCGGCCTGGACCAGAGCCGGGCACAGTGGAACGTGCTGGCGCAGCAGATCATGGTGATGGACCTGGACCGCAAGGAAGGTCCGGACGTCGGCTACAACCTGGACACCTGGGCCGGATATCGGATTCCCCGCAACCGCCTGCTGAAGCGCGTTCAGGATCGGCGGATGAAGAACGTCGTCGTCCTGACCGGGGACGAGCATCAGAACTATGCCGGCGAGCTGCACCTGAACGGTCGAGAGACGGCGGGCGCGCCGATCGCCAGCGAGTTCGTGACCACCTCGATCAGCTCGTCGGGCGACGGGCAGGACCAGCGCGCGGACGGCCGACGCTATCTTGCCGACAACCCCTTCCTCAAGTTCAACAACGCCCAGCGCGGCTATGCCGTCTGCGACGTGACGCCGGAGGCGTGGCGGACCGAGTTCAAGGTCCTGGACAAGGTGTCCGACAAAGGCGGGACGCTTTCGACGCGGGCGACGATGGTCGTTCAGTCGGGCGACGCGCGGGTGCTGGCGGGCTAGAGCGCCGGAACCGCCTGTCGGAGTCTGCCGCCGACGCGGATCGGCTCGACGCGGGTCGCCAGCCCCGTCCTGTCGTCGGTCTCGACGTAGACGCCGCAGATGGTGGCGGGGCCACTGGCCGGGCTGTAGCGGCCACCAGAGATGCGGGTCGTGAACCGGCGCAGCGGCTCTTCCTTCTCGTTGCCGATGACCGAGTCGTAGTCGCAGCAGCCGCCCGCGTCGGTCTGATAGGCCGTGCCCCCGGGCAGGATCTGGCAGTCGGCGGTGGGCACGTGGGTGTGGGTGCCGACGACCAGGCTGGCGCGGCCGTCGCAGAAGTGGCCCATGGCCATCTTCTCGCTGGTCGCCTCGGCATGAACGTCGACGATCACCGCGTCGGCGGCCAGGCCCAGGGGACAGGCGGCCAGTTCTTTCTCCACCGCGCTGAAGGGGTCGTCCATCGGATCCATGTGGACGCGCCCCAGCACGTTCATCACCAGCACCGTCCGGCCCGACTGCGTCTCGAACAGGTTGGCCCCGGCGCCCGGCGCGTCCATCAGGCGCGGATAGTTCAGCGGGCGGATCAGCCGCGGCTCGCGCACGATGTAAGTCAGGGCCTCGCGCTGGTCCCAGCTGTGATTGCCCAAGGTCAGGCAGTCGGCGCCGGCCATGAACAGCTCATTGGCCGTGTGCTCGGTGATGCCGAAGCCGCCGGCCGCGTTCTCCGCATTCACCACCACGAAGTCGAGCTTCAGGTCGCGCTTCAGGCCCGGCAGGTGGTCGGTGATCCCGTCCCTGCCCGACTTGCCCACCACGTCGCCGAAGAATGCCAACCTCATTCGAAGGGCCTATAGCCCATCTCGGTCAGGACGCCATGCAGGCGCACGTCGTGGGGCTCGACCTCCAACCCCGCCACCTCCTGCCCCGCATAGGCCAGGCCGATCCGCGTCGCGGCGGGCACGGCGGCGAAGGTGCGGTCGTAGTGCCCCCCGCCCTGCCCCAGCCGCCAGCCCCGCGCGTCGAAGGCCAGCAGGGGCGTGACGATCAGGTCGGGCTCGACCCCGTCGGCCAGCGACAGAGGCGCGGGCACGCCGAACAGATCGGGCTCCAGAGGCTCGCCGGGCGACCAGCGGCGGAAGACCATGGGGCCGTCCGCGTCGATCACGACCGGCAGGCAAAGGTCGCGCCCGGCGGCGGCCAGGACGGCGGACAGCGGCGCGGCGTCCAGCTCGGTCCCGATGGCGCGATAGACGGCGACCACGGCGCCCGGCGGCAGGTCGGCGACATGCTCGGCGACGCGGAAGGCGGCGGTCGCGTCGAGCCCGGACAGCCGCTTGCGCTCGGCCCGCATGGCGGCGCGCAGTTCGCGCTTGTCGGTCGGATGCGGGCTCACGCGCGAGCCATACGCCCTCCTACGCGCAGACGGTAGTCGCCCTCAGGTAGCGAGTACCCACAGCCGGCCGTCGGCCCGTCCCAGCCCTCAAGCAGAGAGCCGCCGCGCGGCGATCGGTAGGGCACAAAGAAAGAGGGTTGGCGGGGGCCGCGAGGGCCGTGAAGGACGGTTCAATCCCCTCGACCTGGCGAACCAGGTGGGCGCCGTAGTGCCCAGGCCCACGAGCCCGGACAGGGACAGCTCCCTTAGAGACGATTAAGGTCGCTGGGATGTGTTGCCTTCGACGAGAGCCGCAGCCGACCCGCCGGGAGTGAAGATAGGCGCGAAGGCGGGGCGGAACAATGGCGGTGTGAAGTCTCCTCCCCGTTCCGCAGGAACGGGGAGGTGGCGCGGCGCGAAGCGCCGTGACGGAGGGGGCGACGCGGTTGGATGGGATCGAGCGCGAGCGGCATGGACCGAGACGCCCCCTCCGTCTCGCCGGCTGCGCCGTCCATCCACCTCCCCACTTCGCTGCGCTAGCGGGGAGGAGAGGGATCATCAAATCGTCTGGGCCAGCTTTTCCAGGCGCGCCGCGACGGCGTTGAGGGCTTCGGCGACGCCGTCGTTGGCCGCCGGCGGGGGGTCGCCGGCGGGCGTCACCGCCCCGGCGGCGAGGCGCGTCTCGTGGAGCTCGTCGGCGAGCAGCAGGGCGGCCATGAGGAACAGGCGGATGTCGCCGACGTGGCCGACCTCTGACGCGACGTTGCGCACGTGCTCGTCGAACTGGCGCGCCAGCATGCGGACGCGGTCCTCCTGACCGTCGGCGCATCCGACGGCATAGGGACGACCGTTCACTTCGACGGTGACCGTGGCCATCAGACGGTCTCCTCGTCTTCGCCCAGAGCCTGGCGGATGGCCTGGGCGGCGAGGGCCAGGGCCTCGGACGCCTCGCGGCCCGCGGCCTCCAGCTCCGCGGTGCGGGCGGGGTCGACGCGCGGCGCGAACAGGTCGTCGTCGGACACGGGACGGGCGACGGCGGGGCGGGCTTTCAGGTCCAGAACCCTGCGCTCGAGCAGGGACAGGGCGCGATCGACCCTCTCCCGGGCGGCGGCGGCGGCGTCGGCCATGTGCCCTCCTTTCAGAATCCGTATAGAACCCGCCACGCCCGCGCGGTAAAGCGCCGCCGCCTCCCTTTTTTCCGCCTCCCGACGAAAGGTCCCGCCCGTGACCGCTCCCGAACCCGCATCCAAGGCGACCCCGAAGCAGATGGCCGACGCGATCCGCGTACTGGCGATGGACGGGGTCGAAAAGGCCAAATCGGGTCACCCCGGCATGCCGATGGGTATGGCCGACGTGGCGACGGTGCTGTTCAGCCGCTTCCTGAAGTTCGACGCGAGCCGCCCCGACTGGGCCGACCGTGACCGCTTCATCCTGTCGGCGGGCCACGGCTCGATGCTGATCTACGCCCTGCTGCACCTGACCGGCGTGAAGGCGGCGACGAAGGAAGAGCTGGCGAACTTCCGTCAGTGGGGATCGAAGACCGCCGGTCACCCTGAGTTCGGCCACATGCCGGGCGTGGAGACCACCACGGGCCCGCTGGGCCAGGGCCTGGCCAACGCCGTCGGCTTCGCCATGGCCGAGCGGCATCTGGCCGCGCATTTCGGCGAGGACCTGGTCGACCACCGCACCTGGGTGATCGCGGGCGACGGCTGCCTGATGGAGGGCATCAGCCAGGAGGCGATCACGTTGGCGGGCCGGTACAGGCTGAACAAGCTGACCGTGCTGTGGGACGACAACGAGATCACCATCGACGGCAAGGTCGGCCTGTCCGACGCCACGGACCAGAAGGGCCGCTTCAAGTCGGCAGGCTGGGCGGTGAAGGCCATCGACGGTCACGACATGCACGCCATCCGCGGCGCGATGAAGTGGGCGATGAAGCAGGACAAGCCGACGCTGATCGCCTGCAGGACCAAGATCGGTCGCGGCGCCGCCACCATGGAAGGCAGCCACAAGACGCACGGCGCGGCGCTGGGCGCGGCCGAGATCGCCGCCACCCGGCTGGGCCTTGGCTGGAGCCACGACCCGTTCGAGCTGCCCGAGGCGGTCGAGAGCGCCTGGCGCAAGGTGGGCCGCAAGGGCGCCAAGGAGCGCAAGGCCTGGGAGGCGCGGCTGGCCGCGTCGGAGCTGGCGTCCGAGTTCGACCGCGCCATGAAGGGCGACTTGCCCGCCGACGCCTTCGACCGGCTGACGGCGGGCATCGCCGAACTGGTCGAGACCAAACCGGCCCAGGCCACCCGCGCCGCCTCGGGCGCAGCGCTGGACGCCCTGTTCGAACCCATCCCGGAACTGATCGGCGGCTCGGCCGACCTGACCGGTTCGAACAACACCTTCGTCAAGGGCACGGAGATCTTCGACGCGCCCGACTACGAGGGCCGCTACGTCAACTGGGGAATCCGCGAGCACGGCATGGCCGCGGCCATGAACGGCATGGCGCTGCACGGCGGGGTCATCCCCTACGGCGGCACCTTCATGGTGTTCTCGGACTACAACCGCCCCTCGATCCGGCTGGCCGCGCTGATGGGCATCCGCGTGATCCACGTGCTGACGCACGACTCGATCGGGGTGGGCGAGGACGGGCCGACGCACCAGCCTGTCGAGCACCTGGCCGCGCTGCGCGCCATTCCCAACCTGCTGGTTTTCCGTCCCGCCGACACGGTCGAGGCGTTCGAATGCTGGCGCGTCGCGCTGGAAACCAAGACCGCGCCCTCGGCCCTGGCCCTGTCGCGGCAGAAGACGGACGCGGTGCGCCTGACCGCCGCGTCCGAGAACCTGTCGGCCCGGGGCGCCTATGAGCTGCGCGCCGCGTCGGGCGAGGCGAAGGCCACCCTGTTCGCCACGGGCACCGAGGTGCCGATCGCGCTGAAGGCCGCCGAGACGCTGGAGGCCGAAGGCGTGCCGACCCGCGTGGTTTCGGCCCCCTGCTTCGCCCTGTTCGAGCGACAGGACGCCGCCTACCAGGCCTCGGTCATCGGCCGCGGCACGGTGCGCGTCGCCGTCGAGGCCGGCATCAAGCAGGGCTGGGAGCGCTTCATCGGCGAGGACGGCGGCTTCGTCGGCATGACCGACTTCGGCGCCTCGGCCCCGGCCGAAGTGCTGTACGAGAAGTTCGGGATCACCTCCGACGCAGTGGTCGCGGCGGTCAAGGCGCGGCTGTGATTCCGCTTTCCGCAAGTAAGTGGCTGCTTGCGCTGACCATCGCCTGCTTCGGACTGGGGTCGGGGCTCGCCATTCTGGGAGACGGGCTTGGGCCTGGGATAGCGCAAACCGGCCATCTCTTGGCTCTTCTGCCGCTTCCACTCGCCGTCGTTTCCGCTGAGCACCTTCTCGGAGCGAGCGACATCATCTCGGCGAAGTGGCGGAGCGAACTGCATCCGGTTGAAGCGTACGCGAGGCGCCCGCTCGCCCTATCATTCTTCCTGTTGGCCTTAGCGGCGTGGAGTATGTTCGCGCTCCAGATGGCCGGTGTCGTCGACCTCCCTAAGTGGACCGCCCCGATTTGGGCAGGGACTTCGATTTTTGCTCACTTCGCGGCTGCATACTGCTGCGGCTCTCTGGAGACGTAGCGACATGATTCGCTTCGGCACACCTCTCTCCGACACCGCCGTCCGCGTCATGCTTCTGGGCGCGGGCGAACTGGGCAAGGAGGTGGCCATCGAGCTTCAGCGGCTGGGCGCCGAGGTGATCGCGGTCGACCGCTATGCCAATGCTCCGGCCATGCAGGTGGCGCATCGCAGCCACGTGATCCCGATGACCGACGCGCACGTGCTGAACGGCGTCATCCTGGCCGAGGCGCCGCACATCATCGTGCCGGAGATCGAGGCGATCGCCACCGAGGTGCTGGCCGAGATCGAGGCGGCCGGTCTGGCGACCGTGATCCCGACCGCGCGGGCGACCCAGCTGACCATGAACCGCGAGGGCATCCGCCGGCTGGCGGCCGAGGAGCTGGGCCTGCCGACCTCGCCCTATGCGTTCGCGGGCTCGTCGGCCGAGCTGATGGAGGCGGCGCACCGGATCGGCCTGCCGGTCTTCGTCAAGCCGGTGATGTCGTCCAGCGGCAAGGGCCAGTCGATGATCGACGCGCTGGAGGACGCCGGGAACGCCTGGGCCTACGCCCAGTCCGGCGGGCGCGTGGAAACGACGCGCGTCATCGTCGAGGGCCGGATCGACTTCGATTTCGAGATCACCCTGCTGACCGTGCGCTCTCTGCGCGACGGAGTCGTGGTGACCGACTTCTGCGATCCCATCGGCCATCGCCAGGTCAAGGGCGACTACGTCGAGAGCTGGCAGCCGCAGGCCATGTCGGCGACGGCGCTGGCTGCGTCACATCACATCGCCGGCAAGGTGACCGAGGCGCTGGGCGGACTGGGCGTGTTCGGCGTCGAGCTGTTCGTGAGGGGCGACCAGGTCTGGTTCAGCGAGGTGTCGCCGCGTCCGCACGACACGGGACTGGTGACCCTGGCGACCCAGACCCAGTCCGAGTTCGCCCTGCACGCTCGCGCCATCCTGGGTCTGCCGGTCGACGTGACCCGGCGCGACGTGGGCGCCAGCGCGGTGATCTATGGCGGCATGGACGCCGTCGGCGTGGCCTATGAGGGCGTGGCCGAGGCGCTGTCGGTCCCCACCGCCGACCTGCGCCTGTTCGGCAAGCCCGAGGCCTTCGTGAGCCGGCGTATGGGCGTCGCCCTGGCGCGCGGCGAGACGACGGATCAGGCCCGCGAGCGGGCGCGCGAGGCGGCGGGCCGGGTGAAGGTGGTCGCCCCCTAGTTCGGCGTGCCGTCGGTCGAGGCGCTTTCGACCGGATCGGCCAGGGCGGCGACGGCGGCGTCCAGCGCCGCGTCCGAAGTGGCGACCACGACGTCGGGTCGCACGCCGTGCTTCTCCAGCCGCACCCCGGACACGGTGACGAAGTCCGCGCGGCTGAGCGTCAGACGTCCGCCGTCGGGCAGGTCGGTGTCCAGCGAGATCAGCACCGCCCCGGTGGTGGGCGCGCCGACGATGAGCGCGCGCCCCGATTCCTGGAGCGCGGCGGGCGTCAGTTCGGCCGCCGAGCGGCTGCCCGGCCCCACGATCACGGCCAGGTCGTTGGGCACCGGCGCGGGCAGGTCGCCGCAGGGCGCGGTCGTCTTCATCAGCCGGCGCGGCGCGGCGCGGCCCGTGCGCCAGGCCCACGGCACGTCGTGCGGCAGGAAGCAGGACAGCACGGCCTCGGCCTCCCACAGCCGCCCCCCGGAGTTGGCGCGCAGGTCCAGCACCACGTCGACGTCCGGCGACAGGCCACGCAGCTCCTCGGCCATCCAGCGGCCCATGCCGGGGTCGAAGGCGCGTGCGGAGAGCACCAGCACGCCGGGGCGCGAGCGGTCGGCGGTGAAGACCGGAATCGGCGGCATCACCCGCGGCTGAAGGTCGAAGGCGTGACGGACTTGGTCGGCGTCGGCGAAGACCACGTGGACCGTGCGCCCTTCCACAACGTCCTGCTCCGGCGTCCACCCGCCCGTGTCGGTGACCAGGCGCCAGCCGATCCGCACCCCCGCGTCGGCGGCGGCCGAGCCGTCGCGCACGGACTGGACCGTGTACCCGCCGTCGTCGCCGCGCGCGACGGTCACGCCGATCACGGCGCGGTCGCGATGCTGGGCGTCCTGTCGGCGCACCGAGGCGGGAGACGCCGCCTGGGCGTGCGCGTCGTCCAGCAGATCCAGCATGCCGTTGATGGCGCGATACAGCTGGGCGTCGTCGACCGCCGCGACGGCCTGGGGCCGCCAGGTCTCGCGCGCGGCGTCCCAGTCCACGCCGTTGAAGGTCGGGTCGTAATAGTCGCGTTTGACCTCGGTCCAGACGCGGTCGAACACGCGCCCGTTCATGCGCGAGCGGTCGGGCTGGGGAGCCTGGTCGGCGGCGTCCAGCGCGGCGGGCGCGACCTGCTGAGCCGTCGCGACGGCCGGCGTGCACAGCAACGCCGCCCCGATGAGGGCGGCGCGCAGGGTGGGGATCGAACGTCCGATGCTCATGCCCCGGACGATAAGTGCGGCGCGGCCCCGCCCGCAAGCGGAGCCGCGATCCGCCTCAGTCGGCGCGAGGCGCCGGGACTTCAAGCCGGAAAACGCGGACGTCGGCGCGACCGCGCTCGCCCTCTTCCAGCGCGCCGGAATGGTCGGCGTCCATCTGGGCGAAGCTGGCGCGCAGGGGCGCCAGGAACTCGTCCTCGGTGACGCGACCGTCGCCGTTCGCGTCCAGCTCGCCCGGGCCGTCCATGCGCTGGACGAAGACGTTCGCGCCTTCCGGATGGGGCGCGCCGGGAGCGTGCGGCGGCGCGGGCGGCATCGGGGGCGGCCCCATACCGGGTCCGCCGCGCACGACGCGCGTCTCCACCCGGACCTCGCGGCCGTCCTCGCTGGTCCAGGTCGTGGTTTCGCCCTCGCCGCCCGAGACGACGAAGACGTGACGGCCGTCCGGGCCGGGCTGGCCGGTGAACACGGCCGGACCGCCGTGACGGATCAGGACGTCGTGGTCGCCCATGCCCGAGTGCATCTCGTCTTCGGACAGGCGACCGTCGCCGTCCTTGTCCAATTTGGCGAAGTGGTCGGTCATCGGCGCGGCGAACTCGTCTCGGCTGACGAAGCCGTCGCCGTCCTTGTCCAGACCGCCGGGACCCTCATGCGAGAACATCATCACGCGCGGCGGTTCCGGCGGATGCGGCGGGGGCGGCGGCGCGGGCGGGTCCTGAACGGCCAGGGCCAGGGCGGCGAGCGGGGCGATGAAGGTCATGCGGCGGTTCCCTCGTGATCCGAAGCGGACAACGAACCATGCGCCCCTTGCACGATCATTGCAGCCGCGCGGGCGAATGTTTCAGCGATGAAATGACGGCGACGCCCAAGGTCGCCATCATGCCGGAATGAGCGAGACCTCGCCCCGCATCCTGGTCGTGGACGACGACCCCGGCATCCGCGAGGTGCTGACCGACTATCTGGGCCGGCACGGATTCGACGCGCGCGCGGCCGGATCGGCGGCGGAGATGGACCGCGCGCTGGAGGCGGGGCGCCCCGACCTGATCGTTCTGGACGTGATGATGCCGGGCGAGGACGGCCTGTCGATCGTGCGGCGTCTGGCGGGAAGCGGACCGCCGATCGTCATGCTGTCGGCCATGGGCGAGGACACCGACCGGATCGTGGGGCTGGAGCTGGGCGCCGACGACTATCTGTCCAAGCCCTGCAATCCGCGGGAGCTGCTGGCCCGCGTCCGCGCCGTGCTGCGACGTCCGAGGGAGGGAGGGCCGGACGAGGCGGCGCCCGCCCTGTGCTTCGCGGGATGGCGGCTGGACCTGATGCGCCGGGGGCTGACGCGGCCGGACGGACAGGACGTGGCGCTGTCGGCGGGCGAGTTCGCCCTGCTGCGCGCCTTCGCCGAGTCGCCGGGCCGCGTGCTGACGCGCGACCAGCTGCTGGAGAAGGCGCGGGGGCAGGACGCCGACGTCTTCGACCGCGCGGTCGACGTGTCGATCAGCCGCCTGCGCCGCAAGCTGGACGACGGCTCCGGTCTGGAGCTGATCCACACGCTGCGCGGCGAGGGCTATCGCTTCGACGCCAGGGTCACGCGCCGATGACGCGTCCCGGAACCCTTCCCGTCTTCGTGCAGGTCGCGGCGCTGGCCGCCGCCGCCGTGCTGCTGTCCCACGCGGTGGCCTTCGCCGTGGTGCTGCTGTCGCCCGATCCGCCGCCGGCGGGGTTCAGCCTGGAGGCGGCGGCGACGGCACTGGAGGGCCGTTCCGCCCGCACGGCGGACGGCAAGCCCCTGCGGCGTCGGGTCGACGGCCACCCCGTCAGCGCCGGGGACGACCGACCGGCGGACCCGCTGGAGACGGGGCTGGCTTACGCGCTCGCCGCGCGTCTGGGGGCGCCGGCGTCGGCGGTGAGGGTGCGCATCGACGGCGAACGCCATCTCTTCCGCCGGGGTCGGCCGGGCGAACCGCCGCCGCCTTCCGCGAGGATCGAGGAAAGCACCGTCTACGTCATGCGGCCGGAAGGCGGGGCTCCCGCCGCGCCCCCTGCCCCGCCCGCGCCGCCGACGCCCGCCGAATCCCCGGTCGGGGTCGAGTTCCGCGTGCGCGCGCCGCACGCCCCGCAGGCGCCGATCACGCCCAACCTGGCCACGCTGGGGGCCGGCGCCGTGATCGTCGGCGGCGGGGACGTACGGAACTTCACCGTGACCACCGACCGGCTGACCTTCGCGCCGTTCTCTGCCTCGCTGAGGCTGGACGACGGGCGCTGGGCGACGGTGGAGCCGCCGCGCGGTCTGCTGTCGCCGTGGCAGTCCCGGCTGCTGATCGCGCTGGCGATCTCGCTGCTGCTGCTGGCGCCGCTGACGTGGTGGATGGCGCGACGTCTGACGCGGCCGATCCGGGTGTTCGCCGAGGCGGCCGAACGGCTGGGCGCGAACCCGGACGCCGATCCCCTGACCCCGTCCGGCCCGTCGGAGGTGCGGACCGCCATCACCGCCTTCAACGACATGCAGGCGTCGCTGCGCGACCACATGCGGCGGCGGACGCAGACGGTCGCCGCCATCGCCCACGACCTTCGCACGCCGCTGACGCGGCTGCGGTTCCGTGCCGAACAGGCGCCGGACGAACTGCGCGACCGCATGGCCGCCGACGTCGAGGAGATGGACGCCCTGATCGGCCAGGCGATGGCCTATGTCCGGGGCGAGGCGCCGCCGGAGCGGGTGGAGACGTTCGACCTGACGGCGCTGGTCGCCGACTGCGCGCGCGGCTTTTCCGAGACGGGCGAGGGCGTGACCTTCGCCGCGGGCCCCGCTCTGCCGGTCGCGGCCGACAGGTCCGCCATCCGCCGGGCCGTGGCCAATCTGATCGCCAACGCGCTGAAGTACGGCGGGTCCGCCCGGGTGGCGACCACGCTGACGGGCGCCCTGGCCGCGGTGCGCGTCGAGGACGACGGACCCGGCCTGGCCGAGGATCAGCTGGAGGCGGTGTTCGAACCCTTCCACCGCGCCGAGCCGAGCCGCAATCGCCAGACCGGCGGCGCGGGTCTGGGCCTGACCGTGGCGCGGCAGGCGGGGCGCGCCCACGGCGGCGACGTCGTCCTGACCAACCGAAAGGGGGGCGGCCTGACCGCCGAACTCACGCTGCCGCTCGCCCGACCGTAACACGCGATCACGCCTTGTTACGCGTCCGGGGTTGATCCCCGGGCGTCGCGGTTCCATTGAGGCGCCCAACGAACACCACAGCCTCGGGAGCCCCCACCATGACCGTCCGCGTCGCCATCAACGGCTTCGGCCGCATCGGCCGTCTCGTCCTGCGCTCGATCGTCGAGCACGGCCGCCGCGACGTCGAGGTGGTGGCGATCAACGACCTGGGTCCCGTCAGCACCAACGCCCACCTGCTGAAGTACGACAGCGTCCACGGCCGCTTCCCCGGCACGGTGACGTCGGGCGAGGACTGGATCGACGTCGGGCTGGGCAAGATCAAGGTCACGGCCGAGCGCGATCCGGCGAACCTGCCGCACAAGGACCTGAACGTGGACATCGCGTTCGAGTGCACCGGCATCTTCACCGCCCGCGACAAGGCCGAGGCGCATCTGAAGGCGGGCGCCAAGCGCGTGCTGATTTCCGCGCCAGGCGAAAACGCCGACAAGACCATCGTCTTCAAGGTCAATCACGAGACCCTGACGAAGGATGACATCATCGTCTCGAACGGCAGCTGCACCACCAACGCCCTGGCCCCGGTGGCCAAGGTGCTGCACGACCTGTTCGGGATCGAGCGCGGCTACATGACCACGATCCACGCCTACACCGGCGACCAGCCGACTCTGGACACCATGCACAAGGATCTCTACCGCGCCCGCGCCGCCGGCCTGTCGATGATCCCGACCTCGACCGGCGCGGCCAAGGCGCTGGGCCTGGTTCTGCCGGAGCTGAAGGGCAAGCTGGACGGATCGTCCATCCGAGTGCCGACGCCGAACGTCTCGGTCGTGGACCTGAAGGTCGTCGCCGGCCGCGAGGTCACGGTCGAGGAGATCAACGCCGCGCTTCAGGCCGCCGCCGACGGCCCGATGAAGGGCGTCCTGCACACGACCAACGATCCGGTGGTGTCGATGGACCTGAACCACATCGCCGCCAGCTCCACCGCCGCCCTGCCCCAGACCCAGGTCGTCGACGGCAAGCTGGCCCGCGTGCTGAGCTGGTACGACAACGAGTGGGGCTTCGCGACGCGGATGTCGGACACCGCGCTGGAGATGGCGAAGTTCCTGTGATGCCGCGTCTCCTCCCCGTCGCGGAGCGATGGGGAGGGGGACCGCGAAGCGGTGGAGGGGCTCTTTCCACCGCACCGAGCCTGGGGTGAAGAGCCCCTCCGTCTCGGCGGCGGATCGCCGCCGATCCACCTCCCCATCCGCTGCGCGCACGGGGAGGAGACAGGTGAGACCATGACCTTCCGCACCCTCGACGACGCCTCCGATCTCGCCGGCAAGACCGCGCTGGTGCGCGTGGACTTCAACGTGCCGATGGAGGGCGGCAAGGTCGCCGACGACACGCGTCTGCGCGCCGCCCTGCCGACGATCCGGCGGCTGCGGGACGCGGGGCACAAGGTGGCCCTGTTGGCCCATTTCGACCGGCCCAAGGGCAAGGTCGTGCCGGAGATGAGCCTGAAGCCCGTCGTGCAGCCGCTGTCCGACCTGCTGGGCGCGCCGGTGCGGTTCGCGGACGACTGCGTGGGCGACACCGCCAAGGCCGCGGTCGCGGCGCTGGACGCCGGCGGGGTGATCCTGCTTGAGAACGTCCGTTTCCACGCGGGCGAGGAGACGAACGACCCGGCCTTCGCGCAGCAGTTGGCCGAGGTCGGCGACCTCTACGTCAACGACGCCTTCTCCGCCGCCCACCGCGCCCACGCCTCGACCGAGGGGCTGGCCCGTCTGCTGCCCGCCTATGCCGGCGAAAGCATGCGCCGCGAGCTTGAAGCTCTGGACGCGGCGCTGGGCAATCCGGTCAAGCCGGTGATCGGCATCGTCGGCGGGGCCAAGGTTTCGACCAAGCTGGACCTGCTGAAGAACCTGGTCGGCAAGCTGGACCGGCTGGCCATCGGCGGCGGCATGGCCAACACCTTCCTGTTCGCGCAAGGGATCGACGTCGGCGGCAGCCTGGCCGAGCGCGACATGGCCGACACCGCCCGCGAAATCCTGACCGAGGCCGAGGCGAAGGGCTGCGAGATCCTGCTGCCCGTCGATCTGGTCGTGGCGACCGAGGTCAAGCCGGGCGCCGAAGCCCGCACGGTCAAGGCCGGCGACGCCCTGTCGGCCGAAGACAAGATCCTGGACGCCGGCCCCGCCTCGGTCGCGCGCCTGACCGCCGCGATCGACGCGTCGAAGACCCTGATCTGGAACGGCCCGCTGGGCGTGTTCGAGGTGCCTCCGTTCGATGCGGCGACCGTGGCCGTGGCCAAGCACGTGGCCGACCGCGCCAGGGCCGGCGCGCTGACCGCCGTCGGCGGCGGCGGCGACACCGTCGCGGCGCTGAACCACGCGGGCGTGGCCGACGACATGACCTTCGTCTCGACCGCCGGCGGTGCCTTCCTGGAGTGGATGGAGGGAAAAGCCCTGCCGGGCGTCGAGGCCCTGCGCGCCTGAGGCCACACCGGGCGGCCGCCCCGTTCCAGCGGTGTTACATTGCGTGACTTCGCCGCGCGAGGGCGGTAGAGGCTGGGCAAAACAAGACTTCTGGAGACGCCCGCGATGGCCCGCATCACCCTGCGCCAACTGCTCGATCACGCCGCCGAGAACGACTACGGCCTGCCCGCCTACAACATCAACAACATGGAGCAGGGCCTGGCGATCATGGAGGCGGCCGAGGCCGTCAACGCGCCGGTCATCATTCAGGCGTCGCGCGGAGCGCGGTCCTACGCCAACGACGTGGTGCTGGCGCGCCTGATCGACGCCCTGACGGAGCTTTATCCGCACATCCCGGTCTGCATGCACCAGGACCACGGCAACGGCCCGGCGACCTGCGCGACCGCCATCCAGTACGGCTTCACCTCGGTGATGATGGACGGCAGCCTGGAAGAGGACGCCAAGACCCCGGCCAGCTATGAGTACAACGTCGACGTCACCCGCCGCGTGGTCCAGATGGCGCACAGCTGCGGCGTCTCGGTCGAGGGCGAGCTGGGCGTGCTCGGCAGCCTCGAGACCGGCATGGGCGAGGCCGAGGACGGCCACGGCTTCGAGGGCAAGCTGGATCACTCCGCCCTGCTGACCGACCCGGACCAGGCGGTCGACTTCGTGCGCGAGACCAAGGTCGACGCCCTGGCGATCGCGATGGGCACCAGCCACGGCGCCTACAAGTTCAGCCGGAAGCCCGACGGCGCGGTGCTGGCCATGAACGTGATCGAGGAAATCCACCGCCGCCTGCCGGACACCCATCTGGTGATGCACGGCAGCTCTTCGGTGCCGCAGGACCTGCAGGACGTCATCAACCAGTACGGCGGCCAGATGCCCCAGACCTGGGGCGTGCCGGTCGAGGAGATCCAGCGCGGCATCAAGCACGGCGTGCGCAAGATCAACATCGACACCGACAACCGCATGGCCATCACCGGCGCCATCCGGAAGGTGCTGGCCGAGAAGCCGGGCGAGTTCGACCCGCGCGCCTATCTGAAGCCGGCCAAGGAAGCCATGCGCAAGGTCTGCATGCAGCGCTTTCAGGAGTTCGGATGCGAGGGCATGGCCGACAAGATCAAGCCGCTGTCGACCGCCCAGATGGCCAAGCGCTACGCCGCGGGCGAACTGGACCCTCACTTCGGCAAGGCGTCCCAAGCGGCGGCGTGAGCCGCCGCCGGGGTCAATCCCGCAGCAGTTCGTTGACGCCGGTCTTGGCCCGCGTCTGCGCGTCCACGCGCTTGACGATGACGGCGCAATAGAGGCTTGGCCCGCCGTTCGGATCCGGCAGTGCGCCCGGCACGACGACAGAGTACGCCGGCACCTCGCCGCGGAAGACTTCGCCGGTCGCGCGGTCGACGATCCTGGTCGAGGCGGACAGGTAGACGCCCATGGCGAGTACGGCGCCCTCACGCACGATGACGCCCTCCGCCACCTCGGCGCGGGCGCCGATGAAGCAGCCGTCCTCGATGATCGTCGGATTGGCCTGAAGCGGCTCGAGCACGCCGCCGATGCCCGCGCCGCCCGACAGATGGACGTTCTTGCCGATCTGGGCGCAGCTGCCGACGGTGGCCCAGGCGTCGACCATGGAGCCCTCGTCGACGAAGGCGCCGATGTTCACGAAGCTGGGCATCAGGACCACGTTCTTCGCGACGTGCGCGCCCTTGCGGACGATCGCGCCCGGCACGGCGCGGAAGCCGGCGTGCTGGAACTCCGTCGGGGTCATGTCGCCGAACTTGTTGGGCACCTTGTCCCAGAAGGGGCCGATCCCCGGCGCGCCGCTGTTCGGCCCCCGGTCGCCCGCGCGCATCAGGACGTTGTCGTTCAGGCGGAACGACAGCAGCACGGCCTTCTTCAGCCACTGGTGCGTGACCCAGGTCCCGTCGGCGCCGCGCGAGGCGACGCGGGCGCGGCCGGAATCCAGCATCTCCAGCGCCTGATCGACCGCGTCGCGCACTTCGCCGTGCGTGGCGACCGAGACGTTGGCACGGTCCTCCCAGGCGGCTTCGATCACGGATTCCAGGTGGTCGGTCATGCGGCGTCTCTGAGAGCGAAGGGGCGGAGAAAGTCGGTCAGGTCGTCGGCGCGGTGATCGATCCAGTCGCCGATCGGATGCCCGTGGCCGTCGCCGACCAGGACGGTGGCCATGCCCAGCGCCTTGGCCGGGATCAGGTTGCGCGGCGTGTCCTCGAAGAAGACCGCGGCGTGCGGGTCGACGTCGAAGCGGTCGAGGAAGCGGCGGAAGGTGGCGGGCGCGGGCTTGGGCACCAGGTCCATGTCCTCGATGCACCAGACGCCGTCGAAGCGGTCCGAAACGCCGATGCGCGCCAGCACCCGGGCGGCGTGCTCGCGCGCCCCGTTGGTCAGGACGAACTTGCGGCCCGGCAGGCGCGCCAAGACCTCGGCCAGCGCCGGATTGGGCTCCAGCGAATCCAGCGGCACGTCATGGACGTCGTGAAGGAAGGCGGCGGGATCGACGGCGTAGTTGGCCATCAGCCCCGCCAGCGTCGTGCCGTGCTCGTTCAGGAACTGCAGCTGCAGCGCCCGCGCCTCGTCCTTCGGCAGGCCGACGGCGGCCATCATGAAGGCGTTGATCCGCTCCTGCACCAGCCGCATCACGCCCTGCGCGCGCGGATACAGGCAGTCGTCCATGTCGAAGATCCACGACGTGACGTGCCGCAGGTCGCTCATCCCGCCTTCACCAGGGTGCCGGCGCCGGTTTCGGTGAACAGTTCGACCAGCATGGCGTGCGGGCGGCGGCCGTCCAGGATGACCACGGCCTCGACCCCGGCGCGCACCGCGGCCATGGCGGTCTGCAGCTTGGGAATCATGCCGCCGGTAGCGACCCCGTCCTCGATCAGCCGCGACGCCTCGCCCAGCGTCATCTGGCGGATGATCTGGCCGTCCGCGCCCTTCACGCCCGGCACGTCGGTCAGCAGCAGCATCCGCTTGGCCTTCAGCGCTCCGGCGAGGGCGCCGGCCACCGTGTCGGCGTTGACGTTGTAGGTCTGGCCGTCCGCCGCCACCCCGATCGGCGCGACCACCGGCACCCAGTCCGCGTCGGATTCCAGCAGGCGCGTGATCAGCTTGGCGTCCACCCTGGTGGGTTCGCCGACGAAGCCCAGGTCGACCTCGTGTTCGATCATGCTGTCGGGATCGCGGCGCGTCCGCTTGGTCTTCTCCACCGTCAGCAGGCCCGCGTCCTTGCCGGACAGGCCGATGCCCCGCACGTCGGCCTCCTTGCCCGCCACGGTGATCCAGTGGGCGATCTCCTTGTTGACCGCGCCGGACAGCACCATTTCGGCCACCGCCATGGTGTCGGCGTCGGTCACGCGCAGGCCGTCGACGAAGGCCGACTTCACCCCCGCCTTGTCCAGCATGGCCGAAATCTGCGGCCCGCCGCCGTGCACGACCACGGGGTTCACGCCCATAAGCTTCAGCAGCACCACGTCCGCCGCGAACTGCTTGGCCACGGCGGAGTCGCCCATGGCGTGGCCGCCGTATTTGATGACCACGGTCTCGCGGTCATAGACCTGAATGTACGGCAGCGCCTCGGCCAGGGTCTTCGCCGTGGCCCAGCCGCGCTCTTCGGACTGGCGTTCGATCTCGTCCATGGCGCGCCCATAGCCGACCGCACGGGCCTTAGGAAGGGACGCCGGCTCACGGCCGCGCTTGTGGTTCCACCGATCTGCGATACGGTGACCGCAGCCGAAATCCAAGCTGGGTGGACACCATGTTCGACGCCTTCACCACGAGCCGCGAGGCCTCGACTCAAAGCGGTCCCTTCATCGAAGGCGGCGGCGACCAGCCCGACTACGGGTTCGGCGCCATCTCCAGCTATGGCCTGTGCGCCAGCTGCGGGCGCTTCCACGGCGCCGCGTCGGCGGACGACGGCGGCCAGGGCGTGATCGTCAACGCCGACGACCGCGGCGGCACCGGGCCGACGGGCAAGCCGTCGCTGCTTCCCGGCGACGCGGGCGCCCAGATCACGCGCACCAACCTGACGTGGGCCACCGGCATAGGCCAGGCCACCAGCGTGACGTACGCCTTCCGCGGCACCGCGCCGACGACCATGCCCAGCGACACCACGGGCTTCAGCACGTTCAACGCGCAGCAGATCACCGCGACGCTGCTGGCGCTGCAGTCGTGGGCGGACGTGGCCAACATCACCTTCACCCGGGTGCAGGACACGGGCAGCGAATATTCGGCGACCAACAACGCCACGATCCTGTTCGGCAACTACAGCGCCGGCGCCTCGGGCGCCGCGGCCTTCGCCTATCTGCCCGGCTCGGCGGGTTCGTCCGGCGCGCGCCTGTCCACGGCGGCGCAGGGCGACGTGTGGGTCAACAACAGCCTCAGCTATAACGCCGCCCCCGTGCTGCTGCAGTACGGCTATCAGGTGCTGACGCACGAGATCGGCCACGCCATCGGCCTGAGCCACCCGGCCGACTACAACGCCGGCGCTGGCGTCACGATCACCTACTCGGCCAACGCGATCTATTTCGAGGACAGCCGCCAGTACACGATCATGAGCTATTTCTCGGCTCTTGAGACGGGGGCGGACCACCGCTCGTCGGGCACGACCTTCTATTCGTCGGTGCCCCTGCTGGACGACATCGCCGCGGCGCAGCGCCTGTACGGCGCGAACACGACGACGCGCACCGGCGACACCACCTACGGCTTCAACTCCAACGCCGACCGCAGCTGGTTCAGCGCCTCGTCGTCGGCCAGCGTCCTGATCTTCGCGGTGTGGGACGCCGGCGGCGTCGACACCTTCGACTTCTCCGGATACGCGCAGAACCAGACCATCGACCTGCGCCAGGGCGCCTTCTCCAGCGTCGGCGGCATGCTGGGCAACGTCGCCATCGCCATGGGCGCGGTGATCGAAAACGCGATCGGCGGGACCGGCAACGACGCCATCCGCGGCAACTCGGCCAACAACCGCATCACCGGCGGACTGGGCAACGACACGATCGACGGCGGCCTGGGTTCCGACACCGTGGTCTTCAGCGGCGCCCGCAGCCAGTACACGATCACCTGGAACGGTCAGATCGGCACCGTGGTCGGGCCGGACGGCACCGACACCATCACCAACGTCGAGTTCCTGCAGTTCGCGGACCAGACCATCGCCGCGGCCCCCACGGGCGGCCTGACGGTGGCGGGCGATCCCACGAACGACACCATCAACGGCACCGCCTTCGCCGACAACCTGGCGGGGCTGGCCGGCGACGACACGCTGAACGGCCTGGCTGGAAACGACATCCTGATGGGCGGGTCCGGCAACGACACGCTGAACGGCGGCGACGGCGACGACCTGCTGGTCGGCGGCATCGGCAACGACGCCCTGAACGGGGGCCTGGGCTGGGACGTGGCCGACTACTCCGGCGCAGTCGCCGGCGTGACGGTCAACCTGGCCACGGGCACGGCGACCGGCGGCGACGGAAACGACACGCTGACGGGCATCGAGGAGATCCGCGGCTCGACCTTCAACGACGTGCTGACGGGCGACGGGAACGCCAACATCCTGCGCGGCAACGGCGGCATCGACACGCTGAACGGCGGCGGCGGCGCAGACATCCTGTACGCCGGCGCCCCGGCGGAGTCGGCGGCCGACGACGTGGTCAAGGCGCAGACGACGGCGAACGACTCCTTCCTGTCGTCGGTCAGCCTGAACGGCACCTTCGACAAGCAGGCCAACGCCAACATCCGCAACGCCACCACCGTGCCGCACAGCACCGTGGTCGCCACCGCGCACGGCGGCTACGAGTATTACGCCTTCACCGTCACCGCCGGCGACACGATCGTGGTGGACATCGACGGCGCGGGCTTCGACAGCGTGCTGCGCCTGTACGGGCCTTCGCAGAACCTGCTGCTGACCAACGACGACGCCGACGGCGCCGACATCGACGGCGGGGCGTCGACCGACTCGGCCTTCACCTACACGGCGACCGAGACCGGCACCTTCTACGTCCAGGTGTCGCGCTGGGTGTCGGGTTCGGACACGACGCTGGTGGTGGGGACGCCGCCCGCGGGATCGACCTACACGATGCACGTGTCGGTCCCCAGCGCGGCCTTCGTGGCGACGACGCTGCGGGGCTCGACGCTGAACGGCGACGACGGAAACGACGTCCTGTACGGCGGCACGGGCGACGACACGCTGAACGGCGGCGACGGCGACGACCGCCTGGTCTCGGGCGGCGGCTCGGACGCCTTCGACGGCGGCAACGGAGTCGACACGATCGACGCTTCGGGGTCGGCCGTGGTCAACGCCAACCTGGCGGCGGGCACGATCAGCATCGGCGGCGTCACCTCCACCGTCACCCGCGTGGAGAACGTGATCGGCGGCACGGGCGCGGACACGCTGCGCGGCGATTCGGGCAACAACGTCCTGACGGGCGGGGCCGGCTCCGACACGATCGACGGCGGCGCCGGTTACGACGTCTCGGGCTATGCGGGCGCGCGCAAGAACTACACGACGGTGACCTCCACGACGGTGTCGGGCGGTCGCGAGGGCGGGACGGACGTGCTGACGGGGATCGAGGCGGCGGCGTTCGTCGACGGCCTGACCACGTTCAACGCCGACAGCCAGGCGGCCCAGCTGATGCGGCTGTACTCGGCGGCGTTCGACCGGGCGCCGGACGCGCTGGGCTACACCGTCCAGCTGGACGCGCTGGAGGCCGGCGTGTCGATCAGCGAGATGGCGCGCCGCTTCCTGACCTCGACGGAGTTCACCAGCCGGTTCGGCACGCTGACCGACACCCAGTATATCCAGCGCCTGTACCAGAACGCCTTCGACCGCCAGCCTTCGAACGCCGAGATCAACGACTGGCTGACCTATCTGAACGCCGGCAACAGCCGCCAGGCGCTGATGGTGGTCATCGCCGAGTCGGCCGAGAGCCGCGCGGCGACCTGGTCGACGCTGTCGGCGGGCCTGTGGGTCGGCGACGCCGTCACCGAGAGCCTGGCGCGGCTGTACGACGCGGTGTTCGACCGCCTGCCCGACGAGAACGGCCTGATAACCTGGCGCGCGGCGCTGGGCGGCGGGACCAGCCTGCTGGACGTGGCCACCAGCTTCCTGGCCTCGGCCGAGGGGCAGGCGCGCTACGGCGGCCTGTCGAACGCCCAGTTCGTCGACGCCGTCTATCAGGCGGCCCTGAACCGCGCGCCGGATTCCGGCGGCCAGGCGGCCTATCTGGCCGGCCTGAACGCGGGGACGATCACCCGGGCGCAGATGCTGGTCGAGGTCTCGGAATCCAACGAGCACCGCGCCCTGACCCTGCCGACCTACGTCGGCGGCATCCCGACCCAGACGGTGGCCCCGGCCCCGCTGGAGAGCGCGCACGACCTGGGTCCGCAGGTCCTGCCGGGCCTGGACGACGCCAAGCACCACGACGACGGCGCCCAGACCGTGCCGGCCGATCCGGACGGGGCCGCGGCCTCGACCAAGGACGCCGGGCCGCAGGTCCTGCCCGGTCTGCACGACGACGGCGCCGCCTCGACCAAGGACGCCGGGCCGCTGGTCCTGCCGACGCTGGACGACGACGGCGCCGGCTCCGCCAAGGACGCCGGACCGCTGGTCCTGCCGGGTCTGATCGACGACGGTCTGGCCGTGTCGGCCAAGGACGCGGGGCCGCTGGTCCTGCCCGTGGCCGAAGACGACGCCTTCCTGCCGCTGCCGGCCGCCGAGGCGGGCCGCGCCTGGTCGGGGCTGGCCGCGCGTCTGGACGTGGAGGTGACCACGCACCACCTGTCGGGCGCCGCCGCCCTGGGCGTCGACGACTTCCTGCCGATGTCGGTCAAGGACGCCGGGCCGCTGGTCCTGCCAGCCGAGACGTTCGTCGACCTGCACCTGGCGCTGGACGTCTCGCCGGCGGATCAGGCCCTGGACGCCGCCCTGGCGGCCCTGACGCCCGATCCGATGAAGCCCACCGGCTTCCTCGCCGAAGACGTCCTGCACCACCTGCCCGCCCACGACGCCTTCCAGTAAAAGGCGACGCGACCGGCGGATCAGTTCGTCGACGACTCGGGCGGCTGGAGACCCCAGCCGCCCGAGGCAATTCCGGCCAGGAAATCGCTGCGCGCGGTCAGGTCGTCGGCCGCGCAGACCATGAAGCCGACAACGCCCACGTCCGGACGTTCGCCCGGCTGAAGCGCGCGATCGGCGGGCGCGCCGGTGATGCGCAGGCGCACGGGGGCGTCCGGTCCGGGCGCGGTTCCCTCCAGAACGACCCAGCGCACGGCCCCGGCCAGGACGTGGCCCTCCAGCTTTTGGGTCGCTTCGGACGCCAAGAAAAAGGCGCGGGCTTCCCCCGGGGCATGAAGCCCGACGTGAAGCCGCAGCGGCGTCCCCTCCCGCAGGTCCACGCGGAACGCCAGGGCGGCGTCGGCGCCGCCCGTGCGGCAACCCCACGCTTCCGGCGCGCGCCATGCGCCCGTGCGGAAGACTTCGTCCGACCGGTCGCCCGGGCCGACGCCGAGCGCCTGCGAGCCTCGCAGCCGATGCAGACGCCCGGCCCTCGCCTGCGGAACGAGCGCAGGAGCGACCGCGTCGTCAGCCCACGCATCGACGGCCGCCAGCATCTCCTGGCCCAGAGCGGTCCAGGGCCGGGGTCTGAAACGTTCCCGGATCCTGCGCTCCAGCAGCCCGCGCCAGTCCGCGTCGAACGTCAGCCGCTCCATCGCCTCGGTCAGGGCGTCCACGTCCCCAGGCTGGAAATAGACCGCCAGGTCGCCGCCCGCTTCCGGAATGGAGGAGCGGTTGGAGGCGAGCACCGCCTTGCCGTGGCTGAGCGCCTCGGTGACTGGCAGGCCCCATCCCTCGTACAGACTGGGATACAGGGTGAAGAGACAGTGCCGGTAGAGCGCGTCCAGCTCGGCCTCCGGCACGCCATGCAGGATCAGCACGTGCGCCGCCAGCCGGGGATCCGACCGCAGCCGCGCGAACACCGCGTCGTTCAGCCAACCCCGACCGCCGACGCAGACCAGGCGCGGCGTGCGCGCCGGGCCGTGCGCGCGCAACATGCGTTGGAGCGCCGTCAGGGCCTCAAGATGGTTTTTGCGCGACTCGATCGTCGACACGAACAGGACGTAGCCGCCGGTTCGCAGGCCATGGCGGTACAGAATCCCCTCGCCGCCCGGAAGGTCCGGCTTGCGGAAGTCGGCGTCCAGCCGGATCACGCGCGTGCGCTGCGGGGCCGGGGCGCCCAGACGGTCGGCGACGGTGAGAAGGTCCGCGCGCGACGCCTCGGAGTTGGTCAGCCAGGCGTCGGCGTGGTCGAACACGCCCAGCGTCCAGCTGACGAAGTCGCGGATCAGCGGCTCCACGCAATGCTCGGGCGCCACCACGGGGATCATGTCGTGGACGAACGGCACGTAGCGCACGCCGAAGCGGGCCTTGGCCTCGCGGACCTTGAGGAAGTAGTTCCGCAGCCACCAGGACGTGCCGAGATTGATCAGCCAGGCCCCGTGCGGAAAGGCGAGGGCGGGCGCCAGCGAGGTTTCGGTCCGCAGCGCCTCCAGCCGTCGCCGCCAGCCCGGCTCGGTCAGGTCGCCGCCCGCCAGCGCGCCTTCCGCCAGGTCGAGGAACAGGTCCGACGGGACTCCGACCCAGGCGTCGCGAGCCTCGTCGAAGGCGCAGACGCGCACGCGCGGCTCCGTCGTGGGGTCCAGCAGAAGCGCCGTCAGCACCTCGATCTGAACGCGCTGGATGCCGGTGGGCAGCCGCGAGTGGGCGAAATAGCCGATCAGGTCGGACACGTCGAAGACGGCCATGGGACCCGTGGGGGCGAGCGGCCGCAGATCGGCCAGGGCGTCGAGCCCGCCCCGCACCGCCGCGATCGCGGCAGGGGGAGCGTCGGCGCCGAGCCGGTCCAGCGCGTTGTGGAAGATGGCGGCCAGCGCCGCGGCGTCGGCGGACGGCAGCCGCGTTCGTCGCGACGGCGGGCGCAGCGCGACGGATGCGACGCGCCTCAACCCGTCGGGCAGATCGGCGCCGCGACCCAGCGCCGCCTTCAGACCCGCGACGGCGTCGACCAGCGTCGCGTCCCGCGCGATCGCCTCGGCGTAGGCGGCGGCGGTCTCGTCCGGTCGATCCTGCAGGGACAACAGGTGCCCCAGCTGCATCCAGGCGTCGGCGTCGGCGGGATGAAGGTCCAGCGCGCGGCGATAGGCGGCCTCCGCCTCATCCCGACGCCCGGATTCCTTCAGCGCGTGGCCGTGCTGGACGTGCAGGTCGGCGCGGTCAGCCCACGTCCGCAGAACCTGGTCGTAGAGCTCGGCGGCGCGCGGCCAGTCACGCGCGTCGCGCGCGGCGTCGGCGGCGACGGCCAGATCGGAAATCGAAACGCTCACGCCGCCCTCAGCCAGGCATAGACGTCCAGCGCCTCGTCCACGTCGTCGAAGACGCGGCCCGCGCCGTCCTCGATGACCAGCGCGCGGTCGCAGTGGGCGCGGATCAGGCGGTCGTCGTGAGAGGCCATGACGAAGGCGCGATCGGCGCGGCGGTCGAACAGCTCGACGCGGCACTTCTCCTGAAACCGCGCGTCGCCCACGGCCACGACCTCGTCGATCAGGTAGCAGTCGAACTCCACCGCCAGCGACAGGCCGAAGGCCAGACGGGCGCGCATGCCGTCCGACCACTGCTTCACCGGTCGTTTCAGCGCCGCGGCGCCCAGTTCGGCGAAGTCCTCGACGCGCTCCAGCGTCTGATCGAACGGGCGATCATAGAGGCGCGACAGGAAGCGGACGTTGTCCAGTCCCGACAGGCTGCCCTGAAATCCGCCGCCGAAGCCGATGGGCCAGGACGGGCGCATGCGCCACTCCACCGTGCCGCGCGTCGGCGTCCAGGCCCCGCCCAGAATGCGGATCAGCGTCGACTTGCCCTGCCCGTTGCGTCCCAGCACGGCCAGACGGCCCGTCCGCGCCAGATCGAAGTCGAGGCCCGCGAACACCGGATGCGGCGCCTTCGGCCAGGCTTTGGCCAGGCCGCGCACCTTCAGAGCGGGCGGCGCGGGCGCCGTCATGCCGCCTGCCGATGCTCGCGCAGGCCCAGCACGATCAAGCGACCCACGCCCCACAGCAGCAGGGTCGAGAACAGGACGATCAGGATCGAGCGCCAGCGGCGGGGACGCGTGGCCTCGTCCGCCGTCAGCGGTCCGGCGACGCGTTCGAGATACAGAGACTGGCGCCGCGCCTCCTGCCGCGCCTCGACCAGGGCGGTGGTCGCCTCGGCCAGCTGACGGTCGGCGAACTGACGTTCCAGCACCAGATCCTCATAGGCCGACACCTGGGGCGCCAGGCTGTCGGCGGCGCCGGCGATCTTGGCGCGCTCGGCGGCGATCTGGCGCTCCAGGGCGCGGATGCGGCCGTCCAGGCTGGGCAGTTGCGGGCTCTGCGGGGCCTCGGCGGCCAGCTGGGCGCGGTCGGCGCGCAGGGTGGCCAGCTGGGTCGTCAGGGCCACGATGACCTGACCGCCCGCCTCGGCGGCGCCCTGGGGGTCGATGAAGCGCTGGCGGTTGCGGAAGCCGGTCAGCCGCGACGAGGCCAGCGCCAGCCGCGCCTCCGCCTCGTCGACCGAGCGGGTGGCCTGATCCACGGCGTCGGCGGCGGCGCGTTCGTTGAGACGGTTGATCAGCCCCTCGCCGCCCCGCAGCAGCGCCTCGGCCAGACGGCGCGCGTCCTCGGGGCGATAGGCCTCTACGCGCAACACGCTGATGCCCGTGGTGGAGTCGTAGCCGACGGTGACGAAACGGCGGAAGGCGCGATGCAGCCCCTCGACCGAGCGCCCCTCGCCCAGGCGCGGCCAGCGCGAGAAGGGATCGGCGAAGGGCGGGCCCAGCACGGCCTCCAGCCGGGCGCGGTCGCGCAGCTCGACCACGGCGTCGCGGGACCGCATCCAGTCGTGCACGGCGAAGGCCTCGGTCTGGGCGGGGGCCAGGCCCACGCCTTGCAGCGCCAAGCCGAACGAGGACGGCGCGGGCCGCGCGCCCTCGCGCACGATGAAGCGCGCCTCCGACACGTAGCGGGGCGAGGCGATCAGCAGGAAATAGATCGCCGCGATCAGCGTCGGCAGGACCACGACCAGCAGGAATCCCCACGGCAGGCGGTCAGCCAGCGGCCAGCGCGCGCGGGCGCGGTCGTGCAGGCGCGCCAGGGCGGGAAAGGGCGGGTCCGCGCGATCGGCTTGGCTCATGGGTCGCGCCCTACTCCGTCTCGAGCCGGTCGCGCGCGCCGGCGGTCAGGGCGAGGCCCAGCAGGACCAGAATGCCGCTCCAGACGGCGGCATAGACGGGATTCCAGTGGGTTTCCACGAATTCGCCGAAGACGCCCGCCCGCAGCATCTCGACCGCATGCGGCAGGGGCGCCCACAACACCACCTCGCGCGCGGCGGGCGGCAGCCACGCCACCATGAAGAAGGCCCCCGACAGCGGGATCATCACATAGGTCAGCAGCGGCACGATCCGCTCCATCACCGCGAACCTCTGCGCCAGACCCGCGAAGATCAGCGCCAGGCCGAAGCCCATCAGGCCCAGCAGGACCCAGCCGCCGTACATCACCAGCCAGTCGGCGGGCGGTCCCACCTGACCCAGCGCGGCCAGCAGCAGATAGACGACGGCGAAGGCGGCCGTGGCGCCGAGGAATTCCAGCAGGTTGCGCGCCAGATAGAGGTGCAGTACGGCGACGCCGCGATGCATCAGCAGACCTTGGTTGGCCGACAGGGCATTCAGGCTCCAGCCGATCTGATGGCGCAGCAGCAGCAGCGCCATGTAGCCGGTCATCACCATCGGCCCCAGCCGCACGCCGTGCTCGTATTCCGGCCGGATCAGGGCCCACAGGCCCAGCACGCCCAGGCAGAACATCAAGGGCTCGCCGAACAGCCACAGGAAGCCCAGCCCGTCGCGTCCGAAGCGGGTGATCAGCTCGCGCATCATCAGGGCGCCGACGACGCGGGAATGATCCTTCAGGGCGCTGACCGAGCTCACCCCGGCACGATGCGGGGGGCCGGGCCGCGGCGCAAGCCGTCGTTGACCGCCGGGCGCGCGCGCGGGCACCCTCGCGCGCGAAACCGAAGGAAGGCCGATGTCCGGATCGACGATCGCCATCATCCCTGCGCGAGCGGGCTCGACCCGTCTGCCGGGCAAGAACGCGCGGCCGATGGCGGGGCGCCCCATGATCTGCTGGACCTTCGACTCGGCGCTGGGCGCGGCGGGGGTCGACCATGTGGTCGTGTCCACGGACGATCCCATCGTCGCCGACCTGGCCGAACGGGCGGGGGTGCGGGCGATCGCGCGTCCGGCGGCGCTGGCGGGCGCGGACGCCTCGGTCGTCGACGCGATCGCGCACGCGCTGGAGGCGTCGCCCGGCGCCTGGGAGCAGGTGGTTCTGCTTCAGCCCACGTCGCCGCTGCGCACGGCCGCCGACGTCGACCAGGTCATCGCCGCCCGCCGGACGGCGGGGGCGCCGGCGGCGCTGTCGACCTCTCGTCTGCCCAAGCCCGCCGCCTTCTATGGGCGCCGCGCGCCGAACGGCGCGTTCGGTCCGGCCGAGGAGGCGGTCGAGGCGCTGCGGATCATCACCGGCGCGGTCTACGTCGGTCGGCCGGCGGAGGTTCTGGCGCACGGCGGCTTCCGCATGCCCGGCTGCGTGGCCGTCGACCTGCCGCCGGAGCGCGGCTGGGACGTCGACACGGCGGAGGAATTCGCGGCCTGCGAGGCCGCGCTGCTCGCCCGTTTGGCGTAGCGTGACCGCAGAACCACGGTCGGGCGCGGAAACCCAAGCGCGGCCGTTCAGGCTCGACCATACGCCGCTCCGCTGATATGCAACCTGCGAGGCGGCGTGTCCGCCGCACAATCGTGAACAGGGCTGAGGGAATTCCGATGCGTCTCAAGGGTATTTATCTGGCGTCCGGCGCCGCCGCCGCTCTGGCGGTTTCGGCCGGCGCGGCTTCGGCGGATCCGCTGGGCTGGTATGGCGCGATCGACGCCGGCTGGCACAAGGCCGACAACGTTTCGGCGTACGACTTCGACGGCAACGGCTCGGAGTACGAGTTCGACCTGTCGGAAGACTGGGCGGCGTTCGGCCG
>CALRWJ020000017.1:0-64370 GCA_943371835.1 Afipia felis | reverse complement strand
TCCGGCGGGGCAGGGGGCGTGCGCCGGGCGGCGACCGGGGGGCGCGGCGCGGGCGCGGGCGCGCGGGCGGGCTCGTCGGGCGCGGCGTCGGCGGACGTCGTCTGCGGCCCCTCGGCGGCGGGCGCTTCGTCCGGAACTTCGGCGGGCGGCGGGGGCTTCGGCGAAGCGACCAGCTCCACCAAGGTGATGCGAGGCTCGGGTGGCGGGGCATGCGGCGCGCGCAGCGACAGGCCCGCGACCAGGGCCGCCTGCACGCCCACCGCCAGCGCCAGCGCCGCCGACCAGCGGCCGGGGCCGGACCCTCCCTCTCTTCGCGGACGGCGTCTCATGGACCCCGATCAAGCGTCGCGGCGTGGCATCACAATGGCCGCGCATGACACGAATCTTGCCCAAAACCCGACCTAACGCCGTTCGAAGCGCCAAAACATTGCCCAAAGCACGCCATTAGGCGGCCCTGCGCGGTCGGCTAACAGCGCCGCTCGCGCATGACGGCCGGACCGCGCCCCGGCGTTTTCGGAGACTTCCCTTGACCCGATCCAAACTGCGGCCGGCCCTGATGGGCGGCGTCCTTCTGTCCCTCGGCCTGGTCGTCAGCGGCTGCGCCAGTCACCGCTTCGTGCGCGACAACCTGGCCGTCGTCGACCAGCGCGTCGACGGAGTCGAAGGCCGCGTCGCCACCGTCGAAGGCACCGCCGGCGAGGCCTTGGCGCGCGCCGACGCCGCTCACAAGCTGGCCGAAGGCAAATTCCTGTACGAAGTCGTCCTGTCCGACGACTCGGTGAAGTTCCCGAACGACGCCAGTGACTTGTCGCCCGAGGCCGAGGCGCGTCTGGGCCAGCTGGCGCAACGCCTGCGGGCCGAGAACCGCAACGTCTATCTCGAAATCCAGGGCTTCACCGACGCCGCCGGCGACGACGCCTACAACATCCAGCTGGGCGAGCAGCGGGCCGAGGCCGTGCGCCGCTATCTGAGCCTGCAGGGCGTGCCGCTGAACCGCATGGCGACCATCTCGTACGGCGAGAGCAACCCGGTTGCGGACAACACGACCCGCGAGGGCCGCGCCCAGAACCGCCGCGTCTCGATCGTCGTCCTGTCCTAGGGACTGGCCTGATCGGGCCAAGCCCCCTAATCGTCGGGCACACCGACGATTAGGGGAGCCCGCCCATGAAGACCCGCGCCGCCGTCGCCTTCGAGGCCAAACGTCCGCTGGAGATCGTCGAGGTCGATCTGGAGGGGCCGCGGACCGGCGAAGTGCTGGTCGAGATCAAGGCGACGGGCATCTGCCACACCGACGCCTACACGCTGGACGGCCTGGATTCGGAAGGCATCTTCCCCTCGATCCTGGGCCATGAGGGCGCGGGCGTCGTGGTCGAGGTGGGGCCCGGCGTGACTTCGGTCGAGGTCGGCGACCACGTCATCCCGCTGTACACGCCCGAATGCCGCCAGTGTAAGTCGTGCCTCAGCCGCAAGACCAACCTGTGCACCGCCATCCGGGGCACGCAGGGCAAGGGCCTGATGCCCGACGGGACCAGCCGCTTCAGCTACAAGGGTCAGGCCCTCGCCCACTACATGGGCTGCTCGACCTTCTCGAACTACACCGTCCTGCCCGAGATCGCGGTGGCGAAAATCCGCAAGGACGCGCCCTTCGACAAGGCCTGCTACGTCGGCTGCGGCGTGACGACGGGCGTGGGCGCGGTGGTGAACACCGCCAAGGTCGAGCCGGGCGCCAACTGCGTCGTTTTCGGCCTGGGCGGCATCGGCCTGAACGTCATCCAGGGGCTGAAGATGGTCGGGGCCGACATGATCGTCGGCGTCGACGTCAATCCGGCCAAGGAGGAGTGGGGGCGCCGCTTCGGCATGACTCATTTCGTGAACCCAAAGGACGTGCCGGACGTCGTCGCCCATCTGGTTGAGCTGACCGGCGGCGGGGCGGACTACACCTTCGACTGCACCGGCAACACCACCGTCATGCGCCAGGCGCTGGAGGCCTGCCACCGCGGTTGGGGCGAGAGCGTGATCATCGGCGTGGCCGAGGCGGGCAAGGAGATCGCCACCCGCCCGTTCCAGCTGGTCACCGGTCGGGTCTGGAGGGGCAGCGCCTTCGGCGGCGCGCGGGGCCGCACCGACACGCCCAAGATCGTCGACTGGTACATGGACGGAAAGATCGAGATCGATCCGATGATCACCCACGTCCTGCCGCTGGAGCGCATCAACGAGGCCTTCGACCTGATGCACGAAGGCAAGAGCATCCGCAGCGTGGTGGTGTTCTAAACCTCTCGGCTCACCGCCCCTCCGGCCGCCCGCCCTCGGCCCAGCTCGGGGTGAAGTCGCCCTCGGCCAGCGCGGTCAGGGGCGCCACCAGCGACTGGATCGCCTGGGTCATGAAGTCGAAATTGATGTTCTCGATCGTGTCGTCGGGGGTGTGATAGGTCGGGATCGTCGCCCAGCCCGAGATCGTGTGGGCGACCACGCCGCGCTGGGCCAGCGCATAGTTGTCCGAACGCTGGAAGAAGTTCTGCTCCGGATAGGGGTCAGGTCCGATCAGGGCGCCGCGGGCCTTCAGCTCCGGCCCGAAGTTCGAGCGCTCGAAGCCGGTCATCATCATCACGCCGGCCGGCAGCTGCGGGTCCTGATCGGCGATCATCTCGATCTCGAGATTGGCCTTGATGGTGTCCAGCGGCACCGGCGGGTGGTCGACGAAATACCGTGAACCCAGCAGGCCCGCCTCTTCCGACCCGTAGGCGACGAACATCACGCTCATGCGATGCGGCCCGGTCCCGGCCAGGGCGCGCGCCAGCTCGATGACCGCGACGGTGCCCGAGGCGTCGTCGTTGGCGCCGTACATGACCACGCCGTCCGAGCGCAGGCCGATGTGGTCCAGGTGGGCCGACACCATGATGACGCCCGCGTCGGGGTCCGTCCCCGGCAACCAGCCGATGGCGTTGGTGGTGACGCCTTCGACGACCGAGGTCGCGCCGGGGTCATAGGTGACCGTCCCGCCCGACGCGGCCAGGCGATCGTACGCCTCAGGCGACAGGATCAGGATCACGGGCCCGCCGCGCGGCGAGTCGCCGGCCAGGCGGATGACCGGGTCGCGCGTGCCGGAATCGGCGGTGGCGGCGGCCAGGGTCTCGGTCCGGCGCATCAGGATCAGGCGCGCGCCCGACCGCATGGCGCCGCCGAAGATGGCGCGCACGCCCGGTCCTTCTGGCGGCGAGATCATCAACGCCTCGGCGCCGGCGGGCAGGGCCGCCGCGTCGGTCGCCACGGTGACCGCGCCCGAGGCCGCGTTCAGCCCGCCGTTGAGGATGGCGAAGTCCTCGCCTTGGCTCAGCGTCACGCCGCCGACGGTCAGCCGCGCCTCGCCCGACGGCGTGGTGATCACCACCGGCACGCGCTGCAGATGGCCCTCCATGCCCGGGACCGGCGTCAGCCCGGCCAGGCGGAACTGACTGGCGACGTAGGCGGCGGCGATGGCTTCGTCGCGCGTCGCGCTGCCGCGTCCCTGCAGCTCCGGTCCGGCCAGGAAGTTCATGTGCGCTTCGACCGCGTTGCGCTCGACCGCGCGCGTTGCCTGGGCGAAGGCGGGGCCGGCTGTCAGGACGAACAGGGCGGCGGCGGCGACGGCGAGGCGCTTCATGGCGAGCTTTCGAAGGCTGGAGACGACGCGGCGCAGTCAGTCGCAAACCGCCTCCGGGAACAAGGGCGAAGTTGGACCTTGCGCGCTGCAGTCCGTTCGCTAAAACAACGGACTTGACCTTGAGGGAGGGATCACATGTTCACCCACGTCACCGTCGGCGCCGACGACGTCGAGGCCTCGCGCCGCTTCTACGACGCCGCCCTGGGCGCGCTGGGCGTCGATCCGGCCAGCGGCCCGGACGCCAAGGGCCGTTATTGGTGGCGGACGCGCATGGGCGCCTTCGCGGTCGGCAAGCCGATCGACGGGGAGCCCGCCTGCCACGCCAACGGCGGCACCATCGGGTTTCATGCCAAGACGCCGGAGATGGTTCAGGCCTTCCACGACGCCGGCGTCGCGGCGGGCGGCAAGGCCATCGAAGATCCCCCCGGCGAGCGCAACGGACCCTTCGGCACGCTGGTGCTGGCCTATCTGCGCGATCCTTCCGGCAACAAGATCTGCGCCATGCACCGTCCCGGATAGCCGCCGCGCGGCTTCCGGGATGACAATCCGCCCCCCGGATGGGAAGAGCGGCGCATGGAGACCTTGAAGACCCACGCCGTTCACGGCGGAACGCTGCGCTATCTGAGGCACGACAGCGCGGCGACCGGCACGCCGATGACGCTGTCGGTGTTCGTGCCGCCCGGGGAAGGGCCGTTCCCGGTCCTGATCTGGCTGTCGGGTCTGACCTGCACCGAGGACAACTTCACCACCAAGGCGGGCGCCTACCAGTCTGCGACCGAGCACGGGCTGATCGTCGTCGCGCCGGACACCTCGCCGCGCGGGGAAGGGGTGGCCGACGACCCGGCCTACGACCTGGGGCAGGGGGCCGGCTTCTACGTCGACGCCACGCAAGCGCCGTGGACGCCGCACTTCCGCATGGAAAGCTACGTCACGGACGAGCTGATCGCCGTGATCGACGCGCAGTTCCCGACCACGAAGACGCGCTCCGTCTCCGGCCACTCCATGGGCGGGCACGGGGCGCTGACGCTGGCGCTGAACCGTCCGGTGCTGTTCCAGTCGGTCTCGGCCTTCGCGCCGATCGCCAGCCCGACGCGCTGCGCTTGGGGAGAAAAGGCCCTGGGCGCATATCTGGGCGACGATCGCGACGCCTGGGCCCGCCATGACGCCGCCCTCCTGATCGAAGCCGGCGCAGCGCAAGGCGTCTATGACGACATCCTGGTCGACCAGGGCGACGCCGATCCGTTCCTGGCGGACCAGCTGAAGCCCGAATTGCTGGTCGCGGCGGCCAAGGCGTCGGGCCAGAAGCTGACCCTGAGGATGCAGCCCGGCTACGATCACAGCTACTTCTTCATGGCCAGCTTCATCGCCGACCATGTGGCCTTTCACGCCGAACGGCTTAAGGGCTGAGGCATGACCACGCCCGACCATTCCGAAATGTTCGCCGCCCTGTGCCGCGAGGTGGGCTTCTGCCTGCACGAGAAGGGCGAACAGCGCGTGATCGCGGCCCTGCCGAACGGTCTGGACGCCGCTGTGCGCGCCGTTCTGGCGGCCGAGGGTGTGGACGAGCCGAACGCGCCGGGCGACCTGAAGCGCGCCATCCGCGACTGCCTGAAGGCCAACCTGCCGCAGGCCTGACTGGAACGGAATCGGCGCCCCTCCGCTTGGGTTTTCAGACCCGGCGCCTATGTGCTGCGCCTCAGGAACACCAAGAACGGAGCCTCCCCAATGGCCTTCACCCTGCCGCCCCTGCCCTATGCCTACGACGCGCTGGAACCGGCCATCGACAAGGAGACGATGACCTTCCACCATGACAAGCACCACCAGACCTACGTCGACAATCTGAACAAGGCCGTCGACGCCGACCCGGCCCTGCAGGGCAAGTCGCTGGAGGAGCTTTTCGCCGGCATGTCGAACCTGCCCAAGGCGGTGCGCAACAACGGCGGGGGCCACTGGAACCACAGCCTGTTCTGGGAGCTGCTGGCGCCGGAAGGCCAGACCGGCGAGCCGTCGGCCGAGCTGAAGGCCGCGATCGACCGCGACCTGGGCGGGATGGACAAGTTCAAGGAGGACTTCAACGCCGCCGGCGCCGGCCAGTTCGGCTCGGGCTGGGCCTGGCTGATCGTGCAGGACGGCAAGCTGAAGGTCACCTCCACCCCCAACCAGGACAACCCGCTGATGGACGTCGCGGACGAGCAGGGGACGGTGATCCTGGGCGCCGACGTGTGGGAACACGCCTATTATCTGAAATATCAGAACCGCCGCGCCGACTATCTGAAGGCCTTCTGGTCGGTGGTGAACTGGAACAAAGTGAACGCGCTGTTCGCCGCCGCCTGACGGACGCAGCGGACCGTCGCGGAAAGTTCACCGCGGCGGTCTGGCGCCGGGCGCGCGGCCGCCTATGTCGTTTCCCGAACCCAGGGAGGCTTCACATGACCGCACACTTCAAACTTGCCGCCGCCGGCGTCGCTCTGACCGCGCTGCTGGCCGCCTGCTCGCCCGCCGCGGACAAGACGGACGGCGAACCCAAGACCGCCGCCGCATCGGTCAAGGCCAGCGCCGACGTCCAGCCCTTCAAGGTCGGCGCGCTGGACGTGATCGCCCTGCGCGACGGCGGCATGACCGGCGTGCCGAACGACAACAAGATTCTGGGCGTGGGCCGCACGCCGCAGGAAGTGGCCGCCGTCCTGACCGCCGCCGGCCTGCCGAGCGAAAGCTTCGACCTGTCGATCCAGCCGTTGCTGGTGCGCGACGGCGACGCGGTGGTGCTGATCGACGCGGGCGCGGGCGCCGGCATGGGCGCCGGGGCGGGCAAGCTGCCGGCGTCGCTGCGCAGCGCAGGCGTGGAGCCGGCCGAGGTGACCGATGTGCTGATCTCGCACGGCCACGGCGACCACGTCGGCGGCCTGGTTGGCGCCGACGGCGCCCTGACCTTCCCCAACGCCACCATCCGCATGACCGAGGCCGAGTGGACGGCGCTGAAGGCGGACGCGTCGATGGCTGCGGTCGTCACGGCGATCACGCCCAAGGTCCAGACCTTCGCCGCCGGCGCCCAGGTGACGCCTTCGATCAAGGCGGTCCCCATCGACGGCCACACGCCGGGCCACACCGGCTATGAGATCGCCTCGGGGTCCGACAAGCTGCTCTACGTCGGCGACGCCATGCACCACCACGTCATCTCGGTGCAGCGCCCGGACTGGACGATCCAGTTCGACGGCGACGCGGCCACCGCCCAGGCCAGCCGCAAGGCCCTGCTGGCGCGCGCGGCGGACGAGAACCTGCGGCTCTACGTGGTGCACTTCCCCTTCCCGGGGATCGGCCGCGTCCGACGTGAGGGTGAGAGCTTCGTCTGGGTCCCGGAAACGCCCGTCCAGCCTTGACGACAAGGGGCGGGGCCGTCATAAGCCCCGCCTTCACGCCCCGGTCCTCGGATCGGGGCGCGATCCATTACGGACGATGCGTGGACCGCCGTTGAGATCGCATTCCCAATTTCGGGGATGCCGGGCCGCATCCGCATAGAGAGACGACGCATGTCGAAGCGCCACAGCGCCAAGTACAAGATCGACCGCGCCATGGGTGAAAACCTGTGGGGCCGCTCGAAGTCCCCGGTCAACAAGCGCAGCTACGGCCCCGGCCAGCACGGCCAGCGCCGCAAGTCGAAGGTCTCGGACTTCGGCCTGCAGCTGAAGGCCAAGCAGAAGCTGAAGGGCTACTACGGCAACATCACCGAAAAGCAGTTCGCCAAGACCTATGAGCTGGCGGCCCGCAAGAAGGGCAACACCGCCGAGGCCCTGATCGGCCTGCTGGAAGCCCGCCTCGACGCCGTGGTCTATCGCGCCAAGTTCGTGCCGACCGTCTGGGCCGCGCGCCAGTTCGTCAACCACGGCCACGTCACCGTGAACGGCAAGAAGGTGAACATCGCCTCCTATTCCGTGAAGGTCGGCGACGTCGTCGAGGTCAAGGAAAAGAGCCGCAACATGGCCCTGGTCCTGGAAGCCCTGCAGTCGTCGGAGCGCGACGTGCCGGACTATCTGGAAATCGGCGACCGCGGCTTCTCGGTCCGCTACGTCCGCACCCCGGAACTGGCCGACGTGCCGTTCCCGGTGAAGATGGAGCCCAACCTGGTCGTGGAATACTACGCCTCGTAATCGCTTCGCGATTTCGAAGCCGGAACCACAAAGGCCCCGCTTCGGCGGGGCCTTTTTTCGTTCAGCGCCGCTCGAAGGTCGGCAGCATCTCCGGCGGGATGCGGTGGGGGCGCATGGTCTTGGCGTCCACCAGCACCCATTCCGTCACCCCTTGCGCGCACAGACGCCCCTCGCCGTCCTCGATGCGGACATAGCGGGTGAAGCGGGGCCCTTGCGGATCGCCGACCCAGGTGCGGGCCTTCACCCCGGTCGCGTCCGGGGGCAGGGCGCGGAAATAGTCGACCTCGTGCCGCGTCCCCACCCAGGACCACTTCGCCCGCGTGTCGGCGTCGAAGCGGGCGTTCCAGTGCGCCGTGCCCGCGTCCTGCAGCCAGCCGACGTAGACCACGTTGTTCACGTGACCGTTCTCGTCGATGTGCTCGGGCCGGATCTCCAGCGGCACCTCGAAGATCTCTCGATCCGGACGTGGCTCGATCTGAGTGCGCGGCATCAGGCCTCGCCCAGCGGCACGCCCTTGTCGTGCATCAGGGCCGTCAGCTCGCCGGCCTGGAACATCTCGCGCACGATGTCGGAGCCGCCGACGAACTCGCCCTTCACGTACAGCTGGGGGATGGTCGGCCAGTCGGTGAAGGTCTTGATGCCCTCGCGCAGGGCGTCGCTCTGCAGCACGTCGACGCCGACGAACGGCGCGCCCATGTGATCCAGGATTTGCACCGCCTGGGCCGAGAATCCGCAGCGGGGCGAATCCGGCGTGCCCTTCATGAACAGCACCACGTCGTGCTCGCCGACGGCCTTGGCGATGAAGTCGTGGACGGGGTCGGCGGGGGCTTGGTCGGTCACGGGGCGGCCTTTCGGGGTTCGACCGTCAGGTATGAAGGCGCCTGTCCGGGGTCAAGCGCGGAACGGCCAAGGCGCCGGACGCGTTGCCGCTGTCCCTACGTCGAGGAGCCGACATATGACCACCCCGGACCCTCGCAAGGGCATGCCCTCGCCCCAGCTGAACCGCGAAGACTTCACCGCCCGCTTCCTCAGTCGGTTCGCCGACCCGGCGTTCGGCGCTCTGGCCGCCGAGCTGGAGAAGATCGCCGGCGTGGCTTGGGAGGCCTATGACGAAGGCCGCAAGGCCCCGGTGACGCGCAAGGCCGGCCCCGGCTATGCCGACCCCGATTATGATCTGGCGGTCGACTGGATCGCGGCCAAGGACATGGTCGATCAGGCCCGCGCGCGGTTCGAAGACGCCGACGGCCCCCTGCGCGTGCTGCTGATCAACGGCTCCTCGCGGTCTGAGCACACCTGCCCCGGCGAGATGTCGAAGTCGTATCGCCTGGTGCAGTTGGCCGAGACGACGCTGAACGAAGCGGGGATCGAGACGAAGATTCTGGATCTGTCGCGCCTGGCCAGCGAGTTCGGCCGCGACATTCATCCGTGCAAGGCCTGCTTCTCGACCGCCGCGGCGCTGTGCCACTTCCCTTGCAGCTGCTACCCCAACTATTCTCTGGGCCAGGTCCACGACTGGATGAACGACATCTATCCGATGTGGATGGAGGCGCACGGCGTCTTCATCGTCACGCCGGTGAACTGGTACCAGGTGTCGTCGCCGATGAAGCTCATGATGGACCGGCTGGTCTGCGCCGACGGCGGCAATCCCGACCCGACCCTGACGCACGGCAAGGACGCGAAGAAGGCCAAGGAGGAGGAGCTGAAGGGCTGGGACTATCCCCGCCATCTGCAGGGCCGCATCTTCTCAGTGGTGGTGCATGGCGACGTCGAGGGCGCGGAGAACGTGCGCCGCTCGGTCGCCGACTGGCTGAAGTTCATGAAGTTCACGCCCGCCGGCCCGGACGCCGAGATCGACCGCTACATCGGCTACTGGGAACCCTACGCCACCAGCCACGACGCGCTGGACCGGGATAGGGACATGCAGGCCGAGGTGCGCATCGCCGCGGAACAGTTGGGCCGGGCGATCAAGGCGCGGCGCGCGGGCGATCTGGTCACGACCTACGACGGGCTGGAGAGCCCGCGCCAGAAATAGGCGTCAGGCCGCCTTCGCCGACGACACGCGCGCCATCTCGATCTGGGCCGACAGGCCCGGCGGCATGTCGCGGTCCGGCACGCCCGCGACGACGGCCAGCCGCTCGGTCGTGCCCGGGCTGATGACGGCGCTGGAGACGCCGGGATCGGTCAGCACGTAGGCCAGACAGATGCTCTCGGCCGGCCAGCCGGGCGTGCGGTGCAGGAAGGCGAAGGTGCCCGCGCCGGCCAGCGGTCCCTCGGCCTTCTTCGGCCCGCCGCCGAACCCGAACAGACCGCGCTTGGGCTTGTCGACCTCGGCGGTCTTCTTGGCCGAGGTGAAGGCTTCCGGGAACCAGCCGTGGACGAAGACCGACATGTCCTGCTCGCGCGCGGTGCGCAGGCGGTTGCGGATCTTCCATTCGGAGTTGACGTGGAAGGACGTCGACAGGACGTCGAAGGCGCCGGTGGAGACGTAGGCGTCCATCACCTCGCCGTCGCCGCTGACCCCCAGCAGACGGACGCGTTGATTGGCGCGCAGCGACTTCAGCGCGTTCAGCGCCGATTGCGGCAGCTCGTGCTCGTCCGGCTCGTCCAGCATGGCGACGTCGAAATGGCCCAGGCCCGAGACGCGCAGCGCCCGATCGATGGCGTCGGTCATGCCTTCGCCGGAGAAGTCCCGGTTGGAGTTCCGCCGCCCGTCGCCCGAACCCAGGGTGATGGCGACCTGGACCAGCTTGCGATCCACGTGCCGCAGGGCCTCGCCCAAGACCTCGGCCAGGATCGGGTCGGCCGTCTCCAGCCGGTAGGAATTGATGCCGGTCTCCAGCGCCGAATAGATCAGCTCGCACATGGCGCCGGGGCCGCGCGACAGGTCGCGCTGCGACAGACTCAGCGTCAGCGCCGAAATCGCCTGCCCGCCGCTGCCGAACGGCCGATAGCGCATGGTCAGACCTCCTCCGGCGTCAGGGTCTCCAGCGCCAGGGCGTGCAGTTCCCCGCCCATCTGGCCCTTCAGCGCGGCATAGACGGCCTGATGCCGCCGCACGCGCGGCAGGCCCGCGAAGGCGCCGGACACCACGCGCGCCTGATAGTGATCGCCGTCGCCCGCCAGATCGACGATCTGGATGTCGGCGTCGGGGAACGCCTCGGCGATGTGCGCGCGCAGTGTTTCGGTGGACATGGGCATGCGTCGGGCGGTCTCCGGACTTCGCCGGGCAGAGTGCCCCGTAAACCTTAACGGCGGGCTACGGCCTGTCGCGTTCGAACAGGGTGACCGGATCGCCGCGATAGGTGGTCTGCGTCCACTCCCGATACCCGCACCGCCGCGCCAGCGTCACGGACGGCGCGTTGTCCGGCGAGATCATGCAGACGGTGCGCGAGGCCTTCAGCACTTCGTCGCAGAAGCCCAGCGCGGCGCGAACGCCTTCGGCCGCCAGCCCCTGGCCCTGGAACCGGGGCGCCACGCCCCAGCCCAGCTCCGGCGCGTCCAGCGCGGGCTCCACCAGCCGGCGATAATCCAGGACGCCGACCGTGCCGACCATCTCGCCGCCGTCGGTCAGCCGCATCGTCCAGTTGCCGTGGCCGACGGTCGCCCAGTGCCCGACGTCGCGAAGAACGCGGGTCCAGACGTCCTCGGAGCTCAGTCCGGCGGGAAAGACGTGGCGCGTGAACTCCCGGTCCGCCCACAGCGCCGCCATCTCCGGCCAGTCGTAGGCCGCCACGGGGCTCAGCGTCATACGTTCGGTGGTCAGCACCGTCATGCGAACAGCGCCCCGGCCCGCTCCATCCGCGTCTCGCCCGCCGCGTCGGTGACGGCATAGGTGAAGCCGGGCTGCAGCGCGAAGCCGCCCGCGCGGCCGGACTTGTCCAGGGCCAGCAAGGCGACCTGCGCGCCGGCCACCTTCGTGCCGCGCAGCCGGGCCAGCCGCTCGACCACGGACCGGCAGGCGGCGGTCGGATCCAGGCCGTGGCGCATCGCCTCGACCACCGCGTGGCTGCCCGCCACGCGCACCACGTCCTCGCCCACGCCCGTCGCCGTCGCTCCGCCCACCTCGGCGTCGACGAACAGTCCCGCGCCGACGATCGGGCTGTCGCCCACCCGCCCATGCATCTTGAAGGCCATGCCCGAGGTCGTGCACGCGCCCGCCATCCGGCCCTCGCCGTCCAGCGCCAGCAGGCCGATGGTGTCGTGGTTGTTCGGCCCCCCCGGCATCGACGTCCAGCCCTCGTTCTCGTTGTTGGGGCGCGGGGCGTATTCGCTGGTCTTCAGCCAATCGCGCCACGCCGCCTCGGCCGCCGGGGTCAGCAAGTTCTGGGTCGGAAAGCCCTGGGCCACCGCGAACTCGCGGGCGCCCGCACCGACCAGCATCCAGTGCGGCGTCTTCTCCATCACCGCGCGGGCCACGGACACGGCGTGCACCACGTCCTCCAGCGCCGCGACCGCGCCTATGCCGCCGTCCTGGTCCATGACGCAGGCGTCCAGCGTTACGCGACCGTCGCGGTCGGGCATTCCGCCCAGGCCGACCGAGCCGTTGCCGCCCTCGGCCTCGACCACGCGCCCGCCCGCCTCGACCATGTCCAGCGCGCTGCCGCCCGCGCGGCGCCGCTCGAAACCCGCCGCGTTGGCCTGACGCCCGAAATCCCAGGTCGAGACCATGACGGCGGGAGGGGGATCGGGCGGCCGCACAGCCGCCAGAGGGGCCAGGCCGGCAGCGGTCAGGGCTTGGCGTCGCGTGGCCATCACATCAATCCCAGCTGCTTGAAACTCGCCACCCCGTCGCGTCCGACGATCAGGTGGTCGTGGACGGTGATCGACAGCGCCCGCGCCGCCTCGATCACCTGTTTGGTCATGTCGATGTCCGCCCGGCTGGGCGTCGGATCGCCGGACGGGTGGTTGTGCACGATGATCAGGTTCTTGGCCGAGAGCTCCAGCGCCCGACGCACCACCTCGCGGGGATAGACGGGCGCGTGATCGACCGTGCCCCGGTTCTGCACCTCGTCCAGCAGCAACTGGTTGCGGTTGTCCAGGAAGAGCACGCGGAACTGCTCGCGCGGCTCGTGCTGCAGCGACAGCCGCACATAGGCCAGCAGCGAGGTCCAGCTGGAGATGACGGTGCGCGCGTTCGCCTCCTCTTTGGCCACGCGGCGGGCGACCTCGTGCAGGGCCGCCAGGTCCAGCGCGGTTTCGGCGCCCACGCCCTTGGTGCGCCCCTTCGCGTCCTCGGCCCGGACGGTCATCAGGTCCTCGACCGACGCCGCCAGAACCGCCGCCAGCGAGCCGAACCGCGCCAGCAGCGCCTTGGCGATCGGCTTGACGTCCCCCTGCGGCTGGCTGCGGAACAGGAACAGCTCCAGCAGCTCGTAGTCCGGCAGATGATGGATGCCCGCCCCGCGCGCCCGCTCGCGCAGCCGCTCGCGGTGGCCGGTGTGGTGGGGCTTGGCGGGCGTGCCGTCGGTCACGTCAGTCTCCACGCGGCCGGTTCGGGCTGTCGGGCAGCCATTGCGGCGGCTGATCGGCGTTCGCGACCGCGTCGACCAGGGCGAACCAGAAGGCATGGAAGTCCGCCTGGGCCTGGAAATCGATTGGCGTCGACAGGTCGTCGTGCGGCGCGTGATAGCGGCGGCGGTACCAGTCCAGATAGGCGTCGTGCGCGGGCGTGCCGTAGTTGAAGCCGAACAGGAAGCTGACGGCCGGAACGCCCTTCTGCATGAAGGGCCAATGGTCCGACCGGCGCAGCAGGCCGCGCTCGGGCTCGCCGTCCGGGCGGACCTCGATTCCCATGGGTTCGGCGATCTCGCGCACCGTCTGCCCCAGGGTCGAGTCGTCCAGCGCCAGCGTGGTCAGGATGGTCAGCGGGTAGAGCGGCCTCAACTGGTCAAGGTTCAGCACCGCGACCGGCGTCGGCGCTCCGGGCGTGGGGTGGTCCGCCAGCCAGCGGCTGCCCCACAGCCCCTTCTCCTCGCCCGTCACGGCCGCGAAGATCACGGGCCGCCGCCAGCCGCGCCCGGCACGCTCCGCCGCCAGCGTCGTCAGCGTGGCCACATAGGCCGCGTCGTCGAAGGCGCCGTTGTAAAGCCCGTCTCCGTCAACCGGCGTGCCGTAGCCGTAGCCGTCCAGGTGGGCGATCAGCAGCACCGGCTGATCGGCCAGCGCCGGGTCCGTGCCGGGCAGCACGCCCAGCACGTTGGCCGAGGCATAGGTGCGCTCGCGCGTGGCGAACTCGGCGTGCAGACGCGCCTTCAGATCGAAGGAGGGAAGGGGCTCGTTGCGCCCACCGGCCGCCAGCGCCGCGGCGCCGTCCTCGCCCGCGGCGTCGGCCAGGGTCTCGAACGTCGGCGCGGCCAGACGAAGCACCGGTATCGGCGGCGCCCCCGGCGTCGTCTCGGCCAGGATCACGCTGCGGGCATAGGCCAGGGGCCAGCGCGGCGGCTCGACCGTGAAGCTCATGTCGTCGACGTTGATCAGGGCGACCGCCCCCGCCTCGGTCGCCGCGCGCAGCCGCCCGCCGCCGGTCGTCTGACCCTCGCGCCGCGCGCCCAGACAGACGACGATCTTGCCCGAGACGTCCGCCATGTCCTCGGGCCGGCACCAGCCGCGCCAGACCATCGGCGCGTCCAGACGGGAAGCCAGCCCCCACTGAGGCGTGACCGAAACCTCCTGCAGGAAGCGCAGCGGTCGGCGTCTTCCGTCGTCGTGGAGAACAGTCAGCGCCGTGCCTTCCGCCGTGACCTCGACGTCCCGAAACGCGATGCGCTGCATCCAGCCGCCGTCGTCGCCCGCCGGCGTCAGGCCCGCCGAGGCGAACCGCTGAGCCACCACTGCGGCCGCGCGGTCGTATCCGGCCGAGCCCGTGTCGCGCCCCTCCATCTCGTCCGACGAGAGGATGCGGGTGATTTCCCACCACGCGGCGGTGCGGGCGTCCAGGGTCGGGTCGCCCGCGCACCCCGCCAGCGTCGTGGCGGCCAGCGCCGCCGCCCACAGTCTGCGCATCATCGACGTCCTCCAGCCCGGCACGACGGTGGCCCGCCGCCCGGTCGGGCGTCAACCGCTCAGAACTTGGGGCGGAACAGACCGGCGGGCGAGGCGGTGAACAGCTCGCAGCCGTCGGCGGTGACGCCGATGGTGTGCTCGCACTGGGCCGACAGCGACTTGTCGCGCGTCACGGCGGTCCAGCCATCGGACAGCACCTTCACGTGCGGCTTGCCCAGATTGACCATCGGCTCGACGGTGAAGAACATCCCTTCCTTCAGCACCGCGCCCTCGCCGCGCCGGCCATAGTGCAGGACGTTGGGGCTGTCGTGGAACAACCGGCCGATGCCGTGGCCGCAGAAGTCGCGCACGACCGACATGCGGTTGGCTTCGACCACCTGCTGGATGGCCCAGCCGATGTCGCCGAAGGTGTTCCCCGGCTTCACCATGGCCAGACCGGCGTCCAGCGATTCGTAGGTGACGTCGATCAGCCGCTTCGCCCGCGTGTTGATCTCGCCGATGGCGTACATGCGGCTCGAGTCGCCGTGCCAGCCGTCGACGATCACGGTGTGATCGATGTTGACGACGTCCCCGTCCTTCAGAACCTTGTCGCCCGGAATGCCGTGGCAGACGACGTGGTTGATCGACGTGCAGACGGTCTTCTCATAGCCCTTGTAGCCCAGGCAGGCGGGCAGGGCGCCGTGGTCCAGGGTGAACGCCCGGATGCGGTCGTCGATCTCCTGCGTCGTCACGCCGGGGACGGCGAACTCGGTGATCATGTCCAGCGCCTGCGCCACCAGGCGACCCGCCGCGCGCATGCCCTCGAAGGCTTCGGCGTCGTGCACCCGGATTTCGTGCGTGCGAACCAGGACGTCGTCGTCCATCTCGGGCGTTTCGTACATTCGGGCGTCTTCTGCGGCGATCGGGAGGCTCAGGTGGACATCATAGCACATACCCGCAACCTCGGGATCGGCTAGACAGGCGGCATGACGACGCCCTCTCCCACCGCCGCCGTGCTGGTCATCGGCGACGAGGTCCTGTCCGGCCGGACGCAGGACACGAACACCAACACAATCGCGCGCTTTCTCTCGGCGCTGGGGATCGATCTGATGGAGGCGCGCGTCGTCTCCGACGATCAGGACCGGATCGTCTCGGCGCTGAACGAACAGCGCTCTACCCACGACTACGTCTTCACGACCGGCGGCATCGGGCCCACGCACGACGACGTGACGGCAGACGCGGTTGCCGCGGCCTTCGGCGTGGCCTTGCCGGAGCATCCCGAGGCGCTGGCGATCCTGTCGCGGCGCTATGGCGCGGACTTCAACGCCGCGCGGCGGCGGATGGCGCGCATTCCGGAGGGGGGCAGTTTGATCGCCAATCCGGTCACCGACGCGCCGGGCTTCCAGATCGGCAACGTCTTCGTCATGGCGGGCGTGCCGAAGATCATGCAGGCGATGCTGGAGGACGTGGCGCCGCGCCTGCGCACCGGCGCCGTCGTGCATTCGCGCACCCTGCGGGTGACGGGCGTGGGCGAGGGAGCCGTGGCCGACATCCTGTCCGCCGCCGCCCGCGCCGACCGCGACCTCAGCTTCGGCAGCTACCCCTTCGGACACGGCTCGGTGGGTGAGATCGGCACGAACCTGGTCATCCGTGGATGCGAAGAGGCCGCCGTGGATGCGGCGGCCTCTCGTCTGCTGTCGGAACTGGCGGCGGCGAATATCGAGGCGACGCCCGCCTGAAGGCTCAGCCCGCCTTCTGCGCGCCGAAGCCCTTGCCGCCGTTGGACGGGCGGCGACGGCGGGGGCGGCGCTTCATCTCGCCGACGGGCTTGGGTTCGGCCGAGGGCGAAGCGACGCGTTCGCCGGCCATCGGATCATAGGTCTTCGCCGTCGCCGGGCGCTCGGCGTGATGCGTCCGGTCGCGCTGGCCGCCCTTGCGCGCGCGATGCGGCTGGCCGCCGCCCTCGGGACGTTCGCCCTGACGACCGTTGCGCCCGCGGCCGCCGCGGCCCTGCTGCTCCTGGCGCTCCGAGACGCCGGCGGAGTCGATGCTGGCCTTCTTGCCCACGCCGGTGGCCATGATGGTCGCGTCCAGCTGCGCAAGCTGCTTGTCGTTGCGGCGGTCGATCGCGGGGATCTTCTGACGCGTGGTCTTCTCGACGTCGCGCAGCAGCTTCATCTCGTCGCCGGCGACGAAGCTGATGGCGGTGCCGTCCTTGCCCGCGCGCGCCGTGCGGCCGATGCGGTGGACATAGCTTTCCGGCACGTGCGGCAGCTCGAAGTTGACGACGTGGGTCACCTTGTCGACGTCGATGCCGCGCGCGGCGATGTCGGTGGCGACCAGCACGCGCAGCTTGCCGTCCTTGAACGCCTGCAGCGCCCGCTCACGCTGGGGCTGGCTCTTGTTGCCGTGGATGGCCCCGGCCTCCACGCCGCCGGCCTCCAGATAGGCCGCGACCTTGTCGGCGCCGTGCTTGGTCTTCGTGAACACCAGGCAGCGCGTGTAGGACGGATCGCTGAACAGTTCGGTCAGCAGGGCGCGCTTGCGGCCCTGTTCGACCCAGATCACCGACTGCTGGATGCGCTCGACGGTGGTCGCCTGGGGGGTCACCTGGACCTTGACCGGGTCCTTCAGCAGCTCGCCGGCCAGTTTGCCGATCTCCGAGGGCATGGTGGCGGAGAAAAACAGGTTCTGGCGGCGCGCCGGCAGCTTGGCGGTGATCTGGCGGATCGGCTTGATGAAGCCCAGGTCCAGCATCTGATCGGCCTCGTCCAGCACGAAGATTTCGGTGGCCGACAAGTCGACGTTGCGCTGCTGGATGTGGTCCAGCAGGCGCCCGGGGGCGGCGACCAGCACATCCAGGCCCTGCTGCAGGGCGCGCTCCTGCGCGCCGTACTTGACCCCGCCGAACACCACGGCGACCCGGAAGCCCAGGTTCTTGCCGTAGGTCTTGAAGCTTTCGGCGATCTGGGTGGCCAGCTCGCGCGTGGGGCTCAGCACCAGGCAGCGCGTGGTGCGCGGCACCGGCGGCGTGCGGTTGGCCGCCAGCCGGTGCAGGATCGGCAGGGCGAAGGCGGCGGTTTTGCCCGTGCCCGTCTGGGCGATGCCCAGCAGGTCTTTGCCGGCCATCACGTCGGGGATGGCCTTCGTCTGAATGGGGGTGGGCGTCTCATAACCCGCGGCCTTCAGCGCGCTCAGCAGCTGCGGATTCAGGCCGAAGGTCTCAAAGTTGGATTGCGTCACGTGTCGTCTTTCATGTGCGAAGACGCGCGCGGCCGATCATGTCGGGCATCGACGCACGCCTTCGGCCCCTGTGGGGCTTCAGTGCGGGCGTCGCCCCGCGTGTCGTGGCGACGAATGATCTTGAGGAACCGGCAGCTGCTACGGAAAAGCCCGGAAAGGGGCCCACACGCGCCGGAGCGCCGGTCGTCGCGATGATGCGACGGGGGCCAGATGGGCCTCGAATGCGACCGGGTCAAGGCGCTGCGGGTGAACGGCCGCGCTTCCGCCCGGAACCTGTCGCGGAATTCACGCACCTGTCGGCCTTGTAACTGGAGGGTCCCGCGCGGTCGGTTCAATCAGGCGGTCGACAGGGAGAGGGACCCATGAAGACCATACTGACCGCCGGCGCCGCCTGTTGCGCGCTGATGACCGGCGCGGCGCAGGCGCAGGTGATCCAGACGCCGACGGCCGATCCCGTGTCGGCGGCGGGCCAGACGGGCGTGCTGGTCTTTACGCCCGACTTCTTCGCCGGCGCGGCGCCGAACACCGCCCTGGACATGATCGCCCGCCTGCCGGGCTTCGCCTTCAACCCGGGCGACAACGGGACGCGCGGCTTCGCCGGCGCGGCGGGCAACGTCCTGATCGACGGGGACAGGCCCGCGGCGAAGTCCGACGGGCTGGAGGGCGCGCTGCGTCGCATCTCCGCCGACAGCGTGGAGCGGATCGAGCTGATCCGCGGCGGCGCCCCCGGCATCGACATGCAGGGCCAGACGGTCGTCGCCAACGTCGTGCTGAAGCGCACCGTGACGACCGAGCGAGTCCTGGAAACCAACGCCTATTTCTATCCGGACGGCTACGTCGGTCCGATCCTGGCCGGCCAGTGGTCACGTCGCGAGGGCGAGAACCAGACCGAGGCCAGCTTCTCGGCCACCACCGACCGGACCGACGGCACCGGCGACGGGTTTCGCCGCCGCTATGACGTCAACGGCGCATTGATTCAAGACGCCGACCTGGTCCTGTGGGATCGCTTCCGCAACATCCGCGGCACGGGCGGGATTCAGAGGACCGTCGCGGGCGGGCGGCTGCGCGCCAACGCCCTTCTCAGCTGGAACACCCACGAGTTCGAGCAGGATCTGCTGATCCGTTCGGGGCCGGGCGCCGACAGCTTCAACGTCGAGGAGGTCGAGGAGCTGAACGGCGAGATCGGCCTGAACTGGTCGCGCGACCTGAGCGCGCGCACCTCGATCGAGCTGACCGCCCTGCAGCGCTACGGGCAGGAGGACTACGTCGGGGATTCGGCGTCTCTGGGGAATGCGTCGACCTTCACCTCCAACGGCACGCAGGGCGAGTCGATCGCCCGCGGCGTCCTGCGCTTCCGCCCCAGCGAACGCTGGGCCTACGAGACGGGCGCGGAGGTGGCGTACAACTTCCTGGACGCGGACACGGCCTATTCCGAAAACGGCGTCGCCATTCCGCTGGGAAATGCCTCGGTGAAGGTCGAGGAACTGCGCGGCGAGGCGTTCGGCCAGGCCACCTGGCGTCCCTCGGATCGCTGGACCCTGGAAGCCGGCATGCGCGTCGAGGTGTCGGAGATCAGCCAGACGGGCGACACCGACCTGTCGAAGTCCTTCGTCTATCCCAAGCCTCGCGTGCAGGCGACCTTCACCCCCGCGCCGGGCCACCAGTTCCGGGTGCGCGTCGAGCGTGAGGTGGGGCAGCTGGACTTCGGCGACTTCACCGCCTCGGCCGACATCGACATCGGCCAGGTCGAGGCCGGCAATCCGGACCTGGAGCCGCAGAAGAGCTGGGAGCTGGAGGCCGTCTATGAGCGCCGCTTCTGGGACAAGGGCGTCTTCGACGTCACCTATCAGCACGCCGAGGTCGAGGACGTCGTCGACGTCATCCCCCTGGTCGGCGGGTTCGAAGGCGTCGGCAACATCGGCGACGGCACGGTGGACTTCTTCCAGCTGCGTCTGACCCTGCCGACCGACCGCCTGGGCATTCCCGGCGGACGGCTGGTGGCGCGGGGCAGCTGGGCGTGGACCGAGGTGACCGATCCGCTGACGGGCGAACCGCGCCGCTTCCAGGGCAACCAGGCCTTCGGCTGCGGCGTCGACTTCGATCAAAACCTGCGCGGCGGCCGTTGGGCCTGGGGCGTCCAGCACGGGTGCAACGTCGACCGCGGAACCAGCTTCCGCATCCGCGAGGTGCGCGAGGGCTATGCCGAGCCGTTCGTCACCCTGTGGGGCCAGTGGAAGCCGGACGACCGGACGACCCTGCGGCTCGACCTCGGCAACGCCACGGACCGCGTCCGCGGCTATGATCGCGACATCTACACGGGACCGCGCGACGTCAGCCCGATCGCCTATCGCGAAATCCGTCGCCAGAAGATGAGCCCCTGGCTGTTCGTGCAGGTGCGCCGGACGTTCTGACTCACGATCCTTCTCCCGCAAGGGGAGAAGGGCAAAAGCTAAGGGCGGCTCCGTCACCGGTGCCGCCCTTCTCTTCGTTCGGATCGCCTGGATCAGACGGTCGAGGTGTTGGGCTTGGCGACGTTGCCGTCCTCATGCCCCCCTTCGGTGATCAGCGGCCCAGAGTCGTTGGCCCCATGCGCCCAGCCCTTGATGAAGAAGCTGATGACGATGAAGCCCACGCCGATGCCGACGCCCCACAGGCCGATGGTGTTGAAGCTTTCCAGCGACGTCTGCAGCGCCGCCGACGGATCGGTGACTTCGCCGCCGACCGTCTCGGTGCCCGCCGCCGCGGCGATCAGGCCGCCCAGGAAGTGCGCGATGGACGAGGCCATGAACCAGACCGCCATCATGAACGACACGATCGACGCCACCGACAGCTTGGTGATCTGCGACAGGCCGACGGGGCTGAGGAACAGCTCGCCGGTGGTGTGCAGCAGATAGAGGATGGCCAGCAGCATCATCGGCGTCTTGAAGGCGTCGTCGACCATGCCGGAGTTGGCGCCCCACACCACGACCAGGAAGCCCAGACCGACCTGGATGATGCCCAGGCCGAACTTGACGACCGGGTTCGGGTCCATCTTGCGGCTGCCCAGGAAGGCCCACAGCGCGGCGAAGATCGGCGCGAAGATCAGGATGAAGCCCGCGTTGAACGACTGAGTCTGCGACGCGGTCAGCGAGGTGTTGATCCAGCTCCACCAGTTGGCGGTGGAGAAGCCCGCCGCCTCGACCTGCTCCTGGGTGCCCAGGGGGATGCCCAGCAGGGTGTAGGCCTGACTGGTCACGGCCAGGTCGACGTTGCGCTCGGCGAACAGGTTCAGCGAAGAGCCGGCCTGCTCGAACAGGGTGAAGAACACCGCCGAGCCGAAGATCAGCACCATGGCCAGCATCATCCGCTCACGCGCGACCTTGTCGCCGCGCAGCTTGAAGACGATGAACCAGGTGATGAAGCCCAGGGCCAGCGCGGTCGACAGCAGCAGACCCTGACCGACCAGGGTGTGGTTCGGCACCACGAACCACAGGCCCGCGACGCCCGCGAAGCCGGCCAGGTAGATCAGCCATTCGCGATTGATCGGACCCAGGACCGGCCGCTTCATCAGCTCCGGATTGGGGCTCTCGCCCTTGCCCTCCAGCAGGGGCTTGCCGAGGATGAAGACCACCAGGCCCAGCGCCATGCCGATGCCGGCCAGGCCGAAGCCCCACCCCCAGCCGTAGGTCTGACCCAGGAAGCCGCACAGGACCGCGGCCCAGAACGAACCCAGGTTGATGCCGTAGTAGTACAGCGTGAAGCCGGAATCGCGGCGGGGATCGCCCTGGCGATACAGCTGGCCGACCAGGGTCGAGATGTTCGGCTTCAGGAAGCCCACGCCCATGATGATCAGCGACAGCGCCAGATAGAACCAGTTCTCACCCGACGACTTGACGGTCGCCAGCTCATAGCCGCCCTCGGGCGTGTTGGCCGCCACGGTCGAGCCCTGCGGCAGTCCCGCGATGGTCAGGCCGTCGGCGCCGGTGGTGTAGTCGTAGGCCTGGCCGTCGATCGTCACCTGCGACACGCGCGCGTCGTCGCGTTCGACCAGCTGGACCGCATAGCTCTCGCCGCCGACGTTCAGCACCTGCCGCGCCGGGCTGCCCTCGAAAGCCATCAGGCCATGGCCCATGACCAGCAGGACCGCGCCGAACATGATCGCGCGCCGCGTGCCGATCCAGCGGTCGGCCACGATGCCGCCGACCAGCGGCAGCAGATACACCAGCGAGCCGTAGGTGCCGTATTGGCCCGACGCCTTCTCGTCCGGGAACAGGAAGTGCTGGGTCAGATAGAAGATCAGCAGTCCGCGCATGCCGTAGAAGGAGAAGCGCTCCCACATTTCGGCGAAGAAGCAGGTGATCAGACCCTTCGGATGGTTCTTCAGGATCTGCATCAGAACGGGAAGCCCGGTGACGACGGTCACCACGATCCCCAACAAGATGACGACGTTCATGCCTACCTTTGGACTGCCGGGCTCGCGCCCGTGTTGAACCCTCGCGGCCGCGCGACGCACGCCCGCCCCCGTGTGGCGCGATAAGGCCATCGCAAAATCGTCATTACAAGCCGCAACATGGCGTGATGTCCGCGCGCAAAGCCGCGGTCGCAAGCCGCTCTCCGGCCAGAGCTTCACAACCTGAGCGATAAACTTCCTATGGACGACCGGCGGGCGCATCGTGGTTGACGATCCGTGAACGCCCGCACGCAGGGCCGGGATGGTCGCGCGGCACAACCATTGCTCACCTGACGCTCATCGCCGGTCTTCATATCGGAATGAGACATGAGCACGCGAATCCGCCCCTTCCGCTTCGACGACCCCGACGAGGTCGCGCTGGTCGCCGGCCTGCATTCCGGCGTCGGCTGGCCCGTGCGCACCTTCGCCGGATGGCGATGGCTGGCGGCGGCCCCCGGACAGGGCGAGGCGCCGGTCGGCTGGGTCGCCGTCGACGATCAGGACCGCCCTGTCGGTGTGCTGGGCAATCTGAAGCTGGACGTCGTCGCGCCGGGGCTGCGGCTCAGCGGGGCGACCGGATATTCCGTGGTGACGGCCCAGCACGGGCGCGGCTCTGGTTCCAAACTGGTCCGGACCTTCATGGCCCAGCCCGACGTCTTCGCCACCTGGACCTTCAACGCCAATCCGGCGGGGGCGCCGCTGTACGACCGGCTGGGGCTGGCGCCCTGGCCGGTGCAGACCCAGGCGCTGAAGCTGTCGTGGATCGTCGATCCCGTCGCCTGCGCCCTCGGCCGGGCGCTGCGGCTGGCCGCGCGCGATCGGCGCATGAGCGACCTGCTGGGCGAACGCCTGACCAGCCGCCGACTGGACGCCGCGGTGGATGAGAGCGCCCTGGGCGACGGCGTGGAGGCGATCGTGGATCTGGGGCCCGGTTCCGCATGGGACGGCTACCGACTTCGTCTGGCGCGCGAGCCGCGCTTGCGGCCCGACCGGTCGCCGACGGTCATGGCGTGGCGCGAAGCCGATCCCCAGGCGCCGCGCCCCAGCCTGATGCTGGGCTGTTTCGAGCGCGACGACCTGGTCGCGCACGCGCGGGCGCGCCTGGCCAAGGGAAATGCGCTGGAGGTCACGGCGCTTGAAATCCTGGACCTGGATTGGGTCGAGGGGCGTCGCGCGGCCGTGCCGGTCCTGATGGGCGCCCTGTTCGATCAGGCCCGCGCCTGGGGCGCCGCCAAGCTGCGGCTGCAGGTCGTCGGTCCCCGCGTGATGGACGCGCTGGGCCCGTGGGTCGAGCGCGCGCGCCGGGAAGGGGGGTGGGGCCATTGCAAACTGGCCTGGGCCGGCGACGCGCCCGCTTTGCCGTGGGAGCCGACGCCGTTCGACGGCGACTATGAGGTCTGTCTGCGCCCCGCGCCCGCGGGCGAGCGTCGTCGCGCCGCCTGAGGCGTCAGGCCTGCGGCCGGCGCTTCAACTCGTCGCGGATTTCGGCCAGCAGCGCCTCGGTCGGCGTCGGCGCCGCCGGCGCCGGGTCGGCGGCCTGCTTGCGGCGCAGGGCGTTGATCGCCTTGACCATCAGGAAGACGACCCAGGCCACGATCAGGAACTGGATCACCGTGTTGATGAAGGCGCCATACTGGATCGCCACCTCCTCGACCGCCTCGGTGGCCGGATTTTCGGGGACCAGCACCCATTTCAGCTGGGAGAAGTCGACGCGGCCCAGGGCCAGGCCGACGGGCGGCATCACGACCTGCTCCACCAGGCTGGTGACGATCTTGCCGAACGACGCCCCGATGATCACGCCGACGGCCAGGTCCACGACGTTGCCCCGCGCCGCGAACTCCTTGAACTCGCCGAACAGGCTCATCAGGCGTCGCCGGACGCGTTCAGCCGCTCGCGCAGTTCCTTGCCGCTCTTGAAGAACGGCACGGACTTGGCCGGGACGTCGACCGCTTCTCCGGTGCGCGGATTGCGGCCGGCCCGCGCCGGGCGATCGCGCACCGAAAAGGCGCCGAAGCCGCGCAGTTCCACGCGTCCGCCGGCCGACAACGCGTCCGTCATGCCGCCCAGGACGACGTTGACGATCTTCTCCACCTCGCCGTGAGTCAGGTGACGGTTTTCGGCCGCCAGCTTCTCGATCAGTTCGGACTTGATCATGCCAGGCCCCCGCCCGTGAATCCCAATGTCCGGAACCGTACGTGGTCGCCCGGTTCCGACGCCACCCTAGACCTCGCGTGCGGGGCGAGAAAAGACCCGGGGCGCCGAATAACGTCGTGATCGTGATGAACGCGCCGGTGGCCGCATGAAAAAGGGCGGTGGGATCGCTCCCACCGCCCTTCTTTCCTTGTGGCCTACCGCTCGCGACGCGGTCGCTCTCTGCTTGAGGCCGGCCTCATGTAGCGAGGCTCCGCGAGCCGAGCGTTAGGCCCCTGCCAAGATCAGTCCTTCGAGCCGGCCTTTTCGCGCAGGGCGGCGCCCAGGATGTCGCCCAGCGAGGCGCCCGAGTCCGAGGACCCGAACTGTTCGATGGCTTCCTGTTCGTCCTTCATTTCCAGCGCCTTGATCGACACCGAGATCCGGCGCGAGGCCTTGTCCACGGCGGTGATCATGGCGTCGACGCGGTCGCCGACGGCGAAGCGTTCCGGACGCTGCTCGTTGCGGTCGCGCGACAGGTCGGACTTGCGGATGAAGGCCGAAACCGGGGCGTCGTCCTCACCGAACTTCACCTCGATGCCGCCGGTCTCGATCGACGTGACCGTGACGGTGACCTGCTGGCCGCGCTTGTAGGCGTCGCCCTCGCCGATCGGATCGCCGCCCAGCTGCTTGATGCCCAGCGAGACGCGTTCCTTCTCGACGTCGACGTCCAGCACCTTGGCCTTGACCATCTCGCCCTTGCGATAGCGCTGGATGGCTTCCTCGCCCGAGACGTTCCAGTCGAGGTCCGACAGGTGCACCATGCCGTCGATGTCGTTGTCCAGGCCGATGAACAGGCCGAACTCGGTGGCGTTCTTGACCTCGCCCTCGACGGTCGAGCCGATCGGGTGGGCGGCGACGAAGGCGTCCCACGGATTGTCCTGCGCCTGCTTCAGGCCCAGCGAGATGCGGCGCTTGGAGCTGTCGACGTCCAGCACGACCACGTCGACTTCCTGAGAGGTCGAGACGATCTTGCCGGGGTGGACGTTCTTCTTGGTCCACGACATTTCCGAGACGTGCACCAGGCCCTCGACGCCGGCTTCCAGCTCCACGAAGGCGCCGTAGTCGGTGATGTTGGTGATGCGGCCCGTCATCTTGGCGCCGACCGGATACTTGGCTTCCACGCCGTCCCACGGGTCGGCCTGCAGCTGCTTCATGCCCAGGCTGATGCGCTGGGTGTCCGGGTTGATCTTGACGATCTGCACTTTGACGGTGTCGCCGACCGCCAGCACCTGCGACGGGTGCGAGACGCGCTTCCACGACATGTCGGTGACGTGCAGCAGGCCGTCGATGCCGCCCAGGTCCACGAACGCGCCGTAATCGGTGATGTTCTTGACCACGCCTTCGCGGACTTCGCCCTCGGCCAGCTGGCCCACCAGCTCGGTGCGCTGCTCGGCGCGGGCTTCTTCCAGGATGGCGCGACGCGACACGACGATGTTGCCGCGCGGACGGTCCATCTTCAGGATGGCGAAGGGCTGTTCCTTGCCCATCAGCGGGCCGACGTCGCGGACCGGACGGATGTCGACCTGCGAGCCCGGCAGGAAGGCCGAAGCGCCGCCCAGGTCGACGGTGAAGCCGCCCTTGACGCGGCCCACGATCACGCCGTTGACCGGCTGGCCGTCGGCGAACACGACTTCCAGACGGGTCCAGGCTTCTTCACGACGCGCCTTGTCGCGGCTGATGACGGCCTCACCCAGGGCGTTCTCGACGCGCTCCAGGTACACCTCCACGTCGTCGCCGACCTTGGGGATCACGGCGCCTTCGCCGATGCCGAATTCACGGGCGGCGATGCGGCCTTCGGTCTTCAGACCGACGTCGATGATGATGATGTCCTTCTCGACGCCGACGACGCGGCCGTGAACGACCTGGCCTTCGCCGAGGTCGCGCTCGCCGAGCGTGTCGTTCAGAAGCGCGGCGAAATCGTCGCGGGTGGGGGTCAGGGTGTCGGTCATGCAGCTCTGGGGTTGAGTGAAAGGCAGAAGGCGCGCGACCGAATGGTCCCGCGCGGGGTTGAGATTTCGGAAGTCAGGTCGTCAGGATGCGAGGCCGGTGGCCAGGGCGCCCGCGGAAATCGACGAGCAGCGCGTTGGATTTGCCCTTATCGGGCGCGCGCGGCCTCGATGATGCGGCGGGCCGCATCGAAGGCGGCGTCTATATCCATTTCAGTCGTGTCCAGCAAGACCGCGTCGTCCGCCTGCACCATGGGCGCCGCGCCGCGGCCCGCATCGCGCTCGTCTCGCTTCAAGATGTCGGCCAGCATGTCCTCGAACGCGATGGCCTCGCCGCGCGCCGTCAGCTGCTTCCAGCGGCGCGTGGCCCGCACCTCCGCCGTGGCCGTGACGAACAGCTTGGCCGGCGCGTCCGGCGCGATCACCGTGCCGATGTCGCGCCCGTCCAGCACCGCGCCTCCCGGCTGGGCCGCGAACGCGCGCTGATAGTCCAGCAGCGCCGCCCGCACGCCCGGATGCCCGGCGACCCGGCTGGCGGCTTCCCCGGCCTCGCGCGCGGTCAGCCGCTCGACGTCCTCCAGATGCGCCGCGTCGATCCCACGCGCCGCCGCTTCCGCCGCTTCCGCGTCGTCCAGATCCCCGCCCGCGTCCAGCACCGCCAGCCCTACGGCGCGGTACAGCAGTCCGGTGTCGAGATAGGGCAGGCCATAATGCCGGGCCAGCCGCGCCGCGACCGTCCCCTTGCCCGAGGCGGCGGGTCCGTCGACGGCGATGATGAGGGGGCGTTTGACGTCGGGCATTGCCGTCGGCTCGTAGGCTGTCGACGCCGCCGTGTCCAAGGGCAGCGTCAATCGTCGGTTGATGCGCCGGTTCTCCTCAGAACGCCCAGACATTGCCCAAATCCCAACGCCGATCGAACCTGCCAGCATCAGGATCATGGTCGCCACCGACAACCAGAACCAGAATGGATCCTCTGCGAGCGTGAAATCCGGCCGCCTTGGCACCGGGATTCGCTTCTCAACGAGGACGTTGAATGCGAACCATCCCGCCGCTCCAAGCGAGGTAAGGCCCAAGATGACGACCGGCCGCCAAGTTCGACGGTCATCCCTATCCGAACGGCGCCTCATGCGACGTCCGCACCCAAGCCATGCATCATCTCCACAAAACCGGGAAAGCTGGTCGCGATCATCCCCGGCTCGTCCACCGTCACCGCCCGCTCCGCCGCCAGGCCGAGGATCAGATGGCTCATGGCGATGCGGTGGTCGCCGTGGGTGGTCACGGTCGCGCCACCTGGCACGCGCCCGCCGGTGACGGTGAAGCCCTCCGGCTCCTCGACCACCCGCACCCCGCACGCCTGAAGGCCCGCCGACATCAGGGCGATGCGGTCGCTTTCCTTGACCCGCATCTCGCCGATGCCGCGCATCACCGTCTCGCCGTGCGCGAAGGCGGCGGTCGCGGCCAGGATCGGATATTCGTCGATCATCGAGGCCGCCCGCTGCGGCGGCACGACCACGCCCGTCAGCGTCGAGTGCCGCGCCGTCAGGTCGCCTACCTCCTCGCCGCCCGCCGCGCGGCGGTTCGAAACCGTCAGCTTCGCCCCCATCTCCCGCCACGTCTCGAACAGGCCGATGCGCAGGGGGTTCAGCATGACGTTGCGCACCGTGACCTCCGCCCCCGGCACGATCAGTCCCGCCGCCAGCGGAAAGGCGGCGGACGAGGGATCGCCGGGCACGGAGACGTCCGTTCCCGTCAGCGCCTGCCCGCCCTCCAACGTCACGCGCCAGCCGACGCCCTCGTCATTCACCTGCACGTGCGCGCCGAAGGCCGCCAGCATCCGCTCGGTGTGATCCCGGCTTCTCTCCGGCTCGACCACCTCCGTGCGTCCCGCCGCGTTCAGGCCCGCCAGCAGGATCGCCGACTTCACCTGGGCCGAGGCGACCGTCTGGATGAACTCCAGGCCGGCCAACCCGCCGCCGGTCAGCGTCAGCGGCAGCCGATCTTCCTCGGCCGCCCACGCGAACCGCGCACCCATCGTCGTCAGCGGCCCGGTCACCCGCTTCATCGGCCGCTTCCGCAAGGACGCGTCGCCGTCGAAGGTCGCGCGGATCGGACATCCCGCCGCCGCTCCCATGAGCAGGCGCACGCCCGTCCCCGCATTTCCGCAGTCGATGACCTTGTCAGGTTGGCGGAAGCCCCCGCGCCCCGTCACGCGCCAGCGCCCCGCTCCCAGCCGCTCGATCCCCGCGCCGAACGCCTCGACCGCCCGCACGGTGGCCAGCACGTCGTCGCCTTCCAGCAGGCCGTCGATCTCGGTCACGCCCGTCGCCATGGCCCCCAGGATCAGCGCGCGGTGGCTGATCGACTTGTCGCCGGGCGCCGTCACGACGCCTTGCAGGGCTCGTCCGGGACGCGCAGTCAGGGTGTCGGGCGAGGTCGCCAACGGCGGAACTCCCGGGCTTTGCGGGACGCGGGTTTTGACAGCGGCCCCGCGCGGTGGCAAGGGAGCGCCCCGCTTTCCGGCAACTCCAATTTCAGGGTCTCCCCGTGGCCAATCCCGAACTGGGCGCCAAGCAGGTCTGTCCGAACTGCCAGGCCAAATTCTACGACCTCAACCGCCGCCCGGCGCATTGCCCCAAGTGCGCCACGGACTTCGACCCGGAAGAGGCGCTGAAGCTGCGCAACCGCCGCGGTCGCCCGGTCGAGACCCCGGAGACCGACGAGGACGCCGAGGATCAGGTCGCCGACAAGAAGGTCGACGGCGACGAGGACGAGGAAGAAGAGACCGTCGTCACGCCGGAGATCGACCAGGAAGGCCATGAGCCCATCCTGACGCCCGACGACGACGACGACGCCAAGGACGACGCCGACGACGCCGGCATGGGCGAGGCGGGCGACGACGATCTGGAAGACGACGACGATTCCGTGCCCTTCATCGAGGACGACGACGACGACGATTCCTTCGAGGACGAGATCGTCAAGCCGGGCGACGACGAGGACTGATTTTCCAGCCTTTTCGGGGGCCGAAAATAAAAGGCGGGACCGGGGTTGATCGGGGAAAATCCCTGACATAGGTTCCGCCGCCTCGCCGGGGGGCGACACCAATACCCCCGGCGATCCGACCCGAAGGGTCCGGGGCTATAGCTCAGTTGGTAGAGCGCTTGAATGGCATTCAAGAGGTCAGCGGTTCGACTCCGCTTAGCTCCACCAAAACGGCCGCTTCCCTAAAGGGAGCGGCCGTTTCCATGTCCGGGTCCCGCCTTGCGGACCGGCGCGCGTCCTCCCACTTCAAGGCTTCGCCGGACCTCGCCGACGTCGGGAGGTCTTGAGGCGATCGCCTGCTTCGGGGGCTTTCGGCCATGACGACCCGCACCGTGCTGTTCGACAGCCCGTTCCTTCTCGGTTTCGACCAGACGCGCGCCCTGATCGACCGTGCCCAGCGCGCGGCGGCGGAGGGATACCCGCCCTACAACGTCGAGCGGCGCGGCGATCACGCCGTGCGCATCACCCTGGCCGTCGCCGGCTTCACGCCCGACGATCTCGCCGTCTCTGTCGAGGGGCGGCAGCTGACCGTGGCGGGCAAGCGTGAGCCGGCGGACGGCGACGCCGCCTACCTGCATCGCGGCATCGCCGCGCGCGGCTTCACCCGCGCCTTCGTTCTGGCCGACGGGCTGGAGGTCGAGGGCGCCACGCTGGAGCACGGCCTGCTTCACGTCGATCTGAAGCGGCCCGAGGAACGTCCGACCGTCCGCCGCATTCCCATTTCGCTGGCTTGATCGTCTTGAAAATCAAGCTGCTTCGAGGAGCCTGAGGAGACGCCGCCATGACCCCGCACCTGACCAAGAGAGCTTTGGCCGAACTCGGCGCTCCCGAGATGGTCTACGTGCGACAGGTGGCTGCGGCGGAAATCCTGGGCGACGCGCCCAAGGCGGCGCTGAAGGGCCTCGACATCGATCCGGACCAGATCCTTTACGCGGTGCACAGCGCCGACGGCGAGCGCCTGGCCGTGCTGATCGACCGAGAATCCGCCTTCGCCGCCGCCGTGGCGCACGAACTGGATCCGGTCTCGGTGCACTGAGGCGGCCTTACGCCGCCTCGGCCTCCGACTGACGCAGCAGCAGCGCCAGGATCGCGTCCGCGTTTTCAGCGCGGCGGATCTGCTCGCGCAGCTCGGGCGAACGCAGGGCTCGCGACGCCGCCGCCAGCGCCCGCAGATGGCCGGCCCCGTCCTGCGGCGCGGCGAACAGACCCAGCAGAATGTCCACCGGACGCTCGTCCAGGGCGCCGAACGCCACGGGCTGCTCCAGCCGCACCAGAACCGCGCCCACGCCGGAGAAGCCCGGCACGCGCGCGTGGGGCACGGCGACGCCGGAGCCCAGACCGGTGGAGCCCAGAGCTTCCCGCTCGTTGAGCGCGTCGTACAGGGCGTGCGCTTCAAGCCCGTACGCCTGGGCGGCCGCTTCGGCCACGACGTGCAGGGCCTGGCGCTTGGAGGTGACGCCGCCGCGAAGAACCACGCCCTCGCGGGGCAGCATGGCGCCGATGTGCATTGAAATCCCCGAACGCCCTTCACGCGACTGGCGGCGCGATCCGCGGCCCTTTAGCCGGGGATCGTCACCGAAAAAAGACAAGGAACCGTGATCCGGCTCAGCCGTGGCCGTTGGCCGTGGTGCGGGCAGGATCGATCCAGCCGATGTTGCCGTCGGGTCGTCGATAGACGACCGACAGGCCGCCGTGACCCGCGTTCTTGAACATCAGGACCGGGTAGCCCGTCATGTCCAGTTCCAGCACCGCCTGACCGACGGTCATCAGCTTCACTTTGGCCTCGGTCTCGGCGATGACCATGCCCGCCGGCGCGTCGCCGGGGGCGCCGGCGTCGCCGAACTCGTCGTCCTCGACGCCCTCCGGGTTGCGGAACACGGTCACGCGCGCCGCGGCCATCTCGGTCTTCTCGGGCGACAGGCCCGCCGGGCCGGCGTGGTGGTTCTTCAGGCGGCGCTTGTAGCGGCGCACGCGCTTCTCGAGCTTGTCGAGGGAATCGGAGAAGGCGGCGTGGGCGTCGCCGCCCGTCCCCGTGGTCACCAGCGACTGGCCCGAGGCCAGACGCACCCAGCAATCGACCTTGAAGCCCGGACCGTCCTTGGACACCACGACCTCGGCGTCCTGACCGCCTCGCTCGAAGTATTTGCCGACGCCGTCGACCAGTTCCTGGGAGATGCGCGAGCTCAACGCGTCGCCGACATCCACGTGCTTACCGCTGACTTGGACTTGCATGGGCATAGAACGCGACCGGGCGCGTTCGGTGTCAACGGACCTCACAATTTTGTGGTCAAGCTTGAGGCCCGGCGGTCAGGCCGTCCGCAGCATCCGCCGTCTCTGCATCGACGAGGGAATGCGAAGGGCTTCCCGATACTTGGCCACGGTCCGGCGGGCGATGTCGATGCCCGCCTCCTTCAGGATTTCGACGATCGCGTCGTCGGACAGAACGTCGCGTTCGGCCGCTTCCTGATCGATCATCGACTTGATCCGGTGCCGGACGGCCTCGGCCGAATGCGACGCCTGCCCGTCGACCGACGAAATGGCGGCGGTGAAGAAGAATTTCAGCTCGAACAGGCCGCGCGGCGTGGCGATCCACTTGTTGGACGTGACGCGGCTGACTGTCGATTCGTGCATGCCGATCGCGTCGGCCACGGTCTTGAGATTCAGGGGCCGCAGGCATTCCACCCCGAACGCCAGGAAGGCGTCCTGCTGGCGCACGATCTCGCTGGCGACCTTCAGGATGGTCTTTGCGCGCTGATCCAGCGACTTCACCAGCCAGCTGGCCTGGGCCGCACATTCGGCGACGAAGGTCTTCTCCTGATCCGAGCGCGCGCCGGTGGCGACGACGCCGTGGTAGCGCTTGTCGACCAGCAGCCGGGGCAGGGTGTCGGCGTTCAGCTCCACGCGCCAGCCGCCGGCCGGGTCGGGCTTGACGATGACGTCCGCGACCACCGTCTGCGCCGGCTCGCCGCCGAAGCCCGCGCCGGGCCGCGGCGTCAGCGCCTTCAGCTCGGCGATCATCTCGGCCAGATCCTCGCCGTCCACGGCGCAGACCTTCTTCAGCCCCGCCAGATCGCGCCTGGCCAGAAGGTCCAGATTGTCCAGCAGCGCCTGCATCGCCGGATCCAGTCGGTTCCGCTCGGCCAGCTGCAGGCCCAGGCACTCCGGCACCGACCGCGCCATGATCCCGGTCGGCTCGAACCCGTGACAGACCGTCAGCACCGCCTCGATCCGGTCCAGACCGCAGCCCAGCCGGTCGGCCACCTCGTCCAGCTCGCCGCGCAGGTATCCGCCCTCGTCGACCATGTCGATCAGGGCGTGGGCGATGGCCAGATCAGCGGGCGCCAGCCGCGCGGCCGACGCCTGCGCCAGCAGATGCTCCCACAGCGTCGCCTCGCGCGTGTCGGGTCGTTCCAGCTCGCCCTCGGGCGCGGACCCGCCGGCCCCGACGCGCGTCCAGTCGTTCAGGCCGGCCTGCGCCTCCGCGGCCGGGGCGGCGGCGGTTTCGGACGCGTCGTTCCAGCCGTCCTCGGCGCGCACGTCCATCGCCTCGTCGGCGGCGGACGATCGCCCGTCCTCGAAGCTGAGTTCGGTTTCAGACGACGCGGCGGCCTCGGCGGGCGCGGCCTCGCCGTCGCCCGGCGCGTCGGGCTCGTCGCGCTGCAGCAGAGGATTGCGTTCCAGCTCCGCCTCGACGAAGGCCTCCAGCTCCTGGTTCGACAGCTGCAACAGCTTGATGGCCTGCTGCAGCTGGGGCGTGACGACCAGCCCCTGACCCTGCCTGACCTCAAGCCTCTGACCCAGCACGCCGTCGCTCCCGCTACCCGGATGGCCCGGAACTTGCTGGGGCCACTTTCGACCGAAGCGGTTAACGGCGATTGAAGCGGGCTGTCGCGTGGATCAGGCGTTGATCACCTTCGCCGCGAACCGCTCCATTTCTTCCTCTTGCGGCGACATCTGCAGGAGGAGCAGATCCAGGCCCGCGTCTTCGAACTCGGCGACGCGCTCCCGCACGCGCTCCGGCGTGCCGACGAAGCCGGGGCGCAGGCCGCGGTTGGAGACGCTGTACTCGCGGATCTTGAGCTCTCGCTCCAGCTCGGTGCCAGACAGCCACTGGTCGAAGTTGGCGAAGCCGGCAGGCGGCTTTCCTTCGGCCAGCCCGGGGATGGTCGTGATCCGCTCCAATTCGCGCTCGGCCTCCGCCTGGTCGTCCCTCACGATCGCATAGCCCGCCATGCCGTACTGCATCGGCGGCAGGCCGAAGCTCTCGCGGCGCGCCTTCATGTCGGCGACCTTGGCGGCGATGTGCTCAGGCTCGTCGCCGTGCATGACGTAGGCGTCGCAGAACCGCGCGATCAGGGTCTTGGCCGCCTCGCTCTCGCCCCCCGCATAGATCACCGGGCGCGGCCGCTCGGGCGACGCCGTCGGCTTGGGTTCAACGATGGCGTCCTTGAGGGTGTAGTAGCGGCCCTCGAAATCGACCCGCTTCTCCGTCCACAGACGGTTCAGCACCTCCAGCCATTCGCCGGTCCGCGCATAGCGGTCGTCGTGCTGGTCGAACTGCAGGCCATAGCTCTCGGCCTCCTTCGCCCACCACGACGAAACCACGTTCAGCGCCAGCCGCCCGTTCGAGATCCGGTCGATGTTCGCCGCCTGTTTGGCGAACAGGGCGGGCTGGTGAAAGTTCGGCCTGACCGCGACCATCAGCTCGATCGTCTCGGTGATCGCGGCCAGCGCCGCCGCCGACGACCAGGCGTCCAGCGCCGGCGCCTCGATTCCCTTGATGTCGTTCAGGTTCAGCTCGGCGATCAGGGTCAGGTCCCAGCCGATCGCCTCCGACCGCTTCACCAGCCGCGACAGGTTTTCCCAGCTGGCCTCGCGCTCGTCCTCGACGTTCCTCAGCCAGCCGCCGAAGACCGGGGCCCAGTATCCGTATCTCATGCCGCCAGTTCCCCGCCGCGCTTGGCCTTCTCGTCCGCGATGATCGTCTTCAGCCACTCCACCAGATCGTCGTGCGGGTCGAAGCCCAGCACGTCGTTCGGATTGGCCACGAAATTCGACAGGCCGTTGACGTCGTAGAACAGGACGTCGCCGTTCCGGTCGTCGATCAGATATTCGACCCCGCCGACCTCCAGCCCGCCCTCGACCGCGATGCGCTCGGCCGCCGCGACGATCTCGGGCGGCGGATCGGCCTTCGTCATCGTCAGGACGGGCGCGCCGGGCCGCACCAGACAGGCGTCGGCAGGGCACAGGTCGAAGGCGTCGCCCGGGCTCTCGATGTCGATGGCGTACAGATACTTGCCGTTCAGCGTCTCGACCCGCGTCACCTTGCCGCCGCGGCGGGGCGCGTATTCCTGGATCAGGGAGATGCCGTTGACCCCCACCGGGCACCACTTCTCGCCCGCGGCCTCGGCCAGTTTTTCGGGCGTCTCATAGCGGGTGATGCCCGCGCCGGCGCCGCCGATGTCGGCCTTGACCAGCACGGGGAACCGCAGCCCTTCGGCCGCCGCCGGAATGTCGGCCTGCCGGTGGGCGACCCGCGTCGCCGGTCCCTTCAGGCCCAGCCGCGCGATCAGGCTCATCTGCCGCGCCTTGGAGGTGTCGATGTTCAGCGCCGAGGCGTTGACGACCCGCGTGCCCAGCCCCTGCCAGTGCTCGAACAGGCTCTGCGCATAGAAGATCGGATGCTCGGGGTCCCGCAGGAAGGAACTCATCGCCACGCGGCTGAACACCACCGTCGCCGGCGCGGGCGAGCCGGCGGGATCGAACGATCCGCCCGCCAGCGGGACCTTCACATAGGAGACGCCATGTCGCTCCAGAGCCCTGAACAGCGGCTCGAACCACTCCGGATGTTCATAGACGACGGCGAGGTCGGGCAGGGGCGCGCTCATGGTCGGACAGATGTGTTACACCACGATGAAACGCAAGACCCTCAGCGATAGGCGTCGCCCAGATACACGCGCCGCACCTCCGGGTCGTTCACGACCTCGGCCGCCGTGCCTTCGAACAGCACCGCGCCGGACGAGATGATCGCGGCGCGGTCGATGATGTCCAGCGTCTCGCGCACGTTGTGGTCGGTGATCAGCACGCCGATGCCCTGATCGGCCAGATAGCGGATGACCTGACGGATGTCGGCGATGGCCAAGGGGTCGATGCCGGCGAACGGCTCGTCCAGCAGCATGAAGGCCGGCTTGCCCGCCAGCGCGCGCGCGATCTCCACCCGTCGCCGCTCGCCGCCCGACAGACCCGCCGCCGAGGCCTTGGCCAGGTGCGAGACGCCCAGCTCCTCCATCAGGCGGTCGGTCTGCTCCCGCACGGCGGTCTTGCCCGCCTCGTGCAGCTCGACCACGGCGCGGACGTTCTCCTCCACCGTCATGCCGCGGAAGATGCTGGCCTCCTGCGCGAGGTAGCCCAGGCCCATCCGCGCGCGCTGGTACATCGGCTGGGCCGTCACGTCCTGGCCGTCCAGCAGGATGCGCCCGCTGTCCGGCGGGATCAGGCCGGTGATCATGTAGAAGCAGGTCGTCTTGCCCGCCCCGTTCGGCCCCAGCAAACCGGCGACCTCGCCCCGGTCGAGACTCAGCGAAACGTCGCGCACCACCTGCCGCGGGCCGAAGCTGCGGGCCAGGTTCTCGACCCTCAGGCCGCGCGCGCCACGCACCACTTCGGGCGCCGCGTCGGGCGCGACTTCGGGCTCCAGATTGAGGGCGGACAGTTCCTTGCGGGCCACGGCGGGGCGACCGGCCTTGCGGCCTCAGTCGTTCCCTTCGGGATAGAAGACGCCCTGCACGCGGTTGCCGCCCTGCGTCGGCGCGCCGGCCATGCGGCCCGTCTCGCTGCGCACGTTGTAGGTCAGCCGCCCGCCGCGCACGACGTTCTCGCCCTGCGCCAGGATGACTTCGCCGGTCACCACCACCTCGTCGGTGTTCAGGTCGTAGACGGCGCGGTCGCCGCGGGCGGTCTGGGTCGGGGTGACGAAGAAGACGTCGCCCACCGCCTCCACCTTGGTCACGCCCCCGCCGCTCTCGGTCGTCAGGTTGACCCGGTTGGCGCGCAGGCGGTTGCCGCCCTGCGTGATCTCCGCGCGGCCGATAAGGGCGAAGCCGCCCGGCGTGATCTCCAGGTCGTCGCCGCCCCAGGCGATCGGCGCGTCGGCCGAGTTCTGCGCGACCTGCGCGCCGCCCGCGACCGGCAGGGCCAGCACCACGGCGGCCGTCAGCGTCCCCAGCAGTTTGCGCGTCGTCATTCTCATCGATCCGATCCGGCGGGGTTGATGACCCCGCGCACCTTCTGGTCGCCAAGGCCGCGGAAACGGATCCGCTCTCCCTGGTCCTCGATCACATAGGCCGAAGCCTTCAGCGTTCCAAGCGGACCCGTGCCCTCGATCCCCTTGTCGCCGGTCACCGTGCCGCTTTCGGTGTCCATGACGGCCTCGGGCGTCACCAAGGTGAAGCCGCTCTCGCCGTCGGCGATCCGCACGTTCGGCCCGATGGTCACGGTCTTGGCCGCCTGGTCGTACTCGCCCCCGTCGGCGGTCATCTCGGTGACCTTGCGTCCCCCCAGGTTCAGCCGCAGCACCGGGCCGATCAGACGGTACCGGCCCGTGGTGGGATCGCGCGTCGCGCCCTTCGCCCCGATCATGAAGGACCGGCCCTGGTCGTCCTGACCGTGGAAGACGGCGTTGACCAGCGCCTGCTCCTGCCGCGTCTCGGCGTTGCGCTCGGCGCCGGAAATGACGGTCCTCAGCGCCACCCAGGCGATCACCCCGCCGGCCAGCACCACGATCAGGACCGGCAGCAGGCGCCGCGCCAGCCGCACCCGGTCCGAGCGCGCGCGCCACCGCGCGGCTTCCCGCGCAAGGCGGTCGTCGTCGGGCAGGGGCGGGGGCGCTTGGGTCACGAGGTCGTCAGGTGTGGGCGAAGACGTCGACTTCGTCCCACCCTTCCAGATCCAGTTTCGACCGGGTGTTCAGGAAGTCGAAGCAGGCCTGCGCCAGCTCCATCCGCCCCTCGCGCTCCAGCATGGCGATCAGCCGCTCGCGCACCACGTGCAGGTGCAGCACGTCGGACGCGGCATAGGCCAGCTGCTCGGGGCTCAGCTGCGCGGCGCCCCAGTCGCTGGACTGCTGCGCCTTGGACAGGTCCACGCCCGCCAGCTCGCGCACCACGTCCTTCAGCCCGTGCCGGTCGGTGTAGGTGCGCGCCAGCTTGGACGCGATCTTGGTGCAGAACAGAGGCGCGGTCTCCACGCCCAGGTGCAGCTGGAACATGGCCACGTCGAACCGGCCGTAATGGAAAATCTTGATGACGCCCGGATCGGTCAGAACCCGGCGCAGGTTGGGGCAGTCGTAGTCGGGACGGCCCAGCCGCACCACGTGCGCGTCGCCGTCGCCCGCCGACAGCTGCACGACGCACAGGGCGTCGCGGCGGTACCGCAGTCCCATCGTCTCGGAATCGACGGCGACGATCGGGCCCAGGTCCAGGCCGTCGGGCAGGTCGCCCTCATGGAAATGCACGGTCATGGGAGGCCTTTAGCACGTCCTTCTCCCCTTGCGGGAGAAGGTGGCCTCGCGGAGCGAGGTCGGATGAGGGGTCGCACAGGCGCCTCGATCATCGGGGCGCCGACGATTCCGGGAAACCCCTCCCCCTCGGGCTGCGCCCGCCACCAGGGGGAGAAGGAACGATCGCCAAGAACGCAAAAAGCGCCGCGATCGCTCGCGGCGCTTTTCGAGAATTGGTGCCCAGGAGAGGACTCGAACCTCCACGACCTTTCAGTCACTGGCACCTGAAGCCAGCGCGTCTACCAATTCCGCCACCTGGGCATTCCCGCCGGAGCCGCCGCGGAGGCGTCTCGTCGGAAGGCGCGGACCCTTAAGGCAGGGTTCGGGGCGGGTCAACGGCCTTTTTCACGCGTGAGGTTTGCCCGTCGCGCGGGGCTGGTCTATCCCGCCCCCGAACGCCGCGCGCGACGTGCGCCGGCCGACGGATGCGGAGCGTTTCATGGTCGCGACCACGCAGGGTTTGGTCACCGTTTTCGGCGGTTCGGGCTTCGTCGGGGCGCAGGCGGTGCGCGAGCTGGCGCGTCTGGGCTGGCGGGTCCGGGTCGCCGTGCGCCGTCCCAACCTGGCGTACGAGCTGAAGCCGGCCGGCGATCCCGGTCAGATCCAGCTGCTGCGCTGCGACGTGTCCGACGCGTCCCAGGTCGCCGCCGCCTGCGAGGGCGCCGACGCGGTGGTCAACCTGATCGGCGTCCTGCACGAATCGGGCAAGCGCACCTTCCAGGCCATGCACGTCGACGCGGCCCGCCGGATCGCCGAGGCGGCCCGGGCCGCGGGCGCGCGCCGCTTCGTCCAGGTGTCCGCGATCGGGGCCGACGCGGACGGCAAGTCGGCCTATGCCCGCACCAAGGCGGCGGGCGAGGCGGCGGTGCGCGAGGTCTTTCCCGACGCCGTGATCCTGCGTCCGTCGGTGATCTTCGGCGCGGGCGACGACTTCCTGAACCGCTTCGCCGCCATGGCGACCCTCGCCCCGGCGTTGCCGCTGGTGGGCATGGGCAAGACCCGGTTCCAGCCGGTCTACGTCGGCGACGTGGCCGAGGCGATCGCCCGGTCGGTCACCGACGCCTCGCTGGGCGGCCGCACCTTCGAACTCGGCGGGCCGGGCGTGCTCAGCTTCGAGGACGTGCTGAAGCTGGTGCTGCGCGAGACGGGGCGTCGCCGCCTGCTGGCGCCTCTGCCGTTCCCGGTCGCCCGCGCGATCGGATCGGTGGCGCAGCTGTCGTCCGTCGTCGGCATTTCGCCGGTCCTGACGCGCGATCAGGTGCTGTCGCTGGAAACCGACAACGTGGTCTCCGAGGGCGCCGAGGGTCTGGCCCAGCTGGGCGTTCAGCCGACGGGCATGGCGGCGGTCGTGCCGTCCTACCTCTGGCGCTACCGCGTCGGCGGTCAGTTCGCCGAACGCCCGACCTTCTGACGCCTCAGTAGATCCACAGCGCCAGCAGACCGACGACGCCGACCACGATCCGCCAGAAGGCGAACGGCGCAAACCCGTATTGGCCGACGAACGCCACCAGCGAGCGCACCACGAACAGGCCGCTCAGGAAGCTGACGACGAAGCCGATGGCGATCAGGCCAAGCGCGTCGCCGGTCAGCACGTCCCGGCTCTCCCAGAAGTCCAGCGCGAAGGCGCCGACCATGGTCGGGATGGCCAGGAAGAAGCTGAACTCCGCCGCCGCCTTCTTCTCCACGCCCAGCAGCAGGCCGCCCACGATGGTGGCGCCCGAGCGCGAGACGCCCGGCACGATCGACAGGCACTGGGCGATGCCGATGCCCAGCGAGGTCTTCCAGTTGAAGCGCATGGCGTCGTCGACGCGCGCGACCGGCGCCCACCGCTCCAGCACGTACAGCGCCACGCCGCCGGTGATCAGGGTCACGCAAACGATCGTCGGGTTGAACAGCACCTGCTTGATGAAGTCGTGGAACAGAAGGCCGATGATCGCCGACGGAATGAAGGCCAGCAGCACCGAGATGGCGAACCGCCGCGCCGCCGGATCCTTGCCCGGCAGGCCCAGCAGCACCTTCCAAAGGCGCTGGAAATAGACCGCCACCACCGCCAGGATCGCGCCCAGCTGGATCATCACGATGAAGGTGTCCCAGGGATCGGGTCCCAGGCCCAGCGCCTCCTTGGCCAGCAGCAGGTGCCCGGTCGAGGACACCGGGATGAACTCCGTCAGCCCTTCCACCAGACCGAGAAGGATCGCCGCCAGCCAGTCCGCCATGAAGTCCCCGTCCGTTCTTCGCCGGCGGCCTCAGCGCGCGTCCGGTCTGGGACCCACATAGCGCAGCCGCGCCCGGATGGGCGAGCCTGAACGTCGCTGATCCAGCGCATGGCCCAAAAGACCGGTCAGCCGGCCGATCATCATCAGGTCCGCCGCGGCCTCGCGCGGCAGGTCCAGCGACCGGGCCGCCAGCGCCAGCGCCAGCGCCAGATCGGCCGGCTTGCCCGTCGCCGCCTCGGCCCGCTCGCGCACCCGCTCGAGGTCGGCGGGCATCCGAACGGCGGCCAGCAGCGCGGGTCCGCGGGGGTCGTCCGGAGCTGCGTCGGGGGTCCAGGTCGCCTGCGTGTCGCGTCGGGCCTCGACGACGAAAGCCGTGGCGCGCTGCACGCGTCGCATCTGCGGACTCGCCGACAGCGTCGTCAGGCCCGCCAGCGCAGCGCCCGCCATGCCCGCGCCGCCGGACGCCGCCGTTCGCGTGGCCAGCACGGCCTCGCTCATCGGGCCGTCGGCGCACAGCACCAGCGCCCGGCGGATCAGGTGGCCGTCCCGCTCGACCATGCGCCAGCCGCGCGCCAGCCGCTGATGCAGATGCGACCGGGGCCCGGGTCCCGACGCCGCGTCCACCGCCTCGTTCAGCGCCGCCGCCGCGTCCAGCGTCAGGGCGTTCAGATCCTGCCCCGCCGCGCCTTCGGCCTCTCCCGCGCGCCGGGCCAGGGTGGCGAACACGCGCGACCGGATCGACCCGGCGGTGAACAGATCGACGCGCGGCCTCATTCCGGCGAAATCCAGCGCGGCGCCGGCGTCCCACAGCAGCCGCGCGGCGTCCTCCAGCGTCGCCGTCTCCGCCAGGTCGATCGCGTCGCGCCCCCGATACACGGGTCGCCCGTCGATCTCGGCGCTCAGCGTCGACAGCAGCTCGGCCTCGCCCCGCGCGGTGGCGCGCTCCACGCCCGGCGCGGCCTCGCCCCGGATCAGCGCCTCCAGGTCGGCGACGGCGTACAGGCTGCGGCGCGGATCGACGGGGTCGGGGCGGGCGGTGATCCGTCCGCGGCTGACGTAGGCGTACAGCGTCTGGGTCTTGACCCCCAGCCGCGCCAGCGCCTCGCCGCGCCCGATCCACGCTGTCTCGCCGCCCATCGGGCGCCTCCGGCTCCGCTCCGCGCGTCGTCCCGCATGACGGCGTTTGATGACATTATCCCTAATGACGACGAAATCCGGGCCGAACGCCTTGGATCGCGACGCGGCGTGCGCCAGAACCTCCGCATGAGCGTCGACGCCGTCCCCATGCCCCCGTCCCCCCGTCTTCGTCCCGCCGTCGCCCTGCTGGCCGTGCTGATCGCGGCGCTGCAGGCCTTCGCCCTGGCCGCCACGGGGTCGATCGCCGCCGCGGCCGGTCTGGTCGCCACGGCGCTGCATCTGGCGGGCTTCGTCGGCGTGATGACCCGCGGCGACGGCGCGCCCGGCGCCTTTTCCGCGCGCGCCTTTCTGGCGGGGATGTCGCTGGCGGCGTCGGGCCTGCTGGCCGCCGCCGCCGTGGCGCGCGTGCTGTGGCCCCAGGCGATCACGGCCGGCGCCCCCGGCGCGGTGGCCCTGGTGCTGGCCGCCGGCCTCGGCGTGCTCGGCGCGTCGGCCCCGGCCCTGCGCCGCGCGCCCGGCTCGCGCGATCCCGAGGCGACGGCCGATCCCTCGGTGCTTCTGGTTTCCGCCACCGGACTGGCCGCCTCCGCCTTCCTCGGCGCGCCCGCGCTGGACGCGTCCGCCGCCCTGATCGTCGCGGGCTGGCTGCTGTGGGGCGGGATCGAGGACCTGCGCGGCGCGTCGCGGTAAACGCGCCCTTAAGAGGCGGGCGTCATCACTGCCGCCATGAGTTCGGGCGTCCTGCACCACTTCGCCTTCGATCCGGCATCGCGCGCCGTCCGCATCGCCCTGGGCGAAGCCAAGGTCGCGGTCGAGGAGAACGCCGTCCGCCCGTGGGAGCCGGACTGCGTCCTGCGCGAACTGAACCCCTCGGGGATGCCGCCGGTGCTGTCCGTCGACGGCCTGATGCTGCGCGAACAGTCCGCCATCCTGGGCTGGCTGGAAGACCGGGCGGGCGGTCCCTTCCTGCTCCCGGCCGATCCGTCCGAGCGGGCCGAGGCGCGCCGCCTGGTCCAGGCCTTCGACCGCCGCTTCACGGATGAGGTCGACGCCGTCCTGCTGCACGAGCGGCTGGAGAAGCCGTTGCTGCGCATGGGCCCGCCCGAGGCCCGCGCCCTGCGCGAGGGGCGCGAGAACCTGAAGCATCACCTGTCCCTGCTGGAAGACCTGCTGGCCTCGCGCGACTGCCTGGCCGGTCGTCGTCTGTCGCAGGCCGACGTGGTCGGCGCCGCCCACCTCTCGGTGCTCGACTTCTTCGGAGAGATCGCCTGGGCGTCGTGGCCGGGCTTGAAGACCTGGTACATGCGCATCAAGTCGCGCCCGTCGCTCCGGCCCCTGCTGTCGGACCGCCTGCCGGGCCTGGCGCCGGCGCCGCACTACGCCGACCTCGACTTCTAGGGGCCGGGGGGAGTAGGGGCCGCGCATGGCCGCCGACATCCGCGCCTTCATCCGCGATCGGGCGACCGCCCTCGGCTTCGACGCCTGCCGTTTCGCCTCCGCCGCCGATCCCTGGCCGGAGGGCGCGCGCCTGCGCCAGTTCGTGGCCGAGGGCCGCCACGGCGACATGGGCTGGATGGAGACCACGCTGGACCGCCGATCTCACCCCACCGCCATGTGGGACGGCGCCCGCACGGCGATCGTGCTGGGCATGAACTACGGCCCGGACGCCGACCCCCTGCCGGAGCTGGCGGATCGCACCGCCGGCTATCTGTCGGTCTACGCCCGCGGCGACGACTATCACGAGGTGATCAAGGGCCGGCTCAAGACCCTGGCCGGACAGGTCGCCGCCCGCACGGGTCAGGACGTGAAGGTCTTCGTCGACACCGCCCCGCTGATGGAAAAACCGCTGGCCCAGCGGGCGGGGTTGGGGTGGCAGGGCAAGCACACCAACCTGCTCAGCCGCGAGCATGGCAGCTGGCTGTTTCTGGGCGTGATCCTGACGGCGGCGCAGATCGACGCGGACCCGCCCGAGGGCGAGCATTGCGGCCGCTGCACCGCCTGCCTCGACGCCTGCCCCACGAACGCATTTCCCGCCCCGTTCCAGCTCGACGCCCGCCGCTGCCTGTCCTACCTGACCATCGAATTCGCGGGGCCTTGGCCCGATGAGTTCCGCGTGGCCACGGGCGCGCGCATCTACGGCTGCGACGACTGTCTGGCGGTCTGTCCCTGGAACAAGTTCGCCCGCGCGGCGTCCGAGATGCGCCTGCGCCCGCGCCCGGAGATGACCGCGCCGCGTCTCGCCGATCTGCTGGCGCTCGACGCCCCGGCCTTCCGCGCCCTGTTCTCGAAAAGCCCGGTCAAGCGCATCGGCCGCGACCGCTTCGTCCGCAACGCCCTCTATGCGGCGGGCAACAGCGGCGATGCGGCGCTGATCCCGCCCGTCCGCGCGCTGCTTTCCGATCCCGATCCCGTGGTCGCCGACGCGGCCGGGTGGGCGCTGGCGAAGCTGACCTCGGGCTGACGCTCAACCCATCCCGATCTCGGCGGCGCGCTCTCCGCCCGGGATGGGCGCGACGTCCAGCATCTTGATGCGGAACACCAGCACGGCGTTTCCAGGGATAACCGGCGGCGCGCCTTCCTCGCCGTAGCCCATGGCGGGGGGCGCGTAGATGATCCACTCGTCGCCCGGACGCATCAGCTGCAGCGCCTCGGTCCAGGCCGGGATGATGGCGCCCGAGGGCTGGCCCTCGGGCGTCGTCACGTAGGGCGTGTCGCGGTTGAACGAGCTGTCGAACACCCGCCCGTCCGTCAGCGCGCCCTCGTAGTGGACCTTCACCAGATCGTTCCGATCCGGCTGCGGGCCCGAGTTCGGACCGCGCGTCAGCACCTTGTATTGCAGGCCGGACGGCAGGGTGACCACCCCCTCGGCGCGCGCGTTGGACTTCAGGAAGAAGTCGGCGGCGCGCGCGGCCGCGGCGTTCGCCTGACCCGCGTCGCCGGCGTCGGCCCCGCATCCCGCCAACGCCAGCGCGACGGCCGTCGCGGCCAGAATCCTACCGCCGAAGCGCATAGCCGTGCTCCTCAAGAGATGCGCCGATCTCGTCGGCGTGCGCCCCGTCGCGCGTTTCCACCAGGATGTCGAATTCCGCGCCCTTGGCCGGCACGTCCAGCGACAGGCGATCGTGCACGATCTCGATGATGTTGCCGCCCAATTCGCCGATCACGCCGGCCATCCGGGACATCATGCCCGGCCGGTCGTCGCCCAGGATGCGATAGGTCACCAGCCGCTTCTCGCGCACCAGTTCACGGTTCAGCACCACCGCCAGCATCCGCGCGTCGATGTTGCCGCCGCACAGGACCAGGCCGACCTTCAGGCCTCTGAACTTCTCCGGATGCGCAAGCAACGCCGCCAGGCCGCCGGCTCCCGCGCCCTCCGCGACCGTCTTCTCCAGCGTGGCGAAGAAGGCGACGCCGCGCTCGAAATCCGCTTCCTCACAGACCAGAACGTCCTCGATCAGCGGTTCGGCGATCGCATAGGGGATGTCGCCCACCGCCTTGATGGCGATGCCCTCGGCGATCGTCTGGCCCCCGCATTTCGGCGCCAGCCCCCGTCGACGCATGGAGAAGGACGGATACATGGCCGCCTCGACGCCGAAGATGCGGATGTCCGGCTTCAGCGCCTTGGCTGCGATCGACGAGCCGGCGATCAGCCCGCCCCCGCCGATCGGGATGACCAGCGCGTCCAGCTCCGGCGCGTCCTCCAGGAATTCCAGCCCGCAGACGCCTTGGCCCGCCACGATGCCGGCGTCGTCGAAGGCCGAGACGAAGATCATGCCTTCCTCGTCGCGCAGGCGGTGCGCCTCCTCCGTCGAGCCTGAGAAGTCGGCGCCCTTGATGACGACGCGCGCGCCATGTCGACGCGTGCCCTCGATCTTCACGAAGGGGGTGCCCTCCGGCATCACGATGGTCACCGGCACGCCCAGCCGCGCGCCGTGATAGGCCAGGGCCTGCGCGTGGTTGCCGGCGCTGGCGGCCACGACGCCGCGGGGTCGCTCTTCCGGAGTCAGCAACGACAGCCGGTTCAGCGCGCCCCGCTCCTTGAAGCTGCCGGTGTAGTGAAGGTTGTCGAACTTCACCCAGACCTCCGCGCCCGTCAGCTCCGACAGCTTGCGCGAACGGCGCACGGGGGTGCGGTCGACCTGGCCGGCGATGCGGTCGCGTGCGTCAAGCACATCCTGAAAGGTGACGGTCATCGGGCTCCCGGGGCTTCTGCAGGCGGCGCCGCCGGGGTTTCGTCCCCGATCGGTCACCGCCTTGTGACGCGCGCCGCCCCGCCTCGCAACCTTGACCTTGGCGACGGCGTTGGGACTCATGTCGGCCTCTCGAGACGCTGCCCGGAGTCGTCCATGTCCCGCCGTTCGCCCGCCTCCCTTCTGGCCCTCGCGGCCCTGTCGGCCCTGACCGTCGCGGCTTGCGCCCCCACCATGCCCGCCGGTCCCGTGTCCGGCCCTCCCGGTTCGTCGGGCGCCTTCAGCGCCGCCGACTTCGCCTGGTCGACGGCGGGCGGGTCGGGCAGCATCGACGGTCGCGTGGACTACCGCCAGAACGGCGTGGCCTATCGCTGCGCCGGCTCCGTCGGCCTGGTGCCGGACACGCCCTACACCCGGTCCCGGTTCCAGGTGCTGTACGGCTCGACCGACCGCGCCGCGGTGCCCGAGGACGTCATCCGCGCGCGCAACGTGCCCGACCCCAACGCCGACTACCGCGCCTACACCCGGTCGGACGCCTGCACCGACGGCAGCTTCGACTTCTCCGGACTGCCCGACGGCAGCTGGTTCATCATCGCGCCCGTGTCGGGCAGCGACGGTGGCCGGGTCGTGCTGATGCGTCGCGTCACGACGCGCGGCGGCCCGATCAGCGTCTCCCTCAACTAGCCCTCAGCGGAGCCTCGCCATGAAGCCGCTCGCCGCCGCCATCGCCTTCGCCGGTCTCGCCACGGGTGGCTCCGCCGCACACGCCCAGATCATCGCGGGCTGGAACGTCTCGGGTCAGTGGGATCGGGGCGGCGACTACCGCTGCGACGCCTATTGGGACGCCAACCGCACCGACTGCGACGCCGCCTGGCGGACGCCGCGCGGAGCGTATCGCCACGACGGGCGCGGGCAGGGGTACGGCTATGGCCAGACCTACGGCTACGGCTACGACCGCTACGGCTACGGTCGCCAGGGCTACGGCTACGGCCAGGTCGCCTACGGTTACGGCCACGGTCCGTCGCCCCGCGCGCCCTACGGCTCCGCCTATGGCCACGGCGGCCCGTATGCGGCGCCGGCCGTCGTCTATCCGGCGGCCTATGGCCGGCCCGATCTGGTCTACGGCGGCGAGGGCTACGGCTACGGTCAGGGCGCGCGCGATCCGCGACGCGTGGACTGGTGCCGCCGCGCCTACCGCTCCTACGACCCGTACAGCGGTTATTACCGGGCCTATTCCGGCCGTCTGGTGTGGTGCGGCTGAAGTCTAACCGCGTTCGCCATCTTTCGGCCTTCCGGGACCGGTCCATGGGCGGGGTTCAATCCGCCGTGGGAGCGCGTATATGTCCCAGCACAACATCGTCGGCTCGGAAGCCTTTCAGAAGCGGCCGCAGGTCTATCTGCGCTCGGTCAAATCCGGCGGGGTGCGCCGGGCCAAGACCCGCATGGCGCTGGCCTTCGGTCTGGGCGTCGCGGTGACGGCGATCGGCGGCCTGATCGCCGCCGCCGCCGTCTTCATGCCCGCCGCGATCTAGGCCAGCCACACCATCCGGCGCGTGTGGGTCCAGTCGCCCCGCGCCTTGGAAAAGCCCCTGCGCACCTCGCCGGTGTACAGGAACCCCGCCTTCTCCAGCACGCGCCCCGAGGCGGGGTTGTCGCTGAAGTGCCCCGCGGTCAGCGCGCGACGGCGCCACGCCTTTTTGGCCCACACCAGCGCGCCCTCCAGCGCCTCCGTCGCAAGGCCGCGTCCCCAGAAGGGGCGCCCGATCCAGTAGCCGACCTCCGGCGCCGGATCCGCATCCTCGAACAGGCCGATCACGCCCACCGGTCCGGCGTCCTCGTGGTCGATCACGAAGGTCGCGGCGCGGCGCGGGTCCTGCGCCTGCACGGCGGCGACGAAGGCGTTCGCGTCGGTCACGGCGTAGGGGTGCGGCATCCGCAGCGTCATCCTGGCGACGTCATAGTCCGACGCCAGCTCGCTCAGGCGCGCGGCGTCGCGCGGCTCCGGAGCCCTCAGGGCCAGCCGCCGCGTCTCTATGACGGGGGTCTTCTCGATCACGCACATGGTCGCCTCGTCGGTCGTGCCGCCCCTTCGGTTCAGGGCTCGGCGGCAGAGGCGGGGAAAACGAAAACGGGGAGCCCGGTGATCCGGACTCCCCGCGGAATATTTCCCTTGGTCCGGATCGGGGCCTTTTCGGCCTGCACGATCCGGGAACGAGGTTCTGGGATCGCTTATTCGGCGGCCAGTTTCTCGGCCTGGACGTCGTTGGCCGGCGTCACCGACACGAAACAGCGGCCACCACGCTTCGTGGTGAACGTCACGGCGCCTTCGACCAGGGCGAACAGGGTGTGGTCGCGGCCCATGCCCACGTTGGTGCCCGGGTGCCACTGGGTCCCGCGCTGACGAATGATGATGTTGCCCGGCACGACGCGCTCGCTGCCGAACTTCTTCACGCCGAGGCGCTTCGACTCGGAGTCGCGACCGTTACGCGACGAACCACCGGATTTCTTGTGAGCCATGGGTCTGTCCTAACTCGTCTTCAGTCTTACGCTTCGTCGGTCGAGGCGGCGGTTTCGGTCTTCTTCGGCGCGGCCTTCTTGGCCGGAGCCTTCTTGGCGGGGGCCGGCGTCTCGGCGGCGGCTTCGGCCTTCGGCGCGGCGGCCTTCTTGGCCGGCTTGGCCGGAGCGGTCTCTTCCGAGACGCGCGGGGCCAGGCCGCGGGCGCGGGCGTTCATCTCGGCCTTGGTCATCAGCGAGGTCTCGCCGTCCCACTTGGCCTTTTCGCCGGCGCCTTCGATGCCGGTGATGCGCAGCACCGATTCCATCTGGCGATGGCCCTTGGTGCGGCGATAGCCCTGGCGGCGGATCTTCTTGAAGATCTTCACCTTCTCGCCCTTGCGGGTTTCGATCAGGGTCGCGGCGACCGCGGCGCCCGAGATCAGCGGCGCGCCCAGGGTCACGCCCTTGTCGCCGCCCAGCATCAGCACGTCGCCGAAGCTGACGTCCGAGCCGACGTCGCCGTCCAGCTTCTCGACCACGATGACGTCGCCCGGTTGGACCCGGTACTGCTTGCCGCCGGTCTTGATCACCGCGTACATGTTGAGCCTCAGCGTAACGCAAAAATGGATGCGCCCGCCGGGTGACCCCGCGGGCGAAGAGCGGCGACATATGCGGAGCGGCCCCCTTGAGTCAAGGCGAAACGGGCCGCAGACCGCCGGTCGCGCCGAATTGGCGGCGGGGCAGGGGAGCCAGGATCACATGAGCGCAGACGCCGCCGCCCGCAAGGTGATCGCCCGCATCGCCGCCGCGCTGGACGCCGACCTGTCCGTGCGCCTGTGGACCGGCGAGACGCTGCCGCTCGGCGCCGGCGCGCGCGACGACCTGCTCCTGACGATCGCGGGCCCGGACGCGCTGAAGCGGTTCCTGCTGCGTCCGGGGGCCGAGACGGCGTTTCGCCTGATCGCCGAGGGCCGGCTGGCGATCGTCGGCGGTTCTCCCCTGGACGCGCTGGACCGCATCGACCACGGGCGACTGGTCCACCTGCGGCGCGATCTGGATCTGGCGGGGCTGGCGCGCGACGCTTGGCCGCTGCTGTTCGTCTCGGCCCGCGCCGGCGACGAGGGCCCGTCGCTGGACCCCCAGGCAGGCCGGGGACGCGACCGTGCGGGGCGCAGGGACGCGGACTTCATCCGCTTCCACTACGACGTCGGCAACGACTTCTACGCCCTATTTCTTGACCCGCTCCACGTCTATTCCAGCGCCGCCTTCTCCGACGATGCGGACGACCTGGACGCCGCGCAGGTCCGCAAGCTGGACCGCATCTGCCGCAAGCTGGACCTCCAGCCCGGCGACCGCCTGCTGGACGTCGGCTGCGGCTGGGGCGCCCTGGCGATTCACGCGGCGCGGAACTTCGGCGCGACCGTGCACGGCGTCACCCTGTCGCCGGCCCAGCTTCAGTTCGCGCAAGACCGCGTCGCCGCCCTCGACCTGTCCGACCGGATCACGCTGGAGCTCAGGGACTACCGCGACCTGACCGGCGCCTATGACGCCGTCAGCCAGATCGAGATGTTCGAACACCTCGGCTTCCGCAATCACGACCTGCACTTCCGGACCGTCCACCGCCTGCTGAAACCCGGGGGCCTCTATCTGCATCAGGCCTCGATCCGGCGTGGCGGGGTGCGCCCTGGTCCGCCGGGTCGCCCCGCCCGCGCCATCACCCGCTTCATCTTCCCGGGCGGTGAGCTGGACACCCTGGCCATGACCGTCGACGGCCTGGCCCGTCACCAGTTCGAGGTGCTGGACGTCGAGACCCTGCGTCCGTCGTTCGAGCGCACGCTGCGCGAATGGTCGCGTCGCCTTCATGAGAACCGCGAGGTGGCCGAGCGCCTGATCGGTCCGGCGCGCGTGCAGCTGTGGCTGGCCTATTTCGCCCTCTTCGCCCGCGGGTTCGAGCGTGGCGTGGTCAGCGTGCACCAGACGCTGGCGCGGCGACGCAAGCCGGGGCGGCACGGCGTGATCTTTCGCTGAGAAATCCCTCTCGCGCGTTACAACATAACACTCTATAGGCGGGCGCATGGTCGACGCCGCGCCGCACCTGTCCAGCTCCCTGCTCGTCGGCGCCTTCGGCGTGGCCTTCCTGCATGCCGTCCTGCCCACCCATTGGCTGCCCTTCGTCCTGGTGGGGCGCGCCCAGCGCTGGAGCGGCGCGACCACGGCCGCCTCGGTGATCGCCGCCGGCTTGGCCCACGTCGCCACCACCGCTCTGGTCGGCGGGCTGATCGCGCTGGCGGGGCTGGCGCTGGAGGAGTGGGTGTCCGGTCTGCTGCCCTGGCTGTCGGCGGCGCTGCTGTTCGCCTTCGGCCTGTTTTACCTGGTCCGAGCCATGGTGCGCCGGCCGGCGCTGGCGGGCGGGCCTGATCTCGAGACCCTTGACGCTCGCGTGTCGGACCGCACCGCCTTCCTCGGCCTGGTCGCCATGCTGGCCATTTCGCCCGGCGAGGTGCTGCTGCCCTTCTATCTGTCCTCGGCGGAGCAGGGCTTGGCCGCCTTCGTCGGCCTGACCGTCGCCTTCGCGCTGGGCACGGTTCTGGGCATGGGCCTGTTCACCGCCGTGGCCCACGCCGGCGCGTCGATCCTGCGGCTGGAGCGCTGGGCGCGCTTCGAGGGCGCCGTCCTGGGCATGGCGCTGATCGGCGTCGGGCTTCTCGTGGCCACCCGCGTCCACTAAGCAGACGCATGGCCCACGACGCCGCGCACGCCCACGACCACCGCCACGCCGGGCACGACCACGCCCACGGTCACGGTCACCACCAAGGCCCCGTCGACGCCGGCGACTGGCGCTACGCCCTGGGCCTGGCGGTCAATCTGGTCTTCGTCATCGTCGAGTTCGGCGCCGGCTTCCTGTCCAACTCCACCGCCCTGCTGGCCGACGCGGGGCACAACCTGTCCGACGTGCTTGGCCTGGCCATGGCCGGCGGCGCGGCCTGGCTGGCGCGGCGGGCGGGTTCTCCGGACAAGACCTACGGCTACGGCAAGGCGACGGTGCTGGCCGCTTTGGGCAATGCCCTGCTGCTCATCTTCGCCTGCGGCGCCATCGCGATCGAGGCCGTGCGCCGCTTTGCCGAGCCGGCTTCGGTGGAATCGACCACGGTGATGATCGTCGCCGGCGTCGGCATCCTGATCAACTTCGGCACCGCCCTGCTGTTCATGAACCAGCAGCACGACCTGAACGCCCGCGGCGCCTATCTGCACATGATGGCCGACGCCGCCGTCTCGCTGGGCGTGGTGATCGCCGGCGGCCTGATCCTGCTGACGGGCTTTGCCGTCATCGATCCGATCGTCAGCCTTCTGATCGTCGCCGCCATCCTGTGGGGCGCCTGGGGCCTGCTGAAGGACTCGGTGAACCTCGCGCTGGACGCCGCCCCGCGCGGCAAGGACGTCGGCGCGATCCGTCAGGCGCTGTGCGACCTGCCCGGCGTCTCGGCCGTCCACGACCTGCACGTCTGGGGCCTGTCGACCACCAAGACGGCGCTCACCGCCCACCTGGTCCACGACGCCGATCCCGCCCCACTCCTGGCCCAGGCCCGCGAACTGGCCCGCGACCGCTTCGGCATAGATCACGTGACGATCCAGTTGGAGCCGACCGGCGCCCTGGACTGCGACGGCTGCTGACGCCCTTTCGCGCCGCCCCCGCGCGCCCTAGATGACCGCCATGGAAAAGACCCCCGTCACCGTCCTCACCGGCTACCTCGGCGCCGGCAAGACCACGCTCTTGAACCGCATCCTCACCGAGGACCACGGCAAGCGCTACGCCGTCATCGTCAACGAGTTCGGCGAGATCGGCATCGACAACGACCTTGTCGTCGGCGCCGACGAGGACGTGTTCGAGATGAACAACGGCTGCGTCTGCTGCACCGTGCGCGGCGACCTGATCCGCGTCGTCTCCGGCCTGATGAAGCGCCAGCGTCCGGGCAAGCCGGCCTTCGACGCCATCATCGTGGAGACCACGGGCCTGGCGGACCCCGGCCCCGTCGCCCAGACCTTCTTCGTCGACGACGAGGTCAAGGCCAAGACCCAGCTCGACAGCGTCACCGCCCTGGTCGACGCCAGGCACGTCATGGCCCGCCTCGATGACTCCAGGGAGGCGCGCGAACAGGTCGCCTTCGCCGACCAGATCATCCTCAACAAGACCGACCTCGTGTCCGCCGACGAACTGGTCACGGTCGAGGCCCGCCTGCGCGGCCTGAACCCGCTGGCCCCCATCCTCCGCGCCGAGCGCGCGAACGTGCCGCTGGACCAGATCCTCGGTCGCCACGGCTTCGATCTCGAGCGCATCAACGAGGTGCGGCCCGAGTTCCTGAACCCGCCCCACGGCGCCGACGGCCACGTCCACGACGAGCACTGCGGCCACGACCACCACGATCACAGGCACGGCCACGGGCACGACCATCACCACGATCACCATGACCACGGCCCGCGCGGCCACGCCCACGAAGACGACATCAAGGGCATAGCCCTGTCCCTGGACCGCCCCGTCGACGGCCAGCGCTTCACCCAGTGGCTGGACCGGCTGCTGGGCGAGCAGGGGCAGAACATCCTGCGCGCCAAGGGCATCATCGACGTGAAGGGCGAGGACCGCCGCCTGGTCTTTCAGGCCGTCCACATGATCCTGGAGGGCGACCTTCAGAAACCGTGGGGCGAGGCCGAGCGCCGCTGGTCCCGCGCCGTCTTCATCGGCCGCGACCTGAACGAGGCGGAGCTGAGGGCCGGTTTCGAAAGCTGCGCGGCCTAGGGCGGTCGCCACGTCCGTTGCTGACGCAGGAGCCTGCCATCCTGCCGGCATGACCGACGCCCATCGCATCCGTTCGCCCGAAACCTGGGACGCCGCCCGCGACGCCTATCTGGCCGGCGCCACCGCCGAGGAGGTCTGCGAGCGCCACGACCTGGGCCTGTCCGCCTTCCGCGCCCGCGCCCGCCGTCACGGTTGGCGGCGCGCCGATCAGCCGGATCCGGAGCCCCAGGACGACGACCTCGACGCCTATGCCGGCGTCGCCCTGACGGAACTGGTCGATCTGGCCTGGCGTCGCGTCGCCCGCGCGCTGGACCGCGGCGCCTCGACCGAGGCCGCGCGCTGGCTGCGCATCCATGCCTCCCTCCACGCCCGCGCCCAGGCCGAGGCCACCGCCGCGCGCGACGAGGCCGCCCGTGTCGCCCACCTCCGGACCGTCTGCCCCGGCGAACCACCGCGACTGGCTCCCCGCCTTTCGCCCGACGGCCGCGATGTGCACGATGTGCACTCGAAAATTCCCGATCCGACCCCGCTGACCCGCGCCGAACGCCGGCGCCTCGAGCGAGAGTCGCGCCGACGAAGTTGACGGCCCCCGTCGGCGCCCTAAACCGCGCCCATGCAGACGACCTTCGACGCCCAGCCGACCGCCGCCCTGTTCGACCGCACAGGCGCGGTCTTCGCCTTGGGCGACGGCTCGATCCGGTTCGAGGGCGGCGAGCGGACGGATGCGCACGACGGCGCCGTGCTGTGCGCCGCCGTTCACCCGTCCGGCGACGGCGTCGTCACGGGCGGCGACGACGGCAAGGTCATCTGGACGCGCCGGGACGAGGCGGTGGTCCTGGCCGACGCGCGCGGCAAGTGGATCGACGCGCTCGACGCCTCGTCGGAAAGCGGGCTGATCGCCTTCTCGCACGGTCGCACACTGTCGGTGATCGACGCGAAGGATCCGGGCTTCCGGCGCGATTTTCAGCACGAGCGCACGGTCTCCGGCGTGGCCTTCGAGCCGAAGGGCCGCCGCATCGCCTGCTCGACCTATGGCGGCGCCGCGCTGTGGTTCGCCCGCATCGCCGACCAGAAGCCGACGATGATGAAGTGGGCCGGCTCGCACACCGCGGTCGGCTGGTCTCCCGACGGCGCCTTCGTCATCACCGCCATGCAGGACGCCCAGTTGCACGGCTGGCGCGTCAAGGATCAGAAGAACCTGCGCATGGGCGGCTATCCGTCCAAGGTGCGGTCCTTCGCCTTCCTGTCGAACGGCAAGCTGATGGCGACCGCCGGCGCCCAGGGCGCGGTGCTGTGGCCCTTCGTCGGCGCCGACGGCCCGATGGGCAAGGAGGCGACCGAGATCGGGTTCGACCAGAACGCGCTGGTGACCCTGGTCGCCGCGCGGTCGGCGAAGGGAATCCTGGCCGCCGGCCTGAACGACGGCCGCGTCTGGACCGCCGATCCCGCAGCGCAGGGGCTGAATTTCGTCCGCGCCGAGCGGGGTGCGCCCATCGCGGCCCTGGCCCTGTCCCCCGACGCCGGCCGCGTCGCCTGGGCCGACGAGGACGGGCAGGCGGGCGTGAGCGAGATCGCTTGATCCGGGCCCGAGCTTGACCATCATGGTCGCATGAGCGCGCCCCGTCGCCTCGGCTGCCTCGGCGCCGTCGGCATCTTCATCCTGACGCTGGTCCTGCTGCCGGTCGGCGGCGTGGCGATCCATGGCGTGGTGCCGCCGCTGACCACCTTCCTGATGGTGGAGCAGGGCCTGAAAGGGCAGGGCGTGGACTATCGCTGGCGCAGCCTCGACCACATCTCGCCGCGCCTCGTCGAGGCGGTGATCGCGTCGGAGGACGCGACCTTCTGCACGCACCGCGGCTTCGACATGAAGGCGATCGAGAAGGCCATGGCGGCGAACGCGCGGGGCCGGCGCGTGCGCGGCGGCTCGACCATCAGCCAGCAGACCGCCAAGAACGTCTTCCTCTGGTCCGGCCGCAACTGGGTCCGCAAGGGGATGGAGGCGGGCTACACCGTTCTGATCGAGGCCTTCTGGTCCAAGCGGCGCATCGTCGAGGTCTATCTGAACGTCGCCGAATGGGCGCCCGGCGTCTACGGCGCCGAGGCCGCGTCGCGGCACTGGTTCGGCAAGTCCGCCGCCGACCTGACCCCGCGCGAGGCCGCGCGTCTGGCGGCCATCCTGCCCAGCCCGCGACGCTATAAGGCCGCGTCCCCCGGCCCCTACGTCCGCCGCCGCGCGTCCCGCGTCCAGGCCGCCATGGGCACGGTGAGAAACGACGGCCTGGCGGCGTGCGTGCTGAAGTGATGCAGCTAGGCGCCGTCATCCTTCCTTCTCCTCTCGTGGGAGAAGGATGTCTTGCTTGACGACCGCGCCGGTCGGGCGTTCCTTGCGCGCCGAAACGACGCGGGTCAGCCGCGCGACGCTGGGAGACGCCCGATGAAACGCACCCTTCTGACCTCCGCCGCCGTGCTCGCCTCCGGCGCCCTGCTGGCCGGCTGCGCCGCCATGGGCATGAGCGAGGGCGGCGCGTCTCCCGCGCCCGCGCCGGCGGCGCAGGCGTCGACCGACTTCGCCTTCCCGATCACCGCCCGCGGCGCCGACGACTTCATCGCCTCGGCCGAGAAGCGCCTGGCCGAGCTCAGCGAGTACGCCGCCCGCGTTCAGTGGACCCGCGCGACCTACATCACCTACGACACCATGTGGCTGGAGAGCCAGGTCAACGCAAAATACACCGAGCTGCAGGTCGAACTGGCGGGCGACGCGGCGCGGTTCAAGGACGTTCCGGCCCTGTCGGCGGACACGTCGCGCAAGCTGGACCTGCTGCGCCTCGGCATCGTCCTGCCCGCGCCGAACCAGCCGGGCGCCGCCGACCGACTGGCCGCCATCACCACGCGACTGGACTCGACCTACGCCACGGGCAAGTTCGACTACAAGGGCAAGCAGATCACCCTGGACGAGGCGTCGCTGATCATGGCCGACAGCCGCGATCCGGCCGAGACCAAGGCGCTGTACGAAGGCTGGCGCACCATCTCGCCGGTGATGAAGGACGACTATGCCCAGATGGTCGACATCGCCAACCAAGGGGCGCGCGACCTGGGCTACGCCGACGTCGGCGCCCTGTGGCGTTCGGGCTACGACATGGACGCCGACGCCTTCGCGGCCGAGACCGACCGGCTGTGGAACCAGGTCAAGCCTTTCTACGAAAACCTGCACTGCTACGTCCGCAGCCGCCTGAACGAGAAATACGGCGACGCGGTCCAGCCCGAGACCGGCCCGATCCGCGCCGACCTTCTGGGCAACATGTGGTCGCAGCAGTGGGGCAACATCTACGACGTGGTCGCGCCCAAGCAGGGCGGCGGCACGGGCTACGACCTGACCGAGCTGCTGACGTCCAAGGGCTATGACGCCACCAAGATGGTCCGCACGGGCGAGGGCTTCTACACCTCGCTGGGCCTCGACGCCCTGCCGCAGACCTTCTGGGAACGCAGCCAGATCACCCGGCCCGAGGACCGCGAGGTCGTCTGCCACGCCTCGGCCTGGGACGTCGACAACCTGGAGGACGTGCGCATCAAGATGTGCACCCAGGTGAACGCCGACGACTTCTACACCGTCCACCACGAGCTGGGTCACAACTACTATCAGCGCGCCTACAAGGATCAGCCGTTCCTGTTCAAGAACGGCGCGAACGACGGCTTCCACGAAGCGATCGGGGACTTCATCGGCCTCTCGGCCCTGACGCCGACCTATCTGAACCAGATCGGCCTGCTGGACGACGTGCCGGGCGACGAGGGCGACATCCCCTTCCTGCTGAAGATGGCGCTGGACAAGATCGCCTTCCTGCCGTTCGGCCTGATGGTCGACCGGTGGCGCTGGGACGTCTTCTCGGGCGAGACCAGCCCGGCGGAATACAACGACGCCTGGACCGCAAACATGCTGAAGTACCAGGGGCTGACGCCCCCGGGACCGCGGCCGGCCAACGCCTTCGACCCGGGCGCCAAGTACCACATCCCGGGCAACACGCCGTACACGCGCTACTTCCTGGCCCACATCTACCAGTTCCAGTTCCACCGCGCCGCCTGCAAGATGGCGGGGTGGACCGGTCCGCTGCACCGGTGCTCGATCTACGGAAACAAGGAAGTCGGCGCCCGCTTCAACGCCATGATGGAGATGGGCCAGAGCCGCCCGTGGCAGGAGGCGATGTACGCCTTCACCGGCGAACGCGGCAACGACGCCTCGGCCGTCGCCGACTACTTCGCGCCCCTGAACGCCTGGCTGACCGAGCAGAACCGCGGCAAGCGCTGCGGCTGGTGACGTGGACCCTTCTCCCACAAGGGGAGAAGGACGGAGTCGTTAACCCTCGCCATAAGGCGATCCCTTAACCGCGACCGGCGATCCTTGTGCCCGATGACCGTGGGCGATCCGCGCCCGCGCGTCAGGGGCGCGACCACGTGAAGAGCATCTGGACCCGGCTGACGACCCTGGCCCGGCGCATCGCCGCCGACGCGCGCGGCAACACCGCCATGCTGTTCGGCCTGGCGCTGCCGGGCCTGATCCTGATGACCCTGGGCGGGGTGGACATCCACCGCGTTTCGACCGTGCGCATAAATCTGCAGGACGCGCTGGACGCCGCCGCCCTGGCCGCCGCGCGCAGCCCCTACACCGCCGACGCCGACATTCAGCGCGTGGGCATGGACGCCCTGCGCGCCAACCTGGCCGCCTATCCGCAGGTGACGCTGCTGACCGCGGGCACCACCTTCCGCCTGACCGAGCAGAAGATCGTCGTCGCCGACGCCCGCGCGAACGTGAAGGCGCTGGTCGCCAACATCTTCCTGCCGCCCTACGGCCAGTTCATGGACGACTATCTGCCGGTCGGCGCCCACTCCGAGGTCAACCGCTCGTCCAAGAACCTTGAAGTGTCGCTGGTGCTCGACGTCACCGGCTCGATGGCCGGCCAGCGGCTGACGGACCTCAAGACCGCCGCGAAACAGCTGGTGGACATCGTCGTTCAGCCGACCCAGACGCCCTATTATTCCAAGATGGCGATCGTCCCGTACTCGGTCGGCGTCAACCTGGGCAGCTACGCCGCCGGCGCGCGCGGCGCGCCCATCCAGTCGCGCAACATCTCGGGCGCGTCGTGGGAAAAGGCTTCGGCCACCAACATCAGCGCCGTGACCAAGGCGAGCACGGGTCAGTTCACGTCCAGCGGGCACGGCCTCCAGACGGGCGACTACGTCTGGATCAAGGACGTCGGCGGCATGTACCAGGTCAACGACCGCGCCTATCGCGTCGTCCGCATCAGCAACAGCCGCTTCTCGCTGGAGTACTGGACCGGCAGCTACTGGGCCACGCTCAACACCAGCGGCTACAACTCCTATTCCAGCGGCGGCAAGGTGCAGGAGTGCCAGCTTTCGGACTGCTCCATCGTCGTCACCGCCAACGGTCATGGCCTGTCGAACGGAGACACCGTCTACATCGAGGGCGTCTCGGGGATGACGCAGATCAACGGCAAGGGCTACGTCGTCGCGGACGCCACGACCAACACCTATTCCATCGGCGTGAACGGCGCGAACTGGGGGTCCTACAGCTCGGGCGGCAAGTCGTGGTGCGGCAACTACGGCTGCGAATGGCGCGTCTACTGGAACCCGTACGGCGCGCTCAAGGCCGTGCGCACCGGCACCTGCGTCAGCGAACGCACGGGCGCCCAGGCCTACACCGATCAGTCCCCGACCACGGCCAAGGTCGGCTTCAACTACGACACCTCCGCCAACGTCTGCCCGTCGGCCGAGGTCATGCCGCTGACCAGCAGCAAGTCCAGTCTCAAGGGACTGGTCGACGGTCTGGCCGACGGCGGCTCGACCGCAGGTCAGATCGGCGCCGGTTGGGGCTGGTACATGGTGTCGCCCAACTTCAACTCGCTGTGGCCGTCCAGCGGCGCCGGCGCCTACGACCCCACCAATCTGCTGAAGGCCGTCATCATCATGACCGACGGCGACTTCAACACGCCCTACTGCTCGGGCGTCATCGCGCGAGACGCGGGCTCGGGGTCGGGCAGCGCCAACGACAAGATCAACTGCGACGCCACCAACGGCGACCCCTTCGCCCAGACCGAGGCGCTGTGCGACGCCATGAAGGCGCGCAACATCCTGATCTACACCGTCGGCTTCCAGATGACCGCCGGCGGCCGCGGCGAGCAGGCGCTGGACTACTGCGCCACCTCGGGCGAGGCCTTCCTGCCGTCCAGTGGCGCGGACCTGTCCGACGCCTTCAAGGCCATCGGACGCGACATCACCCGCCTGCGGATCTCGAAGTAGGGGTCAGAGCAGGCGGATCTCCCGCAGACGCTCGGCCAGATAGTCGTCGGCGGTGATCGCCTTGCCGACATAGCGGTCGGGCGTGTCCGGCGTGACCGTGGACGGCAGCGTCTCGATCATGAAGTCCGGATTGAAGTGCAGGAAAAACGGCGTGGAATAGCGCGCGAAGCCGCGCCGCTCCGGCGCCGGGTTGACCACGCGGTGCGTCGTCGACGGCAGGACGTGGTTGGTCAGCCGCTGCAGCATGTCGCCGATGTTGACCACCAGCGCGCCCGGCGGCGGCGCGACGTCCAGCCAACTGCCGTCCTTCTCCTTCAGCTGCAGACCCGCCTCCTCGGCGCCCAGCAGCAGGGTGATGACGTTGATGTCCTCGTGCGCGCCCGCCCGCACGCCCGGCGCGTCGGCCGGCACCGGCGGATAGTGCAACAGCCGCAGCACCGAGTTCCCCAGCTGGACCTTGTCGTCGAAATAATCGTCCGCCAGGCCCAGATGCCGCGCGATGGCCCGCAGCAGCTTGCGCCCCAGCGCGTCCAGCGCCTCGTACATCCCATAGACGTGGTCGCGGAAGCCCTCGACCTCGGTCGGCCACAGGTTCTGGGGCATGGTGGCGGTGTAGGCGTGACCTTCCGGCAGCTCGCGCCCGGTGTGCCAGAATTCCTTCAGGTCCGCCGCCTTGGCGTCCTTGGCCGCCTCGATGCCGAACGGCGTCAGGCCGCGCGCGCCGCCGGTGCCGGGGCGGTGGTACTGGCGCTTCACCTCCTCGGGCAGGGCGAAGAAGGCCTTGGCGTCCGCGACCGCCGCCTCGATCAGGTCGGCGTCCAGCCCGTGGTCCGCCACCACGGCGAAGCCGTAGCGCTCGAACGAGACGCCCAGGTCGCGGGCGAAGCCGTCGAAGTCGGCGTCATAGGCGGTCATCGACACGGGGCGGATGCCGGGGGCGGGGGTCTTGGTCACGAGGACGCTCCGGAACTGGCGTTGGCGCGGCCCGCTGATACGCCCGTGGCCGTCCGTGGGCAAACTTCGCCGTTCATCGGCGGTACAGGGGAACCTCTGCAATAAGAGCCGCGTTCTCCCGGCCTCTCGTGCCACACAAGAAAGGCGCCCTCCCATGCGTTCCAAATTCCTCATCGCCGGCGTCTGCGTCGCCGCCCTCGCGGCCTCGGCCTGCACCACCATGGATCCCTACAGCTCCACCCCGAACCGGAACAACACCGGCACGGGCGCCATCGTCGGCGCCGTCGGCGGCGCGCTGGTCGGCTATCTGACCAACACCTCGAACAGCGAGCAGGGCCGCAAGAACGCGCTGATCGGCGCGGGCGTCGGCGCCCTGGCCGGCGCCGCCGTCGGCCAGTACATGGACCGCCAGGAGCAGGCCATGCGCGAAGAGCTGTCGGGCTCGGGCGTCGGCGTGGTCCGTCAGGGCGACGTGCTGGTCCTGCGCATGCCGTCGGACGTCACGTTCGGCACCAACCAGGATGCCGTGAACCGCAGCTTCTACGCCGTTCTGGACGACGTCGCGGGCGTGCTGCAGCAGTACGACCGCTCGACCATCGACATCATCGGCCACGCCGACAGCGACGGCGCCGACGCCTACAACCTCGACCTGTCGCAGCGTCGCGCCTCGAACGTGGCCCGCTACCTGATCGACCGCGGCGTGCTGCCGGCGCGCATGTACGTCGAAGGCCGCGGCGAAAGCCAGCCGATCGCTTCGAACGCCACGGCCGAGGGCAAGGCCCAGAACCGTCGCGTGGAAATCCTGATCCGCCCCTTCACGGGCTGATCCGACGCGCGATCTGCGAACGATCGACCGGCCGGGGCGACGCTCCGGCCGGTTTTTCGTCGATCACGGTCATGTGGGCTTGCGGGCCCCGACGTCTCCGTGCTGTGTGCGGACACAGGGCGCGGATTCGGGGAATTTCTCGCGTGAACGACGATCGCAAGGGCTGGCTCGAGGGCGCGCGACTGACGCTGGTCGCGGTCGTCAGCGCCGTCGTCGCCGCGACCCTTGTCATCCAGGTCGGATCGGTCGTCCGCGACGGCCGCGAGGCGCGGGCCCAGGCACCGCTGATCCTCACGTCGCACTGACGCCGGGCCTTGTCCCGCGCCGCGCGGGATGCGACCGAGGGGGCATGACCACGTCGCCGCCCGGCCTGTCGCCCCTGCTGCGGGCGCTGGAGGCCGAAAGCCTGCACATCATCCGCGAGACGGTCGCCGAGTGCGCCCGGCCCGTGCTGCTGTATTCGATCGGCAAGGACTCCGCGGTCCTGTTGCATCTGGCCAGGAAGGCCTTCGCCCCCGGCCCCTTGCCCTTCCCCCTGCTGCACGTCGACACGACGTGGAAGTTCCGCGAGATGTACGCCCTGCGCGACCGCGTGGCGGCCGATCCGGACGTGCGCCTGATCGTGCACCGCAATCCGTCTGCCGAGGCGGAGGGCATCAATCCCTTCGACCACGGCTCGTCGGCCCACACCGACCGCTGGAAGACCCAAGGCCTGAAGCAGGCGCTGGACGCCGGCGGCTTCGACGCGGCCTTCGGCGGCGCCCGGCGCGACGAGGACGCCAGCCGCGCCAAGGAGCGCGTCTTCTCGGTCCGCTCCCCCGGTCATGGCTGGGACCCCCGGCGCCAGCGCCCCGAACTCTGGGACCTCTACAACGCGCGTCTGCGGCCGGGCGAGAGCCTGCGGGTCTTCCCCCTGTCCAATTGGACCGAGGCGGACGTCTGGGCCTACGTCCTGGCGGAAAGCATTCCCGTCGTCCCGCTGTACCTGGCCGCCGAACGGCCGACGGTGGTGCGCGACGGAAAGATCCTGGTCGTCGACGACGCGCGCATGCGCCTGGCGCGGGGGGAGGAGCCCGTGCTTCGGCGCGTCAGGTTCCGAACTCTGGGCTGCTGGCCGCTGACCGCCGCGATCGAAAGCGACGCCGACACCCTTCAGGCCGTGGCGGAGGAGGCGCGTCTGTCGCGCACCTCCGAACGCGCCGGTCGCCTCATCGACGCCGACCGGCCCGGCTCGATGGAGCGCAAGAAGCAGGAGGGCTATTTCTGATGGCCCGCGCTCCCGGAGAACGTCTCCGCGTCCTGACCTGCGGCTCCGTGGACGACGGCAAGTCCACGCTCATCGGACGGCTGCTGCACGACGTCGGCGCGGTGCCCGACGACCTGATCGCGGCGGCGACCGGCTCGGACGGGCGGGTCGACCACGCCTCGCTGGTCGACGGCCTGCTGGCCGAGCGGGAACAGGGCATCACCATCGACGTGGCGCATCGCTACGCCTCCACGCCCGGCCGCGACCTGCATCTGATCGACGCCCCGGGGCATGAGCAGTACACGCGCAACATGGTCACCGGGGCCAGCCAGGCCGACGTGGCCCTGGTCCTGGTCGACGCCCTGCGCGGCACGACGGCGCAGACGCGGCGGCACGCCCTGATCGCCGCGCTCGCCCGCGTGCCGACCGTCGCCTTCGTCGTCACCAAGATGGACGCCGTGGGCTGGGACCGGGCGCGCTTCGACGCCCTGGCGGACGAGGTTCGACGCTTCGCCGTCGTCCTGGGCCTTTCGGAGCCCGCCATCCTGCCGGTGTCCGGCCTGACCGGCGAAAACGTCTGCCGCCCCGCGCACGCGGCCTGGGTGACCGGGCCGACCGTGCTGCAGCTGCTGGAAGGCGTCGGAGAGCCGGATGCCCACGCGCCGTTCGCCATGCCCGTCCAATGGGTGCGACGAGACGGTCAGGATCGCGCCTACCTGGGCCGCGTCGCGTCGGGACGCGTCGCGCCCGGCGACGCCGTCCGCGTTCAGCCGTCGGGACAGACGGCCCGCGTGACGCAGGTGCTGGACGCCGACGGGGCGGCCGGCCCGGTCGTCGCCGGTCTGACGTGCGCCGTGACGCTCGACCGTCCGGTCGACGTGGCGCGCGGCGACGTCCTGACCGCCGGCGACGCGCCGCTGGAGGTCGCCGACCAGTTCGAGGTCGATCTGGTCTGGATGGGCGACGAGCCCCTGTTGCCGGGCCGGGTCTACGACCTCAAGATCGGGACGCGCACCGTTGCGGCCCAGATCACCGACATCCGCCGCCGCATCGGCGTGGACGACCTGGCCCCGCTGGCGGCGCGGACGCTGGAGCTGAACGACGTGGCGGTGTGCCATCTGTCGCTCGGCGCCGCCGTCCCCTTCGCCCCCTATTCGGAGAACCGCACGCTGGGTGGCGCCATCCTGATCGACCGCGCCGGTCTGGGCACGGTCGGGGCGGTGATGATCCGTCATGCGCTGCGGCGGGCCCACAACGTCCATCTCCAGCCGCTGACCATCGACGCGACGGCGCGCGCCGCCCTGAAGGGCCAGAAGCCGACGGTGCTGTGGTTCACCGGCCTGTCGGGCGCGGGCAAATCGACGATCGCCGACGCGGTGGAGCGGCGGCTGCACGGCCTGGGTCGGCACACCTACCTGATCGACGGCGACAATCTGCGGCACGGACTGACGCGCGATCTCGGGTTCACCGACGCCGATCGGGTCGAGAACATCCGTCGGGCCACGGAGACGGCGCGCCTGATGGCGGACGCCGGGCTGATCGTTCTGGTGTCGCTGATCTCGCCCTTCGCCTCCGAACGGGCCGTGGCGCGCGAGCGGATGGGCGAGGGGGCCTTTTTCGAGGTGTTCGTGGACGTGCCGCTGGACGTCGCCGAGGCCCGGGACGTCAAGGGCCTGTACCGCAAGGCGCGCACGGGCCGCCTGGCCAATTTCACCGGCATCGACAGCCCTTACGAGCGGCCCGTCGATCCGGAGATCCACGTCCGCGCCGACCGCGAAAGCGCGGATGAGGCCGCCGATCGGATCGTCGAGGCGCTGCGCGCCGCCGGGCGCCTCACCCTCTGAACCCCGGCTGACGCCGCGGCCTGAGCGCAGAGGTCTTCCGCACAAAGCGAAGGGCCCGCCGGAGTGATCCGGCGGGCCCCTGCCTGGTCTTTCGACGTGGCTTCGAAGCTTGCGCTTAGAAGTTGATGTCGATGGTGGCGCGACGGTTCAGCGGCTCGCGGACGCCGTCGGCGGTCGGACGGGCCAG
>CALRWJ020000016.1:0-64591 GCA_943371835.1 Afipia felis | reverse complement strand
CAGCTCGTCCTGCAGCCACTGGCTGAACTGTCCCGCCATGGCGGCCAGCGCCTGTTCGGCCTTGGCGATCGCGCTCGCGTCGATCGCGCCCAGTCCGCCGCCGACCTTCAGGCGCAGCGTGTTGGGCGGCTGGATCACTTGTGCGGGGTTGCTCACGCCTGGCTCCTCACGACTGTCCGCGCCACCATCGCGCGACCCCGTTAAGAACCCGTGTGCGCTGGAAATTTCCGGCTCACGCCGAAAATTGTTCGGCCAGGACGCGTTCCTCGAACGATCGACCGGCGTCGAACAGCATGGTCAGGGCGACGTCCCGACGCTCGCGGATTTCCACCCGCGTCACGCGCCGGACCTCGAATCCGTCCGCCGTCGCGCTGACGGGCCGCTTCTCGGGTTCAAGCACCTGGAACGCGACCTTGGACTGGTGCGGCAGCAGGGCGCCGCGCCAACGGCGCGGGCGGAACGCGCTGATCGGCGTCAGCGCGAGCACCTGCGAATCCAGGGGAATGATCGGGCCGTGCGCCGACAGATTGTAGGCCGTCGAACCGGCGGGCGTGGCCAGCAGGCAACCGTCGCATGACAGCTCCTCCATGCGCACGCGGTCGTCGACCTCGATGCGCAGCTTGGCGCTCTGACGCGTCTGCCGCAGCAGCGACACCTCGTTGATCGCCAGTCCCGAGTGAACCCGCCCGTCCTCGGTCCAGGCGTCCATCTGCAACGGGTGGATCACCGTCGGCACCGCCCCCGCGACGCGCGTCGGCAGGTCGTCCTCGTCGAAATCGTTCAGCAGGAAGCCGACCGATCCCCGGTTCATGCCGAACACCGGCGTGCGCCGGTCCAGGTTGCGGTGGAGCGTCTCCAGCATGAAGCCGTCGCCGCCTAGGGCCACGATGACGTCGGCCTCGCTCTCCGACGCCTGTCCGTAGCGGTCGATCAGCCGCGCCATCGCCGCCTGTGCTTCGGGACGGTCGCTGGCGGTGAAGGCGAGAAGGGGGAGGTCGGTCACGCCTCAGGCAAGCCGCAGCCGCGTCGCCTTGTCAAACCGCGGCGCGGCCCGGCGCCCGCAGAAGCGTGCGGAAGTTGCGGCGCGCGTCCGTGGGCGACGGCGCCCCACGGTTCCAGACCTCGCCGCCGGCATGACCGGGAAGGCCGCCGTTCAGCTGGCGGATTTCGTGAAGCAGGGCCGGGAAGACGGCGCGGTCGATCCCCACCGCCACGCAGGCGCAGTAAAGGGCCTCGGGCGACTCGTGCCGCAGCGCCGCGTCGACCTCCGGCAGGGTGAACTCGCTCAAGGTCGCCAGCGCATGGCGGAACAGGGCCAGCCGCTTCTCGCGCGCCGCCCGCACCAGGAAACCCGCCCGCAGCTGACCGGAGGCGTGCAGCTTGTCGACCAGGCGACGTTCCATCTCGTCGCGCTCGGCGTTCATCGGCGCCGCTTCGGCCGGGCCTCGCGGCGCGCCCGGGATGACCTCTCGCGCAGCCTCGTCGACGGCGCGGGCCAGCTTGACCTCGTCCACCTCGAAGCGCGTGCCGATCGCCTCGCGCAGCGCCGAGCCCACCCACATGTACATTTGCGTGGCCAGCGTCTCGGTCATGCGCGGGTGGCGCGTAAGCGGCAGGCGCAAGGCGGCGATCCGGCGCGAGTGATCCACCAGCCGGCGCATGCCCTCGGCGCTGACGTCGGCGGTCCCGTTCCCGGCCAGGGCAGTCAGGGTCGCGGGTTCGCCGCGGTCGATGATGACGTCGCTGACGCGGCCGCTCAGCCGGGGGCGCCGCGCCACCTCGACCTGGTGGTCCAGACTCGCTTCGACCAGCAGGCGGATCAGGTCGTCGTCCTTCAGCAGCGGGCTGGCCGCGATCACGGGCCGCGCGATCTCGATTTCGTCCAGCGCCAGCATGTGCACCAGCGCGGGCGGCGCCCAGTCGGCGGCCGCCATCCGGTTGGACAGCACCTGACGCATGTCGCGCTCGGCCTGCCGCGCCAGGGTCAGGAAGATGTCGGCCAGAACCGGCGACAGGGCCTCGGGCGGGTTCGTCTCGCAGAGAGACAGCACGCCCATCAACAGGCGCTCCCGGTCGTCGGTCGCGCGGCTGTGCGCCAGCGCCATCAGTTCGGCGGGCGACGGCGCCGGCGGCGCTTCGGGCGTCAGTCGGGCGAGGACGGCGGTCACGGGCGAACTCCGTTACGGCGCAAAGCTTGGCCGAGCGCCAGTCTGTCGGATTCACGGTGAAGAGGCGGTTAACCAGACCTTGCCGCGCTTGACGCTTCGCCCCGCCGGGGCGACGTTTCCGCCCGATCGCCCGCAAAGGAAGCACCGCCATGGCCGACGGACACGCCCAGTCCCTGAAATCCCGGGTCTCCGAGGCGGAATGGCAGGCGCGCGTCGACCTGGCCGCCCTGTATCGGCTCGTGGCGCTGCACGGGTGGGACGACATGATCTTCACGCACATTTCGGCGCGCGTGCCGGGTCCGGAAAAGCACTTTCTGATCAACCCGTACGGCTTCTATTTCGAAGAAATCACCGCAAGTTCGCTGGTGAAGGTCGATCTCGATGGAAACGTCGTGCAGGAGACGGCCAACTTCATCAATCCGGCGGGCTTCACGATCCACTCCGCCATTCACGGCGCACGGGACGACGCCCACTTCGTCATACACCTGCACACCGTCGCGGGCGTGGGCGTGGCCTCGCAGCAGGAGGGGCTCCTCCCCATCGGCCAGAACGCCTGCCTGTTGCAGCATCAGGTGGCCTATCACGGCTATGAGGGGCTGGCCCTGAACCACGACGAGCGCGAACGTCTTGTCGCCGATCTGGGCGACAAGCCGCTGATGCTGCTGCGCAATCACGGCACGCTCGCCGTCGGCCAGACCGCCGCTGCGGCCTGGGTGGGGATGTTCTTCCTGGAACGCGCCTGCGCCCAGCAGGTGGCGGCGCTGTCCGGTGGGCGCGAGCACGTTCTCCTCGCCCCCGACGCCGCGCAGGCCGAGACGAAGGAGCAGGGGAAGGGCATCGGCTTCATCTCCGCTCTTGCGTGGCCGGGCGCCCTGCGGACGCTTGATCGCAAGTCGCCGGGCTACGACGCTTGAGGCCGGTCGCCGGTCTGGTCGCCGTCGTCGCGGCCGGGCTGGCGTCGCCCGTCTGCGCCCAGGCCTGGGTCGCCGCCAGGGGCCACGGACAGGTCATTTTCAAGATCGAATCGATGCGCGCAGAAGAGGGATTCGATCCTTCGGGCGAGCGGCTGCCCTTGCCCGCGACGCGGCGTGACGACGCCGCCTCCGTCTTCGTCGAATGGGGCGTGGCGCCCCGGCTGGCGGTGATGGTGAAGGGCGACTGGCAACGCGGTCGCGACGCCTTCGTCGACTATGACGGGCGCGGCCCGCTGGAGGTCGGCGTGCGTTGGCAGGCTTGGCGCGGCGATCGATGGGCGGTCTCTCTTCAGGGCTCGGTCGCCGACGGCGGCGAGGGCCGCAACGCCGGCTACGCTGCACCGGGCCAAGGCGAACGCGACTGGGAGGCGCGCGTCGCGGTCGGCCGCAACTTCGATCTCGTGGGCCACGCGTCCTTCGCCGAGGTTCAGACCGCGCGGCGGATGCGCCAGGGATTGCCGGACGAGACGCGGACGGACGCGACGTTCGGCGTGCGTTGGCGACCCGACTGGCTGGCGCTGACCCAGGTATTCGCGGGGCAGGCCGACGACGGCGGCGCGCGCTGGGCGAATCTCGAAACCTCCCTGATCCATGATCGCGGCCCGTGGAGCTTTCAGCTGGGCTGGCGCTCGTCTCTCGTGGGGCGCGAGACGCCGATCTCCACCGGTCCCGTCTTCGGCGTCTGGCGGCGCTTCTGAAGCAAAACTTGTGACGAATTGGCGCGACGGGATTTTCCTTCCCGTGCGTTAGGTGCAGATGGGCGCGCGCCCCCCTGGCCGCCCCGACCCGCAGCATTCGAAGAGCGTCCCCGCGTGATCAAACGTCATTTCTTCCTCGTCGCCGCCGCCGTTCTGGTGGGGGTGATGGCGATCGCGGCCGTCATGCGCATCGCCTTCGCCGAGGACGAGGGCGGGGGCGGTCCCGGCGGCGGCAGGGGTGGCCCCGGCGGCGGTCGCGGTCAGGCCGTCGCGGTCGCCGTGGTCGGCCAGCGCCAGTTCTCGGACGAACTGCGCGTGCTGGGCGTGGCCCGGGGGCTGCGATCGGTCAACGTCACGGCGCCCGCCAGCGAGCTGATCACCCGCGTCATGTTCCGCGACGGACAGTACGTGCGGGCCGGCCAGCCCCTGGTCGAGCTGCAGGCGCGCGAGGAGGACGCCGCCATCATCGAGGCGCGCGCCCGCGTGGCCCAGGCCGAGCGCGACTACGAGCGGACGAAGACGCTGGCCGACCGCGGCGTCGCGCCCCGTGTGCTGGCCGAGCAGGCTCTGGCGGATCTGGAAGTGGCTCGCGCGGGCCTGCAAGCCGCCCAGGCGCGTCTCGGCGACCGCGTGATCCGGGCGCCGTTCTCGGGCGTGCTGGGCCTGACCACCGTGACGCCCGGCACGCTGGTGGGGCCGAACACCGTCATCACCACGTTGGACGACATCTCCGCAGTCCGCGTCGATTTCCCCATTCCCGAGCGGTTCGTGGCGACGCTGCGCCCGGGCACGGCGATCAGCGCCCGCTCCGACGCCTTCGGCGAGCAGACGTTCGGCGGCCGCATCGCGCTGCTGGACACCCGCGTCGACGAAACCACGCGCGCCGTGATCGCCCGCGCCGAAATCCCCAACCCGGGCGGCGCCATCCGGCCCGGCATGGCCATGAACGTCTCAGTGTCGCAGGGCGTGCGCACCAGCCTGGCCGTGCCCGAAGCCGCCGTGCAGTACGAAGGCGACAGCGCCTACGTCTTCCGCATCGCGCCCGGCGAGCGCGGCTCGGTGGCCCAGCGCGTCGAGGTCGAGACGGGCGTCGTCGAAGGCGGCTTCGTCGAAGTCCTGTCCGGCGTCTCCGCCGGCGACCGACTGGTCGGGTCGGGCCTGAACCGCATCCAGCCGGGCGCACCCGTGACGCCCGCCGGCGCCGGCGGCGGCGCCCCGCGCAAGGCGGCCGCCCGATGATGCTTTCCGACGTCGCCGTCCGGCGGCCCGTCTTCGCCGCCGTGGCGGCCATCGTGCTGTGCGTCGTCGGCGCCGCGGCCTTCTTCTTCCTGCCGGTGCGCGAGCTGCCGGACGTCGACCCGCCGATCGTCTCGGTCTCCACCAGCTATGCGGGCGCCTCGGCCGAGGTGATCGAGAGCCGGATCACCGAACCGATCGAGCAGCAGGTCGCGGGCATCCCCGGCATCGAGCGCATCACCTCGACCAGCCGCGACGGCCGCTCCAGCGTGTCGATGGAATTCAGCCTCGACCGCAACATCGACGACGCCGCCAACGACGTGCGCGACCGCGTGTCGCGCGTGCTCGGTCGTCTGCCGGACCAGGCTCAGCCGCCAGAAGTCTCCAAGGCCGACTCCGACAGCCAGCCGGTGATGATCCTGTTCCTGCGGTCGTCCGGCATGAACCGGCTGGAGCTGACCGACTACGCCGACCGCTATCTGCTGGACCGTCTGGCGACGGTGCCCGGCGTGGCGCAGGTCCAGATTTATGGCGAGCAGCGCTACGCCATGCGGATATGGCTCGATCCGGCGGCGCTGAGCGCCCGGGGCCTGACCGTTTCGGACGTCGAGACCGCCCTGACGACCCAGAACGTCGAGCTGCCGGCCGGCGCCCTGGAGTCGGGCGAAAAGGACTACACGGTGCGCGTCGCGCGCCAGTACGCGACGCCCGAGCAGTTCGCCCAGATGCCGATCGGCACGACCGGTTCGGCCTCGCGCGAAGGCTCGACCCCCAGCGTGCAGGGGCCGGCGTCCTACGTCGTCCGGCTGGGCGACGTCGCCCGCGTCGAGGAAGGCCCGGTCGAGGACCGTCGTCTGTTCCGCGGCAACGGCCTGGACCAGATCGGCCTGGCCGTCACCCGCCAGGCCCAGTCCAACGACCTGGAAATCTCCGAAGGCGTCGAGGCGATGATCGAGGAGGTCCGCCCCAGCCTGCCCCCCGGCACCGAGCTGGTCGTCGGATCGGACAACTCCGTCTTCACCAAGCACGCGATCGAGGAAGTCTGGATCACGATCGGGATTTCTCTGGCGCTGGTCGCTCTCGTCAATTTCGTCTTCCTCGGCAGCGTACGGGCGGCGCTGATCCCGACGGTCGTCGCGCCGATCTGCCTGCTGGCCACCTTCATCGTCCTGGCTCCACTGGGTTTCTCGCTGAACCTGCTGACCCTGCTGGCGCTGGTTCTGGCGATCGGACTGGTGGTCGACGACGCCATCGTGGTGACCGAGAACATCCAGCGCCGTCTGGACCACGGCGAACCCCCGCTGGTCGCCGCCGAGCGCGGCGCGCGGCAGGTCTTCTTCGCCGTCGTGGCCACCACGGTCGTGCTGCTGGCGGTGTTCGCGCCCTTGCTGTTCCTGCCCGGATATGTGGGCCGCCTGTTCGTCGAGCTGGCCGCCGCCATCGCCGCGGCGGTCGCCTTCTCGGCCTTCCTGGCGCTCAGCCTGTCGCCCATGCTGGCGTCCAAGATCCTGCGCCCGGCGACCTCTTCCGGCTGGTTCGTGCGCAAGGTCGACGGCGCGATGGACGGCTTGCGCACGTCCTACGAGCGCTCGCTGGGCATGCTGGTGGGTCGCCGCGCCGCGGTGGTGGGCGTGGGCGTGCTGGTCGTCGCCGTCGGCCTGGGCGCCTTCCTGATGTTCAAGTCCCTGCCCAGCGAGCTGGTCCCCGACGAAGACCGCGGACGCGTCCAGATCCGAGTCCAGGGTCCCGAAGGCGCCGGCTTCGACTACACCCGCCGCATCATGCTGGGGCTGGAGCCGATCCTGGCCGAGTACGCCGAGGCCGGAGAGGTCGATTCCTACCTGATCTCCGCGCCAGGTTTCGGCGGCGGAAGCTTCAACTCCGGCAACGCCTCGCTGATCCTCAAGGACTGGTCGGAACGCGACCGCTCGGCGGCGGACATCTCGCAGGAGCTGAACGGCAAGCTGCGCGCCCAGACGGACGCCCAGGTCAACGCCTCCGTCCCCGGCGGTTTCCAGCGCGGCGCCGGCAACTCGAACTCCATCGAGATGATCGTCACCGGTTCCGACTACGGCGACGTCTACGCCTGGCTGCAGCCCATCCTCGCCGCCGCCCAGGAGAACCCCGGCTTCTCCCGCCCGCGCCTGAACTACGAGCCCAACGCGCCGCGCCTGCTGGTCGACGTCGACCCCCAGAAGGCCGCCGCCCTGGGCGTCTCCTCGCAGCAGATCGGCCGCGTGCTGGAGACCATGTTCGGCTCGCGTCGCTCGACCACCTATCTCAAGGGCGGGCAGGAGTACGACGTCATCCTGCAGACCGAGCGCGAAGGCCGCCGCAGCGTGACGGATCTGGAGTCGCTCTATGTGAAGGCCGGATCCGGCGCGCTGGTGCCCCTCTCTGCGGTGGTGAAGACCCAGACCTCCGGCGACACGCCGGATCGCCGCCGCCTGGACCGTCAACGCGCAATCACCCTGTCGGCCGATCTGAACCCCGGCACGACGCTGGCCGACGCCATGGCCTTCCTCGACGCCGAGGCGGCCAAGCAGCCGTCGGGCGTCGGCGCGGTGCAGTGGGGCGGAGCGGCGCGCGATCAGAACGAGGCGGGCGGCGCCGTCCTGGCCGCCTTCGGCCTGGCCCTGCTGCTCGTCTTCTTGGTTTTGGCCGCCCAATTCGAGAGCTGGATCACGCCGGCGGTCATCATGCTGACGGTGCCGCTGGCGGCCGCCGGAGGGCTGTTCGGCCTGGTGATGGCGGGGTCCAGCCTGAACATCTACAGCCAGATCGGCCTGATCATCTTGATCGGCGTGGCGGCCAAGAACGGCATCCTGATCGTCGAGTTCGCCAACCAGCTCAGAGATCAGGGACGATCGGTGGCCGAGGCCATCGTCGAGGCGTCGGCCCTGCGCCTGCGCCCGATCATCATGACCTCGATCGCCACGGCCTTCGGCGCGCTGCCGCTGGTCCTGTGGCAGGGCGCGGGGGCCGGCAGCCGCCAGACGATCGGCGTGGTCATCTTCGCCGGGGCGATCTTCGCCACCCTGCTGACGCTGTTCGTCGTGCCGGTGATCTACGGCGTGCTGGCGCGCTTCACCCGCTCGCCGGAATACACCGCCCGCAAGATCGAGGAGTGGGAGGCGCAGGAGGTCACCGCCAACGACGCCGCGGCGCAGGCGGCGGAGTAGAGCCTCAGTCCGTCGGCGGCGAAGCCGTCTCGACCATCAGCCAGGCGACCAGATCGCGGCGGTCGGCCGCGTCGGCCACGCCGGCGAAGCTCATCTTGTTGCCCGGCAGGAATTTCTTCGGGTTTTCCAGCCAGTGGTCGAGCCGCTCGCCGTCCCAGGCGAAGCCGGCCGCCTTCAACGCGGGGGAGTAGTTGTAGCCCGCCTTGCCGCCCGCCTGCCGCCCGAAGACGCCGTGCAGGTTCGGCCCCGTCATGTTCGGCCCCCCGGGGGTGAAGGTGTGGCACGACCGGCACCGGGCGGCGGCGCGGCGGCCGTTCTCCATGTCCGCGCCGGCCCAGGGCGCGGGCAGCGCCTCATACACCGCCGCCTTCTGCGCGTCGGTCAGCGGCGGGGGCGCCGGCGCGGCGACCTCGTCATTCGCGGGCGCGGGGCCATCTTCCCCAGAACACGCGGCGAGAGCCAAGGCGGCGGTCAGCAGCAGGGCAGGGCGCTTCATCGACGGTCTCCGGGATCGCGCCAGTGATGCCGTGCGCCGCGCCGCCCCGCAAGGTCGCTGGACGGACGCCGGGCGCGGCTGATACGCCCGCGCCATGCCCGCGATTCCGGCGCTCGATCCGATGGTGACCGCCACCCTGCTGTGTGGGCTGGGTCTGATCGTCGGCAGTTTTCTGGCCCTGGTTTCCGTTCGCCTGCCCGCGAACGAGGGCGTCGTGGGCGGTCGCTCGCGCTGCCGGGGCTGCGACGCGCCGATCAGTTCGCGTCATCTGATCCCCGTCGCGTCATGGGTCCTGCTGCGCGGTCGATGCGCCGACTGCGGAGCGCGCATCTCGGTTCGGCACCCGCTGATCGAACTGGGTGCGGCCGCGCTCGGAGTCTGGGCCGGACTGGCGGCGCCCGATCCGGTCGTCGCGTTCGCCGGCGCGCTCCTGGCCTGGCAACTGCTGCTGATCGCGGTCATCGACGCCGAGCGGTTCCAGATGTTCGATCAGCTTCTCATTCCGCTGATCGTCACCGGGCTGATCCAGGGCGCCCTCGAGGGCCGGGACGTCGCGACGTGGAGGCTGGCCGGCGTCGCGTTGGGCTTCGCCCTGCTGTGGAGCGTGGGCGCTCTTTACAAACGCCTGCGCGGGCGAACCGGGTTGGGTGACGGCGACCCGATCTTGTTGGCGGGCGCAGGCGCATGGGTGGGAGTCTCGGGCCTGCCTTCCGTGCTGCTGTGGAGCGCGTTGGCGGGACTCAGCGTGGCGCTGGCCCGCCTTCTGTTGAGGAAGGCCGTGCGAGGCGACGACCGTTTGCCGTTCGGCGTCTTTCTGGCGGTCGGGACCTGGCTGGTCTGGCTGACCGGCCCGCTCGGGCTTTAGCGACCGGTGGTCAGACGCGTCACCATGTGCGCCGTGGTGTCCAGGATCGCCTCGTCGCCGTCCGCCCGGCGCAGAAGGCCGAAGCCGGCCCCGACCGACTCCACCAGGCTGACCACTTCATAGCTGGCCAGGCGCGGGTCCAGCCCGGCCGGGTGGAACCCCGCCGCGCGCGCCCTGGCGATCCGCCGCTCCAGCGCCAGATGAAGCCGCCGCAGTCGGCGAATCCGCGCCTCGGCGAAGGCGGCGTCGCCCCGGTCGGCCATCAGCCGCTCGACCCGCAGCGCCGCCCCGTGCACGCGCCAGACCTCCGCCATCGCCGCGACGAAGCGGCGGCAGGCCCGAAAGGCCTCTTCGCCGGACCAGTCGCCCTCCAGCAACGGGGCCAGCGCCTCGGTGTCCGGCACGGCCGCCTCGCACAGCGCCAGAGCCGCTTCGTCGACGGTGTTGAAATAGGTGTGAAAGCTGGGCGCAGACAGACCTGCGCGCTGGGCCACGTCGGCGATCCGCACGGCCCCAGGGCCCCGCTCGTCCAGAAGCTGGCGCACCGCCGTCAGAATCGCGTCGCGCGACCGCGCGCCACGGCTGCGGATGCGATGGCCCAGCTTGTTGGTCAGCGGTTCCGACATGGCGCCTCGGGCGGGGAACGTCTGGTGCCGGCTGCAGGGATCGAACCCGCGACATCCAGTTTACAAAACTGGCGCTCTACCAACTGAGCTAAGCCGGCCCGTGACGAAGGCGTCGCCGCTTATGCCCAGCGCGCGCGCGTCAGTCCATGGCCGCCGCGATGCGCGCCGCCAGCGCCTGCAACGTCGCGGTCTCGGCCATCGGCGCGTGCCCGTGCCCCTTCATCGGGCGGTCGGCCCAGCGCGGCACCACGTGAAAGTGCAGGTGAAACACCGTCTGCCCGCCCGCCTCGCCGTTGAACTGCATCACCGAGACGCCGTCGGGGGACAGGGCTTGGGCCACGGCTCGCGCCGTGCGGCGAACGCCCTCGGCCAGCGCGGCCATCACCTCCGGTTCGACTTCCAGCAGATTGCGCGCCTTCGACGTCTTGGAGATCACGAGCACATGGCCTTCCGACTGCGGAAACACGTCCATGAAGGCCAGCACCCCGTCGTCCTCCCACACCTTCACGCAGGGAAGGTCGCCGCGCAGGATGCGCGCGAACACGTTGTCGGGGTCATAGGCGCCGGTCAGGCTCATGCGCGTCTCCTGCGGTTCGCGTGCATCAAACACGCCGAACGCGGGGAGCGGAAGCCGCCGTGAAGCGCTATGCAAGCGTGACCATGAGGAGGCGCCCATGATCCGTTTCATCGTCCAGGCCGTGGTGACCATGATCGGTCTGTGGCTGTCGGCCTGGATCGTGCCCGGGGTCGACTTCACCTCGACCGGTTCGCTGATCGCCGCCGCCGTTCTTCTTGGGCTCATCAACGCCGTGGTGCGCCCGGTGCTGACGATCCTGACCTTTCCGATCACCGTGGTGACGCTGGGGCTGTTCCTGCTGGTGGTGAACGCCGCGACGATCGGCCTGACCGCCAGCTTCCTGGGCGGGTTCGCCGTCGACGGCCTGGGCGCCGGCATCGGCGCGGCCATCGTGACGGGCCTGGTCAGCTGGCTGGCCGGCGCCTTCATCCCGGACGGCAAGCGCGACTGAACTGGACGGCGAGGCCGGCGCGGTCCAGCGTGACGGCATGACCGACGCTCCCTCGCGCCCGCGCGCCGCCTCGCTGATCGGCCCCGGCATCGTCGTGGCCGCCACGGGGGTGGGAGCGGGCGATCTGGTGGCCACCCTGGTCGCGGGCGCCCGGTTCGGACACGCCCTGCTGTGGGCGGCGGTGCTGGGAACGATCCTGAAGATCGCCCTGGCCGAGGGCGTCGGGCGCTTCACCCTGACGTCGGCGCGGACCATGTTCGAGGGATGGTCCGATCTGGGCGGGCCGCGCTTGGGCCCGCTGAACTGGGCCGGTCTGTACTTCGGCGTCTACGTCGTCGTCTGGGGCTTCGTCTACGGCGCGGCGGCCATGAGCGCCTCGGCCCTGCCGCTGGCGGCGCTGTTCCCGGTGCTCGGGCTGAAGGCTTGGGGCATGGGGACGGGCGTGGCCGCGCTGGGTCTGGTCCTGGTCGGCGGCTACGGCCTGTTCGAGAAGATCATGGCGGCGCTGGTGGCCGTGATGTTCGTCACGGTCGTGGGGCTGGCGGTCATCGTGGCGCCGGACGTTCCGCGGCTGCTGACGGGGCTGTGGCCTACGCTGCCGGGCGGATCGGGCTTCTACGTGCTGGGCCTGATCGGCGGCGTCGGCGGCACCATCACCATGGCCGCCTACGGCTACTGGCTGGCGCAGAAGGGCTGGGCCGGCCCGGACTTCGTGCGGGTGATGCGCGTCGACAACCGCATCGCCTATGCCGTCACCGGCCTGTTCGTCGTGGCCATGCTGATCGTCGGCGCCGAGCTGCTGCACGCCTCGGGCACGGCGCTGCAGAGCGGGGACCGCGGCCTGCTGGATCTGGGCGAGGTGCTGCAGGCTCGATTTGGCCGGCCGGTCGCCGTGGCCTTTCTGATCGGCTTCTTCGCCACCGCCTTTTCCAGCGTCATCGGCGTTTGGCAGGGCGTCAGCCTGATGTTCGCCGACTTCGCCGCTCACGCCGCGCGCCGTCCCGACGGCGTCGACGGCGCGGGCTTCCGACGCCGCGCCTTTCGCGCCTACGCCCTGTGGCTGACCTTCCCGCCCATGGCCCTGCTGTTCATGGATCGGCCCTTCGCGCTGATCGTGGCCTACGGCGTGCTCGGCAGCCTGTTCATGCCGTTCCTGGCCGCCACCCTGCTGTGGCTGCTGAACTCGCGGCACACGCCCCGGCGATGGCGGTCGGGGCCTGTGTCGAACGTCCTGCTGGCGGCGTCGGCGCTGCTGTTCATGGTGCTGGCGGGGCGAGAGATCGTCGGCCTGTTCTGACGCTTGCCCGGCAGGACGCATCCCCTTACGGAACCACACCCGTTCAGTTTCCCAGCGAGTGATCCGATGACCACGGCCTTTCTCTTCCCCGGCCAGGGCAGCCAGTCGGTCGGCATGGGCGCGGCCCTGGCCGACGCCTTTCCGGTCGCGCGCGAGGTCTTCGCCGAGGTCGACGACGCCCTGAACCAGCGTCTGTCGCTGCTCATGCGCGAGGGGCCTGAGGATCAGCTGACCCTGACCGAGAACGCCCAGCCCGCGCTGATGGCCGTCTCGGTCGCCGTGATGCGCGTGCTGAAGGCTCAGTTCGGGGTCGACGTGTCGACCGCCGCCTTCGTCGCGGGCCACTCGCTCGGAGAATATTCGGCCCTTTGCGCCGCCGGAACCCTGTCGCTGGCGGACGCCGCGCGCCTGCTGAAGCTGCGCGGCCAGGCGATGCAGCGGGCCGTGCCGGTCGGCAAGGGGGCGATGGCCTCGCTGATCGGCCCGAAGACGGATCTCGCCCTGGCCGAGGCCGCCGCCGCGGCGGGCTCCGAAGTCGGCGTCTGCGTCGTCGCCAACGACAACAACGCCGGCAACGTCGTCATTTCGGGCGAAAAGGCCGCGGTCGACCGCGCCATCGAGAAGGCCAAGGAACTGGGCGCGCGCGCCATCCCGCTGAACGTCTCCGCGCCTTTCCACTGTCCCCTGATGGCGCCCGCCGCCGACGAAATGGCCGCCGCCCTGGCCCAGGCCGCGCTGAAGGCCCCCACCGTGCCGGTCGTCGCCAACGTCACCGCCCGTCCCGAAACCGATCCCGAGACGATCCGCCGTCTTCTGGTCGAACAGGTCACCGGACGCGTCCGCTGGCGCGAATCGATGGAGTGGATGGCCGCCGAGGGCGGCGTCACGCGCTTCGTCGAGGTCGGCTCTGGCAAGGTCCTGTCCGGCATGGCCAAGCGCATCGCCCCGGACGCCGAAAGCCTGTCGCTGAACGCGCCCCAGGATCTGGAAGCCTTCGCGGGCGTCTGATCGGCGCTCCGCTTCGTATCTCGCCCGTCGTTCTTCGGAGTAAGTCCTTCGTTGTCCAGCCGCGTCACCGCCTATTCCGCCGCCCGCACCTGGGGCTGGCTGCGGATCTTTCTCTTCATCGCCATCGTGGCCGGCGCCCTGTGGATCGGCGCCCAGCTGCATGACGGTCAGACGGTGGGCCACGTGCTGTCCGGCGTGGTCGGCGTCGTCGCCGCGGCGGGGATTGCCCTCGCCTATCCCCGATGCCCTCGCTGCGGTCACCATCTGTTCGGCCGGAACGACGACGGCTCGCGCCGCCTGTTCCGTCCGCGCCAGCGGTGCGGCAAGTGCAATCTGGACCTGACGCGCTACACTCCGGCGGATCCTCGCGCCAAGAAGGAGTGATCTCCGGTTTGCCCCGCGCCGTCTCCCGGCGGTAAGGACGGGCGACATTCTCTGGAGACGCCCATGTTCGACCTTTCCGGCAAAACCGCCCTCGTGACCGGGGCCACCGGCGGCATCGGCGGCGCCGTCGCCCGCGCCCTGCATGCCCAGGGGGCGGTCGTCGTCCTGTCCGGCACGCGCGAGGCCGTGCTGGCCGACCTGGCCAAGGACCTTGGCGACCGCGCCTTCGCCGCCGCGGCGAACCTGTCGGACGCCGGGTCGGTGGACGGCCTGATCGGACGCGCCGAGGAGGCCGCCGGCGCGCCGCTGGACATCCTGGTCGCCAACGCCGGAATCACCAAGGACGGCCTGCTGATGCGCATGAAGGACGAGGACTTCTCCGACGTCCTGAAGGTCAATCTGGAAAGCTATTTCCGCCTGTCGCGCGCCGCCATGAAGGGCATGATGAAGCGCCGTGCCGGCCGCATCATCGGCGTCACCTCGGTGGTCGGCGTCACCGGCAATCCCGGCCAGACCAACTATGCGGCGTCGAAGGCCGGCATGATCGGCTTCTCCAAGTCGCTGGCGCAGGAGGTCGGTTCGCGCGGGATCACGGTGAACTGCATTGCGCCGGGCTTCATCGCCTCGCCCATGACCGACGTGCTGAACGATCAGCAGCGCGAGACCATCCTGAAGAACATCCCCGCCGGCCGCCTGGGCACGGGCGACGAGATCGCCGCCGCCGCCGTCTATCTGGCGTCGGACGAGGCCGCCTACGTCACCGGCCAGACTCTGCACGTGAACGGCGGCATGGCGATGATCTGATCACGCCTTGCGACAGGGTGTTTCCACCTTTGCCGCCTGTGCTAAACCCAAACCGAGCTTCGGCGTTGAGTCCCTGACGGACTTGCGCCGTCTCCTCCGTCGTGAGACGGCAGGCCGAACGAAGACCCCGCCGCTCGCGGCGCTTAGAGAACAGAGACACCCATGTCCGACACCCTGGAACGCGTCCGCAAGATCGTCATCGACCACCTGGACGCCGATCCCGACAAGGTCACCGAAAAGGCCTCCTTCATCGACGATCTGGGCGCCGACTCGCTCGACAACGTCGAGCTGGTCATGGCCTTCGAAGAAGCCTTCGACATCGAAATCCCCGACGACGCGGCCGAGCACATCCAGACGGTCGGCGACGCCGTGAAGTTCATCGACGAGAAGCTGGCGGGCTGATCCGCCCGTCACTGACGGCTTGATGGCCGCCGCGGCGCGTCCCTGTCGGGCGGGTCCGGCGGCCATCGGCGTTTCTGCCGGTCAAGGTTCAGGAGGTTTCACATGCGCCGCGTCGTCGTCACCGGCCTGGGTCTGGTCACTCCCGTGGGAACGGGCGTCGAGCACGTCTGGAAGAACATTCTGGACGGCCGCTCGGGCATCCGGCCCATCACCGCCTTCGACACGGAAGGCTTCGCCTGCACCATCGCGGGCGAGGTGCCGTCGGTGGACGGCCGCGGCGGCGGCGCGCCGGGACAGCCGGGCGTCTTCGATCCCGACCTGGTCATGTCCGCCAAGGACCGCAAGCGCGTCGACGACTTCATCGTCTATGCGATCGCCGCCGCCGACGAGGCGCTGGCCGACGCGAACTGGAAGCCCGAGAGCGAAGACGACAAGTGCGCCACCGGGGTGATGATCGGCTCCGGCATCGGCGGCCTGGGCCCCATCGCCGCCACCGCCCTGGAGATGCAGGAGAAGGGGCCGCGCCGCGTCAGCCCCTTCTTCATCCCCATGTCGCTGATCAACCTCGCCTCGGGTCAGGTCTCGATCCGGCATGGGCTGAAGGGGCCGAACCACTCGGTCGTGACCGCCTGCGCCACGGGCGCGCATGCCATCGGCGACGCGGCCCGCATGATCGCCTTGGGCGACGCGGACGTCATGGTGGCGGGCGGCGCGGAAAGCTCGGTCGTCCCGATCGGCATCGCCGGCTTCCTGGCCTGCAAGGCGCTGTGCACCGCCTTCAACGAGACGCCACAAAAGGCGTCGCGCCCCTATGACAAGGACCACGCCGGCTTCGTCATGGGCGAGGGCGCGGGCGTCATGGTGCTGGAGGAATACGAGCACGCCAGGGCGCGCGGGGCCCGAATCTATGCCGAGGTCGTGGGCTACGGCATGAGCGGCGACGCCTATCACATCACCGCGCCGTCCGAGGATGGGGAGGGCGGTCGCCGCGCCATGCAGGCGGCGCTGAAGCGCGCCGGGATGCAGCCGTCCGACGTCGACTACGTCAACGCCCACGGCACCTCCACCATGGCCGACTGGATCGAGGCCAAGGCGGTCGAGGGGCTGATGGGCGACCACGCCCCGAACGTGGCCCTGTCCTCGACCAAGTCGATGATCGGCCACCTGCTGGGCGCCGCCGGCGCGGTGGAATGCGTCTTCTGCGTCCTCGCCATCCGCGACCAGGTCGCGCCGCCGACCATCAATCTGGACGATCCGGAACACGAAACGGCCCTGCGCATGGTCAAGGACAGGGGCGAACCCATGAAGATCGACGTCGCCATGTCCAACTCGTTCGGCTTCGGCGGCACCAACGCCACCGTCGTCTTCCGCAAGGTCGACTGACGTGCGTCTGCCCGTGATCGGCGGCGGCGATCGCAAGCCCTTCGCCGTGGCCATGCTGGCCGCCACCGCGACTTTCAGCGTCTTCCTGATCGGCCTGCTGGTCGTGGTCTGGAGCGTGTTCTACGCGCCCGGCCCGTCGGCCCGCACCGGCGACGCCACGATCGTGACGCTGCCGTCCGGCGCCGGCGTCTCGGCCATCGCCCAGCAGCTGAAGCAGGCCGGCGTCATCCGCTCGACCGACATGTTCAAGGCCGCCGTCAGCCTGACCGGCGCCGACCGAAAGCTGCGCGCCGGCGAGTACGAGGTGCCCGACCGCGCCTCGCTGCGGTCCGTCATCAGCCTCCTGGTCTCCGGCCGGGTCGTCCGTCACTACGTCACGCTTCCCGAGGGATGGTCCTCGGCTCAGGCCGTCGACATCCTGATGCGCAATCCGCTGCTGACCGGCGAGGTCGAGACCCCGCCCGAAGGCAGCCTTTGGCCCGACACCTACGAGATCAGCCGGGGCGAGACGCGGGCCTCGGTCATCCGCCGCATGCGTCTGGCGCACGATCGAAACCTGGCCGAGCTGTGGGCCCAGCGCGGTCCCAACAGCGTCGTGGCCAGCCCCGAGGAGGCCGTGATCCTGGCCTCCATCGTCGAGAAGGAGACCGGCGTCGCCGCCGAGCGTCCGCGCGTCGCCGCCGTCTTCTCCAACCGTCTGCGCGTCGGCATGCGGCTGGAGAGCGATCCCACCATCGTCTACGGCATCACCCAGGGCCGCCCTTTGGGCCGCGGCCTGCGCCGGTCCGAGATCGACGCGTCCACGCGCTGGAACACCTACCAGATCGACGGCCTGCCCCCCACGCCCATCGCCAATCCGGGCGGAGAGGCGATCAAGGCGGTGCTGAACCCGCCGGTGACCCAGGACCTGTTCTTCGTCGCCGACGGCACGGGCGGCCACGTCTTCGCCCCGACGTACGAGCAGCATCTGGCCAACGTCGCCCGCTGGCGCGCCATCGAGCGCCGCCGCGCCGGCCTGCCGCCCGAACCGACGCCCGAGGTCGCGCCCGCCGACGGCGCGCCCGCCCCCACCGGCGAGATGGCTCCCGACGCCGGCGCCGAGGTCACGATCCTGCCGCCCGGACAGGCGCCGCGGTGAGCGCGGACCGCCAGATCTCCGGCATGACCGGCTTCGGCCGCGCCGACGGCGCCGGCCACGGCTGGACCTGGGCGGTCGAGGCCCGCTCCGTCAACGGCCGCAATCTGGAGGTCCGCCTGCGCGCGCCCTCCGGCTTCGACGACCTTGAGCGCCTGACCAAGACGGCAGGTCAGGCCCGGTTCGCGCGGGGGCAGGTGTCCTTGACGGTGCAGGCCAGGCCCGACGCCGGAGCGGGCGTCCTGGGCGTCGATTCCGAAGTTCTGGACCGCTACCTGACCCTGACCCGCCAGCTGGTCGAGGCGGGCGCCGCGCCGCCCACCGCCGACGGCCTGCTGGCGCTGCGCGGCGTCCTGTCCGCCGAGGACGCGGGCCTGGACGCCGAGACCGCCGCCGCCCTCCAGACCGCCATCGCCGCCACGGTCGAACAGGCGCTGGACGCGCTTCAGGCGTCGCGCCGGCACGAGGGCGCGCAACTGCTGCCGGTCCTTTCCGGCCTGATCGACCGCATCGAAAGCCTGGTCGCCAACGCCGAGCGAGAGGCCGCCGCCCAGGTCGAGGCCGTGCGGGATCGCTTCTCCCGTCGCATGGCGGAACTGGCGCCCGACGCGCCGGGTCTGGAAGAGAAGGTGTTTCTCGAAGCCGCGTCCCTGGCCGCCAAGGCCGACGTCCGCGAGGAGCTGGATCGCCTGACCGCCCACGTCGCCTCGGCCCGCACGCTGCTGACCACGCCGCCCGCGGGCCGCAAGCTGGACTTCCTGATGCAGGAGTTCATGCGCGAAGCGAACACCCTGTGTTCCAAGTCCGCCACCGTCCCCCTGACCGCCGTCGGCCTGGACCTGAAGGCCACCGTCGAACAGCTGAGAGAACAGGTTCAGAATGTCGAATGAGCGTACCCCGCGCCGGGGCGTCCTGCTGATCGTCGCCAGCCCGTCCGGCGCCGGCAAGACCAGCCTGTGTCGCCGCCTGATGGCCGACCACGGGGGGCTGGAGCTGTCGGTGTCCGTCACCACGCGCGGCATCCGCCCCGGCGAGGTGGCCGACCGGGACTATCATTTCGTCGACCACGCCGAGTTCCAGCGCCTGATCGATCAGGACGCCTTTTTGGAATGGGCGGACGTGCACGGCAACCGCTACGGCTCGTTGAAGGCGCCCGTCGACAAGGCGCTGGCCGAGGGCCGCGACGTCCTGTTCGACATCGACTGGCAGGGCGCCGCCGAAGTGGCCCGCAAATGTCCGGGCGACGCCGTGCGCGTCTTCATCCTGCCGCCCAGTCTGGCCGAGCTGCGCCGCCGGCTGGTCACCCGCAGCCAGGACTCCGACGACGTCATCGAGCGCCGCATCCAGAACGCCAAGAGCGAGATCGAGCACTGCGACCAGTTCGACTACGTCTTCGTCAACGACGACTTCGACCGCAGCTATGCCGAGCTTGCGCACATCTATCACGCCGAACGCAGCACGCGCCGCCGCAACCTTTGGGTCGCCGACTATCAGAAGAGCCTGCTGTCCGAGACCGTCTGACGGGCCTTGCGCGGGGGGACGCGATCCCCACATCCTGTTCATCGTCGAAACAGCGAAAGGAGGTGGTCGAATGTCTCATTGTCTCACGCCGTCTACGGCCCGGACGTACGCGACCTCCGCCCTCCCGGGGGCGCGCGCCTGATCCAGCCGTTTCGGCTGAACAATGGAAGGGCCGTCTGGAAACAGGCGGCCCTTCGTCGTTTTCAGGAACGCCTGCGCCGCGCCAGCGTCGCACCTGCGGGCGCTTCCGGCGGCGTCGGTTGCGCCTGGCCCAGCGTCGCGCGCGCCAGCCTGAGGAAGCCGTCCAGGTCGATCACCTCGGCACGATCCTCAGGGCTGATCCCCGCCGCCTCGCACAGCTCGGCGCCGCCCAGCTGTTTGAGGCTGGATCTCAGCATCTTGCGCCGCTGGCCGAACGCCGCCGCCGTCACCCGCTCCAGCGCCTTGAGCAGCGGCTTTTCCGGGCGGTCGGCGCGGGGGACCAGATGCACCACGGCGCTGGCCACCTTGGGTGGTGGGGTGAAGGCGGCTGCCGGCAGGTGCATGACCAGCTTCGCCTCGCTGACGGCCTGGGCGATCACCGCCAGCCGGCCATAGGCGTCCTCGCCCGGCTTCGCGACGACCCGCTCGGCCACCTCCTTCTGGAACATCAGCGTGAGGGCGCAGGGCGTCCACGGCCCCGTCAGCCACTTGATCAGCAACGGCGTGCCGACGTTGTAGGGCAGGTTGGACACCAGATGCGCCGGCCCCTCGACCAGCCGGTCCTCGCGCACGTTCAGCGCATCGCCCTCGACGATCGTCAGTCGCCCCGACGCGTCGTCCAGTTCCGACAGCAGAGGGATGAACCTTGCGTCCTTCTCGACCAGCACGACCCGACCCGCGTCGCTTTCCAGAAGCGCCCGCGTCAGCCCCCCCGGACCCGGGCCGACCTCGATCACCGCCCGTCCCTCGAACGGGCCCGCCAGCCGCACGATCTTGCGCGTGACGTTCAGGTCCAGCAGGAAATGCTGGCCGAACGACTTCTTGGCCGACAGCCCGTGGGCGTCCAGCTGTTCACGCAGGGTCGGCAGGGGATCGGTCACGCCCGGTCATAGCGGGCGGCGACCGTCGAGGGGAGGGGGCTAAAGCGCCCGCTCGCCCTCCCGCAACGTCAGCACGCGCACGCCCTTGGCCGTCACCGCGACCGTGTGCTCGAACTGCGCCGACAGTTTTCCGTCCTCGGTGACCACCGTCCAGCCGTCGTCCAGCGTCACCGTACGCGCGCGGCCCTCGTTGACCATCGGCTCGATGGTGAAGGTCATCCCTTCCTTCAGCCGCATCCCCGTGCCCGGCTTGCCGAAGTGCAGAACCTGCGGCGCCTCGTGCATCTCGCGCCCGATGCCGTGGCCGCAGAAGTCCCGCACGACGGAATAGCCGGCCTTCTTGGCGTGTTTTTCGATCGCGTGGCCGACGTCGCCCAGCGTCGCGCCCGGGCGCACCGCGCGGATGCCCTTCCACATCGCCTCCTGCGTGGTGCGCACCAGCCGCCGCGCCCGCGCCGACACCTCGCCGATGAGATAGGTCTTGCTGGAGTCGGCGATGAAGCCGTTCTTCTCCAGCGTCACGTCCAGGTTCAGGATGTCGCCGTCGCGCACGATCTCGTCGGCGCTGGGCACGCCGTGGCACACGACCTCGTTGCGCGAGCAGTTCAGCACGAAGCCATAATCGTACTGGCCCTTGCTGGCGGGGCGCGCCTTCAGGTCCTGGACGATGAAGCGCTCGACCTCGTCGTTGATCGCCAGCGTGCTCATCCCCGCCAGCGTCATGCCGTCCAGATGCGTGAACACCGACGCCAGCAGGCGGCCGGACTCGGCCATCAGCTCGATCTCTTCGGGCGTTTTGGTCATGCGACCGCCCTCCGCGCCGCCATCTCCCCGGCCAGTGCGATCGCGGCGATCAGGCTGTCGGGCCGGGCCACGCCCTTGCCGGCGATCTCGAACCCCGTGCCGTGATCGGGCGAGGTCCGCACGATCGGCAGGCCCAGCGTCACGTTCACCCCGCCCCAGAAGTCGATCGTCTTGACCGGGATCAGCGCCTGGTCGTGGTACAGACAGATCGCGGCGTCATAGGCGGCGCGCGCTTCTTCGTGGAACATCGTGTCCGCCGGCAGGGGATCGGTCACGTCGATCCCTTCCGCGCGCAGGGCGGCGGCGACGGGGCGCAGCACCTCGACCTCCTCCAGCCCGATCGACCCGCCTTCGCCCGCGTGCGGGTTCAGGCCCGCCAGCGCCAGCCGGGGCCGCGCGATGCCGAAGTCGCGTCGCAGCGACTCGTGCGTCACCCGCACGGCGCGCGCCACGCGCTCCTGAGTGATGAGTTCCGGCACTTGGGCCAGCGGCGCGTGGATCGTCACCAGCGACACGCGCAGATCCATGGCCGTCAGCATCATCACCGGCCCGCGCGCGCCGTCGTAAGGCAGGTCGCCCGTCAGCTCCGCCAGGAACTCCGTGTGGCCGGGAAAGGGAAAGCCGGCCGCATACAGCGGCGCCTTGGCGATCGGCGCGGTCACCAGCCCCGCCGCCCGGCCCTGGCGAACCAGGTCGACGCCCGCCGTGATCCAGTCCACGACGCAGTCGGCGTTGCGCGCGTCGGCTCGACCGGGCGTCACGGGCGCCGCCGTGGGCCGGTGCATCACCGGCAGGGCGTGCGCGAAGGCGCCTGCCGCGTCTTTGGGGCGATCGAGGGCCCGCACCGGCGCGCCGGCCGTTTCCAGCAGGGCCGCGTCGCCGACCACGACGAAGGGTGGGCCGTCGCCTTTCAGCGCGGCCCAGGCCTTGACCACGATCTCCGGCCCTATCCCCGCCGGCTCTCCCAGGGAGAGGGCCAGCGGAAGGGTCATTTGCGCTCGATCAGGGCGTCGGCGCGCAGATCGCGGATGTAGCGGCGCTCCAGCATGGCCAGCTGCGAGCGCTGCAGGCGATTCTCGACGTCCGCCCGGCTGGGCAGGGAGGCCGCGCCCACGCGGCGACCGCACACGCCGACCAGGTGCAGGCCCAGCTGCGTCCGCACGGGGCCGACGATTGACCCGTCCGCCGCACCGGCGATGGCTTCCTGGAACTGCGGGATGACGCTCTGCACGTCGCCTTCGCCCAGGTCGGTTCCTAGCAGACCGCTCTCCGAGCTCGCGCGCGTCAGCATGTTGTCGCACGTCAGGCCGGGGCGCAGCGCCTCGAGGCGTTGCCCGGCCGCCGCGACGGCGTCCGCCGGCGCGTTCTCGGGCAGTTCGACCATGATCTGGCGCAGCGTCACCAGCTGGGTCGCGCTGCCCTGACGCTTGTCGCGCATGTAGACGATGTAGACCCCGCCATCGACCACGATCGGGTTCGAAAGCTGGCCCACCTCCAGATTGTCCAGCGCCTGCTGCAGGGCGGGGTGCAGCGTGCCTTCCACGACCCAGCCGGCGTCGCCGCCCCGCACCGCCGACGGCGCGTCCGAGAACTGCTGTGCCACGGCCTGGAACGGCGCGCCCTGGATCATCTGGCGGATCAGCTGCTGCGCGCCGTTCACCGCGCCCTGCATGCCGCCCTGCGTCTGGGCCGCCTCAAGATAGATTTCGCCGATCAGGTATTGTCGCTTGCCCGCGGCTTCCTCGAACTGGCGCACGGCCTGGTCGACCTGGGCCTTCGACACGCGCGCGCGGCTGGCGAACCGCCCGCCGACCAGCCGGCGCCAGCCGATCGAGACGCGGACCTGCTCGCGCACGGCCTCGGGCCGGATGCCGACCTGTCCCAGGATGTTCAGATAGGCGTCGCCCGTGGTGCGCAGCTCGGCTGCCATCGCGCCGATCTCTTCCATAACTTCCGCGTCCGTGACCTTCAGGTCGGGATAGCGGGCGATCTCCTGCGCCTTCAGCCGGTCGTCGATCAGGCCGTCCAGCGCCTCCCGCTCGATCTGCGGCAGGTCCTCGGCGGTGGGCTCGACCTCGCTCATGGCGATGATCATCAGCATCCGCTGACGCAGGTCGAAGCCGGTGATGATCTGGTCGTTGACGGTGGCCACCACGCCGTCCGCGATCTGGAAGTCCGCGCGCTCCAGCATGCGCGGCTCGCGGCGCACCTGGGTGGGCCGCAGGCTTCCCGCCGCGGTCGCCGACTGCGCCGGCGGATCCTGCCGCGCGGGCGCCGTCTGGGCCGAGGCGCCGCCGGCCGTCAGGGCGGCGATCACCGCCGCCGTCGCAAAACGCATCACTCGCATCGTTCGTCCTGAACCCTCATGCGGCCTCGCCGCTCATGCCGACGTCGAAGATCGGCCGGTCGCGCCCCTCACCGGCGCCGGTCGCCCCGCTCATAGCCTGTACCGCCGAAAGTGGCGAGCGTTAGGCGGACGTAGGCGCCTTCCGACGCCCCGCTGGGCCTGACGCGGGTGTTGTCGCGCCGGAATCCCAGCTCGAACCGCACGCAGTCGTCGTCGAACAGCAATCCGATCTCCGACCGGACGAACAGGTCGCGTTCCAGATCATAGACGCCCGAACCCACGATCCCCCAGTCGCCCACCACGAACTGCTGAAACTGGCCCTCATAGAAGGCGTAGTTGCGGTTCAGGGGACCTTCGACCGGGTTGGAGCCGTCCATGACGTAGATGATCGAGCCGGCGTTGCGGCGGCCCCACCGCCCGTCGACCGCCACCTCGGCCCGCCGCACCTCGCCGTCGTCGCCCACCGTGGCGCGCGCCCATGCGCTCAGACCGTCGCCGGCGTCGAACGTGCCCTGAACGACCCAGTCGGACGCCCTGTCCGCCAGGCCCGTCGAATCATACAGCACCGCCGGTGCGTCGGGGGCGGGGGTCAGCAGTCCGCGCTCGGCCTCCGACCGCCAGCTGCGGCCGACGAACAGCGACGCCTCGCGCCCCTCGTCCCATCGCAGCGTCGCGCGGTTGCCTGCCGTGAAGCGCAGCCCGCCTTCGTAAAGATCCTCTCCGGGGAAGCGGTCGATGCGGAACAGGCTGGCCGGATCCAGGTCCAGGACCTGGCTGTCCTCGTTCGGCACCCGCGGGTCCAGATCCGCGTCGTTGGAGGCCGAAAACTGCACCTGCGGCTCCAGGATCAGGTCGGCGTCGGCCGACACGCGCCGCACCATCGGCCAGCTCACGTCCAGGCCGGACGTCAGCCGGCTCCGCGTCACGGTCTGGTCGCCCTCCAGGCCCGGCGCGGGCAGCTCGGCGATCGAATAGGCGTCGAACCGCACGTCGACGAACGGCTCCCAGCGCACTCCGGCCTGAGAGATCAGCACGCGCCGCCACTCTGCTCGCCCGCTCACGCGTCGGCTGTCGACGCCGAGATCGGGCGCAGGACCCGTCGGCAGAGCCTCGGGCCGCAGCAGCGGCGCGCCGGCGAAATCCTCGCGGAACAGCGCCGCGACCGATCCCGTCAGGCGCAGCCTGCCGCCGAAGACGGGGGCCCCGGGCTCCCACCGTCCCTCGATCAGCGGCGCGGCGACGGGCAGGGCTCCGTCGGCCTCGAACACGTTCAGCGCCGGCACGTCCTGCGGCACGCTGCCGTCCGACACGCACAGTCCGGTGGTCTCGTCGACGCCGGTCGTCCCGTCCAGGCACAGCTGCCCGAAGCGGCTGACGCGCAGCGACTGGATCGTGAACACCGCTCCCGACAGATAGGACCGCTCGGTCTGGCGCTCGGCGTACAGCTGGCTGATCAGGCGGCGCTGATCGCCCCCGTACAGGCCATTGATCTGATAGCGGTTTTCGATGTCGTAGCGATCGAACAGCGTCTTGTCCGAGGTCCGCTCCACGGTGAAGCCCCAGCGCCACGGTCCCGCCGGGTCGAACCGACCCCATCCCAGGAGGTAGCCCCGGTTTTCGCGGTCCCCGAAACGGACGTCGCTCTCGACGCGCCCGTCTCCGTTCAGGTCGAAGTCGCCGAAATTGCGCTCGTTCGTATAGCCGGCGCGAATCTGCACGATGCCGTCGGCGAAACGTCGGCGCCACTGAAGGTTCAGCAGGGGCGCCACGCTGGCGTTGAACTGGGGGCTGATCGTCACGTCCTGCCACGGCGACAGCACCACCAGGTAGGGCGTTTCGATCGACAGGCCGCGGCCGCCGCGGTCATAGTTGATGGTCGGCGCCAGAAAGCCCGAGGCGCGCTCGACTGTCGGATCGGGGTGGGCGAACACCGGCAGGAACAACACCGGCACGCCCTTCACCTTGAACACGGCGTTGCGATACAGGATCGCCCGCAGGTTCTCGTCCTGGATCACCCGCTGCGCCTGGATGGAGATCGTCGGCTCCTTCGGGCCGTCGGCGTCGCAGATCGGGCAGGGCGTGAAGATCGCGTAGTTCAGCTCGTTGACGGTCTCGGATCGCCGCACCGCCGTCGCGGCCATCAGGCTTGAACCGTCCTCCAGCCGGGTGGCGAAGTTGACGGCCAGGCCGGTGTCGCCGCCCTCGGTCAGTTCCAGATAGTCGGCGAACACCACGGTGCCGTCCGCGCCGGTCAGTTCCACCTCGTCCTGCGCCGTGGCCGCGCCGCCGGCCAGGTCATAGGTCAGCCGGCGCGCCTGCAGGGCGTTGCCCCTGAACCGGGCATAGACCCGGGCGCCCTCCGTGCGCGACGCCTCGATGCGGTCGCCGACGCGCGCGATCTCCGCGGCGTCCAGATACAGACCCCGGTCGCCCAGCCCGTCGGGCGGCGGAACCGTCGCCTCCTGCGCCCGGGCCGCGCCCGCCTGCAGCAAGCACGCGCCGGCGCCGGCCAGCAGCAGGGCCTTCAGGGAGCGGAAGGGGGCAGGGGCGGCGCGCATGTGGTGGTGTGGTCCGTCTTCCTCTCGCGTGGCCCCGCGGGTCTCCGTAAGCGGACTTGGCGCGTCGCGCCAGTGGTCCGCGGCACGTCGGCGCCTCAGCCGTCCTCGGTGTAGACCAGCAGCGTCAGACCGGCGAGCAGCGCCAGCAGCGGCGGCAGCCATGCGGCGACCCACGGCGCGATCACCTCCGCCGACCCGAACGCCGCCGAGGTCTGGTTCACGAAGAAGAAGGCGAAGCCCAGCACGACCGCCGCCGCGCTCATCCGCGCCAGGTCGCCCAGCCGCATCAGGCGCAGGGAAAACGCCGCCGCCAGAATCGACATGGCCGCCAGCACCAGCGGGGTCGCCAGCAGTTGGTGCAGACGCAGCCGATAGGCCGTCGTCGAAAATCCTGCCGCGTTCACCCGGGAAATCTGCGCCGGCAACGACCAGATCGGCGTCGACTGCGGCCGGGCGAACCGATCGAACGCCTCCTGATCGGCCAGGCTGGAACGCAGGTCCAGCGTCGCATAACGCACGCCGCGTTCGCCGATCCGCGCCCCCACCGCGTCCACCAGTCGCCAGCTGCCTGCGCTTAGCGTCGCCGACGCGGCGTCGATGCGTTCGGCGAAGTTGCGGCCGCCGCCCGCGTCGTTGGTGTAGATGAAGAAGGTCACGCCCAACAGCCGACCGCCGGCGCGATCCTGCCGGTCGGCGCGGATGATGATTTGCCGCTCGTCGTCGCCTTCGCGCAGCCAGACGGCCTCCGGCGCCGCGACCTCGCTCGCCTGTCCGGACAGCCGGCTGCGCTCGCGCTGGAACACGCCGTCGGCGTAGGAGGCAGCCGGACCCAGCGCCGCCACGATCACCACGCCGCAGGCCAGCGACATGGCCGCCGACGGCAGCACGAACCGCCACGCCGACACGCCCGCGGCGCGCATGGCGATCAGTTCGCTGCGCCGGTTCAGCGCCACATAGGCGCCCAGCGTGCCGAACAGGAAGACGAACGGCGTCAGCTGCAGTACCACGGCGGGCGACTTCAACAGCATCAGCCCCAGAATGCGCAACGCCGACAGATCGACGTCGGACCCCAGGCCCCGGCTGATTTCGACGAAGTCGATCAGCATGATCAGGCCGGCGATGACGCCCAGCGCCGTCAGCAGCGAGCGACCTTGCTGTTCCAGCACGTACCGCTCGATGCGGCCCAGACGGAGGCGGGACGGCGCGCTCATGCCGCGACCGTCGCCGGTCTGACGCGACCTCTTCGCAGCCTGGGCTTCAGCGCCCGGAACAGCAGGCGCAGCGCCACGACCGTAGCCGCCAGCGGCAGAAGGTACTGCAGCACGTTCACCCAGGGGTTCCAGGCGCTGGCGGCGACGACGCCGTATCCCACGATGCGGACCGTCAGGAAGGCCGCGGCGGCCTTGGCCACGCGCGCGCCGTAACCGACCCGGCTGAAGGCTCCGCCCAGGATCGCCGTCAAAGCCATGGCCATGGCCGCCAGGGCGTACAGCGGCGACGACAGCCGCGCGTGCGCCTCCGCCCGTAGTTCGCCCCGCGATCCGGCCGTCTCCAGAAGCGCCCGGGTCGGCTGCAGCAGCTGATGCAGATAGAGGTCGGACGGCTTGTAGCGCACAGCCAATTCGTCGGGGCTCATGAAGGCCGCCAGCGGGAAGGCGTGATTGTCGAACGACAGGTAGTTCAGCACGCCGTCGGACGAGTACCGCTGCCAAGATCCCTTGCCCAGCAGCAGATACGGCTCCCCGCCGATCCGGCTGAACCGCGCCTCGGCGGCGTCCCAGGTCGAAATGGATTTCCCGTCGTCGATGTAGACGAACAGGTTCTTCATCAGCCCGTTCTGCTCGATCTGCTGGACGTAGACGGTCAGGCCGTTCGGCCCCTGCTGGAACTGGCCCTCCTCGACCAGCAGCGCCGCCAGATCCGACCGCACGGCGAAGGCCTCGTCGCGCGCGGCCCGCTGCGCCCAGGGCTGCACGAAGACGTTGATGACGAGGGTCAGGGCCGCCACGATCAGGGCCAGCTTCGCCGCCGGCCGGATCGCGGCCCAGCGCGTCATGCCGCCCGCGAACGCCGCGATCAGCTCCTGCTCGCGCTGCAGCCGCGTCAGCGCGATCAGAGCGCCGACGAACAGGCCGATCGGCAGAACCACGCTGAGAAGCTGCGGCGCCGCCAGCGCAGTCAGCTTCACCATGACCCACAGGCTGGCGCCGCGCTCGACGACGAACTCCAGTTGTTCCAGCGATTGGCTGAGGATGCCGATTCCGGCCAGCGCGGCGCACGCCCCGACGACGGGGCGCCCGATCTGGCGGAAAAGATAGCCTTGAATCAGCGTCATGCGGGAAAGGAAATCGCCCGGTTGCGGGGCGCGTCGACATCGCCCTAATACATGGCCCTCGTTTCGCGCGACAGTGCGCGGTTCGCTTTGCATCGCCGGGCGTTTTTCCGGCAGGAGTCGCCGTATGAAGATCGAGTTCGCCGCGTCCGCCGGCGCCGCCCCCGTCGTCGCCGTATTGGCTCACGAGGGCAAAAAACTGGCGGGCGCCGGGGCGGCGCTCGACGCGGCGACCGGCGGCGCCCTGACGCGCGCCATGAACGCCGGCCGCTTCACCGGCGCCACCAACTCGACCCAGCTGGTCGCCGGCGTCTCCGGCGACGCCGCGACCGTCGTGGTGACCGGCGCGGGCAAGGAAGACGGCTTCGACGATCTGGCGTTGGAAGCCGCGGCCGGCGCCGCCTATCACGCCGTGAAGATGTCCGGCGCCGACGTCCTGGCGCTGGACGTGTCCCACCTGTCGGCCCAGCAGGCCGCGCGCGCCGCCTTCGCCGCGCGTCTGGCCGCCTATCGCTTCCTGAAATACCGCACGACCCTGAAGCCCGAGAAAACCGCCTCGGTCGAGACGATCCGCGTCGTCGCCGCCGATCCGGCCGCCGCCCAGGCGGCCTATGAATCGGACTTCGGCCCCGTCGCCGAGGCGATCGAGTTCAGCCGCGACCTGGTCTCGGAGCCCGCCAACATCCTGTACCCGGAAGAGTTCGCCCGGCGCGTCAAGGAGCTGGAGAAGCTCGGCCTCGAGGTCGAAATCCTGGGCGAGGCCGAGCTGGAGAAGCTGGGCTTCCGCACCCTGCTGGCCGTCGGCATGGGCAGCGAGCGCGACAGCCAGGTCGCCATCATGAAGTGGAACGGCGGCACGCCGGGCGACCAGCCGATCGCCTTCGTGGGCAAGGGCGTCTGCTTCGACACCGGCGGCATCTCGCTGAAGCCGCCGGAAGGAATGGAGGACATGAAGTGGGACATGGGCGGCGCGGGCGCCGTGGCCGGCCTCATGCACGCTCTGGCCGGCCGCAAGGCGAAGGTGAACGCCGTCGGCGTCCTGGGTCTCGTCGAAAACATGCCCGATGGCCGCGCCCAGCGTCCGGGCGACGTCGTCGTCTCCCTGTCGGGTCAGACGGTCGAGGTGCTGAACACCGACGCCGAGGGTCGTCTCGTTCTGGCCGACTGCCTCTGGTACACGCAGGAGCGTTTCAAGCCGAAGTTCATGGTCGATCTGGCCACGCTGACGGGCGCCATGATCATTTCGCTGGGCCTGGAATACGCCGGCGTCTTCTCCAACTCGGACGAGCTGGCGGCCAACATCGCCGCGGCGGCGCCGAAGGTGGGTGAGAACGTGTGGCGCATGCCGATCCCGGCCATCTACGATCGCCACATCGACAGCCCCATCGCTGACGTCAAGAACATGGGCAACGGTCGCGCGGGCGGCTCCATCACCGCCGCCCTGTTCCTGCAGCGCTTCGTCAACGGCACGCCCTGGGCGCACCTGGACATCGCTCCGACCGCCTGGGTGAAGGACTCCAAGAATCCGACCGTGCCGGACGGCGCCGTCGGCTGGGGCGTTCGCACGCTCGACCGGATGGTCCGCGACGCCTACGAAGGCTAAGGCGATCCGGGACGTCAGGCGTAGTTGAAGCTGATCGAAATCCGTTCGGTTCGGGCGGCGTTGGCCGGCACCTCGTGCCGCAGCCAGCTCTCCCACATCAGGATCGTCCCCGGTCGCGGCGCCAGATAGACGAAGGGCCGCTCCGCCTCCGGCGCGTCCGCCCGCACGCCCGGTCGCGCCATCATCATCGGCAGACGCGGATCCTCCAGCCTGAGGGCCGAGGCGCCGTCCGGAACCTCGACGTACACCGTGCCGCTCAGCACCGCGTGCGGATGGATGTGCCCGCTGTGCGCGCCGCCGGGCTTCAGGACGTTGACCCAGACGTTGTCCAGCCGGGGCCTGCGGGCCATGTCGAAATTCAGCGCGGCGGCATAGGCCGCGGCGTGGCGGTCCAGCCGGCGCTTCAGCTCCGCGAACTCCGGCATCCTCTGCGGCAGGTCGGTCAGCGAGCCGTAGGACGTGTAGCCGCGATAGCCGTTCGCCCGACACCAGGCGCGTCCGGCGCCGTCCTCGGCCGCCAGCATCCGGCAGGCGTCCGCCAGTTCGGCGTTGAAGGCGTCGAAGCCGGCCACATCGGCCAGACTGGCTTCGTAAACCTGGGTGACGAACAAGGGGCGCAGGGTCATGGACGCGTCTTAGCGCGCGCCGCTCACCCGCGCGACAGGGTGCGCTTTCGCTCCTCGTAGGGCCGATGAGACACGTTGCGCCGCTTCCACGGACGCCAGGCGTCGGCGGTGGAGATGGGATCGCCCAGCTGCCACTCCGCGATCGTGCGCTCCACCGTCGTCGGCGGCTCGGCGCCCAGCGGCGACATCCGTCCCGCGTTCAGCTTCTCGATGGCCTTGCCCATCGATCCGAACAGCGCCTCGGCCGCTTCGAACGCAGCGGAGTCCACGCCCAGGAAATGGGCGATCGATCGGCGTCGGAAGGCGTCCACGGCGGCGCGCCCCTCGTCGGTGTCGGGTTCGATCGACAGGTCGCACTCCGTGTCGAACCCCATCGAGCGGTTGTTCAGATTGGCGGAGCCGATCCGCAGCAGCACGTCGTCGATCACCGTCACCTTGGCGTGCACGATGATCCGCTCGCCACGTTTCGTTTGCGGGCTGAAGGCGTAGAAGCGGTCGTGCACGTCGGCCTGCTCCAGTCGGTACAGGACCTCGGACCGCGCCGTGTCCATGGTGATGCCGTCGAACCAGCTGGGGCTGGAGGCGGTGGAGACGACGATGATTTCCGGGCCGTCCGGCTCCTTCAGCCGCTCCGCCAGCGCCGCGGCGATCGCGGGGGAGGTGAAGTACTGGTTTTCGAAATAGATCCGCCTCTTCGCGGCCTTGATGGCGGCCAGATGCAGCGCTTCCACCTCGCGCGCGCCGCCGCGCCCGGCCCACAGCGGCTCGGTGCGCGACAGGCCGACGGGCACGTCGTGAAACTCAGGCTCGACGCCGTCGGGCCAGGGGGCCGACACGCCTTCGGGGTCCGGCTGCGTCCGCTCCCACGTGGCGCGATACCAGCGCTCGCGCGCCAGGTCGCCCAAGGCGCGCGCGGCGGGTCCTTCGACGACGCACATCGTCTCGTGTCGCGCCGGCGCCAGCTTGCCGTCCGGCTGCACGCGGCGCGGGTCCGCGTCGCGATGCTCCAGCGTGTCCCATCGGTCGGGACCCAGGTCGCCGCTGCCGCAGAACGCCACCGCGTCGTCGATGATCACCGCTTTCTGGTGATGACAGGCGCCCGGCGGGCCCGGGCTGTCCAGCCGGAACTCCACGAACCGCTTGCGGAACCAGCGTTGCGCGCGGTGGGGGAAAAAGCCCTGCGACGCCGCGATCAGGATCGGCGAGTTCCAGATCAGCAGGCGCACGTCCAGATCGGGCCGCGACTTCACCAGCATCCGCAGCTGGTGTCCGATCTCCGCATGGCGGTCGCCATGCCGGCTCTCGGCGTCCAGACGCGTGCGCGGGTCGAACTGCCAACCCAGGATCACCACCGAGCGCCGCGCCTTCTCCAGAGAGGAGGCGAGGGCGTCGAACCACGCCTGCCCGTCGATCAGCGTGGCCGCGCGCGTGGCCGTCGTCGTGCGCCAGCACGCGCCCGGCAGGCTCAGCAGAGGGGCGTCTGCGCCGGGCGCGCGAGGGGCGGTCTGATCGGTCATGGCAGCGCCTAACGGCCCGCAACGGATTTCGTGCCGTGTCCTCGGTCACACGCCCGGCCTCGGATCGTCAATCCCGGACGCCGCGCCCGCGTGGCGACGATTGTCCACGACACGCAAAAGGCGCATAACGGCGCTCGCAGTCAGGGGAGAGGGTCGGCGATGCACGCGCTGATCGAGTTCATCGCAGGGATCGTCGCCGCCTTGGCCATGGCGGCTCTGGCCCAGTTCGGCGTCGACGCCAACGACCGTCGCGGCGACCGGCCCGAGGTGCGGCGCGTCAAGGACGACTGCCCCCCGCCTCCCTCACGCGCCGTCCTGATCGCCGCCTCGGCTCCGCGCCGCTGCTGAATCGCCGAATCGGCGCCCTTCGCCTTTGCGGCGAACCTTTCAGCCTCTAGGGTCGCGCCCACCGCGTCCCCAGACTGAAATCCGCATCCGATGAAGAACCGCACACGGCCGCCGCTCAATCTGACCGCCCCGGAAGCGGAGACGGCCGCGCACGATCTCGACGGCCCGGCGAACGCCGCCTTCGACGACGGCGCCGCGTCGGGATCCGTGCCGGAACGGCCGATGTCGGAACGCCGTCGTCGCCGCCTGGCCGAGGAGGCCGCGCGCCGCGAGCAGGCCGAGGCGGCGCGGAGCGCCCGCCCCGATCCCGCCGCCGACCTGCGCGTCGACATGTCCGACGATCGTCGGCCCGCGCCGATCGCGTCGAACGTGCCGGCGACCCCCGAGCGTCTGCCCGACGTCGTCCGCCCAGCGCCTGCGCCCGGCCCGGGTTCCGCGCCCTACTGGATCGCCGGCGCCGCGTCTTCGCTGTGGATCGCCGGAGTCGCCGCCCTGGTGGCCTATGAGACGGGCTTCGGGTCGGTCCAGCTGGAGCCGCTGAAGCTGGCCGTCTATGCGCTCATCGCCCTGGCGCCCGTCGGTCTGGCGCTGCTCCTGGCGCGCTCTCTGACCGATTCCGCGCGTCTGGCCGCCGAGACGCGCCGCGCCCGCGATCTGTCCGAGGCGTTGCTGGCGCCCACCGCGCTCGCGGCTCAACAGGCGGGCGGCGTCCTGACCACCTTGCGTCACGACGTCGATCAGGCCGCGCTCGCCGCCGAGGCCGCGCGCCGCGACATGACCCTGCTGCGCGAGGCGCTGGGCGAGGAGACCCAGCGGCTCAACCAGGCCGCCGAGACCGCCGCCGCCACCGCGCGCCGCCTGACCGAGGCGCTCAGCCACGAGCGCCAGGCCATGAGCGAGCTCAACGCCTCGCTGGACGGTCAGGCCCTGATCGTCGTCGAGGCGGTCGAGCGTCAGTCGCGCATGGTCATGGACGCCTCTGACCTGGCCCAGACCCAGCTGCGAGAGGCCGAGGCCGCCTTGGCCGCGCGCGCCGCCGATCTGGCCGCCGCCGCCGGCGAGGCCCAGGACGCCGCCCGCGCCGCCGCGGACGACCTGTCGCGTCAGACCCTGCGCCTGGAAAACGCGGGCGCCGGGGTGTCCGAACAGATCCAGTCCGTCGAGGAGGGTCTGGGCCAGCAGCGCGCCGCTCTGGTCACCGCCGCCTATGCGCTGCGCACGGATCAGGAAGACTTCTCCGCCCAGGTCGAAAGCCAGCGCGCCCAACTGCTGGAGCAGCTGTCGGCCGCGCGCGCCGCGGGCGGCGAACTGTCCGAGACGTCCGCCGGGGCCGTCGAGACCGTCCGCGATCTGATCGAGGCCGCCACCGACCAGTTCCGCGCCTTGGTCGAGATGTCCCAGCGCGAGGCCGACGGCTTCGACGCCGCGACCAAGGTGGCGCTGGACCGCTTCGAGGCGCTGGCCGCCGAGGCGCGCGACGTTCAGATCGAGGAGACCCGTCGCGCGCTGGAAGCGCTGCAGGCCACGGCTGAGGCCGCGCGCGCGACCGCCCAGAAGTCCGCCGAAGAGGCCCAGCACCGCGCCGACCGCCTGGGCGAGGCCTTGTTCGCCGCCGCGCAGCAGGCCGACGAGGCCGCCGACGCCCGCATCGCCGGCGCGCGCCGCCTGGTCGACGAAAGCGCCGGTCTGGTCGACGAGGCGGGCCAGCGCGCGCATGACCGGCTGGAGGCTCTGGCCGACCGCCTGGGTCTGATGCTGGAACAGGTCGAGGGCGCGCTGAACGACCTGGACGGCAAGGTCGCGGAGCTTCCGGAAACCGCCCGGGCGCGCGCCGAAAGCGTGCGCGCCGTCGTCGAAGAGGGGCTGAAGTCTCTCTCGGAAGCGTCGCGCAAGGCGGCCGAGGACACCGAGGCGCTGGACGCCGCCTTCCAGGAACGCGTGCGTCGCAACTACGAGATGCTGACCGAGACGGTGCGCCTCATGGGCGTGGTGTCCGGCGACGCCGGAGCGCGGCGGCGGCCGCCCGAAGCGCCCCGTGCCGTCGCTCCGACGCCCGCGCCGCCTCCGGCCGAGGCCACGCCGCCGCCCGCATCGCAGAGCCGACCCTTCGGCCTGCGCCGGCTTCAGCTGAACGCCGGCAAGTCGCCGCCGCCGCCGCCCGCGGGTCCGATGGACTGGTCCGATCTGGAAGGCGACGCGCCGCTGGACCTGGACACGCCGGTCATGCCCGCCGCCGACGCCGAGAACCTGGCCACGCGCGTGGTCGAGGCCATCCGGCGCATGGGCGTGGATCCCAACGCCCTCCTGCCGCGCGCCCGCATCGAGGAGGCGGCCGAGGCGATCGCGCGCGGCGATCCCCATGGGGCCCGCGCGGTCGTGCGGCGCGTCGCACCCGCCGCCGTGCGCAGCGTTTCGCGCCGGACCTTGGCCGATCCCGCCCTGCGCGAGGACGCCGAGGCCTACGTCCGCGAGACCAGCCGCCTGCTGGAGGAGCACGCGCGCACGGGCGATCCCGCCGTCGTGCTCAACCGGCTGGCGTCGGACGCCGGTCGGGCCTTCATGCTGCTCGACGCTGCGGTGGGCGATCTCTCCTGATGGGTGAATCCTGATCACCTTTGTCGGGCGCGGCCTGTTTCCGGCTTGACGCGCGGCGTCGCGGCGGGGGAGGGTCGGGGCCTCGTCACACAACCGTCATGGCCCGGCTCAATGCCCGCTTCTTCGACCGCCGCCGAAGATTTGCGTCCCGAGATCGTGGTCTGCGTCTGCGACGCGGCGCTGAGCGCGTCGATCGGCGACGCCTCGGTCCTGTCCGGGGGGCTGAAACTGGCGCGGGCGCGGCGGGTGGACGGCGACGACGTCGAGTCCGTGGCGCGCGAGGTCGAGAGCCGACTGCGCGACCCCGCCTGCAAGGCGCTCTTGATCGTCGGCGCCGCCGGCGCCCAGGCCTTCCGCATCCAGACGCGCGCCGAGAACCGCGTTCTCAACGGCAAGGCGCGCCTGCTGCCGACCGGCCCCGGCGTCGTCCGCGCGACCGCGTCGGCCCAGGAGCTGCTCCGCGCCCTCGCCGATGCCGGCCACGCCGCCGAGGTTTCGTCGGACGCCGACGCCGACGCCGCCAGTTATGTCCTGTTCCGCGCCATGTCCGGCCTGCCCGACGGCCGCGACGCGCCGTCCGTGGCTCTGCTGCGCGTCCCGACCGGCGACCCCCGGCGGGCCGAAACCGGCTGTCGGGTCGCCATGGCCGCCATGGCCAGGCATCTGAGCCCGCTCCCGCGCGGCCTCACGCACTGAAGGTTCAGGTCGGCGCGCGCCGCCGCATGGCCAGCGCCAGTCCCCCGCCCGCCGCCGCCAACAGCGCCATCGCCCAGTATCCCTGTGCGCCGTGGGCGTCGTACAGCGGCCCGGAGACCAGCGTCGCCAGCCCGATGACCACGCCCGACGACAGCGCCGACGACGCGGTCTGCGCCGCCGTGTGCGCGTCCGGCGGGCTGAACCGATCCACCAGCTCCAGCCCCGCCAGATAGGACGCGGCGAAGCTGAGCGCGTGCAGCGCCTGCAAGGCGATCAGCCAGCCCAGCCCCGGCTGCGTCGTCAGCGCCGCCCACCTGACGACCCCTGCCGCGCCGGCCAGCGCGATCAGCGTCCACGGGCTGACGCCGCGCCGCCGACGCCAAGGCTCGACCACCCACATGAAGGCGATCTCCACCACCACCGCCAGCCCCCACAACAGCCCGGTCGCGGCTTCGCCCAACCCCTGCGCCGTCCAGATCACGGCCGAGAAGGCGTAGTAGAAGGCGTGCGAGGCGTGCAGCGCCGACGTCGCCGCCACCGCGCCGAGAAACGGGACGGACGTCATCAGCCCACCCAGCCCCCGGAACCTGTCGCGTGCCCGCGTCCGACCCCCGTCCGATACCGTTTCCGCAGGCAGTCCGATCAGGGCGAAGAGGGCCAGCGCTGCGGATCCGCAGGCGATCCACACGCCCACTGCCTGCGACGACCGGCCGGCGAGCAGCGCGCCCATCGCCACGTTCGCGGCGACGAAGGCCGCCGATCCGCAGCCTCGGGGCAGGGCGAAGTTGAATCCCACCCGGCGCGCCATGCGCAGCGTCAGCACGTCGCAAAGCGGGATCAACGCCGCCGCCGCCGTCGCGCCGACGAACCAGCACGCCATCCAGGGACCGAACCCCTCCACGAACAGCGCCCCGCCATAGCCCAGGGCGGCGGCCGCCGCCAGCAGGGCGATCGGCGTCCTGCGCCGCGCGAACCCGTCGGCCCAGACGCCCAGCACCGGCCCCGTGATCAGCCGCGCCAGCATCGGCGCGGCCAGCAGCACGCCGATCTCCGCGCCCGTCAGCCCCCGGTCCCGCATCCACAATCCGGCGTAGGGCAGGCTGACCCCGGTGACGCCGAACAGCAACACATAGCCCGTCGCCAGACGAAGCTGTGCCGTTCGGGGCGACGCGGTGGAAGACTCGGCCATCGGCGTCGGTCTAGCCTGCCGGGGTCCGGTCGTCGCGGGCGATTCCGTCAGAAACGGCGTCGTCCCCCGCACGTTCGGTCAAGGGCGCCGCCCTACGCTTGAGGGATCGCCCGCGTCCGCGTCATCAGTTCAGGATCCGCATGTCCTTTCCCGCGCCCGACCGTCCCCGCCGCGACCTGTATCCGGAGCTGGAGCCCTATGCTTCGGGGTGGATGTCGACGGGCGGCCCGCACGAGGTCTGGTACGAGGAGTGCGGCAACCCGCAGGGCCAGCCCGTCATCGTCCTGCACGGCGGACCCGGCGGCGCGGTCAATCCCGGCATGCGGCGCTTCTTCGATCCGACCAGGTGGCGGATCGTGCTGTTCGATCAGCGCGGATGCGGCAAGTCGCGGCCCAACGCCTCGCTGGAGGACAACACCACCTGGACGCTGATCGAGGACATCGAGCGTCTGCGCGAGCTGCTGAAGATCGACTGCTGGGCCGTTTTCGGCGGCAGCTGGGGTTCCACCCTGGCCCTGGCCTACGCCATCACCCACCCGGAGCGGGTTCGCTCGCTGCTGCTGCGCGGCATCTTCCTGCTGACCCGGCCCGAACTGCGCTGGTTCTACCAGGACGGCGCGTCGAACATCTTCCCGGACGCCTGGGAGCGGTTCGTCGCGCCGATCCCGGAGGACGAACGCCATGACCTGATGGGCGCCTATTACAAGCGCCTCACCGGCGCCGACAAGGCGGAGCGCGAGCGCTGCGCCGTCGCCTGGTCCAGCTGGGAGGGCGAGACCGTCAGCGTGCAAGGGCCCAACGCGCGTCCCGACAAGTTCGCGGAGCCCGACTTCGCCGTCGCCTTCGCCCGCATCGAATGCTGGTACTTCATGAACGGCGGCTTTTTCCCGGAAGAGAACTGGATCCTGCGCAACGTCGACCGGATCCGGCATATCCCGGCCTGGATCGCCCAGGGCCGCTTCGACGTGGTCACGCCGATGTCGGGGGCGTGGGCGCTGCACCGCGCCTGGCCGGAGGCGAAACTGGACGTCGTGCCGGACGCGGGCCACGCCTCGACCGAGCCCGGCATCGTCGACAGCCTGATCCGCGCCACCGACTGGGCGGCGACCTTGTGACGTCGTCACCCTCGGGCAACGAGCGCAAGGCGCGAGGCCGACCCGGGGGAGGCAGGCTGAAGGTCTTCAGCTGGTCCAACGGCTTCCATCGCTTCACCGTGGCCGCCACCTCGCGCCCCAAGGCGCTGGAGGCCTGGGGCCTGTCGCAGGACATCTTCCAGACCGGCCTCGCGCGCGAAGACCCCGAGGCGCCCGACGCCGAAGCGGCTCTGGCTTCGCCCGGCGAAGTGATCCAGCGCGGCGAGGCGGTGGATGTGGGCAAGATCGAACGGCCCCGGCGCGCCCGGGCCAAGCCCGCGCCGAAAAAGCCTGCGGGCCCATCTCCGGCCGATCGAAAGCGCGTCGCCGATCTGGAGGCGAAGCTCGACGCCCTCGACGCCGAGCACGCAGCCGTGCTGGAGCGGCTTTCGGCCCAACGCGCCGAACTCGACGAACGCGAAGCCGCCGCGCGCGACGCTCACATGAAAGCCCGCGCGGCGCTTCGAAAGCGGCTCGACGCCGCCCGCGCCCGCCTATGACTTCGCCGGCTTGCGGCGGGCTCTGGGCTTGGGGTTGGTCTTCTCGACGAGTTCCGAAAGCTGAAACCCAATTCGCCGCGCCTCGCGCTCTTCCGGCTTCTTGGTGACGTTGAGGACGACGTTCAGCGAGCTGTAGTGCTGCACCACGCGGATGGACTTGCCGTCCGCATTGGTTCCGCTGAACAGCACCAGGTCGGGCGACCAGAAGCCGACCTCGTCGAACTTCATCGTCTGGTCGCCGGGCAGGCCGACGATGGTCGCCCCGATCTCCTCGTCGCCGTCCAGGCCCTTCTCGAAGTCCTCGATCAGCTTGGACAGCCGCACGAAGGCCCATTCGGCGGGGCTTTCGCGCATCGTCACGCCCTCGGTCATGGCCTTCAGCCGCTCGGGCGGCGCGCCGGGCATCACGGGCTCGGGGCACGGCTTGTCGCCGCAGTCGGCGAACAGGTCGGTCGGGGCCACAACGGGCGCGTCGTCGGTCATGGCCTAGAAAAGACCGTGGCCCTTGGGCAGTTCCGAATAGCGGTGCACGCGCGTCGACAGCACCAGTCCGAAGCCGAACATCACCGTCATCATCGACGAGCCGCCGTAGGACAGCAGCGGCATCGGCACGCCCACCACCGGCGCCAGCCCCATCACCATCGCCCCGTTGATCAGCACGAAGAGCGCGAAGAAGGCCGTCATTCCGCTGGCCGCGATACGTCCGAAATGGCTGTGCGACAGGCTGGCGATCCGCAGGCCGATCAGGATGATCGCAGCGTAGCACAGCAGCAGCGAAAACGAGCCGACGAAGCCGAACTCCTCCGCCACCGTCGAGAAGATGAAGTCGGTCTGCCGCTCCGGCAGGAACTCCAGCTGGCTCTGGCTGCCCAGGCCGTAACCGCGCCCCAGGAAGCCGCCGGATCCCAGCGCGATCTTGGACTGGATGATGTTGTAGCCCGTGCCCGACGGATCCTTGGTCGGGTCCAGAAAGGTCAGCACTCGGTTGCGCTGATAGTCGTGCATGCCGAACTGCACGAACAGCGGCACGAACACCGCCGCCGCCGCCGCGCCCGTGGCGATGATCGCCCAGTGCAGCCCCGCCGCCACCATGATCGCCCCGCCCGTCAGGCCCACGATCATGGCCGAGCCCAGGTCGGGCTGCTTGGCGATCAGCAGGAACGGCACCCCGACCAGGGCGGCGGGAAAGATCAGCTTCCAGCTGAACCGCGCCTCCTGCGCCGTGTGGTTGTGGTACCAGCGCGCCAGCGCCAGCACGAGGCCCAGCTTCATGAACTCCGCCGGCTGGATGCGGATGAAGCCCAGGTTCAGCCAGTTCTTGGCGCCCCCGGCGGTGTAGCCCAGGGGCGTGAACTCGATCATCAGAACCAGCAGCAGCAGCACGCCGTACATCGGATAGGCGGCGCGGAACCACCACTTCGGGTGCACCAGCGCCAGACCCAGCGCCAGCACCAGCACCGCGCTGAAGCGGATCAGATGGTCGATCGCCCACGGCTGCCAGTGGCCGCCCGCGATGGAATACAGCATCGCCACGCCGACCCCGGCGACGGTGCACAGCAGCGCCACCAGCGTCCAGTCGATCTCGCGGATCTTGACCGACAGGCGGTCGCGCTCGCCGGGGCGCGTCAGGGCCGAGGCGGTCATTGCGGCGCCTCCACCACGGGCGCGGCGGCCGGCGTCGGGTCGACGGCTTGGGGCGGGGTGGGCGCGGCGACTTGAGGTTCCGCCGGCATCGGCGCGGCTGCGCCCGGCGCGTCGACGACCAAGCCACCGGGCGCGGTGCCCACGTCCCCTTCGTCCGGACCCGCCGCACCTTCGGGTTCGGGCGGCAGCGGGCGCTCGATGCGGGCGCGCATGTCGGGGTCCTTCAGCAGGGCGACCTTCATCACCTCGCGCGCCTTGGGCGCCGCGTCGGCCGAGCCGCCCGCCGGCGCGTGCTGGATGATCAGGGCGATGGCGTAGCGCGGCGCGTCGTGCGGGGCGAAGGCGACGAACAGCGCGTGGTCGCGCAGGCGCCACGTCGCGTTCCGCGGCCCACGGGATTCGCCGGGCTTGTAGTCGCGCGACTGCGCCGTGCCGGTCTTGCCGGCCATCAGGATGTCGCCCAGGCCCAGGCGCGAGTTGCGATAGGCCGTGCCGGTCACGTCGTTGGCCACGGCCGCCATACCGCCGCGCACGATGTCCAGATGGTCGGTCGGGAAGGGCAGGGGACGCGGCTGGGCGGCCGGCGGTTGCTCCTTGCCGCCGATCGACTTGATCAGGCGCGGCTCGATCGCCACCCGCCCGTTGGCGATGCGCGAGCACATCACCGCCAGCTGCAGCGCCGTGGTCGACACCGCGCCCTGGCCGATCGCCACCGACAGCGTCTCGCCGGGGTACCAGACGCGGCTGTCCGGGTTGGGGTTCTTGCGGTTGTAGTTGGCCTTCCACGCCCGGCTGGGCATGGTGCCCTTGGACTGGCCGGCGATGCCGATCTCATAGGTCTGGTGAAAGCCCAGGTCCTCGGCGACCCGCGCGATGCGGTCCACGCCCGCCTCGTTGCACAGGGCGTAGAAATAGGTGTCGCACGAGTTCTTGATGGCGTTATGCATGTCCATCGCGCCGTGCCCGCCGGGCTTCCAGCAGCGGAAGGTGCGCCCGCCGTAGCGATATCCGCCGGTGCAGACCACGCGCCGCGACGGATCGATCCCGGCGTCCAGAAACGCCAGCGCCGACGTCATCTTGAAGGTCGAGCCCGGCGGGAACGAGCCGTAGATGGCCTTGTCCAGCAGCGGCCGCCGCTCATAGTCGGCCAGGGCGCGATAGACCTTGGACGGCACGCCGCCCACGAACAGGTTGGGGTCGAACGACGGCGCCGACACCATGGCCAGGATGTCGCCGTTGCGCACGTCCATGACGACGCAGCCGCCGCTCTCCTCGCCGAACACCTCCAGCGCCTTGTTCTGAACGTCGGCGTCCAGCGTCAGGACGACGGTCTTGCCCTGCTGCGCCGGTCGGCTGTTTTCGGAATCCTCGCCGACCACTCGGCCGCGGGCGTCGACCTCGACCCGGTCGCCGCCCGGCTCGCCGCGCAGGTCGTCCTCCAGCGCCTTTTCGACGCCCTGCCGTCCGATGCGGAAGCCGGGGTTGAACAGCAGCGCCGGCGGATCCTCTCCGCGCTCGCGATAGGCCTCCACGTCCTTGGCGTTCGGCTTGGCCACGTATCCCACCACGTGGGCGAAGGCGCCGCCGTGAGGATAGAACCGCGCCTCGTGCATGTCCGCCATGACGCCGGGCAGCTCGTTGGCGTACAGGTTGACCCGCGCGAACTCTTCCCACGCCAGGTCGCTCTTGACCGGAACGGGGGTGAAGCGGGGCGCGGCGTTGACCTCGCGGATGATGCTGCGGCGCCGGTCCACGGTGTCCGGGAGCAGCCGCCCCAGCAGGTCCAGGGTGCCGTCCAGATCCTTCGTCTCGTCGCGCACCACCAGAACGCGGAAGCTGGGCCGGTTGCCGGCTACGATCACTCCGTTGCGGTCCTTGATCAGTCCGCGGGGCGGGGGGACGAGGCGGTAGTTGAACTGGTTCGCCGCCGCCGCCGTGGCGAACTCCTTGGCCTGCACGACCTGCAGCTGCCCCAGACGCAGACCCAGCCCCATGATGCCCAGCGTCGTCAGGCCGCCCATCACCAGGGTGCGGCGCAGGAACGAGCCTTGCCGCTCGTTCGGATCGCTGAAGAAGATGGACGGTTCGGAGCTCATCGGAAGCGGACGTCGACGTCGTCGAACCGCTGGATCAGCGCGTTCGACAGTGGGAACAGAAGCAGGGTGGGCACGACCTGACCCAGCAGCGCCAGGACGCTGGGCGGCCGCCCGCCCGTGAGGGTGACGATCAGATACGCCAGCATGAAGGCGACGCCGCAGCTCAGTCCGAACCAGAAGAACAGCACGCGCGTCTCCTGCCCGGCCAGAAACGACCGCGCGGCCAGCACGATGCCGTAGGGAATCAGAAGGCACAGGCCCCACATGCCCAGCGGCTGATACAGCAGCACGTCCAGAAGCAGCCCCAGGCCCAGCAGAACGACGGGCGCCACCAGAGACGGCCGGATCAGCGGCCAGGCGAAGGCCAGCAGCAACGGCAGGATGGGCTCGGGCAACTGCAGCCCGAACAGCTCGACCGGCGTGGCCAGCAGCAGCGTGCCCGCCGCCGCCGTCAGCGCCGGCCACCCCAACCACTGCATGGTCCCGCCGGTGCGGACGGTGACCGCGGCGCGTCTCACTGGGCCGTCCTCTGGGCCTGTGCGGGCGGCGTCGTTCCCGCCGCCGCCGGCGCGGGCTCCGTCGCGGCGGGCGGCGGGGGCGCAGGCTCGCGCGGGCGCGCCGCGGGCGTGGAGTCCAGCGCGGCCAGCGGCGGCGCGCTCAGCGCTTCCGGCGCGACCAACTGGCCGAAATCCTCGAACTTCAGGACACGGACGACGTCGATGGCGCCGCGATCGCTGAACAACTTCACGCGCCAGGATCCGTCCACCCCGCGCGCGACGACGCCGATTGGCAGACCGCGCGGCATGCCGCCGCCGTCGCCCGAACTCAGAACCCGATCGCCCACCTTGACCGCATCCTCGCCGCGCACGTACTCCAGCCGCGGATTGCCGCTGCCGTCGCCGCTCAGGATCGCGCGGGCGTCCGACCGGTCGATCAGCACCGGAACCTGGCTGGACGCGTCGGTCAGCAGCACGAACCGCGACACGTTCGGCGACGTGCCGGTCACGCGTCCCAGCAGGCCGTGCTCGTTGATCACGGGATTGCCGACCTTCACGCCCTCGCTGGAGCCGGTGTTGATCAGGCGGGCGTTGGCGAACGGGCCACGCGCGTCCGAGATCGACGCGCCCGTCGCCATCGGCACGGGCGGCTCGACATGGATGTCCAGCAGCGCCGCATAACGCTTGTTCAGATTCTTCAGCGCGATGTTGGCGTCGCGCACCTTGCGCAACTCTTCGATCTCCGCCCGCAGCTTGCGGTTCTCGGACACGGCGAAGAAATAGCCGCCGATGAAGTCGCTGGCGTGCCCAAGCTGGCGCACCGGCCAGGCGAACAGCCCGTTGACCGGCCCCAGCGCGGCCTCCGCCGTGTTCCGGACGGGCGACAGGGGGCTGGCTTCCGCGCGACGGTCGGCCAGCAGCATGAGCAGCGCCGCCACGCCGGCGACCACGACCACGACGCCGGCGCCCAGGGTCGCCGGCACCTTCAGGTTTTCGAACGGTCCGTCGCGAAACGCCACGGCGCGCCTTCCGGAAAGGGGGTTGAGAATCGACGGACCGACCCCGTCGATCCGTCCAGCCTATCGCAAAAACCGTGCCGCGTGGGAACCGTCCCGGCGGATCAAATCAGAGCGCGGAATCCAGCACGCCCTTCATCCAGCGCGGATGCTCCAGCACGCGACCGCAGCCGATGGCCACGCACGACAGCGGATCGTCGGCGACCGAGACGGGCAGGCCGGTGTGGTCGCGGATTTCCGCGTCCAGGCCGCGCAGCAGCGCGCCGCCGCCCGTCAGCATGATGCCCTTGTCGGCGATGTCGGCGGCCAGTTCCGGCGGCGTGGCTTCCAGCGCGACCTTCACGGCCTCGATGATCTGCGTCACCGGCTCGGCCAAGGCCTCGGCGGCCTGGCGCTCGCTCATGCGCACCTCGCGCGGCACGCCCTGCATCAGGTCGCGGCCCTTGACCTCGATCGACAGGCCTTCGCCGTCCGACGGGATGCGGGCGGTGCCGATGTCCTTCTTGATGCGCTCGGCGGTGGTCTCGCCGATCAGCAGATTATGGTTGCGGCGCATGTAGCTGATGATCGCCTCGTCCATCTTGTCGCCGCCGACGCGGACCGAGCGGGAGTAGACGATGCCCGACAGCGACAGCACGGCCACCTCGGTGGTGCCGCCGCCGATGTCGACGACCATGCTTCCGGTGGGCTCGTGGATCGGCAGGCCGGCGCCGATCGCGGCGGCCATCGGCTCGTCGATCAGGCCCACGCGGCGGGCCGAGGCGTTCAGGCAGCTGTCGTTGATGGCGCGGCGCTCCACCGCCGTGGCCCCCGACGGCACGCACACGATCACCTTGGGGTTCACGAAGCCCTTGCGGTTGTGAACCTTGCGGATGAAGTGCTTGATCATCTCCTCGGCGACTTCGAAGTCGGCGATGACGCCGTCGCGCATGGGGCGGATCGCCTCCATGTGGCCCGGGGTGCGGCCCAGCATCTGCTTGGCCTCGATGCCCACGGCGTGGACGATCTTGCGCCCGCCCACGTTCCGCAGCGCCACGACCGAGGGCTCGTTCAGGACGATGCCCTTGCCCTTCATGTAGATCAGGGTGTTCGCCGTGCCGAGATCGATGGCGATGTCGTTCGAAATCATGCCGAAAAGGTGCATGGGCGTGGGATACCGTTCGGATTGGGGCCTTTGAGGGGCGATCAGCGTTCCGGTCCGCTGCGACGACGCCCCGTCCCGCACGCATCCCCTCGCGCGGTCCGTCCTGATCGATTTCGTCGTGCCGACCGACGGCCCGTTTGCCCGTGTGCGTCCGGGATTACAACCCCTTCACGCCGCGATCCTCAGGCCGCGCGGGCGCCGTCGGCGATCGTTCCGCAGCGCTCGGCCAGCGGGTACAGCGTCTCGTCCTCGAACAGGACCCGCTCGGCCAGCGCGCCGACCACCGCCGCGCACGCGGCGGCGAACCGCGCCGGGTCCCGCAAGACGTCGTCGGGCGTGGAGGCGGCGACGAAGGCCGCCCATGCCTGGCGCAGGCCGCCCATGTCCTCCACCGCGTCGCGCGCCAGTCGGCGGACTTCGGCGTCGGACGACCCCATCAGCGCCGGATAGACCTCGCCGTCCTCCCGCTCCAGGTGCCGCGTCAGCAACCCGTCCAGGCGGTCGATCAGCATCGTCGCTTCGACCGCGTCGGCGCGCGTTCGAACCATCTCCGCCAGTCCGCGCAGATCGGCGGCCACGTGCAGGATCAGTCGGTGCTCGGCGTACAGGGTTGGGGGAGTCATGGCGGCGCCCTCGTGAGCCGCCACCCTGACGCGAACCGCTTAAACCCTCGGTAACGACCCTTGCGTCCGGTGATGCTGACCGGCGGAGATGGTTACGCAACGTCAGGGATCAGACCGCCGACAGTCCCTCGGCCTCCAGCATGGCCTTGACCGCCACCCGCTCCTGCACCCGGTCCAGATGCGCGTTCAGCTTGGGATAGCGGGCCTCGTCCAGCAGCTTGGCGCTGCGGGCCCAGCGCTCGAACACCATCAGATAGTCGTCCGACAGGGTCCACGTCTGACCGAACACCCAAGGCCCCTCGACCAGGTTCTTCTCGGCCAGGTCCAGCTTGCCCAGGGCGAATTCCACGGCTTGGGTCTTCGCCTCGCCCTCCAGCGCCGGATGGCTGAACAAGACCTTGCCCAGCGCGGGGTGCAGCGACGACGCCAGCCAGCCGTTGAAGGCGTTGAACCGCGCGAGCTCGTAGGGATCGTCCAGCGGGGCCAGCTTCTTGTCCGGCGCCGTCTGCGCGGCCCAGGCCAGGATGGCGGCGTTTTGGGTGATGACGCCGCGGTCGGTCTTCAGCGCCGGCGTCGATCCCGCCGGGTTGACCGCCAGATACTCCGGCGTCCGCTGCTCACCCTTGCGCAGGTCGATCACCTTCGTCTCGTGATCGATCCCGGCCTCCAGCAGCGCGGCGTGCGAGGCCATGGCGCAGGCGCCGGGCGAAATGAACAGGGTCGTGGTCATGGGGTGTCTCCTCTCCCGATGGAACGCTCGTCAGATGGGCGGCGCCAGCTCCATACGCAACCAGTTCAGTTGCGATTTGCTTCTCGCCTCTTCACCCATTCGCGGACGAGCAGCATGACCGCCAGCCAGGCCACGGCCACGCCCGCCAGGATCAGGCTGGTCCACGTCCCGTCGCCGCTGGCTGCCGCCGCCACCGCCCCGCCGAAAAAGGCCACCAGCGCGGTCTTGGGCAGCACCCCCAGCGCGCACCCGATCAGGAACAGCTGAAAGTTCGCTCGCGTCGCCCCGAACGCCATGTTGACGACGATGAACGGCGCCGACGGCACGTTTCGGATCATGAAGCTGGCGTAGAAGGCGTTCCTGCCGACGAACCGCTTCAGCCGCTCCAGCGTCGTCCCGCCGACCCTGTCCAGCATCCGCGCCGTCGGCCCGCGTCCCATCCAGTAGGTCACGCCCGCCGAGATCACCGTGGCGATCCAGCTGTACCAGAACCCCAGCGACGGGCCGAACGCCACCACGCATGCCGCGATCAGGATGAACTGCGGGGCCCCGATGAACGCAGCCCCGACGAACAGCGCCACCGTCGCCGCGAACGCCCAGGGACTGCCGGCATAGCCCTGCAGCCACGCCTCCAGCTTCTCTTCCGCGTGCAGGCCCAGCGCCTGCTTGCCCAGCATCAGCAACGCGACGACCGCCAGCAGCATGGCTGCCGTCGCCAGCACGGCACGCCACCGCGCCGCCTCCATGTTCAGGACGAAGTCAAGCAGACGCCGCATCATCCCGCCATTTGCCCTGACGCCCCCCCGCCCGTAAACAGCCGGGGCCTCCCGCACGCATGAGAACGTCCATGAGTCAGCTTCAGTCCTCCGCCCTCGCGCGCGTGAAGCCTTCGGCGACGCTGGCCGTCACGGCCCGGGCGCGCGAGCTGAAGCGCGAGGGGCGCGACGTCATCGGCCTGGGCGCCGGCGAGCCCGACTTCGACACGCCGGAAAACGTCAAGAAGGCCGCCATCGACGCCATCCTGCGCGGCGAGACCAAATACACCGACGTCGACGGCCTGCCGGAGCTGAAGGCCGCCGTCGCCGCCAAGTTCGCGCGCGAGAACGGCCTGGCCTACGAGACGAACCAGATCCACGTCGCCCCAGGCGGCAAGGCCGTGCTCTACAACGCCCTGGTCGCCACCCTGTCGCCGGGCGACGAGGTGATCGTGCCCGCGCCCTATTGGGTCAGCTATCCGGACATGGTTCTGCTGGCCGGCGGCGAGCCCGTCACCGTGGTCGGGCACGAGGCCGACGGCTTCAAGCTGCGGCCAGAGGCGCTGGAGGCGGCGATCACGCCCCGCACGAAGTGGCTGATCCTCAACAGCCCGTCCAACCCCACCGGCGCCGCCTACACGCGCGCCGAGCTGGAAGCGCTGGCCGCCGTCGTCCGCCGTCACCCGCAGGTCTGGGTGATGACCGACGACATGTACGAGCATCTGATCTACGGCGATTTCGAGTATCTGACCTTCGCCCAGGTCGCGCCGGACCTGATCGACCGCACCCTGACCGTCAACGGCGTGTCCAAGGCCTACGCCATGACCGGCTGGCGCATCGGCTATGCGGGCGGGCCCAAGCCCCTGATCGACCTGATGCGCAAGGTCGCGGGCCAGACCACGTCCAACCCCTCGTCGATCAGCCAGTGGGCGGCGGTCGAGGCCCTGATCGGCCCGCAGGATTTCATCGCCGAACGCGCCGCCGCCTTCGAGCGCCGCCGCGATCTGGTCGTGTCGATGCTGAACCAGGCGACCGGGGTCCGCTGCCCCGTGCCGGAGGGGGCTTTCTACGTCTATCCGTCGGTCGAAGGCCTTATCGGCAAGACCGCGCCGGACGGCACCGTGATCGATTCGGACGACGCCTTCGTCTCGGCCCTGCTGGACGCCGAGGGCGTGGCGGTGGTCCAGGGCTCGGCCTTCGGCCTCAGCCCCTATTTCCGCATCAGCTATGCGACGTCCGAGGACGTGCTGGAGGAAGGCTGCCGCCGCATCCAGCGCTTCTGCGCCAGCCTCCGCTAGGCCGCGCGGCTCACCGCGAAGTCGGCCAGGTCTTCCAGCGCGGTCTTCCAGTCGGAGGCGGGCAGGGCGCCCAGCGCGGCCTTGGCACGGTCGGCGAAGGCGCCGGCTTCGTCCAGAGTCGCGCCCAGGGCGCCCGTGCCGATCACCAGTTCGCGCGCGCGGCGGAAGTCGTCCTCGGTCCGCTCGCCCTTGGTGATGGTCCGCTCCCAGAAGGCGTCCTCGCGCCCCTTGGTCCGCGCCACGGCCAGCAGCAGCGGCAGGGTGGCCTTGCCCTCGCGGAAGTCGTCGCCGGCGTTCTTGCCCAGCGCCTCGGCCGCGCCGCCATAGTCCAGCGCGTCGTCCGCCAGCTGGAACGCCAGCCCCAGCGCCATGCCGTAGTCGCGCAGCGCCGCCGCCGCCGCGTCCGTCGCGCCCGCGCCGACCGCGCCCGACTCCGCCGCCGCTGCGAACAGCTCGGCCGTCTTGGCGCCGATGATGGTCAGATAGGTCTGCCGGTCCAGGTTCAGGTCGTGCGCCCGCGTCAGCTGCAGCACCTCGCCCTCGGAAATCACCGACGACGCCTTGGCCAGGATGCCCAATGCGCGCATGTCGTCGGTCTCGACCATCAGCTCGAACGCCCGCGCGAACAGGAAGTCGCCGACCAGCACGCTGGACGGAGCGCCCCAGATCAGGTGCGCCGCCACCTTGCCGCGCCGAAGCTCCGACACGTCGACCACGTCGTCGTGCAGCAGGGTCGCCGTGTGAATGAACTCCACCGCCGCCGCCAGCTTCAGCGGCGCGTCCAGCGGCCCCTCGACCCCCGTCGCGCGCGCCGCCGCCACCGTCAGCAGGGGGCGCAGCCGTTTGCCGCCCGCGCCCACCAGATGCTCGGCCAGCATGGGGATGACCGGCACGTCGGACTGCATCCGGTCCAGGATCAGGGCGTCGACGGCCGCCATGTCCGGTCCGGCCATCCGCACCAGGTCGTCGACCTGACCGGCGGGGCGGGGAAGGGGCGCGGTGACGGCGTCCAAAGCGGCACTTTCAGGCGAGAGGGGAGGGACAAACGCATCGTCGCCTTGCCTGACGTCGATGCGGCGCACAATGGTGACGCCCCATGAACGGGTCAAGCGCGTGACGGTCGCACCGGAGATCGAGGAGAGCGGACTTCTGGACGGCCGCGTGCGCCTGCGCCAGCCACGCGACGGCTATCGCGCCGGGATGGACGCCGCGCTCCTGGCCGCCGCCGTCGCGGCCCCGCCGGGTCAGACGGTGCTGGAGGCGGGCTGCGGCGTGGGCGCGGTCCTGTGCCAGATCGGCGCCCTTCGACCCGGCGTGCGCCTGCTGGGGGTGGAGCGCGAGGCGCCCCACGCCGACCTGGCCCGCGCCAACCTGGCCTTGAACGGCCTGGACGCAGAGGTGCTGACCGCCGACGTCGCCGACGGCTTCCGCGCCCTTGACCGCCCCCGCGCCGACTGGGCGATCAGCAATCCGCCCTTCTTCGACGACCCCGGCGCCCTGCGCACGCCCGCGCCCGGCAAGCGCGCGGCGTGGATGGCCGACGACGGGCTGAAGGCGTGGACCGACTTCCTGCTGGCCGGCGTGCGCGACGGCGGCGCGATCCTGATGATCCACCGCGCCGACCGACTGGCCGATCTGCTGGCTCTGCTGGGGGAAAAGGCCGGATCCTTCCGCATCCTGCCGATCCATCCGTATGCGGATCGTCCGGCCAAGCGCGTCGTCGTCAAGGCGCTCCGCCTGGGCAAGGCGCCGCTGGCGCTGCTGCCGCCCCTGATTCTTCACGACGGACCGGAACGCCATTCCTCCCGCGCCGACGCCATCCTGCGCGGGCGCGAGGCGCTTGACCTGGGCTAGGCGGCGACTTCGAAGTCGAACACCAGCGGCAGATGATCCGAAGCCATCCGCGCCAAGGGAGAGAAGGGCGCATGCACGCCCGTCACGCGAATCTCCCGGCTGACGAAGGCATGGTCGATCCGGATCGCCGGATAGGCCGAGGGGAAGGTCTTCACAGAGGGTTTCGCACCCAGCTTCTTCTGCGCGTCCTCCAGCCCCGTCCGGCACAGGATGCGATAGGGCCGCGTCATCGACGTCGCGTTGAAGTCGCCGCACAGGATCGTCGGCCCGACGCACGCCTCGGCCTTCACCCAGTCCCGGCTCGCCAGGGCGTCGGCCTGCAGCCGCTGCTCCCGCGGCACAAGTCCCAGGTGGGTGTTGATCACGTTGACCGTCGCCCCGCCCAGCTCGATCTGCGCCCACAGCGCGCCGCGCGGTTCCAGCCCGGGCACGTTCGGCAGGGTCGGCAGCGGACCCGCGCGCACCAGCCGCTCGGGATGCGGCGTCAGGATCGCGTCGCCGTAAAGTTCCGCCTCCACCCGCATGGCCGGGTGGAACCGAACCGCCATGGCCAGCCGGTCCGCGATCGCCTGCGCCTGATCGACGTGGCCCGTGCGCGCGCGACCGACGTCCAGTTCCTGCAGGCAGACGACGTCCGGCTCCAGGTCGGCGATGACCGCGGCGACGCGATCGACGTCCAGTCGGCGGTCGACGCCGACGCAGCGGTGCACGTTGTAGGTGACGAGGCGGGGCATGGGAGGCGCGCCGCTTAACGACCGATCGTGGCCGTCAGGGGGCGCTCAGATCTCCACCAGACGGTCGGGCACTTCGTTCGGGTTGGCCGGACGCGGCGGAAAATGCTCCGCCAGCACGGCGCCGCACAGGCCGACGGCGCGCACGAAACCGTCCGCGGGCGCCTTGGCCCTCATCCCCTTCACCAGCGCCGCCGCGGCGTCGGCCCAGACGTCCTCGGACACCTTGGCGTGAATGCCCTCGTCGGCGATCACCTCCACTCGATGGTCGGCGTCGGCGGCGAAGATCAGCACCCCCGTCCGTTGCTCGGTCACCTGCAGCCCGTGCGCCAGGAACTGCTGCAGCGCCGCCTTGCGCACGCGGTCGCGCCGGATCGACGGCGGCGTCATCAGCCGCCGCACCGGCGGGATCAGCCCCAGCCCCAGCACGATCAGAAAGGTCGAAGCCTGCAGCAGGGCGTGCAGCGCCACCACCGCCCCCGCGTCCGATCCGGCCGCCGCGGCATGCCCCACGCTCCAGCCCTCTCCCAGGCCGCGCAACATCGTCGGATCCACGCCCAGCGGGATGGCGAACAGCGGCAGGATCAGCGCCGCCGCCGCGGCCCAGCCCAGCGTCACGTCCCAATATCCCGACACCTGCCGCGCGAAGACGCAGAAGATTTCCCCCGACGTCCGGGTCTCGGCCTCCGCGATCGCCGCCGCGACGCGCGCATGGTCCTGTGCGGTCATCTTCATCACCAGCCTCCCGACGCGCCGCCGCCGCCGAAGCCGCCGCCGCCCCCTCCGAACCCGCCGCCGCCGAACCCGCCGCCGCCGAACCCGCCGCCGCCCCAGCCCCCGCCGCGACCGCCGCGGCCGGAGTTCCTCAGCGCTTCCGACGCCGCCCAGATCAGGATCGGCGTCAGCCCGTCGTCGCCGCCCTTGCGACGGCGTCCGGCCCGCGACACGGCCCCTATGAAGCTGCTCACGATCACGAAGACGATGAAGAGGATGAACAGGATGACCGGCGTCGGCACCTCCGCCTCCGGCGCCTCGGCCTCGGCGGCGCGCGCCGCGGCTTCTTCCGGGTCCAGCCTCAGCTGCGCCTCGATGGCGTCCACGCCCTGGGTGATGCCGCGCTCGAATCCGCCTTCGCGGAACGCGGGCAATATCCGGTCGTGGATGATCAGCGCCGACAGGGCGTCGGTCAGGATGGGCTCCAGCCCATAGCCGACCTCGATCCGCACCTTTCGCTCGTTAGGCGCGACGATCAGCAGGACGCCGTTGTTCGTCTCCGACTGGCCGATGCCCCAGTGCCGGCCCAGCTGATAGCCGTAATCGGCGATGTCGCGGTCCTGCAGGCTGTCCACGGTGACCACGACCAACTGGTCGGACGTGTCTTGCTCCAGCTTCTCAAGCCGCGCATCCAGCTCGGCCTCCTTGGCCGGCGACAGCAGGCGCGCCTGATCGACCACGCGTCCCGTCAGCTCGGGGAACGTCGGCTCCTGCGCCAGCCCGGGCAGGGCGCAGCACAGCCAGGCGACGGCGACCGCCAGGGTCGCCGCGACCGATCGGATCGAACGGATCACTTGGACGGCGGGGCCGAACCCGGCGCCGCGCCCGGCGCGCCCATGTTGAAGGTGACCGTCGGCGCGCTCTGCGCCGCCTCATTGGCCTGGAACGGCTGCATCGGCCCCGCGCCCGCGTGGATCGTCTTGGCCCACAGCACCGTCGGGAAGGTCCGCAGCGCCGTGTTGTGGACGCGCACCGCCTCGTTGTAGTCGCGCCGCGCGATGTTGATGCGGTTCTCGGTGCCCTCCAGCTGGCTCTGCAGGGCGATGAAGTTCTGGTTCGACTGGATCTGCGGATACTGTTCGACCACCAGCATCAGCCGGCTCAGCGCCTGCGTCAGCTCGCCCTGCGCGGCCTGATAGCGCTGCATGGCGGCCGGATCGTTCAGCATCTCCGGCGTCAGCTGGATCGACGTGGCGCGCGACCGCGCCTCGATCACCTGCGTCAGCGTGGTCCGTTCGGAAATCGCCGCCGCCTGCACGGTGGCGACCAGGTTCGGGATCAGGTCGGCGCGCCGCTGATAGGCGGCCTGCACGTCGGCCCAGGCCGCCTTGGCCCGCTCCTCGTTGGTCGGGATCGTGTTCACGCCGCATCCGGCGGCGCCGGGCGCCATGACGACGATCGCCGCCGCGGCGGCCAGACGGGGGTTCACGCGCATCATTGTGGGACAGCCCTTCCCGAACGCGGCCCGATCGCCGCCCGGGGGATATATCAGCCGATCACGACGCCGCTTCAAGCGTCTCCGCGTCGACGCCGGCCTTGGCGCACGCGGCGGCATAGGTGTTGGCCAGCAGCACCGCGATCGTCATCGGCCCCACGCCGCCCGGCACCGGCGTGATCGCGCCCGCCACCCCCGCCGCCTCGTCGAAGGCGACGTCGCCCACGACGCGCGTCTTGCCCTCGGCCGCCTTGACCGGGTCCTTCGACGGGACGCGGTTGATGCCGACGTCGATCACCGTCGCGCCCGGCTTGATCCAGTCGCCCCGGATCATCTCGGGCCGCCCGACCGCCGCCACCACGATGTCCGCGCGGCGGCACACCTCCGGCAGGTCGCGGGTCCGCGAATGCGCCACCGTCACCGTGCAGCTCTCGCCGAGCAGCAGCTGCGCCATCGGCTTGCCGACGATGTTGGACCGCCCCACCACCACGGCCTCCAGCCCCGACAGGTCGCCTAGCTCATGTTTCAACAGCATCAGGCACCCCAGCGGCGTGCAGGGAACCAGCCCTCGTCCGCCGGTCGCCAGCCGCCCGGCGTTGACGACGTGAAATCCGTCGACGTCCTTGTCCGGGTCGATCGCCGCCAGCACCGCCGCCGGATCGATCTGGTCGGGCAGCGGCAGCTGCACCAGAATGCCGTGGATCGCCGGGTCGCCGTTCAGCCGCTCGACGACCGCCAGCAGCTCCGCCTCCGTCGTGTCGGCGGACAGCCGCACCGTCTCGGAGTGGAACCCCGCCGCCTCGGCGCGCTCGCCCTTGGACTTCACATAGATTCGGCTGGCCGGATCGTCGCCGACGATCACCGCCGCCAGCCCCGGTCGCACGCCCGTCGCCTCGCGCAGACGCCCCGCCGCCGCCGCGACGCGCTCCACCAGCCCGGCCGCGAAGGCCTTGCCGTCGATCAGGCGCGCGCGCGCGGTGTCTGCGGTCATGGGCCGGGCCTCGAAAGTTTTCGCGTCGGGGACGCCGCGCGATTTACAGGCCGGGGGGGCTGGCGTCTATGATCGCGCGGACCTGGGGAGATGCGTCGCATGAAACGTCACGATCCGCTTCTGGGCGTCGCCCTGACGGCCCTGCTTCTGGCCGCCGCGCCCGCGACCGCCCAGGACCGCCTGGACTTCGGTCGCACCGTCACCGGACGTCTGACGGAGACGGACGCGCGCACGCCCGACGACGGCTTCCGCCACGACGCCTGGAGCTTCTCGACCCGCCAGGGTCAGCGGATCGAGCTGACGCTCACGTCATCGGACTTCGACGCCTATCTGGAGGTCGTGCCCGCCGACGGCGGCGCGCCCGGTCACGTCAATGACGACGCCGGCGCGGACGGCTCGACCGATTCGCGCGTCCGCTTCACCTCGCCCGGCGGCGACTGGACCGTCCGCGTGCGCGGGTTCGAGCCCGACGCGCTGGGCGACTACGCCCTGACCCTGACCGAGCGCCCGCCCGCGCCCCGTGCGCCACGCCCGACGGCCTTGCGCCTCGACCGTCCGGTGAACGGCGACGTTTCCGACCGCGATCCCGAGAACGACGACGGTGTCCCGTACGACGCGTACTCGCTCCGTCTGCGCCAGGGCGAAAGGGTCCTGCTGACCCTCGCCAGCGACGCCTTCGACCCCGTGCTCCGCGTCGGCACGGCGTCGGGCCAGGACTTCGCCGAACTGGCGGCCAACGACGACGACGGCCAGGGCCTGAACTCCCGCCTGGTCTTCCAGGCCCCGTCGTCGGGCGACTTCGTCATCCGCGTCTCGCCGGTGGGCGAGGGGGCGGGCGCCTACGTGCTGACCGCCGCCGAGGCGCCGCCGCTGGCGCCCGCCGCCGACCTGGGCTGGGACGCGCCGGTCTCGGGCACGCTGACGGCGACCGACGGCACGAACGTCGACGGCAAGGTCGCCGACTCCTACCGCTTCGCCGGGCGTCAGGGGCAGCGCGTGCAGGTCGACCTGACCGCGGCCGACTTCGACGCCTATCTGGAACTGCGCGACGGCGCCGATCCCTCGTCTCTGCTGGCCGAGGACGACGACGGCGGGCCCGAGGGGACGAACTCCCGCCTGATCCACATTCTGCCGGCGGACGGCGTCTATCAGGTCGACGTCCGCTCCTTCGCGCCGGGCGGCGTCGGCGACTATCAGATCACGCTCACCGAACTGCCGCCGGAACGTCCCGCCGAGGCGATCGCCTTCGGCGCCGTCGTTCAGGGCGAGATCGACGACGAGGACCCCACGGACTCAGAGGATCGCGGCTACGACTCCTACGCCTTCTCCGGCGTCGAGGGGCAGCGCGTCCAGGCCATCGTCCGCTCCGGCGACTTCGACGCCTTCGTGCGCGTCGGCACGGCGGATGGAGAGTTCCAGGAACTGGCTTCCGACGACGACGGCCTGGCCGAGGGCACCGACTCCCGGCTGAACTTCACCCTGCCGTCCGACGGCGACTACGTCCTTCGCGTCTCGCCGCTGGGCCCGGACTCGACCGGCCTCTATTCGCTGGAGCTGAAGGATCGGGGGCCGAAGCCCCAGCCGGGCAGCGTGATCGTCGGCGCCTCCGTGCGCGGCGAACTGACCGAAACCGACGACGCCGCCGCCGACGGCAGCTGGTTCGACAGCTACCGCATCCACGCCAAGGCCGGCGAACCGCTGCGCTTCACCCTCGCGTCCAACGCCTTCGACGCCTTCCTGATCGTGGGCCGCGACAAGGACGACGGCGGGTTCGAGGTGCTGGGCAGCGACGACGACTCCTTTTCCGACACCCACGCCCGGCTGGACTGGACGCCGACCGAAGACGGCGACTACGTCGTCCGCGCCGGCAGCTACGGCACGCAGGAGGGCGGCGCCTACGTCCTCAGCGTGGAGCCGAAGCCCAAGCCCTGACCCGGTCGCGCGTCAGGCGGCGTCAGATGACGCCGTCGTCCGCGCGATGTAGCGTGCCCCCAATGACCACTTGGGGTCGGGGAAGATCCACCATGCGCCGCATCGCTCTTTTCACCGCCGCCGGACTGGCCGCGCTCGCCGTTTCGGGCGCCGCCTCGGCTCAAAGCATTTCGGTCGGCCAGACCGTCCGCGGCGAAATCCGGGCCTCCGACGCCGTCGCCGACGACGACAGCCGCTACGACTGCTGGACGTTCCGCGCGCCCGCCGGCAACTACACCGTCGATTACCGCTCCGACGCGTTCGACGCCTATCTGGTCGTCGGCAAGGGCTCGGACTGCACGGTCGAGGGCTCGGCGGTCAACGACGACGGCGACGACGGCCTGGACTCCCATCTGGAGTTCGCCACCGACGGCGGCGTCTGGTTCATCAAGGCCAACACGCTGGAGGCCGGCGAGACCGGACCTTACTCGCTGTCCCTGGTCGCCGGCGGCGATCCGACGCGCGACGTGACGGACGGCGATCAGGACGACGGCGACCTGGATCTGGCCTGGCTCGAGGATCTGGCGGCCCGCCCGGGCGGCGACGCCCACCTGATGAACGTCCTGTGCACCGCGGTCGACACCCTGGATCTGATCAGCACGATGGAGGGCATGACCGACGAGCAGGTCCAGGCCCGCGTCACCGAGGGCGCGCGCTTTTCCGAGGCGGCCAACCGCACCGGCGCCGGCCTCGGCTTCACCCAGGAGCAGGTCGAAAATCAGGTCGCCGAACTGGCCGTCACCCTGATGCTGGACCCCGAAAGCGACGGCGATTTCTCCGGCGCGCGCCAGGAATGCATGGCGATGAACTGAGCCTTCGGCTCAGCTCAACAGCTCTCCCACGAACGGCCGCCACCGTCCCTCGCGGACGGTGGTGGTCGCCCGGGCGATGTCCGGCGCGAAATAGTGGTCCTCGGCATATTCCGCCGCCGCCTCGCGCACGATCGCCCACGCCCGCTCCAGCGGCTCCGACGACCTCAGCGGGCGCTGAAAATCGATTCCCTGCGCCGCCGCCAGCAGCTCGATGCCGACGACCGTCGCGGTGTTCTCCGCCATGTCCAGCAGGCGGCGCGCGCCATGCGTGGCCATGCTGACGTGGTCTTCCTGATTGGCGCTGGTCGGCACGGTGTCGACGCTGGCCGGATGGCTCATCATTCGGTTCTCGGCCACCAGGGCCGCCGCCGTCACCTGGGCGATCATGAAGCCCGAATTCAGCCCGCTCTCGCGCACAAGAAAAGCCGGCAGGCCGCTCATCTTCGGATCGACCAGGATAGAGGTCCGCCGCTCGGAGATGTTGCCGATCTCGCAAAGCACCAGGGCGATCTGATCGGCCGCGAACGCGACGGGTTCGGCGTGGAAGTTGCCGCCGGATATCACGTCGCCCTCGGCGAAGAAGACCAGCGGATTGTCCGTCACCGCATTGGCCTCGCGCACAAGCGTCGCAGCCGCCGCGCGCAGCACGTCCAGGCCCGCGCCCATCACCTGCGGCTGGCAGCGCAGGGAGTAGGGGTCCTGCACCTTGTCGTCGCCCTCGCGGTGGCTGTCGCGGATCGCCGATCCGGCCAGCAGTTCACGCAGGACCCGGGCCACTTCGATCTGGCCCGGCTGGCCGCGCAGGGCGTGGATGCGGGCGTCGAACGGCGCGTCCGATCCTTTCAGCGCGTCGACCGACAGCGCGCCGGCCACCAGCCCCGCCGCGAAGGCGTCCTCCGCCGCGAACAGCCCCGCCAGCGCCAGCGCCGTCGAACACTGCGTCCCGTTCAGCAGCGCCAGGCCCTCCTTGGGTCCCAGCACCACCGGCTCGCGCCCGACGCTCGCCAGCGCCTCGACCGCCGGGACCACGCGCCCGCCGACGACGGCCTCGCCCACGCCGATCAGCACGCAGCTCATGTGCGCCAGCGGCGCCAGGTCGCCCGACGCTCCGACCGATCCCTTGGACGGGATGAGGGGCAGCGCCTCGCCGTTCACCAGGTCGATCAGCGCCTGCAGCGTCTCGCGCCTCACCCCCGACGCCCCCTTCGACAGGCTGGCGATTTTCAGCACCATCAGCAGCCGCGTCACCCCCGCCGACAGCGGCGCCCCCACCCCGCAGGCATGGCTCAACACCAGGTTTTTCTGCAGCGTCTCAAGATCTTCCGCCGCGATGCTGGTGTTGGCCAGCAGGCCGAACCCGGTGTTGATGCCGTAGACCGTCCGGCCCTTCGCCAGAATCTCCGCCACCGTCGCCGCTCCGGCCTCGACGTCGCGCCATGCCGCCTCGGTCAGCGAGATCGTCACGGGCCCTTCGAGTGCGGCGCGCAGATGAGACAGGGAGAGGGGGGCTTCGCCGATGGTGATTTGGGTCATGGCATTCCTTCCTTCTCCCCTTGTGGGAGAAGGTGGCCCCGCGGAGCGGGGTCGGATGAGGGGTCGCGCGGGGCCTGCCCCAAGGCGACCGGTTGCTAGATGATGAGGCGCCGCCTGTGCGACCCCTCATCCGTCGGCCTTCGGCCGCCACCTTCTCCCGCAAGGGGAGAAGGAAATCTATGTCAGGCTCGGCAGTTTCAGCCCGTTCGCCCGCGCCGCGTCCTTCGCGATCTCATACCCCGCGTCCGCGTGGCGCATCACGCCCGTCGCCGGGTCGTTCCACAGCACGCGCTCCAGGCGCTTCGCCGCCTCCGGCGTGCCGTCCGCCACGATCACGACGCCGCTGTGCTGGGAATAGCCCATGCCCACCCCGCCGCCGTGGTGCAGCGACACCCAGCTGGCCCCCGACGCCGTGTTCAGCAGCGCGTTCAGCAGCGGCCAGTCCGACACCGCGTCCGACCCGTCCTGCATCGCCTCGGTCTCGCGGTTCGGGCTCGCCACCGAACCTGAATCCAGATGGTCCCGCCCGATCACGATCGGCCCCGACAGTTCGCCCGACGACACCATCTCGTTGAACATCAGCCCCGCGCGGTGCCGGTCGCCCAGGCCGATCCAGCAGATGCGCGCCGGCAGGCCCTGGAAGGCGATGCGCTCCCCCGCCATGTCCAGCCAGCGGTGCAGGCCCGCGTTGTCGGGAAACAGCCGCTTCATCGCCTCATCCGTTTTGCGGATGTCCTCCGGATCGCCCGTCAGACTGGCCCAGCGGAACGGCCCGATCCCCCGGCAGAACAGCGGGCGGATGTAGGCGGGAACGAACCCGGGGAAGTCGAAGGCGTCGCTCACGCCCTCGTCGAAGGCCACCTGCCGGATGTTGTTCCCGTAGTCGGTGACCGGAATGCCCGCCGCCTGGAAATCCAGCAGCGCCTGCACGTGCACGGCGCACGATTTCCGCGCCGCCGTCTCCACCGCCTGCGGATCGCTCTCGCGCTTCGCCTCCCACTCCGCCACGCTCCATCCGGCGGGCAGATAGCCGTTGACCAAGTCGTGCGCGCTGGTCTGATCCGTCACCAGATCGGGCCGCACGCCGCGCCTGACCAGTTCGGGCAGAACCTCCGCCGCATTTCCCAACAGCCCGATCGAAAGCGGCTTTCCGTCCTTCAGCGAACGCTCCAGCATCGCCAGCGCCTCGTCCACGCTTTCCGCCATGACGTCGAGGTAGCGGGTGCGGATGCGGAACTCGATGCGGCTGCGCTGGCATTCCACCGCGATGCAGGACGCGCCCGCCATGGTCGCCGCCAGCGGCTGCGCCCCGCCCATGCCGCCCAGCCCGGCCGTCAGGATCCACTTGCCGGACCAGTCGCCGCCGTGGTGCTGGCGTCCGGCCTCCATGAAGGTCTCATAGGTGCCCTGAACGATGCCCTGGGTGCCGATGTAGATCCACGATCCGGCGGTCATCTGGCCGTACATGGCCAGCCCCTTGCGATCCAGCTCGTGAAAATGCTCCCAGGTCGCCCACTTCGGCACCAGATTGCTGTTCGCGATCAGCACGCGCGGCGCGTCGGCATGCGTTCGGAACACCCCCACCGGCTTGCCCGACTGGACCAGCAGGGTCTCGTCTTCGCCCAGGTCGCGCAGGCTCTCCACGATCCGGTCGAAGCTGGCCCAGTCCCGCGCCGCCTTGCCGATGCCGCCATAGACGACCAGGTCCTGCGGCCGCTCGGCCACCTCCGGGTCGAGGTTGTTCATCAGCATCCGCAGCGCGCCCTCGGCGGCCCAAGTTCGGCAGGTCTTTTCGGGCCCGCGTGGGGCGCGCACGACGCGCGCGTTGGTCGTCTGTTGTTCGCTCATGCCCGCGTCTCTACGCTGCGACACCATGACCTTGGAAGCCTCCGAAGCCCTGTCCTGGCGCTCCGTCGCCGATCTGATCGGCGATCACCCGGACGCGCCCGTCGCCCTGATCGGCGCCCCGCTGAACGAACGCTCCCTGACCCCCGGCCGCTGCGACCTCGCGCCCAGGGCACTTCGCGCCGTTCTGCCGCGCTTCTCCACCTACGACGTGGAGACCCGACTCGACCTGACGACGACCGTTCACGACGCCGGGGACGTGCCGCTGAAGGCCGTTTCGCCGGCCGACGCCTTCGCGCCCATCCGCGACGCCGTCGCCGCCCAGACGCACCGCGACCTGACCGTCCTGATCGGCGGCAACAACGCCGTGACCCGCCCCGGCGTCCACGCCCTGGGCCTCGACCGCGCCGGCGTGCTGACGCTGGACGCCCACTTCGACCTCCGCGACACGGATCAGGGCCTGACCAACGGCAACCCGATCCAGGCCCTGCTGGACGACGGCCTCGACGGTCGCCGCATCAGCCAGATCGGCCTCGCCCCCTTCGCCAACACGCGTCGCGCGCACGAGAAGGCGCAGGCGGCGGGCATCTCCGTCCGCACCGCCGCCGAATGTCGCCGCGTCGGCTGCGCCGCCGTCGTGGCGCAGGAGCTGGATCGCCTCGCCGCCCTCTGCGACGCGATTTACGTCGACTTCGACATCGACGTCATCGACCGGTCTCAGTGGCCCGCCAGCCCCGGCGCCCGCCCCGGCGGCGTGGCGGTGCACGACTTCTTCTCCGCCACCCGCGTCGTCGGCGCCCACGCAAAAGTCCGCGCCGTCGACCTGACCGAATACGACCCCTCCCTGGAAATCGGCGACCTCGGCTCCCTCACCGCCGGGCGCTGGTTCTGCGAGCTTCTAGCTGGGCTCCAGACGCGTGGCTGAGCGCTTCGATCACCTGCTCACGGACTGCCGCCTCGCCACCATGGCCGAGGGGGGCGCCGCCTATGGCGCGATCGAGGACGGGGCGATCCTGATCCGCGACGGCCGCATCGCCTGGGTCGGCCCGCGCGCCGATCTGCCCGCACACGATGCCGCCACCACAGCCCGCCTCGACGGCCGCTGGGTCACGCCCGGCCTGATCGACGGCCACACCCACCTGGTCTTCGGCGGGAATCGCTCGCACGAGTTCGAGCGCCGCCTGACCGGCGTGCCCTACGAGCAGATCGCGCGGGAGGGCGGCGGCATCGTCTCGACCATGGCCGCCACGCGCGCCGCGACGGAGGACCAGCTGGTCGCCTCGGCGCTGCATCGCCTGCGCGGCCTGACGGCGACGGGCGTGACCACCGTTGAGATCAAGTCGGGCTACGGCCTGGACGCCGACAACGAGCTGAAGATGCTCCGCGCCGCCCGCCGCGTGGGCGTCGAGGGCGGCGTGCGCGTCTCGACCAGCTTCCTCGGCCTCCACGCCCTGCCGCCGGAGCACAGGGCCGACCGCATCGCCTATCTCGATCTGATGATCGACGAGGTTCTGCCCGCAGCCCATGCCGAAGGCCTGGTCGACATGGTCGACGCCTATTGCGAGCCCATCGCCTTCACCCGCGACGAGGTGGCCCGTCTTTTCGCCAAGGCCCGCGAGCTGGGCCTGCCGGTCAAGCTGCACGCCGATCAATTGTCGAACGGCGGAGGAGGGGGCCTGGCCGGCGCCCACGGCGCCCTGTCGGCCGACCACGTCGAGCACGTCGACGAGGCGGGCGTGCGGGCGATGGCCGCCGCCGGCACCGTGGCCGTCCTCCTGCCCGGCGCCTATCTGATGCTGCGCGAGACCACGCCGCCGCCCATCGACCTGTTCCGGCGCCACGGCGTGCGCATGGCCGTCGCCACCGACTGCAACCCCGGCACCTCGCCGGTCGCCAGCATGACCGCCACGCTCAACCTCGCCTGCGTCCAATTCCGCCTGACCCCGGAGGAGGCCCTGACCGGCGCCACCCGCCATGCCGCCGCGGCGCTCGGCCTGTCGGACGAGATCGGCACTCTGGAGCCCGGCAAGGCCGCCGATCTGGCCGTCTGGGACGTCGAGCGTCCCGCCGAGCTCTGCTACTGGCTGGGCGCGCCCCTGCTGCACCAGCGCTGGGTAAGCGGCTACCTCGAGTAGCAATAAAAACAACTCAAGGTTGCTGTCGCCGCGAATCATGTCATCCTCCGCCCCACGGAGGATCGCCATGCCGCGTCGCCCCAGCCGCACCGAGCTCGTGATGGTCGCCGCCCTGGCGATCTGCACCGCCGCCCAGATCGGCCTGACGATCTACGACCTGCTGTCCGCCTGACGCGCGCGTGCTAGACCGCCCGCGCAAGCGGGGAGCGCTCATGGCCGTCACGGAAACCGACGTCGTCATTCTCGGCGGGGGCCACAACGGCCTGGTCTGCGCCTTTTACCTGGCGCGCGCCGGCCTGCGCGTGACGGTGCTGGAGCGCCGCTCCGTCGTGGGCGGCGCAGCGGTCACGGAGGAGTTTCACCCCGGCTTTCGCAACTCCACGGCCAGCTACACCGTCAGCCTGCTGAACCCCCGGATCATCGCCAACATGGACCTGGCCCGCCACGGCCTGCGGGTGGTGCTGCGCAAGGTCGCCAACTTCCTGCCGCTGCCTGGCGGCGATCGCCTGCTGGCCGGCGAGGGGATCACGCAAGCCGAAGTCGCCCGTTTCTCGCAAAAGGACGCCGCCCGCCTGCCCGAATACGAGCGCCGGCTGGAGGTCGTGGCCGACGTCCTGCGCGACTGGATCCTGCGCCCGCCGCCCAACATGACCTCAGGCGGCTGGCTGCAGGCGCTGCCCGACCTGCTGTCCGCCGGCGCGCTGGGTCGTCAGGCGGCGTCGCTGGACGTCCAGGGCCGCCGCGACCTGCTGGACCTATTCACCAAGTCCGCCGGCGACTGGCTGGACGGCTGGTTCGAGAGCGATCCGATCAAGGCCCTGTTCGGCTTCGACGGCGTGGTCGGCAACTACGCCGGCCCCTACACGCCCGGCAGCGCCTACGTCCTGCTCCACCACGTCTTCGGCGAAGTGAACGGCAAGCGCGGCGCCTGGGGCCACGCCGTCGGGGGCATGGGCGCGATCACCCAGAGCATGGCGAAGGCCTGCGCCGAGCGCGGCGTCGACCTCCGTCTCGACGCGCCCGTGGCCGAGGTGATCACCGAGCAGGGCAGGGCGGTCGGCGCGGTGACCGAGGTCGGCGACGTCGTCCGCGCCCGCGCCGTCGTCTCCAACCTGCACCCGCGCCTGCTGTTCGACCGCCTGGTGGATCCCGCCGCGGTGCCCCACGACTTCCGCGAGCGGATGACGCGCTACGCCTCGGGCTCCGGCACCTTCCGCATGAACGTGGCCCTGTCGGAGCTGCCTCGCTTCACCGCCATGCCCGAACCCGGCGATCATCTGACCGCCGGCATCATCATGGCGCCCAGCCTCGCCTACATGGAGCGCGCTCACGCGTCGGCCCGGCTGGACGGCTGGTCTCGTGAGCCGATCATCGAGATGCTGATCCCTTCGACGCTCGACGACACCCTGGCCCCGCCCGGAAAGCACGTCGCCAGCCTGTTCTGCCAGCACGTCTCGCCCGACCTGTCCGACGACGACCGCGAAACGGTGGCCGACCTGATGATCGACGTGGTCGACGGGTGGGCGCCGGGCTTCAAGGCGTCGGTGCTGGGCCGTCTGGCCCTGGGTCCGCGCGATCTGGAGCGCCGCTTCGGCCTGGTCGGCGGCGACATCTTCCACGGCCGATTGACGCTGGATCAGCTGTTCAGCGCCCGCCCGGTGCTGGGCCACGCCGACCACCGCATGCCCGTGCCCGGCCTCTACCTCTGCGGCGCCGGCGCCCATCCCGGCGGCGGCGTCACCGGCGCGCCGGGCCATAACGCCGCCAAGGCGGTGCTGAAGGATCTGCGCTGAACCTCTGCCGTCGATCCGAGGCGCGGTCGCCCCTCTCACGGCGGGAGCGGCGGATGCGTCGACGTCCCGCGCCCGATTGCGATGATCTCCAGCGCTTTCTCCCGTCCGATCAACGCCCTCGCGGTTTTTGCTGGGATTCCGCCGACGTCACCTGAAGCGTCCGCCACGCTCCTCCTCGGTTCCGTCGCAGGGGAAGGGCGCAAGGCCTTGCGAGCTTGTCGCGGCGGGAGCGGTTCGAGCGGGGGCTCGCCCGGGGCGTTTCATCGTCACGGGGGGCCGGTGCGGGCTCGATCGTTCGCCCTCGGATCTCGCGGCCCTCAAGCAGCGAGCGCCCGCGGCGCGAGCGGTAGGGCCCACATCATGGCGCGTCACGGGAA
>CALRWJ020000015.1:0-65802 GCA_943371835.1 Afipia felis | reverse complement strand
GACTCTGCTCCGGCCCTTTTTCGTACCGCCGAATGACGCCCGATCTAGCCGTCGGCGCAGGCCGACAGGTCGGCGAACGTCCGGGCGGCCCACCCGGCATAGGGTCCCTGACTGCCCTCGACGGTCAGGTTGACCTGAGACACGTCCGGAAAGAATCCGGCGGAGGAGACGCGCCAGTTCTCCCCATGCACGCGCGTCGGCGGAACGGGGATCGTGTGCGGATCGCCGGAAGGCCTGGGCCAACCCCCGGTGACCTGAGGCATCGCTTGGAACGCGGCGACCGCCGAGGTCAGAGCGGGGCAGCGATCCGCGGACACCGCACGCGAACCTCCCGTCCCCCGCACAGTGGCGGACCATGGTCCCCGCGGCCCGCCGACGATGACGAATCCATGACCGTATTCCCCGACCGCCTCAATGGACCGCGTGATAGAGGCGTCAAAGGCTGCAGAGCGCGCGCCCTCCGCCACTCCGCCCTGCTGGCACGCGGCCAGAGAAGAGATGCAGAGGGCGATCGGCCCCTGTGAGCGCTTCATCGCGACCCCCGCCGCCGCTCGGATCGCTTCGTCGCGTTCGAGCAGGCGAGGCGACGCTCACGCCAGGCCTGTCTGAGCCCAGACGGCGCCCTTATCGGAAGGCCGCGGATCTGCGCTGCTTTCTGCTGCGCCAGATCAGCCGCCCGGCTTTTCATCGGACCAGCAAGGTTCAAGATTGGCTGACGTTCGATCGAACCAAGCCCCTATCGGGCCGCCATAAACCAGTGCCTGCACCGTCGCGACGCTGTTGTCCTCCTGACGAGCCGCCATAGAGATTCGCACGCCTCTCGCCTCGGTCGGCGCGTTGGCGGGCTGACCGCCGGAGGATTCCGAGGCGTCGGGCGTCAGGCCCATGAGGTGAGGTCTCGGCATCGGAAGGTTAGCCATCCACGCCAGCGCACCTCTCAGGGTCGGACACGACGACTCATCGGCCCATCTCTCCTCCCCTACGGCGTCGCCCACGCCATCCACTCGTCTGGCGACGTATGTGCGACTCGGTCGGCCAGCTACGATGGGGGCATCTGGCTGGGTGACGGCGTAAAATGAGATGACGCGCCAAGCTCGCGCGTCGGCCTCCTCAGTCACGACGCCAGCTACGGGCGGGTTGTTTGGTTGTAGCGCAGTAAGAGCGGCGAGTTCCGCCCTTTCAACCTGCGCCGTCGCCGGGTCGTGGAGCGCGCACCACGCCAGCAGCACGCCTAAACAATGCTTATGCGAGGACATGGCTGACCATTGGGATTCACCTCTGTGGCAACGTCGGACTCGTTCAAATTGTCGCTAGTCAAATAGAGCAGCTGATATAGCGGCGTCCCGGTCGAATATTCCAGACGAACGCCATACATCCTCACGCTGTTTCCGTGCCTCGAGACGCTTCGCGTGTAGTCGAGGACCGGTCTGTCCTGAGAGAAGCCTCCAGATGAAGGGTGTGAGTGGATCGTGGCGATGAGATTTTCTTCACCGAACTCATCATAATCGAACCTGACGGTGCCGGTCTGGCTGTCGCCTCTCGCTATCGAACCGATACGGAACGTCCCGTCCGGCATCAGGAATATCGCCGTGCCGTACTCACGCTCAGCAAAATCTGGCTCTCCGCCGTCTCTTGCAGCTGCCTCCATCCGACGAAGCGCCTCCGCGGCTGCGGCATCCGCATTCCAATCTAGCGCGGTTTCCGGATCGTCGCACGGATGCGAGCCGCCTGACGGCTGCTCGTCGGGGGTCCAGTCCCTGCTGTTCGCCGCCGCCGCCGCCCGTCGTGGGCGGCCGAGGGAAGGCGCCGCCGGGCTTGCGCCGCTGACCCTTCACTTCGATGTCGTCGACGGGATAAGGCGGCGGTTCCTGCGTCATCGGGCGGTATCCAACTCCGCCCACAACCTGCACGCCCCCCCCCGTTCGCGCACAAGTCACGTCGCGGTGATCACTCCTCGTCCGCCGCCATGCCCATCATGTGGAAACCGGCGTCGACATGGATGACCTCGCCCGTCGTCGAGAAGCCCAGGTCGGAGCACAGCCACAGGGCGCAGCCGGCGACGCCTTCCATGCTGGTGTCCTCCTTCATGGCGCTCATCTCGCGGCCCTTGGACAGCATGCCGCGCCCGCCGGAGATGCCCGCGAGGGACAGGGTGCGCATCGCCCCGGCGCTGATCGCGTTCACGCGGATGCCCTTCGGCCCCAGGTCGCGGGCGACGTAGCGGGTGGCGGCCTCCAGCCCGGCCTTGGCCACGCCCATGGTGTTGTAGTTCGGGATGGCCCGCTCCGACCCCAGATAGGTCATGGTCACGATGGACCCGCCGTTGGGCATCAGCTTCGCCGCCCGCTTCGACACGTCGACGAAGCTGAACACCGAGATGTTCATGGCCAAGAGGAAGCTGTCGCGGGTGGTGTTGTCGACGAAGCTGCCCTGCAGTTCGTTCTTGTTGGCGAAGGCGACGGAGTGGACCACGAAGTCCAGCGTGCCGAAGGTCTTTTCCAGCTCGGCGAACAGGGCGTCCATGCTGGCGTCGTCGGTGACGTCGGCCGGCAGGATCAGCTTGGCGTCCACGCTCTCGGCCAGCGGACGCACGCGGCGCTCCAGCCCCTCGCCCAGATAGGTGAAGGCCAGCTCGGCCCCTTGGGCGGCCAGCTGCTGGGCGATGCCCCAGGCGATGGAGTTGGCGTTCGCCACCCCCATGATCAGGCCCTTCTTGCCCTTCATCAGGTCGCCCGCGGGCATGTTCCAGCTGGACTCCGACGCCATAGGTCTTCTCCTCGAAAATCAGGCGGCGAGGGGTAGCAGCCCCCGCCGCGCCGGGAAAGTCAGCCCGCCCGGGCCGTCCGCCACTTCGCCAGCCGCTCCAGCAACGGCGTGGCCGTCACGCCGTGCACCACGATGGAGACCAGAACGATCAGCCCGACGATCGCCCACAGCCGCTCGCTGTCGCCGAACTGGCCGTGATTCAGGCCATAGGCCACGTAATAGACGGACCCCACGCCCCGAATGCCCAGGAACGCCAGCAGCAGCTTCTCGCGCCACGGCTGCGGGGCGCCCGTCAGGGCGATCAGGCCCGCCGCCGGCCGGACGACCAGCAGCACGGCCAGCGCCACGCCGACGTCGATCCACGTCAGGCTGACCAGCAGGCCGTTGGCCAGCGCCCCGCCGAACAGCACCAGAAGCAGCATCATCAGCAGCCGCTCGATCTGGTCCGACAGGTCGTGCATCTCCTCGTGGAAATGGTGGTCGCGCTCCCAATTCCGGATCGTCACCGCCGCCACGAACACCGCCAGGAAGCCGTAGCCGTGAGCCAGCTCCGTGGCCGCATAGGCGATGAAGGTCGCCGCCAGGGCGATCAGCCCGTCGCCCAGATGCGACAGCCTGCGATCCGAGTCGCGGAACAGCATCCAGCCGAACACCGCGCCGACCGCCCCGCCCACGCCGACCCCGGCCAGGATCTTCCAGCCGACCTTCACCAAACCCCAGTCCAACAGCGCCTGCTGCGACGCCAGCCCGCCCAGCGACGCCAGGATAGCGAGGTGCACGAAGGGGAACGCCAGGGCGTCGTTCAGGCCGGCTTCCGACGTCAGGCCGAAGCGCACCTCGTCCTCCTCGCCCGATCCGGGGGGGCCCACCTGCACGTCCGACGCCAGCACCGGGTCCGTCGGCGCCATGGCCGCGCCCAGCAGCAGCGCCATGGGCAGGGCGAACCCCAGCCCCCACACCCCCAGAACCGCGACCGCCCCGATCGTCAGCGGCATGGCGATCGCCAGCAGCCGCCACGTCACGCCCCACCGCTTCCAGCCCATCTTGCGGTCCAGCTTCAGCCCGCAGCCCATCAGGCTGATGATCACCACCAGCTCGGTCAGCTTCTCGGTCGCGGTGTCCCACGTCCTCGGATCGGGATCGAAGGCCAGCAGCCCCGTCGAAAAGACCCCGACTCCGATCGCCACGCACAGGATCGCCAGCGTCAGCGGCAGCCGCTTCAGCCCCACCGGCGCCCAGCTGACCAGCAGCACCACCAGTCCGAGGCCCAGCAGGAACAGGATGTAGGGGTCGGCGGTCAGGGCGCGCTCCGGACTCGTCAGGATCCAACGGTTAGGCTTGCCGCCGAAGACGCGCAAGGATGGGACGAACGCCCGCCGGAGCCATTCGATGCGCCTTTTCCCGTTCGCCTGCCTGCTCGCCGCCCTTGCCGGGCCGGCGGCCGCCCAGAGCCCGCTGCGCCCGCGCGTGGCCGTGACCGTCGTCACGCTGGACGAGCTGCGGCAGGGGCAGCAGCCCTATGCCCGATCCCACCTCCGCGCACTGGGCGACGCCCGTTGGGGCGCCTTCGAATGGGCCGAGTCCGTGATCCCGACCGACGTCTTCGCCCCCTGCGTGGACGAGCGCATGGGCCACGGGCTGGACTACTGCGTCCGCTTCCATCTCACCCGGGCGCACCTGCCGGCGGATGCGCCGCCTGTGGTCGTCGTCGTGCTGGACGACGCCGACGGCGCACTCCAGGTCCCGGCCCAGGTCGGCGGCGAGGCGATGCGCGCCACCTGCTTCGGACGCGGCGTCGTCGCGGCCGACGCGGCGGCCCAGGACGTCTGGCTGTGGCCCCGCGCCGCGGCGATGCACGGCGTCCGCGATCTGGAACGCGACGAGGCTGCGCTCGGCGCCTGCATTCAGGCCGCCGCCTCGGAACCTTGGACCGGCCTGCGCCTGCCGGATCCGAGCTGAAACCTCACACCTTCGACAGGATCAGGCAGCCGTTGGTGCCGCCGAAGCCGAAGCTGTTCGACATGACGTGCGTCAGCTCGCCGTCGTGGCGTTCCCGCAGGATCGGCATGCCCTCGAACTCGGGATCCAGGTTTTCGATGTGCGCGCTCTCGGCGGCGAAGCCGTGCTTCATCATCAGCAGGCAGTAGATCGCCTCCTGAGCGCCCGCCGCGCCCAGGCTGTGCCCCGTCAGCGACTTGGTCGAGGAGATCATCGGCAGGGCGTCGCCGAACACCTCGCGCACCGCGCCCATCTCCTTGGAATCGCCCACGGGCGTGGAGGTGCCGTGCGGGTTCAGGTAGTCGATCTTGGGATTGCCGGCCATTTCCAGCGCGATCCGCATGCAGCGCGCCGCCCCCTCGCCCGACGGAGCCACCATGTCGTAGCCGTCGGAGTTGGCGCCGTAGCCGGTGACCTCGGCATAGATGGTCGCGCCGCGCGCCTTGGCCCGCTCATACTCTTCCAGCACCACGATCCCCGCGCCGCCGGCGATGACGAAGCCGTCGCGGTCCTTGTCGTAGGCGCGGCTGGCCTTCTCAGGCGTGTCGTTGAAGTTCGAGGACATGGCGCCCATCGCGTCGAACATGTTCGACATGGACCAGTCGATGTCCTCGACGCCGCCGGCGAAGACGACGTCCTGCTTGCCCCAGGCGATCTGCTCCGCCGCCGCGCCGATGCAGTGGGCGCTGGTCGCGCAGGCCGAGCTGATCGAATAGTTGATGCCTTTCAACTCGAACCACGTCGCCAGCACCGCCGACGGCCCCGACGCCATCGCCTTGGGCACCGCGAACGGGCCGATGCGCTTGGGCGAGCCCTTTTCCTTCGTGGTTTCGGCGGCCTGCAGGATGACCTGGGTCGAGGGGCCGCCCTCGCCGACGATCAGGCCGATGCGCTCGTCCTTGATCTCCTCGGGCGTCAGGCCGGAATCCTTCAGCGCCTCCTCGAAGGCGATGTGGCCCCAGGCGGTGCCGTTGGCCAGGAAGCGGGCGGCGCGGCGGTCCACCAGCGGCGCCCAGTCCTCGGCCGTATGTCCCAACGACGGGGGCGCCCAGACCTGAGAGCGGAATCCGTGGGCCGCGTGGTCCGGCGCGCTCTTCACGCCGGATTTCGCCGATTTCAGCGAGGCGGCGACCTCGTCCTGGCCGGTGCCGATGGAGGAGACGATGCCCAGTCCGGTGACGACGACGCGCCGCATGTTTCAGTCCCTTGTCTAGCTTCGGTCGCCGCTCTTGGGTCGGCTGACCCTGAACGCGTTCAGCCCTGCTCGGTCGCGCCGAACAGACCCACGCGCATGTCGGTGGCCGTATAGATGGGGACGCCGTCGGCTTCGAGAACCCCGTCGGCGATGCCCATGACCAGCTTGCGGTTGATGACCCGCTTCAGCTCGATCTTGTAGGTGACCTTCTTCACCGTCGGCAGGACCTGGCCGGTGAACTTGACCTCGCCCACGCCCAGCGCGCGACCTTTGCCCGGCCCGCCGATCCAGCCCAGGTAGAAGCCGACCAGCTGCCACATGGCGTCCAGACCCAGACAGCCCGGCATCACCGGATCGCCGATGAAGTGGCACTGGAAGAACCAGAGGTCCGGGTTCACGTCCAGTTCCGCCTCGATCCGGCCCTTTCCATGAACGCCGCCGGTGTCGTCGATGTGGACGATGCGGTCGAACATCAGCATCGGCGGGGCCGGCAGCTGGGCGTTGCCCGGTCCGAACAGCTCGCCCCGGCCCGAGGCCAGCAGCTGCTCGTAGTCGTAGCTGGAGCGGCGGTTCGCCGGATCCGACATGGGGGTCGCGGTGCTCATGCGGCGGGATTGCACTCCCGCGCCGCCAGGGTCAACCGGCGGCGGGTCCCGCGGGCCGGCGCCAGTCGCACTGGGCCTTGGCCGCCGTGCCGAACACGGCGCTCTCCTGGACCCAGCCCTTCAGCCGCCCGTCGCGCACCTTGCACCAGCCGTTCTCGCAGTCCTCGGCCGAGATCAGGCTGCGTGGGCCCAAGCGTGCCTTGATCGACGACTTCGCGTCGCGCCCCGAATGGATCGGCACGGCCTCGGCGCCCATGTTGAACACCCGGCGACGCCCGCTGGTGACCGTGCGATGGATCCAGGCCAGCGAGCCTTCCGGATCGCAGACCTTGCGCCACTCGTGCGTCTCCGCGACCACCTGAACCGGCAGGCCGCGCGCCGTGTATTTCCACAGGATCGGCTGATCCAGCCCGGGTCCGCGCCGCGCGTAGACCTCCTTGGAACTCAGCGCGATCCAGCGAGGCACCTCGAACCCCGTCGGCGTCGGTCGTCCGTCCGGCATGCTGGCCGCCGCGCTCAGGGCCACGGCGCAGCCGCCCAGCAGCAGCGGGCGTTTGATCGCCGTCAGGGCTTTGCTAAGCGTGAGGCGCGTCATCGGGGCGCTCGTCGGAGAGGGAATCAGCCGCCAGATGTCGCCCCGCAGCCTTAAGGTCACCTTAACCAGACGCCTGCCGGACGCGGTCGAGACCCGCATGCGCGAACTGTTCGACGCGCGCCTGAACCTGTCCGACCGCCCGATGACGCGGGAAGAGCTGGCCCAGGCGATGGCGACCTCCGACGTTCTGGTGCCCACCATCACCGACCGGATCGACGCCGACCTGATCGCCGCTGCGCCCGACACGCTTAAAATGATCGCCAACTTCGGGGCCGGGACCGAGCACGTCGACGTCGCGGCGGCGCAGGCGCGGGGCATCCTGGTCACCAACACGCCGGGGGTCCTGACCGAGGACACCGCCGACCTGGCCATGACGCTGATCCTGGCCGTCTCGCGCCGCGTGGTCGAAGGCGCCGAGGCCCTGCGCGCCGGACGGTTCGAGGGGTGGACGCCCACCTGGATGATGGGCCGCAAACTGTGGGGCAAGCGGCTGGGCATCGTCGGCATGGGCCGCATCGGCCAGGCCCTGGCCCGCCGCGCCCGCGCCTTCGGCATTCAGGTCCACTATCACAACCGCAAGCCGCTCAGCCCCCTGATCGAGGAAGAGCTGCGCGCGACGTACTGGGACGATCTGGACGCCATGCTGCCGCGCATGGACCTCATTTCCCTGAACACGCCGGCGACGCCCGAGACCCGCCACATCCTGTCGGCCGACCGTCTGGCGCGGCTGCAACCCCATGCCATCGTGATCAACACGGCGCGAGGCGAGCTGATCGACGAGGCCGCGCTGGCCCGGGCCTTGAGCGAGAGCCGCCTGGGCGGCGCCGGCCTCGACGTGTTCGAGCACGAGCCCGCCGTGCATCCCGACCTGCTGCACCAGCCCCGCGCCGTCCTGCTGCCTCACCTCGGCTCGGCCACTGTGGAATCGCGTCAGGACATGGGCGACCGCGTCATTCTGAACGTCATGACCTTCGCCAACGGGCACCGCCCGCCGGATCGCGTGCTGGCCTAGCCGCCGCAGGCCGGGCACGCCGGATCGGCCGCGACGGTCACCGTCCGCGCCGTCCCGCTCAGACCGTCGAAGACGAGCAGCCGTCCGGTCAGGGGGTCGCCCGCCCCCGCGATCAGCTTGATCGTCTCAAGCGCGCACAGGCTGCCGACGACGCCGGCCAGAGCGCCGATCACGCCCACGCGCGCGCAGGTCTCGGCCTCCGGCGGCGTCTCGGGCACCAGACAGGCCCAGCAGGGCCGGCCGGCGAACACGCCCACCTGCCCGCTCCAGCGACCCAGGGCCCCCGACACGAGGGGCGCCCCCAGCGACAGGCACGCCGCATTGACCGCGCGCCGCACCTCGAAATCGTCCGTCCCGTCGATCACCACGTCGCAGCCGTCCAGCAGCGCCCGCGCCGTCTCTGGCGTCAGGGCCTCGGCCCGCGTCTCCGGCTTCACATGGGGATTCAGCGCCGCCAGTCGCTCGGCCGCGGCCTCGACCTTCAGCCGCCCCACCTCGGCGGTGGCGAACTGCACCTGGCGCTGCAGATTGGACAGGGACACGACGTCCGGGTCGATCAGCCGGATCGAGCCCACGCCCGCCGCCGCCAGATCCAGCGCCGCCGGGCCGCCCACGCCGCCGACGCCCACGATCCCAACGCGCGCGGCCTTCAGGGCGCGCTGCCCCGGCCCGCCCACTTCGGCCAGCATCAGATGGCGCGCATAGCGCTCGATCTCGTCGTCGGTCAGGCTCACCCCGCCCCTCTAGGCGGTCGGCGCGCGCGCGTCACGCCGCCTGCTTGTATTCCAGATAGACCTCGGCGGCTTCGACGGTGAAGGCCGACAGCGACGGCAGCCCGACGATGCGCAGAAACGCCTCGGGATCGTCGCACAGCACGATCGGCTCCGACACCAGGCGGCGCGCGGCCGGGGCGTCCAGCACGATCGTCAGGTCGGTGTGGCGCGCGTCGGCCTTGATGCGGCCCAGCGCCTTCTCGACGTCGGCGGCGGCGCCTTCCAGCGCCTGCAGGATGCGGTCGCCGTGAATGATCATGCCGCTGGTGACCTGGTCACGACGGTTGTTCCGCTCGCATGCGCCCAGAATGTGCGCGAGCGACACGGTGCTCAGGCCCGAGGAGCCGATCGAACGACTCGTGTAAACGACGCGGCGCAGCATTCCGATTCCCTGCTCAGAGCTGATGTTGGATGGAATGTGTCAATGTAACGGGTTACATGGGTGAAAATATGGCGGGCATGTGGCGTTGAAAACGCTGTGCTTTCGCTTGCGGCGCCGCATTTCCGTCGCCATCTGCGGCGGATGACGAACTCGACGTTTCCCGACTGGCACGGCACGACGATCCTGGCCGTGCGCAAGGACGGCCGCACCGTGATCGCCGGCGACGGCCAGGTTTCCATGGGCCCGACCATCGTCAAGGGTTCGGCGCGCAAGGTGCGCGTTCTCGCGGGCGGAAAGGTGCTGGCGGGCTTCGCCGGCGCGACCGCCGACGCCCTGACGCTCATCGAGAGGCTGGAGGCCAAGCTGGAGCAGTTCCCGGATCAGCTGGCCCGCGCCTGCGTCGACCTGGCCAAGGACTGGCGCACCGACCGCTACCTTCGCCGGCTCGAGGCCATGCTTCTGGTGGCTGATCGAACGTCGATCTACACCGTCACCGGCGTCGGAGACGTGCTGGAGCCCGAGCACGGCGTCGCCGCGGTCGGCTCAGGCGGCAACTACGCCCTGGCCGCCGCCCGGGCGCTGCTCGACAACTCCGATCTCGACGCCGAGACGATCGCCCGCAAATCCATGGCCATCGCCGCCGAGGTCTGCGTCTACACCAACGGCAATCTGACGGTGGAAACGCTGGAGGGCTGACCCTACGGCGAATTCACCTGACACGCGGCGAGGCCTGGCCTTTCATGCCGTCATGCGCGTCTTCGCCCTCGCCCTGGTCCTCGCCCCGCTTCCGGCTTCCGCGACGCTCGCCCAGACGCCCGACGCCGCCCCCGTGGTCGCGGCGGAGCGTGCCTTCGCCGCCGACGCGCCGGGCATGGGCATCACCGCCAGCTTCACCAAATGGTCGGTCGACGACGCCGTCGTGATCTCGCAGGGTCAGGCCCGCACGGTGCGCGACGTCTATCCGCCCGATGCGCCGCGCGACTCCGACGAACCGACGCTGCTGTGGTGGCCCAACTTCGCGGGCATCGCCAGGTCGGGCGATCTGGGCTTCACCACCGGCGGCGTCGCCGTGAACGGCGAGCGTGCGGGCCACTACTTCACGATCTGGAAGCACCAGCCCGACGGCGGCTGGAAGTGGGTCTACGACGGCGGTTCGGGCGCCTCGGCCGCCGAGGTCCCCGGCCCCGAAACCGAGCCGGAGGTCTTGCCCCTTGGCCGACACGTCCCGGGCATGACCGCCGACGCCGCCCTCGCCGAGATCGCCGAGATGGAAGAACGGCTTGCCGCCGGCCTGCGGACGGATCAGGGCGCGGCCCATCTCGCCGTGCTCGCCGACCGGGGCCGCGTCTATGTGGCGCCGCTCCCTCCGGCCATTGGCCCGGAACAGGCCGCGCAGGCTTTGACCGGCTGGCCCACGACGTTCGAGACAGGGCCCATGGAGGGCGGCGGCGCGTCGGAGGCGGGCGATTTGGTCTGGACCTACGCGCCCGCCCTTTGGATGCGGGAAGGCCAGCCGCGCACTGGTCAATTCGTCCGTCTGTGGCAGAGGCAGGAAGACGGTTGGAAGCTGGTGCTGGTGCAACTGATCCCCGGCCCGCCGCCGCCGCTCGTCGTCACCCCTCCCGCAGGGGAATGAGGCGACCTATCTGCGGGACATGACCGACCTCTCTCCCCGCGAAATCGTCTCCGAACTGGACCGCCACATCGTCGGGCAGGCGGACGCCAAGCGCGCCGTGGCCGTGGCGCTGCGCAACCGGTGGCGGCGCAAGCGCGTCGACCCGGCCCTGCGGGACGAGGTCACGCCCAAGAACATCCTGATGATCGGCCCCACCGGCGTCGGCAAGACCGAGATCGCCCGCCGTCTGGCCAAGCTGTCGGGCGCGCCGTTCCTGAAGGTGGAGGCGACCAAGTTCACCGAGGTCGGCTACGTCGGCCGCGACGTGGACCAGATCATCCGCGACCTGGTCGAGGCGGCGCTGGTGATGGTGCGCGACCGCCGCCGCGCCGACGTCCGCGCCAAGGCCGAGGCCGCGGCCGAGGAACGCATCCTCGACGCCTTGGTCGGTTCCGGCGCGCAGCCCGCGACGCGCGACAGCTTCCGCACGCGGCTCCGCGCCGGCCAGCTGGACGACAAGGAGATCGAGATCGCCCTGGCCGACACCAGTTCGCCGCTCAAGGGGATGGACCTGCCCGGCGCGAACATGGGCGTCCTGAACCTGTCCGAAATGCTGGGCAAGCTGGGCGGCGGGCGCACCAAGACCGTCCGCACGACGGTGCGCGACGCCTTCGCGCCCCTGATCTCCGAAGAAGCCGACAAACTGCTGGATCAGGACAGCCTGACGCGGGAGGCCGTGACGCTGGCCGAGCAGGAGGGCATCGTCTTCCTCGACGAGATCGACAAGGTCGCCGCCCGCTCGGAAGCCCGCGGCGCCGACGTCTCGCGCGAGGGGGTCCAGCGCGACCTGCTGCCCCTCATCGAGGGCACGACCGTCTCGACCAAGTACGGCCCGGTCAAGTCGGACCACGTCCTGTTCATCGCCTCGGGCGCCTTTCACGTCGCCAAGCCGTCCGACCTCCTGCCCGAGCTGCAGGGCCGCCTGCCCATCCGCGTGGAGCTCAAGGCCCTCACGCGCGAGGACTTCGCCCGCATCCTGACCGAGCCTGAGGCCAATCTGATCCGTCAGAACCAGGCCCTGATGGCGACCGAGGGAGTCGATCTGACCTTCACGGACGACGCGGTCCAGGCCCTGGCGGACGCCGCCGTGGCCGCCAACACGGCGGTGGAGAACATCGGCGCCCGCCGCCTCCAGACCGTCGTCGAGCGCGTGCTGGAGGATCTCAGCTTCACCGCCCCGGACCGCGCCGGCCCCTTCGTGGTTGACGCCGACCTGGTTCGCGCCCGCGTGTCGGACCTGGCCAAGGACGCCGACCTGGGCCGCTACATCCTCTAGGCGCGCCGGGACGACCTCATTCGGGCGGGGGAGTCGTCCGCCACCATCCCGTCACCGACAGGCGCGGCTCGGGCGCGAAGTCGGCGACCTGGGTCACCAGATGCGGCTGGGGCACGCGGAAGACGTTCAGCGTGCCGAACCGCGGCACGAAGGTCTCGGACACCTCGGTCCAGTCGTCGAGAAAGGCCAGCAGGCCGCCCCACTCGACCCGCCACCGCGGGGTCAGATTCAGCACGTAGGCGTACAGCCTCCCCGCGTCCTCGTGCCGGTCGTCGTGCCCGTTCAGGAAGTGGCCGGGCAGGTACCGCGTGGCCTGGGCGTCGACGTAGGCGATGCGGTCGTCTCCGGTCAGCGCGCGCGCCCACCCCAGCCACTCCGGCGCGTTGAGCAGGGCGTGCAGCCCGTCCAGCGGCGCGGGCAGCGGCAGCCCCATCGCCTTGGCCTGACCCAGCCGCAGGCGGTCGTAGATGAACTGGAACTCCTCCGCCGCCTCCTGGTGGACCATGCCGATCAGCCGCGCCTTCTCCGCTGGATCCTGGGCGTCGAAAAGGGCGGCGGGCACGTCTGTGCCGAAGGGCGTGCGGACGGCGCGCATCCACACCATCTCCGGCGAGGTGAGAGCCTCATGCAGAGCCTGCGCCGCCTTCGGACCCAGCGGCAGGTCGACCCGCACGCGACCCGTCCGGGCCAGCCGATCCATCGCCTCGGCGGGCGGCGGGGTCATTCGACCGTGACCACGACCTTGCCCAGCGCCGACCGGTCGCCCAGCGCCTGGATCGCCTCGGCCGCGCGCTCCAGCGGGAAGGTGCGGCTGACGCGCGGCTTGATCTTGCCCTCGCGCCAGAAGCGCAGCAGGTCCGCCATGTTCGCCGCGTGCGCGGCGGGATCGCGCATGACCGCCGCGCCCCAGAAGACGCCCACCACCGACACCGACTTCAGCAGCGTCAGGTTCAGCGGCAGCGACGGGATTCCCGCCGGAAAACCGACCACCAGATACCGCCCGCCCCAATCCATGGCCCGCAGCGCCGGCTCGGCGTAGTCGCCGCCGACCGCGTCATAGACCACGTCCGCCCCGTCGCGGCCGCTGGCCAGCTTGAACTCGCCCGACAGCTCCTTCTGCGCCGCCTTGTCCATCGGTCCCGACGGATAGATCAGGCCGTTGTCGGCTCCGGCCTCCAGCGCGAACTGCACCTTGTCGCCGGTCGAGGCGGCGGCGATGACGTGCGCGCCCATCGCCTTGCCCAGCTCGACGGCGGCGACGCCCACGCCCCCCGCGGCGCCCAGCACCAGCAGGCTTTCGCCCGGCTGCAGGTTCGCCCGGTCCTTCAGCGCGTAGTAGCTCGTGCCGTAGGTCATCACGAGGGCGGCGCCCTCCTCGAACGACATCCCGTCGGGCATCGGGATCACCGTCGCCGCCGGGACAGCGATCCGTTCGCGCAGGCCGCCCCAGCCGGGCACGGCGATGACGCGGTCGCCGCGCTGGACGCCCTTCACCCCCTCGCCGACCGCATCGACGATCCCGGCCACTTCCGCCCCGGGCGAGAAAGGGCGAGCGGGCTTGAACTGATACTTGTCCTCGATGATCAGCGTGTCGGGAAAGTTGATGCCGACCGCCTTCACCTCGATCACCACCTCGCCCTTTATCGGCGTGGGATCCAGCACGTCCTCGACCACCAGGGTCTCGGGGCTGCCGGGGGTCTTGGACAGGACGGCGCGCATGGGAATCCTTCGGCTTGCATCGGGGAGCGGGGCGACGCTAACGGTCGCGCACGCTGACGGAAAGGCCTCTCCCCATGACGCGACCCGCCCTGATCCTGCACGGCGGCGCCGGCGCCCGCCGCAGCCGGGACTACACGGCCGAAGAAGCGCACATGGCCGAGGTCGTGGCGAAGATGGCCGAGCGCCTGAACGCCGGCGCCGCCGCCCTGGACGTGGCGGTCGAGGCGACGGTGCTGCTCGAGGATTCCGGTCTCTACATCGCCGGGCGCGGCGGTTCGCCCAATCAGGCGGGCGCCTTCGAGCTGGACGCCAGCCTGATGGACGGCGGCACCGGACGGGTCGGCGGCGTCGCGGCGCTTCAGGGCTTCCGGAATCCGATCGTCGCCGCCCGCGCCGTCATGGACCGCACGCCGCACGTCCTGCTGGTCGGCGACGGCGCCGCGACCTTCGCCGCCGAGCAGGGCCTGGACCGGATCGAGGATCCCGACGCCTGGTTCACCCGCGCCGGCAAGGGAGAGGACAACCATCCCCCCGGCGCCCTGGCGCACGGCACGGTCGGCTGCTGCGTGCTCGACCATCAGGGACGCCTGGCCGCGGCCACCTCGACCGCCGGCGTCTTCGGCAAGCTGCCCGGCCGCGTGGGCGATACGCCCGTCGTCGGCTGCGGGACATGGGCCGACGGGAACGTGGCCGTCAGCTGCACGGGCCAGGGCGAATACTTCATGCGCACCGTCGCAGCCGCCCGCGTCGGTTGGGCGGTGGAGGCCGGCGCGGCGCTGGTCGACGCCGCCCGCGCCGCGGTAGACGCCGTCGGCGCGCTGGGCGGGGACGGCGGCCTGATCGCGCTGGACCGAAGCGGACGGATCACGGCCCCCTTCAACAGCCAGGGCATGAAGCGCGCCTGGCTGGCCCCCGACGGCACGATCGGCGTCGACGTCTTCGACCGTCGCCCCGCCTGAGGTTACGACACCGTAACATGCGTCCCCAACCGGCCCTGATAGGGTCGCCGACGACATTCCCGGATCGCAACGGACCCCGCCCATGAAGACCCGCCTGCTCGCCGCCGCCGCGCTCGCCGCCCTGTCGCTCCAGGCCTGCGCCTCGATGCCCGCGTCCGACGCCGCCACGCCGGCCTCCGTCGCCGCCGCCCAGCCGTCCGCTCTCGGCTTCAACCGCCGCGTCCTGCCCAACGGTCTGGAGGTCTACACCGCCCGCGACCCCTCGACGTCGAACGTGACGGTCCAGGTCTGGTACCGCGTCGGCTCCAAGGACGACCCGGCCGGCCGCTCGGGCTTCGCGCACCTGTTCGAACATCTGATGTTCAAATCCACGCGCAACATGCCGACCGAGACGCTGGACCGGCTGACCGAGGACGTAGGCGGCTTCAACAACGCCTCCACCTGGGACGACTTCACCAACTACTACGAGACGGTGCCCGCCAATCACCTGGAGCGGCTGCTGTTCGCCGAGGCCGACCGCATGGGATCGCTGGTCGTCGACGAGGACGTCTTCCTGTCCGAGCGCGACGTGGTGAAGGAAGAATACCGCCAGAGCTATCAGGCCAACCCGTACAGCCGTTTCTTCGGCCTGTTCGTGCCGCAGACGATCTATCAGGAGCACCCCTATCGCCGCCCCGGGATCGGCTCGATCGAGGAGCTGAACGCCGCCGGCATCGACGAGGTGCGGGCCTTCCACGCCACCTACTACCGGCCCGACAACGCCGTGCTGATCGTGGCGGGCAACTTCGATCAGGCCCAGCTGGACGGCTGGATCGATCGCTACTTCACGCCGCTGGAAAATCCGACGACGCCGATCCCGGCGAACGACGTGACCGAGCCGGCGCCGACGGGCCCGCGCGAGGCGACCTTCTACGGGCTGAACGTTCCGTTCCCGGCGGTCATGCTGGCCTGGCCGACCGTGCCCTACGGCCATCCCGACCGCGCCGCTCTGACGGTGCTGGACGGCATCCTGTCGACCGGCGAGAGCAGCCGGCTGTACCGTTCGCTGGTCTACGACAAGCAGATCGCCGTTCAGGCCAGCTCCAGCCCGGACTTCGCCCGCCAGGCCGGGGCCCTGACCGCCTATGCCATCATGGCGGGCGGCGAGACCGCCGACACTGGCCTGGCCGCCCTGAACGCCGAGGTCGCCCGCTTCCGCGACGAGCCCGTCACCGCCGCCGAGTTGGCCGAGGCCAAGAACGAGCTGGTCGCCGACATCCTGCGCAACCGCGAAAGCGTCGACGACCGCGCCAACGCGCTGGGCTTCGCCCTGATGTGGGACGGCGACGCCATGGCCGCGGACCGCGAGGTCGCCGCCATCCAGGCCGTCACCGCCGCCGACGTGCAGCGCGTGGCGCGCCAGTACCTGACGCCCCAGCGCACCATCACGATGCGCTACCTGCCGGCCGACGACGCGCATCCCGCCAGCGTGCAGAACATGAACGTCGACGCCCCGGTCACGCTGGCGTCCCTGGCCGACCCGGGCCAGCCCGAGGTTCTGCTGCCCGAGGCCCAGCGCGCACCCATTCCCGCGCCCGGTCCCGAGGTGTCGCCGACCACGCCCGCCGTGGCCGACTTCCGCCTGGCCAACGGGCTGCGCGTTCTGGTCGCGCCCACGAACGGCGTGCCGCTGGTCTCCGCGCGCCTCGTCTTCCGCACGGGCACGCGCGACGACGGCGCCAAGCCGGGCCTGGCCTCCACCACCGCCGCCCTGCTGACCCAGGGCACGACCTCCCGCACCGCGCCCCAGATCGCCGCCGAGATCGAGGGCCTGGGCGCCGACGTCAGCGCCGGAGCCGGCGTCGATTCCATCAGCGTCTCGGCCAACGCCCCCGCCGACGTTTTCCCGCAGACCCTGGCCCTGATGGCCGACGTCGTGCGCAATCCGACCTTCGCCCAGGACGAGCTGGACCGTCAGCGCGACCAGACGTTGGACGGCTTGCGCGTGCAGCTGAGCCAGCCGGGCCCCGTCGCCTCCCAGGCGGTGGGCCGCGTGGTCTACGGCGACGCCCCCTATGGCGCGCCCGGCGTCGGCACGGTCGCCTCGCTGCCGACCATCACGCGCGAGGATGTCGCGGCCTTCCACGCCGGACGCCTGACGCCGGATCAGGCCACGCTGGTGTTCTCGGGCGACATTACGCCCGAGGGGGCCCGCGCCTTGGCGCAGCAGGCGTTCGGCGACTGGAGCGGTCGCGCCGCCCAGCCGACGGCCGCCGATCCCGCCGGTCCCGCCCTGCCGCCGCGCGTCATCGTCATCGACCAGCCGGGCGCCGGCCAGGCCGCGGTCGTGGTGGCGACCCGTGGGGTGTCGCGCACCGACGCCGCCTACTATCCGCTGACGCTGGGCAACACCCTGCTGGGCGGCGGCTATTCCTCGCGCCTGAACCAGGAGGTCCGCATCAAGCGCGGGCTCAGCTACGGGGCCGCCTCCTCTCTGGGCGCGCGCGCGGACGACGGACTGTTCACGGCCACGGCCCAGACCCGCAACGACGCCGTCCCCGCCGTGGCCGAGCTGATGCTGTCGGAGCTGGGCCGCATGGGGACCGAGCCGGTCACCGAGGCCGAACTGGGCCCGCGCCGCGCCGTGCTGATCGGCGGCTTCGGCCGGTCGCTGGAGACGGTGGACGGCCTGGGCGGCTGGGTGGCCAACCTGGCGCTCTACGACCTGCCGATGAGCGAGCTGGCCGACTATGCCGGCCGCGTGCGCGCCGTGACGCCTGAGGAGGTCGAGGCGGCCTTCGCCGGACGCCTGCCCGCCGACCGCGCCAGCCTGGTCATCGTCGGAGACGCGTCCCAGTTCATCGACGCCATCCGCGCCGCCCACCCCGACGTCGAGGTCATTCCGCTCAGCGCCCTCAACCTGGGCGCGGCGGCGCTGAAATAGTCAGGCCGACAGGCAGACGACCTGCGCCACGCGCAGGTCGCGCCTCAGGGCGTCGGCGACGCGGCCGTAGTTGTCGGGCGTGACGGGCTCGCCCAGCGTCGGCTCGTCGGCCCGCTGAATGCCCCGCACCGCGGGCAGGAAAGTCTCCGGCGCGGTGGTGTAGATGCGACCGCGACGCGGCGCCTCCGCGACGGTCACGCCGACGACGCGGCCCTGCCGGTCCAGCGCCGGCGCGCCCGACAGGCCCGACAGCGTTCCGTTCAGCCCGTCGGTGCGCGCGATCTCGGCCCAGACCAGCACCGGCTCGTCGCGCTGACCGCGCCCGCGCACCTTGAAGGTCTCGCGACCCAAGAGGCGCGTCGTGACCTCGCCCGGGCGGCCCTGCGGAAAACCGGGGTGAAAGGCGCGCTGTCCCTCGCGCAGCGGCGCGTCCAGCGGGATGTTGAGCGCGGGCGGCCCCCCGTCCGTCATCAGCACCGCGACGTCGGCGCGAGGGGCCAGACGCACGTCCGCGGCGACCGCGCGTCCGCCGCCGACCACGATCGCCGGCCTGCGGCAGCCCTCGACCACGTGCCGCGCTGTCACCCAGCGGCCGGACCCGGCGATCGAGAAGGCGGTGCCCGAGGCGGGCTGGAACGGTATGTCCGGCGCATTGACGGTGACGGCGGCGTCGAACGGCGTGATCGGTCCCAGCAGCGCGCCTTCCGCCTCGTCCGGCGGCGGCGGCGCGGGCGGGGTGTAGACGTCTTCGCGCACCGTGGTCGCGGCCACGGCCAGCGCGCCGATCACGGAGACGTAGACCAGCCAGTCGGGGATTTTCATCGGCTCACGCCGACACGGCGGCCGCCAGGATCAGCGCCGTCGCCAGCTTGGCCCCGACCAGCAGGACCGCGGCCGACACCTCGCCCTCGCGGATGCGCTGAGGCAGGCCGGTCAGGATCACGTCGACGACGCGGAAGGCCAGCAGCTGGATCACGGTCGTCGCCGCGCCCCAGAGCCCGATTTCCAGCAGCGACGTCGCCGCCGTCAGCGACACGGCCAGCGGTATCGCCAGGCCGACCAGCACGCCGCCGAACGCCACGGCGGCCGCGCCGTTGCCCTCGCGGATCAGCTCGATCTCCTTCCACGGCGTCAGGGCGACGTAGACCACCGCGCCCAAGATCAGCAGCCCCAGCGTCGCGCCCAGGTGGAGAAGAAGCGTCGGAAAGCCGCTGGCGAAGGCCTGGACCTCGGCGCTGGCCAGCAGGTCGGAGAGATAGGAGTCCATCGAAACGACAGCCGCGGCGCCCCAATGCGCCCTGCGCCGGACATGCCCCAATCGCGCCCCAATCCGCAAGCGCCCCGGGGACACACCCGGTGACCGAAGATTGCAGGCGCAGGGTCAGTCGCCCCGGCGACGGCGGGCGATCGAGGCGCTTTCCTTCTTCAGCGGGCGCGACACCGGGCAGACCTCCTGAACATAGGCGTTCAGCGTGTTGGTCAGGGCGTCCGGCACCAGGCTGTAATGCACGAACTGACCCTTCTTCTCGCTGGAGACCAGCCCCGCGTTCTCCAGCACCGTCAGGTGCTGCGACACGGCGGGCTTGGAGATTTCGAACCGCGCCGCGATCTCGCCCGCCGTCAGATCGGCGTGGCTGAGATAGGCCAGGATCTTGCGCCGGACCGGGCTGGAGAGGGCTTCGAACACGCGTTGCATGGGTCCGTATTTAAGTGATTTGCGAACCACTTGCCAGTGCAGGCTGTCAGTGATTTAAGTCACGACTTAAATATGGAAGACGGCATGCGCGATCCGCTCGACCCCTGCGCGGTCAACAGCCTGATCGAGACGCCGGACGCGAACCCGGTCGAAGGCCGCGTCGTCTGGGACCCCGTGCACTCACTCTGGAACGGCGGCATGCTGGCGGCGGCGCTGGTGCTCGGGCCGATGACGTTCAGCTGGAGCGCCCTCGCCGTCTTCGTCGTGACCACCGGCGCGACTCTGTTGCTGGGTCACTCCGTCGGTTTTCACCGGCGCATGATCCACGGCAGCTTCAAGTGCCCGCTGTGGCTGGAGCATGTGCTGAGCTGGTTCGGCACGATCGTCGGCATGGGCGGGCCGTTCTGGATGATCCGGGCTCACGACCTGCGCGACTGGGCCCAGCGCCAGCCGGACTGCCACCCCTATCTGGCGCACCGGCGGCCCATGCTGATCGACGCGGTGTGGCAGATGCACTGCCGGCTGGACCTGACGCACCCGCCGCGCTTCGACCTCGGAGGCGTCGGTCGTGACCCGGTGCACCGATTTCTAGAACGGACGTGGATGCTGCAGCAGCTGCCGGTGGCGGCCGTCCTTTGGTTGATCGGCGGCTGGGGCTTCGTGGTTTGGGGCGTCTGCGTCCGGGTTGCGACCAGCGTGATCGGCCACTGGTTCGTCGGCCATCTGGCGCACACGCGGGGCCCGCAGAGCTGGCGCGTGAAGGAGGCGGGCGTTCAGGCGCACGACGTGCCCTGGGCCGCCATCCCGACCATGGGCGAGGCCTGGCACAACAACCACCACGCCTTCCCCGGCTCGGCCCGGATCGGGCTGCGGCCGGGACAAAGCGACTGGGGGTTCCGGTTCATCCAGATGCTGGAGCGGCTGGGTCTGGCGTGGGATGTGCGGACGCCTGAGACGATGTTGGGGCGGGTCGAGCGGCTGGAGGCGGTGACATGAAGTCGTCGGCTCCCGGAGAGCTCTGGCTCGTAGCGTCGTTCTCAGCGGCGGTACTTGCTTCACTGACCTATGCCGCCGTTCTGACCCTTCTCAGCCTTGGGGCCCAAGCGGCGAGTGGAGACGTCTCCGGTATCTCGATCGCAGTCGGGCTTGTGGCTTTGTTCTCGGCGTTCCCAGTTCATTTCTTGGCCGTCGCGACCTTGGGACCGATAGCCCAAAGCCTCCTCGGGGACTTTCGCAGCACCACGTGGCAGCTAGCCGCCTTGACCGGAGCAGGGCTTGCCGCCGTCGCGAGCGCGGTCCTGTTCACCACCGTCATTGGTGACGGTGGATGGGGCAGCCTATGGCTTGCGACGCCATCGCCGCTATCCGGAGCCGTCAGCGGCTGTGTTTATCGGGCGATAATCACTAGGTGGCTCAAGCCGCGTCGCGCTCCGCCTTCCTGAGCGCGCTGGCCCGGACCTTCTCGCTCTCGGACTTCAGCTGGCCGCAGGCGGCCAGGATGTCGCGGCCGCGCGGGGTGCGGATGGGGCTGGCGTAGCCGGCCTTGTTGAGGATGGCGGCGAAGCGTTCGATGGTGGACCAGTCCGAGCACTGATAGTCGGTGCCGGGCCACGGGTTAAACGGGATCAGGTTGACCTTGGCCGGGATGCCCTGGATCAGCTTGACCAGGGCGCGGGCCTCTTCCGGGCTGTCGTTGACGCCCTTCAGCATGACATACTCGAACGTCACCCGGCGCGCGTTCGACAGGCCCGGATAGGCGCGGATGCCCGCCATCAGCTGATCCAGCGGATACTTCTTGTTCAGCGGCACCAGCACGTCGCGCAGCGCGTCGTTGGTGGCGTGAAGGCTGATCGCCAGCATGGCGGCGGTGCGGTCGCCCAGCGCCGGCAGCTGCGGCACGACGCCCGACGTCGACACCGTGATCCGGCGCCGCGACAGGGCGATGCCCTCGTTGTCCGAGATGATGTCGATGGCGTCGGCGACGTGGTCCAGATTGTAGAGCGGCTCGCCCATTCCCATGAAGACGATGTTGGACAGGCGACGGTCTTCCTTGGGCGACGGCCATTCCTCCAGGTCGTCGCGCGCGACCTGGACCTGGGCCACGATCTCGGCGGCGGTCAGGTTGCGGACCAGCTTCTGGGTGCCGGTGTGGCAGAAGGTGCAGTTCAGGGTGCACCCGACCTGCGACGACACGCACAGGGCGCCCGCGCGGCCGACGTCGGGGATGTAGACGGTCTCGATCTCGATGCCCGGGGCCGTGCGGATCAGCCATTTGCGCGTGCCGTCCTTCGACACCTGGCGCTCGACGATCTCGGGCCGGGCCAGCGTGAAGGCCTCGGCCAGTTTCGCCCGGGTCTCCTTGGCCACGTCGCTCATCTGGGCGAAGTCGGTGACGCCGTAGTGGTGGATCCAGCGCCACACCTGCGAGGCCCGCATCTTCGCCTTCTCGGGCGGGCAGACGCCGGCGTCGATCAGCGCCTGACGCAGGCCCTCGCGCGTCAGCCCCGTCAGGTTGACGGGGGCGGTCGCCACGGGATTGGCGCGCGTCAGGTCGAGGGTCAGGCTCAAGGAAGATCGATCCGCGTTCGGGAAGGACCGGCCTTATAGCACGAAAGGCGGCGAAGGCGTGACCTCAGCCTTCGAGCCGCTTCAGCGCGTCCCGCGCCAGCTCATGGTGCCGCTTGCGCACGTTGCCGCCGAGCGTGGCCAGCAGCGCCGCGAATACCGCCGCGTCGTCGGTGAAGCCGATGCCGGCGAAGATGTCGGGAATGGCGTCCACCGGCAGGACGAAATACGCCAGCGCCGCCAGCATGATCCCCTTGGCCGCCGCCGGCGTCTCCGGGTCCCGCGCGGCGTACCAGACCGACAGGGCGCGGTCGGCGAAGGGCACCCGCGTGGCGACGCGCCGGATCTTTGGCCAGAAGCCGCGCGTCACGCGCCGCTCGTTGACCTTCTGCACCGAGGGGACCAGCGCCCGGCTCGGGTCCAGCACCTCGTCGGGATCGATCGGTTTGGCATCGGCGGTCATGGCCGCTAAACCCTCGCGCAACTCAACGGTTCAGGCCGAACATAGGGACTCTCTCCATGAAACTCGACGGGTCGATCGCGGCGGTGGTGACGGGCGGGGCCTCGGGCCTGGGCGAGGGCACGGCGCGCGCGCTGGCGGCCAAGGGCGTGAAGGTCGCCATCTTCGACCTGAACGTCGAGCGCGGCCAGGCGATCGCCAGGGAGATCGGCGGCGTCTTCTGCGAGGTGAATGTGACCAGCGACGAGAGCGTCGCCGCCGGCTTCGCCAAGGCCCGCGCCGCCCACGGTCAGGAGCGCCTGACCGTCAACTGCGCCGGCATCGCGACGGGACAGAAGACCGTCAGCCGCAACCGCGAGACGCAAGAGCCGCGCGCCCACGACATGGCGCAGTTCGAGAAGACGGTCTCGATCAACCTGTTCGGCACCTTCCGCGTCCTGTCGCAGTCGGCGGCGGGCATGGTGACGCTGGACCCGCTGGAGGACGGCGAGCGCGGGGCCATCGTCAACACGGCGTCGGTCGCGGCCCAGGACGGCCAGATCGGCCAGGCCGCCTATTCGGCGTCCAAGGGCGGCGTCTACGCCATGACCCTGCCGATCGCGCGCGACCTGATGAACGAGGGCGTGCGGGTCAACACCATCCTGCCGGGCATCATGTGGACGCCGATGATGGCGGGCATGGACCAGAAGGTTCAGGACGCCCTGGCCGCAATGATCCCCTTCCCCAAGCGTCTGGGCACGCCGCAGGACTACGCTGCCCTGGCTCTGCATCTGGCGGAGAACACCTACATCAACGGCGAGTGCATCCGTCTGGACGGCGCGATCCGCCTGGCGCCGCGCTAATCGACGACGCTGAAGCGGCGGGCGTCGAAGACCTTGAGCACGACGTCCAGCTCGCGCCCGCGCTTCAACACCTGGCCACCCGACCCGTAGACGGCCCACTGACCCTGTCGGCGCTGCAGGGCCGGTCGCTTCTCGACGCGATACAGCGGCGCGTCGCCCGAGCGGTGGAAGATGGCGAACTCGGCCGCGTCGTCGTGGCTGAGCACCGAATAGTCGCGCCACTGGCCCGCCGCGATGCCGCGCCCATAGACGCGCAGGATGCGCTCAAGCTCGCGCCGGTCGAAGAAAACCGGACCGGCCTTGGAGTCGGGCAGGGCCTCAAAGCTCATGCCTAGAGGATGGGCACGATTCCCGCCCGGCGCCAGAGGGCGTCAGGGGACACGAAATGGCCCCGTTTCGGACTTTGACGCGCCCCCTTGGCCCGTGAATGTCGCCTCATCGGCTCGCCGGGGTTCGGAGTGAACCTGGATCCTGAACAGCCCCCCCAGCCCCCCGGTTCACACCGCTTAGGGCTCCGGCGGGCCGATGCTTCCTCCAAGCGAGACGTCCGCCCCGCCACCCCTCCCCCTCCAGGCGGCGGCGGGCGTCTTCGTTGAGGCCTTTCAGATCGAAATCGTCAGCTCGTCCTCGCCGCGTCGCACGGTCAGCGTCCGGGCGCCCTCGGCCTCGAACAGTCCGGCCGCCGCCAGGCTGGACACGGGCGTGCCGTCCACGGCGGTGACCACGTCGCCGGCCCGCAGGCCGCCTTGAGCCGCCGGCGAGCCGCTGCCGACCGATTCGACCAGCAGGCCGGGCACGTCGCCGGCCGTAGCCGCGAAGGTCGCGCCGCGCGAGACCAGACGGTCGGCCCCCAGCGTCACCGTCTGGGGCGACGCCATGCGGACCTGGACCTGTCCCGACATCTCCTGCCCGTCGCGCAGCCAGGTCACGTTCAGCCGGCTGTCCGGCGCCGCGATGCCGACCGTGGCCAGCACCGAACCCGCGTTCGCCACGGGGCGCGACTGGACGCGCGTGACGACGTCGCCGGCGCGCAGTCCCGCCTGTTCGGCCGGAGACCCGGGCGCGACGTCAAGCACCACGGCCCCCCGCACGATCCGCAGGCCCAGCTCGCGGGCCCTGTCGGCGGTCAGGGAGCCCAGGATGGCCCCGATCTCGCCCCGCCGCACCTCGCCGTACTCGCGCAGCTGGCCGACGACGTAGAGCAGGATGCGGGTGGGCACCGCGAAGGCGATGCCGTCGTTGCCGCCGCCGCCGCCCGACAGGATCGAGGTGTTGATGCCGATCAGCCGCCCCCGGCTGTCCAGCAGCGGCCCGCCCGAGTTGCCGCTGTTCACCGCCGCGTCGGTCTGGATGTAGTCCTCCACCGCGTCGCCCAGGCCCGAGCGGTTCAGGCCCGACACCACGCCCATGGTCACGGTCTGGTCCAGACCCAGCGGATAGCCGACGGCGAAGGCGACGTCGCCGGTGCGCAGGGTGTCGGAATCGGCGATCTCGACCTGCGTCAGACCCGGGGCGTCGATCTTCAGCACCGCGACGTCGGTCGCCTTGTCGGCGCCGATCAGGGTCGCGTCGATCAGCCGGCCGTCCAGCATGTCGACGGTGAACTTCGCGCCGTTCTCGACCACGTGGTGGTTGGTCACCACGATGCCCTCGCGCGCGTCGATGATGACGCCGGAACCCGTGGCGATGGCCTGCGGCTCCGAACCCGCGGAGGTCGGACCCTGCGATTGGCCCAGCGTGGTCACCTGCACCACGGCCGGCAGGGATTTCTCCAGGCCGGCCGCAAAGGTGAAGACGCCGCGACGCTGGTCGTACGGCACGGGGGCCGTCTGGGCCCAGGCGGCGGCGGCCGGCGCCAGCGCGCCCAGGCAGACGGTCAGGCAGAGAGTGTGACGGACGGTGCGACGCATGCGGATCCCCTGTTCGCGACCACGCTAGCGCGAGAAACGCGCCGTGACGACAGTGCCGGGCGCGCCGGACGAAATCTCCAGCGCGGCGCCGTGCCGCCGCATCACCGCGCGCACGAAGGGCAGGCCCATGCCGTGGCTGTCGCTCCCGACCGCCGGCGCGGCGCCGAAGCCGGAACCCTGGTCGGCCACGACCAGGACGGCCCCCGAGGGCTCGCCGCTCACGCTCAGCGTCACCGCGCCGCCGTCCGGCGAGAATTTCACCGCGTTGTCGACCAGGTTCACCAGCGCCCGCTGGATCAGGGAGCGGACGCCAAGGATTTCGACCGGCTCGGCGTCGACCGACACCGTCACGCCGCGCGTCTGGGCCAGCGGCTCGTACAGCTCCGCCGTGGCGCGGGCCAGCTGGGCCAGGTCGATGCGTTCGAACGCCCACGCCTGGCCGTCGCGCAGCATCAACGTCTCGGCCATCGACTGGCTCAGGCGGGCCAGGTCCGCCCGCGTCTCGGCCAGCAGCCGCCGGCGTTCCGACGCGGTCGACGCCTCCTCCAGCGCCTCCAGCCGCGCCGACGCTCTTGCAAGGGGGGTGCGGAAGTCGTGTGCCAGCTGATCCGACGAATCCCTCAGCCAGGACAGCAGATCGTCGAGCCGCGTCAGCGTCTGGTTCACGCCGCGCGTCAGGTCTTCCAGCTCCGGAGCCACGCCCTCTTCGGGCGCGCGGCGCGACAGATCGCCGACGGCCGCGCCCTCCAGCGCCGCGCTGACGGCGTCCAGGCCCTGCGCCAGCCGTCCGCGCGCCACGAAGGCGCCCGCGAATGCGGTGATCAGGATCAGTCCCGCCGCGCCCGCGACCGCCCCCACGGCCCAGACCCAGGCCTGGCCCAGCGGCGCGACGACGCGCCCCACGCGGACGTCCAGCGCGCCCACCGCCTTGGCGACGACCACCACGTCGACCGCGCGGCGCGGGCACAACCGGCCGGGCGCCAGATGCACGGCATAGACGTCCTCGCCCAACGCGGGCAGGCGTCGGGCGGGCGCGTCCTCCAGCGCCGCCAGACCCGCCGGCTTGCCGACCGGCGCGCGGATCAGGCGGACCCCCGCGCCGCCGCGCCCGGTGCGGCAGGTCTCTTCCAGCGACACGTCGTTCTGTGCCGCCGCCGGACCGTCCTGAAAGGCCGCGAGCCAGGTCGAGAAATAGGCGGCGTCGGCCGCCGTCACCGCGCCCTCGGCCAAACCGGCGTCGGCCCCCAGCTTCGACGCCATGGCGGCGTAGTCCGCTAAGGCGGCGAGCGCGGCCTGCTTGCGCTGTTCAGCGCGCACCGCCAGCCCGGTCACCACCAGCGATCCGGTCAGGGCCAGCGCGGCCAGCACGCCCACGGCCACCGACAGCTGCGCCAGGGTGCGCCGCCCCAGCCAGATGCGGAACCCGCCCCCGATCACGTCAGGTCGCCGCGCCCAGATCGCGGAACACCAGGCTCTGGCTGCGCGCCGACACGATCAGGGGGTGCATCTCGTCGGGCACCTCCGGGCATTGCTCCTTCAAGCGCTTGCGCAGCGCCGAGATGCGGGCGTCGATGATGTTGACGAAGTTGTCGGGCAGGAAGTTCCACTCCACCCAGCAGCGGTCCCACAACATGGTCTTGGTGATCGGCTGGCCCCGCGCGCCCATCAGTTCCGAGACGATCGCGAACTCCAGCGGCGACAGGTCGACGACGCGGTCGGCGCACTTCAGCGTCCGCGCGCCCGGCGACAGGCGGAACGGGCCGTTGGTCAGCTCGGCGGGCGCGGACGGGGCGGCGGCGCGGGCAGAGCGACGCAGCTGGGCGGCGATGCGCGCCAGCAGCTCCTCGTCGCCCACGGGCTTGGCCAGATAGTCGTCTGCGCCGGACAGAAGGCCGTCCACCTTCTGCCGCTCACCGCCCAGCGCCGTCAGCATCAGCGCCGGGGCCTGGGCCGACGGCCCCGACGAGGCCCGCAGGCGCTTCAGCGTCTCCAGTCCGTCCAGCCCGGCCGTCAATCGGTCGAGGATCATCACGTCGTAGGCATGTGAACCCGCGGCCTCCAAAGCGCCTTCGCCGGCGTCGAAACGGTCCACGCGTGCGAACCCTGCCCGCCGCAGCCGCGCCTCGACGTGCTCGGCCAGCGCCGGGTCGTCCTCCAGCAAAAGGGCCGACCGACCCGCGAACGCCGCGCCCAGCTGGGCGAAGGCGTCGTCCTCCCTCGCGACGTCGGTCATGCGCTCTCCCCCGTTTCGCCGCCGACGATGGCGCGGCGCACGGTGGCGAGCAAGCAGACGGTTCCTGACGCTCGCTAGAACGCCGCCTGGCCCGTGATCGCGCGGCCCAGGATCAGGGCGTGGACGTCGTGCGCGCCTTCGTAGGTGTTGACCGTTTCCAGGTTCATGGCGTGGCGCATGACGTGCATCTCGCCGGTGATGCCGGCGCCGCCGTGCATGTCGCGGGCCTCGCGCGCGATGGCCAGGGCCTTGCCGCAGTTGTTGCGCTTCATCATCGAGATGGCTTCCGGGCACCAGTCGCCGGCGTCCAGACGACGGCCCAGGGCCAGCGCGCCCTCGAAGCCCAGGAAGATTTCGGTCTGCATGTCGGCCAGCTTCTTCTGAACCAGCTGGCGCGCCGACAGGGGGCGGCCGAAAAGGGTGCGCTCGGCCACGTAGTCGCGCGTGGCGTGGAAGCAGAACTCCGCCGCGCCCATCGCGCCCCAGCTGATGCCGTAGCGGGCCTTGTTCAGGCAGGAGAAGGGCCCGCGCAGCCCCTTCACGCCCGGCAGCAGATTCTCTTCCGGCACCAGCACGTCGTTCAGCCCGATGTCGCCGGTGACCGAGGCGCGCAGGCTCAGCTTGTCGCCGATCTTGTCGGTGGTGAAGCCCTCCATGCCGCGTTCGACGACGAAGCCGCGGATTTCGCCGTCCAGCTTGGCCCAGACCACGGCCAGGTCGGCGATGGGCGAGTTGGTGATCCAGTATTTGGCGCCGTTCAGCCGATAGCCGCCCGCGACCTTTTCCGCCTTGGTCTTCATCGAGGCGGGGTCCGAGCCGCCGTCGGCCTCGGTCAGCCCGAAGCAGCCGATCAGTTCGCCCGCCGCCATGCGCGGCAGCCAGCGCATGCGCTGCTCCTCCGAGCCGAAGGCGTAGATCGGATACATGGCCAGCGACGACTGCACCGACATGGCCGAGCGATAGCCGCTGTCCACCGCCTCGATCTCGCGCGCGATCAGGCCATAGGCGACGTGGCTGGCGCCCGCGCCGCCGTACTGCTCCGGCAGGGTCGCGCCGAGGAAGCCCATCTCGCCCAGCTCGGTCATGATCGACCGGTCGAAGGTCTCGTCGCGGAAGGCGGCGACGACGCGCGGCAGCAGCTTCTCGCGGGCATAGGACCGCGCCGCCTCCTGGATCATCCGCTCGTCGTCGGTCAGGCGGCCGTCCAGGTCCAGCGGATCGTCCCAGCGGAAGCCCTTTGCGGAGGTGGCGGCGCCGTCGGCCATGGTCGAAATCCTGGACAGTGGGGCGGGTCGGGCGGCGGGCGTCGCCGACCCTCGTTGGCGCGGGGTTTAGGCCAGATCGACCGGGACGGGTAGAGGGCGGACGCCCGGCGCGCTATCCTGCCCACCATGATCCGAACCCTGAATCGCCTGTTCGCCGATCACCCGCGCGAGGTGGGCGAAAGCTACGTCCAGCATCTGGGGCACGCGCTCGGCTTCGCCGGACGACTGGCGCGCCTGTCTGCGCTGGCGGCGCTGCACGCCGTGGTGCCCGGCGTGCACAAGACCACGGTGTCCGACGAGATCAAGAAGATGGCCCGCGACATGGGCGGCCGCGCCGAAGAGGCGCGCGAGTGCCGCATGCGCGAGGCGGGGGTCTGGGACCCGGGCCTGTGAGCGGCCCGCTGAGCGGGGTCCGCGTGCTGGACCTTTCGCGCGTTCTGGCGGGGCCGTGGGCGACGCAGTCGCTGGCGGATCTGGGCGCGGAAGTGATCAAGATCGAGCGGCCGGGCGCGGGCGACGACACGCGCCTGTGGGGGCCGCCGTTCACGACGAAGACGGACGGGACTCGCGGGGACGCCGCCTATTTCCTGTGCGCCAACCGGGGCAAGAAGTCCGTCGAGCTGGACATCGCCACCCCGGAGGGGGCCGACGCCGTGCGCAGATTGGCCGCGACCTGCGACGTGGTGGTCGAGAACTTCAAGACCGGCGGGCTGAAGAAGTACGGGCTGGACTGGGCGTCGTTGGCCTTCGTGAACCCGCGGCTCGTCTACTGCTCCATCACCGGCTTCGGCCAAGACGGGCCGGACGCGCATCGGGCCGGCTATGACTACATGATCCAGGCCATGGGCGGTCTGATGTCGATCACCGGCCAGCCGGACGGCGCGCCGGGCGCCGAGCCGATGAAGGTGGGGGTGGCGGTGGTGGACCTTTTCACGGGCCTCTATGCGTCCAACGCCATCCTTGCGGCGCTGCTGCACGCGCGGACGACGGGCGAGGGGCAGCACGTGGACGTGGCCCTGTTCGACGTGCAGGCGGCCATGCTGGCGAACCAGGCGACGAACTTCTTCGTGTCCGGCAAGGCGCCGACGCGGATGGGAAACGCGCACCCCAACCTGGCGCCCTACCAGCCCTTTCCGTGTACGGACGGCATGGTGGTGATCGCGGTCGGCAACGACGGGCAATTCCGGGCCTTGTGCGGCGCGCTGGGCGCCGCGGAGATGGGGACCGATCCGCGCTTCGTCACCAACGCGGCCCGGATCGAGCACCGCGCGGCGCTGACGGCGGCGCTGTCGGCCCTGACCGCCGGGCACGACATGAAGGCGCTGATGGCGCTGCTGGAGGCCGCCGGCGTGCCGTGCGGGCCGGTGAACACGATCGATCAGGTCTTCGCCGAGCCGCAGGCCGTGCATCGGGGGCTGGAGGTCGAGCAGATTCGCGCCGACCTGTCGGTCCCCGTCCGCACCGTGGCCAGCCCCATCCGCCTGTCGAAGACGCCGGTGACCTACGACCGCCCGCCGCCGGCGCTGGGCCAGGACACGGAAGAGGTGCTGGCAGGACTCAGCTCTGTGGCAGGAGCTGCAGCAGCCACGTGAGCGCCAGCGCGGCGACCAGAACGAAGCCGACCCAGTGCACAGGTTTCAGCCGACGCGGCAGGCTGGTTCCGGAGAAACCTCCCGTCGCCGCCGTGGCGAGCGCCATCAGGCCGCCCGCGGCGTGGGCGGGCGCATCGCGTGACGCCAAGTCGTCGCCGTCGTCGGTCGCGAACTCGCCGGACCTGGCCCGCGCCAGAAGCGCCAGCGCCTCGTCTCGTTGGGCCTGGGGAGCCATCACCCGCACGCCCAGCGCGCGCTGCATCACCGGATCGACCGAGGCGTGCGCGCGGCCGGCCATCTCGGCTTCGATCCCGTGGGCGCGCAGGAACGCGAGCGCGAGGTCGCCCTCCACAAGGTCGTGAAAGCGGGCGATCTCCGTCAGCGTCATGTTTTCAGCAGATGGCATGCAGCAGTTCCCGTCCAGCGGCGGCTTTCCCTGGAACGAGGCAGGTCACCTCCAGCGATCCAGCACCAGGCGATCGGCGTGTTGACGTGGTTGAGCCTCCCGCGCGGTCAGGGACTGGTGGATCCAGGTTGCGAACAGCCAGGCCACGAACACGAGCGGGATCAAAACCACCGGCGCCAAGCCGGCCCGCCGTGACGGAGGTTCATAGCCAGATGCGGGCCGGAGAGCTTCGGACAATGCAGCCCCCAACCCGCGTCGGGTGCCGCTCAATGGGTCGTCCTTGGCGAACTCGCCCGAAAGGACCTGCCGGAGCAGCCTTCGCGCCTTCTCCTCATCGTCGTCGGGGACGTAGAGCCGTCTTTGACGAGACGCGAACCTCTCCACACTGAAAAGGGGGTCAGGAACGGTCGCTTTCACTCCACTGCGGCGCAGGAACCGCCGGGCGAGGTCCGCGTGGTCGGCTTCCGTGAAGCAGGCGATTTCGACCATCTTCGGCCCCGCCTGCTCCATCGCGTCACAGATCCAGCAGGGCCCGCGCCGGGTCTTCCAGCAGCTGCTTGACCCGCACCAGGAAGGTCACGGCCTCCTTGCCGTCGACGATGCGGTGGTCGTAGCTAAGGGCGATGTACATCATCGGCCGGATCTCGACCTGCCCGTTCACCGCCATGGGGCGCTGGACGATGTTGTGCATGCCCAGGATGCCCGACTGCGGCGCGTTCAGGATCGGCGTCGACATCAGCGAGCCGTAGGTGCCGCCGTTGGTGATGGTGAAGGTGCCGCCCTGCAGCTGGTCCAGCGTCAGCTCGCCGTCGCGCGCCGCCTTGCCCAAGGCGCCGATGCCCTTCTCGATCCCCGCCAGCGACAGCGTGTCGGCGTCGCGCAGGACCGGCACGACCAGACCCTTGTCGGTGCCGACGGCCACGCCGATGTCGTAGTGGTTCTTGTAGATGATGTCCGTGCCGTCGATCTCGGCGTTGACGGCCGGAATTTCCTTCAGCGCGGCGACCACCGCCTTGGTGAAGAAGGACATGAAGCCCAGCTTCACGCCGTGAGCCTTCTCGAACTGGTCCTTGAACTGCGCGCGCAGGGCCATGACGGCGGTCATGTCCACCTCGTTGAAGGTGGTCAGCTGGGCGGCGGTGTTCTGCGATTCCTTCAGGCGACGGGCGATGGTCTGACGCAGGCGCGTCATCTTCACTCGCTCCTCGCGCGGCTGGTCGGCGCGCGGGGCGGACGGCGCGGCGGCGGGGGCCGGAGCAGCGGGGGCGGGCTGGGACGTCTTCTGGGGCGCCGCGGCGGCGGCCAGGGCGTCGGCTTTGGTGATGTTGCCCTTGGGTCCGGTCGCGGCGATCGACTTCGGATCGACGCCGGATTCGGCGACCACGCGCTGGACCGCGGGCGACAGGTGCGGCGCGTCGGTCGAGGCGATCTGGGCCGAGCCGGAATTGGCGCCAGCGGGCTTGGCGGACGGGGCGGCCGAGGTGGAGGTCCCGGCGCCGGCGCCGGCGGCGATGGTCGCCAGCTGGGCGCCCGGCGTGACCGTGGCGCCGGCCTCGGCCGTGATGGTCAGGACGCCGTCGGCGGGGGCGGAGACTTCGACTGCGACCTTGTCGGTCTCGATCTCGACCAGCAGTTCGTCCTTGGCGACGGCCTCGCCCGACGTCTTGCGCCAGGCGCCGACCGTGCCCTCGGCCACGCTCTCCCCCATGGTCGGGACGTTGACGGCGACGGAAGCGCCGCCCGACGCGGCGGGGGCGGCGGCCTTGGTTTCGGCCTTGGGCGCGTCCGCCTTCTTCGCCGGAGCGGCGGCGGCGCCCTCCGACACCACGCCCAGGACGGCGCCCGGAGTGACGGTCGCGCCCTCGGCGAACTTGATCTCGCTCAGGGTGCCGTCGGCGGGAGCCACGACTTCCAGCGAGACCTTGTCGGTCTCCAGCTCGACCAGGACCTCATCCTTGCGCACCGGGTCGCCGGCCTTCTTCGTCCACTTGGCGATGGACGCCTCGGTGACGGATTCGCCAAGCGTGGGAGTCAGGATGTCGGCCATGATCGGGTCTTTCGGGGGAGGGTCGGTCTAGCTTAGCGGGCGAAGGCGTCGGTGAGGAAGGCGTCCAGTTCCTTCAGGTGGCGGCTCATCAGGCCCGCGGCGGTCGACGCCGAGGCCGGGCGGCCGACGTAGCGCGCGCGCTTGGCCTTCACGTCCAGCTTCTCCAGCGTCAGCTCCAACCACGGATCGACGAAGGTCCAGCCGCCCATGTTGCGCGGCTCTTCCTGGCACCAGATCAGTTCGGCGTTGGGGAAGCGGGCCAGTTCGGTCATCAGCGACTTCATCGGCCACGGATAGAACTGTTCCAGACGCATCAGATAGACGTCGTCGACCTGGTCGCGCTCGCGGCGCTCCAGCAGGTCGTAGTAGACCTTGCCCGAGCACAGGACGACGCGGCGGATGTCGGCGTCCGGCTTGATCGCGACGCCCGCCACGTCCGGACGCGTCTGGGCGTCGTCGTGCAGCACGCGGTGGAAGGAGCTGCCCTCGGCCAGGTCGGCCAAGGCCGAGGTCGCCTTCTTGTGCCGCAGCAGCGACTTGGGCGTCATCAGGATCAGCGGCTTGCGGAACGGCCGCTGCATCTGGCGACGCAGGATGTGGAAATAGTTGGCCGGGGTGGTGCAGTTGGCGACCTGCATGTTGTCCTCGGCGCAGGCCTGCAGGAAGCGCTCCAGACGGGCCGACGAATGTTCCGGACCCTGACCTTCGTAGCCGTGGGGCAAGAGCATGGTCAGGCCGCACATCCGCAGCCACTTGCGCTCGCCGGACGAGATGAACTGGTCGATCACGACCTGGGCGCCGTTCACGAAGTCGCCGAACTGCGCCTCCCACATCACCAGGGTGTTCGGGTCCGCCAGGCTGTAGCCGTACTCGAAGCCCAGCACGGCCTCCTCCGACAGGGCCGAGTCGATGACCTCGAACGGCGCCTGGCCCTCGCGCAGGTTGTTCAGAGGGGACCAGCGTTCCTCAGTGGTCTGATCGACGATGCCGGAGTGGCGCTGCGAGAAGGTGCCGCGCACCGAGTCCTGACCCGACAGGCGGACGGGGAAGCCCTCGTCCAGCAGGCTGGCGAAGGCCAGGCTTTCGGCGGTGGCCCAATCCAGACCCTGGCCGCTCTCGATCGCCTCACGCCGACCCTCATAGACGCGCTTCAGCGTCTTGTGCACGTCGACCGAGGCCGGGATGGAGGTCAGGCGCTCGCCCAGCGACTTGAGCTTGTCCAGCGGCACGGCGGTCTTGCCGCGACGCTCGTCGTCCTCGGGCAGGCCGACGCCCTTCCACTGACCGTCCAGCCAATCGGCCTTCTTGGCCTCGAAGGTCTTGCCGGCCTCGAACTCGGCGTCGAGGAAGGCTTCGAAGCGCGTGACCTCGGCCTCGACCTCCTCGGCGGTCAGCACGCCCTCCTCGACCAGGCGGCGGGCGTAGATCTCGCGCGTCGACGGCAGGGCGCGGATCTTCGAATACATCAGCGGCTGGGTGAAGGTCGGGTCGTCGCCCTCGTTGTGACCGAAGCGGCGGTAGCAGAACATGTCCACCACCACGTCCTTGTGGAACTTCTGGCGGAACTCGGCGGCCACCTTGGCGGCGAAGACGACGGCTTCCGGGTCGTCGCCGTTCACATGGAAGATCGGCGCCTGGACCATCAGCGCCACGTCCGACGGATAGGGCGACGAGCGGCTGTTTCGCGGCGCGGTGGTGAAGCCGATCTGGTTGTTGACGACGAAGTGGATCGTGCCGCCGGTGCGATAGCCCTTCAGCCCCATCAGGGCGAAGCATTCGGCCACCACGCCCTGGCCGGCGAAGGCCGCGTCGCCGTGGATCAGCAACGGCAGCACCTTGGACCGGTCCAGCACGCCCTGCGGCTCGGCCACGCCGGCGTGCGCCTCACGAATGTCGAACGCCTGCTTGGCGCGCGCCTTGCCCAGCACGACCGGATTGACGATCTCCAGGTGCGACGGGTTGGCGGTCAGCGACAGGTGCACGCGGTTGCCGTCGAACTCGCGGTCCGAGCTGGCGCCCATGTGGTACTTCACGTCGCCCGAGCCCTCGATGTCGGACGGGACGGACGAGCCGCCCTGGAACTCGTGGAATATGGCGCGATAGGGTTTGCCCATCACCGCCGCCAGGGTGTTCAGGCGGCCCCGGTGCGCCATGCCCAGCACGATCTCGTCGACGCCCAGGGCGCCGCCGCGCTTGATGATCTGCTCCAGCGCCGGGACCATCGACTCGCCGCCGTCCAGGCCGAAGCGCTTGGTGCCGGGGAAACGCTTGTGCAGGAACCGCTCGAAGCCCTCGGCCTCGATCAGCTTGTTCAGGATGGCCAGCTTGCCTTCCTTGGTGAAGCCGGTTCGGGCCTGGCTGTCGGCGCCCTCGAAGCGCTGCTGCAGCCAGGATTTCTCCTCCGGCTCGGCGATGTGCATGAACTGCACGCCGACGTTGCCGCAATAGGTGCTCTTCAGGATCGACAGCACCTCGCGGATGGTGCCGGTCTCCATGCCCAGCACGCCGTCCAGGAAGACGGGGCGATCCATGTCGCCCGGGCCGAAGCCGTGGAATTCGGGCGTCAGCTCCGGATTGTGAACCGGCGGCTCCAGCCCCAGCGGGTCCAGATTGGCCTGCAGATGGCCGCGCACGCGATAGCTGCGGATCAGCATCAGGGCGCGGATCGAGTCCTGAGCGGCGGCGCGGATCGCGTCGGCCGAGGGCGCGGCGGCCGGAGCGGCGGCGGGCGCCGACCGGGCGGCCTTGGGGTCGGGCTTGGGCGCGGGCCAGCGGCCGTCGAAGACGCCGGTCTCTTCGGTCGGCTCGCGGTTGACCGAGCGGCCCCAGCCGCCGGCGCCGGCCGAGGCCTTCACGGTCTCGGCGCGGTCGCGAAGCTGGTCGAAGAAGTCGCGCCATTCGCCGGACACCGACGACGGGTCGTCGGCCCAGCGGGCATGCAGGTCCTCGATGAAGGCGGCGTTCGAGCCGTACAGGAAGCTGGTCTCGGCAAAGACCTGGTTCAGCCGTCCGGCGTCGTCAGCCATCGTCTCTTCTATCGTCCCATCGGCCCGCGCGCGCACGTCTGCGGGGGGCCGGCGCTCATATAAGCGCCATTCGCCCGCAGGTCATGGCCGAAGCGGGGCGAAATTCGCGGAAAATCGCGCTGATCACTCGGCCGGCAACGCCCGGACGGCGCACCCGTCGAAAATCAGCGACGCCGGCTTGAACGGCGCGACCACCAAGTCCCGTTCCCATGCCGCGGGGCATCCGTCGATCTCGACGCGCAGCCGCACCGTGCCGACCGGGCCGCTTCGGATATCCAGACGCTCCTCCGCCCCCGGCGGCGGAAAGGTGAAGCGCCGATCCGCGAGCACGCGCCCGTCGGCGAAGATGCGGACCGGCTTGCCGACGTAGTCGCCCAGCAGGACGACGGTCAGGGGACCGACCTGGGTGGTCGCCGCACCGGGCGGGTCCTGCGCCGCCGCGGGCGCGCAGGCGGCGACGGCGGGCAGCAAGGCGGCGAGAAGCAGGTCGCGCATGAGGCGTCCTCCCGGTTTCGACGCCGGGATCAGGCGAGATGGGCGCGGCCCCGTCAACCGACGAGGCCTGACGACGTCAGCCCTTCAGCGCGGCCAGCAGGGTCTCGCCCAGCGCGGCGGGGGACGGCGACACGCGGATGCCCGCCGCCTCCATGGCCGCGATCTTGTCGTCGGCGCCGCCCTTGCCGCCCGACACGATGGCGCCGGCGTGGCCCATGGTGCGGCCCGGAGGGGCCGTGCGGCCCGCGATGAAGCCGGCCATGGGCTTGCGGCGGCCCTTCTTGGCCTCGTCGATCAGGAACTGGGCGGCGTCTTCCTCGGCGCTGCCGCCGATCTCGCCGATCATGATGATGGACTCCGTGGCGTCGTCGGCCAGGAACATCTCCAGCACGTCGATGAACTCGGTGCCCTTGACCGGATCGCCGCCGATGCCGACGGCCGTGGTCTGGCCCAGGCCGGCGTTGGAGGTCTGGAACACCGCCTCGTACGTCAGGGTGCCCGAGCGCGACACGACGCCGACGGAGCCCTTCTTGAAGATGTTGCCCGGCATGATGCCGATCTTGCACTCGCCCGGCGTCAGCACGCCCGGGCAGTTGGGGCCGATCAGGCGCGACTTGGAGGTTTCCAGCCGGGCCTTGACCTTGACCATGTCCATCACGGGGATGCCCTCGGTGATGCAGACGATCAGCGGCACCTCGGCCTCGATGGCCTCCAGGATGGCGGCGGCGGCGAAAGGCGGCGGCACGTAGATGGCCGAGGCGTCGGCGCCGGTCTTTTCGACCGCTTCCCTTACCGTGTCGAACACCGGGACGTCTTCCAGCACGGTCATGCGGCCCTTGCCGGGGGTCACGCCGCCGACGACCTGGGTGCCGTAGGCGATGGCCTGTTCGGTGTGGAAGGTGCCCTGGGCGCCGGTGATGCCCTGGGTGATGACCTTGGTGTTCTTGTCGACGAGGATGGACATTCCGGGCCTTCGGATCGCGGCGGGAGGAGGACGACGACCGGCGTCGCCGGGCGCGTGATTAGGCGATCCAGGCGCGGGACGCCACCCCCGCGACGTCGCCGGAACGACGAAGGGCGGCCGCGTCGCCGCGACCGCCCTTCCCCGCCGTCAGGGCCGAGGCCCGGGCGGCGCTTACATCTTCGGTTCCATGTACATCACCATGGTCACGTCGCCTTCTTCGCCGACCATGAGCAGGCGCATGTCGCCGGTCATCATCTGCATGCCCAGGGCGTCTTCGGTGATGTTCGGGTCGATCGGCTTGGGCCGACCGTTCTCCAGCGTGACGCCGTAGCCGCGGAACTCCGGCGTGTCCATTTCGGGCAGCGGGCCGCTGGCGCCGGTCCAGGACTTCACGGCCGCCTCCAGGGCGGCGGCGTTCGCGGGCTGGCCGCCGACGGCGCAGACCGACATGTTCATGGTGCCCATGGCGCCCATGTCCTCGCTCATGTCGCCGGTCATCACCAGTCGGAAGCCGCCGTCGACCATCTTCATCCAGGCCTGCATGTTCTGGAACGGGGCGTCGGCGCCGAACATGGCGGGATCCAGAACCATCCAGCCGCCGTCGGCCTCGACCGCCGCGGCGGCGCGCGAGGCGGCGCCGTCGCCGGCGATGCAGACGGTCTTGAACTGGTCGAACATGGGGTCCTGCGCGGCGGCCGGCAGGGCGAAGCCCATGGCGGCGACGGCGCAAGCGGCCATGACGCCCGTTTTGACGGGCGAGCGGAAAGCGAACATTTGAACAGCCTCGATGATGTGGTTCTTGAACCGGTCCCCCCGGTCTGGCCTCACCCTAACCGCTGAACGTCGATCCACAAAGCGTGGCCTTGGCAGACCGGCGCAGGCCTCACTTCAGGGTGCCGTACATCAGGCCGGCCCCCTGCCCGACCGGCAGGACCGCGAAGATCGAGACGGGGCGCTCGCGCGCCACCTCGGCGATGCGCGCGTCCGACGCGCCGACCAGCTGAGGCTCGGACCGCCAGACGTCGGGTCCGCCGGTCAGATACCACATGGGCGCGCCGGCGGCGCCGTCGGTGAAGGCGGGAAAGCCGAGCTTCGCCTCCAGCCGGGTCTCGGCAGAGGCCGAGGCCAGCGACGGCGCGACGAGGATGCAGGTGGTGCCGGTCATGGCGCCGAAGTCCTGGCGCGGGGCCGTGCCGACGACCAGAATCTCGGTCGCCGTGCCCTCGCCGCGCGTCAGGGCGACGGCGTCGGGAAAGTCCGGCAGGCGGAACTGGGTCGCCACCTCCTGAGGCGCGTCGTTGAAGCCCGCCTCACGCGCCTTGGCCTGCGCGCCCGCCAGATCGCCGCCCGACGCGACGCACAGGTTCAGAAAGTCGTCATAGGGGTCCGCCGCCGCGGGCGTGGCCAGCAGCAGGCTCAGGGCGGTCAGGGCGAAGGCGGTCTTCATGCGGTCGGCTCCATCGGCATCGGGCGATAGTACCGGTCGCCAAAGGCGAAAAGGCGGCGTCAGCCCGCCTTCACCGCCTTGACGATCTTCTCCGCGGCGTCGGCCAGGTCGTCGGCCGGAATGACGTTCAGGCCGGAGTCGCGCAGGATCTGCTTGCCCAGCTCCACGTTAGTGCCCTCCAGACGGACGACCAGCGGCACCTTCAGCCCGACTTCCTTGACCGCCGCCACCACGCCCTCGGCGATGATGTCGCAGCGCATGATGCCGCCGAAGATGTTGACCAGGATGCCCTCGACGTTGGGGTCCGAGGTGATGATGCGGAACGCCGCCGTGACCTTTTCCTTCGAGGCGCCGCCGCCGACGTCCAGGAAGTTGGCGGGCTCCGCGCCGTACAGCTTGATGATGTCCAGCGTCGCCATGGCCAGGCCGGCGCCGTTGACCATGCAGCCGATGGTGCCGTCCAGCGCGATGTAGGCCAGGTCGTATTTCGAGGCCTCGATCTCCTTGGGATCCTCCTCGGTGACGTCGCGCAGTTCCTGAATGTCCTTATGGCGGAACAGGGCGTTGCCGTCGAAGCTGACCTTGGCGTCCAGCACGCGCATGCGGCCGTTCTCCATGACGATCAGCGGATTGACCTCCAGCAGGCTCATGTCCTTCTCGACGAAGGCCTTGTAGAGCGCCGGGAACAGGGTCTTGGCGTCCTCGCGCGCGGCGCCGTCCAGGCCATAGGCGTCCGACAGCTTCGCCACGTCGGCGTCGGTCACGCCCGTCGTCGGATCGATGGCGACGGTGACGATCTTTTCCGGGGTGTCGTGGGCGACCTGTTCGATGTCCATGCCGCCTTCGGTCGAGACGACGAAGGCCACCTGACCCACGGCGCGATCGACCAGGATCGACAGGTACAGCTCGCGCGCGATGTCGGCGCCGTCCTCGATGTAGAGGCGGTTCACCTGCTTGCCGGCCTCGCCCGTCTGGGCGGTGACCAGGGTGTTCCCCAGCATGTCGCGGGCGTTCTTGACCACGTCCTCGATGGAGAACGCCAGGCGGACGCCGCCCTTGGCGTCGGGGCCCAGCTCCTTGAACTTGCCCTTGCCGCGCCCGCCGGCGTGGATCTGGCTCTTCACCACCCACAGCGGTCCCGGCAACTGCTTGGCGGCGGCCTCGGCCTGATCCGCCGAGGTGATGGCGACGCCGTCGGCGACGGGCACGCCGAAGCCCTTGAGCACCTGCTTGGCCTGGTATTCGTGGATGTTCATCGAGAGTGCGCCGCCGTTGGGGGAGGAAGTCCGGGCGCTTATAGGCGGCGGGTCGAGAGCGGCGCAACCGCCCCCGACCCCGGGGGGCGTCAGTCCACCCAGTCGCGCTTCAGCGTGCGCGAGGCGCCGATCAGCAGCACGGCCGCCAGCAGGTAGAAGCCCATGCCGGTGTAGATGGCCCAGCGCAGGCTTTCCTCGCCGAAGCGCGGCGCCAGCAGGTCGGACACGGCGCCGAAATAGTAGAAGCCCACCGCGATGCCGAGCAGGTTGTTGACCAGCAGGAACAGGGCCGACGCCGTCGAGCGCATCGGGGCCGGCACCAGGTGCTGGACCGACGCGGTGATCGGACCCAGCCAGGCCAGATTCAGGCCCGTCGGGATCAGGAAGATCAGGAAGGCCACCGTCAGGGCCTGCACCTGCGTCCCGCCCCCGGGGATCAGCTGGGCGATCAGCCAGTCGGAGTTCATCGCCAGAATGAAGCACGGCGCCGAGATCAGGAAGGCGACGGCGGGCACCAGCGGATAGGCGCCCTTTCCGCGCCGCGCCAGCCTGTCGGCGATCATGCCGCCCAGCCAGATGCCCAAGACGCCGCCGATCAGGGCGATGCCGGAATAGTACCAGCTGACCTGTTTCAGGGTCAGGTCGAAGCTGCGCATGAAGAACAGCGGCAGCCAGCCGGCCACGCCGTAGCCGCAGACCGACGACGACGCCGCGCCGAAGGCCAGCAGCCAGAAGCTCTTCTTGGGGAAGACCGCCGAGGCCGTGACCTGGGCGATCAGCAGGGAAATCCCGATCACCAGAGACAGCAGGCCGGCGAACCCCAGCACGCGCCAGTCGGCCAGGGTCAGGCCGCCGAAGTGGATCGCCGCCGCCAGGGCGATCAGTCCCGCGCCGAGCCCCATCATCGCCAGACCGGCGACGCGGCCGACGCGGCTCGACCCGCGCGCGGCCGGGGCGGCGTCGGCGGCCACGCCGGCGTCGACCGCACGGGGCGCGTCGGCGCCGCCGCGCTTGGGATCTCGGATGGTCAGGCGCATCACCGGCGCCAGGATCACGCCCAGCACGCCGACGACGATGAAGGCCGTGCGCCAGCCGTACTCGGCCGCCAGCAGGCCGCCGACCAGGGTCCCGGCCGCGGTGCCGAGCGGAATGCCGAAGGCGAAGCCCGCCAGGGCGCGCGCGCGCTGGTGCGGCGGGAAATAGTCGGCGATCAGGGAATAGGCCGGGGCCACGCCGCCCGCCTCGCCCACGCCGACGCCCATTCGGTACAGGAACAGCTGGCCGAAGCCGGTCGCCGTGCCGCACAGGGCGGTGAAGCCCGACCAGACGGCAAGGGCGCCCGTCATGATCCACACGCGGCTGAATCGGTCGGCCAGCCAGGCCAGCGGAATGGCCAGCGTGGAATAAACGCTGGCGAAGGCGATGCCGCCCAGCAGTCCGTACTGCGAATCCGACAGGCCGAACTCCGCCTTCAGGGGCGCGGCCAGGATGCCGATGATCTGACGATCCAGGAAGTTCAGCATGTAGACCAGGATCAGCACCGCCAGGACGTAGAAGCGGTAGCCCGGGCGGACGGTCGTCTGCGCGGCGTCGGTCATGGTCTGGGCCCCTCCCCGGGCGTGGTTTCGGACGACCCTAACGCGTCGTTCCGCCAGAAAAAATGGGCGGCGATCCGAAGATGCGCCGCCCAGTCGTTCAGGATCTCAAGACGCTCAGTAGCGGTAGGTCAGACGCGCCGTGATCGTGCGCGGCGGGCCGTAGAAGGCGCTGACCGAGTTGTTGTAGGTCGCACCCGGGAAGTTGTAGGCGCCGACGCGATACTCTTCGTCGGTCAGGTTGCGGCCGAAGACGCCGATTTCCCACTTCTCCGACGGGTCCGTCCAGGTGGCGCTGAGGTCCACCAGGGCGTAGCCGTCCTGATCCAGGACGGGGTCCGGGATGTCGAACAGGTGATAGTCGGAGCGGTAGGACACCGACGGGGTGATCCGCAGGGCGCCGCCGCGCAGGTCGCCCGACCAGGTCAGGCCCAGATAGCCCGTCCATTCCGGCGAGTTCTGGGGCTCGCGGGTGCTGGAGATGTCCACCGGCGTGCCGGTGATCAGGGTGATGAACTCGTCGAACTCATTCTTCAGATAGCCGACCGAGAAGTTGGCCGTCAGGTTGTCGGTCAGGAAGGCCGAGCCTTCCAGTTCGACGCCCCAGATCGTGGCCTGGCCGACGTTGTCGACGACCGAGGCGATGCCCACAGCCGGTGCCGTGGCCACCTGCTGCGTGGTGATCTGCATGTCCGAGAAGTCCGAATAGAAGACCGCCGAGGAGAACGACAGGCGGCGGTTGAAGGCGCTGCCCTTCAGACCCAGCTCATAGTTGGTGACCTCTTCGGGGTCGTAGCCGTCGACCGTTTGGGGAACCAGGGCGGCGTCGCCGCGCATGTCCCAGCCGCCCGACTTGAAGCCCTGGCTGACCGAGGCATAGCCGGTCATGTCGTCGCTGAAGTCATACGACACGCTGGCGCGGGGCGTGAACTTCTCGAAGGTGTCGTTGGCCGTGTAGTTGGTGCGCGTGGCGAACACCGGGCGGGCGGCGCCGCCGGTGTAGGGCGTGCGGGTGGCGCCCAGATAGAACAGGCGCAGGACCTGCGCGTCCTTCTCGTCCGAGGTGTAGCGGCCGCCGACGGACAGGTGCAGGCGGTCGGTCAGGTCGTAGCTGAAGTCGGCGAAGGCCGAGTAGGACTTCGTGTCGATCGAACCCGCCGCCGCGATCGCCAGACCCAGGTTGCCGGCCAGGGTGTCGAACGCGCCGGACGACGTGCCGTCCAGATAGTAGAGGCCGGCGACGCCCGAGAGACGATCGCCCTCGAACAGCAGCTGGAACTCCTGCGTGAACTGGTCGTCGGAGTAGATGGCCGGAACGTCCAGCGTCGGCAGCGGGGTCTCGTCGAAGTCGATGACGGTCGACGTGTCGCCCGAGCGATAGGCCGTGATCGACTTGAACGTCAGCGAGTCGTTGATGCTGTACTCGGCCGTCAGCGAGGTGCCTTCGGTTTCGACGCGCTGCTCGCCCAGCAGGCCGGCCTGGGTGTCGTAGACGCTGGCCGGGGGCAGGTAACCGCCCGTCAGCGAGGGAACTTCGCGGTGACCGTGACGCGGGGCCGAGCCGTCCTCGACGCGATCATAGGCCAGACGGAAGAACAGGTCGTCGGTCGGCGCCCACTCCACGCTGGCGCGGAACGCGGTGACGTCCTTGTTGTAGTGCTCCTGACCGGTCGTCAGGTTCTTGCCGTAGCCGTCACGCAGATAGCGCGCGGCGCCGACGCCGACCGACAGGGTGTCGCTCAGCGGCACGCTCAGCGAGCCCATGACGTTGCGCTCGTTGTAGCTGCCGACTTCGCCGCGCAGCCAGTAGTCGCGCTCGTTGCCCATGCGCTTGGTGACGTACTTGATCGCACCGCCGATGGTGTTGCGGCCGTACAGCGTGCCCTGCGGTCCGCGCAGCACTTCGATGCGCTCGATGTCGAACACGTCCAGCACGGCGCCCTGCGGGCGAGCGACGTAGACGTCGTCGATGTACAGGCCCACGCCCGGCTCGAAGCCCCACAGCGGGTCCTGCTGGCCGATGCCGCGGATGAAGGAGATCAGCGTGGTGTTCGAGCCGCGGGCGATCTGCACCGTGGCGTTCGGCGTCTGCTGCTGCAGGACCGTGATGTCGACGGCGCCGGTCTGCTCCAGACGGTCGGCGGACAGCGCGGTGACGGCGATCGGCACGTCCTTCAGCGCTTCGTCGCGACGGCGGGCGGTGACGATGATCTCGTCGACCGAGGCGGCGTCTTCCGTGGTCGGCGCATCCTGGGCGGCGGCCATGCCGGCCATCGCGCTCCAGGCGGCGCCCGCGAAGAGGGCGGCCTTGACGAATTTTCTCATTGTGTAACCCCAGTTCCTGATGTTTCAGCCCGACGGCGCTTTTTATTCAGCGCTCAATGATTTTCCCGGAACGTAACCGCTTTCAGGGGGCTGTCAAACGCTTCCGCTTGGACGCGGCGCACAGGACGGCGCGGTGTGGCGCCGTTGCACACCGGCGGTCGCCGGGCCAAGGTCGGGCATGACCAAGCTCGACGCCCCGCCCGCCGACGCCGCGCCCGCCCGCCGTGGTCGACCGCGCAAGGCCCAGGCCGGGGGGAACGGAGACACCGCGGCGTCCATCCTGGACGCGGCCGAGGACCTGTTCTCCAAGCACGGCTTCTATGGCGTCACCATCCGCGAAGTGGCGCGCGAGGCCGGCGTCGACACGGCCCTGGTGCACTACTACTTCGGGTCCAAGCGCGAGCTTTTCGACGCGGTCTTTCTGCGGCGGGCCGAGATCTGGAACGGCGAGCGGGTGGCGGCGATCGACCGCTATTCCCGCGATCCCGGGCCGGGCGGGATGACGCTCGAGGGGCTGCTGGAGGCGTTCCTGCGACCGCCGTTCCAGTGGTCGCTGAAGGGCGGCCCCGGGTGGAAGCACTATTCCGCCCTGGTGGCCCAGACCAACGCCAACCCCACCTTCGGCGGCGAGACGATGGCGCGCTATTTCGACCCGGCGATCCGTCGGCTGATCGAACTGCTGAAGCAGGTCCTGCCGGAGTCGCGGGAAGTCGATCTGTACTGGGCCTATCACATGCTGTCGGGCGCGCTGACGCTGACGCTGGGCGAGACCGGGCGGCTGGACCGACTGTCCGGCGGGCTGGCGCGGTCGGGCGATCTGGAGACCGCCTGCGACTACATGGTGCGCTTCGCGGCGGCGGGGTTCCGCTCCGTCTGCCCGGCGGTCGGCGTGGGCGGACGTCAGCCCGCCTGATCGGACCTGGCGGCCTTCTTCGGCTTCTTCGCCGGCTTGGCGGCCTTGGCGCCCGCGGGCTTGTCGGATTTCTTCGCGGCCTTTTCGGCCTTGCGCTGATCCTTCAGGCGCTTTTTCTCGGCCTTGGCGGCCAGCTTCGCCTGTTCCGGGGCGGCGTCGGCGGCGGCGGCCAGATCGAACAGCGTCTCCAGGAAGGCGTCGCGCTTGCCCTTGGGCAGCAGGGCCATGATCCGCTTGTCGGCGGCCTGAACGCGGGGACGCGCGGCGTCGAGCATCGCCTGTCCTTCAGGCGACAGGCTTACGGCCATGGCGCGGGCGTCGAGGGCGGAGCGTTCTCGCGACAGCAGGCCCTTGGCCGTCATGCGCGACACCAGATCGGCCAGGGTCGAGCGGTCGATGCCCGTGGCCTTGACCAGATCGGTCTGGGTCAGGCCGGACTGGACCGACACGGCCTCCAGCACGGCGAACTGGCGCTGGGTCGGGCCGTCGGCGCCGACCTCTTCCGCATAGACGTCCAGCGCCAGCTGCAGCGCGCGGTGCATCTGATGGCTGGGCGATTCGGCCAGGGCCCCCTGACGCCGCGCCTGTTTGCCTGACTTCACCATGCCGCATCCCCTGCACTGAACCGGGGCATGGCTATCAGCCGCGCTTTACGGTTTGACGACGGATCGTCCGCGCCAGGCGTCACAATCCGGGGTCGGCGGGGGTCGGCGCCACGTCCTCGTCCTTGATCATGTGCTTCATGATGAAGAACACCTGCCAGATGCCGAAGGCGGCCGAGGCGATCCACAGGCCGCCGCGGAAGGCGACCCAGACGTCGTCCGTCTGCGTGCGCCAGACGACCTCGTTCACGATCGCCACGGCCGCGAAATACAGGCCATAGCGAAGCGTCAGCCCGCGCCAGCCCGCCTCCGTCAGGCGGAAGGCGCCCTCGAGCAGATATTTGAACGGATAGCGCCCGAACGGCAGCGATCCCAGGAGGACGGCGGCCAGGAGGCCGTTCTGGATGGTCAGCTTGATCTTCAGCAGCACCGGATCGTGGAAGATCAGCGTCAGCGTGCCGAAGATCAGCGCGAAGCCGCCCGCCAGCAACGGCAGGGGCGCCAGCCGCTTCTCCACGATCCAGCCGACCAGCAGCGCCAGCGCCGAGGCCGCGACCAGCACCCAGGTCGCCTGGACCAGCGCCTGATCCCCCTCCAGCCCGCGCACGAAGCGGTTGACGGCATAAGCGGCCATGAAGGCCAGCAGGGCGCCGAAATCGACCAGCTGCCGCACGGTCGAGGCGTTCTTGTTCGCGACGGCGCTCATCAGGCGTCCTCCAGTCCGACCAGGGAGCGGGAAAAGGCCCGCGCGTCGAAGGGTTGCAGATCCTCGATCCCCTCTCCCACCCCGATCAGCTTGATCGGCGCGTCCGACGCCTGGGCGACGGGCACCAGCACTCCTCCGCGCGCCGTGCCGTCCAGCTTGGTCATCACCAGGCCGGAGACGTAGGCGGTGCGGCCGAAGATCTTCTCCTGCTCCAGCGCGTTGCGGCCGACGGTCGCGTCCAGCACCAGCAGGGTCTCGTGCGGGGCGTCCGGATCGATCTTCTTCAGCACGCGCACGATCTTCAACAGCTCGTCCATCAGGGCGGACTTGTTCTGCAGGCGGCCGGCGGTGTCGATCAGCACCACGTCGAACCCTTCCGCCTTGGCCCGCGTATAGGCGTCGAAGGCCAGCCCGGCGGCGTCGGCGCCGTCGCGACGGCTCTCGAACGTAGCGCCCGAGCGCTCGGCCCAGACCTTCAGCTGCTCGCGGGCGGCGGCGCGGAAGGTGTCGCAGGCCACGATCATCACCCTGGCGCCCTGCGCGGTCAGGTCGGCGGCGATCTTGCCCAGCGTCGTGGTTTTGCCCGAGCCGTTGACGCCCACGAACAGGGTCACGAACGGCTTCGGCCCCGACAGCGGCTCATAAGCGGCCTGATGGTTCGCCAGTTCGGCGTGCACCGCGTCGGCCAGCGCCTCCTTCACCTCGCGCTCGTTCGCCCCCGCATTGAAGCGCAGGTCGCGGAACCGGGCGACGATGCGATCGGTGGCGGCGGGGCCCAGGTCGCTTTCAAGCAGGTGCTCCTCCAGCCCTTCCAGCGCCGCCTCGCTCAGCGGCTCCTTCACGAAGGCCGAGACGACCTGATCGGTCATCTGCTTCGAGGAACGGCTGAGGCCCTCGGTCAGGCGGGAGAACCAGCCCTTCTTGGTCGCGTCGGTCATGGCCACTGCGATAGCGGGGACGAAGGGAAAGGTCACTCCCACCTTTCGTCATCCTCCGGCGCTCCGCAGGAGCGACCGGGGGACCCAGCCGCGCCGCGACGGCGGCGAAACACGGGTGCTTGCGACAGGGTCGCGCTCCCGCGCGCCGCTGGGTCCCCCGGTCTCGGCTTCGCCTCGCCGGAGGATGGCGAAAGGTGGCGGCGCGTGCGCCGTCGGCCCTATATGGCGGAGAGCAGCGGAAAGTCGGAATGTCCAAGGCCCACCCCTTCTTCAGCCCCCGCACCCACGGCTTCGTGCGCGTGGCCGCCGCCACGCCGGTGGTGCACACCGCCGACCCCGCGGCGAACGCGGACGAGCACATCCGCCTGATCGACCAGGCGGCGGCGGAGGGCGTGGACCTGATCGTGTTCCCCGAACTCAGCCTGACCGGCTACGCGCTGGACGACCTGCACATGCAGGCGGCCCTGCTGGACGAGGTGGAGCGTCAGGCGGCGCGGATCATCGAGCACGCCAAGGCGAACCGCATCATCGTCGTCTTCGGCGCGCCCGTCCGGCACGAGGAACGGCTGTACAACGCCGCGATCGTGGCCGCCGACGGCTGGATCTGGGGCGTCGTGCCCAAGACCTATCTGCCGAACTATCGCGAATATTACGAGAAGCGCTGGTTCGCCCCGGCGGGGCCCGAACTGCACGAAGGATCGGGCACGCAGTTCGCCGGCTACTTCGGCGCCATCGGCCCGCACCTGACGTTTCGCGTCGAGGACCGGCCTGAGTTCGCCTTCGCCGTCGAAATCTGCGAGGACTTCTGGTCGCCGCAGCCGCCCTCGACGCGGCAGGCGCTGGCGGGCGCGCGCATCCTGCTGAACCTTTCGGCGTCCAACATAGTGATCGGCAAGGCCGACGAGCGCGCCCTGCTGTGCGCCAGTCAGTCCGCGCGCGCGATGGCGGCCTATGTCTTCACCGCCTCGGGCTGGGGGGAAAGCACCACCGATCTGGCGTGGGACGGTCAGGCGACGGTTCACGAACTCGGCGCGCGCCTGGCGGAGGGCGAACGGTTCGCCCTGACCTCGCACCTGACGATCGTGGACGTCGACGTAGACCGCATCGGCCTGGATCGGCTGCGCAACGGGACGTTCGCCGACGCGGCGCGCCGCGAGGTGAAGCCCGGCGATTTCGTCGAGGTGGCCATTCGCGAGCAGGGACAGGGGTCCGCCGAGGGCGAGCTCCGCCGTCCCCTCGACCGCTTCCCGTTCGTCCCCGACGATCCCGCGCGGCTGGATAAGGACTGTTTCGAGGCCTTCAACATTCAGGTGCAGGGCCTGATGCGACGGCTGAAGGCGACCAACGGAAAGACGGTCGTCATCGGCGTGTCCGGCGGGCTGGATTCCACGCAGGCGCTGCTGGTCTGCTGCCGCGCCTTCGACCGGCTGGGACTGCCGAGGACGGGCATCCGGGCGTACACCATGCCGGGCTTCGCGACCTCGGACGGCACGAAGGCGAACGCCTGGGCGCTGATGACGGCGCTGGGCGTGACGGCGGAGGAACTGGACATCCGTCCGACCGCCGAGCTGATGCTGAAGGAGATCGGCCACCCCGCCGCCGACGGACGGGCGGTGCACGACGTCACCTATGAGAACGTCCAGGCCGGGTTGCGCACCGACTATCTGTTCCGGCTGGCGAACCTGCACGGCGGCTTCGTGGTCGGGACCGGCGACCTGTCGGAGCTGGCGCTGGGCTGGGCCACCTACGGCGTCGGCGACCACATGAGCCACTACGGCGTGAACTCCGGCGTGCCCAAGACCCTGATCCGCCACCTGATCCGCTGGGTCGCCGACAAGGGGCTGGTGGGCGAGGCGGCGACGCCGACGCTGCGCGCCATCCTGGACACCGAAATCTCGCCTGAGCTGGTGCCGGCCAAGGATGGGAAGATGCAGTCGACGGAGGACACCGTCGGCCCCTATGCGCTGAACGACTTCTTCCTGTTCCACATCAGCCGCTACGGCTTCACGCCGTCCAAAGTCGCCTTCCTGGCCTGGCAGGCGTGGAAGGACCGGACGACCGGCCACTGGCCGGCCGGGATGCCGGAGGATGAAAAGGTCGAATACGACCTCGCCACGATCAAGCACTGGCTGGGGAAATTCCTGATCCGCTTCTTCCAGACCAGCCAGTTCAAGCGCTCGGCCCTGCCCAATGGCCCGAAGGTGGTGACGGGCGGATCTCTGTCGCCGCGCGGCGACTGGCGCGCGCCCTCCGACGCCTCGGCGCGGGTCTGGCTGGACGAGCTTGAGGCGAACGTGCCGGACTGACCGTCACCTCTCCGCGCGCGCAGGCGCGTGGGGAGGACAGACCGCGTCCGCGGTCAAGAGGGGGCGGCTCCGCCCCGACCGCTCCTGACGCAGGCGCGTGCCAAGGTGGCCGAATGCGCCGCCTCACCCCACCCGATGTGCACCATGTGCACTCGAAAAATCAGAGTGCACATTCCGCCCCCAAGCCCGAATGTGCACCATGTGCACTCGGAAATTTCCGGGTGCACATCCGGCCTTACGGCACGTCCGACAAGAACTCGAAGATCGCCGCCTTGGCCTCGGGCTCGTCCAGCATCGGCGCGTGACCGACGCCGGGCACCTCGGCATAGGCCATGGACGGCGCGCGCTTGCGCATCTTCGCGGCGATCGGCTCGCTCAGCAGATCGGACGTCGCGCCGCGGATCAGCAGGGTCGGCCGTCCCTTGGCCAGACGCCCGAACATCGGCCACAGGTTCGGGACCAGCCCCTTGGCGCCCATCGCCCGGATCGGCACGGAAATGTCGGGGTCATAGTCCAGGATCGGGGCGCCGTCCGTCCCCTCGCGGAAGACGCGGCGGGCGAAGGCGTCCCAGTCGGCGTCGGAATAGTGCGGCAGGGCGACCGCGTTGTGCCGCTTGGCGTACTCGGCGGCGGAGGCCCAGGTCGGCGTGTCGACCGGCTGCCCGGCATAGGCGGCGATGCGGGCCAGACCCTCCTTGGCCACCTCCGGCCCCACGTCGTTGATGATCGCGGCGGCGATGACCTTCGATCGGATGGCGGCCAGCGCCATGGTGATCAGCCCGCCCATGGACGTGCCCATGAAGACGGCGCGCTCGATGCCCGCCTGCTCCATCAGCGCCAGCACGTCCTTGGCATAGACCGCCGGCTGATAGGTCATCGGATCGGGCGCACGGTCCGACAGGCCGCGGCCGCGCACGTCGATCGCCAGCACGCGCCGCCCCGCCCGCGCCAGATCCGGCGCGATGCCGCCGAAGTCCGCCGAGTTGCGCGTCAGGCCGTGGATGGCGATGACCGGCAGCTTCGTGGGGCCGGCCGCCGGCGCGTAATCACGGGCGTAAAGGCTGAGCCCGTCGGGGCTGACGAAGCGGCGGTCGACGTAGGACTGGGTCATTCTCCCACCCTATTTCATCGCGGGCTGAATTCTAGCCGCCGAACAGCTCGTGGACGTAGTCGTCCAGGTTCCCGCCCTCGAACGTGAAGCCCGGAATGCCGCCCCGCCGCGCCGCCTCGACGTCCGAGGGCTGGTCGCCGATCAGGAAGCTGCGCGACTGGTCGATGCGATGCTCGGCCATGGCGCGCAGGATCATCCCGGGGTTCGGCTTGCGCTCCGGATGGTCGGGATGCCGCCATTCCTCGACCGAGGCTTCGGCATGATAGGGGCAGGCGTACACCGCGCCGATGATCCCTCCCCTGGCCGCCAGCCTGCGCACCAGCAGGGCGTTGAAGGCGTGCATCTGCTCCAGCGAGAACATCCCGCGCGCCACGCCCGACTGGTTCGTCACGATCACGCACAGATAGCCGAGGCGGTTCAGGCGGCGCACCGCTTCGGCCGCCCCCGGCATGAGGCGCAGCTGATCCTCGCGGTGCGGATAGCCGACGTCCTCGATCAGGACGCCGTCGCGGTCCAGAAATGCCGCGGGCACGACGGGCGCAGCATTCGACTGATTCACCGTTCGACCTTCGATGCTGGACACGCCCCCTGCCGGTCCTAGCGTGCGCCGTTGCAACCCGCAACGCGAAGTGACCCCTCGCGATTTGTCGGGTGCGGACGGTTCGCGCTAAGGCGCGCCCGGATTTGCAGGAGACGACCATGAGCATGGCGTTCATCGACCTTCAGGCCCAGCGCCGCCGGCTGAACGGCGCGATCGAGGCCGCCGTGATGGCGGCCGTCGAGGGCGGCGCCTGGGTCATGGGTCCGCAGGTGCGGCAGTTCGAGGAAGAGCTGGCCGCCTTCGGGCAGGCGAAGCACGCGCTGGGCTGCGCCAACGGCACCGACGCCTTGATCCTGCCGCTGATCGCCTGGGGCGTCCGCACCGGCGACGCGGTGTTCGTGCCCAGCTTCACCTTCACCGCGACGGCGGAGATCGTTCCCTGGCTGGGCGCGACGCCGATCTTCGTCGACGTCGACGCCGACACCTACAACATGGACCCGCAGAAGCTGGAGGCCGCCATCGAGGCGGTGAAGGCCGAAGGCAAGCTGACGCCCAGGGTCGTCATCGCGGTCGATCTGTTCGGTCAGCCGGCGGACTATCCGGCGATCAAGGCGATCTGCGATCGGCACGGGTTGAAGCTGATCTCGGATTCGGCCCAGGGCTTCGGCTGCACGATCGGCGGCGAGCATCCGATCAAGTGGGCCGACGTCACCACGACCAGCTTCTTCCCGGCCAAGCCGCTGGGCTGCTACGGCGACGGCGGGGCCGTGCTGACCGACGACGAGGACCTGGCGCAGGAGATGGACAGCCTGCGCGTCCACGGAAAGGTCGTGGCCAAGGACATGAAGGCCGGCGCGGCGGAGTTCGCGCACGACCCGAAGTACCTGGCGATGCGCATCGGCATGAACAGCCGGCTGGACACCATCCAGGCGGCCGTCCTGATCGAAAAGCTGCGGGTCTTCCCCGACGAGATCGCGGCGCGGATGCGGATCGCGGCGCGCTACAACGACCTGCTGGCCCCGCACGTCACGGCCGTGCCGCGCCTGCCGGCGCGCAATGTCTCGAACTGGGCGCAGTACACGGTCGAGCACGAGAACCGCGACGGGCTGGCCGCGCACCTGAAGGCGCAGGGCGTGCCGACCGCGGTCTATTATCCCGTGCCCATGCATATGCAGCCGGCCTATGCGCGATTCCCGCAGGGCGCCGGCGGCCTGCCCGTCACGGAGCGGCTGAAGGACGTGGTCATAAGCCTGCCCATGCACGCGGACCTGGACGAGGCGACGCAGGACCGGGTGGTCGCGGCGATCGCCAGCTTCGCCGGCTGAGGCTAGAAGACGCGGATGACCCCTCAGATCGCTCCCCTCAAGGTCGGCGTCGCCGGCGCCGGCGTCATGGGCCGCAACCATGCGCGCGTCCTGTCCGACATCCGCGACTTCCGCCTGACCCACGTGTTCGACGCCGACGCCGCGACGGCGCGGGGCGTCGCGGACGTCTATGACGCGACGGGCGTGGACGACGTGCACGCCTTCGCCGGGGCGGGGCTGGACGCCGCCGTCATCTCGACCCCCAACCGCACGCACGCGGACGTGGGCGTGGCGCTGCTGGAGCGCGGCGTCCACGTGCTGGTCGAAAAGCCGATCGCCGCCACCGTGGCCGACGCCCAGCGCCTGATCGACGCGGCGAAGGCCAACGACCGCGTTCTGATGGTCGGTCAGGTCGAGCGGTTCAATCCGGCCGTCGAGGCGGTCAAGCGCGCCATCGCCGACGAGCAGATCATCTCCATCCAGATCACCCGCGTCGGCCCCTTTCCCCCGCGCATGGGCGAGGTCGGCGTGGTCATCGACCTGGCGGTCCACGACATCGACATCATCCGCCATCTGACGGATTCGGAGATCGTCGAGGTCCAGCCCCAGCTGGCCCGCACCAAGGCGGAGCGCGAGGACACCGCCCTGCTGCAATTCCGGCTGGAGAACGGCACCATCGCCCACATCACCACCAACTGGGTCACGCCCTACAAGACCCGCACCCTGCAGGTCGCCACGCCGAACAAATTCGTGGTCGCCGACCTGATGACCCGCCAGGTCACCGAATACTTCGGCCAGCAGCCCGACGGCAGCTATTCCACGCGCGGCGTGATGAGCTGGCCCAACGAGCCGCTGAAGAAGGAGCTGGAAGCCTTCGCGCACGCCATCCGCACCGGCGAGACTCCGGCTGTCACCGGCGAGGACGGCCTGCGGAACCTGGAAGTGGCGCTGAGGTGCCTGGGGGAATGAGCCCCCGCCTCACCGCGCCTTCGGATTGAAGGTCAGCCGAACCCGCAGCCCCGTTCGAGCCCAGTCAAGTTCGGCCTCGCCGCCCAGGTCGCCTCGGACGCTGGTGGAGATCAGGCGGGAGCCGAAGCCCGTGCGGCTGGGCGCCGAGACGGGCGGGCCGTCGCGCTCGATCCAGTCCAGGCAGTGCAGGCCGTCGACGCCGCGATCGGTCCAGGTCACCACGATGGAGCCGCCCTCGACGCTGAGCGCGCCGTGCTTGGCGGCGTTCGTGACCAGTTCGTGGATCACCATGCCCATGGCCAGCGCCTGGGCCGAGGCCAGGACCAGATGCGGACCCTGCAGCTGGACCTGGCCGGGCGGATAGGGCCGCAGCTCCTTTTCCAGCAGATCCCGAAGGGCCGCCTGTTCCCAACCCTGGGCGGTCAGCAGGTTGTGGGTCTCGGACAGGGCGATCAGCCGGGCCTGGAACTGGCGGCCGAACTCCTCCAGCGAACCGGCGCGACGGGCGGTCAGGGCGGCGATCGACTGGATGGTCGCCAGGGTGTTCTTCACCCGGTGGTTCAGTTCGTTGATCAGCAGCTTCTGACGCCGCTCGCTGGTCTCCAGATCGTCGAACGCCTGCTTCCTGTCCGTCACGTCGCGGATGACGCCGGCCAGTTTGACGGGCCGCCCCGAACGGGAGCGGATCAGCGAGCCGTAGGCCTGAATCCACCGCCCGGTGTCGGCCATGCGGAACTCGACGTCGTAGGGCGCCTGGCCCGCCAGCGCGCGTGCAAGGGCCTCGCTGCGGGGCTGGACGTTCTCCGGCCGCACCCACGGCGGATCGTCGTAGGGATAGGTCGTGACGTGCGGCGGCAGACCCATCATGTCGCGCGCGCGATCGGACAGGCGGACCATGCGGTCGCGCAGCGACAGTTCCCAATAGCCCACGCCGCCCGCCTCGATGACGTCCAGCAGGCGCGAGCGCTGGTCCGCGATGGAGGCGCCCAGCGCCAGAAACAGGATGGTCGACGTCACGGCCGCGACGCCGACGGCCAGCATCAGGGGCGACGCGCCGCTCGCCGCCTGCGCCGCCTCGGTGGGGCGCAGCACCAGGGCCGCCATGCCGGCATAGTGCATCCCCACGACGGCCACGCCCAAGGTGGCCGCCGCCCCGGTGCGCCACAACGCGTCCTTGTCCCGCCCCGCCGCCCACAGCGCGGCCCAGGAGGCGCCGACGGCGATGACCACGGACAGGGCGACCAGTTCCGGTCGCCATCCGACGGTCGCGGCGGTGCGCAGGGCCGCCATGCCGACGTAGTGCATGCCCGCGACCGACAGTCCCATCGCGGCCGCCGCCAGCGGGATCCGCACCCGTTTCAGACCGGCCTGCAGCGCCAGCCAGAAAGCCGCCCCCGTCCCGACCACCGCCAGCAGGAAGCTGATCAGGGTCAGGCCGGGCTCATAGCTGACCGGCGCGCCGGGATCGAAGCCCAGCATGGCGATGAAGTGCATGGCCCAGACGCCGCCGCCCATGGCGAGCGCGGCCACAGCCAGCCAGCGGACCTGCGCCCCGCCGTCGCGCTCGCGCACGCGTCCGAACAGATCGAGCGCCGTCCACGCGGCGAAGGCCGCGACGGCGTAGGAGAGCAGAACGAAGACGACGCCGTGGTGTGCGTGCACGAGACTGCCGAAAGTGAACGGGACCGGTCTTATCGACCACAACGCCCGACGACGCCACCCGTCACGCGACGACCTGCATTCCCAGCCATTCGGCGATCAGGGCGGGCTTGTCGGCGCCGTCGATTTCCACCGTCAGCTCGTGTTTCAGCAGCCAGCGGCCGCCGCCCTTGTCCTCGGCGGACAGAAGCTTGAACCGACCCCGGACTTTCGACCCCGCGGGCACGGGGGCCAGGAAGCGCAGCTTGTCGAAGCCGTAGTTGACACCCATCACCACGCCTTCCAGCGGCTTCACCGCGTCGTAGCTCATGGCCGAGGCGAGGCTGAGGGTCAGGAAGCCGTGGGCGATCGTGCCACCGAACGGCGTGGCTTTCGCGCGCTCCGGGTCGACGTGGATGAACTGCTCGTCCTCCGTGATCTTGGCGAAGGCGTCGATGCGCGACTGGTCGACCTCGAACCATTTCGAGACGCCGACCTCGTGGCCGATCAGGGACTGAAGTTCGCTGGGCTTGGTCATGGGACGAAGCGCTCCTGGATGATGTCGGAGAACAGGCCGGGATCGACGTTGCCGCCGGACAGGACGAGGGCGGTGGTGCGGTCGCGGGCGTCCACCTTGCCGGCCAGCAGCGCCGCCAGCGACACCGCGCCGCCCGGCTCGACCACCAATTTCAGCGTACGGAAGGCGAGGCGCACCGCCTCGGCCACTTCGGCGTCCGTGACCGTCACCACCTCTTTCAGGCGGCGGTTGATCGGGAAGGTCAGCTCGCCCGGCCGGTCGGTCATCAGGGCGTCGCAGATCGAGGGCTTCTCCACCGGGGGGTGGGTCATGCGCTCGCCCGCCGCCAGCGACCGGCGGGTGTCGTCATAGGCGGCGGGTTCGACGCCGATCACCGGCACGTCAGGCTTCAGCGCCGCCATCGTCAGGTTGATGCCGGCGATCAGGCCGCCGCCGGACGTGCCGCAGACGAGTTGGTCGATCTCCGCGCCCATCGCCTTCGCCTGTTCGACGATCTCCAGCCCCGCGGTGCCCTGGCCTTCGATGACGAAGGGGTCGTCGAACGGGCGGACCAGGACGCTGCCGCGCGTGCGGGCGATTTCTTCGCCGATGGCCTCGCGGCTTTCGGAATAGCGGTCGTAGCTGCGCACCTCGCCGCCGAACGACAGCACGCCCTCGACCTTCACGCGCGGGCTGTCGGCGGGCATGACGATGATCGCGGACGTGCCCATGCGCTTCGCCGCCGCAGCGACGGCTTGGGCGTGGTTGCCGGACGAATAGGCGACGACGCCGCGCTTCAGCTCCTCGGGGCTCAGGCGGCTGATCCGGTTCCAGGCGCCGCGGAACTTGAAGGCGCCGGCGTGCTGCAGCGTCTCGCACTTCAGCAGCACGCGCCCGCCCAGCCGGTCGTTCAGCGCGGGGCTTTCGACCAGAGGCGTGCGCACGGCGACGCCGGACAGCTGACGGGCGGCGTCGCGGACGCCGTCGAAGGAGGCGGAGTGCATCTGCGCACTTAACCCCACGGCGAAGCCGCGCGTAAGGTGCCGGGATGAGCAAACTGATCCTCGCCATCGACCAAGGCACGACCTCCACGCGCGCCATCGCCTTCGAGACGGCGCCGGAAGGCGGTCTGCGCCCCATCGCGGTCAGCCAGATCGAACTGGCGCAGCATTTTCCGCATCCGGGCTGGGTCGAGCATGACGCGGCCGAGATCTGGAACGCGACGCTGCAGACCTGCCGCGAGGTGATCCGAAAGGCCGGAGGCGTCGGCCGCTTCGCCGCCGTCGGCATCACCAACCAGCGCGAGACCTCGGTGATGTGGGACGCCGCGACCGGCGAGCCTCTGCATAGGGCGATCGTCTGGCAGGACCGGCGCACGGCGGACGTCACGGGCAGACTGGCGGGCGCGGGGCATGAGCCCAAGGTGCAAGCGGCGACGGGCCTGATCCTGGACCCCTATTTCAGCGCCTCGAAATACGCCTGGCTGCTGGACGCCGTGCCGGGCGCGCGGGCGCGGGCCGAGGCCGGCGAGGTCAAGCTGGGCACCGTCGAGTGCTGGCTGATCTGGAAGCTGACGGGCGGCGCGAGCCACGTCACCGACGCGACGAACGCCAGCCGCACCTCGTTGATGGATCTGACGACGCGCGAATGGCGCGCGGACCTGTGCGCCCTGTTCGGCGTCCCCACGGCAGCCCTGCCCCAAATCCGCGGCTGCGCCGACCTGCTGGGAACGTCCGAGGCCTCGGTCTTGGGCGCGGCCCTGCCGATCCACGGCGCGGCGGGGGATCAGCAGGCGGCGCTGGTCGGACACGGCGCGCTGAAGGCGGGCGAGGCGAAGATCACCTATGGCACCGGGGCGTTTCTGGTCGCCAACGTCGGCGACCGGCCCGTGGCGTCGACCAGCCGACTGCTGGGCACGCTGGGCTACGATGCGGGCGGACAGGTCGCCTATGCGCTGGAAGGGTCGATCTTCTCGGCGGGGTCGGCGATCCAGTGGCTGCGCGACGGTCTGGGGGCGATCGACGAGAGCCGTCAATCCGAGGCGATGGCGCAGTCGCTGAAGGACAACGGCGGCGTCTATCTGGTGCCCGGGTTCACCGGTCTGGGCGCGCCGTGGTGGGCGCCGGACGTGCGGGGCGCCGTGGTGGGGCTGACGCGCGATTCGGGACCCGCGCACTTCGTGCGGGCGGCGCTGGAGAGCCTGGCCTATCAAACCCGCGACCTGCTGGACGCGCTGGAAAAGGACGGAGCGCCGGCGCTGGAGGTGCTGAAGGTCGACGGCGGCGTCACGGCGAACGCCTGGGCCATGCAGTTCGTGGCAGACGTCTGCGGCGTGACCGTGGAGCGCCCGGCGTTTCAGGAGATGACGGCGCTGGGCGCGGCCAAGCTGGCGGCGCTGGGCGTCGGGCTGATCGACGACCTGGAGGATCATCCGGTCGAGGCGCCGGCCCGCTGGACGCCGCGCATGGGCGTCGACGAGCGAGAACGGCTGCTGAAAGGCTGGCGCGCGGCGGTGAAGGCGGCCATCGTCGCCGTGCCATGACCGACGCCTCTCAGACAGACGCCCAAAGCACCTTCTCCGGCACGCGCGAGGTGGATCCGCGCCATGCGCTGGACGCCGCCGCGCTGGACGCCTGGATGACGGGGAACGTCGAGGGCTATGCCGGGCCGCTGACGATCCGCCAGTTCAAGGGCGGCCAGTCCAACCCGACCTATGAGCTGACGACGCCCGGCCGGACCTACGTCCTGCGCCGCAAGCCGCCCGGCGTGCTGCTGGCCAGCGCGCACGCGGTGGATCGGGAGTTCACGGTCATCTCCGCCCTGCACGCGCAGGGGTTTCCGGTGGCGCGGCCCTATGCTCTGTGCACGGACGACGGCGTCGTCGGCTCGATGTTCTACGTCATGGAGAAGGTCGAGGGGCGGGTGCTCTGGGACCTGAAGCTGCCCGGCATGACGCCGTCGGAACGGCGCGCGATCTACGACGCCCAGGTGGATGCGCTGGCGGCGCTGCACGCCTTCGCCCCGGCGGCGATCGGCCTTTCGGACTACGGCAAGCCCGGCAACTATTTCGAGCGCCAGGTGGGGCGCTGGACCAAGCAGTATCGGGCGTCGGAGATCGATCCGATCCCGGCGATGGACCGGCTGATCGAGTTCCTGCCCGCCACCCTGCCGCCGCAGGGGCCGACGCGGATCGTGCACGGCGACTTCCGGCTGGACAACCTGATCCTGGCCCCCGAGGCGCCGCAGGTGCGGGCGGTGCTGGACTGGGAGCTGTCGACGCTGGGCGATCCGATGGCGGACTTCTCCTATCTGCTGATCGCCTGGGTCATCCCGGCGACGCAGAGGAACGGGCTGGCGGGCGTGGACATCGCGGCCTTGGGCATCCCCTCGGTCGAGGAGACCGCCGCCCGCTATGCCGACAAGGCGGGGATCGCGCCGCCGACCAATCTGGACTGGCTGTTCGCCTACAACCTGTTCCGGCTGGCGGCCATCTGCCAGGGCATCGCCGGCCGCGTCCGCGACGGCACCGCGGCCAGCGCCCACGCCAGGTCCATGGCCGCGCAGGTGCCCCTGCTGGCCGAGGCGGCGTGGAGCTTCGCGAAGAAGGCGGGAGCCTAGGGCGCCCCCACCAGCGTGAAGGCGGCCCAGTACGCCGGGTGCCGCCAGCGGGGATCGGCGCGGACGGCCAGGGCGGCGTCTCGCAGGGCGTGGGCGCGCGAGGCCGGGCGGTCCGCGCGCTCCTCGATGCCCGCGAAGGTGCGGCCGATCAGGGTCTGGGTCGCCGCGTCGGACACGGCCCAGTGGGAGACCAGCACCGCGCGCCCGCCGGCGTAGAAGAAGGCGCGGGCCAGTCCGGACAGACCCTCCGCCCCCGGACGACCGTCGGGCGCGGCGGTGTTGCACGCGGAGAGGACGACCAGATCGGCGTTCAGCCGCAGGCCCGCCGCTTCCGAAGCGGTCAGGTAGCCGTCGTCGTCGTCGCTGGGTTCGACTGGCGGCGTGAGGACTAGGCCAGGCTCGGCGAAGGCGCTGCCCGCCATCAGGCCGTGGGTCGAGAAGACGACGAAGCGCGCGCGCGACAGGGCCTCGGCGTCGGTGCGGCGCACGGCGGTCTCGGTCGCGGCCTCGCCGATGCGGACCAGACCGCCCGGGAAGGCGCGCGAGAGCGCCTCCAGCTCGGCGCGCGAGCCCGGCAGGGCCGGAAGGGCGCGCAGCTTCTCCGGGTCGGCCAGCCGCCCCTGCCCCCGCACTTCGTCGGCGTCGGCCGGCGCGCCGCGCAGGACGGCCGTCGCGCCGGACAGCGCCGGGGCGCCATAGGCGACGACGGGCAGCCGGCTTCGCGCGGCCTTCGGTGTGGACGGCGCGAGGCCGGCCGGACAGCCCGGGCGCCGCGCCGGACCGACGACCAGCCAGCAGCGCAGCGACTTCAGGCTGGAGGCGGCGGGCAGCGACGCCAGCGCATAGCGGTCGATCAACCAGCCGTCGTCGTCGGGCGCGCCCGGCGCTTCGGTCGACAACAGCGCCAGCGGCAGGCCGGTCAGAGGACCCGACACCACCGAGATCAGGGTCGTCTTGCCCCGGAACACGTGCTCGACCGGGCGGACCAGCTCGGCATAGAGGCGATGCGCCTCGGCGCGGTCGAAGGCCGCCGGGCGCCCGGCCCAGATCATGGGATCGACGGTCGGATCGTCGTCCGTCCGGCGCGCGCCCGCGGTGGCCAGACCGGCGCGCAGCTTGCCGATCGAGGCGGTCAGCGCGGCCTCGCCCAAATCATCGGCGCGCGCCCAGGCCACGCCTTCGGACGAGATGCCCCAGACATAGGTCGCCTCCGGATTGACGAGGATCAGCAGAATGGCCTCGTCGGGGTTCAGCAGCGCCTGCGTCTCCGCCACCGACAGGGCGCGCGGCGCGACCAGTTCCGAATAGGCGGGAAACCGCGCGTCGATCTGAGCCTCGACGGCCTTCAGCTCGGCAAGCCCGGCGTCATAGGCGGCGCTGAGTTCGGCGCGCCTGGCCCGCGCGTCGTCGCCTTCGACGCCGTACAGGGCGGACAGATCGCGCTCCTGACCGTCGCGGCGCGCCAGCAGGCGCTCGCGGGTCTCGGCGAGTGCGCCCAGCTCATCCTGACCGCCGGCGTAGCGGGCGGAGACGCGGGCCAGCGCGTCGGCGGCGTCCGAGGCCATCGCCCACTGCGCCGCTTCATAGGCTTCGGCGCGCAGGGCTTCGGGGGACGCGTCGGGGTCCTGCGATCCCGCCGGGCCCGTCAGGACCAGGGCCAGGGCCAGGCCGGCCAGCCAGCGGGCCGCCGCGCCCCGCATCAGTTGCTGAGGATCTGGACGCGGGTCCAGATCTCGCCGCCGTTGGACACCCGGATCCGCACGCGGCCCGCGCGCGGGCGCACGGTGCAGACGGGATAGTGGTCGACCACGCCGCTCCGGCACAGCACGCGCCCGGACGCGTCGATCACCGACAGGTCCAGGGGGGCGTCCCCGTCGCCGATGGCCGCGACGCGCAGAATCTCGTTGGGCCGTGCCTGCGCCTCGAAGGCGTAGTTCTCGCGCGCCGACATCGTCTTCATGGTGGCGATCGGACCCAGGCCATAGGGGCTGGAAACGACGCCCCGCTTCGGGTCCTGGCGCACGATCTCGATGGCGGCGGCATAGGCGGGATCGCCGTCGGCCATGGCCAGCGCCTCGTCCAGCAGCGCGTCGGCGGTGAAGAAGGGGGCGGCGTCGCCCTGGGCCCGCATCGGCACGTCGCCCACCATGCGGGCGGCCATGATCAGGGCGCCCGGATCGTCGCGCTCGCGCCCCCAGTCGGCCAGATGCGCGGCGGTGGTCAGGCGCGAGACGCCGCGCGCCTCGGCGGATTCCTCGCCGCTCTGGGCCACGGCCGCGACCGCGCCCGCGATCCACAGCAGACCCGCCGCAACGGCCGCCCTGACGCCCCTGCCCCAGCCCATTCGTGCGCACTCCCGTTCGGCGACCATCATGCCGTGAAGGCGCAGGCGCGCAAGGCGGGCCAGTGACGGAAGCTGACGCGGCGGCTCAGCGCGCGGCGGCGGCGACGATGCGGCGGTCTGCGCGGGACTGGATCAGGACGGCCAGACCGTCGGAGGCGTCGATCCCGTCAGGCAAGGCGTAGACCCGGGGCCGACCGGTCCAGGCGCCCAGATGGACCACGGATCGGACGACGTTGGGCTGGCGCACGGTCTTGCCGCGGTTGTCGCCGCTCTGCACCCGGACGGTCTGAACTCCCGGCGTGAAGACGACCGCGACCACGTCGGCCCCGCCGGCGGGCGCGCGGCCCGAGCCCACGCCGACGCGATCGCCCGACTCGCGGAACTCCACTTCCGGCGGGGCGGCGCGGCGCGCGGCCTCTTCCGAGAGCGCGACGTCCAGGGGCCCCGGCGCGGCGGTGACGACGCGACGGCCGTCGACGATCACCTGGGGCGTGGCGGGGCCGCGAAGGCGAAGGGCCTCGACGTACTCACGCTGGCGGTCGCTGAAGGCGGGACGCGCCAAGGTGTCCTTCCACCCCAGCCAGTCCCAGTAGTCGACGGGCCAGGTCAGCAGGATGACGCCTGCCGTCTCGGCCAGCGGCTCCAGCACGCCGTTGGCCTCGGGGCAGCCGTCACAGCCCTGCGCGGTGAACAACTCGACCACCACCGGCGTGGCGGCGGAAAGGCGGTGTCGCGCGCCGGTCTGGGCGTCGGCGGGCGCGAAGCCTCCCCCCGCCCCCAGCAGCAGCGCGGCGCAGGCCGCGGTGATCGTGCCCCTGATCCTCATGGACGCGGACCCTAGCTCGCCGCGCGAAGCCCGCCGCTCATAATCGCGTGAGCGGGGCGCGACGGCTTGTGGATCGATCCGGGGATCAATCCATCAGCTGCTGGCTCAGATAGACGTAGTGGCGCGCCCAGCGACGGGCGTTGGCGACCGGGTCGGCGTCGTTGGAGTGACCGCCCGCCGTCTCCTCGTAATAGAGGTGGTCGTGGCCCTGATCGGCCAGACGCGCGGCGAACTTGCGGGCGTGGCCGGGATGGACCCGGTCGTCCCGCGTGTTGGTGGTGATGTAGACGCGCGGATAGTCCACGTCGGGCCGCAGCTGCTGATAGGCGGAATAGCGCGCGATCCAGGCGGCCTCTTCGGGAATGCGTGGGTCGCCGTACTCGCCGATCCACGAGGCGCCGGCGGGCAGCAGGTGATAACGCAGCATGTCGATCAGCGGGCTTTCGATCACCGCGGCGTTGAACAGCTCCGGATGCTGGGTGATCGACACCGAGGTCAACACCCCGCCGTTGGACCGACCGTAGATGCCGAGCCGGCGGGGCGAGGTGATGCCGCGCGCGATGAGATCCTGCGCCACCGCCGCGAAGTCGTCGAAGGCCAGCTGGCGGTTCTCCTTCAGGACAGCCTGGTGCCAGCCGGGTCCGAACTCGCCGCCGCCGCGGATGTTCGCCTGCACGAAGACCCCGCCGTTCTCCAGCCACAGCTTGCCCATCTCGGGCTTGTAGGCGGGCGGGAAGCTGACCTGGAAGCCGCCGTAGCCGAACAGGAGGGTCGGGGCCGAACCGTCCATGCGCAGGTCGCGCGGCATGACGACGAAATAGGGAATCTTGGTCCCGTCCGACGACGTGGCCTCGAACTGCTGAACCACGTGGGTCGAGGCGTCGAACTTGGGCGCGGCGGAGCGCAACCCCGCGATCTGGTTGGGCGAGGCCGCAACCGTGGCGCCCCGGCCGTCGATCGGGAAGTCGACGTCCAGCAGGCCGACCGTCGGCGGGGTCAGGAAACCCTGGGAGGACACGAACGCCTCACCGCGTCCCTTGGACGAGTCGCCTAGGCCGACGGCGCTGTTCGCGGGAACCGACACCTGCCGCTCGCTCCATCCGTACTCGCCGCGGTTCACGAACACCGACAGGCGGCCGCTGACGTTGTCGTTCAGCGTGACCGCGACGCGGTCGTCGAACACCGCCACGTCGCTGATCGACTGACGCGGGCCGGGGGAGAAGATCTGGCGCGCCTGATTGCTGACGGCCATCTGTTCGCCCGGGCGAAGGTCGTCGAGGGGCATCGCCAACAGCGCGCCCGCCGCATAGTCGATGCCGGCAGGTGACCACGCCTCTTCGGGCGAGACGATCAGCAGGTCGCCCATCGTCCCGTGGATGGAAACGCGCTCGGGCAGCTTAAGGCGGACGGCGCGGCCGTCGCGCCATTCCCAGGTTTCGGAGCGGAAGGTGTCGAGCGGGCGGTTGAAGATCACCGCTTCCACCGCGCCGTTCGCGTCGCGGAAGACGGAGGGCGAGACGCCGTAGCCGCCGTCGGACTGCGCCCCGCGATAGACCTCGGTCGCCTGGGCCAGCGTCTGGCCGCGCTTGAGTGATTTGACGATGTAGGGATAGCCGCTCTCCGTCAGGGCGCCCGGGCCGAAGTCGGTGGCGACCAGAAGCGTGTCGCGGTCCAGCCAGCTGATCCGGTGCTTGCCCTCGGGCAGAACGAAGCCGTCCGTCACGAACGCCTTCGTCGTCAGATCGAACTCGCGCACGACCACGGCGTCCTTGCCGCCGTCCGACAGGGAGATCAGGCAGCGCCTCTCGTCCGGCGGCAGGCACGAGGCGCCCTTGAACACCCAGTCCTTGCCTTCCGATCGCGCGAGGGCGTCGACGTCAAGCAGCGTCTCCCACCGCGTGTCGGCCGAGGCGTAGCTATCCAGCGTCGTGCGGCGCCAGACGCCCTTTGGGTTGGTCCCGTCCTGCCAGAAATTGCCGATGCCGTCGCCGAGGAAAGACGGCGCCGGGATGCGGTCGGTGGCCGTCAGGATCGCCTCGGCTTGCGCCCGATAGGTCTCATAGCGGGGGTCGCCGGTCAGGGCCGCCAGCGACTTCTCGTTCTCGGCGCGGACGAAGGCCATGGCCTCGGTCCCGTCTACCTGCTCCAGCGCCAGATGATCGTCGGCGGCGGCCACGCCCTCGGGCGACAGGTCGGCGGGGAAGTGGGGCGGAGCGGTCTGAGGCAGGGCCAGCGGCCGCGCGACGGTCTCGGGATCGACCATCGGAACCTCCATCTGCGGCGCCGTCGCGCAGGCGGTCAGGGCCAGGGTGGAGGCGGTGATCAGGAGGGCGCGCATATCTTCAACTCCGCTTCGTTCGATCCGCCCCCGAAGCGAAGCCTCGGGGGAGGGGGACCGCCGGAACGGCGGTGGAGGGGGCGGACCCAAGGCCGGTGCGTGAGGTCGCCCCCTCCACCACGTCGTGGTCCCCCTCCCCCGCTCGCGAGCGAGCGGGGGAGGATTGCTGGAAATCAATCCATCAGCCGCCGGGTCAGATAGGTGTACTCCAGCGCCAGGCGCCGGGCGGTCTCGCGCAGGTTGGCGCCGGCTGCGTGGCCGCCGTCGGTGTTCTCGTAGAACAGGACGTCGTAGCCCAGCTCCTCCATCCGGGCCGCGGCCTTGCGGGCGTGGCCGGGATGGACGCGGTCGTCCTTGGTCGAGGTGTGGATGAAGACCTGCGGATAGGGCTGGCCGGCGCGAAGGTTCTGATACGGCGAGTAGGCCGCGATCCAGGCGCGCTCCTCGGGAATGTCCGGATTGCCGTACTCCGCGATCCACGACGCGCCGGCCAGCAGCTTGTGGAATCGCAGCATGTCGAACAGCGGCACCTGGATGACCGCCGCGTTGATCAGGTCCGGACGCTGGGTCAGCATGGCGCCCATGAACAGGCCGCCCTGCGACCCGCCCATGATGCCCAGGCGGCGCGGGCTGGTGATCCCCCGGTCGATCAGGTCCAGGGCCACGGCCTGAAAGTCCTCGTGCGCGCGCTGGCGATTTTCGCGCAGGGCCGACTGGTGCCAGTTCGGCCCGAACTCGCCGCCGCCGCGCGTGTTGGCGACCACATAGACGCCGCCCCGCTCCAGCCACAGCTTGCCGACGTTGGCCGAATAGCCGGGCAGAAGCGACGACTGGAAGCCGCCGTAGCCGTAGAGGACGGTCGGGTTCGAGCCGTCCATCGCCATGTCCGCCCGACCGACGACGAAGTACGGGATTTTCGTGCCGTCGGCGCTGGTCGCCTCGAACTGGCGCACCTCCAGCCCCGTGGCGTCGAACTTGGCCGGCAGCGACTTGACGCTGCTCGCCTGCCCCGTCGCGGCGTCCACCAGCCACAGGGACTGCGGCGTCAGATAGCCGGACACCGAGGCGAACACGCGGTCGTCCTGATCGGACGCGGAGCCCAGATTGACCGAAACGTTCTCCGGCAGCG
>CALRWJ020000014.1:0-66704 GCA_943371835.1 Afipia felis | reverse complement strand
TCCGCACGCGCTACGGCACGGGCGCGCCGGCGGCGCTGACGGCGCGGGCGCAGGCCGTCCGCACCTCTGCCGGGTGCCGCTGAGGACCGACCTGGGGGACCTGACCGCCGGCGTCTTCGCCCGGATGGACGCGCGGCTGTGCCGCGGCGTGGACGCGCCGCTGGCCTTGGCCCTGTCGGGGGGCGGCGATTCCGTCGCCCTGCTGGCGCTGGCCGTCGACTGGGTCCGGGCGAACGGGCGGCGGGTTCTGGCCCTGACGGTGGACCACGGACTGAACCCGGACAGCGCGAACTGGTCGCGGCGGTGCGAGGCGACGGCCCACGCGCTCGGCGCCGATTGGCGCGGGCTGAGGTGGGAGGGCGCCAAGCCCGCGAACGGCCTGCCCGCCGCCGCGCGCGCGGCGCGGCACGCCCTGCTGGCCGACGCGGCGCGCGAAGCGGGGGCGGCGGTGGTCCTGATGGGGCACACCGCCGACGACGTGGACGAGAGCGATGCGATCCGCGCCGAGGGCACGCCGATCGGCCGCCTGCGCGGCTGGAGCCCAAGCCCGGCGTGGCCCGAGGGGCGCGGCGTCATGCTGCTGCGGCCGATGCTGGACGCGCGGCGCGAGGACCTGCGTGACCTGCTGCGCGCGCGCGGACTGTTCTGGATCGAGGACCCCGCGAACGCCGACGTCAGGTTCGCGAGGGCGCGCGTGCGGCTGCGCCCTCCTCGAGCCGAGAGGGGCCTCTCGCCCCTTCCCGTTCGCCCTCCCCGCTCTGCCGAACACTCCAACCGTCCCCCGCCGGGAGAGGGGACAGTGCTGCTGGATCGGGCGGTACCGCCGGTCATGCTGGCCGCCGCGGTCACCTGTGTCGGGGGCGGCGCGCGGACGCCAAGGGGAGCTCGACTGGGGCGTCTGATCGACCGCCTGCGAGCCGGCGACGACGTCGACGCCGTGCTGTGCGGCGCGCGTCTGTCGATGCGCCAGGGTGCTGTGATCGTCCATCGCGAACCGGGCGAGCAGCGCCGTCAGGGGCTGGCGCCGCTGGAGCTGGAACGAGGCCGGCCCGCCGTCTGGGACGGGCGGTTCGAGATCGCGGTCGAGGCGGCGGGATGGCGCGTCGTGCCCGCGCAGGGGCGGATGAACCGGCTGTCGGTCGCGGACCGCGCCGCGCTGGCTCCCCTGCCCGCCGCCGCGCGCGGCGCCGAGCCGGTCCTGATCCGGGACGACGCGCCGCGCCCGGTTCTTGCAAGAACCGCCGCGACGGTGCGGTCGCTGGTCGAGGCGCGTCTGGCCGCCGCGCTGGACGCGACGTCGCACGAGGCCGAGCTGATCCGTCCCCGGATGGCGCCCGCCGATCCGGCAGCCTATCTAGAGACCGACCCGGCGCGCGCGACGACGCGCGCCTGACCGAGAGGACCGAATGAATCTTCGCAACATCGCCGTGGCCGTCCTGGTCGGCATGGCCCTGCTGGCCGGATACGCCATGTTCAGCCAGGGCGGCGCGCCCGGCGCCGCGGGCGGCAAGGCCGCCGCGGGCCGCCCGACCGAGATGACCTATTCCCAGCTGCTGGCCGCTGCCAACGACAGCCGGATCAAGGCCGTCCAGGTCCAGGGCGAGACCATGACCGGAGAGCTGAAGGACGGCACCAAGTTCACCGCCACGACGCCGCTGCCCAACGTCGATCTGGTGAATGAGATCGAGGCGTCGGGCGCCGAGGTCGGCGTCAAGTCGATGCGCCAGCCGCTGTGGATGAGCATCCTTCTGGGCCTGCTGCCCATCTTCGTGCTGGTCGGCCTATTCTTCCTGATCACCCGCCAGATGCAGGGCGGGGCGCGCGGGGCCATGGGCTTCGGCAAGTCCAAGGCCAAGCTGCTGACCGAGCACAAGGGCCGCAAGACGTTCGAGGACGTCGCCGGCGTGGACGAGGCCAAGGAAGAGTTGCAGGAGGTCGTCGACTTCCTGAAGGACCCGGGCAAGTTCCAGCGTCTGGGCGGCAAGATCCCGAAGGGCGCCCTGCTGGTCGGCCCTCCCGGCACCGGCAAGACCCTGTTGGCCCGCGCGGTCGCGGGCGAGGCGGGGGTGCCCTTCTTCTCCATCTCCGGCTCGGACTTCGTCGAGATGTTCGTCGGCGTCGGCGCCAGCCGCGTGCGCGACATGTTCGAACAGGCCAAGAAGAACGCACCGTGCATCATCTTCATCGACGAGATCGACGCCGTCGGTCGCCATCGCGGCGCCGGCCTGGGCGGCGGCAACGACGAGCGCGAACAGACGCTGAACCAGCTGCTGGTCGAGATGGACGGCTTCGAGGCGTCCGAGAACATCATCCTGATCGCCGCGACCAACCGTCCCGACGTGCTGGACCCGGCCCTGCTGCGCCCCGGCCGCTTCGACCGTCAGGTGGTGGTGCCGAACCCCGACGTCTCGGGCCGTGAGAAGATCCTGCGCGTGCACATGAAGGACGTGCCCCTGGCCGCCGACGTCAACGTCAAGACGATCGCGCGCGGCACGCCCGGCTTCTCCGGCGCCGACCTGGCCAACCTGGTCAACGAGGCGGCCCTGATGGCGGCGCGCAAGGACCGCAAGATGGTCACGCACCGCGACTTCGAGGACGCCAAGGACAAGGTGATGATGGGCGCCGAGCGCAAGTCCATGGCCATGAACGAGGAAGAGAAGCGCCTGACCGCCTATCACGAGGCCGGTCACGCCATCGTCGCCATGAACGTGAAGATGGCCGACCCGGTGCACAAGGCGACGATCGTTCCGCGCGGCCGCGCCCTGGGCATGGTGATGCAGCTGCCGGAAGGCGACCGCTACTCCATGAAGTACCAGCAGATGATCGACCGCATCGCCATCATGGCCGGCGGGCGCGTGGCCGAGGAGCTGATCTTCGGCAAGGAGAACATCACCTCGGGCGCGTCGTCGGACATCGAGCAGGCCACCAAGCTGGCGCGCGCCATGGTCACGCGCTGGGGCTTCTCCGACGTGCTGGGCACCGTGGCCTATGGCGAGAACCAGGAAGAGGTTTTCCTGGGCCACTCGGTCGCGCGCAGCCAGAACGTCTCGGAAGAGACCGCCCGGATCATCGACGCCGAGGTCAAGCGGCTGGTCAGCGGCGGCTGGGACGAGGCGCGCAAGATCCTGAAGCGCAAGAAGGCCGACCACGAGAAGCTGGCGCAGGCGCTGCTGGAATACGAAACCCTGTCGGGCGACGAGATCCGGGACCTGATCGAGAAGGGCCTGCCGCCGAACCGCGACGAGAGCGCCTTCCCCAACTCCGGCCCGTCGGTGTCGGTGCCGGTGACGCCGGTGTCGGACGGCACGACGATCGAGACCGCGACGGTTCACTGAACCGCCCGACCCGCACGCACGACGACGCCGCCCCGGGCCCCCGGGGCGGCGTTTTCGTTCGACCTCCGGGGAGGTGCGAGGCGCCCCTAAATCTAGTCTCCTGTGGACTGCCGAAATCCAGATGTTGCGCCCGTTAAGGAGCCGTTTACGATCAGTGGTAGGTCGCCGGTCGGAAAACCTCGTTCCGGCGCCAGATGTTGAATCGTGGAGGGCGAGATGAGCCTGGGCTGGACCGAAGACCGCGTCGGCGCGCTGAAAAAACTCTGGCTGGAAGGCCAGTCGGCCAGCCAGATCGCCAAACAACTGGGCGGCGGCGTCACCCGCAACGCCGTGATCGGCAAGGTGCACCGTCTGGGCCTGTCGGGCCGGGCCGCGCCGTCGCAGCCCGCGCGCACCACCTTCCGCCCGACGCGTCCGCGTCCGGCCGCCGCCGCGCCGGCCCAGGCCCCCAGCGCGCCGCGCCGCATCGCCGCCGTGCAGCCGCGCCCCGCCGTGCCGACGCCGCCGCGCCCCGAACCCATGCCCGACCTGCCGGGCACCGCCACGGTGATGACGCTGGGCGCGCACATGTGCAAATGGCCGATCGGCGATCCGTCGTCCGCCGAGTTCAGCTTCTGCGGCCGTCGCGCCTCGGAAGGCGTCTATTGCGGCGAACACGCCCGCGTCGCCTATCAGCCCGCGGTCAAGAAGAACGGCGCCGGCGAGCTGGCCCGGTCTCTGCGGCGGTATATTTAAGCGCCCTAGCGCTCGGGACGCGGTCCCTCGCTGCTTGAGGGCGGGGGACGCGCCCTGACGCTCCCCGCGCCGCGGCCTGCCGCGAGGGCAGCGCCACACCGGCGTCATGAACGGCCTCTAACAGGCCCACCGTCCGCCCGGCGTCGTCCCGCAAAGCGACGCCGGATCGGGACGGGGCTGCGGTTATCCGGGTTGACGCAGCCCCGGTCTCGCCTTCCCGCTCAGTTCAGCGTGCGACCGGCGTCGGGCACGTCCAGGCTGAAGGCGGGGATGGCGACCTCGAACCGCCCGCCCTTTTCGTCCGCCATCAGATAGGTCCCGACCATGGCGCCGGACGGCGTCGACAGCGGACAGCCCGAGGCATAGGCGTGCGACCCGCCCGGCGGAATCACCGGCCGTTCGCCGACCACGCCCGGCCCCCTGACCTCCTCCACCCGGCCCCGACCGTCGGTGATGGTCCAGTGCCGCGCCAGCAGCTGGATCGGATGCAGGCGCAGGTTCACGATCTCGACCTGATAGGCCCAGACCCAGCGCCCCGCGTCCGGATCGGACTGGCCCGCCAGATAGCTGGGCCGCACGCGCACGACGACGTCGTGGGTTTCTGCGGAATAGGCGGGGCCGTCGTGCATCCCGCATGGTGACGCGCGGGCGCAAACGGTGCAAACCCCGTGGCATGAGCTTGACCGACACGACGGGCATCCTGCCCTGCCAGGGCATCGAGGCCCTGATCGCCGCGGGTGGCGTGACCACCGACACGCCATGGGACGCCGACCAGGTGCAACCCGCCAGCCTGGACCTGAGGCTGGGAACGCAGGCGTGGCGCGTGCGCGCCAGCTTCCTGCCCGGCGCGCGGCGGGTCGAGGAGCGGATCGCCGACGTGGCCATGCACGCCATCGACCTGACGCCCGGCGTGGTCCTGGAAAAGGGCTGCGTCTACATCGCCCGGCTGCAGGAGCGGCTGAGCCTGCCCAAGGGGCTCATCGCGCGGGCCAACCCCAAGAGTTCCACCGGCCGGGTGGACGTTTTCGTGCGCCTGCTGACCGATCGTGGCGACGCCTTCGACGACGTGGCCGAGGGCTATGACGGGCCGCTTTATCTGGAGATCGCGCCCCAGACCTTCTCCATCCTGGTGCGGCCCGGCACGCGGCTGAACCAGCTGCGGCTGAAGGCGGGAGAGCCGCCGAAGCTGGAGACCCGCTCGGTGGGCGTGGACCTGGCCGGGCGCGAGGGACAGATCGTCGGCTTCCGCGGCCGCCGCCACGCCGGCGTCGTCGACCTGGACCACATCGACGGCCATGACCCGCGCGACTTCTGGGAGCCCCTGTACGCGCGCAAGGGCGAGCTGCTGCTGGACCCCGGCGAGTTCTACATCCTGGCGTCCAACGAGGCGGTCGAGATCCCCGTGCTTCAGGCCGCGGAGATGACGCCGATCGATCCCTCGGTGGGCGAGTTCCGCGTGCATTACGCCGGCTTCTTCGACCCCGGCTTCGGCACCGACGAAGCGGCGGGCAAGGGGTCCAAGGGCGTGCTGGAAGTGCGCACCCACGACACGCCCTTCCTGCTGGAGCACGGCCAGACGGTGGCGCGGCTGGTCTATGAGCCGCTCACCGAACGCCCCTCACGCCTCTATGGCCAGGACGGCAGCCACTATCAGCGGCAGGGCCTGAAGCTGAGCAAGCACTTCAGGGTGTGGGCGTAGCGGCCTTCGCCGGGCTGCCCGCGAACTCGTCGGCATAGGCGGGGGCCAGCAGTGACTGGAAGGCCGACAGGGGGACGGTCACCTCATAGGCACCCTCGGCGTAGGGTCCGACCTGGTACGGCCCGATCAGGAAGGTCAAACCGCCCGCCTTGCCCGCCGTCGTCGACGGCGCGAGGACGAAGGGCGTCTCGGCGGCGCGGGGACACGCCCACATCTTGCCGCCCAGCGACACCGGCTCCGCGTCGGGCACACGCGCGCGCTTGGCGGCGTTGATCGCCGTGCACAGGGCGCGGTCCAGGGCGGTGAAGTCGGCGCCCTTGGTGAAGACGTCGGCCCAGCCGATCTGGCGCTTCAGCGCCTTGTCCCACAGGACGCCGGTCGAAACCGTGTTGGGATGGGCGCCGCCGGTGAATTCCGAGGCGGTGCGTTCGAAGCTGATCAGCTTGCCCGTTTCGTGCGCGGCGGTCAGTTCGACGGACTGCTGATAGGCGACGTTGGGGGCGCCGGCCTCGGTGTTGTCGGCCTGGGCGCCCTCGGCGAACTCGCGCAGATGCGCGACCTCTTCCTGATAGATTTTGGCGTGCAGGTCGGGCTGGGCCTTGATGGCGTCCGGCAGCTTCAGGCTGACGTCGGCGAAGGCGGTCTTTTCCGAGAAGATCAGCGGCGCGACCGCCTGGGTCGGTGCGGCGGGGGCGCCCGGCGCGGCGGAGGCGGCGCCCGCCGTCTCGGGCTCGCGGTCACGATTGCAGGCCGACAGGGTCAGGACGGCGACGGAGGCGAGCAGCAGGAAGCGGGCGGTCATGGAGGGCTCCTTGGTATGCCCTACCCTAGTGCGCCCAGGCCTATGGCGAAAAGGAGGATCAGTCCGGCGTCGCGGTTCGACTTGAACAGACGCAGCGCCCCGCCCCCGTCCTCGCGCCGCACGCGGGCGGTCTGAAAGGCGAGGTGCAGGCCGAACAGGACGAGGCCCAGCCAAAACCAGCGGCCGAGCCCGGCGCTGGCGCCGACCGCCGCCGCGAAGGCCACGCTGACCGCATAGAACGCGCCGACGCCGACGCGCACGCTCGCCCCCAACCGCCGCGCCGAGGACTTCACCCCGATCATGGCGTCGTCCTCCACGTCCTGCAGGGCGTAGATGGTGTCGTAACCGAGGGTCCAGAACAGGCCGGACAGCCACAGGAGGACGGCTGGAAGCATGAGGATGATCGGCGGGTGGATCTCGACGCCTCGGATCGTCGCCGTCATCGGCGCCGGCCACGCCGCGATGAGGATGCTGGCCGCGGCGAAGCCCATCAGGGCGCCCCAGTTGAAGGTCATGCCCAGCCACGCCTGGGGCCACCAGGTGATGCGCTTCATGAAGGGGTAGGCGGCGACCAGCGCCAGCGAGGCGACGCCCAGCCCGATCGCCACCGGCCCCAGCGTCAGCAGGACGCCCAGAGAAATCACGCTGCACCCGACGATGTACGCCCAGGCGCCCTTCACCGAGATGCGGCCCGAGGCGACCGGGCGCGAGGCGGTGCGCGCCACCCGCGCGTCGATCTCGCGGTCCACCACGTCGTTGAAGGCGCAGCCGGCGGCCCGCATCAGGCAGGCGCCGATCAGGAAACCGACGTACAGCCAGACGTCATGGGCGTCCGGCGTCTTGCGATGCTGCGCCAGCGCCAGGGTGATCCCCTGCCAGCCGGGCAGAAGCAGCAGCCAGATGCCGATCGGCCGGTCGAACCGTCCCAGCTTCAGCCAATCCTTCAGCCCCTCCGGCGCATGGCGGTCGACCCAGTTGGCGGGCGCGGCGTCGGGCAGGGGTGCGGTCATGGGACAGGGATAGCGCGACCGTCGCAACAAACTGAAGTCACCGGATCGCGACCAACTCCACGCCGATACGAAAATCGAGGCCCCACAGCCCCGCCGCCACGATCAAAAGGAAGAGCCACGACGCAGGGAAGCGCCACGGCGCAATCCCGCCCTTCAACGCCACCCACACACAAAGAGGCGAGAAGGTTGCGGCCATGACGGTAAGGATCGCCCCGGCGGCCCAAGCTTTCGGTTGGACTGCCGCCCAGGCGAATCCGGCCGCCATGATGAGCAGAAGCGCCGTAGCCATGTGCCAAGTGAAATAGTTCAGCCAGCGGCTGGCCTTCGGAAAGTCCGGAGCCTCAAGCAGCGGCCGCGCCGCGAAGCGGCCCCCGACGAAAGTGTGCACTCCAAGGGTCACCAGCGAGACCGCCGTCGCGAGCGCAAAACCTGTGTTCATTTTGATCGCTCCCAACCCTTCGCCGCACGCCGCGGTGCTTGGCGGATCATTGATGATCGGCCTGCGAGGTTTGCGGAGGGAGACCGAGCGAGTCGGCCTATGAACCCTCGCTCATCGTCGCCGGTCAACCACCCCGTCCGAGCTGCGCTGCGGCCCACCTTCCCCGGCCACCGGGGAAGGCAGATCGGTCCCGGATGCCTCAGGCCGCCTGTTTGCCCGCGAACTTGCCGTAGAAGGTCTCGCCCTTGGCCGCCATGTCGCGCAGCAGCTGCGGCGGGGAGAAGCGCTCGCCGTACTTGGCCGCATAGGCGTCGGCCTGGTCGACGAAGGCCTTCAACCCATACTGCTCGATGTAGGTGATCGGGCCGCCGGTCCAGGGCGCGAAGCCCCAGGCCAGGATGGCGCCGACGTCGGCCTCGCGCGGGTCGTCGATGACGCCCTCTTCCCAGCAGCGGGCGACCTCGACCGCCTGACGGAACAGCAGGCGGCGTTTCTGGTCCTCGACCATCTCGGGCGTCGAGTCGTTGATCTTCACCGGCGCCAGATCGGACAGGCCGGTCCACAGCGTCTTGGGCTTCGAGTCGTAGTCGTAGAAGCCCTTGCCGTTCTTGCGGCCATAGCGGCCCAGGTCCTCGACCATGGTCTGGACGATCTTCCAGCCCGGCAGCGGAACGTAGGCGTCGCCCAGGTCTTCCTTGGTCTGTTTGGCGATCTTGACGCTGAGGTCCAGCGCGACGTCGTCGTGCATCTCCAGCGGACCGCGCGGCATTCCGGTGGCACGACCGATGTTGTCGATCAGGGCGGGGGCGTAGCCCTCCTCCAGCATGGCCATGCCTTCGGCCACATAGGTGCCGAAGCAGCGCGAGGTGTAGAAGCCGCGGCCGTCCTGCACGACGATCGGCGTCTTCTTGATCTTCATGACGTAGTCCAGCGCCTTGGCGATGGCGGCCTGGCCGGTCTTCTCGCCCAGGATGATCTCGACCAGCATCATCTTGTCGACGGGCGAGAAGAAGTGGATGCCGATGAAGTCCTCGGGCCGCACGCTGGCCTCGGCCAGGCCGGTGATCGGCAGGGTCGAGGTGTTGGAGCCGAAAACGGCGCCGGGCTCGAGTTGGGCTTCGGCGCGCTTCGTCACGTCGGCCTTGATCTCGCGGTTCTCGAACACGGCCTCGATCACCAGGTCCGAGCCCTTGATCAGGTCGTAGTCGGTGGTGGCGGTGACGGAGCCCAGCAGGGCGTCGTACTTGGCCTGGTCGATCTGGCCGCGCGACAGGCGCTTCTTCAGCAGCTCCTCGACGTGGGCCTTGCCCTTGTCGGCGCTTTCCTGATCGCGGTCGATCAGGATGGTCTCGATGCCGGCCAGCGCCTGCACGTAGGCGATGCCCGCGCCCATCATGCCGGCGCCCAGCACGGTGACCTTCTTCGGATCGGACTTGGGCACGCCGGCGGGGCGGACGGCGCCCTTGTCCAGCTCCTGCTTCGACAGGAACAGGCTGCGGATCATGCCCTGCGCCTGCGGCGTCATCAGGGTCTTGATGAAGTAGCGCGTCTCGACCCGCAGGGCGGCGTCCATCGGCAGCTGAACGCCCTCGTAGACGGCCTTCATCAGGTTCATGGCGGCGGGATAGTTGCCGTAGGTCTGCTTGCGCAGCATGGCGTTGCCGACCAGGAAGTTCTGGATGCCGGCCGGGTGATAGGGGCCGCCGCCGGGCAGTTTGAACGACTTGTCGTCCCACGGCTGCACGGCCTTGCCGCCGCCCTTGATCCAGGCCTTGGCCGCCTCGACCTCGGCTCCGACCGGCACGACCTCGTGCACGACGCCCGCGCCCTTGGCTTCCTGCGGGCGGAAGGACTTGCCCTCGGTCATGGCCATCATGGCGGCCTGTACGCCGATCAGGCGCGTCAGCCGCTGGGTGCCGCCGCCGCCGGGGAACAGGCCGACCTTGATCTCGGGCAGGCCCAGCTGAATCTTCGGGCTGTCGCCCACCACGCGGTAGTGGCAGGCCAGCGTCAGCTCCAGCCCGCCGCCCAAGGCCAGGCCGTTGATCGCCGCTGCGACCGGCTTGCCGCAGGTTTCCAGCGCGCGCAGGGCGCCGTTCAGCCGCCAGCCCGCGTCGAACGCGTCCTGCAGCGACCCGCCGGCCAGCATCCCGCCGGCCATGTCGCTCAGGTCGGCGCCTGCGCAGAAGCCGCTCGCCTTGCCCGAGGTCAGAACCGCACCCTTGATGGCGTCGTCGGTCTTCACCCGTTCGACCCACTCCGGGATTTCCTTCATCACGCCCGAGGTCAGGGTGTTCATCGAGCGCCCGGGGACGTCGAACACAATCGTAGCGACGCCGTCGGCGTCGACGTCGATCTTGAAGTTTTCCATGGTCAGCTTCCCTCGGATCAGACGCGTTCGATGACGGTGGCGGTGCCCATGCCGCCGCCGATGCACAGGGTGGCCAGGGCGGTGGTCTTGTCCGAGCGCTCCAGCTCGTCCAGCACGGTGCCCAGGATCATGGCCCCGGTGGCGCCCAGCGGATGGCCCATGGCGATGGCGCCGCCGCAGACGTTGATCTTGTCATGCGGGATGTCGAGCGCCTGCATGAAGCGCAGGACGACGGCGGCGAACGCCTCGTTCAGCTCCCACAGGTCGATGTCGGACTTGTCCATGCCCAGCTTGCCCAGCAGCTTGTTGGCCACGAACTCGGGGCCCGTCAGCATGATGGAGGGTTCGGAGCCGATCGAGGCGGCGCCCTTGATGCGCGCGCGCGGCTTCAGGCCCAGCGCCTTGCCGGCCTCCAGCGAGCCGATCAGCACACCGGCCGAGCCGTCGACGATGCCCGAGCTGTTGCCCGGAGTGTGCACGTGGCGCAGGCGCTCGACCTCGGGGTAGCGCTGCGAGATCACGGCGTCGAAGGCCATCTCGCCCATCATCTGGAACGAGGGGTTCAGCGACCCCAGCGTCTGCATGTCGGCGTTGGGACGGATGGTTTCGTCGTGGTCGAGGATGTTCAGCCCCAGCTGATCCTTGACCGGTACCACCGACTTCTTGAACCGGCCCTCGGCCCAGCTGCGGGCCGAGCGCTTGTGGCTTTCCACGGCATAGGCGTCGCAGTCGTCGCGGGTGAAGCCCCACTTGGACGCGATCATGTCGGCGGACACTCCCTGGGGCACGAAATAGGTGGCGAAGGCGCTGGTCGGGTCGACCGGCCAGGCGCCGCCGTCACTGCCCATCGGCACGCGGCTCATGGCCTCGATGCCGCCGCCGACGGCGAAGTCGGCCTCGCCGGCCTTCACCTTGGCCGCGGCCATGTTCACCGCCTCCAGGCCCGAGGCGCAGAAGCGGTTGATCTGGACCCCCGCGGTGGTCTGGGCCCATCCGGCGTTCAACACGGCCGTGCGGGCGATGTCGGCGCCCTGTTCGCCCACCGGCGAGACGCAGCCCAGGATGACGTCGTCGACCTTGGACGTGTCCAGACCGTTGCGGTCGCGCAGCGCCTCCAGCACCTGGGTGGCCAGCGACAGCGCCGTGATCTCGTGAAGGCTGCCGTCCTTCTTGCCCTTGCCGCGCGGCGTGCGCACCGCGTCGTAGATGTAGGCCTCGGTCATCGGGTGCGTCTCCAATCAGGACGGATTCGAACGTGGTCGCCAAAGACGCTACGTTTACGTCAACGTCAAGATCGGATCGTCAACGCGTGGAGCGGCAGACGGCCTCGACGTTCATCCCGTCGGGATCGATGACGAAGGCGGCGTAGTAATCGGGTCCGTACCCGGGGCGCGGGCCCGGCGCACCGTTGTCGGTTCCGCCGGCCTTCAGCGCCGCCGCGTGAAAGGCGTCGACCTGACCGCGCGTCGAGGCGCGAAAGGCGATGTGCGCGCCCGCTCCCGGAGGCCTGTCCTCCGCGATGACGAACCCGGGCACGCCCCCTTCCCCGAACATGACGACCCTGCCGCCGGCCTCGTTCCGCGACTCGGCCACGACGGCGATCCCGAGCGGCGCCAACGCCGCCTCATAGAAGCGGCGCGACCGGTCGACGTCCGAAACGTCGAGCCCGAGGTGGTCGATCACGGGTCAGCCCCCGCGCGACAGGCGCACCAGCTTGCCGTCGGTCTCGTCGGTGACGATCCAGACCGCGCCGTCCGGACCGACCGCCACGTCGCGGACGCGCTCGCCCAGGTCGGTCAGCAGGCGTTCCTCGCCCACCACCCGACCGTCGCGCAGCACCAGGCGGGCCAGATGCTTGCCGCCCAGCCCGCCGATCAGCAGATCGCCGCGCCATTCCGGGAACATCGCGCCGTCGTAGAAGGTCATGCCGCCCGGCGCGATGACGGGGTCCCAGTAATAGACGGGCTGCTCCGTGCCGTCCTTCTGCGTCAGGCCGGCATTGATCGGCCCGCCGCGGTATTCGATGCCGTAGGCCACGTCCGGCCAGCCGTAGTTCAGACCGGCGCGATCCAGGTTCAGCTCGTCCCCGCCGCGCGTGCCGTGCTCCAGCGTCCAGACCTGATCGCCCGACACGGCGACGCCCTGCACGTTGCGGTGGCCCAGAGACCAGATTTCCGGCAGCGCGCCCGGCCGGCCGACGAAGGGATTGTCCGACGGGACGCTTCCGTCGGCGTTGATGCGGATCGTCTTGCCCATGTGGCTGCCCAGGTCCTGGGCCTGCGGCCGCATCGGCGCGTCCGACCGTTCGCCCAGGGTGACGAACAGCTTGCCGCCCGGCCCGAACGCCAGGGAGGACCCGAAATGCTTGTCGCCGTCATAGGCCGGCAGGGCGCGGAAGATCACCTGGGCGCCCTCCACCGTCGCGGCGTCGTCCGACAGGCGCCCGCGCGCCACCGACGTGGCGTTGCCGCCCTCCCGAGGTTCCGAGAAGCTCCAGTAGATCATGCGGTCCGCGGCGAAGTCGGGCGACAGGACGACGTCCAGCAGACCGCCCTGCCCGCGCGCGTCGACGGCGGGCAGGCCCGAGATCGGGTCGCCGACCGCGCCCTGCGCCGTGACGACGCGCAGACGGCCCGGCCGCTCGGTCACCAGCCAGTTCCCGTCGGGCAGCAGCGCCAGGCCCCACGGCTCGACCAGGCCGGAGGCGACGACCGCATGGGTCAGGGCGCCCTCGGTGCGCACGCCGGGCGCGCGGGTCTGGCCCTCGAACGCCGGGCGCTGATCGGGCGCGTTGGCCGGTCGCGTCTCGACCGGGGCGCCGGGCGCCGGGTCCTGCGCCGCCCCCGTCCCGCAGGCGGCCAGAAGGGCGGCGATCGACACGGCGGCGAGACGGATCATGGGCTGAGGCTCCGGTTTCAGGGGTCGGGGCCTCAACGTCGGACGCCGCGCGAGGATACGCAAGGCGAGGAAGCGGCGCGGACCCGCTTGAACCCGCCCGCCCACATCGTTATAGGCCACGATCCCTCGCGCGGCCCCGACCGGCCGCCCGAGGTTCCCGTCAAGGGGCTGGGTAGCTCAGCTGGTTAGAGCGGTGGATTCATAACCCACAGGTCGGCGGTTCGAGCCCGCCCCCAGCCACCATTTCGCACCGATTTCGCCTTGCACGGCTTGATCCGAGGCCGAAGGCCATCAGAGCGCTTCGCGCTCGACGACGGACGCGGGTCCCAGAGTGAGGAGCCAGAGGTCCGGCGGCGCGCCGAAACGCACCGGCAGCGTGCCCGCGCCGACGCCCGCCGTGACCACGACGTCGCGCTCGCCGTCGCGGATCAGACCGCAGCGATATCTGGGATCGTACAGCGCCCTTCCATTGGCGCGCGGCGAGCGTGCGATCAGCGCGGCGCCCCAGGGTGCCCGCACCTGACCGCAATGGGTATGCCCCGCCAGGACCAGGCGCGCGTCGGACGGCAAGCGGCCGGCGAGGTCGGGCGAGTGAGTCAGGACGACGACGGGTCGACCGAGCCGGCGCGCCTGCGCGATCGTCGAGTCCGCGTCGTCGTGGCCTGAAAAGACGTCGCCGACGCCGGCCAAGGCGATCGGGCCGATGCCGACGGCCTGATTTTCCAGCACGACGACGCCGGCGCGGGTCAACGCCGCGCGAACCGCCGACGCCGACGTCCAGTGATCATGGTTGCCCAGCACGGCGACGACGCCCCCGCGCGCCTCGACTCGGGAGAAGGGCCCGATCAGGTCCGCGGCGCGGGCCTGCGCGCCCTCCGCCGTGTGGCCGTTGATGAGATCTCCGGCGACGACCACCAGATCGGGCCGCAGCGCGTTGATCCGGGCGACGATCCCGTCCAGCCGGGCCGGGGTCATCATCGCGTCCCCCATGTGGACGTCGCTGATCAGCACGATCCGGAACGGGGGCGCCTGCGCGGGCCAGTCGCGCAGACCGAGGGCGGCGGAGCGGACCCGCGGCGCCGCGCGCGCGTTCATCGTCCCGACCGCGAACAGCGCCGCCCCCAGCGCCGCCGTCAGAGCCGCCGCGACCGCGACGCCGCGAACCGTCTTGGTCAACAGCAGCCCCTCGCACGGCGCGATCCGTCGCGGCCCGTCCGTCCGCGCGTCACGACCGCTGGCGGCAGGTCTGGCGGATGCGGATGACCATCGAACGTTCGCCGGCCTGGGTGGCCAGTTCGCGCGCCTGTCGGCATTCACCGCGTTCGATCAGGTCGGCGACCCGGCGCGCCAGGTCCATGCGCTCGGCGCCGTACTGGTCCTCGAGCTGTTCGGGCGAGCCCAGGCGGGCGCGGCGCTGCTCCTCGCTTTCGAAGCGCCAGGCCTGTTCGGCGGCGGTCAGGCGGCCGACCGCGCCGCCCGTGCGCTGCTGATAGCTGAGCGTGCGGTTCTGGCCTTCGGCCTGCGACTGGGCCGAGGCCGCGCCGGCGAAGGCGAGCGTCGAAAGCGCGACGGACAGGGTGACGAGGCGGCGCATGGCGATCTCCTGAAGGCTGGCGCGACCATGACACAGCCGGGACGAGGCGCAACCTGAGCCGTTCCGGCGCGTTGCGGCGTTTCAGCCCCTCTGGAGGAGACGACCATGCGCATCCGCACCCTTTCCCTCGCCGCCGTCGCCGTTCTGGCGATGGGCGCCGCCGCCTGCACCCCGGCCGAGCAGGAGAACGCCGAGGAAAACACCGAAACCGCCGGAGCGGCGCTGAAGGAAGAGGCGGCCCAGGTCGGCTCGGCCATCGAGGCGGGCGCCAAGGAAGCGGCTCAGGAAGTCGACGAAGCCACCGACGCCCTGGCCGAAAAGGCCGACGAGCAGAAGGCGGAAACCGCCACCGACGCCCAGGGCAACTAGTTTTCGTCGGCCCTACCGCTCGCGACGCGGTCGCTCGCTGCTTGAGGGCGGGCTCAGGCCGGTTCGGCCAGCAGGGCATCGACCAGCGCCCGCGCTTCCGGACCGGCCCAGTCGGCCTCGCCCGAGAAGCTGGCGCGCATGCGGCCTCGGCGGTCCAGGATCACCGTCTGAGGCATCTTGCCCTCGCCCGGCAGGACGAAGGGCAGCTTGAAGTCGCGGTCGCCGTAGAAGGGCAGCGGCTCGTGCACGTCGATGAAGCTGAGCGCGTCGGCCACCGCGTCGTCGGTGGCGTCGACGTTGATCGGCAGGACGACCAGGTCCTTTCCCTGATAGGCCTTGGCCAGCGCCTGCAGCGTCGGCATCTCGGTGCGACAGGGCGCGCACCACATGGCCCAAAGGTTCACCACCACGACCTTGCCCCGGAAGTCGGCGAAGCGCGCGTCCGCGCCGTCGCGCGTCTTGAAGACGTAGTCGGGGGCGACGGGCGTGTCCGCCGGGGTCTCCAGCCGGGCCAGCGAGCGGACGGCGAAGCGCGACAGGTCGCTCTTCTTCGCCTCGGCCGGGGCTTCCGCTTTGAACAGACCGCCGGGTTTGGCATAGAGCACCGCGCCCCCGGCGGCGCCGAGAACGACCACGCCCGCGATCACGGCGATCGCCGCTTTGGACAGCCCCATGACCGACACCCCCGCCTCAGACGCCGATCACAAAGACTCCGGCCCCGCGGAAGGTCAAGACATGTGGGGCGGGCGCTTCAGCCGGAAACCGGCCGAGATCATGCAGGCGATCAACGTCTCCATCGGCGTGGACCGGCGGCTGTGGGCGCAGGATCTGGCGGGATCGGAGGCGCACTGCCGCATGTTGGCGGCGCAGGGGATCATCCGGCAGGACGACGCCGACGCCATCCTGGGCGGGCTGGCGACGATCCGTCAGGAGATGCTCGCCGGCGTCTTCCCGTTCCGGGACCAGTACGAGGACGTCCACATGAACGTGGAGGCCCGGCTGGCCGAACTGATCGGAGAACCGTCGGGGCGGCTGCACACCGCACGCAGCCGCAACGACCAGGTGGCGACCGACTTCCGCCTCTGGGTGCGCGACGCCTGCGACGGCGCGGTCGAGGGACTGCGCAAGTTGCAGCGTGCCCTGCTCGATCAGGCCGAGGCGCACGCCGACGCCCTGATGCCGGGCTTCACGCACCTGCAACCCGCTCAGCCGGTGACCTTCGGGCATCACCTGATGGCCTATGTCGAGATGTTCGGTCGTGACGCGTCGCGGTTCGCCGACGCGCGCGCGCGGATGAACGAGAATCCGCTGGGCGCCGCGGCGCTGGCCGGTTCGCCTTTCCCCATCGACCGGCACGCGACGGCGACGGCGCTGGGCTTCGACGGGCCCATGGCCAACAGCCTGGACGCCGTGTCGGACCGCGACTTCGCGCTGGAGGCTCTGTCGGCGGCGGCGATCTGCGCCGGCCACCTGTCGCGGCTGGGCGAGGAGATCGTGGTGTGGATGACGCCCCAGTTCGGCTTCGTCTCCCTGCCCGACGATCTGACGACGGGCAGCTCCATCATGCCGCAGAAACGCAATCCGGACGCGGCGGAGCTGGTGCGGGCCAAGACCGGGCGGATCGCAGGCTCGCTGGTGGCGCTGCTGACGGTGATGAAGGGGCTGCCGCTGGCCTATTCCAAGGACATGCAGGAGGACAAGCCGCCGACGTTCGAGGCGTTCGACGCCCTGGGCCTCGCGGTGTCGGCCATGACGGCCATGGTCGCGGCCCTGGCGCCGAACCGGGAGCGGATGGCGGCGGCGGCGGGCGCGGGCTTCTCCACCGCCACGGACCTGGCCGATTGGCTGGTGCGCGAGCTGGATCTGCCCTTCCGCCGCGCGCACCACGTGACCGGCGCGACGGTGAAGCGCGCCGAGCAGTTGGGCGTGGACCTGGGGCAACTTCCGCTGGCGGAAATGCAGAAGATCGAGCCGCGCGTCACCGAAGCCGTTTACAAGGTGCTGTCGCCTGAGGCTTCGTGCGCCAGCCGCATCAGCTTCGGCGGCACGGCGCCGGAACAGGTCCGCGCGCGCATCGCAGAGTGGAAGGCGCGCCTGAAATGACCCGCAAACCGATCCTGATCCTCGGCGCCGCGCTGATCCTGGGCGCGTCGCTGGCCGCGTGCGGACGCATGGCCGACCTCGAAGCGCCGCCCGCGCGGCAGAGCGAACGCGCCCAGCGCGGCGGCGACGCCACGCCGATGCCCGAGCCGGCGACGCAGAACCGCTCGTCCAACCAGATCCCGATCGACGGTGGGCCGAACAACCCGTACCGCGGCTCGGGCAGCCCCTTCCAGCAGTAGGCCGTTGCATCACTTCGCCCTGAGCGGGGGGACTCTTCACGCCGAGGACGTGCCGCTGGCGACGATCGCGGAGCGGGTCGGGACGCCCGTCTACGTCTACTCGGCCGCGACGCTGCGTCGCCACGCCCGCGCGCTGGCCGACGCCTTCGCGCCGCATGAGGCCACGCTGGGCCGCCCCCTGATCGCCTTCGCGGTGAAGGCGGCGTCCAACGTGTCGATCCTCAAGGCGCTGGCCGGCTGCGGCCTGGGCGCCGACACGGTGTCGGAGGGCGAAATCCGCCGGGCCCTGGCCGCCGGCGTGCCGACGGACCGCATCGTCTTCTCCGGCGTGGGTAAGACGGACGCCGAGTTGGCCTTCGCCGTCGGTCTGGGTCTGCGCCAGATCAACGTCGAGAGCACCGTGGAGATGGAGCGGCTGGCCGCCGTCGCCGCGCGCGAGGGCCGGGTCCCCGACGTGGCGATCCGGGTCAATCCCAGGATCGGCGCGGGCGGCCACGCCAAGATCACGACGGGCGGCGCCGGCGACAAGTTCGGCGTGCCGGTGGAGGAGGCGCTGGCGCTGCATCGCCGCTTCGGTCGCGATCCCCGGGTGAACCTGGTCGGGCTGGCGTGTCACATCGGCAGTCAGATCACCGAGCTGAGCCCGCTGCGCACGGCCTTCGGCGTGCTGGCGGAGATGACGCGGACGCTGCGGGCCGAGGGGCTGGGCGTTCCCCGGCTGGATCTGGGGGGCGGTCTGGGCGTGGCTTACGCGGGCGACGCCCCGACGGCGCCGCTGGCGGAGTATGCGGCCATGGTGGCGGAGAGGGTGGGCGACCTCGGCGTCGAGGTGACGCTGGAGCCCGGACGACTGATCGCCGCCAATGCGGGCGTGCTGCTGTCGCGCGTGATCCAGGTGACCGAGCGGGGGGACGGGCGGCGCATCGTGGTGCTGGACGCGGCGATGAACGATCTGCTGCGGCCCGCGCTGTACGACGCCTTCCACGATCTGGTCCCGGTCGCGCCGCGAGAGGGCGCTCCCCTCCCCCACGACGTGGTCGGCCCGGTGTGCGAGACGGGCGACACCTTCGCGCGGGACCGCGATCTGCGGCCGCTGCGGTCGGGCGACCTGGTCGCCTTCACCGGGGCGGGCGCCTATGGCGCGACGATGGCCAGCGAATACAACTCGCGGCCGCTGGTCCCCGAGGTGCTGGTCGACGGCGACCGCTGGGCCGTGGTGCGCAAGCGGCCGACCTATGAAGAGATGCTGGCCCGCGAGCCGGCGGCGGACTGGCTCTAGTCCAGGGCGCAGACGTCCGGCAGGCCGCGCCATTTGCCGCCGTGGTCCAGGCCGTAGCCGACCAGGAAGCGGGCCGGCGCCTCCCACCCCACGAAGTCGGGCGTCAGGGCGCGCGGCTCGGGCCAGGGCTTGCGGGCGAACACGCAGGTCAGCACCTCCGCCGCGCCCTCGCGCTTCAGCAGGGCCACGGCCTCGGACAGCGACAGGCCGGTGTCGAAGACGTCGTCCAGGATCAGCACGCGCCGCCCTTCGACCTCGCGCTGGAACTTGCCGTGCACGTCGATGCGGCCGCGGCTGGTGGTGCCGTCGCCGTAGGAGGCCAGCCACAGGGCGTCGAAGCGCAGATGCCGCCCGCGCCGCGCCAGCGCCCGCGTCAGGTCGGCCCCGAACCACAGGCCCCCGGTCAGCAGGACCATGGCCACCGTCTCGTCGTCGATGACGGGGGCGATGCGGTCGGCCAGCGCCTCGACGACGGCGGCCACCTGATCGGCGGGAAGCAGGAGGGTGGGGGTCGCGGTCGCGGGATCGGCCATGCCGACGGTCAATGCGACGCGCCGTGCGCCTCGTCCAGAGGGGTGGCGTCGATCGGCGTGTCGTCGGCCGGCGCGACCACCGACAGCGCGGGCCTCAGCGCCGGGCGCGACGCCTCGGCGGAGGCTGAGGGACCGGGAGCCGGATCGGCCTGCGGCAGGGGCCGCGCGGCGGGCGCCGAGACGGGCGCGGGAGCCTTGGGCGCCGGAGCGCCGGGCGCGAAGACGGCGCCGACCTCCTGGGCGCGGCCCCCGGGGTCGGCCAGGCGCGCGGCGAAGCCCTGGACCTTGCCGGGCAGGACCGGGGCGGCGTCCAGCCGGACGTAGTCGTGCGCCACCTCGTGGCCCTCGGCGTCCAGCAGGGCGACGCGGATGACGGGCACCACCCGCTCGTCGTCGCGCACGTTGCGCACGGCGCCGGAGACGATGACGACGGACGGATCGTCGGGCGCGGCGCGGGCGTTCAGCGCCTCGAAGTCCAGGCCGACGGCGTTCACGTCGACGCCGACGGCGGCATAGGCCGAGGCCGTGCGCGGCAGGACATCCACGACCTCGGCGCGGAACAGCCACGCGGCGCCCAACAGGCCGAACGCGACGCAGGCGGTGCCGGCCCAGGCCACGCCGTGCGCGGCGGCGCGGCGCAGACGGCGTTGCTGCTCGGCGCGGGCGCGAAAGGCTTTCGGCAGTTCCGGCGCGGGGGTCTCGGCCAGACTCTCGGGCGCGGCTTCGGAGGTCGGCGCGGCGACGGTCGGGGCCGGGGCGGCGCCGGCGGGCGTCAGCTCCAGAGGCTCTTCCGGCAGCGCCTTCCAGGTGTGCTTGCAGGACTGGCAGCGGACGGTGCGGCCCTGGGGACCGATCGCGTCGTCGGGGGCGAAATAGCCGGTGGCGCAGGACGGGCAGGTCAGTATCATCGCCGTCTGCGTGGCCCGAAGGCCGCCTCCCGTTGGGGCCAGACGCCCCGTTCCCGAACTGGTCCCATGCCGACGACGCCCGACCGCCGCGCCCCTCCGGCCGCTTCCGCGACCGTCGCCCGCCTGAGCGGCGTTCGGGTGAAGGGCGCCGCGCGGCGCGGAGTCGTCGAGCTGACCATGCCGCGCGGCTCTTTCCACTTCCTTACCGGGCCGTCGGGATCGGGGAAGTCGCGCCTCTTGGAGACGCTGGCGCTGACGCGCCGCACCGCCGTCGGCGTGGAGTTGGAGACGTTCGGCGTGGACCCCTGGGCTGGGTCCGAGCGGGACCGCGCGGCCATGCGCCGCCGGATCGGGCTGGCCGGGCCGCACGACGACCTGATCGACCGTCTGACGGCGTTCCAGAACGCCGCCCTGCCCCTGACGCTCGCGGACGCCCCCGCCGACGCCGCCGACCACGTGCGCGAGATGCTGGACTGGCTGGGCCTGACGCCTTTCTCCGAGCGACCGGCCGGAGAGTTGGACCGCGCCCGTCGACGCGCCCTGACGGTGGCGCGCGCCCTGGTCGCTCAGCCGGAGCTGATCCTGATCGACGACTTGCTGGTCGATCTGACGCCCGAGACGGCCACGCGGGTGCTGGGCCTGGTCGCGGCGCTGGGCCAGGGCGAGGCGGCGGTGGTGATGACCGGACGCGACGCCGGCGCGGCGAGGAAGGCCGGGGCCACGGTGCTGACCCTGGAGGGCGGCGCGTGAGGCGGTGGCCGGAGTTTCGGGGCGTCGCCCTGCTGCGTGCCTCCACGCGGCGGGCGTCGGGCGTGGCGATCGGGCTGGCGGCGCTGCTGGCGACGCTGGCGCTGGTAGGGGCGGTGGCGGCCGATCGCGGCGCGGCGGGCTGGCGCGACGAAACGGCTCGCGAGCTGACGCTGGTCGTGCGGCCGCGCGCCGACGAGACGGGCGCCGCCTCGGCCGCGCGCGCCGCCGCCGTCGCCGCCGCCGTGCCGGGCGTCGAGGAGGCCCGGACCCTGTCGCGGGCCGAAGCCGAGGCCCTGCTGCGGCCGTGGGTGCGGGAGTCCGATCTGGCCGACCTGCCGCTGCCCATGCTGGTCGCCGTGCGGCTGGAGGCCGCCGCGCCGGCGGGCTCGTTGACGCTGAACCGGGCGTTGGCCCAGGCGGGGCTGGACGCCGAGGTGGACGACGCGGGGCCGTGGCGCGACGAGGCGGCGCGGGCGGCCGCGGGCGTGCGCGGGCTGGCGCTGGCGCTGGCCACGGCGGCGCTGGGCGCGCTGGCCGCACTGGCGTGGGCGCGGGCGACCGCGGCGGTGGCCGGCATGACGCGCGACGTGCGCTCGCTTCAGCGACTGGGCGCGGGGCCCGACCGGCTGAGGGTCGCCGCCCTGTCCGCCGTTCTGCCGCTGGTGATCGCCGCCTCGGGCGCGGGCGCGGCCGCGGGGGCGATCTTCGCCGCGATCTGGAAGCTGGCGGCGGGCGGACAGGCGGCGTCGGCCCTGCCGCTGGCGTGGGCGGACGTGACGCTGGCCCCCGCCGTGGCGCTTGTGGCCGCGCTGGCGGCGGCGGCGGCGGTGGTTCGCGTGCTGCGGGAAGTGCTTGGCGCGACCGCGGGCCACGGCTAGGCTTCGTTCATCATGAAGCTGATCGCCGCCTTGGCCATCGTCGTTCTGGTTTGGGTGGTCGGCCTGTTCGCCTTCGCCGAGCGCGTGCGTGGCCTGACGCCCGCCGACGACCCGGCGCGCGCCGACGGGATCGTGGCCCTGACCGGCCCGTCGCCCGAGCGGGTCAACGCCGCCGTCCGCCTGCTGGAACAGGGCAAGGGCGACCGCCTGCTGGTCTCGGGCGTCAACCGCCAGGTCAAGCGACAGGAGCTGCGCGAGGTCACGCCGGGGTCGCGGCGGCTGTTCAACTGTTGCGTCGACTTGGGTTTCGAGGCCGAGGACACGCGCGGCAACGCCCAGGAGATCGCCCGCTGGGCCCGCTCACGCGGATACGACAGCCTGATCGTGGTGACCTCGGACTATCACATGCCGCGCAGCCTGGTGGAGATCCGCACCGAGGCGCCGGAGATCAAGCTGGTCCCCTACGCCGTCTCCACGCCGTCTCTGGACGACAAGGGCTGGTGGCGCGCGGCGGTCACGGCGCGGCGCATGACGCTGGAGTACACCAAATATCTGGCGGTCCTGTTCCGCGAGATGGTGCGGCGCGTGTCGGGCGACGATTCCGCCGACGCGGTGCAGGAAGCGGCCGAGGCGGCGAGCAAGGCCACTTGACGCGCCGGCCCCGGGGCGCTGCACAGGACGGATGACGACCCTCCGCTCCCTGCTGTTCGTGGCCTGGCTGTATCTGTCGATGGCGATCTTCGCCGTCGGCCTGTCGCCTCTGCTGCTGGCCCCCCACGCCGGGGCGATGTGGGTCATCCGCAACTGGGCGCGATTCGTGCTGTTCGGCCTGCGCTGGATCGCCGGGGTCAGGGTCGAGTTCCGGGGCCTGGAGCACCGCCCCACCGGCCCGGCGCTGGTCGCGGGCAAGCACCAGTCGATGCTGGACGTCATCGCGCCGTTCGCCGTCCTGCCCGACAACTGCTTCGTGATGAAGAAGGAGCTGATGCCCCTGCCCTTCTTCGGCTGGTTCGCCTGGAAGACGAAGATGATCCCGGTGGACCGGTCGGCGGGGGCCAAGGCGCTGAAGGACATGGTGCGCCACGCGCGCGCGCGTCTGGCCGACGACCGGCAGATTCTGATCTTTCCGGAGGGCACGCGTCAGGCGATCGGCGCGCCGCCGGACTACAAGCCCGGCATCGCCGCGCTCTATCGCGACCTGGACGTCCCTTGCGTGCCCATGGCCACCAACTCCGGCCAGCACTGGCCCGCGCACGGCTTTCGCCGCACGCCCGGGCTTGTGGTGTTCGAGTTCCTGCCCGCCATCCCGCCCGGCCTGAAGCGCGCCGAGTTCATGGCGCGGCTGGAACGCGATCTGGAGGGGGCGTCGACGGCGCTGCTGGCGGTCCCGCCGCCGCGGATCGGATGACCGCCCTCGCAATCCAGCTTCGCCTTACCCATATTGCGACCATGCAGTTCCGACCGACGACCCTGGAGCGCGCCTATCAGCTGGCCGACTCCGGCGAATGCCGCTCCGTCAGCGAGGTGAAGAAGCGCCTCCAGGCGGAGGGATACGACCGCATCGCCGACCAGCTGTACGGCCGCACGGTGACCAATGCGCTGCGCGACCGCTGCGCCGCCGCGCTGGAGAAGCGCGACGCCTGATCGCCCCGCCTTGCTTTCGCCGCGCGGAGGGCGCATGTTCGGGTCGTCGATCTCTTCTGCGTAACGCTCTCGTTCTCCCGCGCTTCGCCAGAGACTTCAGCCGCTCCCAAAACAGACCGACCTCACCGCCGCGCGATCTTGCGCGTCGGGAACGCAAGACGGAGGTCCAGAAAATGGCGACCGGCAAAGTGAAATGGTACAACGCGACCAAGGGTTATGGCTTCATCGAGCCGACTGACGGCGGCAAGGACGTCTTCGTCCACGCCACGGCCGTCGAAGCCGCGGGCCTGGGCTCGCTGAACGAAGGTCAGACGATCTCGTACGAGATCGAGCAGGACCGTCGCTCGGGCAAGGAATCGGCGGGCCAACTGAAGGCCGGCTGATCCTTCGAGATCACGTCGAGTTCAACCCCCGGTCGGTTCGCCGACCGGGGGTTTTTCGTTTCCGGAGACGCCCCATGATCGTGCCCCTCAAGCTGCGCCGCCTTCTCGATGCGCCCATCGCCTTCTGGGGCGCTTTGGCGCTGGGCCTGCTGGCGCTGATCGCCATGTTCGCCGGCCAAGCCCTGATCGGCGACGACGGCGAGGCGCGCGCGCGACGCTCGGCCCAGCTGGACGAACAGGCCGCGACGGCGGAGGCCCGCCAGAAGCAGGAAGCGGCCGGCGCGAAGTCCCGGCGCGACGACCTGATGAGCTAGCCCAGCTTTTCCCAACCGACGGCGTGGACCTTGTCGCGTCCGAGCACAGCGACCAGCGGCCGCGCCTCGAACAGGTTCGCGAAGGCGCCGTGACGCACGTCCAGCCCGCCGGTGAAGGCCCCGAAGGCGGGCAGGATCAGCCGCCGACCGTCGGTCAGAAAGGCCGGTCGCCGCACGCCGCGGGCATAGGCCACCACCGTGGCGCAGGGGTGCAGGTGCCCCGCGACCTCGCCCGACGCGGGCTCGCTCTGCGGCTCGTGGATTAAGGACAGCGCGCCGACCTGCAGCGTCGTCACCACCTCGCCCGTCAACCGATCCAGCGCCCCGGCCAGCGCCTTCAGGTCGTGATTGCCCTCCAGCCAGACCCAGGTTCGCCCCGCCGCCAGCCGTTGCAGACGCGAATGCTCCGCGGCGCCCAGGCGTTCGACCGCGCGAGCGTCGTGAAAACTGTCGCCCAGCAGCACGACGACGGCCGGATCCAGCGCCTCGATCTCGGCCTCCAGCTTGGCCAGGGTCGCGGGGCTGTCGTAGGGCGGCAACATCTGGCCGCGCGCCGCGAAGGCCGAGCCCTTCTCCAGGTGCAGGTCGGACGCGACCAGCGTGCGCCGCTCCGGAACCCACAGCGCGCCCGAGCAGCGCAGCACGCACGCCTCGCCGTTCACCCGCACCTTCAGCCCGCCGCACGGGTGGCGGAAGGGGGACAGGGTCTCGCGCAGTACCGCGTTCACGCCATCACCTCGGCGATCAGGACCTCTTCGGAGAACTCCATGGCGCTGTCGTCCAGGATCATCTCGGCCGCGCCGCCGCCGACGCGCTCGCGGCCGATCTGGACCAGCACGGGCACGCAGAAGGGCGAGGGCCGCTCCAGCGCCTGGTGTGTGATCCGGCCCTGAATGCGGGTCAGAAGCGCGCCCAGACGCGCGACGTCCAGCAGGCCGGCGGCCGCGTCGGCGCGCGCGGTGCGGAGCAGCAGGTGGTCGGGCTGATGGCGGCGCAAGACGTCGTAGATCAGGTCGGTGGAGAAGGTCACCTGCCGCCCCGTCTTCTCGGCGCCCGGCTGGCGTCGCTCGATCAAGCCGGAGATGAGGGCGCAATTGCGGAAGGTGCGCTTCATCATGAAGCTCTCCTCCAGCCAGGTCTCCAGATCGTCGCCCAGCATGTCCGGCTCGAACAGGGCGTCGAGATCCAGCCCGTCCATCGGCCGGATCGACCAGATCGCCAGAGAATAGTCGGTGACGACGAACCCCAGCGGCCCCACGCCCAGCCGGTCCAGCCGCCGGGTCAGCAGCATGCACAGCGTCGAATGGGCCAGCCGGCCGTCGAAGGGATAGGCCACCAGGAAATGCCGCGAGCCGCGAGGGAAGGTCTCGACCAGCATGTCGCCGGCTCTGGGGATGATCGACCGGCTCTCCTGCAGCTCCAGCCACTCCTGCACGTCGGGCGGCAGGACGCGCCAGTGGTCGCGGTCCTGGATCATGTCGCGCACCCGCTCGGCCAGCGAGGTGCCCAGAGGAAACTTCGACCCTCCCCACGACGGGATCTTGGGATCGACGTCGCGGGCGTGGGTGACCAGGGCGTCGGTGCCGCTGATGCCCTGATAGGCCCAGACCTGACCGGCGAAGACGAAGGTGTCCCCCGGCGTCAGCTGCTCGAAATACCACTCCTCGGCCTCGCCGACCTTGCGGCCCGGGGTCCAGCGCGCGGCGCCCGTGCCGCCGCCCCGACGGTGCGCCACCTTGATGTTCAGCGTCCCGGCCGAGACGATGGCGCCCACGTTCATGCGGTGGCGCTGGGCCACCTGCTGGTTGCGCACCTTCCATTTGCCGTCGCGGGTGCGGACGATCCGGGCGAACCGTTCGTAGGTCCGCAGGGCGTATCCGCCGGTGGCCACCAGATCGACCACCTCTTCGAACGTCTCGTACGCCAGCCCGCGATAGGGGCCGCAGCCGGTGATCTCGGCGTACAGCTCGTCCATCGCGAACGGCTCGGAGCAGGCGCAGCCCATGACGTGCTGGGCCAGGGTGTCCAGCGTGCCGACGTGGATGGGCTCCCAGTCGAAGGCGTTCTCGGCCACCGCCTCGCGCGCGGCCTGACACTCCAGCATCTCGAACCGGCTGGCGGGCACCATCAGGGCGCGCGACGGCTCGTCCAGCCTGTGATTGGCCCGGCCGATGCGCTGGACCAGACGGCTGGCCCCCTTGGGCGCCGCCAGCTGGATGACCAGATCGACGTCGCCCCAGTCGATGCCGAGGTCCAGCGTCGAGGTGCAGACCACGGCGCGCAGGTCGCCCCGCGCCATCGCCGCCTCGACCTTGCGCCGCTGCTCGGCCGCCAGCGATCCGTGGTGCAGGGCGATGGGCAGGTTCTCGTCGTTGATTTCCCACAGGCGCTGGAACACGAACTCCGACTGCCAGCGCGTGTTGACGAAGATCAGGCTCATGCCCGAGCGCTTGATCGCCTCATAGACCTCCGGAATGGCGTGCACTCCCGTGTGCCCGGCCCAGGGGACGCGGCCCTCCGAGATCAGCACGTCCACCACCGGCGGCGCGCCGGGATCGCCAAGGACGATCCGGACTCCTTCTCCCCTCGGGGGAGAAGGTGGCTCGCGGAGCGAGACGGATGAGGGGGCTGCCTGATCTTCGCTCAGGGCTTTGTGAGCGGGGCCGACTTCGCCCTCATCCGAGCGGCTCGGCAGCCCATCTCCTCGCCCAAGGGGAGAAGGACCGGGCTTCAGCCAGTCCGCGATCATCTCAGGATCGTCGACGGTCGCGCTGAGCGCCACGCGGCGCATCGCCGGCGCGAACTGTTGCAACCTCCCGAGCCCCAACGACAGCAGGTCGCCGCGCTTGCCGCTCCAGATGGCGTGCACCTCGTCCAGCACGACGCATCTCAGATCGGCGAAGTACGCCCGCGCCCCCTCCCAGGCGCAGAACAGGGCCAGCTGCTCCGGCGTGGTCAGCAGAATGTCCGGCGGAAACTCGCGCTGCCGCTGGCGCTTGGACTGTTTGGTGTCGCCGGTGCGGCTCTCGACGTGGATGTTCAGCCCGATCTCGCGGATCGGCGTCATCAGGTTGCGCTCGACGTCGGTGGTCAGGGCCTTGAGCGGAGACAGATAGAGGGTGTGCGCGCCTGAGCCCGGCCCGTGCTCCGGCTTCGGCCCGCGCTCGGCCAGCTCGATCAGCGACGGCAGAAAGCCCGCCAGCGTCTTGCCCCCGCCGGTCGGCGCGACCAGCAGGGCGTGCGACCCGGCCTCAGCCGCCGCGACCATCTCCAGCTGATGCCGCCGCGGCGCCCAGCCGCGTGACGCGAACCAGTCGGCGAAAAGGGGAGTAAGCGTGGTCACTCGCTCCAAGGGGACAGGACCCGGCATCCGCTGTGCTCGAAGTGCCGGACGTTTCGCGAGACGATGGTCAGCCCATGCACGTGGGCGGTGGCGGCGATCAATTCATCGGTCATTTCCGAGGCCCGGCCGGCGGCGCGATTGGCCTCGGCCATGGTGGCCCAGCGCTCGGTCACCGCGAGGTCAATCGGAAGGATGCGATCGGCGTAACGCAGGATCATGTCGGCGAGCCAGAAATCGAGATCATCGCGCCGGCGACCGGGCTCGAGGCGAACGATTCCGCGTCGCAGTTCGCCGACGGTGATGACGCTGAGATGGAGGTCGGACGGCAGCTGGTCACGCAGCCAGGCCATCACCCCCGCATTCGGATGCGGACGTTTCGGCTCGCTTATCGCGTTAGTGTCCAGCAGGAACATCAGAAGGGATCGATTTCTCGTGCGGGACGTCGGTCGCGTTCAAGGTCGATCCCATCGAGCGACGGGCCGTTGAGCAGCCAATCCTTGAAGTCGCTCGACGCCCGCGGATCCTTCAGGCGTCGGAAGTCTTCCGCCGACAGGACGACGGCAGCGGCCTCGCCGTGGAGCGAGATTTCCTGGGGACCCTCCGAACGCGAACGGCGGATCACCTCGGATAGATTGTCCTTGGCCTTGGCGACGCTCCAGCTCATCCCAGCCTCCACGAATATGGCTATGTATTATGGCCATAGCGCCCTGGACGAGAGCCGTCAAGGAAATGTTCTCGTTCCGTTTCATCCGTTTCGTCGCTATCTTTCTCGCGTGTCCGTCGACTCGCCGACATCCCTGACGACGCGCGCCGTCGCGATCGCCGCCCTGCCTCCCGCGCTGGCCGTGCCGCCGGGCTCGGGCGCAGTGGCCGACGCCGGGGGCGCGCGCCGGATCGGGCGCGGGGCGGCGGAGGGGCTGTTCACCGGCGGCTCGGTTCTGGTGTGCCATGCCAGCCTGACGGCGCGGCGGCTGGGGATCGCGCCGCCGCCGCGGTCGCGGGATCTGCTGGACGTGCTGGAGCTGTTCGCCTTCGTGCGGCCGGCGCGGTTCTGCGCGCCTTCCCCGACCGGGCTGGCGCTGACCACCGGGCAGGCGGAGCCCAAGGGGGCGGAGGCGCAGGCGCTGGCCCTGCGCGAGGCGACGCGGCTGCTGCTGGAGGAGATGACCGAGGCGGCCTGGCCGGGGCGCGAGGAGGCGGTGACCCTGGCCGAGACGCTGAACCGCGCGGGCTGGGCCTGGGGCGAGCGGGTGCTGGAGGCGCTGCACGCCCAGCCGGTGCGCGACCGACGTCAAAGGGGCAGCGGCCTCGACGCCTGGTCGCGCCTGCCGGAGTGGGAGGACGAGGCGCCGCGCGGCGAGGCGGGGTCGGCGCCGGTCGACAGCGAGAGCGCGCGCATCCGGCTGGAGAAGCTGCTGCAGGCCTCGGGCCTGGACGAGGCGCGGCCGACGCAGAGCGACTATGCCGCCGAAGCCGCCTTCGCCTTTTCGCCGCGCGATGAGGAGGGCCGCCCACGCGTGCTGCTGGCGGAAGCCGGCACCGGCACGGGCAAGACGCTGGGCTATCTGGCCCCCGCGTCGCTCTGGGCCGAGCGCAACGCCGGCGCCGCCTGGGTCTCGACCTACACCCGCGCCCTGCAGCGACAGATCGACCGCGAGAGCGCGTCGCTGTGGCCCGATCCGGCCGAGCGGAAGAAGAAGGCCGTCGTCCGCAAGGGGCGCGAGAACTACCTCTGCCTGCTGAACCTGCAGGAGACGGTGCAGGCCGCGCAGCTGGGGAACGGCGACCTGATCGGCGCGGCGCTGGCGTCGCGCTGGGCGATGCACACGCGCGACGGCGACATGACCGGCGGCGACTGGCCCGGCTGGCTGCCGACCCTGTTCGCCGTGTCGCCGGGACAGCAGGCGTCGGCGGCCAATCTCGTCGACCGGCGCGGCGAGTGCGTGCACGCAGCCTGCCCCCACTACCGCACCTGTTTCGTCGAGAAGACGATCCGCGCCAGCCGCCGGGCCGATCTGGTCATCGCCAACCACGCCCTGGTCATGACCCAGGCCGCCTTCGACGGCGCGCGCACAGCGCGGGGGTTGAAGCAGGACGGGGAGACGGCGGCGCTGAAGCGCATCGTGTTCGACGAGGGCCACCATCTGTTCGACGCCGCCGACGGCGCCTTTTCCGCCGCCCTGTCGGGGCAGGAGGCGGCCGAGCTGCGCCGCTGGATCCGGGGACCGGAGGGGCGGGGGCGGCGCGGGCGCGGTCTGGAGGCGCGGCTGGGCGAGCTGTGCGCCGACTCCGAACAGGCCACCCAGGCCCTGAACGACGCCATTCGCGCGGCGGCGCAGCTGCCCGGCGAGGGCGTGTCCAGCCGCATCGCCCCGCCGTCGGGCGAGATCAATCCCATCGGGCCGATCGAGCGGTTTCTGGTGGCCGCTCTGGAACAGCTGCGCGCGCGCACCAGCGAGAACGGCACGCCGGGCGGTGGCGAGTTCGGCATGGAGTGCGCCCTGTTCCCGGTCACCGAGCCGGTGCTGGAGACGGCGCGGGTGGCGGCGCAGGCCATCGCGGCGGTCGAGGCGCCGCTGCTGGCCCTGTCGCGGCATCTGGAAGACATCCTGGACGACGAGGCGGCCGAGCTGGACGGGTCGGCCCGCGCGCGCATCGAGGGCGCCCTGCGCGGCCTGGACCGCCGCGCGCGCATGACCCTGCCCGGCTGGCGCGCCATGCTGCAGGCGCTGGAGAGCGACACCGGCGAACCCGATCCGGACTTCGTCGACTGGCTGTCGGCCGAGGCCGCTTTCGGCCGTATCCACGACGTCGCCCTGCGCCGCCACTGGATCGATCCGACCGTGCCGCTGGAGGCCGCCGTGGTCATGCCGTCGCACGGGGTGCTGGTGACCAGCGCGACCCTGAGCGATCCGATGGCGGAGGATCCCTTCGAGCTGGCCCGGCTGCGCACGGGGTCCGCGCGGCTGATCGAACCGGCGCGGACGCTGAAGGTCGAGAGCCCGTTCGACTATGCGGCGAACAGCCGGGTCGTCGTCGTCACCGACGTGGCGAAGGACGACCCGCGCCAAACGGCGGCGGCGATGCGCGAGCTGTTCCTGGCGGCGGGCGGCGGGGGCCTGGGCCTGTTCACGGCCATCCGCCGGCTGAAGGCGGTGTACGAGCGGCTGGGACCCGATCTGGCCAAGGCCGGCATCCCCCTGCACGCCCAGCACGTCGATCCGCTGGAGGTCGGGGCGCTGGTCGACGTGTTCCGGGCGGAGGAGGACAGCTGCCTGCTGGGCACGGACGCCGTCAGGGATGGCGTGGACGTGCCGGGGCGGTCCCTGCGCATCCTCGCCTTCGACCGCGTGCCGTGGCCGCGCCCGGACCTGCTGCACAAAGCGCGGCGCGAGCGGTTCGGCGGCAAGGCCTATGACGACGCCCTGGCCCGCGCCCGCATGGCGCAGGCGTTCGGCCGCTTGATCCGTCGCGCGGACGACAAGGGCGTCTTCGTCATGCTGGACGCCGCCTGCCCCACCCGGCTGTTCGCCGGCCTGCCGCCGGGCACGGAGGTCCAGCGCATGGGGCTGGCCGAGGCGGTCGAGATGACGGCGGAATTCCTCTCCCTCTCCCGGCGGGAGAGGGCTTGAGGCTCGCAGAGCGTCAGCGATGCGTCAGCCGAAAGGTTGAGGGGCACCCTCTCGCCAACGGACCCTCTCCCTTTCGCGTCTCCAATCGCTTCGCTCTTGGACGCTCAAGCCCTCTCCCGCCGGGAGAGGGGTCACCGGGGAAACGTGACCTCGACGCTGTCGGCGCTCCGGGTCGCCTCGCCGTGGAAGACGGCCTCGACGTTGTTGCCGTCGGGATCCAGCAGGAAGGCGGCGTAGTAGCCGGGGTGATAGGGCCGTTCGCCCGGTGCGCCGTTGTCCGTGCCGCCGGCCTTCAGCCCCGCCGCGTGCCAGGCCTCGACCGTCGGGCGGTCGCGCGCCTGAAAGGCCAGATGGTGCCGGCCCGTCAGCTCGCCGGACGCCGCCGGGCTGTCGGCGGAGGAGACGAACAGCTCGTCGGCCCAGAAGAAGGTCTCTCCCTCCCCGCCGATCGGCACGCCCAGCACGTCCAGCAAGGCGCCGTAGAAACGGCGGCTGGCCTTCACGTCGCGCACCACCAGGTGGAGGTGGTCGATCAGGCGGCCGCGGTGAAGGGTCTGCGTCGTCATGGGCGATGAACGGCGCGGCGTCGCGCCGCGTTCCCCCTCGGCTTGACCGTTCCCCCCGATCTGCCATGAGCCGCGCATGACCGACGCCCCCGCCCGCCATTCCCGCCGCGGCCTGATCGTGCCCTTCGCCGTCGTCGGCCTGATCCTGGTGGCCTGGACCGTCTGGTGGTTCGTGCTGGCGCGGCAGGTGGAGACGCGCGCGGCCGAGCGCATCGCGGCGCTGAAGGATCTGGGCTGGACCGTCGAGACCGCGCCGCTGTCGGTCGACGGCTGGCCGTTCCGTGTCCGGCTGGACCTGGGCGAGACGCGGATCGTAGCGCCGTCCGGCCACGCGATCGACGCGCCGCGCCTGATCGCCGAGGCCAACGCCTGGAACCCGCTGACCTGGGTGGCGATCGCGCCCGACGACCTGACCCTGACCCGCCCCGACAAGGGCCGCGTGCGCATCGACGGCGACGGCTCGCGCCTGAGCCTGGCGGGCATCGACCGGCCCTGGCCGCGTCTGGCGGTCGAGCTGATCCATCCGACGTTCGTGGCCCTGGACGGGGCGGAGGCGTTTCCGATCTCCAGCGCGCGCCAGATCAAGCTGGAGGCCAAGGCGTCGGACGTGGACGACGCGGTCGACGTGCTGTTCCAGATGGCCGACGGGCGCGGGCGCGCGGGCGGCCCGGTGGACGGCGTGACCCAGTCGGGCCTGCTCAGCGCCTCGGTCGAGATGCGGCTGGAGAAGGCCGAGGGCCTGCGCACCCCTTCGGACGACGGGCTGATGGCCGGGTGGAGCCGCCAAGGCGGGCGCATCACCCACCTGCGGGGAGTGCTGGAGAGCGGCGATGACCGCGCCCTGATCGAAAGCGACGCCCTGTCGGCGCGCGAGGACGGACGGCTGCAGGGAAGCGTCTCGATGCGCGCCGACCGGCCGGCGGCGGTGATGGCCGGCATCGCGGGCGCGCCCAGCCCGGCGGTGGGCGTGGCGCGCGGCCTGAACCGCGACGTGGCCCTGACTCTGGACTTCCGCGACGGCCGCGCCTGGCTGGGGCCGTTCGCGGTCGCGCCGGCGCCGCGCCTGTTCTGATGCTGGTCGAGCCGCAGGACGATCCCGCGCGGGCGGCGGCGGACGACGCCCTGCTGGCCGCGCTGGAGGCCCGCCTGAAGCTGACCGCGACGACCCCGGACGCCGAGGCGCTGGCCCTGCGTCGCCTGCTGGCCAAGGCGCCGGAGCGGGCCGAGGCGATCAAGGCGCTGTGGGGGCGTCTGGACCGCGGGCCGCTGCACGTCCACGGCGCCGACGCCGCCCTCCTGGCCGCCGACCGGCATGGGCTGGGGTTCACCATGCACGACACCGCCGACAAGGCGCTGGCGGCGGCGGAGGCGGGCGGGTCTGCCCTGATCGGCCTGTCGGGCGTGACGGCGTGGTGGGGGCGGTTGCTGGCGCGGCCCGGCCTGCGGGTGACGGGCGCCCTGCCCGACGAGGCGAACCGTGTGCCCCGCGCCCTGCGCGTCTCGACCGCCTCGCCCGGCCCGACCGGCGACGATCGCACCTTCTGGGTCACCGACGCGCCGCAGGGCGACCTGGCCGTCCTGACCGCCCTGGCCGCCCACGGACTGGCCGGCACGCCGCTGCATCAGGCCGGCGGGTTGAAGCTGTTCCTTCTGGCGGGCTATGTGCAGACCGAAGACCCGCGCCTGACCGGGCTGCCGGGAACCCTGACCGGCGTCGTCGGCGCCGCCCCCGTTTTCTGAAAGCGCGCCATGACCGATCTCCCGACGCCCAAGCCCGGCATCCTCGACATCGCCCCCTACGTCGGCGGCAAGTCGAAGATCGACGGCGTGGCCGAGCCGATGAAGCTGTCCTCCAACGAGAACATGCTGGGCGCGGGCGAAAAGGCGCGCGCGGCCTATGAGGCGGCGATCCGGAACATTCACATCTATCCGGACGGCCGCGCGACGAAGCTGCGCGCCGCGGTGGCCGAGCATCACGGGCTGGAGCCCGAGCGCCTGATCTTCGGCAACGGCTCGGACGAGGTCTTCGCCCTGCTGAACCAGACCTATCTGACGCCGGGCGACGACATCGTCACCGGCCAGTACGGCTTCCTGGCCTATCGCATCTCGGCCCTGGCCAATCAGGCCGCCGTGCGCCTGGCGCCCGAGCCGCAGTTCAAGGCCACGCCCGAGGCCCTGCTGGAGCAGGTCACCGAGCGCACCCGCATCGTCTACGTCTCCAGCCCGTCCAACCCGACCGGCAGCTACAACACGCCGGACGAGATCCGCCGCCTGCACGAGGGTCTGCGCCCCGACGTGCTGCTGGTGATCGACGAGGCCTATGCCGAATACGTCACCGAGCCGGACTGGGAGACCAGCTTCGAGCTGGCGCGGAACAGCGACAACGTCGTGGTCACCCGCACCTTCTCCAAGATCCACGGCCTGGGCGGCCTGCGCATCGGCTTCGGCTATGCGCCGCTGAAGGTGGCCGAGGCCGTCGACCGCATCCGCCTGCCCTTCAACGTCTCGGTGCCGGGCATCGAGGCGGCGGTGGCGGCGCTGAGCGACGCGGCGCACCAGAAGGCGTCGCGCGACCTGATCCAGACCTGGCGTCCGCGCCTGACCCAGTCCCTGCGCGGCTTCGGCTTCGACGTCCTGCCCAGCGCGGGCAACTTCGTGCTGGTGCGGTTCTCCGACGTGGAGACGTGCCAGGCCGCCAACGACTGGCTGAACCAGAAGGGCATCATCGTCCGCCCCGTCGGCGGCTACGGCCTGCCGGACTGCCTGCGGATCACCGTCGGAACCGACGACCAGAACCGCGCGGTCATCGACGCCATGAGCGAATTCGCGGCGCGGTGATCTGACGTTTCGGCGTCAGTCGAACTGCTCGATCCTGCTGATGATGAGAGGAATGCTGTCGTCGTCAGCGAAGCTCGCGCGATCGATGTGCTCGTGATGCCCGCCGTGATCCGCCATGGCGACGCGTAACGCAAACATGGCGAGGTGGAGCAGGCCGTCGGTGTCGCCGTGCACCTCAACCGAGGCCTCGCGATTTCGCTTCGGATCGGCGACGTCGACCCTCAACGACAGACCCAAGCCCAGCCGGCCCCGATCCGCCACCAAGCGCAGCAGGCTGTCGTGCACTGCCGCGATCGCAAGCTTTTCCGACGGCGTGGGCAAAGTCATCACCCCCTCCTGAACACCCGGCTCGCCGCCCAGCCGGTGAAGGCGGCCAGGAAGACGCACAGGATGCCATACGTCCACGGCCGGCGGTGGGCGAACTCGTAGAGGTCGCGTTCGACGCCCACCTTCTGCACCGTCAGCGTCAGGTTGGACGAGGCGACCGGCTGGCCGCCCTGGAACAGCCAGACCTCGGCGAAATATGCGCCGGTCGGCGCGGTGGTCGGCAGGTCCAGCTGCGCGCGGAACAGGCCGCGGTCGACGAAGGTCACGCCGTCGGGGCGGGTGGCGTAAAGCCCGCCCTCCTCCCGCAGGCGGATCACCGCGCGGCGCCAGTCCAGATAGTCGTCGCCTAGGCGGCTGACGACCACGTCGCGCACGCCGTAGCGGGTCTCGACCCGACGCTCCTCCGGCGCGGCGATCCTCAGGTGATCGACGCCGACGCCCAGCCGGCGCAGCTGGCCGAAGTTGGCGATGTCCGACAGCGGCCGGGTCGAGGCCGTCATGTAGAAGCCGGGCGCGCCCTGGAACACTACGGGGCGGCTGTTCAGCCAGAAGGGGCCGGCCTGCACCTTGCGCACCAGACGCAGCGGCGCGTCGGGACCCCGCACGACCACGATCACGTCGACCGGCGCGTCGGTCGGGTTGAACACCGCGCCGTACAGCACGATCGAGGCGCCCTGGAAGCCGGAGTCGACCTTGACCTCGGCGTTCGTCAGGGCCGCCGACACGCGCACCGGATCGGCGGCGTTCAGCGTGTCGATCGAGCGTTCGATGATGACGGCCGGATCGACCGCCGGCGGCGGGGCCGCGTCCTGGATCATCCCGCCGCCTCCACGTCCGCGGGGGCCGAGGCGTCCGGCGCGCCGGGGGCCAGTTCGAACGGGTCGGACGGCCGCACGATCAGCTCCATCCCCATGTAGACGCCCACGCCCAGCACGATCAGGCCCAGCGCCGCGCGCAGGGTCTCGGCGCGGAACCGTCCCGACCATCGCGCCCCGATCTGCGCGCCGACCACGCCGCCGAACAGCAGCAGCGACGCCAGCACGATGTCGACCGTCTGGTTGCGACCGGCCTGCAGCACGGTCGTGACGGCGGTGGTGATGATGATCTGGAACAGGCTGGTGCCCACCACCACCGACGCTTTCATGCGCAGGACGTAGAGCATCACCGGCACCAGGATGAAGCCGCCGCCCACGCCCATGATGGCCGACAGCACGCCCACGCCCGCGCCCAGCAGCAGCGGCGGAATGGCCGAGACGTAGAGGCCAGACTTCGGGAACTTCATCCGCCACGGCAGGCCGTACAGCCACATCGGCCGGCGGCGCTCCTTGCGGGGGGCCGGCAAGCCGCGGCGCTGGCGCACGATCTGCTCCAGACTCTCCTTCAGCATCAGACCGCCGATGACGCCGAGGAAGATCAGGTAGGACAGCGCCACCACCAGGTCCGCCTGACCCAGCAGACGCAGCAGGCGGAACAGTTCCACGCCCAGAAAGGCGCCCACGACGCCGCCCGCGGCCATGACGCCGCCCATGCGGAAGTCGACCAGCCCCGCGCCCGAATAGGCGATGACGCCGGATGTGGACGACGCCACCACGTGGCTGGCCTGGCTGCCCACCGCGACGGCAGGCGGTATGCCCAGAAAGACCAGGATGGGCGCCATCAGGAAGCCGCCGCCGATGCCGAACAGACCGGACACGAAGCCGACCAGCCCCCCCAGCATCAGCATCAGGGGCCAGTTCACCGAAACCTCGGCGATCGGCAGGTACAGGTCCAAAGGGCGGGCCTTCGGTTCGGGGTGAAAAGGGCCGATCCGGGGAACGACGAAACGGGTTTAGAGCGCGTCGCGGACCGGCGCCACCGCCCGCGCGCGCCGCGCGATCAGCCTTCGCCGGCCTGCTGGTCCGCCGCGGCCTGACGCGCCTCGGCGCGTTGGGCCTCGGTCAGGGTGGGGGCCAGGGCCTCGGCCTCTTCCCGCGCCTGCACGTCGCCGCCGCGCGCGGCCGCCAGCAGCCAGCCGTAGGCGGCGACCGGGTCGGCGGCGCCGCCCGCCTCGCCCGTCTTCAGGATCAGGCCGGCGTTGAACTGGGCGTCGATCAGGCCGGCGCGCGCCGCCTTCAGGATCCAGTCCAGACCGCCCGCGCGGTCGACCGCGCCGCCCTGGCCGTTGAACAGGTACATGCCGTAGCCGAACATCCCGCGCGGTTCGCCCGACTGGGCCGCGCGGCGCAGCCAGCCGCGCGCCTGCGTCAGGTCCTCGCCCACGCCCAGGTCGCCGGTCTCATGCAGGCCCGCCAGCATCAGCTGCGCCTCGGCGTTGCCCAGTTCGGCGGCGCGGCGCAGCGTGGCGACGCCGCTCGCGTCGCCCGCGTCCAGCGCGTCGCTCGCCTCCTGCAGAAGGCGTTCGCCCTCGGCGGCCTGCTCCGGCGTGACCGCAGCCGGAGCAGCGTCGGTGACGGCCAGCGCCAGCGTCGGCGCGGTCTCGGCCGCCGTTCCGCCGATCAGCGCCGCCCAGGGCGCCTCGACGCCCTGCAGGCGCGCGAAGCCGTAGATGCCGCCGGTCAGGGCCACGGCCACGGCAGAGGCGCCCAGCGCCTTGCGCACCGTGCCCCCCGAGGCCTGACGATCCAGGCGTTCCTGCAGGCGCGACTTGCCGCCCTTCTTCAGGCCGAAGCCGGCGCGCGGCGCGGGCTCCTCGGCCGGAGCGGCCATGGCGGCGCGGGCCTGGTCGATGGCGGCGCGGGTGGACGAGGCGCGTCCCGCCTGCGCCGCGGCGCGCAGGGCGCGCGGATCGACGAAATCGGTCTCGGCCGAGAACTCGACCGTGTCCGGCGCCGTGGCGGCCAGGGCGTCCGAAACGTCGGCGCCGCCGAAGTGGGCGGGCGCGGCGCGGCCGAACGGACCGGGGGCGAGGTCCGGCAGGACCGCGGCGGGCGCGATCGGCTCCGGCTCGAAGGTCGGTTCGTCCAGCGGCGCGGCGAAGGGGCGGGCGACCGCCTCGGGCGCGACGTCGAACTCCGGCTCCACCGGCGCGGTGAAGGGGTCGTCCAGCGCCAGATCGACGTCCGGGAAGGCGGCGGCGCGCCAATCGGCCTGGACCGAGACGGGCGGCGGCGGCGGCGCTTCGGGGATGGGGGCGAACACGACCTCTGGACGGGCCGCGACCTCCGGAACGGCGACGGGTTCGGGAACCGGCTCGGCGCGCGGCGCCGGGGCGGAACCGGCACGGCTCTCCATCGCCTCCCGCGCCTCGGCCAGCAGCTTGGCGGTGCGCTCTTCCGATTGGCGAAGACGCTCGGCCAGTTCGCCGGAGGTGCGGTCGTGACGCTGCTCGATGCGGCCCGCGCCTTCCGCCAGCTTCTTGCCGATCTCCTCGATGGCCTGGGCCGACTTGCGCTCCGACTGGGCGATGCGGTCGCTGAGGCGGTCGGAGATGCGGGTGATCTCGGCGCCCAGCTTTTCCAGCGCCAGGGCATGGCGGTCCTCGGCGGCGGACTGGCGCTGCTCCAACGCCTGCGCCTGGCGCGCGCCCATCTGCTCCACCGCCTGCACGCGGCCGTGAAGGTTCTGACCGATGCGCAGGACCTCGCGGCCCATGGCCTCGATGCCCTGGGCCGACTTCTGCTCCGACGACTTGACCTGCTCGCCGATGGCCAGGACGGCGCGCTCGATGCGGTCCATGCGGCCTTCGTTCTGCGCCGCGTCCATGCGGCGCATCATCTCCGAGCGGTTCGCCTCGACCTGGCGGCTCAGCGTCTCGGCCAGCTTTTCGAAGCGGGCGGCCTCGCGCGCGCCCTCCGGCTCCATGCGGCCCTCGGCGGCGTGCAGGCGGCGGTCCAGCTGGGCGAAGCTGCCTTCCAGACGACGCAGGGCCTCGGCGGTCTGATGCTGGGCGGCGTCCAGGCGGCGGCCGACCTCGCCCAGCACGTCCGCGCCGGCGCCGGGGGCGACCTTCTCCACGGCTTCCAGGCGACGGCGCAGGTCCTCGGCGGTGCGAGCCTGGCGGTCCTCGACCTCCAGCAGGCGGCCGGTGATGGCCTGCAGGCCCTTCTCGACCTTGCCGAACGCCTCCTGCGTCGACGGGCCGGTCTCCTGCTCGAAGCGGCGCAGGCGGCGGTGGCCCTCGCGCAGCTCCTCGGCCACGTCGTCGATGCGGCGGGTCAGGGCGGCGGACGACTTGTCCTGCTCGTCCAGCCGACGCAGCAGACCGGTGACGGCCTGGTCCACGCCCTGGATGGCGGTGGTGGAGCGACGCTCGGCGGCTTCCAGTCGCGCGGCGATGGCGTCGACCGAGGCGCCGAGGCGATCCCAGCCGCGATCCTCGACCTCGTAGGCGTCGTCCAGACGACGGCTGCGGCCGCGACGTTCATAGCTGGCCATGGCGTGCGGACGACGGCCCAGCGGCACCACGCCGTCGTCGTCCTCGTCTTCCATGATCATGGAGTTGAGCCACTCGCCCAGGGTCATGCCCGAGCGGCGCGCCAGGTCCTTGGCGATCTCGCGCGCCTTGGGGTCGATCCCTTTGACGCTCCACGGCGCGGCTGCGCTCACCTGATTCGCCTCCCGACCCATGCACGCACGCTACTGATCCAGATCGGGGGTGTAAACGCGTCGTTAACCCCAAGATATGGGGGCGCCGGGAGGTTCCTGTGGATGGTCGCCGGGCCCATCCGCATCTCGCCGCAGGGCGGTTAACGGGGGCTTAAGATTAAGGAGTCCGCAACCTTTGCCGCGCGCGCTTGCGCACCGCGCCGGGGCGGTCCATCTGCGCGCGACCATGAGCCTGAGCCTGACCCTGATCCTGCTGGCGGCGCTGACCGCGCTGGCCGTCCTGTCCGCCTGGCGCGGGGCGCGACCGCCGGACATCCGCAAGGGCCCGCGCATGGTGCCGTGGCGCTTCCTGATGATCGTCAGCGCGGCCATCGCCGTCTATCTGCTGATGCACCTGGTCGGCATCGTCGCAGGGCGCGGCTGAGGCGGAACGCGCCGGCGCCGCCGGGCATTGCTGTGGGACCTCATTCGACAGGAGACCTCCCCATGGCCCACCACGACGAAGACCTGACCCCGCAGAAGGCCGAAGAGGCGTTCTGGGACGCGCTGAAGAAATCCAACACCGGCCTGCTGGGCCTCGACCGGCCGGGCGCCCACGCCCAGCCCATGACCGCCTTCCGCGAGGAAGAGACCGGCACGATCTGGTTCTTCACGCGCGACGACACCGACATGGCGCGCGAGGTCGCGGGCGGCGCCCAGGACGCCATGTTCCACTACGGCTCCAAGGACCAGAACGTCTGGGCCTGCATCGCCGGCACGCTCAGCCACCAGGGACATGACCGCGCGATCATCGACCGCTACTGGAATCCGGTGCTGGCCGCCTGGTATCCGGACGGCAAGGACGACGCGCACATCGCCATCCTGCGCTTCGACGCCGAGGACGGCCGCGTCTGGGTCAACGAAGGCGGCTTCTTCAAGTTCGCCTACGAGATCGCCAAGGCCAACCTCACCAAGACCCTCCCCGACGCCGGCGGCGTGGCGGACGTGCGGCTGAACTGAGCGTCAGGCAGTAGGCAGTAGGCAGTAGGCATTAGGCAGTGTCGGCGCGACATCGCCCCACTGCCTATTGCCTACATTCCACTGCCTTGGCGGCGTCAGCCGCCGAAGCACCATGCCAGCACGGCCTTCTGGGCGTGGATGCGGTTCTCGGCCTCGTCCCACACCAGGCTGCGCGGGCCGTCGATGACGGAGTCGGTGACTTCCTCGCCGCGGTGCGCGGGCAGGCAGTGCAGGAACACCGCGTCGTCGGCGGCGCCGGCCATCAGGGCGTCGTCGACGCCGTAGCCCTCGAACGCCTCCAGCCGCGCCTCATAGTCCTGATCGCCCATCGACACCCAGGTGTCGGTGACGACGACGTCCGCGCCCTCGACGGCCTCCTGCGGGTCGCTGGTCAGGTGCACGTGCGCGCCGCCCTTGGCCAGATCGTGCAGATCGGGGTGATAGTCCGCCGGACACGCCACCCGGAACTGGAAGCCGAACAGCGGCGCGGCGTGCATGAAGCTGTGGCACACGTTGTTGCCGTCGCCGACCCAGGCGATCGTCTTGCCCGCCACCGGCCCCCGATGCTCCTCGATCGTCATCAGGTCGGCCAGGATCTGGCACGGGTGGCTGCGGTCGGTCAGGCCGTTCACGACCGGCACCGAGGCGACGCGCGCGAAGTTCTCGACGTCCTCGTGGCTGACGGCGCGGATCATCACCGCGTCCACCATGCGCGACAGGACCCGCGCGGTGTCCTCCACCGGCTCGCCGCGGCCCAGCTGCATGTCGCCGGCGTTGACGATGATCGACGACCCGCCCAGCTGGCGCATCGCCGCGTCGAAGCTGAAGCGCGTGCGGGTGGAGTTCTTCTCGAACACCATCGCCAGCACGCGATCCTTGGCCGGCGCGTCCGCGTCCGGGCGCCCCTGCGGCCATCCCTTGCGCGCCGCCTTGCGGGCATGGGCGTCGTCCAGAATGCCGCGCAGCGTCGCAGCGTCCAGCCGATGAATGTCGAGGAAGTGGCGGGTCATGTCCTTGCTCCGCTCATCCCCGCGAAAGCGGGGACCCAGTGCTTTGGGCGACGATCGCCCGGTGGTGGACTCTCCGCCGATCCCCGACGCCGGCGATTCACCGACAGGACTGGGTCCCCGCTTTCGCGGGGATGAGCGGAACGAGTGGTCAGGCGGCGCCCATCTTCTCCCGCGCGGCCTCGCACGTGGCCTCGAAGCGGCGGACGGCGTCCTGCGCCTCTTCCAGCGTCAGGTTCAGGGGCGGCAGCATGCGGCAGCAGTTGTCGCCGCCGCCGGCGACCAGCAGCTTCTGCCCGTCGCGGGCCCATCCCATGAATTCGCGGTTGTTCGGCACCAGCTTGACGCCGATCAGCAGCCCCTTGCCCCGCACGTCGACGATGACGTCCGGATAGCGGTCCTTCAGACCCACCAGCTGCTGCTTCAGATAGCCGGCGACCTCGTTCACGTGCGCCAGGGTCTCGGGCTTCGAGATCTCGCCGAAGGCCGCCAGGCCGACCGCCATGGCCAGCGGGTTGCCGCCGAAGGTCGAGCCGTGGACGCCCACCGTCATCCCCTTGGCCGCGCGCTCGGTCGCCAGGCAGGCGCCGACGGGGAAGCCGCCGCCCAGCGCCTTGGCCACCGCCATGATGTCCGGCGCCATGCCGGCCCACTCGTGCGCCCACAGCTTGCCGGTCCGGCCCATGCCGCACTGGACCTCGTCGAAGATGATCAGCACGCCGTGTTCGTCGCACAGCTCGCGCAGGCCGCGCAGGCACGGCTCCGGCATCGCGCGACAGCCGCCCTCGCCCTGCACCGGCTCGACGATGATCGCCGCGCAGGTCGGCGAGGCGATCGCCGCCTTGATGGCGTCGTGGTCCCCCCACTTCAGCTGGTGGAAGCCCTCCATCTTCGGGCCGAAGCCCTCGGTGTAGCTGGGGTTGGCCGCCGCATTGATCGCGCCGTAGGTGCGGCCGTGGAAGCTGCCGTCGAAGCCGTAGACGTCGATGCGCTCAGGATGGCCGTCGGCGACGTGAAACTTCCGCGCCGTCTTGATCGCGCATTCCACCGCCTCGGTGCCCGAGTTGGTGAAGAAGACCACGTCGGCGAACGACCTGGCGCACAGGGCGTCGGCCAGCGCCTCCTGATCCGGGATGCGGAAGATGTTGGACACGTGCCACAGCTTCTCGGCCTGCGCCTTCACCGCCTCGACCAGCACCGGGTTGGCGTGACCCAGGGCGTTGGTCGAAATGCCCATGACGCAGTCCAGGTATCCCGTGCCGTCGGTCGACCACAGTCGGGCGCCCTCGCCGCGATCCACCTCCAGCGGCGCGCGGTTGTAGACCCCCATCAGATGCTCGGTCGACACGGTTCGGCTCCTCCCGGAAAAGCGACGCGGCCCCGAACGCCGCGCGCCGGGACCGCCGTGAAACTGGACGCCGTCTTGTCGAACCGACGCCCCTTGGCGTCAACCCCGGCCGCTCCATCTCCGCGGATCGTGGCCAGCTTTGCGGATCCTGAGGCGACGCGACATCCAAACCCATGCAATCGCCGATGACAGCAGGAGTAGGGCAACTCCCGTCAGCGGCATTGCCCAAACCTTCCAACCAGAGGCGTAGCCGCTCAAGCCCGAGAAGAGATAGGCTGCGCCGAGCGTTCCGGACAAAACTATCTTAACTGCCGCGATGGTGTCTCTCACCATCGCTCTGATGATCACGCTCGCCCCTCCAGCACCGCCTTCAGCGTCGCCAGGTCCTTCTGCACGTGCGCGGCGTCGGCTTCGAAGGCGGCGGCGTCCATGTCGGGGCGATGCAGCAGGACGAAGGCCACCTCGGCGCCGTCGCCGTTGGGCGTGACGCGGAGCGCGTTGTGCACGACCAGTCCGCTCTCCATCGTCACCACGTGGTCGGCGACGCCCAGGTCGTTCTGCGGCGCGAAGCGCACGCGGACCTGACCGATCGGCCCGCCGTCGGCGATCCAGGCGTCGCCGTCGCGCGTCAGGCCGGCGCCCAGGCCCGCCGCCCACTTCGGCATGTTGGCCGGGTCCATGACGAAGTCCGCCACCGCGCGCCAGTCGCGGTCGATCCCGACGTGCAGGATGCGGGCGGGAAAGATCGCCATCAGCTCTTCAACCGCCAGCCCGAGCGGAACACGGCCCAGCAGGTCCAGGCCAGCACCAGCGTCAACACCGCCGCCATGACGCCGCCGATCAGGACGTCGCTTTCCGCACGACCGATGAAGCCCGCGCGGAAGCCGTCGATCAGGTAGAACATCGGGTTGAAGTGGCTGATCGTGGCGAACGGCTCGGGCAGGCGCTCGACCAGATAGAAGGTGCCCGACAGGAAGGTCATGGGCATGACGACGAAGTTCTGGACCGCCGCCAGCTGGTCGAACTTCTGCGCCCACAGGCCCGCCAGCACGCCCAGCATCCCCATGATCAGGCACGCCGCCAGGCCGAAGCCCAGGATCATGCCCGGGTTCGCCACCGCCAGTCCGGCGAACGGCACGACGCAAACGGCCGTGACGATCCCCACGACCAGACCCCGCGTCGCGGCGCCCAGGGTGAAGGCCACCGTCACCTCGAACGGGCTCAGCGGCGGGGTCAGGAAGTCGGTCGCCGTGCCCATGATCTTGGCCTGGATCAGGCTGGACGAGGCATTGGCGAAGCTGTTGTTCAGCATGGCCATCATGATCAGGCCCGGCGCCACGAACTCCGGAAACGGCGTGCCGTGCAGCGGCGGGCGCGACCCCGACGTCGCGACCACGAACACCATCATGTAGAGCAGGGTCGTCACGACCGGCCCGGCCACGGTCTGCGCCCCCACCTTCCAGAACCGCCGCACCTCCTTGAGGTACAGGGTCCGCAGCCCGATCCAGTTGACTCCGCGGTGTTCCAGCGGCTGCGGCGGGGCGGGCGGGGTCAGGGCGTCTGCGGACATGGCGCGACAGATGCGCCGGGAGGCCCAAGTCCGCAAGCCTCCCCATCTCGGGCCGACCGCCTCGCGCCCCGGTCACACCTTCGAAAGACCAGTTTGTGTTTTAGACTGGTCTATGCGATACGTTTTGCATTCGAGGAGGAGGAGGCATCATGTCCCACACCCCAGTTCCCGGCGAACGGCTGCACGGCCTCGACGCCGCGCGCGCCGTCGCGCTGATGCTCGGCGTCGTCCTGCACGCGTCGATGGCCTATCTGCCCTTGCCCGTCTGGCCCGTGCCGGACGCGGAGACGTCGAGCGGCGCCTACGTCGTCTTCTTCGCCATCCACCTGTTCCGCATGACCGCCTTCTTCGTCATCGCCGGCCTGTTCGCGCAGAGGCTGATGGCGAGGCGCGGCTCGTGGGGCTTCACGAAGAACCGGCTGGCGCGGATCGCCAACCCCCTGTTCGGCATGTGGTGGGTCGTGTTCCCGGCCATCGTCGCGGTGATCGTGTGGAAGGCGGTGATCGACAACGGCGGGACCCTGCCGACCGACAGCCCGCCGCCGCCGCCGCTGACGCTGGAGACGTTTCCGCTGACGCACCTGTGGTTCCTGTGGGCCCTGCTGATCTTCTATGCCGCCACGCTTATCCTGCGCCCGCTGGCCCGTCTGATCGACCGCGACGAGCGGATCGCCGACCGGCTGGCGGTCCTGATGGTCGGGCCGTGGACGCCGCTGATCCCGGCGGTCCCGCTGGCCTTCGCGCTCAACGCCCACCCGCAGTGGTATCCGATGTTCGGCGTGCCGACGCCCGACTACGGCGTCGTGCCGAACGTGGCCGCTCTGGTCGCCTATGGCGCCGCCTTCCTGATGGGCTGGCTTCTGGCGCGGCGGCTGGACCTGCTGCCCCGACTGGCCCGGCTGTGGCCGCTGTTCCTGATCGTCGGCGCGGCGACCGGCGGGGCCGCGTTCCACCTGTCGGGCGGCCTTCAGCCGACGCTGGAGCCGGTGGTCGACCCGGCCATGAAGACGACGCTGGCCTGGATCACCGCCCTGGCCACCTACGCCTCGGCCTTCGCCTTCATCGGCCTGTGCGTCACCGTCTTCAGCCGCGCCAATGCCGTCATCCGCTACCTGTCCGACGCCTCGTACTGGACCTATCTGATCCACCTGCCGCTGGTGATGGCGGCGCACGTCCTCGTGCTGAACCTCGCGGCGCCGTGGTGGAGCAAGATGGGCGTGGTGATCGTCTCGGTCACCGCCGTCTGCCTGATCACCTACGAGCTGCTGGTGCGCCACACCTTCGTCGGCAAGGCGCTGAACGGCCGCCGCGTGCCGTGGCGAAACACCTCCGCGCCCGCCCTGCAGCCCGCCGAATGACTTGCCAACCCCGACCGGCTCGTCCACCCCGGACGGGCCGGTCATCCGTGAGAGTCGACATGTCCGAACCCCATGCCTCCGCCCCAAGATCGTCGGCGGAAGCCGACCTGGCCTTTCTGCGCTCCATCGTGGAGGGCGGCGGGCGGCCACCGATGACGCTGGCCGTCTGCTATCTGGCGGGCGGTCTTCTTTACGGGCTGCAGTGCCTGTTTCATGTCGGCCAGGCGTTCGGCGTGATCCGCTGGCCCGATCTGGCCAACCTTCTGTTCGTCGTGGGCATCTCGGCGACCTTCCTCGCCATACTGACCTGGGCCATCCTGAAGGACCGCAAGGACGGCGGCGCAAATCGCGGCCCGGTCGCCGGCCGTACGCTCAACGCGGCCTTCAGCGCCACGGGCATGGCGAACACGGCGGTGATCGTCGTCTTCGCCGTGGGCGCCTGGCGCGACGGCGACTTCGCCGTCTGGCTCTACTACGCCTCCATCGTCTTCGCGCTGCAGGCCGCGGCCTGGTTCGTGGCGTGGACGCTGAAGAAGAAGCGCTGGATGCTGGCCACCGCGCTGGGCGGTTGGGTCGCGGCGGTGGCGCTGGGCGTGACGGTGCGCGAGCCCATGATCTATCTGGGCGTCTGCACCGTCGCGCTGTTCCTGCTGTTCGCCCTGCCCGGCTGGGTGATGTTCCAAGACGCGCGCAGGGCCGGCTGAGCGCATGGGCCTGCACGATCTCGGGCGCATCGACGAGGTCATCCACGGCCGCATGCGGCTGGGGATCATGGTCTATCTGGCCGACGCCGAGACCGCCGAGTTCACCGAGCTGAAGACCGTGCTGGAGGCGACCCAGGGCAATCTGTCGGTGCACCTGAAGAAGCTGGAGGAGGCCGGCTACGTCGCGATCTCCAAGAGCTTCCGGGACAACAAGCCGCTGACGCAGGCGTCGATCACGCCGGCGGGACGCAAGGCCTTCGCCGCCTACCTGGAAGCGCTGGGCGGCCTGATCGGAGGGCGGGGCTGATGGCGGCGATGACGGTCGATCCGGCGCGCGTGCGCCCGTTCGAGGACTTCCAGGCCTTTCACGACTGGCTGGCGGCGCACCACGACCGCGAGCCGGAAGTGTGGGTCAAGATCCACAAGAAGGGGTCGGGGCTGAAGTCGGTCGACTGGAGCGGGGCGGTGGACGCGGCCCTGTGCTGGGGCTGGATCGACGGGATCAAGAAGACCTTCGACGAGACCAGCTTCCTGCAGCGGTTCACGCCGCGAAAGCCGAAGAGCAGTTGGTCGAAGATCAACGTCGACAAGGTCGCCGCCCTGACCGCCGCCGGCCACATGCGGCCGCAGGGAATGGCGCACGTCGAGGCCGCCAAGGCCGACGGCCGCTGGGACGCCGCCTATCGCGTCAGGGACGCCGAAATGCCCGCCGACTTGCAGGCCGCGATCGACGCCGACCCCAAGGCGCGCGCGACGTTCGCCACGCTGACCGCCCAGAACCGCTTCGCCCTGATTTTCCGCACCACGCAGATGAAGACCGAGGCCGGGCGCGCGAGGAAGATCGCCGACCTGACCGCCATGCTCGCGCGCGGCGAGACCCCGCATCCGCAGAAGGCGAAGCCGTGAGCCCCCGCGTCATGGGCATCGTCAACGTGACGCCGGACAGCTTCTCGGACGGGGGCCGCCTCTCGTCCGTCGAGGCGGCGACGGCGCACGGGCTGCGGCTGGTCGAACATGGCGCGGACCTGCTGGACGTCGGCGGCGAGAGCACGCGGCCCGGCGCCGAGCCGGTGTCGGAGACCGAGGAGATCGCGCGGGTCGTGCCGGTGATCGCCGGACTGCGCGCGGCTTGGAACGGGCCGATCAGCGTCGACACCATGAAGCCCGCGGTGGCGCGCGCGGCGGTCGGGGCGGGCGCGACCCTGTGGAACGACGTCACCGCCCTGACCTTCAGTCCGGACGCGCCCGCCGTCGCCGCCGAGCTGGGCTGCGACGTCGTGCTGATGCACATGCGGGGCCAGCCGCGCACCATGCAGGCCGATCCGCGCTACGACGACGTCGTGGCCGAGGTCCGCGACCATCTGCTTTCTCGCGCCGAGGCGGCGATGGCGGCGGGCGTGGCGCGCGAGCGGATTTGGCTCGACCCCGGCGTCGGCTTCGGCAAGACGGCGGCGCACAATCTGGCTCTGACGGCGCGTCTCGACGCCCTGACCGCGACCGGGTTCCCGGTGCTGTACGGCGCCAGCCGCAAGCGCACGATCCAGGCGATCGACCCGACCGCGACCGATCCCCTTGACCGGCTGGGCGGCAGTCTGGCGCTGGCGTTGGAGGCGGCGCGGCACGGCGCGGAGATCGTTCGCGTCCACGACGTCCGCGAGACGGTCCAGGCGCTGAAGGTGCAGGCCGCGCTCAGGGGAAGTTGATCTGCCACGAGGGGCCGAAACGGTCCTTGACCCAGGCGAAGCGGGTCGAAAAGCCATAGGCGCCGGGGGGCATCAGCAGCGCGCCGCCGTCGGCCGCCAGGGCCTCCGCGATCCGGTCGACCTGCGCCTCCGTCTCGACCGTCAGGAAGATCGAGCTGGACGGAGTGAAGTCAAAGTCGTGCACCGGCGGGCTGTCGTTGGCCATGATCTCCAGCTCGCCGATCGTCAGCCGCGCCATGGCGACCGTTCCGTCGGGCTTCCGGTCCAACGCCGCGATCCGCGCGCCCGGGATGGCGGCGACGTAGGCGGTCAGCGCCGCCTCGCAGTTTCCCTGAAACATCAGAAAGGGGGCGGCGGCGATCATGCGGCGTCTCCGGGGTCGAGAGTGCTGGCCAGGCCGTCGAGGATGGTCGTCCAGCCGTGGCGGGTCCGGTCGGCCCACGCCGCCCATTCCGGCGCCAGGTCGTGGGTCAGGGTCACGTCGCAGCCGTCGCCGGCGGGCGCGAAGGTCACCGTGACGCGCGTCCAAGGCGCATCGGGATCGGTGCGGAAGTCGAAGACGATCCGGCGCGGACGCTCGACGACCACGAACTCGCCCCAGTGCCGCGCCAGGTCGCCGCCGCGCCGTTCGACGACGTGAAAGCCGCCGCCGGGACGCGGGTCGAGCTCGGCCGTCTCCATCACACCGCCCGGCGTGGCGAACAGCCAGAGACCGGTCGTCTCGGGGTTCAGGAAGGCGTCGAACACCCGCTCGGGCGGGTGGCGGAAACGCTTCTCGACGCGGACTTCGGCGGCGTCGCTCATCGCCAGCCCTCGACCACGGCGTCCGGGTGACGGTCCAGCACGAAGCCGGGGGCGATCCCGTGCTCCAGCCAGACCTTGGCCCCAGCCAGCACCAGGGCGAAGCCGCCGGTGGAGTCCAGCGCCTTGGCGACCCGCTCCGCATCCGTGCCGGAAAAGCCGCGGTTCTCCACCGTGACCAGGCAATGATCCCCGCGCGGCTCGAAGCGCCACTCCACCTCGGTCGGATCGTCCAGATCCCAGTCGATCAGGATGCGACGACCGGCCTCCAGCCCCTTCACCCTCACGTCCGTGCCCGCGCCGTACATCTCCCACTCCCAGCGCACGACCTCGCCGACGCGCAGGGGCGCGGAGCCGCTGGAAAACCAGAAGCGCGACGTGACGGCGGGATCGACGAAGGCGGCATAGACCTCGTCGGCGGGTCTGCGGATCAGCATGCCTGCGTTGGCGACCCAAGGCGTCATCGCGTAGTCCAGTCGTTAGAATAGGCGCCGTCGGCTTCGGCCTGGCCGATGCGCTGGGCATAGGCGTCGCGCAGGGCGAACCAGCGGTCCCAGTCCCAGGCGTGGCGGGTCAGGGCGCAGGCGTCTTCCAGCCCCTCCATGTGATGATGCCAGCCGGCCAGCACGTTCCTGCGCGCGTCGGTCCAGCTGTCGGGGACGCGGTGCTCCAGCGACAGGTGCGTGCCGTCGCCGTCGGGCGTCAGGGTCCAGACGACGATCGACTCCGGATTGCCGCCGAAGGTGTGCTCGAACCGCGTGAAGGGCCGGGCGACCAGCACCTCGTTGTGCTGCATCCGCCGCTCCGGCACGTCGGGCATGAAGTCGTGGTCCGGCTGGCGGAAATGCAGGTCCATGCGCCCGCCCGGCTCCGCGTCGATCTTCGCCTCGGCCAGCCAGCAGGCCAGCCCCTCGGGCGTCGTCAGGGCGCGCCAGACGCGCTCCGGCGAATGACGCAGGCGGCGCTCGAAGCGCAGGGCCCAGCCGCCCTCGATGCGGTCCAGCTCGCCCGCGCCTGGGCCAAGGGCTTGGCGGTCCGTCACATCGGTCATTGCGGAAACTCCCTGTCCAGATGGGCCTCCAGCGCGTCCAGCCGGTCGCGCCAGAAGCGGCGATAGGTCTCCAGCCAGGCGTCCAGCTCGGCCAGCGGCCGGGGGTCCAGGCTGTACAGGCGGCGCGTGCCGTCCTTGCGTACGGTCACCAGCCCCGCCTCCTTCAGCACCCCCAGATGCTTGGACACCGTCGGCTGGGCGATCGGCAGGGCGCGCACGAAGTCGCCTGCCGGCCGCTCTCCGGACGCCAGCATGTCCAGCATCGCCAGACGGTTCGGTTCGGCCAGGGCCTGGAGCGCGGCGGGGTTCATAAGCATCACCCTACAGCAATATTACCCATTGGCAATACATAGCCGCTTGCGGCCCGCGCGCCTCTGCGGCATGGGCGGTCCATGAGCCTCCCGCACGTCGCGCCCGTCCTGCTGCTGATCGTGTCGAACGTCTTCATGACCTTCGCCTGGTACGGCCATCTGAAGGTCGATTCCCGCCCCCTGTGGGCGCTGGTGCTCATCAGCTGGGGCATCGCCTTTTTCGAGTACTGGTTCGCCGTGCCCGCCAACCGCATCGGCCATCAGGTCTATTCAGCGGCCGAGCTGAAGACGATGCAGGAGGTGATCACCCTGATCGTCTTCGCCGCCTTCTCGGTGCTGTGGCTGGGTGAGAAACTAACGTGGAACCACGCGGTGGGGTTCGCCTTCATCGCCGCCGGCGCCTTCTTCGTGTTCAAGGCGCCGATCCCCGGCTGACCTTGATCGGTCGAGCCTGGATCGCGAAGCGTTCCGGGTTCGGGCGTGACTCAAGGTCCAGGACAGCGACCGCTTGCCCCCCGTCGCGGCGTGGCCCATCTGGGCCGGATGAATCCCTGGCTCTCCCTCATCGTCGCCGGCCTGCTGGAAGTGGCCTGGGCGTCCGGCTTCAAATTCGTCGGGCCGCAGCGGCCCCTGACCTCGCTGGCCGTGGTCGCGGCGATGATCGCCAGCTTCTGGTTCCTGTGGCTGGCGACGCAGAAGCTGCCGATCGGCACGGCCTACGCCATCTGGACCGGCATCGGCGCGGTGGGCGCGGCGGGCGTCGGCATCCTGGCCTACGGCGAGCCCGCCACGGCGATGCGGCTGGTCTGCATCGTCCTGATCGTCGCGGGCATCGTGGGACTGAAGCTGTTCTCCGGAGCGGCGGCGTGAGCGCTCAAGCAGTGAGCGACCGCGTCGCGAGCGGTAGCGCAAGAAAGGGTCGCGTGCTCGTGATCGCCGGCTCGGATTCGGGCGGCGGCGCGGGCCTGCAGGCGGACATCAAGGCGATCACCCTGCTGGGCGGGTTCGCCGCCACGGCGGTGACGGCGATCACCGTGCAGAACACGCTCGGCGTCCACGGCGTGCATCCCCTGCCCGTCGACCTGATCGCCGCCCAGGCCGACGCCGTGCTGGACGACATCGGCGCCGACGCGGTCAAGACCGGCATGCTGGGCTCGGTCGAGGTGGTCGAGACCGTCGCCGCCATTCTGGACCGCGCGGGCGCCCCCGCCGTGGTCGATCCCGTCATGGTGGCCAAGGGCGGCCACCCCCTGCTGCCCGACGCGGCGGTGCGGGCCGTGCGCGCCCTGATGGTCCCGCGCGCGGCCCTGCTGACGCCAAATGCGCCCGAGGCCGAGGCGCTGACGGGCATGGCGGTGCGCGACCTGGACGGTCAGCGCCGGGCGGGCGAGGCCCTGCTGAAGCTGGGCGCGCGGGCGGTGCTGATGAAGGGCGGGCACGTGCCGGGCGCGACGGTGATCGACCTCTTGCTGACGCCCACGGGCGAGACGCTGCTGGAGAGTGAGCGGGTCGAGACGCGGCACACGCACGGCACGGGCTGCACCCTGGCCAGCGCCTGCGCGGCGGGGATCGCGCGCGGCCTGCCGCTGCAGGTCGCGGTGGCGCAGGGCTGGGCCTACGTCGCCGAGGCGATCCGCCGCGCGCCCGGCCTGGGCGCCGGTCACGGCCCGCTGGATCACGGCTGGCCGATCCGGGACGGGCTGGACAAAGGCTGAGTTCGGGCGGAGCGTGCGGCCTTCGTCGAGAGGGACCCCACCATGCGCACCGTCTTCGTCGCCGCCGTCGTCGGCCTGATCTGCACCTCCGTGACCGCGGCGGCCCAGGATCCCGTCAGCATCGCCGCGGGCGACGTGGTGGCCGGACGCAAGGCGGGCATGGCGCTGTCGGGCGCGGCCATGTCGTCCATGAAGGCCACGATCGACGCGGGCGGGCCGGTGCGGTCGCAGGCGTTCGCCGCCGGCGGCGTCGCCCGCTGGGGCCGCGCCATCCCCGGCATGTTCCCCGCCGGCACCGGCCAGGGCGCGCTGGGCGCCGAGGGGACGGGCGCGAAGGACTCGATCTGGGCCGACCGCGCCGACTTCGAGGCCAAGGCGGCCAGTTTCGCCGTCGAAGCCGGCAAGCTGTCCGACCTGGCGCGCGCCGAGGATGCGGCCGGCTTCGCCGCCCAGTGGACCGTGGTCCGTTCCGCCTGCCAGTCGTGCCACGAGGTCTACAAGGCGGACTGACGCCGGGTGTCGATCCCTGAAACGCCGACGGCGCCGCCCCCGCGAAGGGACGGCGCCGCCGGTCCGGTCAGGCGTTCGGCTCAGACCTTGGCCGAGCGGCCGAGGATCCAGACATACAGGGCGACGGTCAGCGCCGCGAAGGCGACGATGCCCGCCGTCATGGCCGGCCAGGTGTCCGCCAGACCCAGCACCGCGGCCCATTCGGCGTTGCCGCTGGCCACGATGGTCGCGGCGTTGAACACGCCGAACAGGCTTTCGCCGACGATCAGGCCAGAGGCCAGCAGCACGCCCATCCGTTGGGCCACCTCGCCGTAGGCGCGGCCCGAGACGAAGCGGTTGTAGACGAAGCCGACGACGGCCCCGATCACCAGCATGAAGGTCACCGCGGCGGGCAGATAGAAGCCGATGCCGACGGCCAGCGGCGGCAGCTTGATCCGGTTCTTCGTCGCGGCGCGCAGCACCTCGTCCAGCACGATGATGACTGCGCCGATGGCCGCGCCGATCCCGATCAGGTCCCAGCGCAGGTCGCCGGAGATGACGCCGCGCGCCAGGGCCGAGATCAGCGTGGCCTGCGGCGCCGCCAGCGGCTCGTCGGCGATGCCGGCGGGGCCGCCCTCGAAGCCGAAGGCCGCGTTCAGCTGGTTCAGCACGAACGGGATGACCAGCGCGCCGGCGACGACGCCGACGATCAGCGCCGTCTGCTGGCGCCACGGCGTGGCGGCGACCAGCTGGCCGGTCTTCAGGTCCTGCAGGTTGTCGTTGGCGATGACGGCCACGGCGAAGACCACCGCCGTCACGATCAGGGCGAAGGCGACGACGCTGGGGCTGGCGGGCATGCCCGTGATCCCCAGCACGACCAGCATCAGCAGCGAGGCGATGACGATGGCCAGGATGCCGACCCCCGACACCGGGCTGTTCGACGACCCGATCAGGCCGGCCATGTAGCCGCAGATGGCCGCGACCGCGAAGCCGATGACCACGACGTAGATCAGGCCGCCGACCACCAGGATCGGCGCCGCCTGCCCCAGCCCCATGCTGTTGGCGACCCAGCCCAGCAGCACGCCGATGCCGCCCATGGCCAGAAGCGACAGCAGGGCCACGCGCGTGATCGGAATGTCCTGCTCGGTGATGTCCAGGACCTCGCCGGCATTCCGGCGCTTGTTGGCCGCCAGCGCCGACGTCAGCCCGCCGATCAGCGGGCCGGCCAGCTTGATCAGAGTCCAGATCGCCGCCACGCCGATGACCCCGGCGCCCATGAAGCGCACCTCGCGCGCCCAGACGGTGCTCGCCAGCTCCTCGGCGCCCACGCCGGGGTCCAGCGTCGTGGCGATCGACGGAATGCCGTGCGCCGTCAGCCAGGCGATGGTGTCCGGGCTGGTCAGGATCGGCACGGCGATCAACCAGGCCAGGGCCAGGCCGAACAGCTGGGCCAGGCCGACGGCCAGACCGATCAGGTGGCCCGCGCCCAGCAGGGCGAACTGCATGCCGACGCCGACGCCCGTGGCCCCGCCGCCCAGCGACGCGGGCAGCGAGACGAACTTCGCCGCCTCGCCCGCGAACGCCTTGGCCGCGACGCCCAGCGCATAGACGGCCGAGACGACCGCGCCCCAGATCACGACCCACAGGCCGGCCTTGTTCTCGCGCACGGCCTCGGCCGTCTGCTCCGAGCCGGGCGAGCCGACCTTCAGCACCTCGGCGGCGGCGACGCCCTCGGGGTACGGCAGCCCGCCGTTGACGACCAGGGCGCGGCGCAGCGGGATGGAGAAGGTCACCCCCAGAACGCCGCCCAGGATGCAGATCAGCACCGACTCCCAGAACGGAAAGCCCTGCCAGTGGCCGACCATGACCAGGCCGGGCAGGACGAAGATGATCGAGCTCATGGCCCCGCCGACCGAGGCCACGGTCTGGACGGTCATGTTCTCCCAGATGGTCGAGCCGCGCAGGGCGCGCAGCACGGCCATGGAGATGACCGCCGCCGGAATGGCCGAGGCGAAGGTCAGGCCCACCTGCAGGCCCAGATAGGTGTTGGCGGCGGTGAAGATCACCGCCAGCAGGCAGCCCAGAGCCAGCGCGCGAAGCGTCAGCTCGATGCGGCGCCCGCCGGTCGCGCCCGTCGGGGCGGCGCTCGGCACGTCGGTCATGGTGGGGTCCCTCTCCCTGTTTGGGGCGGAGGTAAGCGCGGGCGACGCCACAGGGCAATGGGATTGTTTCACCGGGGGACGCGGCGCTAGATCGCGCCATGCCCGAACTTCCCGAGGTCGAGACCGTCCGGCGCGGACTGGAGCCGGTTCTGACCGGGGCGCGGCTGTCGTCCGTGCGGGTCAATCGACCCGACCTGCGCTTTCCGTTTCCGGAGCGGTTCGCGGAACGGCTGGACGGGGCGCGGGTGGAGCGCGTGCTGCGCCGGGCCAAGTATCTGCTGATGCCGCTGTCGACCGGCGAGACCTGGGTCACCCACCTGGGCATGACCGGCCGCTTCACCCTGGACGGCCGTCAGCTGGGCGAGTTCGAGGAGCCGGCGCCCATCGCGGGCAAGCACGAGCATCTCAGCCTGTGCGCCGACGCCGGATCGGGCCGGACGCGCGTGGGTTTCGCCGACGCCCGCCGCTTCGGCTTCATGGGCCTGATCCCCGACGACGAGGTTCAGGCGCACCCCTGGTTCGCCGGACTGGGGCCGGAACCGCTGGGCAACACCTTCTCGGCGGATCATCTGAAGGCGGCGTTCCGGGGCAAGGCGCAGAACGTCAAGGTGTCGCTGCTGGACCAGCGGATCGTGGCGGGCCTGGGCAACATCTACGTGTCCGAGGCCCTGTGGCGCGCCCGGATCTCGCCGCGGCTCGCGGCGGGCAAGGTCTCGGGGCCGCGTCTGGAGGCTCTGACCATCGCCATCCGCGAGGTTCTGGTCGAGGCGATCGACGCGGGCGGATCGACCTTGCGCGACTTCGCCAACGCCGACGGCGGCCAGGGCTATTTTCAGCACCGCTTCGACGTCTACGGCCGCGAGGGCGAGCCCTGCCGCCGCTCGGAGCGCCACCCCGTGATCCGTCGCGTCGTCCAGGGCGGCCGCTCCACCTTCTTCTGCCCGGAGTGCCAGAAGCGATGACCGACCAACGCATCGTCCTGTTCCGGGGGATGAACACGGGCGGCGTCCGCGCGCCGGTGGCCGAGCAGCGCAGGATGGCCGAGGCCATGGGGCTGAAGAACCCGCGCACGCTCCTGGCCAGCGGCAATCTGGTGGTCGAGAGCGGCGTGGCGACCGCGAAGCTGGAGGCCGAGATCGAGGCGGCGATGGAGAAGACCTTCGGCCTGAAGATCGCCGCCATGGTGCGCACGCCCGATCAGTGGGCGAAGCTGATCGCCGCCTGCCCCTTTCCCAGGGAGGCCGAGGCGCACCCGTCCAAGGCGCTGCTGATGGTGATGAAGGACGGCGTGAAGGACGGCGCGGTCGACGCCCTGCGCGGCTTCGCCAGGGGCGAGGAACGGGTCGAGGAAGCGGGCGGCGCCCTGTGGCTGTGGCACCCCGACGGCATCGGCTCCTCGAAAATGGCCGAAAAGTCCGCCCAGGTCCGCCTGACCGGCATGGGCACGGCGCGCAACTGGAACACCGTCAGGAAGCTGGCGGAAATGGTGGGAGCGAAGGCGTGAGAAAGACGCACCTCTGGATCAGCCTGCTGGTCGGGACCGGCGTCTGGGGCGCCTATTTCCTGCACGTCGCGCGGGCGGTTCGGGGCGACGACCTCTCGGGGCTGATCTGGTGGTTCCTGGGCGCGCTGGTCGCGGCCCTGGCGCTGGAGGCCGGGGCGACTTCCGTCGTGGCCTGGCTGTTCCGCAAGCGCGCCCGCGATCTGGACGACGGGCCCAGCCTGAACGCGGCGCTGAAGGCGGGGCACGTGGCGCTGATGGCCCTGATCGGCCTGCTGCTGGCCTGCGCCGCGGGCCTGGCGCTGGGCTCGCGGTTCGGCTGGAGCTTCGACCTGTCGACTGCCCAGGCCCAGGCGGTCGCGGCCAACGTGCTGCTGGCCCTCGTCGTCCTGACCGAACTGATCCGCGCCGCCTTCACCCTGATGCTGCTGCCCCGGCGCTGAACGGAACCCGCGCGCCGCGCGGTCATTGACCCTCCGTCACGCTTCTGGAGGGAAACCCGATGACCGACGCTTTCGCGCACGACCCCCTGCGGCACCCGCTGCACACGCTGATCTCCTGGCCGGCCGTCATCGCCGGGGCCGTGGTCGCCGTGGCGGTCGGGGCCATGTTGAACCTGCTGGGCGTGGCGCTGGGCGCCTCGGCCTTCAACCCCTACGACTTCGACGGCGGCGACGTGGGCGAATTCACCGCCGCGGCCGGCATGTGGATGGCGCTGGCCAACGGCCTGGCGCTGTTCGTCGGCGGCGCCGTCGCCAGCCGCGCGGCGAAATACGCCGACCACCACAAGGGCGCCCTGCACGGTCTGGCCGTGTGGGCTCTGGCCTTCCTGCTGGCCATCACCGTGGCCGGGGCCGCGGCGGGAGGGTCGGTGGCTCTGATGGGCGCGGACGCCCAGGACGAAGCCGAGGCGCGGACGAACGTGCTGGCCTATCCGCCCAGCCGCGTCGTCGAGGGCGAACTGATCGCCACGCCCGCGCCGCCGCCCGCCCCGATCGAGACCGAACGCGCCGCCGACGCCACGGCGACACTGGCCCTGTGGGGCTTTCTGACCATGCTGATCGGCGCCGCTGCGGCGATCTTCGGCGGCCTGTACGGCGCGCGCCGCCATCGCTGGCTGGACCGGGCGTCGGGCGACGTCGCTTCGACCGACCTGCGCCGCGAGGACTTCCGTCGCGAAGAGGCGCGCCGCGAGGAGACGTTGCGCGCCGAGGCCCGCCGCGACGACCTGCGCCCCTGAGCCTGACCCGGGTCGCCCCCGCGCCGCTTTACGCTTGCGGCGCGGGGCCGCTAGACAGACGGTCCCCGCACGGAGACCGCCATGACCGACAGCTACGACAACCTCCTGATCGAGCGCCACGCCGACGGCTATGCGGTGGTCACCCTGAACCGTCCCGAGGCGCTGAACGCGCTGAACTCGGCGCTGTTCAAGGATCTGGCGGACTTTCTGGACGCGGTCGAGCACGACGACGGCGTGCGCTGCCTCATCCTGACCGGCTCGGGCGAAAAGGCCTTCGCCGCGGGCGCCGACATCAAGGAGATGGCGGACCAGACCTATGCCCAGATGTACGTCGGCAACTACTTCGCCCTGGGCCACGACCGCATCACGCGCTTCCGCAAGCCGATCATCGCGGCGGTCAACGGCTTCGCCCTGGGCGGCGGGTGCGAGCTGGCCATGCTGTGCGACTTCATCGTGGCGTCCGAGAAGGCGAAGTTCGGCCAGCCCGAGATCAACCTGGGCGTGGCGCCGGGCATCGGCGGGTCGCAGCGCCTGACGCGCCTGGTGGGCAAGTCCAAGGCCATGGACATGTGCCTGACCGGCCGGATGATGGACGCGGCCGAGGCCGAGCGCGCCGGGCTCGCCTCCCGCGTCGTGCCGCACGACCAGCTGCTGGACGAGGTCCGCAAGATCGCCGCCCGCATCGCCGAACAGAGCCCGCTGGCCGTCATGGCCAACAAGGAGATGGTCAACGCCGCGCTGGAGACGACCCTGACCCAGGGCGTCCAGTTCGAACGCCGCCTGTTCCACTCGCTGTTCGCCTTCGAGGATCAGAAGGAGGGCATGGGCGCCTTCGTCGAGAAGCGGAAGCCGGCGTTCAAGGGGCGATAGAGACTCCGCGTTGACCCCCGCGCCCCCTTCCGCTATACGCCGCGCCTCTTGAGATTTCCGCGCCGTGGACGTGTGGTCTGCGGCGCTTTCCGTTGAAGGTACGACATGGCCAACAACCCCGGCGCCAAGAAGGCGATCCGCAAGATCGCCGCCCGGACGCAAGTGAACACCGCGCGCCGCTCGCGCGTCCGCACCTTCCTGCGCAAGTTCCAGGAAGCCGTCGCGGGCGGCGACGCCGAGGTCGCCAAGGCGGCGTTCGTCACCGCCCAGTCCGAGCTGATGCGCGCCGTCTCCAAGGGCGTCGTCCACAAGAACACGGGCTCGCGCAAGGTCGGCCGTCTGGCCGCCCAGCTGAAGAAGATGACGGCCGCCTGATCGACCGCCTTCTGACGGGCCTTCACGGCTTCGTCGTCAAAAATCAGAGTGATTTCAAAGGCGAGATGGCGACAGCTGTCTCGCCTTCGTCATGTCCCGGGCTAAGTGTTTTCGTGACGGACCCTCCTCTCAGGGAGAGGTGTGGGGGAAATTTCCGAGGCGGAATTTGGGGTTGACCGAGTCAAGGAAATTAACTGCTCGGCAACACTCGAATCATCGTTGACCCGTCCCTCGCCGGGAGTAGTTTTCCCCTCAGACGCAACTCCATCCCAACACGGATGAAGGCGGCGCGAGACCTCCGTTTCGCGTCGGCGGGAGAAGTTTGCCCGGACGACGGCCCGACCCCTGAATCTCGCGATTCCGGGCACGGGAACCCGCGTCTCCGAGGCGACCCTTTCCGATGCGCCTGGGGGCGGAGAGAGAAGAGGGCTGGTGGAAGATGGCGGCTGAAGCGGCACGCGTTGCGTTGACGGATCCCGATCGCATCTGGGCGGAGGCGGCCGGTCGGCTGCGCGCGGAAATCGGCGACGGGCCGTTCAGCAGCTACATCGCGCCCTCGGCCGTGCGCTTCGACGCGTCCGGCCAGCTGGTGCTGGTCACCCCCACCGGCTACGCCCGCGACTGGGTGCGCAAGAACGCCCTGCGCCGCCTGAACGAGCTGTGGCTGGGCCTGGACGGCCTGGCGCGCCGGCTGGACGTGCGCTGCCGCGCCGACATGCCCGCCGTGACGCCCTCGGTCATCGCCGCCGCGACGCCGGTCCAGACCCGCGCCCCGGCCATGCCCGCCCCGACCGTGGCCCCCGTCGCCGACGGCGCCCGCGCCGTGCGCGCCGCCGGCCTGCAGGAGCGATTGACCTTCGACGGCTTCGTGGAGGGTCAGGGCAACGGCTTCGCCCTGGCCATGGCGCGCCAGATCGCGTCGTGGGCCGACGGCCACTTCAATCCGGTCGTGTTCTGCGGCCCCTACGGCTTCGGCAAGACGCACCTGCTGAACGCCATCGCCTGGGAGGCGCAGCGCCTGCGCCCCGACGCCAAGGTCATCTATCTGACCGCCGAGCGCTTCCTGTCGAACTTCATGCGCGCGGTTCAGGACCGCACGACGGCCGGCTTCAAGGAGGCGCTGCGCGGCGCCGACATGCTGCTGATCGACGACGTCCAGTTCGTCGGCAACAAGGCCGCCACCCAGGAAGAGCTGCTGTCGACGCTCAACTCGCTGATCGAGGACGGCAAGCGCGTCATCCTGTCGGCCGACCGCGCGCCGATGGCCCTGACCGAGATCGAGCCGCGCCTGCGCAGCCATCTGTGCGCCGGCCTGACCTGTCCGATCGAGGCGGGCGACCGCGCGCTGAAGCTGGCGGTGGCGCGCAACCGGTTCCAGACCCTGGCCGGGCTGGGCGTCGTCTCGGGCGAGGCGTCGGACGCCGTTCTGGACCACATCGTCGACGCCACGCCGGGCACGATGCGCGAGTTGGAGGGCGCGGTGAACACCGTCGCCGCCGCCGCGGGCGCGCGCCTGTCGACCCTGACGCCCGAAGAGGTCCGCGCCCTGCTGGGCGCCGCCTTCCGCGGCGGGCCGGAGCGCCGCATCACCGTCGACGAGATCCAGAAGACCGTCGCCGATCATTTCCAGCTGAAGCAGGCCGACCTGCTCAGCGACCGCCGCAACCGCGCCGTCGCCCGTCCGCGCCAGATCGCCATGTACCTGTGCAAGCAGCACACGACGCGGTCCTATCCCGACATTGGCCGCCGCTTCGGCGGGCGCGACCACACCACCGTCCTGCACGGCGTGCGCAAGGTCGGCGAGCTGATGACCCAGGACGACCAGGTCGCCCGCGACGTCGAGGCGCTGACGCGCAAGCTGCGCGGCTGACGCCGCTTTCTCCCTCCCCTTCATGGGGAGGAAAGACCGCGAAGCGGTCAGGGTGGGGCACGTTCTATCGCACCCCACCCTGTCGTCGCTGCGCGCCGACGTCCCTCCCCATGAAGGGGAGGGAGAAACGTTGCCCTTGACCCCCAATCCGCTAGTGTCACGGGCCAAAGTGTGCGGGCGACGCTCTGAGTCGCCCATGGGCGAGACGACATGCAGCTGACCATCGAACGATCCGCGCTCCTTCGGGCCCTGGGCCATGTGCAGAGCGTGGTCGAGCGTCGAAACACCATCCCGATCCTGTCCAACGTCCTGCTGTCGGCCGGCCGGGACAAGCTGTCGTTCGCCGCCACCGATCTGGACATGGAGATGGTGGACGAGGCCGAGGCGACGGTGAACGTCGAGGGTCAGATCACCGCCCCGGCCCACACCCTCTACGAAATCGCCCGCAAGCTGCCCGACGGCGCCGAGGTCTCGCTGACCTACGACGGCGACGATCCGCGTCTGGTGGTCCAGGCGGGTCGCTCGCGCTTCAACCTGCCCGTCCTGCCGGCCGGCGACTTCCCCGTCATGTCGACCGAGACCGGCGGCGCCCGCTTCTCCATGCCCAAGGAGGATCTGGCCCGGCTGATCGACAAGACCCGTTTCGCCGTCTCGACGGAAGAGACGCGTTACTATCTGAACGGCCTGTATCTCCACACCGTGGCCGAGGGCGGCGTGCCCCTGCTGCGCGCCGTGGCGACCGACGGACACCGCCTGGCCCTGGCCGAGACCCCCGCGCCCGAGGGCGCCGCCGGCGGTCCCGGCGTGATCGTGCCGCGCAAGACGGTGGATCAGGTCCGCCGCCTGCTGGACGACGGCTCCGGCCCGGTCGAGGTCATGGTCTCGGCCCAGAAGATCCGCTTCGAATTCGGCCAGGCGTCCCTGACGTCCAAGGTCATCGACGGCGCCTTTCCCGACTACATGCGCGTCATTCCCAAGGGCAACGACAAGCAGGCCGACGTCGACAACGCCGTCTTCGCCTCCGCCGTCGACCGGGTGGCCACCATCTCGGCCGAGAAGAGCCGCAGCGTGAAGCTGGCCTTCGATGTCGACCGCGTCACCCTGACCGTGCGAAATATGGAGGCCGGCCAGGGCGTCGAGGAGGTCGAGATCGGCTATTCCGAAGAGCCGTTCGAAATCGGCTTCAACGCCCGATACCTGCTGGACGTCGCCGGCCAGATCACCGGCGAAACCGCCCACTTCAAATTCGCCGACCCGGCGTCGCCGACGCTGGTGCTGGATCCGGGCGATCCCGGCGTCCAGTACGTGCTGATGCCGCTGCGGGTGTAATCTCTAAACCGCTCATCCCGGCGAAAGCCGGGACCCAGTGCTTTCATGAGGCAGGCTGTCAGGGGTTGAGCCCTGTCACCATCTGAGCCACCGTCAGCCCAAAGGGCTGGGTCCCGGCTTTCGCCGGGACGAGCGGGGGGTGGGATGGCGTTCTTCACCTACATCGTGGCGAGCCGGCGCAACGGCACGCTCTACACCGGCTCGACCGATGACCTCGAGGCTCGGATCGTGCAGCACCGCACGCGGCACTTCGACGGCTTCACAGCCAAGCATGGCGTGGCGATGCTCGTTTGGTTCGAAACGCACCCTACTCGGGATGACGCGTTCAAGCGCGAGCGTCAGATCAAGGAATGGAAGCGCGTCTGGAAGCTGGAGCTGATCGAGAAGACCAATCCTGCTTGGTTGGACCTCTCGGAGGGGTGGGGCGCCGAGCACCGCGTCTGACCGAAAGAACTGGGTCCCGGCTTACGCCGGGATGAGCGGGTGGTAAGACCAGTTCCTTGATCACCGCCCTCACCCTGACCGACTTCCGCTCCTACGCAGCCGCGCGGCTGGAGCCCGGCAGCGCCATCACCGTGCTGCACGGGGCCAATGGGGCGGGGAAGACCAATGTGCTGGAGGCGCTCAGCCTGTTCACGCCGGGGCGCGGCCTGCGCGTGGCGACGGCGCCGGAGATGGGGCGGCGCGAGCCGGGCGAGCGGTCGGGCCGGGCCTGGGCCGTCGCGGCGACCCTGACCGTCGACGGCGACGAGGTGAAGCTGGGCACGGGCGTCCAGTCGGCCGGCGGCGCGCGGCGCACGGTGCGCATCGACGGAGAGACCGCCCCGCCCGGACGCCTGCTGGACTGGCTGCGCCCCGTCTGGGCCACGCCCGAGCAGGACCGGCTGTTCTCCGACGCGCGCGCCGACCGGCTGAAATTCTTCGACCGGCTGGTCTTCGCCGCGGACCCCGACCACGCCGCCCACGTCGCCGCCTATGAGAAGGCCCTGCGCGAGCGGCTGCGCCTGCTGGTCGACGGAGCCGAGGGCCGCGCCGCCGATCCCCTGTGGCTGGACGCGCTGGAGGTCCGGCTGGGCCAGTCGGGCGCCGCCGCCGCCCTCGCCCGCGCCGGCGCGTTGAAGGACCTCCAGACCGCCATCGACGCGCGCGGCGACCGCCCTTTCCCCCAGGCCGATCTGGGCCTGACCGGCGAGGCCGAGACTTTGGCCGCCGACGACGCCGACGGCGAGACGATCGCCGCCTCGATCCGCGAGGGCCTGTCCCGTTCCCGCGCGCGCGACGCCGCCGCCGGACGCAGCCTGTTCGGCCCGCACCGCTCCGACCTGACCGCCCTGCACCGGGAAAAGAACCGCCCCGCCGCCGAGGGCTCTTCGGGTGAGCAGAAGGCGCTGGTCCTGAACCTGGTCCTGGCCCAGCTGACCCGGCTGACCGGCCAGGCGGCGCCCCCGCTGCTGCTGCTGGACGAAGCGCCCGCCCACCTGGACGCCGCCCGCCGCGCCGCCCTGTTCGACGAGGTCGAGGCCTTGGGGCTTCAGGCCTTCATGACGGGCACGGAGGCGGAGCTGTTCGCCCCCCTTCGCGGCCGCGCCGGCTTCGTGCGGGTCGAGGGCGGGGCGCTGGTCCCGGAAGGCTAGCGCAGGAACCGCAGGACCGCTGCCTCGAACCGGCGCGGCTGGTCGATCATCACCATGTGTTCGGCGCCCTCGATGGGCTCCAGCGTCAGAGGGGCGCGCAGGCCGCGGAAGGCGGGGCGCAGGCGGCCCTCCAGCTGTCGGCGCGGCGAGTCCTCCGCGCGGCTCCAGCCGTAGGCGACGGTGACCGGCGCGGACACCTCGTCCAGACGCGAGCGCAGGTCGGTGGTCATCACCTCGTACAGGCCCTGCGCCAGCACGCGACGGTCGCCGCCCTGCCAGCCCATGCCCGTCATCAAGGCGTCGGACGTGCCGCGCGCGCCCCAGACGCCCTGCTGCAGGGCGTCGTCGCCGAGGAACAGCACGGCCTGATAGGCGACGCGCGCGATCGGCTCGATCTCCGTCGGCGAGGCGGCGCCGTCGACCAGGGCCGGGAAGAAGGGCGAGGCGTCGACCATCATCACCCGCCCGATCGCGCGGCCCCCGTCCGCCGCCGCCCGCAAGGCGACCAGCCCGCCCATGGAATGGCCGATCACCGCCGGTCGCTCCAGCCCCTGCGTCCGGACGTAGCGCAGCACCTCGGCGGACACCGGCCCGATCAGCGGCCCGGACGCGTTGGCGCCGGCGGCCAGGTCGCCGAAGCCGCGCACCGAGACCAGATGCACGGTGTGGTCGTCGTCCAGCCGGTCGGCCAGCCGGCTCCACACCAGGCTGGTCGAGGCCAGGCCGGGGATCAGGATCACGTCCGGACCCTGGCCGCGCGTCTGCACGGCGATGCGGTCGGACCGGAACGCCTGGGCGTGCGCCGGCGCGGCGAGGGCCAGAACCAGAAACAGCGCGGCGATCAGCGAAGTCGGGCGAGCGAACATGGATCGATCCTGGCGCCCACCTGGGGCGAAGTCTTGGCGGCGCGCCCGCGCAGGCGGGGACTTGCCAAAAACGCACGAAGGCGGATCATGTCCCCTGAACAGGGGGCTGTTCGGGAGAGACGCCATGAAGCTGTGGGGCTTGATGATCGCCGGGGCGATCCTGGCCGCGCCGGGGCTGGCCTGCGCGCAGGAAGAGATGCTGACGACCGAGGCGCCGCGCGCCCAGGGCGCCGAGGACTGGCGCGCCTTCGCCCGCACCGACACCCTGGTCTATCTGGTCGACGTCGGCGGCATCGCCGGCGCGCCGGAGCTGCGCACGGCCACGCTGGCCCGCGTGCGGCGCGCGCACGGCGAGCGCGGTCCCGAGCTGGAGATGTACGAGTTCAGCTGCCCCGACAAGCGCATGCGCATGACGCGGTCGGTGGAACTGGACGACGCGGGCGCCGAGGTCGGCGCCTATGACGAGACGGGCGATTTCGAGAGCGTGCCGGACGGCTCGGTCATCGACTTCCTGCGCCAGATCGCCTGCGACGGCCTGCGCCCCGAGGCGCGCGGCTGGCCCAACCTGCGCGCCTTCCTGGCGTCGCCCCGCGCCTGACGCCGATCAGGCGTCGACGGCGGCGTCCAGGGCGTTTTCCTGGATGAACTCGCGGCGCGGCTCGACCACGTCGCCCATCAGCTTGGCGAACAGATCGTCGGCGTCGTCGGCGTGGTCGATCTTGACCTGCAGCAGGGTGCGCGCGTCGGCGTCCAGAGTGGTCTCCCACAGCTGGTCGGGGTTCATCTCGCCCAGACCCTTGTAGCGCTGGATCGACAGGCCCTTCTTGCCGGCGTCGATGACCGCGTCGAACAGGTCCAGCGGTCCGCGGATCGCGGTCGACTTCTCCTTGCGGCGATAGGTGGCCGGCGCGTCGAACAGCCCTTCGAAGGCCGCGGCGCGCTCGGCCAGACGACGCGCGTCCAGCGACCGGATCAGCGTCTCTTCCAGCACGATGCGCTCGGTCACGGCGCGGCGGACCCGTTCGAACACGACCGAGCCCTGCACGCCCGGCGCGCCGGACCACGGGCCGTCGCCCTCCTCGGCGTACTGGTTCATGCGCTCGCCCGCGCGCGCCGCCAGCGTGGCGACGTCGGCGTCCTCGGCGAACAGGCCGGCCAGCGCCGCCTGCTCGATCGCGAAGGCCGGCGCGCGTTGCGACAGGCGATCGACGCCCAGACGGAAGGCTTTGGCCTCGCGCACCAGCGCCTCCAGATCACGCCCGGTGCGGCGCTCGCCGCCCGGCAGGTCCAGCTCGGCCTCCGACACGCCCTCCTCGATCAGATAGGAGTCCATCTCGGACTGATCCTTCAGGTAGCGGCTCTGCTTGCCCTTGGAGACTTTGTAGAGCGGAGGCTGGGCGATGTAGACGTGGCCGCGCTCGATCAGCTCGCGCATCTGGCGATAGAAGAAGGTCAGCAGCAGCGTCCGGATGTGCGCGCCGTCGACGTCGGCGTCGGCCATCAGGATGATCTTGTGATAGCGCAGCTTGTCCGGGTTGAAGTCGTCCCGGCCGATGCCGGTGCCCAGGGCCAGGATCAGCGTGCCGATCAGGTCCGACGACAGCATCCGGTCGAAGCGCGCCCGCTCGACGTTCAGGATCTTGCCGCGCAGGGGCAGCACGGCCTGGTTCTCGCGGTTGCGTGCCTGTTTGGCCGAGCCGCCGGCGGAATCGCCCTCGACGATGAACAGCTCGGACTTAGCCGGGTCGCGCTCCTGACAGTCGGCCAGCTTTCCGGGCAGGCTGGAGATGTCCAGCGCGGACTTGCGGCGGGTCAGTTCGCGCGCCTTGCGGGCGGCCTCGCGCGCGGCGGCGGCCTCCACGATCTTCGCCACGATCGCCTTGGCCTCGGCCGGATGCTCCTCGAACCAGGTCGACAGCCCCTCGGTGCACAGCGCCTCGACCGCCGGGCGCACCTCGGACGACACCAGCTTGTCCTTGGTCTGGCTGCTGAACTTGGGATCCGGCACCTTGACCGACAGCACGCAGGTCAGGCCCTCGCGCGCGTCCTCGCCTGAGACGGACACCTTCTCCTTCTTCGCGGCGCCGGCGGCGTCGATGTAGCCGCTCATCACCCGCGTCAGCGAGCTGCGGAACGCCGACAGGTGCGTGCCCCCATCCCGCTGCGGGATGTTGTTGGTGAAGCACAGCATGGTCTCGTGGTAGCTGTCGTTCCACCACAGGGCCAGGTCCAGCTCGATGCCGTCCTTGCGCCCGCGCACGACGATG
>CALRWJ020000013.1:0-67385 GCA_943371835.1 Afipia felis | reverse complement strand
GCGCGCGGTGAGCGGCGTCGACGCCGAAATCTATGCGCGCCTTCGGCCCTTCCTCTGCGCCCTTCCGGAAGCCGTCGCCTCGCCCATCAATCCGAACGGACTGTTGCCCGAGGACGCACCCTTGCTGGTCATGCTGGTCGAAGGACGCGTCACGCCGGCGCAGGCGCGGGCCGCCATCGCCGCCCGGCCGACGGAAGGCTGGACCGATCTGGCGTCCTTCTGGAACCAGCCGGCGCTGACGACGGCTCGGCCCTCGTCGGACGTCTATGACCAGCTGACGCTGGCGACCCGCTTCTTCGACCTGAGCGTCGAGGTGCGCCACGGCGACGCCGTCGCCGTCCGAACCTCGCTGTTGCAGGTCATGCCCGATGCGACGGTGCGCACCGTCGTTCACCGCTGGACCCCCGACGAATGAGCCGCACGCGACTGATCCTGATGCCGTCGTCGCCCGACGAGGCGGCGCCCTACGTCACCCTCGACGCCTCGGGCATCGTCTTGGACCGCGGCCGGGCGTCGCCCGATCAGCCGCTGGTCGGCCCCGCGGTCCGAACCGTGGCGGTGACGCCGGGCGCGCGCGTCACCCTGCGCCGCCTGACCTTGCCGGTCGGCACGGACGCACAACGCCGGGCGGCCGCGCTTTGGGCGCTGAAGGACGATCTGGCCGCGCCGGCCGAGCGGCTGCGCGCCGCCGTGGGTCGCGCCGAAGCGGACGGCGGCGCCTGGGTCGCGATCGTGGACGAGGCGGTGGCGACGGGCTGGAGCGCCTGGCTGGCCGCAAGCGGCGCGCCGAACGCCGTCCTGGTTCCCGACGCTCTGGCGCTGGAGCCCGGCGCCGACGGCGCGGTCACGACCGTGCGGTTCGGCCAGGACCTGGCGCTGAGGACCGTCGACTTCGCGGCGACCGTTCAACCGGAGCTGATCGATGTGGTCGCGGCGGGGCGGACGCTGAACCCCGTGGAGGACCCGGCGGACGTGGAGGCGATGCTGTTGAGGGCCGCGCTGAACCCGCCGCTGGACCTCGCGGCGACGGTTCGCGCCGCGGCCGGCGGCTGGAAGGCGTGGCGGCGGGCGGGCGTCCTGGCGGCGGCGCTGATCCTGTCGCCGCTGGTCCTGGTGACGGCCGAGGCCATGCGGGACGACGCGGCGGCGCGACAGGCCGACCGCCGCGCCGAAGCGGCGGCGCGCCGACTGTTCCCCGACCTGGCCACGGCGCCCGACCCGCTCACTCAGGCCGAAGCCCGCCTGGTGGTCCTGCCGCCGCCCGGCGGGGTCGCGGCGACGTCGGCGGCCCTGTTCCTGGCCGTCGAAGCCGTGCCGCAGGCCGAACTGGACGCCGTCACCGTGGACGCGCAGGGCGGTTTCCGCGCGTCGCTGACCTATCCGGCGTTTCAGGATCTCGACGCCATCCGCCAGGCTCTGGAAGCGCAGGGGTTGACCCTGGTCGAGGTTTCGACCGTGGAGGATGCGGGCCGGGTCGCCTCGGACGTCATCATCGGAGCGGCGGAATGAGCGCGCGCGTCGAAATGCTCGCCACATGGTGGCGCGGTCGCAGCGGGCGAGAACGCGCGCTGCTGACCGTCATGGCGCTGCTGTTCCTCGCGGTGGGCGCCTGGTTCGGCATCGTCGACCCCGTCATGGCCTGGCGCGCCGACGCCGCCGAGCGACGCGTGGCGGCCGAGCGAAGGCTGGACCGGCTGCAGATCGCGGAACGCCGCGTTCGGCCCGTCGCGGACGTCGATCCGGCGGCGGTGCGGGCCAGCGCCGAATCGGCCGCGACGGCGGCGGGACTGACGGCGACGTTCACCGCCGGCGATCGGGGGTTGGAGTTCACGATCGCCTCGGCGGCGACGCCGGCCCTGTTCGGCTGGCTGGCGCAACTGGAGGCGTCGCGCGTGACGCCCGCCGCGCTGACCGTGACGGAAACCTCGGAGGGCACGCTGACGGCCCAGGGAACCCTGGTTCAGTCGGCGCGGTAGACAACCACCCCGTCCACGATGGTCCAGACGGCCCTGGCCTGAGGGATGTCGGCGATCGGCACGGTCATCAGGTCGCGGTCGAAGACGGTGAAGTCGGCGCGCTTGCCGACCTCGATGGTGCCCAGTTCGTCCTCCCGGAAGCTGGCGTAGGCCGGCCAGATCGTGAACATCTTCAGCGCGGTGACGCGATCCACGGCCTCTTCGGGACGCCAGTCGGGGCCTTGGAAGCCCTGCAGATCGCGGCGACCCACGGCGGCGTAGAATTCGATGGCCGGATCGCCGCGCTCGACCGGCGCGTCGGAGCCGCCGACCACGATCACCCCGCGCTGCGTCAGACTGTGCCAGGCGTAGGCGCCGTCCAGTCGCGCGTCGCCCAGGCGGGCCGGGGCGAAGTGCAGGTCGCCGATGGCGTGGCTGGGCTGCATCGAGGCGACGATGGGCAGGCGCTGGAACCATCCGTAGTCGGACGGTCGCAGGATCTGGGCGTGCTCGATGCGCCAGCGGACGTCGGCGCCGTTGGGGCGCTCCGACGGCGGCACGGCGGTCATGGCCTGGTCGTACCATTCGGCCACCGAATGGTTGCCGCGGTCGCCGATGGCGTGGGTGGCGGCCTGGATGCCGCTGCGCAGGGCCTGTTCGTACAGCGGCTCGATCTGCTCCGCCGTCACCTGCATGAGGCCGGAGGTGTCGGGCCGGTCGGCGTAGGGTTCGAACAGCGCCGCGCCGCGCGAGCCCAGGGCGCCGTCGGCATAGAACTTCACCGCGCGGGTGATGACGCGGCCGTCGGCGACCGAACGGGGTCCGGAGGCGAACAGGGCCTGGGCGCCGTCGGGGGTGACGCTGTTGTAGACGCGGATCGGGGCCTGGCCCTCCTCGGCCATGCGTTCCAGCAGCGGCACGTCGGCCCAGGGCGCGCTCATGAAATGCAGGCCAGTCCAGCCGTAACGCGAATAGACGCGGAAGCCGGCGTCGTAGACGCGGCGGCGGGACGCCTCGTCCGGCTTGGGCATCAGGCCGGCGACGAGGCTTTCGGCGGCGTCGACCAGCAGGCCGGTCGGGCGGCCGGAGGCGTCCTTCAGGATCTCGCCTCCGTCCGGCGCGGCGGTGTCGGCGTCGATCCCGGCGGCCGCCAGCGCGGCGGACGACGCGGCGACGGCGTGGCCGTCGGCCCGGCCCAAGAGCACGATCCGTCCGGGCGCGGCGGCATCCAGGTCGGCGGCGGTCAGGAAGCGGCCCTCGGGCCAGTGGGTCTCGATCCAGCCGCGCCCGACGATGGGGCCTTCGGGGTTCGCCTCGGCCCAGGCGGACAGCCGGGCCATCGCGTCGGCCACCGAGGTCGAGCCTTCGAGGTTCAGCGTCAGTTCGCGCGCGCCGATCCCGTCCAGATGCGCGTGACCGTCGGTGAAGCCGGGGAACATCGTGGCCCCCTTCAAGTCGATCACCACGGGATTTCCTGGCACGATCATGGGCCCTTCAGGAGATCCGACGTATTTGATGATGCCGTCCTCGACCCAGACCATGGTGGCGGTCGGGGCGTCGTCTACGCCGGTGTAGATCGTGCCGCCCTGAATGAGCAGATCCTGCGCGGCGGCGGCGGATGCGCACGCCGAAAAGGCGACGGCGACGGTCAGGGCGAGGCGGAAACGCATGGGGGCGACCTTCACGGTTGAGGCCGCCTTTCTAGCCTCCGTCAGTCTTCGGGCGCCAGCACGGCCTTGGCCTCGGCGCCGACCTTCAGCGCGGGGTCGCGAACCTCGACTTCCACCAGGATGCCGCCCGCCGGCTCATGCGCCCACAGATAGCGTCGCTCCACCTCCACCTCGCGGCCCGACGGCGCGAAGCCGGGGAATGTGTCGCCCCACGGCGTGATGCGCTTCATCTCGGCGAAGGACAGGTCCAGCGCGGCGTCCAGCTCCTCCATCGCCATGGTGGACAGTTCGTCTTCGGGAACGGTCATTGAGCCTCGTCGGCGTAGATGGCGACCCACGACGGCGACGTCGCGGACACGCGGCCCCGGTACATGCCCGAGGTGTTCATGGCGAAGGCCGGCGTGCCGTCCGCGCCCATGACGATGACGCCGCCGTCCCCGCCGATGGAGCCGACGTCGGCGATCTCGGCTTCCGCGGCCTGTTGCACCCCCACGCCGGCGCCCGTGCGATGACAGACGTCGCGCGCCACGGTCGCGCGGATGAAATACTCGCCCGAGCCGGTGGCCGAGACGGCGCAGCCTTCGGCGTTGGAGGCATAGGTGCCGGCGCCGATCACCGGCACGTCGCCGACCCGGCCCCAGCGCTTGCCCGACATGCCGCCGGTCGAGGTGCCGGCCGCCAGCCGACCCTCCCGGTCCAGCGCCACGACGCCCACGGTGCCGAACTTGCGCTCGTCCAGCGGCGGGCCGACGACGAGCGCGGCGCTGGCGTCGGGCGGCGGGAGCGCGCCGTGGGGCCGGGGCGGGACCGGCAGGCCCTCGCGCTCCAGCTGGCGCACCAGCCCCTGCCAGCGGCGCTCGGTGAAGAAGAAGGACGGGTCGACCTCCTCCAGCCCCTGATCGCGGGCGAACGCCTCGGCCCCCGCGCCGATGAGGAAGACGTGCGGCGACTTCTCCATCACCGCGCGGGCGGCGCTGATGGGGTGACGCGTGCGGGTCAGTCCCGCCACCGCCCCGGCCCGCAGCGTGGGACCGTCCATGATGGCGGCGTCGTGCTCGATCCGACCGTCGGCGGTGAAGACCGCGCCGCGCCCGGCGTTGAAGAGGGGGTCGTCCTCCAGCACCTGGATCACGGCCTCGACCGCGTCCAGCGAGCTGCCGCCGTTCGACAGAACGTCGGCGCCGACCTCCAGCGCGTGGTTCAGCGCGGCGCGATAGGCGGCGTCCTGTTCCGGCGACAGCTGGCCGCGCTCGATTACGCCCGCGCCGCCGTGGATGGCCAGCGACCATTCCGGCCGCTCCTGCGCCGCGGCGGGCAGGGCGGCCGACAGGGCCAGGGCGACGGCGACGACGATCGACTTCATGGCGAACCCCCGAACGCGCCCCGAACCCGAGGGCGCGACCGCATCGATAGCGCGTTCCGGGGGCCGGGCCAAAGCGTCGTCAGGCGTCGACCTTGATGACCCCGCGACGGATCTGGTCCAGCTCGATGGAGTCGAACAGGGCCTGGAAATTGCCCTCGCCGAACGCCTGGTTGCCCTTGCGCTGGATGATTTCGAAGAAGATCGGACCGAAGGTGTCCTGAGTGAAGATCTGCAGCAGCAGGCCGTCCTGGTCCGAGCCGTCGATCAGGATGCGGTTCCGGCGCATCCGTTCCACGTCCTCGCCATGCCCGGGCAGGCGCTTGTCGATCAGTTCGAAATAGGTCTCGATCGTGTCCTGGAACGGGATGCCGCGCCGCTTCATCTCCTCGACGGTCTCGAAGATGTCGTCGGTGGCCAAGGCGATGTGCTGGATGCCCTCGCCGTTATAGCGGCGCAGGAACTCCTCGATCTGGCTGTTCTCGTCCTGGCTTTCGTTCAGCGGAATGCGGATGGCGCGATCGGGCGCGATCATGGCTTGCGAGAACAGGCCCGTCGCCTTGCCCTTGATGTCGAAATACTTCTGCTCCTCGAAGCCGAAGACCTGGCCGTAGAAACCCGACCAGTTGCGCATCTGGCCGCGACGGACGTTGTGGGTCAGGTGGTCCAGCAGGAACAGGCCGACGGAGTTCTTGCGCTCGGCCTCCTCCCAGCCCTCGATCTCGTCCCAGCCGTCGTACAGGGAACCCTTCTCGCCGTACTTGTCGACGACGTAGAGCAGAGAGCCGCCGATGCCTTGCAGCACATAGGGATAGCCGTCGCCCAGGGCCCCGCCGTGGTGCCCCTCGGCCGGCTTGGCGCCGCGCGCCACCGCGCCGTCGTAGGCGGCCCGGGCGTCGGCGACGCGGAAGGCCATGCCGTTGGCCGACGGCCCATGCTCGCGCGCGAACTCTTCGGCCTGGCCCTGCGGCGTGCGGTTGACCAGCATGGTGATGTCGCCCTGCTTCAGGCGCACGGCGTCGGTCCTAGGGTTCACGTGGGTGCGGGTGAAACCCATCAGCTCCAGCCGGGCGATCATGGCCTGGGGGTCGGGACCGGTGAACTCGACGAACTCGAACCCGTCGACGCCGAGCGGGTTTTCCCGGTCGATGGCCTCGGCGGTGGGATGCGTGGCGTCGTCCATGGTCGCGTCTCCTGAAGGGCTCGGCTCTGGAGGGCCGTTTCGGGGCGGAACCTAGTCACTGCGCCGTCTCAAGCCAACCCGCGCGCCCTTCACACCCCTGCGACCGCGCGGCGCCACGCGGCGGGTGCGCGGCGGGCGGTCGGCTGCTAGAGCAGGCCGAACCTCGGAGACCTCATGCTTCGCAAGCTTTACGACTGGGTGCTGTCGCTGGCCCGCCACAAGCACGCCGACAAGGCGCTGGCGGCCGTGTCCTTCGCCGAGAGCAGCTTCTTCCCCGTGCCGCCCGACGTGATGCTGGCGCCCATGGTGGCGACGCGGCCGGATCAGGCCTGGCGGTACGCCACCATCTGCACCGTGGCGTCGGTGTTGGGAGGACTGCTGGGCTACGCCATCGGCTATTTCCTGACGCCGGTCGGGATGTGGATCCTGTCGATCCTGGGCAAGGCCGACGCCTTCGAGGCGTCCAAGGCGCTGTTCCAGCAGTACGGAGCCTGGGTGATCCTGATCAAGGGCATGACGCCCATCCCCTACAAGCTGATCACCATCGCCGCGGGCGTCTTCCAGTTCAGCCTGCCGCTGTTCATCGCCCTGTCGGTCGTCACGCGCGCGGCGCGGTTCTTCCTGGTCGCCTGGGTGATAAAGCGGTTCGGGCCCGCCATGCTGGAGGTCGTGGAGAAGCGGCTGGCGCTGTGGACCTTCATCTTCGTGGTGGTGCTGGTCGGCGCGGTCGTCGCCGTGCGGTTCATCTGATCGACGCGCGCCGCGACTGGCGCTAAGAACGGCGACATGATCGGCCTGTATCGCCTGCTGACCCGTTGGTGGACCGCCTTTGCGCTGGCGGCGTCGCTCGCCCTCTTGGGCGCGGCGCACGCCTTCGAGACCTGGGGCGGGCTGGCGCCGTGCAACCTGTGCCTCAAGCAACGCGAGGTCTATTGGGGCGCCGTCGCCATCGCCCTGATCGCGACCGTCTGGGCGGTGATCAGCCGCGCCAGCCGAGGCACGCCCCGCGTCGCCGCCTTCCTGCTGTTCGCCGTCTTCACCACGGGAGCCATCACCGCCGGCTTCCACGCGGGCGGCGAAGCGAAGATCTGGGAGCTGCCGGCCGCCTGCTCGGGCGGGGGCGCGATCGATCTGGGTCAGCTGGCCGCCCTGGCGACGGGTTCCGCGCCTGTGCCGCCGCCGGTGTTGTGCGACGCCGTGACGTGGCGCTTCCTGGGCCTGTCCATGGCAGGATGGAACACCCTGATCTCGGCCGGTCTGGCGATCTTCAGCCTGCTGGCCGCCAAACGGCCCAAGGACGCCCGTGCCCCCAGAAGCTGACCGCGCCGTCCCCCTGCCCCGTCCGGGCCTGGGCGAGCCGCGTCGTCGTCTGGCCGAAATCCTGCGCGTCGATCACGCGGGCGAATACGCCGCCGTCCACATCTATCGCGCCCAGCGCGCGGTGTTCGAGGCGCGTGCGGGCAAGGCCGCCGTCGCCGCCGATCTGACGGAGATGGAGGCGCACGAGCAGGTGCACCTGTCGCGCTTCGAGGCCCTGCTGACCGAAAACCGCGTGGGGCCGACCGCGCTGCTGCCCGTCTGGCGTCTGGCGGCGGGGGCGCTGGGGGCGGGCACGGCGCTGCTGGGCGAGAAAGCCGCCCACGCCTGCACCGAGGCGGTCGAAAGCGTCATCGAGAAGCACTACGCCGCCCAGATCGCCGAATTGTCGGAGCGCGATCCGGAGCTGGCGGCCGAACTGACCAAGTTCCGTGACGACGAGCTGGCGCACCACGACCATGCCGTGGCCAGCGGCAGCCGCGAGGCGCCCGCGCATCGTCTGCTGTCGGAGGTCATCAAGGCCGGCTGTCGCGCGGCCATCAAGTTGAGCGAGCGGGTCTAGGCTTCCGGGGCCGGGGCTTCGGGCGGACGCTCGCGCCGACCGCCGCCGCGCCCGCGGCCGGACCGCGCCAGCAGCGGGGCCAGGGCCACGCGATCGGCGGGCTGCAGCGTCGACATCATCGCCAGGGCGTCGTCCTCCAGCCGCTTGCGACCGCGCAGTTCGGCGGCGCGCGAGCCGTCCAGCAGGCCGGCGACCCGCGCCGGGTCGTAATCGGGGGCCGCCAGCGCCGCGATGGCCTCGCGCCGAAGGCGGCGCGCCTCGTCGAAGTCCGGCTTGGCCGCAAGGGCGGAGGCCCGCATGCTTTCCTGCACGCGCTCGCGCACCTCGGGGGACAAGGCCCCGACCAGCCGGCGCGGGGATCGGTGCTCGGCGCTGGGCCGAGCCTCGGCCTCCAGCCGCGTCTCGACGCGGTTCAGCTGCACCAGCGTGGTCCCAAGCACGGCGAGGGCGAAGACGTTGACCAGCACCAGCGCCACCAGGGCGATCTTCAACCCACGCGTCGTCATCCCAGCACGTCCAGATCGTCGAGCCCGTTCAGCGAGGCCTGATAGATCACCGCGTCCGCCTGCACGTCCGCCGTCAGCGTGTGCGTGAGGACCAGCCCCGCGACAACGCCGGCGCAGGCGGCCGCGGCCCAGCCGGCCCCGAAGGCCACGCCCGACCGGCTCCAGCCCGCGGGGGCCGGCAGGCCCGCCCAACCGGCCAGCGCGGTGAAGCGCGTCGGTCGCGGCGCCGCGGCGATCACCCGATCGCGCAGGGCCTGCGACGGCCAAGGCGTCGGCGAGGCGTCCAGAAGAGCGTCCAGCGCGGCGGCGTCGGCCAGCGCGGCGCGCAGCCCGGGCGCCTCCGCAAGCAGGCGCTCCGCGTCGGCGCGCGCGGCCTCGGGCCAGCGGCGCAGATCGCCGCCATAGGTCCCGGCCAGATCTTCGAAGCGTTCCCGCTCCATCGTCATGCTCCTTCCGCGCCGGGCCGGATGTCGGCCAGGGCGGTCCTCAAGGCGCGACGCCCGCGCGACAGCAGGCTCTCCAACGCCTCGACGCTGATGTTCATCGCGGCCGCGGCCTCGATGTTGCCCAGCCCCTGGTGGTGGCACAGGACCACGGCCTCGCGCTGGCGGTCGGGCAAGGCGGCCAGGGCCCGGTCGACGCGGCGACCGACGTCCAGCGCCTCCAGGCCCCGGTCCGGGGCGGGACCGTCGTAGACCTGTTCCGGCGGAAACTCGGTGGCCCGTTCCCGCCGACGACGCAGACGGTCGTAGCACAGGTTCAGCGCGACGCGGTGCAGCCAGGTGTCGAACCGCGCCGCGCCCGAAACCCAACGCGGAGCCTGTTTCCAGGCGCGCACCATGGCGTCCTGCGCCACGTCCTCGGCCTCGACCGGGTCGTTCAGCATGCGCTGCGCCAGCGCCAGAAGACGCGGCAGCTTTCGCGCGACCAGCGCCTGGACCGCGGCGGGATCGCCGCGGCCCACGCGCCGCACCAGGTCCAGGTCGGGATCGACGATCACCGCGCGCGGCGCCTCCGCCTCCAGTCTGAGGAAAGGGCCGTCGACCGTGATCGCCACGCCCGACATCGACCTTACTCCGAAGCGGCGGCCCGACGCGACCGGCGCTGTTCGCCTCGCGCCTGGCGATCCTCGGCGGTCAGATATCCGTCGCCGTTCACGTCCATGCGGGCGAAGGCGGCGTCGGCGCGGGTCTGCGCCTCGGCGATGGCGACCGGCCCGCGTTCGCCGTGAGCGGCGCCCATCCCTTCATGAACGCCGCGACGCATGCCGCCGCGACGCCCGGGACCCCGACGGCCTTCGCCGCGACGCTCCGCCCGGTCGCCGCGACGGGCGTCGAACTCCGCGCGGGTGATCGCGCCGTTCCCGTCGGCGTCGAGCCGGGCGAACATGCGGTCGGCGCCTTCGGCCCGGCGGGCTTCGCGCCCGGCCTGCATCTCTTCGGCCGAGACGGAACCGTCGCGGTTCGCGTCGAGCGCGGTCAGGCGCTGGACGCGACCGTCCACGAACTCGGCCTTGGACACGCGGCCGTCGCCGTCCGCGTCGCCGCGCGCCGCGCGCCGCGGATCCTGCGGCGTCTGCTGGGCCAGAGCCACGCCGCCGGCGGCGAGGGTGAGGGCGGCCAGGCCGCCGACGATGAGGGTGCGTTTCATCTCGAATGCGTTCTCCGTGAAGGACCGGCGTCCGGCCCAAAGTTGCCCTGTCTAGTGGTTCAACGCGACGGATCGGCCTTTCCGTCGCGGCGCGGCAGCAGCCGGTCCAGCTCGGCCCGTGTGCCCGCCCGGACCGCCGCCAGCTCGGCCTTCAGCGCGTCGAAGTCGGGCGCGCCCCCCGCCCGCGCCAGCAGGTCGCGCATGCCCTGCGGCTCCTGTTCCGGCTCTGGCCGCTCGTCGAAGGCACACGCCAGGACCTGGCTCACCGCCTGATGCAGGCGCCACGACCGGGCGGGCACGGGATCGTTCGACAGGGCCGCGAGCGTCGAGGGGGTCAGTGCGCCGCCGTCGCGGGCGGCCTGGAGCTGGCGGAACTGGGCGATGAACTCCGCGTCCACCTGGCCTCCGGGCACCAGTTTGGAATCCCAAAAACCGGTCGGCGCGCGCTCGCGGTCCATCAGATCGCGCATGGCGCGCACGTCGCCGGCCAGATCGACGTCCGGGCGGGGCGCGCGCAGCACGGCGGCGATCTCGGCGTCCACGGTCCTGGCGAAAGCCTCGTCGCTGGCCCAGACGACGCGCGCGCGCGTCAGGGCCATGCGCTCCCAGGTGTCGGCCTGGTCCAGGTGATGCGCACGGAAGGCGTTGAGGCTCAGCGCGACCGGCCCCTTAGACCCCGTCGGCCGAAGCCGCATGTCCACTTCGTAGAGCTCGCCCTCCGCGGTGTGCGCGGACAGGGCGGCGATCAGGCGCTGTGTGAAGCGGACGTAGAAGACGTCGGGCGACCAGGCTTTCAGCGCCGACGCCGCGTCGGGCTCGGCCTGATAGAGGACCATGAGATCCAGATCCGAGCCGGCCGTCATCTCGCGGGAACCGGCCTTGCCCAAGGCGACGACGGCGACGGAACCCTGGATCGCGCCGCCCTGTCGCGCCGTCTCGCTCAACGCCGCCTCCGACAGGGCATGCAGCGCCGCGTCCGCCAGGGCGGTGTAGCCGCGCCCGGCGGCGTCGGCGGCGGCGCGACCGGTCAGGACCTGCAGGCCGATGCGGAACGATTGTTCGCGGTGCACGCGGCGCACCACGTTCATCGCCTCCTCGAAGTCGGCCGCCGCCGCCTCGGCCAGCATCTGGCCGACCACGCCGGAGTCCTGGTCCAGATCCAGATACAGCCGCGCGTCCAGCACGCTGTCCAGAATGGCGGGCCGGCGCCCCAGCACCCGCGCCAGACGCGGCGCGTGGGCCATGACGCCGACGATCGTCTGGAAAAGCGCGGGCTGGTTCAGGAACAGCGCCTGCACCTGCACGCCGGCGGTCAGTCCGGAGAAGAATGTGCGGAAGCGGCGGAAGGCGTCGTCGGGCACGCCGGTCTCGGCCATCGCCGTCAGCAGCCGGGGGGCCAGGCGGGTGAACAGCTCGCGCCCGCGAGCGGTGCGGGTCGCCGGGATGCGTCCATGGTGCCAAGCCCGGATCGCGTCGGCGACCGCGCCGGGATCGGAGAACCCCATGCGGGCCAGCGTCTCCAGCGTCCCGGGATCGTTCTCGACCCCCGTGAACACCAGACTGCCGTAGGGCGACGACAGGTCCTCCTCCCCCTCGAACAGCTCGCCGTAGCGCCGATTGACGCCGGCCAGCATCTTCTCGACGTCCGCGTCGAAGGCGGCCAGGTCGCCCTCGCCCGCCAGCGCGGCCACGGCGGCGCGACGCGCGGCGTCCTCGGGCAGGCGGTGCGTCTGCTCGTCGTCCAGCATCTGCACGCGGTGCTCCAGGTCGCGCAGCCGGACGTAGGCCCTGGACAGGTGCGCCGTCACCTCTTCCGAAACGTGACCGGCCGCCTGGAGCGCCGCCAGCGCCTCCAGCGTGCGGGGCGTGCGCAGCGCCGGGTCGCGGCCGCCGAGGATCAGCTGCTGCGTCTGGGCGAAGAACTCGATCTCGCGGATGCCGCCCCGCCCCAGCTTCAGGTCCGCGCCAGCGGCAGTCATGCCCTCTCCGGTCTTGTGCACGTGAATCTGACGCTTGATCGAGTGCACGTCCAAGATGGCCTGGAAGTCCAGGCTGCGGCGCCAGACGAACGGGGTCAGCGCGGTCAGGAAGTCGTGCGCCGAGGTCATGTCGCCGACCACCGGCCGCGCCTTGATGAAGGCCGCGCGCTCCCAGTTCTGGCCGACGCTTTCGTAATAGCTGAGCGCGAAGGGCGCGGCGACGCAGGGAGGCGTGGACGACGGGTCGGGGCGCAATCTCAGATCGACGCGAAAGACGTAGCCGTCGGCGGTCCGCTCCTGCATCAGCTGGGCGAAGGCGTGGGTCAGGCGATCCAGGAAACGCTGGGGTTCCACCCCCTCCGCCAAGGCCCCGGCGACGGCGTCGGGGTCCCAGAACAGGCTGACGTCCACGTCGGAGGAATAGTTCAGCTCGGCCGCGCCGTGCTTGCCCATCGCCAGGCCGAAGAGGCCCGGCAGCGGGCCGCGCGCACCGGGCGGCGCGACGACCTTGCCGCGCTCGCGCTGATCGTGGACGACGGCGGCCAGGGCGGCGGCGCAGGACGCGTCGGCGAAACGCGTCAGCGCGCCGGTGACGACGTCCAGGTCCCAGAGGCCGCCCAGATCCGCCAGCGCGGTCAGCAGATGCAGCTCGGCCTTGAGGCGCCGCAGCGGCGCGCGCACGTCGTCCGCCCCGCCGGACAGCGCGTCCGTCGCGGCCAGCACGGCCGACAGCCGGGCGTCCGGTCCTTCGCGCAACGCGTCGCGAAGGATGTCGGGCCAGCGCCGCGCCAGGCCGAACAGATAGGACGACGCGGCGAAGACGGGCGCCAGGGCGGGCCAGGCCTCCTCCAGCGTCTTCGACCATCCGCCCTGCGCCGCCGCCTCCGACAGCCGTTCGTGCGCCCGCGCGGCCGCGCCGTCGTCGACGACGGGTCCACAGGGCTTCAGCGGGGTCACGCCTCGGCCGCGGGCAGGATCAGGGCGACGCGCAGACCCGGTCCCTGGCCGCCGTAGGCCCCCGGACCTTCGTCCAGCTGGATGCGGCCGCCGTGAGCGTCCATCACCGCGCCGACCAGCGACAGGCCCAGGCCGGACCCCGGTTCGGTGCGGCTGTTGTCCAGCCGGACGAACCGCTCCAGCACGCGCTCGCGATCCTCGTCCGGCACGCCCGGCCCGGTGTCCGTGACCGAGAACTCGATGTCGCCCGAGCTGCGCCGCCGCGCGCGCAGCACCACCGCGCCGCCGGACGGCGTGTATTTAACGGCATTGTCCAGCACGTTGGCCAACGCCTGGGACAGGAAGGCGCGGTTGGCGTCGACCATCAGCCCGCGCTCGATTTCTGCGGAGAACTCCAGCCCCTTGTCCTCACTGGCGGGCTCGTAAAGCTCGGCCATGTCGGCGGCAAGGTCGGCGGCGTCGAAGCGGCTGGGATCCGGCGTACGGCCCGCCCCCGCCGCCGCCTGCAGGCGGGCGATGGCCAGCACGGCGTTGAATGTCTTCAGCAATTCGTCGGCTTCCGACAGCGCCATCTCCAGCGCGTCGACGCCGTCGATGCGGCCCGCCTCGGCGTCGATCAGCGCGACCTCCAGCTTGGCCCGCATGCGGGTCAGGGGGCTGCGCAGGTCATGGGCGATGGCGTCGCCGGCGTGGCGGATCGAGGCCATGGACGCCTCCATCCGGTCCAGCATGACGTTCAGGCCCTGGCCCAGTTCGTCCAGTTCGTCGCCGTTGCCCTTGACCGCCGCGCGGGCCTTCAGGTCGCCTTCCTGAACGGCGACGACCACCGTGTTCAGCCGTCCCATGGCGCGCTCGACGTTGCGGCTGACCAGCAGGCCGCCGCCGACGCCCAGCACCACAACCATGGCCATGGCGCCCCACAGCGCCTGGGTCAGCCGCGCCAGATAGCGTTCGATCTCGCCGATGTCCTCGGCCACGAACAGCATTTCGCCGGTGGTAAGCCGGACCTGGACGCCCATCGACTCGGTGCGCACCACGCGCCCGTCGGGCTCGACGTCGGTGAAGCGGAAGGTGTGCCATTGGCGCGGGCCGGTGAAGTCGGGGATGGGCGAGGTGGTCAGATTGCCGGTGATCTTCTGCCCGTCCGGCGTCATCAGCAGGTACAGATAGGCTCCGTTCGACAGGGTGCGGTCGATGACCGCCCGGTTCAGGGCGTCGAAGCCGCGCTCGCGGTAGACGCCGGTCAGCACGTCCAGCTCGGCCTGAACGTCGCGTTCGGCCCGGGACCGCGCCTCCTGCGCCGAGGCGACGTAGACGTAGGCCAGCACCGCCGCCGCCACCGCCGCGAACAGCGCCAGGAACAGCAGCGTCAGCCGGAACGGCGTGCGGCGGAAGAGGGAGGGGAGGCGCATCAGGCCTCCAGCCGATACCCCGCCCCGCGCACGGTCTGCAGCATGGCCTTGTCGAAGCCCTTGTCGATCTTGGCGCGCAGGCGGCTGATGTGGACGTCGATGACGTTGGTCTGGGGGTCGAAATGATACTCCCAGACCTTCTCCAGCAGCATGGTGCGCGTCACCGACTGGCCGGCGTGACGCATCAGGAACTCAAGCAGCTGGAACTCGCGCGGCTGCAGGTCGATCTCGCGGCCGGCGCGATGCACGGTGCGGGCGATCAGGTTCATCTCCAGCTCGCCGACCTTCAGCACCGTGGCGACGCTGCCGGTCTCGCGGCGGCGCGACAGGGCCTCGACCCGGGCGATCAGTTCCGAGAAGGCATAGGGCTTGACCAGATAGTCGTCGGCCCCGGCCTTCAGTCCCGTGACGCGGTCCTCGACCTCGCCCAGCGCCGACAGGAACAGCACCGGCGTCTGGTCTCCCTCCTTGCGCAGGGTCTCGACCATGCCGATGCCGTCCAGGCGGGGCATCATGCGGTCGACGACGTAGACGTCGTAGCCGCCCTTCTGCGCCTCCAGCAGGCCGAAGGCGCCGTCGACGGCGTGCACCGCCTCATGCCCGGCCTCGGTCAGCCCCCGCACCATCGCGGTCGCCGCCTCGGCGTCGTCCTCGACCACCAGAATCCGCATCGCCCTCACCCCTCCTGACGGCCCCGATTCGGGCGCCGCGGTTCGTCCGTCATCGTCCTACCGTTCGCGCGGCAGGTCCATCGCCACCGACACGTCGCCTCCGCCGGTCCAGACCAGCAGGAAGATGGAGTCCCGACCGGCCGCCCGGGCGGCGCGCGCTTCCGCCGCCACCTGCTCGATCGTCCGCGCCTCGGCCATGCCGACGCGCTTGATCACCATGCCGGGCGTGAAGCGCCGGTCGCCGCCCCGGGCCACGCCCGTGACCACGACGCCGTTGACGCCGCTCGGGATCGAGTACCGCGCGCGCTGCTCGGCGGTCATGGGCGCCAGGGTCAGACCCGCGACCTCCGTGCCCGGAGACGCCGGGGCGTCCGCGCCGGGGCCCTGCGTCTGACGCTGGGCGTTCAGCTCGGTTTCCGGCGGTCGCCGCACCGTCCGCACGGTGACGACGACGCGGCCCGAGGCGCGCAGCACCTCCAGCTTCAACGCCTGGCCCACGCGCGCCGCGCCGACCCGTCGCGTCAGGTCGGTGGAGTCCATCACGGGCCGGCCGTCCAGAGACAGGACGACGTCGCCCGCCTGCAATCCGCCGCGCTGGGCGGGGCCGCCCTGGGTGACGCCGTTGATCAGCGCGCCGCGCATCGTCACGGGAAGGCCCAGCGCCTCGCGGAAGGGATCCAGATCCGCGATCTCGACGCCCATGTAGCCGCGCTCGATCTGTTCGCCGCGCATCAGGCGCTCGGTGATCGTCTTGGCCGTGTCCGCGGGAATGGCGAAGCCGATGCCGACCGATCCGCCGGTCGGCGAGAAGATGGCCGTGTTCACTCCGATGACGCGGCCGTGCACGTCGAAGGTCGGCCCGCCGGAGTTGCCCGTGTTGATGGCCGCGTCGATCTGGATGTAGTCGACGTAGGCGCTGGAGGATTGATCGCGCAGGTCGCGCGACTTCGCCGAGACGATGCCCGCCGTCGCCGTGCCGCCCAGACCGAACGGATTGCCCACCGCGATGACCCAGTCGCCGACGCGCGGCTCGGCCGAATCCTCGAAGCTGACGTAGGCGAAGCGCTCGCCCTCGATCTTGATGACGGCCAGGTCGGTGCTCTCGTCGCGGCCCACCAGGCGCGCGCGGAACTCGCGCTCGTCGGCCAGGCGGACGGTGATCTCCTCGGCGTTCTCGACCACGTGGTTGTTGGTGACGATGTAGCCGTCGGGCGAGATGAAGAAGCCCGAGCCGGCGCCGGCGGCCAGACGGCCTTCCTCCTCGCCCTCCTGCCCGTTCTGCCCCTCGGCGCCCGGAGGCCCTTGGAACTCGAACGGGACGCCGGGGATCTGGAACGCCCTGCGGCCCGGAATGCGCGTGCGGACGTCGATCTGGACCACCGCCGGGGCGACCTGGTCGAAGATGGCGGCGAAGCTGGCCGGAGCGCCCGGCGGCTGGGCGAAGGGCGCGCCCGCCACGCCGGAGTTGGGCGTGATGCGCAGTCCGTCGCCGCCCGGCCAGCGCATGACCCCGCCCGCGGTCGCCGCGACGGCGACCAGCAGGCCGGCGGCGGCCCCCAGAATGAATTCCTTGCGCTTCAGCATCCGCTCTCAGACGTCCCTGCGCGGAGCGACGGCCCCGCGGCTTCGTGGATATAGCCGCTCACGCGCCGTCGCCCAACCGGGCTCGACGACCGCTCATCGCCGGGCGGCGGGACGGTGTTCGGGCGCGTCGGCGGCGGCTTCATGGCCAAGCCTGTCCTGTTTGAGAACTTCGGTCAGCGCCGCCTCTTCCTCGGCCGTCAGGGGCGGGGTCTCGACCGCAGCCCTGCGCGCCCTTGCCGCGGCCACGGCGCCTCCCGCCAGCAGCAGGGCGAAAGGCCCCAGCCACAGCAGCAGGGTGCGCGGGTCGAACGGCGGCGTGAACAGGACGAAGTCGCCCCAGCGCTCGACCAGGCCGGCGCGGATCTGGGCGTCGGTCGCGCCCGCCGCGATCTTGCCGCGCACCTCGGCGCGCACGTCGGCGGCGAGGCCCGCGGGCGAATCGGCGATCGATTCGTGCTGGCAGACGACGCAGCGGATGTCCTCGAACAACGCTTGGGCCCGTGCCTCCTGCGCCGGATCGGGCAGGGGCGCGTCCGGCGACGGAAGCGGTTCGGCCGCCAGCAGACCCAGGGCCAGGATCGCCGCGACGATCCTCATCCCCGCCTCCGATTCGGCGCGGCGCGCAGGCGACGGTCCATCAGCGACAGCAGCCCGCCCAGCGCCATCAGCGCCGGCCCCAGGAAGATCAGCCGCGCCAGCGGATTGTGCGCCATCCGCACGCTCCACGCCCGCGCGCCGTCGGGCGTCGCCGCGCGCTCGCCGACCGTGACATAGACGTCGTCCAGACCCCGGAAATCCAGCCCGACCTCGGTCGTCGTCTGGCCGCCGACGGGGAAGAAGCGTCGCTCGGCGGTGACGGTACGGGCCGCGCCGCCCTGCACAATGCGCACGGTGAAGACGGCGCGCTCGGCCAGATAGTTCGGGCCTTCGACGACCCTGGCGTCCTCCAGCCGCGCCACATAGGGGCCGGCGGCGATCTCGCCTTCCAGAGGCAGGACGGCCTGGCTTTCGGTCTTCAGTCCCACTTCGACCGCCGCGCCCAGCACGAACAGGCCCAGGCCGAAATGCGCCAGCGTCGTGCCCCAGGCCGAGGCGGGCAGGCCGCGCGCGCGCCGCGCCGTCTCCGCCGCCGCGACCCGGAACAGGCGCACCCGGTCGGCGATCTCGCTCAGCGTGCCCAGCATCAGCCAGGCGGCCAGACCGACCCCCAGCGCCGTCAGGCCGGCGCGCGGGCTGAGGACCGCCAGCGCGATCAGGCCGATCGCCAGCGAAAGGCCGGCGGCCAGCGCCAGCCGCTGGACCACGCCCCTCAGGTCGCCGCGCTTCCACGCCAGCAGCGGCCCGGCGGGCAGGATCAGCGCCATGGCCGTCATCAGCGGCACGAAGGTCAGGGCGAAATACGGCGGGCCGACCGAGATGGTCTTGCCCGTCGCCGCCTCCAGCATCAGCGGATACAGCGTGCCCAGAAGCACGGTCGCCGCCGCCACGCTGAGGAACAGGTTGTTCAGCACCAGGGCCGCCTCGCGGCTGACCGGGGCGAAGGCGCCGCCGGGCGTCAGCGTCGGCGCGCGCCAGGCGAACAGGGCGAAGGCCGCGCCAGACGCCAGCCCCATGATGGCCAGCAGCACCATGCCCCGCTCGGGATCGACGGCGAAGGCGTGCACGCTGGTCAGCACGCCCGACCGCACCAGGAACGCTCCCAGCATGGAGAAGCTGAAGGCCAGGATCGCCAGGAAGGTCGTCCAGCCGGCCAGCGCCCCGCGCCGCTCGGTGACGACGGCGGAGTGCAGCAGGGCCGCGGCCGCCAGCCACGGCATGAAGCTGGCGTTCTCGACCGGGTCCCAGAACCACCAGCCGCCCCAGCCCAGTTCGTAATAGGCCCAGAAGCTGCCCAGCGTGATGCCGACCGTCAGCAGCGCCCACGAGGCCAGCGCCCAAGGCCGCACCCAGCGGCCCCACGCGCTCCACAGGCCCGACCCCGCGCGGCCCTCGATCAGGGCGGCGACCGCCAGCGAGAAGCAGACCGACAGGCCGACGTAGCCCGCGTAGAGCAGCGGCGGATGCACCGCCAGCGCCGGGTCCTGAAGCAGGGGGTTCAGCCCGCTGCCGATCACCGGCGGATCGGCCAGCCGCTCGAACGGGCTGGAGGTCAGGACCGCGAAGCCTGTGAACAGCGCCGTCAGCGCGCCCTGCGTCGCCACGGCCGTGGTGCGCAGGCGGAACGTCAGGCCCCGCGCGCCCGCCAGCACCGCGCCGAACCCGGCCAGCACCAGGCACCACAGCAGCAGCGACCCCTCGTGGTTCCCCCAGGCGCCCGCGACCTTGTAGAGCGCGGGCTTGTCGACATGGCTGTTGCGCGCCACCACCGCGACGGAGAAATCCGAGGTCCAGAAGGCCAGGATCAGCGCCAGAAACGCCAGGATCAGCGCCCCGGCGCAGGCGATCGCAGCCCCCTGCGCCGCGCCCGCCAGCAGGACGTCGTCGCGCGTCCGTCCGGCCACGGCGAAGCCCGTCCACGCCAGCGACAGGGCGAAGGCCAGGATCAGGCAGAAGGCGCCGACCTCGACCGTCACAGGTCCGGGCTCCCGGTCTCGGGCCGCCACTCGCCGCGCGCCTTCAGTTTTTCGGCCACCTCGCGGGGGACGTATTTCTCGTCGTGCTTGGCCAGCACCTGGGTGGCGGCGAAGCTGCGGTCGGCGCGGAAGGCGCCCTCTGCCACCACGCCCTGCCCCTCGCGGAACAGGTCGGGCAGGTCGCCCTTGAACGCGACCGGCGTCGTCGCCGAGCCGTCGCCGACGACGAAACGCACCGTGCCGTCGGCGTCGCGGCGCACGCTGCCCGCCTCGACCAGGCCGCCCAGCCGCACGTGCCGCCCGACCGGCGCGGCCTGCGCCGTCGCCTCGGACGGGGTGACGAAATAGGTGACGCCGTCGCGCATGGCCCACAGCGACAGGGCCACCGCCGCCGCCAGCAGCGGCCCCACGACCATCACGACCCACAGCCGGCGACGCGCCTTGGGCGATTTCGGCAGCCAGCTCATCCGGCGCCCCCGGGCATCCGCGCGATCAGGTCGGCGCGGCGGGGGTCCGCGGGGTCCAGGGCGGCGATCAGCGGGCCCCACATCTCGCGCACGCCGGCCGCGTCGCCGCGCTCCAGCGCCGCCAGACCCAGGAAATAGCGCGCGCCCAGCTGATCCGGATCCAGGCGCACCGCCTCGCGGAAGGCGGCCTCGGCGTCGCCGTCGATGCGGCCGTCGGCGGCGCGCACCAGGCTTTCGCCCAGCCGCGCCCAGCTCTGGGCGTCGTTCGGCTCCAGCGCCACGAGGCGGCGGAAGGCCGAGGCCGCGCCGATCGGGTCACCCGCCTCGAACCGTGCGGCGCCCAGAAGAGCCAGCGCCTGTCGATCCTCCGGCGCCTCGCGCACGGCCTCGGCCATGACGGCGGCGACGCGCGGGGCGTCCAGGGTCATCGGGGCCGCCGACCATTCGGCGACGCGCCTGCGCATCGGCTGGTCGGTCGCGCCGGGCGCGCCGAAGACGAAATAGAGGCCGGTCGCCAGGGCCACCGAGGCCGCCGCGCCCAGCGGGACCCAGCGTCGCGCGCCGACGCCCGGCGACGTCGCCTCGACCGGCGGCGCGGCCAGCGCCCGCCGCGCGGCCTCCGCGCGGGCCTGGGCGAAGCCGGCGTCGTCCAGCAGTCCGCGGGCGCGCAGCGCCTCCAGTTCCGCCAGTTCGCGCGCCGGGCCGTCGTCGGCCACGGCGTCGCCGCGCGCCAGTTCGGCACGTCGGGCGAAGCTCAGGATCAGGAGGGCGGCCCCCGCGGCCGCCAGGCCGCTCAGGCCCCAGAAGGCGATCATGCGCGACGCCTTAGACCATCCCCCGTCGTGACGGAAACGCCCTGAACGTTCGGCGTCGAAAAGCCGCGATCAGGCGGACCGCGCGGGCAGGTCCTGCACCCCCGCGACCGACAGCCGCCGCTTGACGGTCCGCGCGGCGTCGACGGCCTCGAGCGCGACCAGCAGGTCGGCGACGTGGGCGACGCGGTCCAGCGTCACGCTTTCGATCGTCGGCTCGCCCGCGTTGATCGCGCCGATCGCCTCGTCGGCCCAGTCGGACAGGTCGGTCACGGCCTCGTCCAGCCGCGCGCGACGGTCCCCTTCGCAGCCGAACACGGCGGCCGGCCCCCGCAGCGCCGACAGCATGGCGGCGGAAGTCAAGGCGCGCGTTGCGGCGGCGGGATCCAGGACGGCGTCCACGTCCGCCGCCTGGCGGCTGGAGCGCGCGCCCAGTTTGGCGCGGACGCGCGGCGCGGCGGCGCGGACGGCGGCGTCCGCCTCGCGAATCCAGCCGACCAGCCGCCGGTTGAGATCGCGCCGCAGCGCGGTCATCTCGCGCGACCACTCCCCCTGCGGGTCGCGCTGAAGGCTGATGTCGATCTGGGTCAGGGCGTCGGCGGACCAGCGGAGGCCCTCGACGGTGGCGGCCACCGCCTCGCGCCCACCGTCGGGATCGAAGGCCGCGCGTTCGACGCGCAGGCGCACGGCCCGGACGATCCGCGCCACGAAGTCGGCCAGCTCGGACCCTTCCAGAAACTCCTCCCGCGCCGCGGCGCTGGACGTGCGGGTGACGACGCGCAGGATCGCTGAGGCGTCGTTCAGATGGGCGAACAGGATTTCCAGCATGCGCGCCGCGCCGTCGGGCGCGACGGCTGCCGCGTCCTTCAGCAGCAGCCGCAGCCCCGTCAGGTCGTCGCCGTGTGGGCTGAGCCATTCGCCGACGTGGCGCACGCCCACGCGCGCCAGCGGCGTCAGGTCCAGACATCCGGTCAGTTCGGACAGCCCGGCGTCGCGCGCCTCGGGGGCCAACGTCGTGGGCCAGATCGTCTCGGGCGCGTCGCGCAGGACGCCGGCGGCGGCGCGGCACAGGCGATCCGCGACGCGGTCCACCGGCGCCTCGTCGTCGTCCAGCAGGGTCAGGTGCGCCTCCTGCCCCGTCGTGGCCGCGGCCCAGAGGCGAGGCAGCACGACGGCGGGAAAAGACAGCCCTTCGACGCCGTCGGCGCGCGGTCGAAAAAGCGGCACCAGGGGCGCGAAGACCAGGGCGCGGCGGCGGCGGTTGCGCGTCTCGGCGTCCAGCAGCGCCACCAGTTCGGCGGTGCGGGGACCGGGGCCGAGCTGGGGGGCCAGCCGCGACAACCGGTTCAGCACGGCGTCGGGACACCGGTCGATCACCGCGGCCAGGGCCGCCCTGTGCGCCGTCGACAGCACCGACATCGCTTCGCTCCACGACCGGACGCGGGCCCGGACGACGGCACGGTGACGACTCGTGGTTAAGGAAATGGAACCTCAGGATTCCGCGGCGGGCAGATCCAGCGTCGCCTTCAGCCCACCGAGGTCGCTGCGCCCCAGCACCAGCCGCCCGCCGTAGGCGCGCGCCAGGTCGTCGACGATCGCCAGTCCCAGCCCCGATCCCGGCGCCGTCTCGTCCAGCCGCTCGCCGCGCTTCAGGACCGTGGCCAGCTGGGCGTCCTCCAGCCCCGGACCGTCGTCCTCGATCACGGCCACCATCCAGCCCAGTCCCGTCCCGCCGGCCGAAATGCGCACGCGGCGCGTCGACCATTTGCAGGCGTTCTCGACCAGGTTGCCGAGGATTTCCTGCAGATCCTGCTTCTCTCCCAGAAAGTGCAGCTCGTCCGGCGCTCGCCAGTCGATCTCGACGCCCTTGGACTGGAACACCCGCTCCAGCATCACCGCCATCTCGTCGATCCCCTCCGCCACCGGCGTGCGGTCGCCGAGGCCCTGCGCGCGGGCGGCGGCGCGGGCGCGCCGCAGATGGTGCTCCACTTGCCCGCGCATGGCCTCCGACTGACGGCGCACGACGTCCGCCAGAGGATCGTCCCTCCCCTCGGCCTCGGTCAGCATGACCGACAGCGGCGTCTTGAGAGCGTGCGCCAGGTTGCCGACGTGGGTCCGCTGGCGCTCCACGACGTCCTGATTGTGGTCGAGCAGACGGTTCACCTGCTGCGCCAGCGGCGCGATCTCGACCGGATAGTCGCCCGCGATCCGCGCGGCCTTGCCCTTTCGGACGTCGGCGATCTCGTTGCGAAGCGCGAACAGGGGCCGCAGGCCGATCTGCACCTGCAGGAAGACGGCGATCACCAGCCCCAGGCCGAGCAGGCCCAGCGCCGTCCACGCCACGGTGGCGAACTGGCGGACGTCGGCGTCCACCGCCGCCCGGTCGACGGCGGCCATGAACACCACGTCGCGCTCGGAAATCCGCTTCAGCGTCGCCGCGACGCGCAGAGGCGCGCCGTCGGGCCCGTCGGCGTTGAAGCTGATCGTCTCTCCCGCGGCGTCCGTCAGCATGGCCGGCAGCTCGGGCGGCACCAGCAGAGTCTGGTCCCACAGCGATGTCGATTTGGTGAGCAGCAGCAGCCGACCCTCGCTCGTCGGCTGCGCGACCTGCCAGTAGGCGCCGCCGAAGAGGTCGAGGGTCGCCTGATCGTTCAGCTGGCGCGACGTCACGCCGTCGGTCGACACCTCGGTGGCCAGGATCACTTGGTCGAGCATCTTCGACAAGTCGGCGCTGAGCCGCCGCAGCGCCGATTCCTTGAACGTGTGCGTCAGAACCAGGCCGGTCGCCAGCAGCGCCGCCAGGATCCATGCCGAGGCCAGCCAGATCAGGCGGCGCGTCAGGGAGCGGCCGGGGCGGCCGAACCAGCGGCCCCAGTCCTTGAGCAAGCCCCCCCGGGCCGACGTCACGCGGCGTCCGCCTCGCCGGGAAGGGGCGTCAGGCGATAGCCGAGGCCGCGCACCGTCTCGATGCGGTCGGAACCGATCTTCTTGCGCAGGCGTCCGACGAACACCTCGATGGTGTTGGAATCGCGGTCGAAGTCCTGATCGTAGAGATGTTCGACCAGCTCGGTCCGGCTGATGACGCGGCCCTGATGCATCATCAGATAGTGCAGCAGACGGTACTCCAGGCTGGTCAGGCGCAGCGGCTCGCCGTCGACGCTGGCGCGCGCCGCGCGCGGGTCCAGACGCAGAGCGCCGCAGCTGAGCACCGCCGTCGCCACGCCAGCCGAGCGGCGCAGCAGGGCGCGCAGGCGGGCCAGCAGCTCCTCGGTGTGGAAGGGTTTGGTCAGATAGTCGTCGGCGCCGGCGTCGAAGCCCGACACCTTGTCCGACCAGGCCCCGCGCGCCGTCAGAATCAGAACGGGCGTGGTCTTGCCCTCGCGACGCCAGCGCTCCAGGACCGAGACGCCGTCGATCTTGGGCAGGCCCAGATCCAGCACGATCACGTCATAGGGTTCGGTGTCGCCCAGGAAGTGCGCTTCTTCGCCATCCGGGGCGTGGTCAACGGCGTAGCCCGCGTCCGACAGCGCGCCTTTCAGCTGACGCGACAGATCGACGTCGTCCTCGACCAGCAGAACCCGCATTCAGCGCTCTCCCACGACCCGGCCGGTGCGCGCGTCGACGACGATGTCGACCACCCGACCGCCGGGATATTCCCAGACGACGATCACATAAGCGCCTTCGCTGCGCACGCCCACCCTGCGGCCAGGACGTCCGCGCTCGACGCTGCGAAGAATGGCGGCGCGATCGGCGCGATCAGGATCCTGCGCGTCGACGCGCTCGGGCTCGGCCACGCCCGCGTCGGCGGGCGCTGCGACGGCCATGCCGGGCAGGGCCAGCAGGGCGGCGACGGTGAGGGCGGTCAGGCGGGTCATGGCGGCGTTTTTGGCCCCGGTCCTCTGAACGGCGACTGAACGGCGGGTCTAGGATCATTTCACGCCGCACCCAACCCCGTTCCCCTCGCGCGCGCGGGACGCAGGATGAACGCCGCCTTAACCGCGCCGTTCAGGCGCCGCTCAGGCGGCGGATGGTCATCTGTCCTCAACGCCGGGCAATCCCCTCCGGCGAGCGTTCGAAGGAGACCGCACCATGAAGAAGATCCTGATCCCCGCCCTCGCCCTGGCCGCGGCTTCGGTCGCGGTGCCGGCCGCCGCCCAGGTCCGCGCCAACGTCTACGTCGGCGCCCAGCCGGGCTACGGCTACGGCAACGGCTATGGTTACGACAACCGCTATGACGACCGCTACGACCGGCGGGGCTACAATCGCGATTGGCGTCCGATCCAGCAGCGCCTGACCAACATCGATCGCCGCATCGATCAGGGCGTCCGCAGCGGCCGTCTGAGCCGCCGCGAGGCCCAATCGCTGCAGGCCGAGCTGAACTATGTGGCGCGCCTGCAGCGCAGCTACCAGAGCGGCGGCCTGTCGGCCCGCGAGCGTCGGGACATCGACCTTCGCCTGGACCGCGTCGAGCAGCGTCTGCGCTACGAGCGTCGCGACGATGACCGCCGCCGCTGGTAAGCGGTCGCGAAGATCTCCGGCCTGAGCGGGGATGACGAGGGCGCGGATCCGCAAGGGTCCGCGCCCTTTTCGCGCGTCACAGGCGCAGGCGGCTCTCGATCACGGTGACCGCCCGCCCGCGCAGCAGGACGCGGTCGCCGCGCGTCTCGGTCTCGATGTCGCCGCCCCGACCCGGAAACGCTTGTTGGAAACGCACGACCGGTCGCCCCAGGCGCTGAGCCCACATCGGGCCCAGGATGCAGTGGGCCGAGCCGGTGGCCGGATCCTCGTCCACGCCGCAACCGGGGGCGAAGAAGCGGTCGACGACGTCGACGTCGTCGGATGCGTCGGCGGGCGCGCAGACGATCACCTCGCCCGCCTCCCCGGCCTCGCCCTGAATCGCGGCGATGGCCCTGACGTCGGGGGAAACGGCGCGAACTGCGCCGGCGTCGGGCAGGACGGCGACGAGATAGCGCGCGGCCAACACCTCGACCGGACGGACGCCCAGGGCCTGGGCCAGCCCGTCCGGCTCCGCGCACGGCCGCGGCGCGTCGGCGGGAAAGTCCATTTCATACAGATCGCCCAGACGCCGCACGTAGAGCGGACCCGAGCGCGTGTGAAAGGCCAGGTCCGCGGCCGTCGATCCCAGCTCGGTCCACAGCACGTGAGCGGAGGCGAGGGTGGCGTGGCCGCACAGATCCACCTCGCGTCCCGGCGTGAACCAGCGCAGGTCGAAGGCGTCGGTCGCGTCGCGGCGGCGCAGGAAGGCGGTCTCGGCCTGGTTGTTCTCGCGCGCCAGGGCCTGCATCCAGGCGTCGTCGGGCCAGGCGTCGAACGGCTCGACCACGCAGGCGGGATTGCCCAAGAACGGCCCGGCGGCGAAGGCGTCCACGGTCCACTGGCGCATCAGGCGGTCTCCTCGATCACGGTCACTTCAGGCCAGCGGGCGCGCAGGCCCGCGACCACGCGGTCCCAGTCCTTCGCCTTCGGCCGGTTCGGATTGGCACGGACGGTCAGGCCGAAGACGTCGTCGAGGCCGAACGGCGCGACCACGTCGATCCGATCGTCCGGCGTCAGGCGGACCCCCACGGCGAAGGCGGGGGCGACGAACCGCTCCAGCGCCGCCGCCGTGGAGGGCACGGGCGGATACGGCTCGCCGAACTTCTGCGGAAACCATTCGGAGACGCGGCGCTGGTTGCGCACCTCGACCCGGCTGCGCAGCGGTTCGTCGAAGGCGGCGGCGACGCGGCGGATGACGGCGTCCTCGGCGTCCCAGCTGACGTCTTCGTCGAAATAGCCGAGGTCGAAGTCGCGGACGCCGTGACCGGGGGGCCTTTCCGTGACGGCGTTCCAAACGCACTGATAGACGCTGCCGGAAAAGACCAGCCAGTCGTTCAGGTCCAGCCGCGCGGCGGTTTCCAGCACCCGCATCAGGTCCGGATCGTCCCGGACGGCGTCGATCAGGCGGGCTTCCAGCGTCATGGGACGGTTCAAGCCGATTCCGCGCCGCCCGTCACGCTGGCGTTTCGGCGGGTTGTTCTGTAAGAGGCGCGCGCTTCCCCGCACCGTCGCACGAAACCTCGCGGCCCGACCGTTCCGGCCGCCCGTCCCCGATATCTGAAATGAACCTGCGCAACGTCGCCATCATCGCCCACGTCGACCACGGCAAGACCACGCTGGTCGACCAGCTTCTGGCCCAGTCGGGCGTGTTCCGCGCCAACGAGGCGACCGTCGAGCGCGCCATGGACTCCAACGACCAGGAGAAGGAGCGCGGCATCACCATTCTGGCCAAGGCCACCAGCGTGCTCTGGAACGGCAAGGCGGGCGAGACGCGCATCAACATCATCGACACGCCCGGCCACGCCGACTTCGGCGGCGAGGTGGAGCGCATCCTGGGCATGGTCGACGGCTGCGTCATCCTGGTCGACGCCGAAGAGGGCGTCATGCCCCAGACCAAGTTCGTGCTGACCAAGGCGCTGAAGATGGGCCTGCGCCCCATCCTGTGCATCAACAAGGTCGACCGCGCCCACGCCGATCCGGACCGCGTGCACCTGGAGACCATCGAGCTGTTCGAGGCCATCGGCGCCTCGCCGGAGCAGCTGGACTTCCCGCACATCTACGCCTCGGGCCGCAACGGCTGGGCGACGCTGGACCTGAACGAGAAGTCCGACACCCTGGGCCCGCTGTTCGACCTGATCGTCGACCACGTGCCGCCGCCGGCGGTGTCGGCAAACGTCGACAAGCCGTTCCGCATGCTGAACGTGCTTATCGAAAGCGACCCCTTCCTGGGCCGCATCCTGACCGGCCGCATCGAGAGCGGGAAGGCCGTGCCCGGCATGCCGATCAAGGCGCTGGACCGCGACGGCAAGACCATCGAACAGGGCCGCATCACCAAGGTGCTGGCCTTCCGCGGACTGAAGCGCCAGCCGCTGGACGCGGGCTCCGAGGCCGGGGACATCGTCGCCATCGCCGGCATGTCCAAGGCGACCGTCGCCGACACCCTGTGCGCGCTGGAAGTGACCGAGCCGCTGGACGCCCAGCCGATCGATCCGCCGACCATCTCGATGACCGTGGCCGTCAACGACAGCCCGCTGGCCGGGCGCGAGGGCGACAAGGTCCAGTCGCGCGTCATCCGCGACCGTCTGCTGAAGGAGGCCGAGGCCAACGTCGCCATCCGCGTCACGGAGACGCCGGGCGCCGACGCCTATGACGTCGCCGGACGCGGCGAGCTGCAGCTGGGCGTGCTGATCGAGAACATGCGCCGCGAGGGCTTCGAGGTCTCCATCAGCCGCCCGCGCGTGGTCTATCAGACCGGCGAGAACGGCGAGCGGCTGGAGCCGATCGAGGACGTGATGATCGACGTCGACGACGAGTTCACCGGCGTGGTCATCGAGAAGCTGAGCCAGCGCAAGGCCGAGCTGAAGGACATGGGTCCGTCGGGCGCCGGCAAGACGCGCATTCAGCTGATGTGCCCGTCGCGCGCGCTGATCGGCTATCAGGGCGAGTTCCTGACCGACACGCGGGGCTCCGGCGTGCTGAACCGCGTGTTCAGCCACTACGAGCCGCACAAGGGCGCGATCGAGGGCCGTCAGAAGGGCGTGCTGGTCTCCAACTCCGACGGCGAGACGGCGGCCTATGCCCTGTGGAACCTGGAGGAGCGCGGCGTCATGTTCGTCGGCGCCGGCGAAAAGACCTATCAGGGCATGATCATCGGCGAGAACAGCCGGTCCGACGACCTGGACGTCAACCCGATCAAGGGCAAGCAGCTGACCAACGTCCGCGCCTCGGGCAAGGACGAGGCCGTGCGCCTGACCCCCCCGCGCCGTCCGTCGCTGGAGCAGGCCATCGCCTACATCGAGAGCGACGAGCTGGTCGAAGTGACGCCTAAGTCGATCCGCCTGCGCAAGCAGGTGCTGAACCCCTCGTTCCGCAAGAAGCGCGTGCGCGAGGACTGATCGCGGCCTCACGGCAAAGAAGAAGGGCGGCCTCCAGTGGGAGACCGCCCTTTTCCGTTTCAGACTGATCTTGCGATCAGGCCCGGCGCTTCACCAGGCCCAGCAGGAACAGCAGGATGATCGCGCCCAGGGTGGCGACGATGGTCGAGCCGATCCAGCCGCCCCAGGCGAAGCCAAGAGCGTTGGCCAGGAAACCGCCGATGACGGCGCCGACGATGCCGACGATCAGGTTGGTCAGCAGGCCATGGTTGCGGCCCATGATCTGTTCGGCCAGCCAGCCGGCGATGATGCCGACGATGATCCAGAAGATGATGTTCATAGCGCTCAGTGCTCCCTTCGTGCCAAGCTGACGTAACAATGCGCTTCCGCCGGTCGGGTTGCCTTGACCATAAAGATCGTTGTCCCGCCGCGCGTTCGGCGAACGTCGTCACTCCCTCGTCGCGCGATCCCGGCATGTCCCTTGAAGCGTCAGGGGCGAGCCGTTCCGTTTCGGGACGGTCCGTCATTCAGGAGAATGGGGCCATGGCCACCGACATCGACCTTCACCTCGGCCGCCGCCTGCGTCGCCGCCGCCGCCTGCTGGGTCTGACCCAGCAGCAGCTGGCCGCACAGGTGGGCATCCGCTTTCAGCAGATTCAGAAATACGAATGCGGCGCCAACCGCATCTCCGCCGCCCGTCTTTGGCAGCTGTCCGAAGCCTTGGAAGCGCCCGTCAGCTATTTCTACGACGGCCTGACCGAGGCGCTGGAGCGCCGCGAAAGCGCCGCGGCCAATCAGGGCGGCGAGATGTACAGCCGCAAGGAGACGCTGGACCTGATCCAGGCCTACTATCAGCTGGACGAGAAGCCCCGCCGGCGCCTGCTGGACTTGGCCAAGTCGCTGCACGTCGAGGGCGACGCGGCCTGAAGCTGCGCGAGATGAAGTCGTGACGGCGCGGGGCGGCGTCTGTATGCCCCCGCCCATGACCGAATTCGAAGATTTCGCCGTGGAGCTGGCCCGTGCGGCCGCCGACGTGACCCTTCCGCTGTTCCGCACCGGCTGCGACGCCGAAAACAAGGGCGGAGAGGCGTTCGACCCGGTCACGGAGGCCGACCGCGGCGCAGAGGCGGCGATGCGGCGCCTGATCGCCGAGCGCTTTCCCGATCATGGCGTGGTGGGAGAGGAATACGGAGCGGATCGGCCCGACGCCGAGCACGTCTGGGTCCTGGATCCCGTGGACGGCACGCGCGCCTTCGTCGCCGGGCTGCCGCTGTGGACCACGTTGATCGGCCTGCGGATCGAGGGGCGGCCCGCCTTCGGCGCGGTGTCCCAGCCGTACCTTGGCGAACTGTTCGTGGGCGGCGGCGGGCGCGCCATGCTGATGAGCCGCGGGCGCACGCAACCGATCCGCACGCGGGAGTGCCCAAATCTGAACGACGCGGTGATCGCCACCACCGACCCCGACATCTTCATGGGCGCCGAACTGGGCGCCTGGCGCCAAGTGCGCGCGGCCGCGCGTCTGGCCCGGCTGGGGTGCGACGCCTACGCCTATGCCATGCTGGCGGCGGGGCATCTGGACCTGGTGGCCGAGACCGGCCTGAAGGAGTGGGACTGGACCGCGCTGGTTCCTTTGATCGAAGGCGCGGGCGGTCGGGTCACCGACTGGCTGGGCGGCGCGCCCGGCACGGATGGGCGGGTGCTCGCGGTCGGCGACGCCGTGCTGACGGATCAGGCGCTGGTGGCGCTGAAGCGCGCCGTCGTCTGACGATCAGCGGCGGCGACGCGCCGGGCCGTGCGGCTTTTCGGTGAAGGCGGCGGCGACCATGGTCGCCAGCGCCGGATTGCGCAGGAAGATCCAGCCGCCCGCCAGGGCCGCGACCGTGCCCAGGATCGGGCGCTGCCGGAACAGCGAAAAGGCGCGCGCGCCCAGCCCCTCCGGCTCGTCGTAGTCCTCGTCTTCCGCCTCCGGCGCGCCGAGGAAGATCGCGGCGATGGCCGCCGCCGTCACCGCGAAGATCAGCAGGGTGATGGCCGCGGCCGCCAGCGGCACGACGACCAGACACAGGGCGTAGAAGATCGCGCCGCCCAAGGCGATCACGGCGACGAACGCCGCCGCCGCCGCCGCGGCGCCCGCGACGGCCTTTTTGACGAGGCTCTTGCCGAACATCAGCGGCGCCGGCCGCCGGCCAGCAGCATGCCGATCAGGACACCGACGCCCAAGGCGATGGCGGTCGACTGCACCGGACGCTCCTGCACGCGCTCGATGACGTAGCGCTGCGCTTCGTCGAAGCGATCGGCGGCGTCGTCATAGACCTCGCGACCGCGAATGCGGGCGTCCTCGTAATAGGCGCGGGCCTGAACGCGGGCCTGCTCGGCCTTCTGGCGGACCAGGGCGTCGGCCTCGGCGGCCTTGGCGCGGATGCGGGCCTCGGTTTCGGACGCCTTGGCGCGCAGGCGGGCCGCTTCCTCGCGGCCGGCGACCTTCACGTCCTCCTTGAGGGTCTTGAGGTCGTTCTTGACGTCTTCCCGAGCCTTGGTCGTGGCCATGTGATGCGCTCCGATGTGCAAGCTTTGCGGTTTAGATAGGGGACCTTGACCGTCAACGCCAGCGGCGCCGCGGGGTTCCTGCATTGCAGCATGGGCAGGGGCGCGCGAGCTGCTATTCAGGGCGCATGAGCGACTGGATCCTGCCCCCGCCCGTCACCCCCTCGCTGCCCGTCGTCGGTTCGGGCGCGCGCTTTCCGGTGCGGCGAATTTTCTGCGTCGGCCAGAACTACGCCGCCCATGCGCGCGAAATGGGCGCCGAGCGGGCCGACCCCTTCTTCTTCACGAAACCCGCCGACGCCTTGGTGGTCGACGGCGCCGATCCGACCTATCCCTCGGCGACGGTCGACCTGCATCACGAGGTCGAGCTGGTCTGCGCCATCGGCCCCGACGGCATCCTGGGCTGGGCGGTGGGGTGCGACCTCACGCGGCGCGACCTGCAGGCGGCGGCGAAAAAGGCGGGCCGACCGTGGGACGCGGCCAAGGGCTTCGATCAGTCGGCGCCGTGCGGCGCGCTAACGCTGGGCGCGGGGCCGGACGCGGGCGCGGCCATCGCCCTGACGATCGACGGCGAGACGCGCCAGTCGGGCCGCCTCGGCGACATGGTCTGGGCGCCCGACGAGATCCTGGCCAAGGCGCGCGAGCTGTGGGACGTGCGCCCCGGCGACCTGATCTTCACCGGCACGCCCGAGGGCGTCGGCCCGGTCCTGCCCGGCCAGAGGGTCGAGGCGACCATCGACGGCCTGACGCCGCTGACCTTCATGATGAGGCTCCGATGATCCTGCACGGCTACTGGCGCTCCGGCGCCGCCTACCGCGTCCGTATCGCCCTGAACCTGAAGGGCGTCGCCCATCAGACGCACGGCGTCGACCTGCGCACCGGCGCCCAGCGCGATCCGGCGCATCTTGCCCGCAACCCGCAAGGCATGGTGCCGGCGCTGGAGGCCGACGACGGTCAGGTGCTGACCCAGAGCCCGGCCATTCTGGAATGGCTGGAGGAGACCCGGCCCGAGCCGCCCCTTCTGCCGGCGGCTCCCGGCGACCGCGCGACGGTTCGGGCCATGGCGTCGCTGATCGCCTGCGACGTCCATCCGCTGAACAATCTGCGCGTGCTGAAGGCGCTGCGCGAAGATTTCGCCGCCGATCAGGCCACGATCGACGCCTGGGCCGGGCGGTGGATCAAGGCGGGCTTCGACGCGCTGGAGACGTTGGTGGCGCGGCACGGCGAGGGCTTCTGTTTCGGATCCGCTCCGACCTTCGCCGACGTCAATCTGATCCCCCAGATGTACTCGGCGCGGCGCTTCAACGTGGACCTGACGCCGTGGCCGCGCCTGGGGGCCGTCGAGGCGGCGGCGCTGGCCCTGCCCGCCTTCGCCGACGCCCATCCGGACCGTCAGCCGGACGCGGATTAATCCGCCGTCAAGGTGTTGGAAAACCGCCCTTAAGCTTTGGGCGTCAGGGTCGTCGGGTGACGACGCCGTGCGCCAGTTCCGCCCCCGCCTCCGCCCTGGCCTTGGCCGTGGTGACCGAGCCCGTGCGCGTGGCGCCGGCCGCCCCCGGCGCGCGCGAGGACGCGCTGCGCAGCCTGTTGCAGACCGCCGCCGACGGCGGCGTGCGCGCGGTGGTCAGCCGGCCCGACGGCGACGACGAACGCCTGCTTGGGCACGCCTGGCCGTTCCCCTCTCCTTTCGAAGTCACGGTGCGCACGGTGTCGTCCGCCGAGGGCCTGGACCGCGTCGAGGCGCGCGCCCGCCGCTCGCTGGAGCGCATGGGCCTGCCGCGCGCCGAGACCCTGCTGGTGTCCGCCGCCGGCGATCTGGCGGGCTCCGACGGCCGCGCTTTGTGGGACCGCGTGCGTGGACTCAAGGATCGCGGCCTGTTCAGGAAAATCGGCTTCGTCGCCGAAGTCGAGGACGGCCCCGCCCTGCTGGCGCGCCGCCTGACGCCCGACGTCGTGCGCGTGGCATGCAACCTGCTGGATCAGTCGGCGCACCGGTCAGGAGAAATCGAGGCGCTGACCGCGCTGGGCGTCGAGGTGCAGGCCGCATCCATCTTCGCCAAGGGCGCGCTGTTCTCAGGCTCGGCGACGCCGCCGGCCTGGCACGGGCGCGAGCTGGAGCTGTCGCGCACGCGCCGCCGGCTGGCCGAAGCGCGCGTCGATCCCATGCAGGCGGCCCTGGCCTATGGCCTGTCGCTGCCGGGCGCGCCCAAGCTGATCGTGTCGGTGGCCTCGGCCGCCGAGATGCGGGCCGTTCTGGCCGCCGCTCATGCACCCGCGCCCGGCGTCGACTGGCGCGAGCTGGACCTCGGCCGCCGCGCGACGACCGAGGCCCCGCGCGCCGTCAGTAGCGCAGCCTGACCCCCACGAAGCCCGACCGCCCGGGCTCGCCGTAGCCGAGCAGCTGCTGATACGTCTCGTCGGTCAGGTTCTCGACGCGCGCGGTCAGCTCAACCTGATCGGTCAGCCGCCACGCCGCGTTCAGGTTAGCCGTGACGAAGCCGTCGCGCACGCCTCCCGAATCCGGCATGTCGCCTTCCGCCCTCGCTGTGACGGCGGCGGTCAGGCGCTCGCCCGTCCAGGCCAGGGTGGCCGATCCGGCATGCTCAGGCACGCGCAGCACGGGCGCGCCGGCGCCCAGATCCCGCGCGTCGGTCCAGGCATAGGCCAGCGTCAGGTCGAAGCCGTCCCCCAGCGCCGCCCGCCCCTCAAGCTCCACCCCGTCCGTCCGCGTCCGGTCGACGTTGACGTAGTAGAACTCGAACGTGCCGAGATCGAAGAAGCCGTCGATCTGATCCCGGACGTCGAGGCGATAGACGGTGAAGCGCCCGCCGAACCGGCCGTCCGTAGAGCGCCAGCCCAGCGCGACCTCCGCCCCCTTGGCCGTCTCGGGCGTCAGCGGCGCGACCGTGGTGGTCGGCAGAACGAAGCAGAAGTCGCAGACCGCCTGGCTGACGCTGGGCGTCTTGAACCCCGTCCCGTACGCGCCCGACAGGATGAAGCCGCGGCCAAGGTCGTAGGCCGCGGAGACCCGTCCCGTCGTCTCGCCGCCGAAGTCGTCGGTCGAATCGTGTCGCAGCCCCAAGTTCAGGGTCAGCCGATCGGTGGCCTGCCAGCGCAGGGCGCCGAAGGCGGAGTCCACGCCGAGGTCGGCGGAATAACCGTTCAGGAAGGCCTCCGTCTCCTCCCGCTCCAGCCCGACGGCGAACGTCATGCCGGGGCCAGCGCGGCCGTCGACCTGCCAGCGCAGCAGGCGACGCTCGCCCTCGTAGGTGGAGGGGAAGGCGCTGTCGGTGACGCGCTTGACGTCCGAACCCGCCACGGTCAGCTGGTGGTCCAGCCCCAGCACGGCCCGGGCGTTCAGCCGCACGAAGCCCGAGCGGTTGCGCGTGTCGGTGACGTCCAGGCTGTCGACCGGACCGAAGTCGTCGATCTCGGCGAAGACGTCGGACTGCCGCGCGCGGAGGTCCACCGAGACGTGGTCCGTCAGGGCGACCCTCCCGTTCAGCGACACCGTCTCCGCCGTCATGCCGTCGGCCTCCGTCCCCGAGGCCGCGGCGGAGATGCCGTCGGTGTCGTAGCGCGACCACGACAGACCCAGGGCGTGCCCCTCCTCCGCGGTCCCGACCGCGACGCGGCTGCGGACGGTGTCGAACGATCCGGCCTCCAGATCGGCTTCCAGACCGTCGACCTCGCGGCTGGTCAGGGCGATCACGCCGCCGATCGCGTCCGATCCCCACAGGGAGGACTGCGGCCCGCTCAGCACCTCGATCCGCTGCGTCTCGCCCAGGTCGAAGCCCAGGAAGTCGAAGCCGCCCGCCGGCTGGCTGGGATCGTTGACCGGCACGCCGTCGACCAGGACCAGAGACTTGTCCTGGCCCGCCCCGCGCATGCGCACGGAGGTCACGCCTCCGGGACCGGCGCGATAGACCGACAGGCCGGGCACGTCGGCCAGCACGTCCTGGGCGAAGACGGCGCCGCGCAGGTGGATCGTGCGGTCGTCGATCACCCGGGCGCCGGGCGTGTCCTGCACCACGGCGGGCAGGCGCGTGGCGGTGACGATCACGTCGTCCACACGGGTGGGATCCTGCGCCCAGGCGCAGGCGGGCACGGCCAGAACGGCCGCGACAGTCAGCAGAAGTCGCTTCATGGCGACGGTCTCCTCGGCCGGAGACGCGCGCGCCCCGACGGATGGTGAGCGACCGATCCCCCGGACCTTTCGGCTCGGATGGCGCACGGATCGGGTCGCTTCGAAGAGACAAGCCTGTCCCCGCGCCTCCATCTGGTCCCGGATGGCGGGCGAGCGACGTCGGCGGCCAGGTCTCCTGGCTTGCGGGTCAACAGCGGTCGTTCTCGCCTTCCCGGTTTCCCAGTGGCGCCGGACCCGAAGGCCCGGAGCGAACGACGGCCTCGCCGCCTACAGTTGCGGGCACAGCCGCGGTGTCTGACCGCGTTCCCTTAACCGCCTGACGTCGCCTGTGGACCGATGCGGAGACCGACGCAAGGGTGCGGCCCGCGCCCTTGAGCCGGCGGGTGCGATCCGTCACCTTCCCGCCACGCATGAACGCCCGAGTCCCGCCCGAACAGTTCGTCGCGCCCGAGGGCTCGACGCCCGTCATGGCCCAGTTTCTGGAGGCCAAGGCGCAGCATCCCGACGCCCTGCTGTTCTTCCGCATGGGCGATTTCTACGAGCTGTTCTTCGAGGACGCGGAGCGGGCGGCGGCGGCGCTGGGCCTGGCGCTGACGAAACGCGGCAAGCATCTGGGCGAGGACATCCCTATGGCGGGCGTGCCCGCCCACGCCATGGAGGGCTATCTGGCCCGCCTGATCCGCCAGGGTTTCCGCGTCGCCGTCTGCGACCAGCTGGAAGACCCGTCGGAGGCCAAGAAGCGCGGGTCCAAGGCCGTCGTGAAGCGCGGCGTGGTGCGCATCGTCACCGCCGGCACCCTGACCGAGGACGGCCTTCTGGACGCGCGCGCGGCCAACCGACTGGCGGCGGTCAGCATCCGGCGCGGACGCGCGGCCGTGGCGACGGTCGAGTTGTCCGCCGGGGTGGTCGAGGTCATGGCCTGCGCGACGGCCGACTTGGGCGCGGCGCTGGCGTCGGTTCGCCCCAGCGAGGTGCTGGCGCCGGACCGGCTGTTCTCCGATCCCGAGCTGAAGGCGGCGCTGGACGGGTCCGGCGGCGTGGTTCAGGCCGTGCCGCAGGCGCAGGCCGAGCCGGAGGCCGCCCGAGCGCGGGTCGAGCGGCTGTACGGCGTCGCCTCGCTGGACGGCTTCGGCGCGTTCGACGAGGCGGAGGTTTCGGCGCTTGGGCTGATCGCGGCCTACGTCGAGCTGACGCAGGCGGGCCGGACGCCGGCGCTGCACCCGCCACGGCGGCTGGGCGAAACGGGACGGCTGGCCATCGACGCCGCCACGCGCCGCAGTCTGGAGATCGACCGCACGCAGGCGGGCGACCGTGAGGGCTCGCTGCTGGGTTGCCTGGACCGCACGGTGACGCCGGGCGGGGCGCGGGCGCTGGCCGACCGGATCGCGCGGCCCCTGTCCGACCCGGCGGAGATCAACCGTCGGCTGGACGCGGTCGAATGGCTGGTCGAGCGGCGCGGGCTGAGGCGCACTCTGCGCGACGGGCTGAAGGGGTCCTCCGACGTGGCGCGGGCGCTGTCGCGGCTGACCTTGGGCCGAGGCGGGCCGCGCGACCTGGCGGCGATCCGGGGCGGGCTGCACTGCGCCGAGCATCTGTCCGCCGCCTTTCTGACCGGCGGCGAGGGCCTGCAGCCGCGGCCCGACGATCTGGACACGGTGCTGGCCGACCTGGCCTTCCCGCCGGCGCTGGGCGCCCTGCTGGCCGAGCTGGACGAGGGCCTGTCGCCCGAACCGCCGCATCTGGCGCGCGACAGCGGGCTGGTGAACCCCGGCTTCCGGCCCGAGCTGGATCAGGCGCGGTCGCTGCGCGACGACGCGCGGCGGGTGATCGCCGATCTGGAGGCGCGCGCCTCGGCCGAAGCGGGCATTCCCTTCAAGGTCCGGCACAACGCCGTGCTGGGCTACTTCCTCGAGACCACCGCGCAGAAGGCCGAGCCCCTGCTGCGGCGCGGGCCGGACAGTCCGTTCATCCATCGCCAGACGCTGGCCAATCAGGTGCGCTTCACGACGGTGGAGCTGTCCGATCTGGACGCCCGGATCGCCCAGGCCGGGCACCGGGCGCTGGCCATCGAGATCGAGACGTTCGAGGCCTGGCGCGCCGCCTGCGCCGCCGCCGCCGCCTCGCTTCAGGCCGTGGCCGAGGCCTTGGCCGCGCTGGACGCCGCCTGCGCCCTCGCGGAGTGGGCCGAGGAGGCGGGGGCCGTGCGTCCGGTCGTCGACGACTCGACCTGCTTCTGCGTCGAGGCCGGGCGCCATCCGGTGGTGGAGGCGGCGGTGCGCCGCGCGGGCGATCCCTACACGCCCAACGACTGCCTGCTGGACGGCGAGGCGGTCGCCGGACCAAGGCTGGCCTTGGTCACTGGGCCGAACATGGCCGGCAAGTCGACCTTCCTGCGCCAAAACGCCCTGCTTGTGATCCTGGCGCAGGCCGGCGCCTTCGTGCCCGCGCGGTCGATGCGGCTGGGCGTGGTGGACCGGCTGTTCAGCCGCGTGGGTTCGGGCGACGACCTGGCGCGCGGACGATCCACCTTCATGACCGAGATGGTCGAGACCGCCGCCATTCTCAGCCAGGCGGGGCCGCGCAGCTTCGTGGTGCTGGACGAGATCGGGCGCGGCACGGCGACCTACGACGGCCTGGCCATCGCCTGGGCCGTGACCGAGGCCCTGCACGACCGCGCGCGCAGCCGCACCCTGTTCGCCACCCACTATCACGAGCTGGCGGCGCTGGAGGACCGGCTGTACGGCCTGACCAACCTGTCGATGCGCGTGCGCGAGTGGGAGGGGCAGCTGGTCTTCCTGCACGAGGCGGCGGCGGGCGCGGCGGATCGGTCGTACGGCGTGCAGGTGGCGCGGCTGGCGGGCGTGCCGCAGCCGGTCGTGGCGCGGGCGCAGTCCGTGCTGGAGACGCTGGAGGGGCGCGGCCAGTCCGCCGGGCGTCTGGCGGAGCTGCCGCTGTTCGCCTCGGTCGCCGAGCCTGCACCGCCCGCCGGGCCGTCGCCGCTGGACCGTGCGTTGGACGCGGTGAACCCCGACGATCTGTCCCCGCGCGAGGCGCTGGAGGCGCTCTATCGGCTGAAGGCCCTGCGGCCCTAGCCGACCGCCGGGCTGGCGAAATCCAGCACGCAGACGACCCGCCAGACCGGATGAGGTCCGCAGGAGGCGCCGACCAGCCGATAGGTCGGGCTGAACAGGATGCGCCGGTGTCCGCGGTCGGGCACGCCGTCGTCGACGATCAGCTGCATCAACGCCTCGTCAGGAGGCGAACCGTAGGAGATCGTCTCCGCCGTCGCGCGCCATGCGCCGGTGCGCCGCATCCGGTCGGTCGGCGAGGATCCGTCGGCGCCCGCATGGCCCGTGGCGCCGGTCCGGCCCTGGTCCTGCGCGTGAGCCAGAGCTGCGCGGTCCAGCTCGCGCGATCGTTCCAGCGCCGGCAGGGGCGGCTGGCCTTCAAGGAACCGGATCGCCTCGTCCACGGCGGCGACGCCTTCCTGGGTCACCACCGCGATCTGCCCGGGACGCTGGAAGCGGTTTCCGGCGAACAGGGTGCGGAACTCGCGCACCCGCCGGGCATAGGCCCGCGGATCCCCCCGCGCGGCGTTCAGCTCTGCGATCAGGGCGTCGATCTGATCGGCGTTCGACGCGACGACGGGGACCGCCAAGCGCGCCGGCTCGCCGACGGCCTGGGGCGCGCATGCCGAGCCGAGCGACAAAGCGGCCGCGGCGACGAGCAGAAGGCGCGAGGCGATGGACATGCGGCGATCCTGCCGCGTCGCACTGCGTGACGCCAGTCGCCTGCGGCGTCCGCCCGGTCTATACCGAGGGCATGAGCGAGCCGTCCTCGTCGCGGAATCCGGCCGAAGACGTCTGGGCGACGGCCGCGCAAGCGCCGGACCCGCGCGCGGCGGTCTCGCCGCTGATCCTCGACATCCTGGAACGCGGCCGGACGCGCGCGACGCGTCGGCTGGACGCCGGCGGCGACGGCGTGGAGGTGGCGAGGCTGTTCTCCCAGGCCGCCGACGACGCCGTGCAGGCGCTTTGGGAGTTCGCAGCGGAGCGGCTGTATCCCGCGGCCAATCCGACGCAGGCCGAGCGGCTGTCGCTGCTGGCCGTCGGCGGTTACGGACGGGGCGTTCTGGCGCCGCATTCGGATCTCGACGTGCTGTTCCTGCGGCCGTGGAAGATCACGCCGCGCGCCGAGCAGGTGACCGAGTTCGTGCTCTACGTCCTGTGGGACCTGGGGTTGAAGGTCGGCGCGTCGGCGCGCTCGGTCGACGACTGTCTGAAGCTTGCGAAGTCGGACATGACGATCCGAACGGCCCTGCTGGAGGCGCGACACCTGGCCGGCGACGCCGACCTGTCGGCGGAAATTATCGACAAGTTCAAGGCGGCGGCGCGCAAGGCGGACCCGCGGCCCTTCATCGCCGCCAAGCTGGCCGAGCGCGACGCCCGGCACGAGAAGGCCGGCGCCGTGCGCAATCGGGTGGAGCCGAACGTCAAGGACGGCAAGGGCGGCCTGCGCGACCTGAACGCCCTGTTCTGGATCGCGCGCGGACTGGCGCCCGACAGTCCCAACGGCGAGGACGCCCTGGCCGACATCCTGACGGCGCGGGAGCGGCGGCTGTTCGCCGAAGCCTTCGACTTCCTGTGGCGCGTGCGGCACCACATGCACCTGACCGCCGGGCGGGCGGTGGAGGCGCTGACCTTCGACCTTCAGCCCGAGGTGGCGCGCCGCATGGGCTGGCGCGGTCGCGGCGACGAGCCGGCGGTGGAGCGCTTCATGCGCCGCTATTTCATCGTCGCCGGCGACGTGGGCGCCCTCACGCGCGCCTTTTCGGCCCAGCTGGAGGCGCGCGGGCAGAAGGCGACGCTCAGCCTGTCGCGCCTGTTTCCGCCCAAGCCGAAGAAGCTGTCGGTGCCGGGGTTCGTGCTGGTCGGCGGGCGTCTGTCCGTCACGGGGCCGGAGGTGTTCGCCGAAGATCCGGTCAAGCTGCTGGACCTGTTTCGGGTCATGGACGCCCAGGACCTGGACCTGCACCCCGACGCCTTCGCCGCCGTGTCCCGCTCGCTGAACCTGGTGACGCCGCAGTTGCGCCGGAATCCGGAGGCGGCGCGCGCCTTTCTCGACGTTCTGGCGCGGGGACAGCGGCCCTATCGCGTGCTCAGCGTGATGAACGCGGTCGGCCTCTTGGGCCGGTTCCTGCCGGAGTGGGGGCGGATCGTCGGCCAGACCCAGTTCAACATGTACCACGCCTACACCGTCGACGAGCACACGCTCCAGGCCGTGGGCGTGATCAACGACATCCAGCGCGGCAAGCTGAAGACCGAGCACCCGCTCGCCAGCGAGATCGTGCACCGCATCGCCGATCCCGAAGCGCTGATGCTGGGCATGCTGCTGCACGACGTGGGCAAGGGCGGCGACCGGGGTCAGCTGGAGGACGGCGCCATCGCCGCGCGACGCGCCTGCCAGAGGCTGGGCGTCGGCCCGCGCCGGATCGAGCTGATCACCTGGCTGGTGGCCAACCACCTGATCCTGTCGGACGTGGCGCAGAAGCGCGACGTGTCCGATCCCGCGACCATCCGCGCCTTCGCCGAGCAGGTCGGCGATCCGGAACGTCTACGGATGCTGCTGGTGCTGACGGCGGCGGACGTGCGCTCGGTCGGCCCGGGCGTGTTCAACAGCTGGAAGGGCGGGCTGATGCGCGACCTGTTCCTGCGCGTCGACGCCCTGTTCCGGGGCGAGGACGCCGACGCGGTCGATCCGGCCGAGGGGTTCGAGACCCTGCTGGCCCGCGCGGCCCGCGAAGGCGTGGCGGTGGAGGCGGTCGTCGATCGGTCCGCCGATCCTCACGGCGGGCGCGCCACCACGCGCGTCGCCGTCGCGGCGCGGGACCGCCCCCGCCTGTTCGCCGATCTGGTCGCCGTGCTGGCGGCGGAGGGCGCCGACGTGGTGGGCGCGCGCATCGGCTCGGCGGGCGAGGATCTGGCCCTGGACGTGTTCGAGGTTCAGGACGGCGCGGCCCGGCCCTATGGCCAGGCCGAGCCGCGCCGCCTGTCGCGTCTGTCGAAGCGCCTGATCGAGGCCGCCGGTCCGCAGGCGACGCGCCCGGCGCCGCTCGACGTCCCGCCGCACAGCGCGCGCCGCGCCACCTTCGACGTGCGGCCCGTCGTGATGATCGATCTGGAGACCGTCGACGACGCGGCGGTGGTGGAGGTGTCGGGCCCCGACCGGCCCGGCCTGCTGGCGGCGCTGGCCGGGGCGCTGGCGGACGGCGGCTGGCAGATCCGCTCCGCCCACGTCGCGGGCTTCGGCGAGCGGGTCGTCGACGCCTTCTACCTGACCGACCGCGACGGCCGGAAACCGACGCCTGGCAAGCGGCTTGACGCCCTGCGCGAACGGCTGATCGAGGTGCTGGAGCACAAGCCGCCCAAGGTGGCCGAGGGTCGGCGCATCACGCCGGTGCGCGCCTCGACGCGCGACGTGTCCGATCTGACGCGGCCGACCGTTTCGCGGCGAGGCAAAGCGGGATAAGCCGGGTCATCGCCGCCGCAGGACGCCGGACCCCAGTGACCTTCTCCGCAGAGCCGCCGCCTTCCGGCCAGACCGCCGCCGAAGCCACCACCTCGCCGTCGCCCGCGCCCACCCGAGGCGGCGGGATGATGCGGTCCTCGGCCATCTTCTCCGGGTTGACGCTGGTCAGCCGCTTCGTCGGCTTCGCCCGGGACGTGGTCATCACGGCGGCGCTGGGCGCGTCGTCCAGCGCGGCGGCGGACGCGTACAACACCGCCCTGTCGTTCCCCAACCTGTTCCGCCGCATCTTCGCCGAGGGCGCGTTCGCCGCCGCCTTCGTGCCCGCCTACACCAAGACGTTGAAGACCGAGGGGCCCGAGACGGCGGATCGCGTGGCCACCGAGGCGCTGGCGGCGGTCGCCTTCGCCACCATCCTCCTGACCGTGATCGCGCAGCTGGCGATGCCGTGGATCATGAGGGTGATCAACGTCGGCTTCCTGGACGATCCGGCGCGCTTCAAGCTGGCCGTGGTCCTGACCCAGATCACCATGCCGTATCTGCCGTGCATGGCGATCGCGGCCTTGCTGTCGGGCGTGCTGAACGCGCGGGGCCGATTCATCGTCTCGGGCGCCTATCCGATCCTGCTGAACCTCATCATGCTGGTGGCGGTCATCCCGGCCCAGGGCGGCCAGGTCGGCGCGGCCTATGCCGCCAGCTGGGCCGTGCTGGTCGCGGGCGTCAGCCAGGCGGGCCTGTGCTGGTGGGGCGCGCGCAAGGCCGGCGCCGACGTGCGCCTGGCGCTGCCGCGCCTGACCGCGCCGGTGAAGGCCATCATCCTCACCGCCGTGCCCGCCGCCATCGGCAACTCGGCGACCCAGATCAACGTCTTCATCTCGGGCAACCTGGCCAGCTTCGTCGACGGCGGCCGGACCTGGCTGGCGACGGCGGACCGGCTGTACCAGCTGCCGCTGGGTCTGGTCGGGGTGGCCATCGGCATCGCCCTGCTGCCGCGCCTGTCGGCGGCGGTGGCGACCAAGGACCACGTCCAGGAACAGGCGGCGATGGACGAGGCGATCATCCTGTCGATGGCCCTGACCCTGCCCGCCGCAGCGGCCCTGATGGCCATGCCCTATTTCCTGATCGACGGCCTGTTCACGCGCGGCGAGTTCCTGCAGCTGGACGCGCGCGCCACGGCGGCGGCGCTGTTCCAGTTCGGCTGGGGCGTGCCGGCCTTCGTGCTGATCCGCATCCTGTCGCCGGGCTTCTTCGCGCGCGGCGACACGCGCACGCCGATGATCTTCGCCCTGGTCTCGGTGGCGGTGAACGCCGCCCTGGCCTTCGCCCTGTTCTACGGCGGCATGGGCGTGCCGGGGATCGCGGCGGCGGTGTCGGGCGCGGCCTGGACCAACGCCCTGCTTCTGGGCGGGGCCCTGTGGCGCACGGGACATTGGAAGCCCGGCCCGGCGGTGATCGGCCGCGTCGTCCGCATCGCCCTGGCCGCCGCCGGTCTGGCGCTGGCGGTGTGGCTGGCGCAGCTGGCCCGCCCGCAGATCGAGGGCGCGGTCGACGCCCTGCTGCGCGGCCACGGCGGCAAGGAGATCGCCCTGCTGGTGACCTCGGCGGCGGGTGGCCTCGCCTACGTCGTCCTGGCCTTCCTGACCCGCGCGATCACCGTGGCCGAGGTGCGCAAGCTGATCCGTCGCGGGCGATAGGGTTGCGGGGCGGGCGGGCCTGAGGCAAAGCCCGCCCATGTCCGAGACCGCGTCCCCGATCGCCCCCGCCTATTCCGGCCCGCGCCGCATCCTGTCCGGGATCCAGGCGTCCGGCGCCCTGCACCTGGGCAACTATCTGGGCGCGCTGAAGCGGTTCACCCAGCTGCAGGACCAGGGCGCGCCCTGCTTCCTGTTCGTGGCCGACCTGCACGCCATCACCGTGTGGCAGGACCCGAAGCTGCTGGCGGCGCAGACGCGCGAGATCGCGGCGGCCTATCTGGCCTCGGGTCTGGACCCGGCGAAGTCGGTCATCTTCCCGCAGTCGGCGGTGCGCGCGCATTCCGAGCTGGCCTGGATCTTCAACTGCGTCGCCCGCCTCGGCTGGCTGGACCGCATGACCCAGTTCAAAGAGAAGTCGGGCAAGCACAAGGAGCGGTCGTCGGTCGGCCTGTACACCTATCCGGTGCTGCAGGCGGCGGACATCCTGCTGTACAAGGCCACCGAGGTGCCGACCGGGGAGGACCAGAAGCAGCATCTGGAGCTGACCCGCGACATCGCCGCCAAGTTCAACGGAGACTTCGAGGTCCCGGGCTTCTTCCCACTGCCCGAGCCGCTGACCCAAGGCCCGGCGCCGCGCGTCATGAGCCTGCGCGACGGCACGGCCAAGATGTCGAAGTCTGATCCGTCGGACGCCAGCCGCATCAACCTGACCGACGACGCCGACGTGATCGCCGGCAAGATCCGCAAGTCCAAGACCGACATGGGCGTGATGCCCGAACCGGGCGAGAGCCTGGACGAGCGGCCCGAGGTGCGGAACCTGCTGACCATCTACGCCGCCCTGTCCGACCGCCCGCGCGACGAGGTGATCGCCGAGTTCGCCGGCCAGGGCTTCGGCGCCTTCAAACCGAAGCTGGCCGATCTGGCCGTCGAGAGCCTGGCCCCCGTCACCGCCGAGATGCGCCGCCTGATGGCCGACCCCGCCGAGATCGACCGCGTGCTGAAGGCCGGCGCCGAGCGCGCCGCCGAGGTCGCCGACGTCACGGTGGCCGAGGTCAAGGACGTGGTGGGCTTCTGGAAGGGCTGATCGCGGTCTTCGGACGCGGCTCTTGGAACGACCGCTGACGGCGCCCGCAAGCGCGGCTATATCCGCGACATGCATCCGCTGGACCGCCCGATCTGGAGCGCGCTGACGACGCGGCAGGCGCATCTCGCCGTCGGCGACGCGCGCGCCCTGCGCTTCGACGCCGACCACGCGATGTTCGCGGCGGGCGCGGACGCCGGCCCGGGCTCTGCGGAGGCGGTGGGCGCCCTGATCCCGGAAGGCGGCGCGGTCGGGCTGATCGAGGCCGGGCCGGTCGCCCTGCCCCCGGCGGCCCGGATCGTGACCCAGGCGGCCTGCGTGCAGATGACGCTGGAGGCCCTGGCTCCGGCGCGCGCCGCCGAGCCGGACTGGATCGACCTAACCGAGGCCGACGCGCCGGAGATGCTGGCGCTGGCCACCCTGACCGAGCCGGGGCCCTTCTTCTCGAAGACCCACAGGCTGGGCGACTTCGTCGGCGTGCGGATCGGCGGGCGGCTGGCGGCGATGGCCGGCGAGCGGATGAAGCCGGAGGGGTTTCTGGAGGTGTCCGGCGTCTGCGTGCACCCCGACTTTCGCGGGCGCGGCCTGGCGGCGGGGCTGATGCGGATCGTGGTCGAGCGGGCGTTGGCGCGCGGCGAGACGCCGTTCCTGCACGCCTACGCCCACAAGCCCGAGGCGCAGGCCCTGCACCGCAGCGTGGGCTTCACCGTGCGGTCGCCGATGACCTTCACCATCCTGAGCCGAGGAGGCGACGATGAGCGAACATACGGCCACGGTTGAGTGGGCGCGGGGCGATCAGCCGTTCACCGACGGACGCTATTCGCGCGGGCACGACTGGCGCTTCGACGGCGGGGCCGTGGTGCGCGGCTCGTCGGCCCCGCCGGTGCCCGGGTCCGACCCGGCGGCGGTCGATCCGGAGGAGGCTTTGGTGGCCGCCGTCTCCAGCTGCCACATGCTGTTCTTCCTGGCCTATGCGGCCAAGGCCGGGCTGGTCGTCGACCGCTACGTCGACGCCGCCTCGGGCACGCTGGGCAAGGACGAGCGCGGTCGCGTGTCGATGACCGGGATCGTGCTGAGACCGCGCGTCGACTGGATCGGCGAGGGTCCGTCCGAGGCTGCGCTGGCCGACCTGCACCACCGCGCGCACGAGAGTTGCTACCTGGCCAACTCGGTGCGGGGCGAGGTCCGGGTCGAGGTCTAGACGGGCGGCGCGGCGGCGACGTCTTCCAGCAGCCGGTGGAAGCGGTCCAGCGCCTGTTCGGTCAGCTCCGGGTCGTGACGCATCGGCGGTGCGTTCATCGGCTCGTCGAAGCTGTGCGTGCCCTCGGCGATCCAGGTCTCGACGTCGGCGCCGCAGTTGCGGACCATGTCGTGCACGCGCTCTGCGTTGCGCACGGTCGTCAGGTGATCGCGCCGCGCCACGACGGCCAGGGTGCGCGGGCAGTGCCGCCACGGCCGCATCCGGTTCAGCGCCGCCACGCCGACGTAAGGGTACGCCAGGAACGTCGCCCGCACGCCGGACAGGTCGCAGGTCTCCGCGTCCTTCACGCCCAGGGCGCCGGGACGCGCCGGATCGGCGCTCATCGCCTCCATGATGCCCCAGCCGCCATGACTCCAGCCCGCCAGACACAGGGCCGAGGCGTCGACGTCGGGCCGCGCCGACACGCCGTGCACGGTCGCCAGCACGTCGCCGCCGCGCTCCCAGCCCCGGAACTGCAGACCGGTGCACACCGTCGCCATGGCCCAGGCCCGCGACCAGCCGCGCGGCGCATAGGAACCGACGATCACCGACCGCCACCCCGCCGACGTCGCCGCCTCGGCGTAGCGCGGCAGATGCCCCCGCACCCCGCCGCAGCCGTGGAACAGCAGCGCCGTCGGCCTGGGCCGGTCGTCGTCCGGCCCGTGCCAGGAGACGTGGGGTTCCAGGAGGGCCCAGCGGGCGGCGAGCGTGTCCATGTCCGTCCATAGCGCCTCCGCGGCCGAAGCGGGAACGGCAAACGCCGATCGCTCCGTCGCTTTCGCGCGGAGGTGGAGGGCTGGCGGAGCGCCGGGCGCGAAACCCGGAGGCAAAAGGAAAATACCGTTTCGGCTTCGCGTGACGCTCCGCGCGCATGGTTTTCCGGAAGCCCGCGTCGGGTGGCGCTGTTCACGCCTTACCGCGGTCGCCTCCGGCGGGCGGCGACGTCCTGCGACGTCCGCCGGTCGGTCCAGGTATCCCCCCTGACCCTTGCCCGGGATCATCTCTTGGTGACCCCGATCGGCCTCGCCGCCCGAAGGCGGCGAGCCCCGCTCCACACGCTCCCGCCGCCACAAGGTCGCAGGCCTCGCGAGCCCTCCGATGCGACGGGACGAAGCGAGCGTCAGTCACGCGGGGATCGACGTCGGCGGAAAGGCTCAGAAAATTTGGGGGGCCTTTGATCCGGCTCGGGAATTCCGCGCCGATCGTCACAATCCGCGGCGCCCGGCGATCGCATGGGCACCGTCGCGGGCTTCGTCAGTGCCGGAACACGCGCACGCCGGTGAAGGCCATGGCGACGCCCTTGTCGTCGGCGGCGGCGATGACCTCGTCGTCGCGGATCGAGCCGCCCGGCTGAATCACCGCCGTGGCGCCCGCGGCGACCGCTTCCAGCAGGCCGTCGGCGAAGGGGAAGAAGGCCTCCGACGCGCAGGCCGAGCCTTGGGCCAGCGAGGCGGGCAGGCCGAGCGCCTGACCGGCCTCGGCGGCGCGCAGCGAGGCGATGCGGGCGCTGTCGCGGCGGTTCATCTGGCCCGCGCCGATGCCGGCGGTGCGACCGTCCCTGGCATAGACGATGGCGTTGGACTTCACGTGCTTGGCCACGGTGAAGGCGAACAGCATGTCCTCGATCTCCTGAGGCGTCGGCTGGCGCTTCGTCACGATCTTCAGGTCGGCGGCGGTGATCCGGGCCACATCGCGCGACTGCACCAGGAAACCGCCGGCGACGCTGCGGAAGACCTCGCCCGCCGTCAGCGGATCGGGCAGGCCGTCGGTCAGCAGCAGGCGCAGGTTCTTCTTGGCCGCGAACACGGCGCGCGCCGCCTCGTCGGCGCCGGGCGCGATCACCACTTCGGTGAAGATCTCGACGATCTTCCGGGCGTCCGCCTCGGTCAACGGGCGGTTCACGGCGATCACGCCGCCGAAGGCCGAGACGGGGTCGCATTCCAGCGCGCGGACATAGGCTTCCGTCAGGTCGCCGCCTGTCGCCACGCCGCACGGATTGGCGTGCTTGACGATGACGCAGGCCGGGGCGGCGAACTCGGCCACCAGCTCATAAGCGGCGTCGGCGTCGGCGATGTTGTTGTAGCCCAGCTCCTTGCCCTGCAGCTGGCGGGCGTTGGCGACGCCGGGGCGGGTTTCCGAGGTGCGGTAGAAAGCGCCCGACTGATGCGGGTTCTCGCCATAGCGCAGGGTCTGCGCCAGCGTGCCCGAGAGCGTCTTGCGGGCCGGGGCGGCGTCGGCGATCTGGCCGGCGAACCAGCACGAGACGGCGGCGTCGTAGGCGGCGGTGCGGGCGAAGGCGCGGGCGGCCAGCCGCTTGCGCAGGTCCAGCGAGGTGGCCCCGTCGGCCTTCAGCGCCTCAAGGATCCAGCCGATGGACTCCGCGTCCACGGCGACGGCGACGTGACCATGGTTCTTGGACGCCGAGCGGATCATGGCCGGGCCGCCGATGTCGACGTTCTCGATCGCCGCCTCGAACCCGCCGACCTCTCCTTGTTTTTGGGCGGCCACGGTCGCCTCGAACGGATAGAGGTCGATCCAGACCAGATCGATCGGGCCGATGCCGTGCTCCTGCATCGCCGCCGCGTGCGACGGCGCGTTGCGCACGCCCAGCAGGCCGCCGTGAACGACGGGGTGCAGGGTCTTCACCCGCCCGTCCATCATCTCCGGGAAGCCGGTCAGGTCGGCCACGTCCTTCACCGGCAGGTCCAGCGCCGCGATCGCCGCGCGCGTGCCGCCGGTGGACACCAGCTCGACGCCCAGCCCGTGCAGGGCGCGCGCGACCTCCTCCAGCCCCGTCTTGTCGGACAGCGAGATCAGGGCGCGCGCGGGCACGACCCGGTCGGGCGCGGGCGGAAAATCGGGAGCGGCGGGCATGGGGCGGTCTCGGCGGCTGGGGAGGAGCGGGACGCGCGCGGGTCTAGCAGAGGTCGCCGTTGACGTCTCCTCCCCGCGAGCGCGTGAAGGCCCCTCCACCGCTTCGCGGTCCCCCTCCCCACTTCGCTGCGCTCGTGGGGAGGAGACGTGAGCCTCAGACCGGATCCCCGGCGCCGCCGGCGGGGCTCAGCTTCCAGCGGATCTTGGTCTCGCTGTCGGTGCGGGCGGAGCCGCGGACGACGATCTGGAGCGAGCGGCGGGTCAGGCCGCCGTCGACGTGGACCGACGGCTCGATGGCCACGTCGGGGCCGTCGGTGCGGAACCACCATCCGCGGCTGGAGTGGCCGCGCAGCAGGATGGAGCGCCGGTCGCGGGCCAGCGACGCCTGCACGCCGGGTTCCAGATGGAAGCGGATGGCGTAGGGCGCCGCGATCTGGCGCGTCACGTCTGGGCGGCCCGGCGTGGGGAACAGGCGCTCCTCGGCGCGCAGTTCGTCCATGCGCTGATCCAGATACAGGCGGCGCTGGTGCGTCAGGCCGAAGGGGGCGGTCCAGCCGTCGTGCTCGATCTCCAGCCAGACGGCGCCGTCGCCGTCGCGGCGCTCGGTGCGGACGGGCCAGGCGCGGCCCGCCAGACGCGGCCCCAGGATGTCGGCGCGCCAGCCCGACAGCGGCTCGCCCACCGAGCTCTCGCCCAGCGTCAGCGTCGAGTGACCGGGCGTCAGGCGCAGCCCCTGCCGGTCCGCGGCCAGCGGCGTCCAGCCGCAGCCGGTGATCAGCCGGTCCTTGCCGCAGACGATCTCCAGCGCCATCGGCTGGGCGCAGGCCATGGCGCCCCAGGCGCCGCGCGGCGGAACGGCGGCGTCGGCCAGCACCGTCAGCAGGGGGCTGTGGATGCGCGCGAAGCCGGCGCAGGCGGGAGCGGGCTCGACCTCGCCCGCCTGGTCCAGGGCTGCGGCGACGGAGGCCGCCAGCGACGGCCCGCCGCCGTGGAAACTGCCCAGCCGTCCGTCGGGCAAGGCGAGCGTGCGCACGCCGCGCGCCAGCCGCGCCATGGCGCGCGCCGACGCCTCCGGGATCGGCTCGGCGATCTGGTTCAGGGCGTCGGACAGCGTCAGCAGGTCCAGCAGCAGCTCCAGCCCCGCCTCCGGGCTGCGCGAGGCGTGGCCTCCGTCGTCGCCCACCGCCTGGGCCAGCGCGCCGGGCAGGCGGGCCAGGGCGCGGCGGCGCAGGGCGGCGCCGACGGGGCCGGTCAGGACGCACCCGGCCAGAGCGGCGGCGACCAGTCGCTCGGCCCGGCCCGCGGTCGGATTCGGCGGGCGCAGCAGCTGGCGCGCCTGACGCGCCAGAGCGACGGCCAGCGCCAGCCGGTCCGTCTCGTCCGCCACGGCGCCCAGCCGGCGGGCGGCGACGGCCAGGTTGAAGACCCGGCGCGCCAGACGGTCGGGGTCCCAGACGAAGGGCGACCAGCGGCGGAAGGGCGCCTCCCACCCCCGGATCAGCCGCAGCGCCTCGCGGGCGCCGCGCTCGCCCTCGTTCATCAGGTGCGGCAGCCAGGCGAAGGCGTGCAGCTGGGCCGCGAAGGGCAGGGACGGGCTGGGTCGGTTCCACGGATCCTGCGGCGCCGGGCAGTCCATCGCCGTGCCCGCCAGGACGAAGCGGCCGTCCAGAATCGACCGGCCCAGGACGGCGTCGACAGGGCGCGGATCGCGCGGGGCGCAGGCGAAGGCGGCGACCTTGGTTGCGCCCAGCGTGCGGGCGTAGCCGGGCAGGCCGTACAGCTCGACCCACAGCTGGCGCGTCAGCAGACGACCGGCCAGGGCGGGCCAGAGTTCCGGGCCGGTGGCCGCGCCGGTCGGCTTGACCGGCGTGCGCATGGGCGCGCCGCGCAGGCCGGGGATTTCGGGGCCGCCGCTCACGCCGCCGCTTTGAGGGCCGCGACGTTGGCGGCGTAGGCGGCTGGGCCGCCTTTGAAGGCCGCGGTGCCGGCGACCAGGGCGTCGGCGCCGGCGGCGACGCAGGCCCCGGCGTTGGCCGCGGTCACGCCCCCGTCGACCTGCAGCACGGCCTTGGACCCCGACGCGTCCAGAATGGCGCGCACGCGCTCGATCTTGCGCAGCGAGCTTTCGATGAACGACTGACCGCCGAAGCCGGGATTGACCGACATGATCAGCACCAGGTCCAGCAGCTCCACGGTCTCGGCCACGACCTCCACCGGCGTGGCGGGATTGAGCACCAGACCGGCCTTCGCTCCCAGCTTGCGGATCTGGCCCAGGGTGCGGTGCACGTGCGGGCCGCTTTCCGGATGGATCGACAGGACGTCCGCGCCCGCGTCGCGATAGGCCTCCAGCCACGGATCGACCGGCGCGACCATCAGGTGGACGTCGAACGGCTTCTGCGAATGCGGGCGCAGGGCCTTCACCACCGCCGGGCCGATCGTCAGGTTGGGCACGAAATGGCCGTCCATGACGTCGACGTGGATCCAGTCCGCGCCCGCCGCGTCGATGGCGGCCACCTCATCGCCCAGCCTGGCGAAATCGGCGGACAGGATGGACGGACAGATCAGGGGCGCGGCCATGCGTCCGGGCTTAAGCCGGGCCGGGGACGGGGGCAAGCGCGGTCAGGCGATCCGGTCGAAGCGGGCGACGAAGAACCCGTCCAGACCGCCACGCTCCGCCCACTGACCGGGATGCAGGCGCAGGCCGTGGTCGGACAGGGCGTCGTCCGGCGCCCCGACGGCGGACGGGTCGATCGGCGTCAGACGGAACTCCGGACGGCGGCGCAGGAAGGCCGGAACCTGCCCCTCGCCCTCCTCGCGCTCCAGCGAGCAGACGCAATAGACCAGCCGGCCGCCGGGCTTCACCCGATCGGCGGCGGCGTCCAGCAGACGGTGCTGGACGTCGGCCAGATTGGCGACGTCGGCGGGACGCACGGCGTGCAGCGCCTCGGGATGGCGACGCAGCGTGCCCGTGGCGGTGCACGGCGCGTCCAGCAGGACGGCGTCGAACTGGCGCGGATCGCCCCAGTTCGCGGCGTCGGCGGCGACGATCTCGGCGCTGAGGCCGGTGCGGGCCAGGTTCTCGTGCACGCGCCTCAGGCGCGAGGCGTTGCGGTCCAGCGCGACCACGGCGGCGCCTGACGCGGCCAGTTGCAGCGTCTTTCCGCCCGGCGCGGCGCACAGATCCAGCACGGTCTCGCCGGACTGCGGAGCGAGCGCACGGACGGGCACGGCGGCGGCCGCGTCCTGAACCCACCAGTCGCCCGCGTCATAGCCGGGCCAGGTCGTCAGGTCGCCGCGACGGCGCGTGCGCACCGACCCGCCGGGCAGGACCTCTCCCTCCAGCGCGTCCGCCAGGGAGGCGGCGTCGACGCCGGGCTTGAGGCTGAGATCGGTCGCCGGCTCTTCGCGCGCGGCGCGGGCGATCGCCGCCACGGCCTCGGCGCCCCAGGCCTGGGTCCAGCGCGCGACCAGCCAGCCGGGCAAGTTGGCGACGGGGTCGGCGTCGGCCACGCCGTCGCGCTCCAGCCCCCGCAGCACGGCGTTGACCAGCGCCTTGTAGGGCCGGGTCTTGGCCTCTCGCTCGGCCAGCTTCACCGCGGTGGACACGGTGGCGAAGGCGGGCACGTCCAGCACCAGCCGTTGCGCCAGGGCGACGCGCAGCAGGGTGCGGACCTGATGCGGCGGGGCGGTCTTCAGCCGGGCGTCCAGGGCGCGGTCGATCTCCCCCAGACGGCGCAGCGCCCCCATGGCCACGGCGCGGGCGAAGGCGCGGTCTGGGGGCGACAGGGCGTTGAACGGCTTGCCCGCCTGCACGGCGGCCAGACCGTCGCGCCCGGCGAGGGCGCCTTCCAGCAGGGCGCCCGCCAGACGGCGCGCCTCGATCCCCGGTTCCGAACCGGTCAAACCGAGACCTGGGCCCCCAGCTCGACCACGCGGCCGGGCGGGATGTGGAAGAAGTCGGTCGGATTGGCGGCGTTGCGCATCAGGAAGATGTACAGCTTGTCCTGCCACAGGGGCATGCCCTTGTGCGCCGACGGCACCAGCGAACGGCGACCCAGGAAGAAGCTGGTCGACATGATGTCGAACTTCAGCCCCTGCTTGCGGCACACCGACAGGGCGCGCGGCACGTGCGGCTGCTCCATGAAGCCGTAGTTGATGGTCAGCTTCTTGAAGTCGTCCGAGATCACCTCGATGCGGATGCGCTGATCCTCGGGCACGCGGGGCCGGTCGGTGGCGTTGACCGTCAAGATGACGTTCTTCTCGTGCAGCACCTTGTTGTGCTTGAGATTGTGCATCAGGGCGACGGGCGCGACGTCTGGGTCGGAGGTCAGGAAGATCGCCGTGCCGGGCGCGCGGTGCGGCGGGCGGGCGCGCAGCATCTCGATCAGATCGGTCAGCGGCAGCGAATCCTTGCGCGTCTTCGTGGTCAGGATCTGGGTGCCGCGCACCCAAGTCCACATCAGGATGACCAGGGCCGCGCCCAGCACCAGCGGCATCCAGGCGCCGTCCGGAATCTTGAGCAGGTTCGACGTCAGGAACACGCCGTCGACGAAGCCGAACGGAATCAGCGAGCCCAGCACGGCCCACATCGGCCACTTCCATTTCCGCGTCAGGACGAAGTAGGCCATCAGCGTGTTGATCAGCATGACGCCGGTGACGGCCACGCCGTAGGCGGCGGTCAGGTTCGAAGAGCTCTGGAACATGAACAGCAGCACCAGAACGCCGATCATCAGCAGCTGATTGACCGCCGGGACGTAGATCTGGCCCGCCTGGGTCTCGGAGGTGTTGCGGATGGCGATGCGCGGCAGCAGGCCCAGCTGAACCGCCTGCTGCGTCACCGAAAAGGCGCCCGTGATCACCGCCTGCGAGGCGATCACCGTGGCCGCCGTGGCCAGCGCCAGCATGGGCCAGTAGATCAGCGTCGGCACCATGCTCCAGAAGGGATTCTCGGACGCCTCGGGCGTGTGCAGGATCAGGGCGCCCTGGCCGAGATAGTTCAGCGTCAGGCAGGGCAGCACGAAGGCCAGCCAGCCGATGCGGATGGGCGCCTTACCGAAGTGGCCCATGTCTGCGTACAGCGCCTCCGCGCCCGTCACGGCCAGGAAGACGCTGCCCAGGATGATGAAGCCCAGCAGGCCGTCGTTGAGCAGCAGCATGACGCCGTAGTGCGGCGACAGGGCCCGCAGCACCGAGACGTCGTCGAAGATGTGGTAGAGGCCCAACCCGCCCAACGACAGGAACCAGACAGCGGTGATCGGGCCGAACCATTGCGCCAGACCGGCCGTGCCCCGCGCCTGAAGCACGAAGAGGGCGATCAGGATGCCCGCCGACACCGGGACGATGAAGGGATCCAGCGATCCGCCGACGCCCGGCGCGTCCTTGACGCCCTCGATCGCCGACAGGACCGAGATGGCCGGCGTGATGATGCCGTCGCCGTAGAACAGCGCCGCGCCGCATACGCCCAGGATGAAGATCAGCGCGCTGCGACGGCCCAGGGCGTTCTGGGCCAGCGCCATCAGGGCCAGGGTGCCGCCCTCGCCCTTGTTGTCAGCGCGCATCAGGAACATGACGTATTTGAACGTCACCACCACCATCAGCGCCCAGAAGGCCAGCGACACCACGCCGATGACGGCCAGGTCGCCGCCCACGTCGCCGGAGCGCGCATGATTGATGGCCTCACGCAGGGCGTAGAGCGGGCTGGTGCCGATGTCGCCGAACACCACGCCGATGGCGCCGACGATCAGGCCCAGCTTGCCCGCGCGCGCGTGTCCGTCCCCGTGACCCGGGTCGGTCGGCGCGCTGGCGGTGGTCGTGGAAGCGGCGGGAGGCAGGGCCTCGTCGCGGGGAAGGTCCCCAGCCATTCGGTGTCTCCGGGACCCGCAGGGAGGCGGTCCGTCCGTGAAAGCCGCGGGGCATTACGCCCTTTCTGGCGGCGCATCAATCGCGTCCCGAACGGTCGCCACGACCATGGGGTTGCCCCGGATTTGTGAATCCCCTCCGGCGCGCCTAAATTGCAGGGCTGGAGCCGCCATGTCCGACAGTCAACGCTTTCCCGTCGCCGCCCACGCCCTGGCCTATCTGGCCCACAAGGGCGCGTACGGTCCCGAGGCCGCCGCGCCCAGCGCGGTGCTGGCCGCGTCGGTGCCGACCAATCCGGTCGTGGTGCGGCGCGTGACCGCCCTGTTGGCCAAGGCGGGGCTGATCGCCACGCGACCGGGGGCGTCGGGCGGGGCCTGGCTGCTGCATCGGCCCGAGGACATCCGTCTCGATCAGGTGCTGAAGGCCGTGAACGGCTGCGCCCACCTGGGCTCGCCGCCGGCGGGGGCCAAGGGCTGCCCGGTCGGCCAGCACATCCCGCGTCAGGTGGCCAAGGCGCTGACGGCCGCCGACCAGGCCGCGTCGGAGGCCTTGGGCAAGATCACCATCGCCGACCTGCTGGCCGAGGATTCCGACGTGCTGCGTCCGTTCGCGCCGCACCCGTCCTGCCCCGTCGCGGCGTGAGCCTGCCCTCCAAGGTGCGTCCGACGATGCTGGTCACCGGCGCCTCGGCCGGGATCGGGGCGGCGCTGGCGCGGGAGTACGCGCGCCACGGCTGGGACCTGATCCTGACGGCGCGGCGCGAGGGGCCGCTGACGGCGCTGGCGTCGGAACTGGTCGCCACGGGCGCCGCCGTCGCGGTGATCATGGACGACCTGGCCGATCTGGGCGCGCCCGCGCGGCTGGTCGCGGAAATCGGACGGCGCGGCCTGCACGTCGACGGCCTGTGCAACAACGCGGGCTTCAGCCGAACCTCGGGCTTCCTCAACACCGATCCGGGCGACCACCGCGCCATGATCCAGGTCATGCTGAACGCGCCGGTCGAGCTGGCGCGACGGCTCGCGCCCGGCATGGTCGAGCGCGGGTTCGGCCGGATCCTGAACGTCGCCAGTCTGGCCGGGCGGATGCCGGCGACGGGCGGCGACACCCTGTACGGGCCGATCAAGAGCTTCCTGATCAAGGCGTCGCAGGGCCTGCACCTGGAGCTGCGCGGGACCGGCGTTCACGTCACCGCCCTGTGCCCCGGCTACACCCTTACCGAGTTCCACGACGTCAACGGCACGCGGCAGGAGGTGTCGAGCGCCTATCCCGCCTGGATGTGGCAGACGGCCGAGCACGTGGCGCGCGTGGGCCATGCGGCCTGCGAGGCGAACCGGCCGCAGGTCACGCCGGGCGCGATGAACAACGTCCTGGCGGGCCTGGCCAAGCACCTGCCCGAGCGTCTGGCCCTGAAGATGGTCGGCGGCCACGCGAAGCGGCTGAAGCGGATTTAACCGGGCGTGAACCACGCTCGCTGGGCCAGCCTTAAGAGGGGGCGGGGCAGGCTGGTCCCATGTCGCGTAAAGCCCGCCCCTGCGCCCCGCCCGTCGAAACCTCTCCGGAACGCCAGTTCCTGAGGCTGATGAGCCACGAGATGCGCACGCCGCTGAACGGGGCGATCGGCATGCTGGGCCTGTTGCAGCGGACGCGGCTGGACGGGGCGCAGCGCGCCTATGCCGAGGCGGCGCGAGCGTCGGCGGAGCACCTGCTGGGGCTGGTCAACGATCTTCTGGACTATGCCCGGCTGGAGGCCGGCAAGCTGGAGTTCGACCTGACGCCTGTGGAGCCCGAGGCGCTGGTGCGCCAGGTGGTCGAGCTGCTGGCGCCGCGCGCGCACGACAAGGGGCTGGAGATCGTCGGCTGGTCCGAGGGCGCGCCGCTGAAGGTGCGGGCCGACGAGGGGCGGCTGCGTCAGGTGCTGTTCAATCTGGCGGGCAATGCGGTGAAGTTCACGGAAACCGGCGCGGTCGCGGTGAAGGCGGCGGTCAAGGCGGCGCCGGGGCGACGCGCGCGCCTGACGCTGACGGTCGACGACACGGGTCCGGGCGTGCCCGTCGCGGCGCGCGGGCGCATCTTCGAGGAGTTCGGCCACGCCGAGGCGGGCGACGCCGTCCGCCACGACGGCGCCGGCCTGGGCCTGGCCGTGGTGCGCAAGCTGGCCGAGGCGATGGGCGGCGCGGTCGAGGTGCGGGATCGTCCCGACGGGCCGGGCGCGCGCTTCGTCTTCGTGGCCGAGTTCGACGCCGAGCCGATCGAGGACGCGGGACCCGCGCCCCTGGACGGGCTGACGGTGCAGGTGCGCACGCCCGACCCGTTCGTGCGGGCGGCCGCCGAGGCTCAGCTGACGGCGTGCGGCGCGGCCGTCGGCGATCAGGCGGACCTGATCCTGGTCGACCACGCCGAGGCCGCCGCGCGCGGTCTGGGCATGGCCCCGCGCCCCGACAAGCCGGCGCTGATCCTGCTGCGGCCCGCCGATCGCGACCTGATCGGTCGATATCGCGGCGCGGGGTGGGACGGGTATCTGATCAAGCCGCTGCGCCGCGCCTCGGTGGCCGAGCGGGTGCGGGCGGCGGTGCGGCGCGGCGCGACGCCGGCGCCCACGACCGTTCCGGACGACGACCGCGTGGCCGCGCCCCGCGCCTTCGCCGCGCGCGTGCTGCTGGTCGAGGACAATCCGGTCGGCGCCCTGCTGGCCAAGACCCTGCTGAAGCGCGAGGGCTGCACGGTCGAGACGGCGGCGTCCGGCGAGGAGGCGGTGCAGGCGTTGAAGCGTGCGCGCTACGACCTGGTGTTCATGGACATGAGGATGCCCGGGATGGACGGGCCGACGGCGGCGCGCGCGATCCGCGCGGGCGGCGACCGCACCCCCATCGTGGCCCTGACCGCCAACGCCTTCGAGGAGGACCGGCGGGCGTGCCTGGAGGCCGGCATGGACGACTGGATGCCCAAGCCGCTGGAGCCGGAGACCCTGCGCGCCGCGCTGGCCCGCTGGACGAACCGCGAAGTCCGCGCCAAGGTCGCCTGATCGACGCCGACTGAGGGGGCGTTCGAGGAGGACGCCTGCATGACCGAAGCCGCGAAGCCCGCCCGGGGCCTGGGGGGACTTGCCGTCTATGGAGAGCGGCGCACCTTCGTCATGCTGCTGCTGGGCTTCGCCTCGGGCCTGCCCAATCTGCTGATCTTCGACACCCTGTCGGCCTGGCTGCGCGACGCGTCGGTCTCGCTGGAGGTGATCGCCTTCTTCGGCCTGGCGACGCTGACCTATGCGCTGAAGTTCGTGTGGGCCCCGCTGCTGGACCGGACCAACATTCCCGTCCTGACGAAATGGCTGGGCCACCGCCGCTCGTGGATGCTGGCGACCCAGGCCATGCTGATCCTCGGCCTGTGGCTGATCTCCGGGTCGAACCCCCAGAGCGCCCTGGGCCTGGTCGCGCTGTTCGCCGTGATCGTCGGATTCTTCGGGGCCACGCAGGACATCGCCATCGACGCCTGGCGCATCGAGGCCGCCGACGACAGCCGTCAGGGCGCCATGGCGGCGGCCTATCAGCTGGGCTGGCGCGTGGCCCAGATCACCGCCGGCGCCCTGCCCCTGATCCTGGCCGAGCTCTACAACTGGAACCTGTCCTATGCGGTCATGGCGGCGCTGATGGGCTTCGGCGTGCTGGGCGTGCTGATGGCCCCGCGCGAGAAGCAGCACGTCATCCGCCCCATCCCCGTCGGCGACGTGCCGTCGCGACCGGCGTTCGAAGTGGTCGAGTGGGTCGTGCGCATCGCCCTGATCGCCGTGGCCGCGCTGATCATCGGCACGGGCCTGACGGATCAGCCGGACGCGCTGCTCTGGGCCTTCGGCGGCGTGCTGGACGAAGCGACGCGCGGGGCGATCACGGCGGGGCTGGAGAACGGAGACCTGTCGGGCGTGCTGATCCAGTTCGCCTACGTCGGCGCCGGCTTCGCCCTGCTGACCGCGGCCTGCTGGCCCATTTCAGGATTCCGCACACGGCCGGGCGCCTATCTGGCGGGATCGTTCGGCGAGCCGCTGGCGGACTTCTTCATCCGCTTCGGCCGGCTGGCCCTGCCGATCCTGGCGCTGATCTGCCTCTACCGTCTGGCGGACTTCGTCCTGAACATCATGAACCCGTTCTATCAGGACCTCGGCTTCACCAAGATCGAGATCGCCGAGGTGCGAAAGGTGTTCGGCGTGGTGGCGACTTCCGTCGGCGTGTTCGCCGGCGGCTGGATGGTGGCGCGGCTCGGACTGATCCGGACCATGGTGATCGGCGCCTTCATGAGTCCGGTGTCGAACCTGATCTTCGCCTGGCTGGCGACGCAGGGGCACGACCTGTCGGCCCTGTTCGTGGCAATCTGCGTCGACAACGTCGCCACCGGCATCGCCGGCACCGCGCTGATCGCCTACATGTCCAGCCTGACGTCGATCGGATTCACGGCGACGCAGTACGCCCTGTTCAGTTCGCTGTACGCTTTGCCGGGGAAGATCATCGCCTCGCAGTCGGGCAAGATCGTCGAGGCCTCGGCAAGGTCGGCCGACGCCGGCGGCCCGCCCGCCGCCCTGAAGGGCCTGTTCACCGGCCTGCCCGAGGGCTCCCTCGTCGAGGGCGCGGCAAAGAGCGGCGTCACGGCCCAAGGACTGGGCGCGGGCTACTTCACCTTCTTCCTCTATTCGACCGTCATCGGCGTCTTCGCCATCCTGCTGGCCTTCTACGTCGCCAAGCGCCAGCCCGCGGTCATGGCCGAGGCCGCCGCCCGCGCCGAGGAAGAGAAGGCCGAAGCCCAGCCGTCCTGAGGCGGACGAGGAGGCTCACCCCTCCTCGATCACGCCCTCCTCATAGGCGGCGAAGGTGGCGGCGGTGATGATTTCGCTGACCGAGGCGCCCAGGGAGACGATCTGGACCGACTTCTCCAGCCCGACCAGCAGGGGGCCGATAACCGTCGCGCCGCCCAGGGCCTGGACCAGCTTGGTAGAGATCGAGGCCGAGTGCACCGCCGGCATGATCAGCACGTTGGCGTCCTTGGACAGGCGCATGAAGGGGTAGTTGGCCCGCGCCTCGGGATCCAGCGCCAGTTCGGGCGGCATCTCGCCCTCGTACTCGAAGTCGACGCCGCGGCGGTCCAGGATGCGGATCGCCTCGCGCACCTTCTCGCCGCGGTCGCCCGGCGGGTTGCCGAAAGTGGAATAGGACATGAAGGCCACGCGCGGCGTGCGGCCGAGCTTGCGCACCGTGTCGGCGGCCTGGACCGCGATGTCGGCCAGGTCCTCGGCGTCCGGCAGTTCGTGCACGGTGGTGTCGGCCACGAACAGGGTGCGGCCCTTGGCCAGGACGATCGACAGGCCGATCAGCGTGCCGCGCACGTCCAGCACGCGGCCGACCTCGCGCATGGCCATGTTGAAGTTGCGGGTGACGCCGGTGACCATGCAGTCGGCCTCGCCCTTGGCCAGCATGGCGGCGCCGAAATAGTTGCGGTCCTGGTTGACCATCCGCTGCACGTCGCGGCGCAGCCAGCCCCGGCGCTGCAGCTTCTCGTACAGGAAGTCGACGTATTCGGCGTTCCGGTGCGAGACCCGGGCGTTGACGATCTCGATGCCCAGCTCGTCGAAGTTCAGGCCGGCCTCGGCCGCGTTCTGGCGCACCAGGTCCTCGCGCCCGATCAGGATGGGCGTGCCCAGCTCGGCGCGCTTGAACTGCCAGGCGGCGCGGATGACCGACGCCTCCTCGCCCTCGGCGAAGACCACGCGCTTGTTCGGCGCGCCGCGCACGGCCGAGCTGATCTTCTGCATCAGGGCGGCGGAAGGGTCGACGCGGACGCGCAGCTGGGCGCGATAGGCGTCCATGTCCTCGATCGGCTTGCGGGCCACACCGGTGTCCATGGCGGCCTGGGCGACGAAGGGCGGGATGTACCAGATCAGGCGCGGGTCGAAGGGCGACGGGATGATGTAGTCCGGCCCGAACTTGAGCTTGCGCCCGCGATAGGCGGCGGCGACCTCGTCCGGCACGTCCTCGCGCGCCAGGGCGGCCAGGGCCTGGGCGCAGGCGACCTTCATCTCGTGGTTCACCTGGCGCGCGCGCACGTCCAGGGCGCCGCGGAAGATGTAGGGGAAGCCCAGCACGTTGTTGACCTGGTTCGGATAGTCCGACCGGCCCGTGGCGATGATGGCGTCGGACCGCACCGAGCGCACGTCCTCGGGCGTGATCTCCGGGTCCGGATTGGCCATGGCGAAGATGATCGGATTGGGCGCCATCGACGCCACCATCTCCTTGGTGATCGCGCCCTTGGCCGCCAGGCCCAGCACCACGTCGGCGCCGACCATGGCTTCTTCCAGCGTGCGGTGCGGCGTGTCGGTGGCGTGCGCCGCCTTCCACTGATCGACGTTCGGCCGCCCTTTGTAGACCACGCCGTCGCGGTCGAGGATCACGGTGTTCTCGGCCCGGACGCCGGCGGCCTTCATCAGGCCGATGGACGACAAGCCCGCGGCGCCCGCGCCGACCAGCACGACCTTCACGTCCTCCAGCCGCTTGCCGGCGATGTGGCAGGCGTTGATCAGGCCGGCGGTGGAGATGATGGCCGTGCCGTGCTGGTCGTCGTGGAAGACCGGGATGTCCAGCAGGTCCTGAAGCTGGGTCTCGATCTCGAAGCATTCCGGGGACTTGATGTCCTCCAGATTGATGCCGCCCCAGGTGTCGCCGATGTTCTTGACGACCGTGACGAACTCGTCCGGGTCGGTGGTCTTCACCTCGACGTCGAAGCTGTCGACGTCGGCGAACCGCTTGAACAGGACCGACTTGCCCTCCATCACCGGCTTGGACGCCATGTGACCCAGGTTGCCCAGGCCCAGGATGGCCGTGCCGTTGGAGATGACGGCCACCATGTTGCCCTTGGCGGTGTAGTCGTAGGCCTTGTCCACGTCCGCCGCGATGGCCAGCACCGGCACGGCCACGCCCGGCGAATAGGCCAGCGACAGGTCGCGCTGGGTCGCCATCGGCTTGGTGGGGGCCATGGAGATCTTGCCCGGCGTGGGGACGCGGTGGAACTCCAGCGCCTCGTCGTCGGAGAAGGTCTGTTTGTCGGTCTGGTCGGGCATGGGACTCGCGCGCGGGGTGGGGAAGCGCGGCGACCCTAGGCTTGGGGAGTGGCCTCGACAACCGTGGGACGCCCCCGACGCGGCAGGCGCCACACCTGATTTTCCTCGAACCGCTCGCCCATCCAGGCCATCGCCGTGACCGTGATCTCGTGGTCGTCCCAGTCGATCAGGTTGAAGCTGGCCGGCGTGCCGCGGATGCGATCCGACAGCGTGCCGCAGCCGACGGCGTAGGAGGCGTGGTCCGCCAGCGGGATCGGCGTGGCGAAGGGCACGTGGACGTGGCCGGTCAGGATCAGGTCGACGCCCGCCTCGGCGAAGATCAGCGCCGCGGCCTCGCCCCGCTTCACGTCGCCGGTCACCGGCGTCCCGATCATCTCGATCAGCGGATGGTGACAGGCCAGGACGCGCAGGACGCCCGCGGGCGCGGCGCGCAGGGCGTCGGCGGCGCGGCGGGTCTGATCCAGGTCGATGACGCCCTTGGACCAGTTCAGTCGCGCCTGCCAGCCACGGGCGGTCGTGACGCCGCGCACCATGACGCGGTCGCCGACCCACTGGTGGTCGTGGGCGGGGTGACCGATGACGGTCTCGAACTGCTTCCACGGCGAGAACAGCCGGTGCCAGACGTTGAAATAAGGGACGTCGTGGTTGCCGACGGTGACGAAGGTCGGATTGGCCAGGCGGTCGATCCAGCGTGCGGCGGCTTCGAACTCCTCCGGCTGTCCGGACTGGGTCACGTCGCCGGTGACGAGGGTCAGGTCGGGCTTCAGCGTGTGCGTCAGCTCCATGGCGGCCTCGGCGGCGGCGGCGTTCTCGCGTCCGAAGTGGACGTCGGACACCTGGATCAGGCGACCGCTCACGCCTCTACCCCGGGCTGCTCCAGATTCGGCGCGAGCGCACGGAACGCCTTGGGCCGGAACGACGCCAGCGTCTCGGTCTCCAGACGCAGGGGCTCGCCGTCGACCACCGCGGGAATGCGCGAGCGGGCGCGCATCTGAACCTTCTTCACCGTCTGGGTGGCGACGGCCGGGTCGTGGCGCCAGTCGTCGAACAGGGCGTGCGCGGCCAGTCGGAAGGCGTCGGCGGCGCCCCCCGGGCTCATGGCCGCCGCTTCCAGACCCCGCTCGCTGTCCATGACCTTGGAGATGAGCGGCGTGATCAGGGCCACGGCTTCGGCGCGCCGCACCGGACCTCCGTCCAGCTGATAGCGCAGGCGGCCGCCGAAGGCGCGGCGCAGGGCGCGGCGACCATGCAGCCAGGCCAGCCGCCAGTCCCCCTCGCGAACCGCCTCGCGGGCGGGCGCCCAGAGGGCGGGAGCGCCGAAGATGGCGGCGCAGAAAAAGGTGCGGCCCGCCACCTCGCCCCCGGACACGTGCCGGATCTCGCCCCGCTCCAGCGTGTCGCGCAGGGCCTTTTTCCAGTCGGTGGTGCCGTACAGCGCCTTGGGCAGCATGTTCATGGTGCCGCCCGGCAGGGTCGCGATCAGCGGACCGTCGACGCCCACGCCCGTCGCCACGGTGCCGGCCGTGCCGTCGCCCGCCAGCACGATCAGCAGGTCGGGTCTGGCGTTCACGGCGGCGTCGATGCCGTCGGAAAAGGCGCCTGGCTGAAGTTCGATCACCTCGACGTCGGCCAGGGGATATTCGGCCAGCAGCGCCCGCGCCTCGGCCGCCGCGGCGGGCCCGACGCTGCCGGAGGCCGGATTGACGATCATGCGCACGCGCGCCAGCGAGGCGTGCGGGGTCAGCGTCCGCGACGAGGCGTCGTCCGACGCGGGTTCAACGGCCAAGGTTTCGGTCATGCGGCCTCGAACGCCCCGCGCGGCGGGGCGTTCCGGCGCGTCAGCCGGCCTTCTTCAGCTCGTCGGCGGTCTTGGCCGCCCCGGCCTCCAGCGCGTCGCCGGTCTTGGCCGCGGCCTCGCCGGCTTCTTCGGCGACCTTGTCGGCGGCGACGGGAACGGCGTCCACGGCCTCTTCGGTCTTGCCGCTGACGGTGTTCCAGCCCGTGGCCACCCAGCCGTCGATCCGCGCGCCGGCCTCGGCCACCGAGCGGTCCATCACCGACAGGATCACCACGACCAGGCCGAACAGCGCGAACAGGCCGACCAAAAAGCCCACGAGCGGATTGCCGCCGCGCCGACGCTTGGACGCCCACACCGGGCCGGCGCCGTCGTCGGCCATGCGCGTGATCTCAGGAAAACGCATCATAATCGGAATACCCCCAAACACTCAGTCACGGACCGGCGCGTGGGCCGACCGTCCTCCCGGCGCCCAGATTAACCGATCCTCACGGCACAGCCTAATCGCGGAACCGCCAAGCCGGTCCAGCATTATCACCCCCGGGGCGAACCAGAGATTTTCCCAGAGGACGAAAACACCATGAAAAAGGCTCTCATCGCCATCGCCGGCGCCGGTCTGCTGTCCGCCGCCTGCGCCAGTGACCCGTACGGTTCGAACGAAACCCTGCGTCAGGGCGCCATCGGCGCCGGCATCGGCGCCGTGGCCGGCGCCGTGATCGGCAACAACGTCGGCGGCGGCAACGCGGCCACGGGCGCGGCCATCGGCGCGGCCGTCGGCGGCGCGGGGGGCGCCATCCGCGGCTCGCAGCAGGACCGCGCCAACCAGCGCTACGACCAGGCCCGCGGCATTTACTGCTATCCGGAAGGCGACTGCTACTATCCGGACGGCCGTCGCTACCGCTGATCGGCGACGCGATCTCTGGAAAGCGCCCGTTCCCGAAAGGGGGCGGGCGTTTTCACATGCGGCGCCGCCTTCGCAAGGCAACCTGTGCCGTTGAACGGCGTTGTCCAAGCATACAGGGGGACGCCATGACCATGCGCAAGATTTCCATCCTCGCCCTCGGCACGCTGGCGTTGGCGGCCTGCGCCCAAGGCCCGCTGAGCCGCGACCAGCTGGTCGCCGAGCCGACGGCCTGCGCGCCGCAGCCGCTGGAGATCTATTTCGCCGAAAGCACGGCGCAGCTGACCGCGCCGGCGCGTCAGGCGATCGACCTGCTGGCCAACAAGATGGCGCGCTGCGACATCCAGAAGGTCACCGTCATCGGCCTGTCCTCGGCCACGGGTACGTCAGAGGCCAATCTGACGCTGGCGCAACGGCGGGCCCAGACCGTGGCCGCGGAGCTGGAGCGTCGCGGATGGCCCGCGCCGGCCTTCCAGCTGGAGGCCGCGGGCGACGCGGGCGCGGTGACCGCCGACGGCGCGGCCGAACCCCTGCGCCGCCGCACACTGGTGTTCGTCGAGGCGACCCCGCGCTGACCCTGCGTCGCCGCGCCCGGCTTGGAGCGCGGCTTCCCACTCTGTAGGACGGAGCCCGACGTCGTCGGAGACCGCCCTTGCGCCTGCTCGTCCTGATCCTGGCCGCCCTGGCGACCTGGGCGCCTCTGAGCGCTCCGGCGCAGGCGCAGGCTCGCGCGACCGAGCGGATCGAGGCCGAGCTGGTCAGCCTGTCGGACCGCGCCGTGCCGGGGTCGACGCTGATGCTGGCGGTCCGCCAGAAGATCGCGCCCGGTTGGCACACCTACTGGCGCAATCCCGGCGACTCGGGCGGGGCGACCACACTGACGTGGCGGCTGCCCGGCGGCTTTCAGGCGGGCGAGATCGTCTGGCCCCTGCCGGAGCGCCAGCGGCTGGGGCCGCTGATGAACTACGGCTATCAGGGCGAGGTCTTTCTGCCCGTGCCGGTGCAGGTCCCGACGGACGCGTCGCCGGGCTCGCGGGCGACGTTTGAGGTCACGGCGCTGTTTCTGGTGTGCAGCGCCGAGATGTGCGTGCCGGAACCGCTGGACCTGAGCCTGGCCCTGCCGGTCGCGCTGGATGCGCCGAAGGACGGTCCGCACGCCGCGGCGATCCGCCGGGCGTTGGAGGCGGCGCCCCGCCCCGCGCCGATCGAGGCGAGGCTGACGCGGGGAGAGGGCGGCGTGCTTCTGAGCGCGACGGGAGCGGCGCTGGAAGGCGCGACGCGTGCCTATTTCTTCCCGTTCGAGCCGGGGCGGGTGCAGCACGCGGCGGCGCAGGACGGCGAGCGGGGAGCGCGCGGCGTCACGCTGAACCTCACGCCGGGCGCCAAGTATGCGGCGCCGCTGTCCGGCGTGCTGGCGACCGACGTCGGCGCGTTCGAGATCGCGGCGCAGGCCGGAGACCCGCTGGCCGACGCGGGAGGACGGGGGCCGCTGTCCGCCGACGCGCCGATCCCACCCCAGGGATCGGCGGGCGTCTGGGCCGCGCTGGGGCTGGCGCTGCTGGGCGGGCTGGTGCTGAACCTGATGCCGTGCGTCTTCCCGGTGCTGGCGATGAAGGCGGCGGGACTGGCGTCGGCGGCGCACGAGCCGGCGCGGGCGCGACGCGACGGCGTGGCCTTCCTGGCCGGCGTCCTGGTCGCGTTTCTGGTGCTGGGCGGCCTGCTGCTGGCGCTGCGGGCGGCGGGACAGTCGGTGGGCTGGGGGTTCCAGCTGCAGTCGCCGACGGTGGTGGCCGCGCTGGCGTTGCTGAGCCTGGCGGTCGGGCTGAACCTGTCGGGCGTCTATCATCTGGGCGCGGGGCTGCAGTCTGCGGCGGGAGCGGGTCCGCTGGCGCGGCTGGGCGGGACGACGGGCGCCTTTCTGACCGGCGTGCTGGCGGTGGCGGTGGCGGCGCCGTGCACCGCGCCCTTCATGGCGGCGGCTCTGGGCGCGGCGCTGGTCCTGCCGTGGCCGGCGGCGCTGGGCGTGTTCCTGGCGTTGGGGCTGGGGCTGGCCCTGCCCTACGTCGCCGTGAGTTTCAGCCCCGCCCTGTTGCGCCGCCTGCCCCGGCCCGGCCCGTGGATGGAGACGCTGAAGGGTCTGCTGGCGTTCCCGATGTACGGCACGGCGCTGTGGCTGACGTGGGTCGTGTCGGCGCAGACCAGCGCCGAGGCGCTGGCGCTGGTGCTGGGCGCGGGCCTGCTGACGGGGCTGGGGCTATGGCTGTACGGTCGATCCCAGACGACGCCGGGGCGCGAGAGCGGGGCGTGGCTGCTTGCGGCGGGGATGGCGCTGGCGCTGGCGGTCGTCGTCGTTCAGACGATGGCGCGCCTGCCCCCGCCCGAAGCGACCGCGACCGAGGCCCGCGGCCCCCTGAAGTCGCAGCCGTGGTCGGTCGACGCGGTCGCGGCCGCGCGGGCGGAGGGTCGACCGGTGCTGGTCAACTTCACCGCCGACTGGTGCGTGACGTGCAAGCTGAACGAGACGACGGCCCTGTCGTCGGCGCGTCTGGCCGAGGCGCTGGAGCGGAGAAACGCGCTGTATCTGGTCGCCGACTGGACGCGCCGGGACGACGTCATCACCGCCGAGCTGACGCGCCAAGGCCGTTCGGGCGTGCCGCTGTATCTGCTCTACCCGACCAACGGCGGCGAGCCGCGGATCCTGCCGCAACTGCTGACCGAAGGCGCGATTTTGAAGGCGTTGGACGAGGCCGGCTGACGTCCGTCAAACTTCCGGGGCGGGCGGAGCCGTGATGACCTCGACGTTGTCTTCGAACAGGTGCGCCAGCTCCGCCAGGGCGGAGGCCCGCTCGGCGTCGGACGTCGCCGCCTCGAACGCGGTCAGGCGGACGGGAATGTCCTCCGAAATGCCGCGCAGGATGCATTTCAGGTCGCCGTCGACGCCGCGTTCCTTCAGCACCAGGTGCCCCTGCATGTCGCGTTCCGACAGCGCCATCGCGTCCACCTTGAAGGCGGCCCAGTCCGGCCCGGCCAGGAGGGCCGACAG
>CALRWJ020000012.1:0-72971 GCA_943371835.1 Afipia felis | reverse complement strand
TCAGGTACAGGATCGCCTTGCCGTCGATGACCACGCGCGCGCCGTCGAAATCGACCGCCTCGTCGAACGACGATACCACATCCGTCAGGCTGAAGACGTATTCCTGACCGGCGCAGCCGCCGTTCTTGATGCCGATCTTCAGGCCGATCTTTTCGGGATTGGCGGCCAGCAGGTCGCGCACGCGGTGGGCGGCGGCGGGCGTCAGAGTGACGACCGAGGGGCGCGGGCGCCGGGGGCGGGTCGTGGTCTGAAGGTCGCTCATCAGAACATGTTCAGCTGCAGCTTGGCCTCGTCGCTCATGCGCGAGGGGTCCCACGGCGGGTCGAACACCAGATTGGCCCTGGCCGACTTCACGCCTTCGACCTTGGCCACCGCGTCCTCGATCCAGCCCGGCATCTCGCCGGCCACGGGGCAGCCGGGGGCGGTCAGCGTCATCTCGATGTCCACGTCGCGGTCATCCGACAGATCGACCTTGTAGATCAGCCCCAGCTCATAGACGTCGACCGGGATTTCCGGATCGAACACGGTCTTCAGCGCCGCCACGATGTCGTCGGTCAGGCGCGCGATCTCGTCCTGCGACAGGGCGCTTTTCTGCGGCTCGTCCCAAGCGGCGGCGAAGTCGGCGTTGTCGGAGATCGGGGCGGTCATACGAAGAAATCTCGGGCCTTGATCAGGGCGGCGGCGAAGGCGTCGGCCTCCTCCAGAGTGTTATATAGGGCGAAGCTGGCGCGTCCGCTCGACGTCAGGCCGAAACGCTGCGCCAGAGGCTCTGCGCAGTGAAGGCCGGCGCGGATCGCCACGCCGTAACGGTCCATGATCTGGGCCACGTCGTGGGCGTGCGCCCCCTCGACCGTGAAGGCGAAGATCGCCCCCTTGCCCGGCGCCGTGCCGATCTCGGTCAGCCAGTTCACGCCCGACAGCCGCTCGCGCACCCGCTCCAGCAGCGCCGCCTCGTGCGCGCGCACGGCGGCGGGGTCGAAGGTGGAATACCAGTCGATCGCGGCGCCCAGTCCGATCGCCTCCAGGATCGGCGGGGTGCCCGCCTCGAACCGGTGCGGCGGCTTCGCATAGGTCACGCGGTCCATCGCCACCGTCTCGATCATCTCGCCTCCGCCCTGGAACGGCGGCAGGGCCTCCAGCGCCGCCTCCGTCCCGATCAGGGCGCCGATGCCGGTCGGGCCGAACAGCTTGTGGCCGGTGACGACGTAGAAGTCGCAGCCGATGGCGCCCACGTCAGGCGCGCAATGCACCGCGCCCTGACAGCCGTCGATCAAGACCTGGGCCCCGGCGGCGTGCGCCAGCCGCGTGATCTCAGCCACCGGGTTCACCGTGCCCAGCACGTTGGACATGTGGGTGACGGCCACCATTCGCGTTTTCGGGCCCAGCAGATCGGCATAGGCGGCCATGTCGAGGCTGCCGTCGTCCAGCACCGGGATCCACTTCAGCACCGCCCCGTGCCGCTCGCGCAGCAGGTGCCAGGGCACGATGTTGGAATGGTGCTCCATGTGGCTGACCACGATCTCGTCGCCCGGCTGGATGGATCGGCCCAGGCCGGCGGCCACCAGATTGATCGCCTCGGTGCCGCCCTTGGTGAAGACCACGCGCTCGGGCGCCTCGGCCCCCACGAACCGCGCCACGCTCTCGCGCGCGGCCTCGAAGGCCTCGGTGGTCTCGTTGGCGAGCGTGTGCAGGCCGCGATGGACGTTGGCGTAGCTGCGCTCCATCGCCCGCGTCAGGGCGTCGATCACCGCGCGCGGCTTCTGCGCGCTGGCGGCGGAGTCCAGATAGACCAGCGGCCGCCCGTTCACCTGCCGCGACAGGATCGGGAACTGGGCGCGGACGGCCTGAACGTCGAAGGGGGTCACAGTCGCGCCGTCAGCCATTCCCGCACCGCCTCGCGCGCGCCCTCGTGCTCGATCCGGTCGACGACCTCGAACAGGAAGGCCTGGGTCAGAAGCGCCCTCGCCTCCTCGGCCGGAATGCCGCGCTGCTGCATGTAGAACAGGGCGCTCTCGTCCAGCGTGCCGACGGTGTTGCCATGCGCGCACTGCACGTCGTCGGCGTAGATGATCAGCTCCGGCTTGGCGTCGACCTCGCCGCGTTCGGACAGGATCAGGGCGTTGTGCGCCATGCGCGCGTCGGTCCCGTCGGCCCCGCGCTCGACCACGATCTTGCCCTGGAAGACGCCGCGCGCCTGATCGCGCACGACGCCCTTGACCAACTGGCGCGTCTGGCCGTCTAGGCCCGCGTGGGTGACGACGCTGGTCAGGTCGGCGTGGCGAGCGTCGCGCAGCAGATACAGACCGTCGGCCCGCACGTCGGCGCCGTCGCCACCGTGACGCAGATGGGTCTCGATCCGCTGCAGCTTCGCGCCGGTGGCGAGGACCGTCTGGCGATAGGTGCCGCCCGGCGCGACGGTGACGTGCGCTTCGGCCACGGAGATGGCGTCCGCCGGCTCTTCGACCAGCACGATGCGCTCGACGACGGCGCCCGGGGCGACGTCCACCTCCAGCCGATTGTGGGCGACGTAGCCCGAGCCCTGCCCCTCGTGCGTCTCGAGCAGCAGAACCCTGGCTCCCGTGCGGGCGATGATCCGCGCAGCAGCGGTGTGGCCCGTGTCCACCGCGTCGGAAATGAAGCGCAGGCGGACCGTCTGATCTCCATGGGCGATGAAGTCCGTGGCCCCCACCGGACGACCGTTGCCGAACACGATCGCCTCGCCGTCCAGCGCGTAGAAGGGTCCGGGCGCCCCCACCGTGGCGGGCGGCGAGGGCGCCGGCGCGTCGCGTAGCCAGCGGCGCAGGTCAGAGTATTTCCACGCCTCCGCGCGCCGCGACGGGAAGGTCGAAGCGTCGGTCAGGTCCAGGGGGGCGAGCGCGGCCGTCATTTGATCCTCCCCCGTTCACGGCGGAGGGGAACCATCCGAAGGATGGTGGAGGGGGCGGACCCGAGGCCGGTGCATGGGGTCGCCCCCTCCACCGCTTCGCAGTCCCCCTCCCCCGTTTCGCGTCGCTCACGGAGGAGGATCATCTAAGCCGCCTCAGCCGAATATTTGTCGTAGCCCTCGGCTTCGAGCTGCAGCGCCAGCTCCGGCCCGCCCGAGGCGACGATGCGGCCGGCGGCCAGGACGTGCACCCGGTCCGGACGGATGTAGTCCAGCAGCCGCTGATAGTGGGTGATGACCAGCATCGACCGCTCCGGCGCGCGCAGGGCGTTCACGCCGTCGGCGACGATGCGCAGGGCGTCGATGTCCAGCCCCGAGTCCGTCTCGTCGAGGATCAGCAGCGACGGCTCCAGGAGCGCCATCTGCAGGATCTCCATCCGCTTCTTCTCGCCGCCCGAGAAGCCCACGTTCAGCGGCCGCTTCAGCATGTCGAAATTCATTTTCAGCCGGATCGACGCGGCGCGGACCAGCTTCAGGAAGTCGGGCGCCGACACCTCGGCCTCGCCCCGCGCCCGCTTCTGGGCGTTCAGCGCCGTGCGGATGAAGGTCATGGCCGGCACGCCGGGGATCTCCAGCGGATACTGGAACGACAGGAAGACGCCCTTCGCCGCCCGCTCCGCCGGGTCCAGCGCCAGCAGGTCCTCGCCGTTCCACGACGCCGATCCGGCCGTCGCCTCATAGCCGGGCCGGCCGGTCAGGGCGTAGCCCAGCGTCGACTTGCCCGCCCCGTTCGGCCCCATGACGGCGTGCACCTCGCCCGCCGGAACGTCGAGGGTCAGGCCCTTGAGGATCGGCTTGTCGCCGACGGAGACGTGGAGGTTGGAGATGGAGAGGGTCAACGGGGGTATTTCTCTTCGTTCGTCATATGCAGTTTTAGCCGCCATAGCTCCTCGTAGCCGAAGGCGAAGGCGTCTTCGCCGACGTCGCACTCCAGCTGGGCGATCCCCACAGGACCTCTGGAATAGAAGAGCACTGTCCCGGTCGTCCCTGCGGGTACTTCCGTGACGTCCGTCCGCACACCACCCTCGACCGGGATCGGGCGGGACAGGACGACGTCGTCATAACAGCGGACCGGCCGTCCATCGCTGCCGATAAACGCACCGTCCTGGGTCCAGTCTTCAAGATCCATCTGGTCCTTCGCAGACAGTGTCACCCCACGCTCCCTTCCAGACTGATCGCCACCAGCTTCTGCGCCTCGACGGCGAACTCCATCGGCAGTTCCTGCAGCACGTCGCGGACGAAGCCGTTGACCAGCAGGGCCACGGCCTCTTCCTCCGACAGGCCGCGCTGCTGGGCGTAGAACAGCTGGTCCTCCGACAGGCGGGTCGTCGTCGCCTCGTGCTCCAGCTGGGCCGAGCCGTTGCGGGCCTCGATGTAGGGGATGGTGTGCGACCCGCACTCCTTGCCGATCAGCAGGCTGTCGCACTGGGTGAAGTTGCGCACGCCCGTCGCCTTGGGATGCACCGACACCAGGCCGCGATAGGTCGAATCCGACCGCCCCGCCGACACCGCCTTGGCGATGATGCGCGACTTCGAGTTCTTGCCCAGATGCACCATCTTGGTGCCGGTGTCGGCCTGTTGCCGGCCGTTGGTGATGGCGATCGAATAGAACTCGCCCGAGCTCTCCTCGCCCTTCAGCAGGCACGACGGATATTTCCACGTGACCGCCGAGCCGGTCTCGACCTGCGTCCACGACACCTTGGACCGGTCGCCGCGGCAGTCGGCGCGCTTGGTGACGAAGTTGTAGATGCCGCCCTTGCCCTCCGAGTCCCCGGGGTACCAGTTCTGGACGGTCGAGTACTTGATCTCCGCGTCGTCCAGCGCGACCAGCTCGACCACCGCGGCGTGCAGCTGGTTCTCGTCGCGCATCGGGGCGGTGCAGCCCTCCAGATAGGAGACGTAGCTGCCCTTGTCGGCGATGATCAGGGTCCGCTCGAACTGGCCCGTCTGGCTGGCGTTGATGCGGAAATAGGTCGACAGCTCCATCGGGCAGCGCACGCCCGGGGGGATGTACACGAACGACCCGTCCGAAAAGACCGCGCTGTTCAGGGCCGCGAAATAGTTGTCGCTAACCGGCACGACGGTGCCGAGGTATCGCCGCACCAGCTCAGGATGCTCGCGCAAGGCCTCGGAAATGGGCATGAAAATCACGCCCGCCCTGGCCAGCTCGGCCTTGAACGTGGTCACCACGCTGACGCTGTCGAACACCGCGTCCACCGCCACGCGCGGCGCGCCCTGCACGCCCGCCAGCACCTCCTGCTCCTTCAGCGGGATGCCCAGCTTGCGATAGACCTCGAGCAGTTCGGGATCGACCTCGTCGAGGCTTTTGGGCCCCTCCTTCGTCTTCGGCGCCGCGTAGTAGTGCAGGTCCTGATAGTCGACGGGCTCGTACTTCACCGCCGCCCAGGTCGGCTCCTCCATCGCCTGCCAGCGCTCGAACGCGGCCAGACGCCACTCCAGCATCCACTGCGGCTCGCCCTTCTTCTCGGAGATGAAGCGCACGATGTCGGCGTTCAGGCCCTTGGGCGCGAACTCGGTGTCGACGTCGCTGGTGAAGCCGTACTTGTACCGCTCCAGCTCAGCGACGGCGTCGACGGTTTCCTTGACCGCGGCCATCAGGCGACCTCCGCCGTCTTGGCCTTGGCCTGCCGCTTCGCCCAGGCCTCCAGCCAGGCGTCGGCGAAGCGGACCCAGTCGGCCTCGGTCGTGCCCCAGCCCCCGGAGATCCGGATGCCGTTGGTCGCCAGCGAGGTCCGGCCGGCCGCCAGAATGGCGCGCGACGGCTTGATCTTGCCGGACGAACAGGCGCTGCCGCCCGACACCATGACGCCCATCAGATCCAGCGTGATCAGCTGCTGCGGGCTGTCCCAGCCGGGCGCGGCCATGAACAGGGTGTTGGGGAGGCGCGGCGCGCCCTCGGCGATGATGACGGCGCCGGCGGCCTTCACGCGCGCCTCGGCGGCGTCGCGCCAGACGGCGTGGGCCTGAGCGTCGGCCAGGTCGCGCGCGGCGCAGTCGGCGGCCACACCGAAGCCGGCGATGCCCGGCACGTTCTCGGTGCCCGCGCGCAGGCCGCGCTCCTGCCCCGCGCCGTGCAGGATGCGCACGGCCTCGCGGCCTTCCTTCAGCACCAGCGCGCCCACGCCCTGCGGCCCGCCCAGCTTGTGCGCCGACAGGGTCAGGGAGTCGGCGCCCAGATCGCGCAGGTCGACCGGGATCTTGCCCGCCGACTGAATGGCGTCGACGTGCAGCCAGCCGCCCGCCGCGCGCACCAGCTTCGCCGCCTCGGCGATCGGCTGGATCGCCCCACTCTCGTTGTTCGCGTGATGGATCGCCACCACCGCCTTGCCCGGCAGGGCCAGCAGCTGCGCCAGCTTCTTCAGGTCCACGACCCCGTCGCGGTCGACCGACAGCATCTTCACCGGCTTGCCCGACGCCGTCGCCGCCTCGGCCACGCAGGGATGCTCGGTGGCCGAGACGATCAGCCGCTCGCAGCCCGCGGCCAGGGCGCTGACGACGGCCTGCGCGTTCGACTCCGTGCCGCCGGACGAGAAGATCACCGCCGTGGGATCGGCCCCCACCAGATCGGCCACCTGCGCCCGCGCGTTTTCGATCCGAGCCCTCGCACGGCGGCCGGCGGCATGCACCGCCGACGGATTGCCGTTGTCCGCCAGCGCCTTGGCCATGGCGTCCTGAACTTCTGGGCGAACCAGGCCGGAGGCGTTGTAGTCGAGATAGATCGGGGTCACGCCGCCGCTCCATGGCTCATCAGGGGCGCCGCCCGGCGACGCGCAGCCGTGCGTTTCTGAACCACGTCGTCCAGAGAGACGGCGGCCAGGTAGGCGTGGATCTCGGCGCCCAGGTCTTCCCACAGGTGATGGGTGATGCAGCGCTCACCCCCGGCCATGCAGCCGCGCGGCGTGCCCTGGCCGGCGCAGCGCGTGGCGCGGATCGGTTCGTCGACGGCCAGGACGATGTCGGCCACGGCGGTGTCGCCCGCCGTGCGCGTCAGGCGATAGCCGCCGCCCGGCCCGCGCACGCTGGACACCAGGCCCGCCTTGCGCAGGCGCGCGAACAGCTGCTCCAGATAGCTCAGCGAGATTTCCTGACGCCCCGCGATCTCGGCCAGCGACACGGCCCGATCCCCGCCGTTGCGGGCCAGATCGGCCATCGCCATCACGGCGTAGCGTCCTTTCGTCGACAGGCGCATGGGGTCCTCAAAAATCGCGCGCTTTTCGGGTTCGTCGTGCTAGAACCCGCGCCCTTGAGAGGGCCGCGCGCCGTGCCGGGGACTTAGAAAGTCCTACCTGCATGGTCAACCATTGCGACGGCTCAAAGTGACGCACTGAGACGGGAAACCGATGCCTGAAGTCATTCTGCCCGGCGCCTCGGGCCGCATCGAAGGCCGCTATTCGCCGGGCAAGCGCCCGAACGCCCCGATCGCCCTGATCCTGCACCCGCACCCCAAGGCGGGCGGCCACATGAACAACCCGGTGGCGGTCACCCTGCACCAGCTGTTCGTCAAGCGCGGCTTCGCCACCCTGCGCTACAACAGCCGCGGCGTCGGCAAGTCGCAGGGCGAGTTCGACAGCGGCATCGGCGAGCTGGCCGACGCGGCGACCGCGCTGGACTGGCTGCAAGCCAACAACCCGGCCGCGTCCCAGACCTGGGTCGCCGGCTATCAGTTCGGGGCCTACATCGGCATGCAGCTGCTGATGCGCCGGCCCGAGACGGACGGCTTCATCTCGGTGTCGCCGCCCTCGAACATCTACGACTTCAGCTTCCTGGCCCCCTGCCCGGCGTCGGGCCTGTTCCTGCACGGGACGGCGGACACCATCGTGCCGCCCGTCGAGGTCGAGCGCGTGGTCAACAAGCTGCGCACCCAGAAGGGCATCGTCATCGACTATGAGCTGGAGGAAGGGGCGACCCACTTCTGGCAGGACCACGTCGACGCCGTGGAACGCCGCGTCGGCGCCTATCTGGACAAGCGTCTGGAAGAGAATCCGGCGTGACGCCCGCGCCGGACTTTGTGCAGTCGAAGTCCAGCGGATTGTTCAAGGTTGTGCAGCGGTTTCAGTAGAGCAGGAACTCGCGCCGCTCTTCTTCCCACGCGCGCTCGTCGGGCGTCGCGACGGCATCCAGATCGCCGGCCTCCGCGCCCGCGTCGTCGACCCATTCGCGCAGCTGCGGCCCGCCGTTGATGACGTCGATGGCGAGCTTGTCGAAGACGTATTCGTACGGGAAATCGCGCCACAGATCGTAGTCGGGAGCCAGTCGGCGGATGGCCTTGAACGCCAGCGCCTGCACGCGCCACGGCTGGAAGGCGGCGTGGTCATAGGCCGGGTCGTCGACGTGGATCTGAACCCCGTTGCACAGCAGGCCGGCGTGCTTGTGGAAGGTCGGCTGGAACCAGACGTCGCGCAGGCGGCAGCCGTTCAGCCACTGCGGCGCGAAGGCCCGCATCTCCGCGATGACGGCGCGGGCGTCCAGGTCTGGCGCGCCGAACAGCTCCAGCGGGCGGGTGGTGCCGCGCCCTTCCGACAGGGTCGTCCCCTCCAGCATCACCGTGCCGGCGTAGGCGCGGGCCATCGAGACGTTGGGCGCGTTCGGGCTGGGGTTGATCCAGCTGCGCTCATTGAGCGGCCAGCCATATCCGGGGCCTTCGTCGGGCCGCCAGCCCTCCATCTCGATGACGCGATAGTCGACGTCGAGCTTGAACTGCTTGATGAACCATCGGCCCATCTCGCCCAGCGTCATCCCGTGGCGCATCGGCATCGGCCCCGCCCCGACGAAGCTCTCCCAGCCGGGACGCAGCGTCGTGCCTTCGACCGGCCGACCCGCCGGATTGGGCCGGTCCAGCACCCACACCGACTTGCCGTGCTCCGCCGCCGCCTCCAGCACATAGAGCAGCGTCGTCGCGAAGGTGTAGATGCGGCAGCCCAGGTCCTGCATGTCGATCAGGATCACGTCGAACGTGCCCATCGACTGCCCCGTCGGGCGACGCACTTCTCCATACAGGCTGAACACCGGAATGCCGTGCACCGGATCGGTCTCGTCCGGCGACTCCATCATGTTGTCCTGCAGATCGCCCTTCATCCCGTGCTGGGGCCCGAACGCGGCCGTCAGGGTGACGTCGGGACAGGCAGCCAGGGCGTCGAGACTGTGGGTCAGGTCGGCCGTGACGGACGCCGGATGCCCCAGCAGCGCCACGCGCCGCCCGCGCAGGTCGCGCCGCAGGTCGGGATCGGACAGCAGGCGGTCGACGCCGAACTTCATGGCAGCTCCAGAACGAAGGAGTCGGGATGATGGAAGTCGGGCTTATCCGACGGATGGGCCAGCGCCCAGTACGAGATCGTCCCGTCGGTCGCCTCTATGACGGCCGACAGGCCGAGGCGCCGGGCGTGGGACCAGCCGTCCCAACGGATCGTCGCCACGACGTTCATAATGCTATGGAGCCGCTCCACTCGAACAGCGATGTCTGCCTCGGCGTTCCTCATGCCTAATCGGCATGCGTCGAACTCATAGGCAGCCCATTCCGTCGACGGCGAGAGGTTGAACTCCGCATAACCGTCCCCCTCTCCGAGGACGAAAATCTCGAAGCAGGTGGTCTTCCACAGTCCATCGGCTCGGAGCGATGCTCGATCAGGCGGCATCGCGACACATTTTGCATTGTCGATCAGCCCGAATAGGACTTGGGCCTTGTCTCCCGCCACGATCACGTCGCTCCAGATCGACGGATCGCAGGCAGCCTTTGACATCGGATGACGGAACAGTCTTGCGCCGTCGGAATCGTCGAGGCTGACTTCATAAAACGCCTCGCCCCCTCGGCTGGCGGCGTAGGCGATCAGTCCGGCAGCCGACTCCATCACATCAGACTGGAACGCCACCTGGTGCGGGAAGGACGAAGCGTACCGCTCAAAGAACATGCTCGGCTCGGTGAAGCCGGGCCCGAGGATCTGTGGATCCACATGCTCGACGTGCCTTCCATTTCGCGCGGCCCAATCAAAAACGTCGGCGATCCTGGCCGCCGGAAAGAGCTTGGCATTGTAGTGGCGGCGGGCGCCGAGCGCGTCCGCCATCCGGAAATGAGAGAGCATCTCGCTGCCCCGACCGCGATTGCAGGCTAGAAGCTCCGTGCTACACGCGCCTTCCCTCCCCCGCCAAGCACCTTCGACATGACCGACACCGCCTTCCAGTCCGACTTCCTGAAGACGCTGCGCGACCGCGGCTACATCCACCAGATCACGCATCCGGCCGAGCTGGACGCGGCCGCCAAGGCGGGCGTGGTGTCGGGCTACATCGGCTTCGACGCCACGGCACCCAGCCTGCACGTGGGCAGCCTGATCCAGATCATGATGCTGCGCCGCCTCCAGCAGGCGGGGCATCGGCCCGTCGTCCTGATGGGCGGCGGAACGACCAAGGTCGGCGACCCGACCGGCAAGGATGCCAGCCGGCCCCAGCTGACCGACGAGACGATCCAGTCGAACATCGCCTCGATCCGCACGGTGTTCGAGAAGTTCCTGACCTTCGGCGACGGCCCGACCGACGCCGTCATGCTGGACAACGACGCCTGGCTGTCGGGCTACGGCTACGTCCAGTTCCTGCGCGACTTCGGCACGCACTTCACGGTCAACCGCATGCTGAGCTTCGACTCCGTCAAGCTGCGGCTGGAGCGGGAGCAGCCGATGACGTTCCTGGAGTTCAACTACATGCTGATGCAGTCGGTGGACTTCCTGGAACTGAACCGCAGCCAGGGCGTCACTCTGCAGATGGGCGGGTCGGACCAGTGGGGGAACATCACCTCCGGCGTCGATCTGGTGCGCCGGGTGGATCAGAAGGCCGCCTTCGGTCTGACCACACCGCTGCTGACCACGGCGTCCGGCGGCAAGATGGGCAAGACGGCGCAGGGCGCGGTGTGGCTGAACGCCGACGCCCTAAGACCCTACGATTACTGGCAGTTCTGGCGGAACGTGGACGACGCGGACGTGGGCCGGTTCCTGCGCCTGTTCACCGACCTGCCGCTGGAGGAGGTCGCGCGGCTGGTGGCGCTGCAGGGCGCGGAGATCAACGAGGCGAAGAAGGTGCTGGCCGATCAGGCCACGACGATGCTGCACGGGGCCGACGAGGCCGCCAGGGCGCGGGGCGCGGCTGAGGGCGCGTTCGAGCAGGGGCGGCTGTCCGTCGATCTGCCGACGGTCGAGCTGCCCCGCGACGAGGTGATCGGGGCGATGATCGCCGCGGTCGCGACCCGCGCCGGCCTGACCCAGTCCAACGGCGAGGCGCGACGCCTGGCCCAGGGCGGCGGCCTGCGCCTGAACGACGTGGGCGTGTCGGACGGCGCCGCGACGATCGGACAGGGCGACGTCAACGCCGACGGCGTGCTGAAGCTGGCGGCCGGCAAGAAGAAGATCGTGCTGGTCAAACCCATTTGAACAGGGAGAGGCGTGATGGTTTCCGAAGGCGACCGGGCTCCGGCCATCGACCTGCCGACCGACGGCGGCGGGCGGTTCGTGCTGGCCGACGGGTCGGGACTGAAGACCGTGGTGTTCTTCTATCCCAAGGCCGACACGCCCGGGTGCACCAACGAGGCCAAGGACTTCTCGGGGCTGGCCGACGACTTCGCCCAGGCCGGCGCGCGGGTCGTCGGCGTGTCGCGCGATCCGGTGCGGGCGCTGGACCGGTTCAAGGCCAAGCACGATCTGAAGGTCGTTCTGGGCTCGGACGAGGGCGGCGGGGTCACCGAGGCGTTTGGCGTCTGGGTCGAGAAGTCGATGTACGGGCGCACCTACATGGGCATCGAGCGCTCGACCTTCCTGATCGACGCGGACGGCATGATCGCGCGCGTCTGGCCCAAGGTGAAGGTCAACGGACACGCCGCCGAAGTGCTCGATACCGTACGGAAGGGCTGAACGCAGATTCGATTGTGGACGACTTCAGTCGTCGCAGTCGCGTCGCAGGCGAATTTCAGCGTCGCAGATCGTCGTTATTCGCCCTGACGCCCACCAACGTGGTTAAGATTGCGTGAACGGGCTTGAACCGCGGTTTTCGAACGCGTCATAAAGCGGCTCCGACGTGGGGGCGTTGCTTATGACCGACGGCACGGGCGTGCAGAAAACCGGGTGGTTTCAGCGGAAGTTTCCGGTCCGCTATCTGTATCTGCGCACGGGCGACGACGTGAAGGCCGTCGCGCTGAAGCCCGGGCACCAGTTCCTGGGCGCCTGCGCGGCGTTGGGCCTGGCCGTCTGGACCGTGGTGGCGACCGCCGGCTTCGGCTGGGAGCTGATCCGCGCCGGGGGCGCCGACCGCACGATCGAACAGGCCCGCGCCGCGTCGGAACGCGCCAACGCCGACCTGCGCGCCCGCCTGGACACCGCCGTGGTGCGGATGACGGCGACGTCAGGCTCGCTGGACGAACTGGCGCACATGGTCGAGCGGCGTCACGTCGCCCTGACGCAGGTGATGACGATGTTTCAGGGCGTGGACGGGGCCGCCGACCTGCTGGTCCCGACCGTGTCGGATCCCGACGCGCCGCTGACGCCGACGCAGCGCATCGTGGGCGTGCGCATGGATCAGGAGACGCTGATCGACCGCGCCGAGCGACTGGCGCAAGGCCGGGCCGAGCGACTGCGCCTGGCGTTCCGGCTGGCCGGGCTGAACCCCGCCGCCTACGCCGCAGGCGGGCCCGGCCTGGGCGGGCCGCTGGTGCAGGCGGACGATCCGCGCGCCCTGGCCGCCATCCTGGACGTCGACGAACCGTTCGCGCGGCGCATCCTGAACGCCTCCACCGACCTGTCGGACATGCACGCCCTGACCGAGGTGTCCGCCGCCCTGCCCTTCGCCCGGCCGACCGACGCGCGCGTCACCTCCGGCTTCGGCCTGCGGTTCGATCCGTTCAACGCGCGCCCGGCCTATCATCAGGGCCAGGACTTCGCCGGGCCGCTGAACACGCCGATCCTGACGACCGCTCCCGGAATCGTGTCTTTCGTCGGCGTTCGTTCAGGCTATGGCAACACCGTCGAGATAGACCATGGTCGCGGTTTCAAGACGCGGTACGCCCATCTGAACGCCACATCCGTACGGGTGGGGCAGCGGGTGGCCGTGGGCCAGCGCATCGGCGCGATGGGCACCACGGGTCGCTCGACGGGCGTGCATCTGCACTACGAGGTGTGGATGGACGGCCGTGCCCAGAATCCCGCGCGCTTCATGAGAGCTGGAGACCAACTTGTTCAATAAGTCCAAATCGCCCTCCCCGGCCCCGGACGCCAAGGCCGCCACCGTCATTCCGCCGCTGCCGGACATTCCGGCGCCCGCCGCGCCGAGGACGGCCCAGCCCGCCGCGCCGACCGCCCAGCCCGTCAGCCCGGGTCGCGGTCTGTCGACCCTGTCGGCGGACCTCAACTTCGAAGGCAACGTGTCGGGCGGCGGCGATCTGCAGATCGACGGCCAGATCAAGGGCGACGTGCGCGTCGGGCGCCTGATCGTCGGCGAGACCGGCGCCATCGAGGGCGGCGTCTCGGCCGACTACGTCGAGATCCGCGGTCGCGTCGTCGGCGCGGTCGGCGGCAAGCAGGTGAAGCTGGTGTCGACCGCCTACGTCGACGGCGACATCACCGCCGAGCAGCTATCGATCGACGTCGGCGCCTATTTCCAGGGACGCTGCATCCAGGGCCGCCGCGAAGCCCCGCAGGCGCCCAAGCCCGCCGCGCCGCAGGCCGCGCCCGCCGCTCCGGCCCCTGAGCCGGTGACGCAGATTTCCATGTCGAACTAAGGGACCGCCTTTTCCCTCCCCTTCGGGGGAGGGTGGCGAGCCGAAGGCGAGACGGGTGGGAGGGGCCGGCCGACCTGCCCTGGGACCTGAGCGTGTAGCGCCGCGTCCTCCCACCCGATCACTGCGCGATCACCCTCCCCTGAAGGGGAGGGAAAAGTGGCTGATCACTCCACCGTCGAACCGCGCGTCTCGCCGACGCGCGCGGCCAGGGCTGCGCCCATGAAGGCGTCCAGGTCGCCGTCCAGCACGCCTTGGGTGTCGGACGTCTCGACGTTGGTGCGCAGGTCCTTGACCATCTGGTACGGCTGCAGGACGTAGCTTCGGATTTGGTGACCCCAGCCGATGTCGGTCTTGGCGTCGGCCAGCGCCTGGGCCGCGGCCTCGCGCTTCTGCAGCTCGAGCTCATACAGGCGCGCGCGCAGCATCTTCCACGCCTGCTCGCGGTTCTGGTGCTGCGACCGGCCGGCCTGGCAAGCGACGACCGTGTTGGTCGGCACGTGCGTCAGACGCACGGCGGAGTCGGTCTTGTTGATGTGCTGACCGCCGGCGCCCGAGGCGCGATAGGTGTCGGTGCGGACGTCGGAGGGGTTGATGTCGATCTCGATGGCGTCGTCGACCACCGGCGACACGCCGATGGAGGCGAACGAGGTGTGGCGCTTCGCGGCGGCGTCATAGGGACTGATGCGCACCAGCCGGTGCACGCCCGATTCCGACTTCAGCCAGCCATAGGCGTTCGGCCCCTCGATCAGGATGGTGGCCGACTTGACCCCCGCCTGTTCGCCCGCTTCCTCGGCCTCGATCGTGACCTCGTAGCCGTGCGCCTTGGCCCAGCGCGAATACATGCGCAGCAGCATGCCGGCCCAGTCGTTGGACTCGGTGCCGCCGGCGCCGGAGTTCACTTCCAGATAGGCGTCGTTGCCGTCCGCCTCGCCGGAAAGCAGGGCCTCCAGCTCGGCTCGGCCGGCGCGGTCCTTGATCGCCTTGAGGTCGGCCCGCGCACCTTCGAGAGCTTCCTCGTCGCCCTCCTCGTCGGCCATGTCGGCCAGCATGACGGCGTCCTCGACGCCCTGCTCCATCTCCCGCACGGCGTTGATCTGGGCTTCCAGGCGCGACCGCTCGCGGCAGACGGCCTGGGCCTGTTCGGGGTCGTCCCACAGGGTCGGGTCCTCGACCCGGGCGTTCAGCTCATCGAGCTTTCTAAGCGCGGCATCCCAGTCAAAGACGCCTCCTGAGCAGAGCGACGCTCTGCTCGATGTCGGCCTTCATGGCCTCGACATCCGGTCTCATCGCAATCTCCGGCGACACCGTCCCTCAAGCCGCGAGGCCGCGCGGGCCGAGCAGAGGGACAAACAAAGATAGGAAACGGCGCGCCGTGGTCAGGCGCGCCGTCGTGAGGTTCATCTAGTCGGTCAGAACAGGCCGCTCAAGTCTTCCGGCGGATCCTGCTTCTTGGGCGGGGGCGGCGCGGACTGGGGCGGGGGCGCCGCCTCCTGCGCGGCCTGGGCCTCGCGCTCGCGCCGGATCAGGTCGTCGTACATCTGCGGCCCGGTCGGGGTCTCGCGCGTGGGCGCGCGCTCCTCCTCGCGGCGACGCTCGGTGCCGGGGCGGAAAGCCTCCTCGATGCCGTTCACGGTGCGGAAGATCGCGTTCTTGGGCCGCACGAAGGGGCGGGCGGGTCGCGACTTCAGCGCGGTCTGCATGAACTCCGTGAAGATCGGCACCGGCGTGGCCGCGCCCGTCTCGCCCGACCCCAGCGGCCGGTTGTCGTCGAAGCCGATGAAGACGCCGACCACGATGTCCGACGAGAAGCCGACGAACCAGGCCGAGCGATACTCGTTGGTCGTGCCGGTCTTGCCGCCCACCCAACGGCCCAGGCCGCGCGCGCTGGCGGCGGTGCCGCGCTGGACCACGCCCTCCAGCATCGAGCTGATCTGATAGGCGGTGATGGGGTCGATCACCTGCTCGCCCATCTCCGGCAGCCGCGGCGATTCCTGCCCCGAGAAGCCGCGTCCGCAGTCGCGGCAGTTGCGCTGGTCGGCGCGCCAGGTCGTTTGGCCCGTGCGGTCCTGAACATACTCGATCAGATAGGGATCGACGCGCCGACCGCCGTTGACGAAGGCGGAGTAGGCGGCGGTCAGCCGCAGCGGCGTGGTCTCCCCCGCGCCCAGTGAAACCGACAGGTTGGGCTGCAGGTGATCGGACACGCCCATGCGGTCGGCCAGCTCGACGATGCTCTTCATGCCGACCGCGTCCGCCAGGCGCACGGTCATCACGTTGCGCGACAGCTCCAGGCCGCGCCGCAGCGTCTGGGGGCCGTAATATTGGCGGCTGTAGTTCTCGGGCGACCAGCGCGTCCCGTTGGGCCCGCCGGCGAAGCTGATCGGGGCGTCCAGCACGATCGAGGCCGGGGTGAAGTCCCCCTCCAGCGCGGCGGCGTAGACGATCGGCTTGAAGGCCGAGCCGGGCTGGCGTTCGGCCTGGGTGGCGCGGTTGAAGCTGCTGAGCGCGTAGGAATAGCCGCCGACCATGGCCAGTACCCGGCCCGTGTGCGGGTCCAGCGCCACCAGGGCGCCGTTGACGGCGGGAATCTGCTTCAGGGCGAACTGGCCGTCCTTTGGTTCCACGAAGATGAGGTCGCCGCGCTTCAGCTGCTTGTTGGCGTTGGCCCAGGCGGCGTCGGCGGCGATCAGCGTGCCCGTGCTGTTGTCGAGGGCGACGCGGACGCGGACGTTGTTGCCGGATACGCTTTCCACCGCCGCGGCGCGCCAGGCGCGGCGTTCGGGCGGCGTGGTCTTCTTGCGGGCCTGCGCCTGCCAGCCGTCGGCGAAATCGGTCGTGCCCCACGGCCCGCGCCAGCCGTGCCGGCGGTCATAGTTCTCCAGACCCGTCATCAGCGCCGCGCGCGCCGCCGACTGCAGCGCGGGATCCAGGGTCGTGCGCAGATACAGTCCGCCGGCGTTGACGGGACGGTCGCCGAAGCGGGCCACGGCCTGGCGGCGCGCCTCCTCCACGAAGAAGTCGGCGTCGGCGTACTGCGCGCGGCGCGGCGCGTCCTGGGTCTTCAGCGGGCGCGCGATCGCGGCGGCGACCTGGGCGTCGGTCAGGAAACCGTTCTGGCCCATTTCGCCGATGACCCAATCGCGTCGGGCCTTGGCCTGCGCCGGGCGGCGCTTGGGGTGATAGTTGTTCGGTCCCTTGGGCAGGGCCGCCAGGAACGCCGCCTCGTCCGGCGTCAGCTGGGTCAGCGACTTGCCGAAATAGTTGTAGGCGGCCGAAGCCACGCCGTAGGAGCGATAGCCTAGGAAAATCTCGTTCAGATACAGCTCGATGATCTGTTCCTTGGACAGCGTGCCTTCCAGCCGGTTGGCGAGCACCGCCTCCTTCAGCTTGCGGTTCAGGCTGCTTTCCGAGGTCAGCAGGACGTTCTTGGCGACCTGCTGGGTGATGGTCGAGCCGCCCTCGAGCCGGCGGCCGGACACCACGTTGAACAGGTTCTTGAACATCGCTCGGCCGATGCCCGACACGTCGATGCCGCCGTGGCGGAAGAAGTCGCGGTCCTCCGCCGCCAGGAAGGCCTGGATCACCACCGGCGGGATCTGGTCGTAGGAGACGTAGATGCGGCGCTCTTCGGAGAACTCGCCGATCAGGGTGCCGTCGGCGGCATAGACGCGCGTCGCCGTGGGCGGACGATAGTCGGCCAGCTCGGCGGCGTCGGGCAGATCGTGGAACAGCCAGGCGGCATAGATGGTGACCACCAGCCCAGCCAGGGCGATGGCCCCCAGCAGGACCACGCCCGCCATCACGATCCAACGTTCCGCGATCTTCACCAGAGTCTCCGAGCGACGCCCATCGACCGTGTAGCCCGCGTCGTCGGCGGGATCAAAGGGTCAGGGGCGACCCGCGCCGTTCCCGGTCGACGCGTAGCGCAGCGGCTCGGGGTCCAGGAAGAAGGCGTCGATGCCCCGCACCACGGCGCGCAGCATGCTCCGCCGGCCGGTCGCGGCGCCCAGAGCGCGGGCGTCGTCGGGGTTGGTGATGAAGCCCATCTCCAGCAGCACGGCGGGAACGTCGGGCGCCAGAAGCACGGCCAGGCCGGCGTCGCGGTGACTGCGGCGCAGCATGGGATGGCCCGCGCCCTCCAGCTCGCCCAGCAGCCCGCGGGCGAAGCGCGCCGACTGATTCTGGGTCGAGCGCTGGGTGATGTCGAGCAGGATGCGATCGACGCCCGGGTCGCGGCCCGGCAGGTCCAGCTCGCGCGTCCAGTCGTCGCGGCCGGCGAACTCGCGCACGGCGCGGCCCGCGCCCTGTTCGGATAGGGTGTAGACGCTGGCGCCGCGCGTGGCCGGGTCGGCCGACGAATCGAGGTGCAGGGAGATGAACAGGTCGGCGCCCGCGTGGCGCGCGATCTCGACGCGGCGCTGCAGCGGCACGAAGACGTCGCGGTCGCGGGTCAGCATGACGCGATAGCGGCCGGTGCGCTCCAGCTCGGCCTTCAGGTCCAGGGCGGCCGCCAGCGTCAGTTCGCTCTCACGCGAGGCGGAACCCAAAGAGCCGGGGTCGCGGCCGCCGTGACCGGCGTCGATGACGATCAGGGGCTTGTCCCGTCGCGGCGCGCGGCGCGGCTGCGGATCGGCGGCCGGCGAGACGGCGCGCCCGTCGGCCACCAGGTCGACGACGTAGCGGTGCTGCTCCACCCCGTCGCCCGGGGCCAGCAGGAAGCGGCGTTCGATCCGGGCGCCGCCGCTCAGGGCCAGCTCGACGCGCGATCCGCCCGCCTCGGAGACGACGCGCCAGCTGCGGACCAGCCCGCGGCCCTCGCCCTGCAAGGGCCCGCGCGCACGGGCGCCGCTGAGACGGAGGACGACGCGACCGTCGCGGCCGGGTTCGATCACGGAGCCTTCGACCGGCCCGTCCAGATCGACGACCACGCGCGTGGACTGGGCGTCGCCGCCCAGGCGCAGGCGCAGCACGTCGCCGCCGAAGGCCGCGAATCCGCGTCCCGCCGCCAGCGCCACCGCGCAGATGACGACGAAGGCGAGCGCCGTCAGCGCCCAGTCGCGGGGACGCCAGCGGTCGATCGAGAACAGGGAAGAAGCGCGCATTCTGACGGATCTTCGGGTGGACGGACGAAAACAGGTCCCACCTTGACCGGACGTGCTGTGGATTCCGTTAAGCGCGGCGCGCTTTCAATTGCGGGGCGCGCCGCCTATGTTCGGTCGTCCGCGTCTGATCGCGCCGAGGGATTTCTCCTGACCGGCGCGCCCTCCCCGCGGCGCCCCAACGCCATCCGGCGCGGCCCAAGGGTCGCCCGACCAAGGGGCGGACGTCGCTGGACGACCGATCCCCGGATGAACTGAACCCATGGGCTTGCACGCCTTGGCCATCACCTGGTCCGACCGGACTTCCGCGACGCAGCCCTTCGGGCGCGGCGCGCCGGTCGTCGCGTGCGCCCTCAATCCCATTCGGCGAGCCGTCATGGCGACCGGGCAAGGCCCCGGCGCGGACGACCGAGCGCGCCAGAGAGAGACTTTCGATGTCAAAGACCATGTTGATCGACGCGGCGCACGCGGAAGAAACCCGCGTCGCCATCGTCCAGGGCCGTCAGGTCGAAGAATTCGACTTTGAATCCAAGGCGCGGCGGCAGCTGCGCGGGAACATCTACCTCGCCAAGGTCACGCGGGTGGAGCCCAGCCTCCAGGCCGCCTTCGTGGAATACGGCGGCAACCGCCACGGCTTCCTGGCCTTCAACGAAATCCACCCGGACTACTATCAGATCCCGGTCGCCGACCGCGAAGCCATCATGGCCGAGGCGGCGTCGGATGACGACCACGAGGACGACCTGGGCCGCGAGAGCGCGGACGACGAGGGCGATTCAGAGGGCAAGCTGGCCGACGAGGAGCGTCTGAAGCGCCGCCTGATGCGGCGCTACAAGATTCAGGACGTCATCAAGCGCCGCCAGATCCTGCTGGTGCAGGTCGTCAAGGACGAGCGCGGCGGCAAGGGCGCGGCGCTGACCACCTGGCTGTCGCTGGCCGGCCGCTATTGCGTGCTGATGCCCAACACGGGCAAGGGCGGCGGCATTTCGCGCAAGATCACCAACGCCGCCGACCGCAAGCGCCTGAAGGCGGCGGCGCAGTCGCTGCATGTGCCGCACGGCATGGGCCTGATCATCCGCACGGCGGGCGCCAAGCGCACCAAGGCCGAGATCAAGCGCGACTATGAATACCTGCTGCGCCTGTGGGAGACGATCCGCGAGACGACGCTGCGGTCCAACGCCCCGGCGATGATCCACGAGGAGGAGAACCTGGTCCGCCGCGCGGTGCGCGACATGTTCGACAAGGATTTCGACGGCATCCAGGTGGAAGGCGTCGAAGGCTGGAAGGAAGCGCGCGACTTCATGCGCGTGCTGATGCCGTCCCAGGCCAAGAAGGTGCATCTGTACCGCGGGTCCAAGCCGCTGTTCGCCGCCAACGGCATCGAGGAGCTGCTGACCCAGATTCACCAGCCGGTCGTGCCGCTGAAGTCGGGCGGCTATCTGGTGATCAACCAGACCGAGGCCCTGGTCGCGATCGACGTCAACTCCGGCCGCGCCACCAAGGAACGCAACGTCGAGCAGACGGCGTTCAAGACCAACATGGAAGCCGCCGCCGAGGCCGCGCGCCAGCTGCGCCTGCGCGACCTGGCCGGCCTGATCGTCATCGACTTCATCGACATGGAGGAGTCGAAGAACAACCGCGCCGTCGAGAAATGCCTGAAGGACGCGCTGGCCGCCGACCGCGCCCGCATCCAGATGGGCAAGATCTCGGGCTTCGGCCTGATGGAGATCAGCCGCCAGCGGCGCCGCCTGGGCGTCATCGAAGGCGCGACCGAGGTCTGTCCGCACTGTCAGGGCGCGGGCCGCGTGCGCTCGGCGGAAAGCGCGGCGCTCATGGCGCTGCGGGCCGTCGACATCGAAGTCGGCAAGAACGGCGCGGGCGTGGTGCATCTGCGCGTGCCGACCGCGACGGCGCTGTACATCCTGAACTTCAAACGCGGCCATCTGGACCGTCTGCTGGAACAGCGCGGCGTGACGCTGGTGGTCATGGTCGACGACCGTCTGGGCCAGGCCGAGCAGGCCGTGGACCGGATCGAGACCAACGAGGACTTCGTTCCGCCCGCGTTCGACTTCGATCCCGCCGACCTGGCCGACGACTTCGCCTATGACGAGGCCGAGGACGAGGACGAAGCCGGCGACGAGCTGGTCGACTCGGACGAGGAAGAGGACGAGGACGACGACGGCTCGGAGGGAGAAGGCCGGGACGAGCCGCGTCGCGACGCCCGCCCGCCGCGCCGCGCGGAAGCCGAGGACGATTCGGACGGCGGACGCCGCCGCCGCCGCGGTCGCCGCGGCGGTCGTCGTGCGCGCGAGGAGACCACCGAGCGGGACGGCTTCGTCTGGGTGCGCGGCCGCACGCCGTCGCTGCAGGACCCGTTCGTCTGGTTCGACCCGCTGAACCCGCAAGCCGAGGACGCCCGGCCGCACCCGGTCGAGGACGCGCCTCGCGCCGTCTCCGAAGAGCCGGCCGGCGAGGGCGAACGCGGCGGCCGGCGTCGCCGCCGTCGGGGTCGCGGTCGCGGCGCGGGCGCGAACGGCGACGCCGTCGCCGCGGACGCGGGAACGGAGACGACCGCTGAGGCCACGGTGGCCGAGAGCGATGCGGTGGAAGACGACGCGGCGCCCGCCCCGCTGGCGCCCGAGCCGAAACGCCGCCGCGTGCGCCGAAAGGTTTCGAGCGCGGTCGCCGAAGAGACCGCGGTCTCCGAGACCGCCCTCGCCGAGGAGGTGGAGCCCACCGTCGAGGCCGAGCCCGAGGGGGAGGCCGAACCGGTCGCGGAGCCTCAGCCCGAGCCGGCGCCTGAGCCCGAGCGTGATCCTGAACCCGTGGTGGCCGCGGAACCCGCGCCCGACGCGCCCAAAGCCGCGACCGTCGCCGACGATCCGGCTCAGATCACGGCCCCGCCGCCGAAACCCAAACGGGGGTGGTGGCGCCTGTAAGGGCGCCATCAGGCGGCCATGAAGGTTTCGGACGCAGGGTGGGTCGTCGTCGCGCGGTTCCCCCGGCGTCCGTGACCGCCTAGGATCGTCTTCGGAGGGGCCGCAGGAGTGAGCGAGAGATGAACTGGCTGTCCCGCACCGCGTCGCAGGCCGTGGCCGTCGTCGGCGCCGCCGCGCTGACCCTCATGCCTCAGGCCGCCCAGGCCCAGAGCGTGGTGCGCGACACCGAGATCGAAGGCATCATCCACGAGTGGTCGGAGCCGGTGTTCGAGGCGATGGGCCTGGAGCCGGACGAGATCACCGTCCTGCTGGTGAACGATCAGGAGCTGAACGCCTTCGCCACGCCGGGCCGCGTCATGGGCCTGAACACCGGGCTCATCCTGCGCACGCGCAACCCGAACGAGCTTCTCGGCGTCATCGCCCACGAGGCCGGCCACATCAAGAACCGCCACACGCTGCGAAACGGCGCGCAGGACGCCGGCATGCCCCCGTTCCTGATGACGATGGCGCTGGGCGCCCTGGCGGCGATCGCCGGCGCGCCCGACGCGGCGGCCGTGCTGATGGCCAACAGCACCTACTTCGGCACCCTGTCCTCGCTGCGCTACATGCAGGGCCAGGAAGGCGAGGCCGACGTCACCGGCGCGCGCGCGCTCGAACGCGCGGGCCTGTCCGGTCGCGGGCTCCTGGCCTTCTTCGAGAATTTCCGCTCGCAGGAGGTCTTCTCCGAGGCCCGGCGCTTCCCGTATTTCCGCAGCCACCCGCTGTCGTCGCAGCGGATCGAGCAGCTGCGCCCGATCGTGACGCGCGCCGAGCACTACGCCGTGGAAGACACGCCGGTGCAGCTGGCCCAGCACGCGCTGATCGTGGCCAAGATCCACGCCTTCATGGAGCCGCCGGCCCAGACGCTGCGGCTCTACCCCGAAAGCGACGCGACCTATCCGGCGCGCTATGCCCGCGCCATCGCCCGCTATCGCAACGGGGACACCGAGGCGGCGCTGACGGCGGTCGACGAACTGCTGGGCGAGCAGCCGGAGAACCCGTTCCTGTGGGAGCTGCGCGGTCAGATCCTGTTCGAAGAAGGCCGCGCCGCCGAGGCCGTGGCGGCGCACCAGAAGTCGGTCGACCTGATGCCCGACGCTCCGCTGCTGCACGTGAACCTGGCCCACGCCATGCTGGAGTCCGGTCGACCGGAAGCCGTCGAGGAGGCCGTCACTCACCTGAAGCTGGCGACGACGCTGGAGCCGGAGAACAGCCTGGCATGGCGCCTGCTGGGCCAGGCCTATTCCCGTCAGGGCAAGGAGGGCGAGGCGCGTCTGGCGCTGGCCGAACTCTACTTCGCCCAAGGGCAGGAGGCCGAGTCGGTGGATTTCGCCCTGCGCGCGCGCGACATGCTGCAGCCCGGCACCGTCGAATGGCGCCGCGCCGTGGACATCGTCCTGGCCTCCGGCGCGACGCAGGAGGACCTGCGGCGCCTGGACGAAGACACCGCCCGCCGCCGGCCGCGCGTCATCGCGCCGACCGGCAACTGATCCCCGCCGACGAGACCCCATGACCGATCCGACCCCCGACGAGGCGCCGCGGCGCGACCCCTTCGCCCGCCTGGCCGATCCGCGCGTCACGGCCGCCAGCCTGGCCGTCGCGGTGCTGGCCCTGATCCTCGCCGCCTGGCCGATGGTGGCGGGCGACGCCGGTTTCGGCGGACGCGTGCGGTCCTATCTGCTGGCCAACCCTCAGGTGCTGGACGAGGTGGTGCGGGCGCGTGACGTCAAGGCCAATGCGGATCGCGTCAACCAGCTGACCGAGGCGGCGCAGGCCAATCCGGCGGTGCTGCGCCCCGGCCCGAACGAGCCGGCCTTCGGCCCGGTCGACGCCAGGGTCACGGTGGTCGAGTACTTCGACTACCGCTGCCCCTACTGCAAACGCGCCGCGCCCGGGTACCTGAAGCTGATGCAGGACCACCCGGAGGTGCGGTTCGTGTTCCGCGAATGGCCGATCCTGGACCACCAGGGCGAGATCACGTCGCAGTATGCGGCGCGTGCGGCCCTGGTGGCGCATGCCCAGGGCAAGTACCTGGCGGTGCATCAGGCGCTGATGGCCGAGCCGTCGCTGACGATCGAGGCGGTGGATCGCATCCTGTCTGAAAACGGCGTCAGCATCGGCGCAAACCGCGAGGCGCTGCAGGCGCCGATCGTGGCCCAGGTGCTGGCCGACGTGCAGATCGGCGCCAGCCAGATGGGTCTGGACGCCACGCCGACCTTCTTCGTCAACGGCAAGGCCATGGCCAGCAACGACCCGGCCGAAATCGCCAAGGCGATCGCCGCGGCGCGCTGACGACCTAGATCAGGCCCGACAGGGGCGAGCTGGGGCTGGCGTACATCCGGCGCGGCATCCGGCCGGCCAGCCAGCCCTGACGCCCGGCGATCACCGCGTGCTTCATGGCCTGCGCCATCAGGATCGGATCCTTGGCCCCGGCGATGGCGGTGTTCATCAGCACGGCGTCGCACCCCAGCTCCATCGCCAGCGTCGCGTCGGACGGCGTGCCGACGCCCGCGTCGACCAGCACCGGCACCTTGGCCTGTTCGACGATCAGGCCGATGTTGACGCGGTTCTGGATGCCCAGGCCCGATCCGATGGGCGCGGCGGCGGGCATGACGGCGGCGGCCCCGGCGTCCTCCAGACGCTTCGCCATCACCACGTCGTCGGTCGAATAGACCATGACCTGGAACCCGTCCTTGATCAGCAGGTCCAGCGCGCGCAGCGTCTCGATCATGTCGGGATAGAGGTGGGCGGTGTCGCTGAGCACCTCCAGCTTGACCAGGTCCCAGCCCCCCGCCTCGCGCGCCAGGCGCAGCGTCCGCACGGCGTCCTCGCCCGTGAAGCAGCCCGCGGTGTTGGGCAGGAAGGTGAACCGGTCGGGCTTCACATGATCGACCAGCATGGGCTGGCTGGTGTCCGTCAGGTTCACCCGCCGCACCGCCACGGTGACGATCTCGGCCCCGGCCGCCTCGGCGGCGGCGGCGTTCTGCTCATAGCTGGCGTACTTGCCGGTCCCGACGATCAGGCGCGACGAGAAAGTCCGACCGGCGACGGTCCAGGTGTCGGTGGAGGAGGTCATGCGCGGGGTTTAGCCGCCCCCCACGAACTGCACCACCTCAATGCGGTCGCCGTCCGCCACCGGCGTGTCCGCATGCAGTGATCGGGGCACGATCTCCAGATTGCGTTCGACGGCGACCTTGCGGACGTCGAGGCCCAGTTCCTGGACGAGGGTCAGGATGGTCGTCGCCGCGACCTCGCGGTCCTCGCCGTTCAGCTGAATGCGCATGACGCGGGGTCAATCTCCGTGTTGGACGACGGCGACGCCTCGGCTAAAAGGCGCGTCCGAATCCGGCCGATGCGGCCGCTCCTGCTCGAGCGCATGCCCGAAACCCCCGTCCTTTTCGTCCTGAACGGCCCGAACCTCAACCTGCTGGGGGAACGGGAGCCCGAAATCTATGGGCGGGAGACGCTGGCGGACGTGCAGGCGATGTGCGAGCGCGCCGCGCCCGGCTGGCGGGTCGATTTCCGCCAGAGCAACCATGAGGGCGTGCTGGTCGACTGGGTGCAGGAGGCGCGGACGGGGGCGCAGGCGCTGGTGATCAACCCGGCGGCCTATACGCACACGTCCATCGCCCTGCTGGACGCGTTGAAGACGCTGAGCATTCCGGTGGTGGAATGCCACCTTTCCGACCCCGCGACGCGCGAGGATTTCCGGCATCATTCCTACGTCGCGCTGGTGGCGGCGAAGACGGTCGCGGGTCACGGCGCGCGCGGCTATGAACTGGCGGTTCAGGCCGCCGTCGAACTGGCACAGGAACGCGGGCTGGCGTAAGCCCGTTCGCACCAAGAAGAAACAGAGGTCCCCATGGCCGTCAGCAAGTCCCCCGCCGCCAAACCGGCCGCTTCGAAGTCCGATCAGATCGACGCCGGACTGGTGCGGTCGCTGGCCGACATCCTGAAGGACACCGAGCTGACCGAGATCGAGGTGGAGCGCGGGGATCTGCGCATCCGCGTGGCGCGCGAGATCACCATGACGGCCGCCCCGGTGGCCTATGCCGCCGCGCCCGCGCCGATGGCCGCCCCTGCCCCGGCGGCCGCGCCCGCCGCCGCTCCGGCCGCGATGCCCAGCGATCCGGCCACCATCGTCGCCAAGTCCGGTGAGCCGGTGAAGTCGCCGATGGTCGGCACCGCCTATCTGAAGCCCTCGCCCGAGGCCGCGGCCTTCGTCCAGGCCGGCGACAAGGTGAAGAAGGGCCAGACCCTGCTGATCGTCGAGGCGATGAAGACGATGAACCCCATCCAGGCGCCGCGCGACGGCGTCGTGGCCGAGGTTCTGGTCGGCGACGCCCAGCCGGTCGAGTTCGGCGAAGCGCTGATCCTGCTCGAGGCGTAAGCCATGTTCACCAAGGTCCTGATCGCCAACCGCGGCGAGATCGCGCTGCGCGTCCACCGGGCGTGCAAGGAGATGGGCATCTCCACCGTCGCCGTGCACTCCGAGGCCGACCGCGGCGCCATGTGGGTGCGCCTGGCCGACGAGAGCGTCTGCATCGGCCCGGCGCCGGCGGCCAAATCCTATCTGAACATCCCCTCGATCATCGCGGCGGCCGAGATCACCGGCGCCCAGGCGATCCACCCGGGCTACGGCTTCCTGTCCGAGAACGCGCGCTTCGCCGAGATCGTGGAAGCGCACGGCATGACCTTCATCGGGCCGCGTCCCGAGCACATCCGCGTCATGGGCGACAAGATCACGGCGAAGCAGACCGTCAAGGACGCCGGCATTCCCGTGGTCCCGGGCTCGGACGGCGAGGTGGAGACGGTCGAGGCGGCCATCGAGGCGTCGAAGACCATCGGCTTCCCCCTGATCGTCAAGGCGGCCGCCGGCGGCGGCGGACGCGGCATGAAGGTGGCCCTGACGCCCGACGATCTGGTCGAGGCGGTCCAGACGGCCCAGTCCGAGGCGCTGGCCGCCTTCGGCAACGGCGCGGTCTACATGGAGCGCTATCTCCAGAAGCCGCGGCACATCGAGATCCAGGTGATCGCCGACAGCCACGGCAACGTGGTGCATCTGGGAGAGCGCGACTGCTCGCTGCAGCGCCGTCACCAGAAGGTGCTGGAAGAGGCCCCCTCGCCTGCCCTCTCGGCGGCGCAGCGCACCGAGATCGGGCATACGGTCAACAAGGCCATCGCCGCGATCGGCTATCTGGGCGTCGGCACGATCGAGTTCCTGTGGGAGGACGGCGAGTTCTTCTTCATCGAGATGAACACCCGCCTGCAGGTCGAGCATCCGGTGACGGAGGCGATCACGGGCGTCGATCTGGTGCGCGAGCAGATCCGCGTCGCCGCCGGCCTGCCGCTGAGCTTCACCCAGGACGACATCCACTTCGAGGGCCACGCCATCGAGGTGCGGGTGAACGCCGAGAACTCCGAGACCTTCACGCCCTCGCCGGGCACGATCACCGACTTCCACGCGCCGGGCGGCCTGGGCGTCCGCTTGGACAGCGCCATCTTCGCCGGCTACTCGATCCCGCCGTTCTACGACAGCCTGATCGGCAAGTTGATCGTGCACGGCCGCGATCGCGAGGAGTGCGTGGCGCGGCTGAAGCGCAGCCTGGGCGAGATGGTCGTGGGCGGCATCGACACGACCATTCCCCTGTTCCAGCGCCTGCTGCAGGAGCCGGACATCCTGTCGGGCGACTACGACATCCACTGGCTGGAAAACTGGGCCAAGCGACGCGCCGCCGCCGGGAACTGACACCATGCGGGGCGTCATCCCGCTGGACCTGCTGCTGAACGCCTACGCCCAAGGCGCCTTCCCCATGGCGGAGACGGCGGACGATCCCGAGATCAGCTGGATTCGCCCCCACGTGCGCGCGGTTCTGCCGCTGAAGCCCTTCCACGTGCCGGCGCGGCTGGCGCGGACGGTGCGCGGCAGTCCGTGGCGGGTCACTTTGGATGCGGCGTTCACGGAGGTCATCGCGGCCTGCGGCGAGGCGACCGCGGGACGACCTGAGACCTGGATCAACGCCGCGATCCGGAGCGCGTTCGTAGGACTGCACGCCCGCGGCCTGACGCACAGCGTCGAGGTGTGGGATGACGATCGGCTGGTCGGCGGGCTGTACGGGCTGCGGCTGGGCGGCGCCTTCTTCGGCGAGAGCATGTTCAGCCGCGCGACGGACGCCTCGAAGATCGCCCTGGTGCACCTGGCGGGGCGGCTGAACCGCGCCGGGTTCGACCTCCTGGACGCCCAGTTCGAGAACCCTCACCTGGACCAGTTCGGGGCCGAGGCGGTCCCGCACGAGGACTATCTGACGCGGCTGGACGCGGCGCTGGCGGGGTCGCCCTCGATCGAAGCGTTCGTGGCGCCCATGTCGGGCGCCGAGGCGGTCGGCTATGCCCGGCAGCCCACGACCCAGGCGTCGTAGACGGGGTGCTGCAGCCCGCTGAGGCCCGGGCTGGACGCGAACATCCAACCCCGGAAGACCTGGCGGACGTCCTGCGTCGGGGCGCCGCGCGACTGGATGCTGACCTCCAGATAGGCGACGGCGTCCCGCTCGCGCTCCTCCGGCGCAGTCACCTCGCACGCGCGGGCGCGGAAGATCAGCGTCTTGTTGAAGGCGACGGGGCGACCGTTGACCTCGACCTCGAAGCGCATGGTCTCGGCGGTGACCTTGTCCACCGCCTGAACGATGGCGTAGCGCCGGCGCTGGCGGCGCGCGGGCGCCTCGGCCTCCGTCGGCTGCTTGGCCGTCTCGGCGGCGGCGACTTCTTCGTCAGCGTCCTCGGCGTCGGCCTCATCCTCGGTCGCCGCGGGTTCGGCGGGGGCGCGGTCCTCTTGCTGGGCGGCGGCCACTGCGGCGGCGATCGACTCGGCCCCGCCGGGCGGCGTGACGGGAACCGGACTGGCCGGCGCCGGGTCGCCGGCGGGCGCCGCCTCGGTCGGCGGAGTCTGCGCCGACGGTGTCTGGGCCGGCGGCGGGTCCTGCGGGATCGGCAACGGCTTCGCGTCGACCGGGATGTCCATCAGCGCGGCGGACACGCCCGCGCCGGCCAGCGCCAGGGCGGCCGCGCCCGCGGCCCAGGCCAGGCGCGTCGCGCGTCTCATTCGGGCTTCCAGGCTTCGTAGTCGCCATCGGCGCGGGGACGCACGCCCTCGGCGGCCAGCGAACCCTGCGGGCGCCACGCCATCGGCGTGCCCGTCAGGTTGGGCAGGTGGGCCTTTTCCCAGGCCTTGCGCGGCAGCGGCGTCTGGCTGGGCGGCTCGTCATAGGTGTAGCGCAGCCAGCCGTGCCAGTCCGGCGGCACCTTCGAGGCTTCGGCATAGCCGTTGTACAGGACCCAACGCCGCCGACGTCCGTCGTAGCTGACGTGGTCGCGCGACTGGAAATAGCGGTTGCCGAACTCATCGGTGCCCACGTGCTCGCCCCGGCCCTTGACCGTCACCAGAGTGCCGATGGTGGCGCCGTTCCACCACGAAAAGAGCTTTGCCAGCACGTCACACCGTCCGTTGGATTCGCCGTCGCGACCGGGCGCGCGAGACGTGCGGATCATAGAAACCCCGCCCGCCCGCGTCCAGCGCGACGCGGCGTCGATGCCGGTCCATATCTTGTGGGCGAATGGCGCTACGACCGCCAGATTTATTGCGGCGACGCCCACCGGACCGTAATCTTGGCCCATCGCCCGGACGCCGCACAGGACGCTCATGCCCAGCCGCCGTCGAATCCCGATCCCAGCCGCGTCGCCTCTGTGCAGCGACCGCGAGATCGAGCGCGGCGGCAGGATGGCGATCGTGTCGGCGCCGACGGACTGGTCCACCGCCCGGATCGAGGCGTGGATGGACTGGGCCGGCGGCGACGCGGGCGACCTGTTCGGGTGCGTCAGGGATCGGCTGACGGCGCTGGGCGTGTCGGGCCAGGACGCGGACGCGCTGACCCGGGCCGCTTGGGCGGGCTGGATCGCGTTCGGCCCCGCCGCCACGACGCCGGAGGTGGTCGACGCATCGACGCCTGAGGGCCGACGCCGCCTGCGGGACCATCTGGCCGCCGCCGCCACGGCGCGCCTGGCGACGGATGCGGTGACCGCGCTGAGCGAGGCGCTGGAGGCCGTGGCGGAGGCGGTGCTGAGGTGCGAAGGCCCGGCCGCCGACTGTGGTGATCCCTTGCGAAACCCCGCACTGGCGCGCGCGGCCTGGGCGGCGAGGCGCGCGGGCGCCGGGGACGCGGACGTGGCGCGCGCCATAGCCGGCGACGTGCCGCCGGCGCCGACCGCCCCGCTCGGCGCGCCCGCCCCGATCGCCGTTTCACTGGATCGATCCGCTGAGGCGCCCACCGAACTGGTCGGCGGCCTCCTGAACTGCGACGTCATGGTGGTGTTCGAGGCGCTCGGCAAAGCGGCGGTCGGCGCCTTCTCCCTGGGGCTCAACCTTGAGGCTACGCAGGCGGCCTTCGCCGATGTGGACGCGGAGACGGCGGCGCTGGCCGCGCTGGTCGCAACGGCGGCGGAAGCCTCCGCGCCCGAGGGTGGCCGGCTGACGATCCAACTGACGGGGCTGGCCCCTCGCGCCCTCGCGCACGGGGCGGTGGAGGGAGCGCTCGCCGACCTGACCTCGGTCGTGGCGGCCCTGCGCGACGCGGTTCACGCGGCCGGGCGAACGCTGGACCTGTTCGGGGAAGACGCGGAGACGGCGCTGAGGCTGGGTCAGGGCGCGTGGACGGTGGTGGACGTCTTCGAGACGGCGGACGGAGCGACCGGGCGCCGCCTGCACCCGGCGGTGGCGCGGGCGCTCGCCGCCCGTGACGCCGACCTGGTCCAGGCGGCGGAGCGTTGGGTGTTCGGGCGGCGGACGCTGGTCGAGGCGCCGGGCGTCGATCATCCGGCGCTTCGACGCGCGGGCTTCACCGACGCGGAGTTGCAGGCGGTCGAAGCCGCCCTGACGCAGGTCGACACGCTGGAGCAGGCGTTCGCCGAACCCTTCCTGGACCCCGGCTTCGTCCGCGACGTGCTGGGCGCGGAGCCGGGCGCCGAGCCGCTGCTTCGAACCCTGGGCTTCACCGACGGCGCGATCGCCGAGGCGCAGGCGTACGCGCTGGGCCGCGGCGACCTGGCCGATTGGGGCGACGCGCCGGAAGCGCTGCGGCCCTGGCTGGGCAATGTTGAGGCGCTGACGGCACGGCTCGAGGCGCCGCTGGCGCCGGCGTCGGATGCGCCGGACCTGCGGGCACGCACTCTTCATTGGCGCGCCGGTCCCGAGGACGCGGCCCGGCTGTTGCGCGAGGCTGCCCAGACCGATCGGGCGGGTTTGCGCCTGCGCCGCGACCCGCCGCCCGCCGCGTTTCAACTGGATCTGAAGCCCGTCGAGGAGCCCGCGCCGCGCCGAGCGGACGCGCCGCCGCCGCCCGCCGAGACACGCGTCGTCGAGCGGGTGGTCGAGAAGGAGCGCGCGCGTCGCAAGCTGCCGGACCGGCGCAAGGGCTACATCCAGAAGGCGGCGGTCGGCGGGCACAAGGTCTATGTCCACACCGGCGAGTACGAGGACGGAGAGCTGGGCGAGATCTTCATCGACATGCACAAGGAAGGCGCCGCTTTCCGCAGCCTGATGAACAACTTCGCCATCTCGGTTTCGATCGGGCTTCAATACGGCGTGCCGCTGCACGAGTTCGTCGACGCCTTCACTCACACCCGGTTCGAGCCGTCTGGCCGGGTCACGGGCAACGACTCGATCCGCTCGGCCAGTTCGATCCTGGACTACATCTTCCGCGAACTGGGCGTGTCGTATCTGGGTCGGGACGATCTGGCCGACGGCGCCGACGCGGATCGGGACGGCCTGGTTCCGGTCGAGGACGGCGAGGCGGTGCCGGCCGCCAGCCTCATTTCGAAGGGCTTCGCGCGCGGGGCCACGCCGGACAATCTGGTCGTCCTGCCGTTCGGCAAGGCGCGCGAGGAGCGGCAGAGCGGCGCCCTTCCACAGGCCGCCGAAGCCCCCTGCCCCACCTGCGGCGGCATGGCCGTGCAGCGTCGCGGCGAGGCGCTGGTGTGCGAGACCTGCGGCGCGGCGCCCGGGGCGGCCAACCGGCCCGCCGGCTGAGGCCCGGTTCTTGCAGGACCGCGGGCCAGTTATCCGGAGCGTCCCATGACCCGACTGACCGCCCTTGCCCTGACCCTGGCAGCCCTGGCCGCCGCCACGCCTGCGGCGGCGCAGAACGCGGGACAGATCGCGCGCGTGCAGGGCGGACGCAGCTGCGCCGGCTGCAACCTGTTCCAAGGCGACTTCGCGGGTCTGGAGGCCAACGGCCTGAACCTGTCGCGGTCGCGGCTGCGGCAGGCGACCTTGTCGCTGGCGGTGATGAACCGGACGAACTTCGCCGGGGCGGACCTCCGAGACGTGGACGCCTATGGCGGCGTGTTCGGCGGGGCCAGCTTCTCCGGCGCGAACCTGACGAACGCCAGCTTCGTCGGGACCTATCTGGAGGGCGCGAACTTCGCCGGGGCCACGCTGACGGGGGCCGACTTCTCGGGCGCCGAGATGGGCGGCGCGCGCGGGCTGACGCAGGGACGGCTGAACCAGGCGTGCGGGGACGCGGCGACGCGCCTGCCGTCGGGCCTGCGCATTCCGGCCTGCTGAGGGACCCAGACCTTACCTCGATTTAAGTAGGGATTTCGGCGCGATCGGATCATCTAGGCTTCGTGACCCAGTTTCCGCACCCCCGCCTGTTCCTGATCGTCGGCGCGACGCTGTTCGCCGCCGCGGGCCCCGCCTTCGCCGGCGATCCGGTCGAGCCCCCCGCACAGGTCCAGGTCGTGCCCGAGGCGCGGGCGCAGAACCCGTTCTATCCGCAGGACCCGGACGTGGCGCGGACCGTCTCGCTGGGCGGGTCGTGCGTGCGGTGCGAGCTGTCGGGCCGCGACCTGTCGGGCGCCACCTTCGTGTCGGCGACCTTCACGGGATCGACGCTGGTCGGGACCAATCTGCGCGGGGCCGAGCTGGTGGGGTCGAACTTCTCCGCCGCCGACTTCAGCCGCGCCGATCTGCGCGGGGCGACGCTGGTGGGGGCCAACTTCGGCTCGGCCAACTTCACCAACGCCCGGATGGACGGCATCGAAGCCATGGGCTCGGTCTTCACCTCCGCCAACCTGACGCGCGCCAACCTGAGCGGAGCTGAGCTGAGCGGGGCCAACATGAACCGCGCCGGCCTGCGGGGCGCGATCTTCTCCGACGCCGAGCTGTTCGGCGTGACGCTGGCCAACGTCGACGCGCGCGACGCCAACTTCACCGGCGCCGAGGTGGACGCGTCGAACCTGTCGAGCGGCAACTTCGGCGGCGTCAGCTTCCGCAACGCCTCGCTGGACGGGGCGCGCCTGACGGGCGGGTCGTTCGCCGGGGCCAACTTCAGCGGCGCGAGCCTGGACCGCACGGACATCCGCGGCGCGGATCTGTCCGGCGCGCGCGGCCTGACGCAGGATCAGGTGTCCGAAGCCTGCGGCGACGCCGGGACGCGACTGCCGGGCGGACTGCGGGTGCACACGTGCCGCGGCCGCATGGTGACGGTGCGTCCGCCCGCGCCGCCGCGCCCGCCCGTCGCGCCGGGCACGCGCAACATCGTCATCGCCGAGCACTGAGCCCGGCGCCCGCTCCTCACTTGAGGGGCAGGGCCGTGCGGATGTGGACGTCCTTCAACTGACGCTCCTGCGCCTCCGTCGGGGCGTTCATCAGCAGATCCTCGCCCTGCTGGTTCAGCGGGAAGGCGATGACCTCGCGGATGGCGGTCTCGCCGGCCAGCAGCATGACGATGCGGTCGATGCCCGGAGCCAGGCCGCCGTGCGGCGGCGCGCCGTAGCGGAAGGCGTTCAGCATGCCGCCGAATTGCTCCTGGACCACCGAGGCGTCGTAGCCCGCGATGCCGAAGGCCTTGAGCATGATCTCGGCCTTGTGGTTCCGGATCGCGCCCGAGCACAGCTCGTAGCCGTTGCAGACGATGTCGTACTGGTAGGCGCGGATGGTCAGGGGGTCCTGGGTCTCCAGCGCCTCCAGCCCGCCCTGGGGCATGGAGAAGGGGTTGTGGCTGAAGTCGACCTTCTTCTCTTCTTCCGACCATTCGAACATGGGGAAGTCGACGATCCAGCAGAACTTGAACTGGTTCTCGTCGATCAGCTTCAGCTCGGCGCCCACGCGGGTGCGGGCCAGGCCGGCGAACTTGGCGAAGACGGCGGGGTCGCCGGCGACGAAGAAGGCGGCGTCGCCCTTGCCGAGGCCCAGCGAGGCCATCAGGGCCTCGGTCGGCTCCTGACCCAGGTTCTTGGCGATGGGGCCGCCCCAGGCGCCCTGGTCGTCGGACCAGAAGATGTAGCCCAGGCCCGGCTGGCCCTCGCCTTGCGCCCAGGAGTTCATGCGGTCGCAGAAGGCGCGGCTGCCGCCGGTCGGCGCCGGGATCGCCCAGACGGCGTTCTTCTCGTCGGCGCCGAGGATCTTGGCGAACAGGCCGAAGCCGCCGTCGCGGAAGTGGTCCGACACGACCTGCATCTTGATGGGGTTGCGGGTGTCGGGCTTGTCGGTGCCGTACCAGGCCATCGACTGGGCGTAGGTCAGGCGCTCGAAGCCGCGGTGCTCCATCGTCTGGCCGAAGTCGTTGGTGAAGACATGGGCTCCGTCGATCGGCGAGACCGGCTTGCCGTCGGCGAACTCCTCGAACACGCCGTGCATGACGGGCTCGATGGCGGCGAAGACGTCCTCCTGCGTGACGAAGCTCATCTCGACGTCGAGCTGGTAGAACTCCAGCGAACGGTCGGCGCGCAGGTCCTCGTCACGGAAGCAGGGGGCGATCTGGAAGTAGCGGTCGAAGCCGGAGACCATCAGCAGCTGCTTGAACTGCTGCGGGGCCTGCGGGAGGGCGTAGAACTTGCCGGGATGCAGGCGGCTGGGCACCAGGAAATCGCGCGCGCCTTCGGGCGAGGAGGCCGTCAGGATGGGGGTCTGGTATTCCAGGAAGCCTTGGTCGACCATGCGGCGGCGGATCGAGGAGATGACCTTGGACCGCAGGACGATGTTCTTGTGCAGGCGCTCGCGGCGCAGATCGAGGAAGCGGTTCTGGAGGCGGATCTCCTCCGGATACTCCTGCTCGCCGAAGACGGGCATGGGCAGCTCGGCGGCCTCGGACAGCACCTCGACGCCCTGAACGCGGACCTCGACCTCGCCGGTCGGCAGGTTGGGGTTCACCACCGCGGCGTCGCGGGCCACGACCTCGCCGTCGATGCGGATGACGCTCTCGGCGCGCAGGCGCTCGACCACGTCGAAGCCCGGCGTCTCGGGGTGCAGGACCAGCTGGGTCAGGCCGTAGTGATCGCGCAGATCGACGAACAGCAGGCCGCCGTGGTCGCGCTTGCGGTGCACCCAGCCCGACAGCCGCACGTTCGAGCCGGCGTCCGAAGACCGGAGGGCGCCGCAGGTGTGGGAGCGATAGGCGTGCATGGTCGGTTCGTCTTGGGAAAACAGGCCGTGTGCGGCCGCGAAATGGGGAGGGCGTAGGGCGCATCATCCCCCCGCAAAGTCAAGGCTGGCCGTCCCCAGCGGGCGTCGATCCGTCCACGGAACGGCCCACCGGCGCCCTGCCCCACGGCGACGGTTCTGCTATGGGGCGGGCATGACGGAGGACGCGGCCAAGCGCGGGCAGATGCGGCTGGACCTGGCGCACGAGGGCGCCGGGCGCGACCGGCCGTTCGTGGCGTCGGAGTGCAACGCCGCGGCGCGGGATCGGCTGGCGCGCTGGCCCGATCCGCTGACGCCCGTGCTGGCGCTGATCGGACCGCGCGGCAGCGGCAAGAGCCGGCTGGCGGCGGAGTGGGCCGAGCGGGTCGGCGCCGTGCCGGTGCACGGGGCCGAGGCGTCGCTGCTGGACCCGCTGGAGGTCGAGGGGCGGCCGATCCTGCTGGACCGCGCGCCGGACGCCGACGACGAGACGCTGTTCCACCTGATCAACCTGGCGCGGTCGGGCGGCGGGGCTCTGCTGCTGGTGGCGCGCAGCGCGCCGTCGTCCTGGGAGACCGCCCTGCCCGACCTGCGGTCGCGGCTGGACGCCGTGCCGGTCGTGGCGGTGGAGGCGCCCGACGACGTCGTGCTGGCCGAGATGCTGGAGGCCGAGTTCGCGCGCCGGTCGATCGCGCCGCCGCCCGACCTGATCCCCTGGCTGCTGAATCGGATCGAGCGGTCGTCGGACGCGGTGGAGGCCGCCGTGGCGCGCCTGGACGCCGAGCCGGGCGCGGTGAACCGGGCCGCGGCACGGCGCATCTTCGGGCCCGCGGGGCCGGGCGACGTGGACTGAAGAAATTGGGTGCACCGAGTGCACCGAGTCTACATTTCGCCCCTCAAGTCCTTGTTTTCCCTAAACCGACCCGCTGTGCACCCGGGGTGCACCGAGTGCACGTCGGGTGCACGGTGTGCACCAGGTGCATCGGGCGCCCCAAGTCCACGGTCCGCACCCTGACACGCGGCCACGTCGAAAACGGTCGCAGACCGCGCTCTGTCGCATCGGCGCGGTTGCGGCGGGGGCGCGGGCGGGCCATGACCAAGGCATGAGCGACTCCGCCGTCATCAGCGACCCGACACGGGGCGAGGACGTCCCGACCTCACGCGCGCCGCAGCTGAAGCTGGACGAGGCGCTGATGGCCTCGCCCGAGCGGTTCTTCAATCGCGAGCTGTCGTGGCTGGCGTTCAACGCGCGGGTGCTGGAGGAAGCGGCGAACCCGGACCATCCGCTGCTGGAACGGCTGAGGTTTTTGTCGATCTCGGCCAACAATCTGGACGAGTTCTACATGACGCGCGTCGCGGGCCTGAAGGGCCAGGTGCGCGAGCGGGTGCGGATCGTGTCGCCCGACGGCCTGACGCCGGCCGAGGCGCTGGAGAAGGTCAACGCCGCCGCCGGGGTGCTGATGGCGGAGCAGCAGCGCCGGTGGCGCAAGCTGCGCAAGGAGCTGGCGGGCGCCGGGATCGAGATCGTCGACGCGGCCAAGACGACCAAGACCGAGCGCGAGCGGCTGGAGCCGGAGTTCCTGAACCAGCTGTTCGCGATCCTGACGCCGATGGCGATCGACCCGGCGCATCCGTTCCCGTTCCTGCCGAACCTGGGATTTTCGCTGGCGCTGAAACTGCGGCGGCGGTCGGACAACCGACTGCTGTACGCGCTGGTGCCGGTGCCGACGCAGGTGAAGCGGTTCTGGCCCTTGGCCACCGACGGGCGCTCCACGCCGGGGCGGAAACGGTTCGTCACGCTGGAAAGCCTGCTGACGCTGTTCATCGACCACCTGTTCCCCGGCTGCGACGTGCTGGAGCGCGGGGTGTTCCGCCTGATCCGCGACAGCGACATCGAGATCGAGGAAGAGGCCGAAGACCTGGTCATGGAGTTCGAGGAGGCGCTGAAGCAGCGCCGCCTGGGCTCGGTGGTGCGCATCAAGATCGAAGCCTCCATGCCCGAGGACCTCCGCACCTTCATCACCGGCGAACTGAACGCCGAGCCGCAGGACGTCGTGCTGATCGACGGCATGCTGGGCCTGGCGCAGACCTCGGACCTGATCCCCGGCGGGCATCCGGACCTGAAGTTCAAGGGATACGAGCCGCGCTATCCCGAGCGGGTGCGCGACCACGGCGGCGACATCTTCGCGGCGGTGCGCGAAAAGGACATGCTGATCCACCACCCGTTCGAGAGCTTCGACGTGGTGGTGCAGTTCCTGAGGCAGGCCGCGCGCGACCCCAACGTGCTGGCGATCAAGCAGACGCTGTACCGCACGTCGAAGGACAGCCCGATCGTGGCGGCGCTGATCGAGGCGGCGGAGAACGGCAAGAACGTCACCGCCCTGATCGAGCTGAAGGCGCGTTTCGACGAGGAGGCCAACCTGCGCTGGGCGCGGGCCATGGAGCGCGCGGGCGTCCACGTCGTCTTCGGCTTCGTGGAATACAAGACGCACGCCAAGCTGAGCGTGGTGGTGCGCAAGGAGGGCGAGGGTCTGCGGACCTACTGCCACTTCGGCACCGGCAACTATCACCCGGTGACGGCGCGGGTTTACACGGACCTGAGCCTGTTCACCTGCGAGCCGAGCCTGGCGCGGGACGCGACGCGGGTCTTCAACTACATCACCGGCTATGCGGCGCCCGACGAGCTTGAGGCGCTGGTGGTGTCGCCGCTGAACATGAAGGCCGAGCTGATCCGCCTGATCGAGGCGGAGATGGCGGCCGCTGCCAAGGGCAAGCCGGCGGCGCTGTGGGCCAAGATGAACAGCCTGGTGGACCCCCAGGTGATCGACGCCCTGTATCGCGCCAGCCAAGCCGGCGTGCGGATCGAGCTGATCGTGCGCGGCATCTGCTGCCTGCGGCCCGGCGTGCCCGGACTGAGCGAGAACGTGCGGGTGAAGTCGATCGTCGGGCGGTTCCTGGAGCACAGCCGCGTGGTCGCCTTCGCCAACGGGCGCGACCTGCCGAACGACAAGGCCAAGCTGTTCATCGCCTCGGCGGACTGGATGCCGCGCAACCTGGACCGTCGGGTCGAGTTGATGACCCCGGTGCTGAACGCCACGGTGCACGACCAGGTGCTGGACCAGATCATGGTGGCCAATCTGAAGGACGACCTGCAGAGCTGGGTGCTGGGTCCGGACGGCGACTATCGCCGGATCGAGCCGATCGACCCTTCACGGCCGTTCTCGGCGCACAAATACTTCATGACAAACCCCAGCCTGTCGGGCCGGGGACGCAAGGTGAAGACCCTGCCGCAGCAGCTGCGCTATGACCGTCCCCGCTGAGGCCGGGCCTGCCCAGGCGGCGGTCATCGACGTCGGCTCCAACTCGGTCCGGATGGTCCTGTACCGGCTGGAAGGCCGGGCGATCTGGACGGTGTTCAACGAGAAGGTGCTGGCCGGTCTGGGGCGCGACCTGCCGCGCACGGGGCGGCTGTCGGAGCCGGGCGTGGTCGACGCGCTGGCGGCGCTGAGGCGGTTCGCGGCGGTGCTGGACGGCGTGCGGCCCGATCTGCTGTTCGTGGCGGCGACGGCGGCGGTGCGCGAGGCCGAGGACGGCCCCGACTTCTGCCAGCGGGTGGCCGCCGAGACGGGGCTGCAGATCCGCGTGCTGACCGGCGAGGAGGAGGCGCGGGCCTCGGCCCTGGGCGTGCTGGCCGGCGCGCCGGGCGCGAGCGGCACGGCCGCGGACATGGGCGGGACCAGTCTGGAGCTGACGCGGCTGGGCGACGGCAAGGTCAAGGGCGGCATCACCCTGCCGCTGGGGCCTTTCGCCCTGTCCGACGGCAAGGAGTTCGACGCGGAGCGGGTGCGCGCCCTGGTGGCCAAGCGCCTGAAGCCGGCGCGCAGCGCGCACGCCGACACGCGCCTGCACGCCGTGGGCGGGGCCTGGCGCAGCCTGGCGCAGCTGCACATGGCGATCTCCGGCCATCCGCTGAAGATCGTGCACCAGTACGTGATGAGCGCCGCAGAGGCTCGCGACGTGGCGCGGTTCGCCGCGCGGCAGTCGCGGGCGTCGCTGGAGAAGTCGCCGGGCATCTCGCGGCGGCGGGCGGAGACCCTGCCCTACGCCGCCCTGGTGCTGGAGGGGCTGATCGAGCAGCTGGGGTTCGAGGAGATCAGCTTCTCGGCCTGGGGCCTGCGCGAGGGGCTGCTGTTCGAGGCGCTGGGCGAAAAGGCGCTGGCCGAGGATCCGCTGCTGGCGGGGACTGAGGCGCTGGGCGCGCGTCAGGGCGTGACGCCGGGGCTGTCGGGCGCGGTGGCCGGATGGCTGTCGCGACTGAGCGAGGCCATGCCGACGGTGTTCGACCGTCAGCGCGACGCGGCGCTGACGCGGGCGGCGTGCAATCTGTGCGACATCGGCGCGCGGCTGCATCCCGACCACCGGGTCGAGCTGGCCTTCGATCAGGTGCTGCGGGCGTCGATTCCGGGCCAGACGCACGCCGAGCGGGCCTTCCTGGCGACGGCGATCTGCGCCCGCTACGGCGGCGGGGCGGCCACGCCGGAGCCGGAGACGATCGGGCGGCTGCTGACCGACGAGCGGCGTGAGGCGGCGCGGGCGCTGGGCCTGGCGATGCGGCTGGCGTGCGACCTGTCCGGGCGCTCGCCGCAGCTGCTGGCCAATGCGGGGCTAGACCTGGAAAAGGGCCGGCTGCGGTTGTCGGCGAGCTCGACCTATGCCGACATGCTGCTGGGCGAGCAGACGCGGCGTCGGGCGCGGGCCCTGGCGGAGGCGCTGGGCGCCGAACTGGTGATCGAGGGGGTGGACTGATGGCGGTGACGGGAATCGGCGGTTTCTTCTTCCGCGCGGCGGATTCGAAGGCGCTGGCCAAGTGGTATCTGGACCATCTGGGCGTGGGCGCGCCCGAAGGGCAGTTCGTCTGGCCGCAGCAGGCCGGGCCGACGGTGTTCCAGCCGTTCCGGCAGGACAGCGACTATTTCGCCGCCGACAAGGCCTTCATGCTGAACCTGCGGGTCGACGATCTGGACGGGCTGATCGCGTCGCTGAAGGCGGCGGGGATCGAGGTGATCCAGAAGGCCGAATGGGACGCCATGCCCGAGGTCGGCCGCTTCGCCCGCATCCACGATCCGGAAGGCAATCCGATCGAGCTGTGGCAGCCGGCGGACGCCTAACCCTCGATCTCGACCACCTCGACGCGGGCGCCGTTCAGGACCAGGGCGATCTCGCCGCGCTTGAGCTTAAGGGCGTCGTCGCCGAACAGCTGGCGGCGCCAGCCGTGCAGGGCCTCGACGTCGGCATGGTCGTCGATGGCGATCTTTTCCAGGTCGGCGACGGTGGCGATCATCTTGGAGGCGACGCCGGCGTTGTCGCTCTTGGCCTTGAGCAGGACCTTCAGCAGCTCGACCACCGAGGGCGGCGCGGGGTCGGCGCGGCCGGGGCGCTCGACCTGGGGCGCGTGGGCCTCCGGATCGGCCAGAACGGCCTTGAGCTGCTCGATCAACTCCTGGCCGAGGCGCGAGCCGCCGAAGCCCTTGGGCACCGAGCGCAGGCGGTTGAAGGCCTCGGCGTCGGTGGGGGCCTGGGTGGCGATCTCGTCGATGGCCTCGTCCTTCAGGATGCGGCCGCGCGGCTGGTCGCGCTCCTGCGCCGCGCGCTCGCGCCAGGTGGCGGTGGCGACGAAGGCGGCGAGGTATTTGGCCGACCATTTCTTGGGCTTCAGACGCTTCCAGGCCCGCTCCGGCGTGGTGTCGTAGAGCGCGGGATCGGTCAGGTCGCCCATCTCGGCCAGCACCCAGTCCAGACGCCCGTCGCGCTGCAGCCGGTCGCGGAGCTTGGGATAGAGGGCGGCCAGGTGCGTGACGTCGGCCAGGGCGTAGGTCAGCTGGGCGTCGGACAGGGGACGGCGCGCCCAGTCGGTGAAGCGGCTGCCCTTGTCGACCTCCTTGCGGATCATCTGGCGGACCAGCGCCTCGTAGGAAACCTGATCGCCGAAGCCGGCGGCCATGGCGGCCACCTGGGTGTCGAACATCGGCTTCGGCATGGCGCCCAGACGCACGAAGATCTCCACGTCCTGACGCGCGGCGTGGAAGACCTTGAGGATGCGCTCGTCGCGCATCAGGTCCAGGAACGGCTCAAGGTCGATGCCGTCGGCCAGCGGGTCGATGATGGCGGCGTCCGTCGGCGAGGCGGCCTGGATCAGGCACAGCTTCGGCCAGTAGGTCGTCTCCCGCATGAATTCGGTGTCGACGGTGATGAAGGGCTGGTCCGACAGCTTCGCGCAGAAGTCGCGCAGGGCCTCGGTGGTGGTGATCGGCGTCATTCGGATGCTATAGCGCCTCGCGCGCCCCGTGTGGCAAGACCCGCCGCGCAAGACCGCCAACCGATTCAGGCCCGTGACCCATGAGCGACACCCCCGGCTCCGTTCGTAACGGCCTGACCTATGCCGACGCGGGCGTCGACATCGACGCGGGGGAGCGGCTGGTGGACGCGATCAAGCCGCTGGCCAAGTCGACGGCGCGCCCGGGGTCGGAGCCGTCGCTGGGCGGATTCGGCGCCCTGTTCGACCTGAAGGCCGCGGGGTTCACCGACCCGCTGATCGTCACGACGACGGACGGCGTCGGCACCAAGCTGAAGATCGCCATCGAGACGGGGCGGCACGACGGCGTGGGCGTCGATCTGGTCGCCATGTGCGTGAACGACCTGCTGGCGCAGGGCGCGGAGCCTCTGCTGTTCCTGGACTATTACGCCACAGGCAAGCTGGACGTGGACGCCGCGCGGCGCGTCGTGGCGGGCATCGCCGAAGGGTGTCGCCAGGCGGGCTGCGCCCTGGTCGGCGGCGAGACGGCCGAAATGCCGGGAATGTATTCCGGCGGCGACTATGACCTGGCCGGCTTTTCGCTGGGCGCGCTGGAGCGCGGGAGCGCCCTGCCCCGGTTCGACCTGCAGAACGCCGGCGATCTGATCGTGGGCATCGCCTCGTCGGGGCCGCACTCCAACGGCTATTCGCTGATCCGCCGGGTGATCGAGGCGGCGGGCAAGAACTGGGGCGACGACGCGCCGTTCGACCGCGACCGCACCCTGGCGCAGGCGCTGATGGAGCCGACCCGCATCTATGTGAAGTCGGTCCTGCCGCTGATGAAGGCCGGGCTGGTGAAGGGCGCGGCGCACATCACGGGCGGCGGCCTGATCGAAAATCCGCAGCGCGGGATCGCGGAGCATCTGAAGCCCGTCTTCGACTGGGAGGCCTGGCCCGTGCCGCCGGTGTTCCGCTGGTTGGCCGAGGCGGGCGGGATCGAGGCGCACGAGATGCGCCGGACGTTCAACTGCGGCGTCGGCTTCATCCTGATCGTGGGCCCGGAGCAGGTCGAGGACGTGCTGGCCGGCTTGCTGGAGGCGGGAGAAACCGCTTTCGTGTGCGGACGACTGGACGCCGCCTGAACGAATGGAGCCTCGCATGCGCGCACTTGCCCTCGGCCTGATCCTGACCCTGACGGGAGGCGGACTGGCGGCGGCGCAGACGCCCGCGGCGGTCGAACATCCCCTGCTGCACGACGTCGCCGCGCAGATTCGCCCCGAGCGCATGCGCGAGGACATCACCGCCATGGTCGGCTTCGGCACGCGGCATACGCTGTCGGAGACGCGGTCCGACGTGCGCGGCATCGGTGCGGCGCGACGCTGGGCGGCGCGGCGGTTCGAAGGGATTTCCGCGGAGTGCGGGGGCTGCCTCGAGATCGTGACGCCGTCCGACGTCGTGACCGGCCAGCGCGTGCCGAACCCGACCGAAGTGATGAACGTCGTCGCCATCCAGCGCGGCACGGGCGATCCGAACCGCGTCATCATCATTTCCGGCCATCTGGATTCGCGCGTCACCGACGTGATGGACTTTACGTCCGATGCACCCGGCGCCAACGACGACGCGTCCGGCGTGGCGACCGTGTTCGAGGCGGCGCGCGTGCTGTCGAAGCAGAGGTTCGAGGCGACCATCGTCTATGCCGTGCTGTCCGGCGAGGAGCAGGGCCTGCTGGGCGGCAAGATCCTGGCCGACTACGCCCGGGCGCAGGGGTGGTTCGTGGAGGCGAACCTGAACAACGACATCGTCGGCAACTCCGAAGGTCAGTCGGGCGTGCGCGACACGACCCGCGTGCGCGTGTTCTCTGAGGGCACCAAGACCGTCGAGACCGAGCAGCAGGCCGGCCAGCGCCGCTACAACGGCGGCGAGGTGGACAGCTCGTCCCGCAACCTGGCGCGGTTCGTCGACGGCATCGCCGAGCGCTACCTGACCAATTTCGACGTCGAGATGGTCTATCGCACCGACCGCTACGGCCGCGGCGGCGACCAGGTCGAGATGCTGCGCGCGGGCTTTCCCGCCGTCCGCATCTCGGAGGGCGCCGAGAACTACGACCGGCAGCACCAGGACCTGCGCGTCGAGGACGGCGTCCACTATGGCGACGTGATCGAGGGCGTGGATTTCGACTATCTGGGGCAGGTGGCGCGGCTGAACATCGTGACGCTGGCCGCGCTGGCCAAGGCGCCCGCGCCGCCGACGGGCGTGGCCATCGCCGGGGCCGTGCGTCCCGACACCACGGTGCGCTGGCAGGCCGTGCCCGGCGCCGCCGGCTATCGCGTCTGGTGGCGGTCGACCACGGCGCCGCAATGGACGCACAGCCGCGCCTTCGGCGCCGACGTGACCGAGGCGGTGCTGCGCGGCGTGGTCATCGACGACTTCTTCTTCGGCGTGTCGGCCATCTCGGCGGAAGGCTATGAAAGCCCGGTCGTCTTCCCGGGCGCGCCCGGCGACTTCCGCGTGGCCGCCCCCGCCCCCGCCCCCGCTCAGTGAGCCGCGAGAAGGTCCGCGTCGCCGTCCTGACGTCGGGCACGGGCGACAACATGGTCGCCCTGATCGAGGCGGGCCGGGCGCCGGACGCCGCCTTCCAGGTGGTCTGCGCGGTCTGCAACGTGCCGGGCGCGCCCTCGGTCGCGCGCGCGCGCGGGCTGGGCGTGGAGGCGATCGAGCTGGACCACCGCCCGTTCGGCAAGGACCGGGAAGCGCATGAGCGGGCGCTGGACGAGGCGTTGAAAGAGCGGCGGGTCGAGGTCGTGGCGCTGGCCGGCTACATGCGCGTGCTGACGCCCTGGCTGGTCGAGCGATGGGCGGGGCGCATGCTGAACGTCCACCCCAGTCTATTGCCTCGGCATCCCGGGCTGAACACCCACGCGCGGGCGCTGGAGGCGGGCGACGCCGAGGCCGGATGCACCGTGCATCTGGTCACCGCGGGCGTGGACGAGGGGCCGGTGCTGGGACAGGCCCGCGTGCCGATCCTGCCCGGGGACGATGCGGCGACTCTGGCGGCGCGGGTGAAGGCGGAGGAGCTGCGGCTGTATCCCGAGGTGCTCGTGCAGTTCTGCGCCGATCTTGGGGGGATGAAACGACCCTTCTCCCCTCGGGGGAGAAGGTGGCTCGCGCAGCGAGACGGATGAGGGGGCCGGCCGACCCGAACTTTCAGCCGACGATCAGAACACGGCGGCAGCCCCCTCATCCGAGCGGCTCCGCCGCCCACCTTCTCCCCCGAGGGGAGAAGGCAGACGGAACGCTGGATCAGCCGACGATCTGGTCGTCGGTGAAGAACTGGGCGATTTCGATCGCGGCGTTCTCGGCCGAGTCCGAGCCGTGCACCGAGTTCTCGCCGACGCTCTCGGCGTACAGCTTGCGGATCGTGCCTTCGGCGGCGTCGGCGGGGTTGGTGGCGCCCATGACTTCGCGATAGCGGGCCACGGCGTTCTCGCCTTCCAACACCTGCACGACGACCGGGGCCGAGGTCATGAACTCGACCAGCTCACCGTAGAACGGACGGGCGGCGTGGACTTCGTAGAACTTCTTGGCCTGGTCCTCGGTCATCTGGATGCGGCGCTGGGCGACGATGCGCAGGCCGGCGTCCTCGATCACGGCGTTGACCTTGCCGGTCAGGTTGCGACGCGTGGCGTCGGGCTTGATGATCGAGAAGGTGCGTTCGGTCATGGGAGCGACTTCTTGTTGGGAGATTGAAGGTGGGGGCTTATAGCGGCGCTCCTCCCCGTTTCCAACGCTTCTCATTTCTGCCTCATCTCCCGCCCGCAGGCGTGAGAGGCGCCCCGAGTTTTCGACCATGCTGCAGATCAAGAACCTGACCCTGAACGCCTGGGGCCGCCAGTTTCTGGACGACGCCTCCGTCAGCCTGCCGCCCGGCGCCAAGGTCGGGCTGGTGGGGCGCAACGGCATCGGCAAGTCGACGCTGTTCAAGGTGATCCTGGGCGAGCTGGTCGCCGGCGGCGACGAGGTCAGCCTGCCCAAGACCGCGCGCATCGGCTCGGTGGATCAGGAGCATCCGGCGACGCCCGTCAGCGTGCTGGAGACCATCCTGGAAGCCGACGTCGAGCGGCACGACCTGCTGACGCGGCTGGAGACCGCCGAGCCGGAGGAGATGGGCGAGATCTGGGCCCGGCTGATCGAGATCGACGCCGACGCGGCGCCGGCCAGGGCGTCGGAAATCCTGGTCGGCCTGGGCTTCAGCCAGGAAGACCTGCACCGGCCGATGGCCCATTTCTCGGGCGGCTGGCGCATGCGGGTGGCGCTGGCCGCGGCGCTGTTCGCCGAGCCGGACATGCTGCTGCTGGACGAACCGACCAACTACCTGGATCTGGAAGGCGCGCTGTGGCTGGAGGCGCGGCTGAAGAAGTATCCGGCGACGGCGCTGGTCATCAGCCACGACCGCGACCTGCTGAACGAGGTGTGCACGCACATCCTGCACCTGTCGAACCGCAAGCTGGAGCTTTACACCGGCAACTACGACGATTTCGAACGGATGCGGTCGGAGAAGCTGCGCCTGATGGCGGCGACCCAGGCCAAGCAGGACGCCGAGCGGGCGCACCTGCAGAAGTTCATCGACCGCTTCAAGGCCAAGGCGTCGAAGGCGACGCAGGCGCAGAGCCGGGTCAAGAAGCTGGAGAAGATGCAGCGGGTCGAGCTGCCGCCCGAAGAGCGGGTGGCGCCGTTCATCCTGCCGTCGCCTCAGCGCCCCCTGCCCCCGCCGCTGATCCGGCTGGAGAAGGCCAACGTCGGCTATGAGCCCGGCAAGCCGATCCTGAAGAACCTGAACCTGCGGATGGACCTGGACGACCGGATCGGCCTGCTGGGCGTCAACGGCGCGGGCAAGTCGACCTTCGCCAAGCTGATCGCCAAGGCGCTGTCGATCGAGACGGGCGAGTTCCATCGCGACGGCAAGATGCGCGTGGGCTGGTTCCACCAGCACCAGATCGAGGCGATGGACCCGACCGACACGCCGCTGGAGATCATCCGGCGGGCCATGCCCGAAGCGTCGGAAAGCAGCCGCCGCTCGCGGCTGGCGCAGTTCGGCCTGCCGTTCGAAAAGCAGGAGACCAAGGTGGCGTCGCTGTCGGGCGGGGAGCGGGCGCGGCTGCTGCTGAACCTGGTGGCGATGGACGCGCCGCACGTGCTGATCCTGGACGAACCGACCAACCACCTGGACATCGACAGCCGCCGGGCCCTGCTGGACGCGCTGAACGAGTACACGGGCGCGGTCATCCTGATCACCCACGACCGCTCCCTGATGGAACTGGTGGCCGACCGGCTGTGGCTGGCGGCGGACGGAACGGTGAAGCCGTACGACGGCGACATGGACGACTATGCGAAGTTCGTCCTGGATCGCGCGAAGCAGGCCGGGATGAAGCCGACGCAGGTGAAGGCGGAGCCGGAAGCCCCCCCTCAGGCCGCGAGCGACCGCGCCGCGAACGACAGGGGCAGGAAGAAGGGCGGGCCGTCGCCGTCGACGCTGCGGCACGCGGTGAAGAAGGCCGAGGAGCGCGTCGCGGCGTTGACGGCCGACCTGGCCCGGATCGACGACGACCTGGCCAACGCCGCGGTGTCGAATCCCAAGTCGCTGGAGGGGCTGACGCGCGCGCGGGCGAAGGCCCAGGCCGATCTGGACGCCGCCGAAGCCGCCTGGCTGGAGGCCGAGGAAGCGCTGGCGGAGGTCGCATGAAGCCGATCGCCCTGAGCCGCGAGGAGACGGCGGACCTGACGCGTCGGCTGCGCGACTTCGCGCGCGACGAGCTGGAGCAGGAGATCAGCCAGCTGCAGGCGGAGCTGCTGCTGGACCTGATCCGCGAGAGGGTGGGGCCGGCCTTCTACAACCGCGGCCTCTATGACGCCCAGGCGGTGGTCGCCGCCCGCGCCGAGGAGATCGGCGAGGCGGTGTTGGCGCTGGAGAAGACGCCGCCGCGCTAGCGGATCGTGCCGGTGATCCGCTCGCCGCGGCGCAGGATGGTCAGCTCGGCGCCGCGCTGGACGTCGGCCAGCTGGGAGGCGGCGGTCACCGCGCGGCCGTCGATCGAGACGACCACGTCGCCCGTCTGGATGCCGACGCGCTGGCGCGCGTAGCTGTTGCGCGCCACCTGACCGACGACGACGCCGCGCGTCGTGGGATCGACGCCCAGGCGGTCGGCCACCGCCGGGTTCAGCGCCAGGACCTGGGCCCCGGTCAGGGCGCCGGACTGGATCACCGTCGCGGCGTCCAGGCTGGCGTCGCCGGGCAGGCGCGCGACGCGGGCGTTCACGGTGCGCTCGCGCCCGTCGCGGATCAGGCCGACCTGAACCGTGTCGCCCGGCGCATTGGTGCCGACGCGGAAGTTCAGCCCGCCCATGTCGTCCACGGCCGCGCCGTCGATGGAGACGACGACGTCGCCCTCGCGAATGCCGGCGGCGTCGGCGGGGCCGCCGTTCCAGACGCTGGTGACCGCCAGGCCGCGCGGACGGTCCAGCCCCAGCTGACGCGCACGGTCGGCCGTGACCGATTCGCCCGACAGGCCCAGCCACGGCCGCACGACCATGCTCTCGCCGCCCAGGGCGGAGGAGACCACGCGCTGGACCATGGTCGCGGGCACGGCGAAGCCGACGCCGGACGACGAGCCGCTGCGCGAGAAGATGGCCGTGTTGATGCCGATCAGGTCCCCGTCCATGTCGACCAGGGCGCCGCCGGAGTTGCCCGGATTGATGGCGGCGTCCGTCTGGATGAACGAGCCGGAATCGCTGATGCCGGTCTCGGTGCGGTTCAGCGCCGAGATGATGCCGTTGGTCACCGTCTGGCCGACGCCGAAGGGGTTGCCGATGGCCAGGACCAAGTCGCCGACCTGCTGGTCCTCGCCCGCGTCGATGCGCAGGACGGGCAGCTGCTCGCGCACGCCCTCAAGCTGCAGCACGGCGATGTCGGAGCGCTCGTCGGCGAGCAGGACGCGGGCCGGAAACTCGCGCCGGTCGGCCAGCGAGACGCGGATGTCGCTCATGCCCTCGATGACGTGGTTGTTCGTCACCACGATGCCGTCGGCACGGACGATGACGCCCGAGCCGACGGAGCCGGTCGGCTGGCTGTAGAACTGGCCCCAGAAGGGGTCGCGCACTGTCTGGGTGCCCTGCGCCGCGATGTTGACCACGGCGGGCGCGGTGGCCGAGACGACGGGGGCGAAGCTGGCCTTCACCGAGGCGGCGTCGCGCGGCACGGCGCGCTCGGTCGTCGACTGGAACACGCCGTCCTGGGCCTTGCCCTGATCGGGCGAGCCGCAGGCGGACAGCATCAGCGCGGCGGCGAGGGAGAGGTGGGAGAGCTTCATCACGGGTCCCGAAGGCTTGACCATGCGGCCGATCACGCTCCGGCTTTTCGGCCTCTTCGTGGCGGAACGCGCGTCAAACGGGCGCGGGATCGTCGCGTTCCGCGCGACGGGCCACGATCCATCCGACGACGGCCGCCAGCAGCAGGATCGCCGCCGCCACGAAGAAGGCCAGGCCGGGGTGGGGCACGGGGGCCTGGGGGCCGACGGAGATCGAATAGATCCACCCGAACGCCAGCGGCGACACGACGCCGGCGATGGAGGCGACGCTCATGTTGGCGCCCTGCAGCTGACCCTGTTCGTCCTCGCCGACGCGGCGGGTCATAAGCGACTGAAGCGTCGGCATGGCCAGGCCCCACAGGGCGTTGGGCAACATGGCCAGGATGAAGGCGAGGCCGGTCGGGGCCCAGCCCATCAGGGCGATTCCCACCGTGCCGCCGATCAGGCCGAAGATCATGATCGCGCGGTCGCCGAAGCGCTTCACCAGCGGGCCGACCAGAGCCCCTTGAACCGCCATGTCCAGCAGGCCCACCCCGGCCAGCAGCGCGCCCACCTCCAACGGACCCCATCCGTAGCGAAGGGCGGCGTAGAGCACGAAGACCACGGAGAAGACGTGGTGGGCGAAGTAGAGCAGGAAGTTGACGACGGACAGGCCGGTCAGCTCCGGATGCCGGCGCAGCAGGACCAGCGCGCCCAAGGGATTGGCGCGCCTCCAGCTGAAGGCCATGCGGTTCTCGGGCTTCAGGCTCTCCGGGAGGATGAAGAGGCCGTAGAGAAAGGCCACGGCGGACAGGGCGGCGGCGGTCCAGAACGGCACGCGCGGGCCGAACTCGCCCAGGAAACCGCCCAGCACCGGCCCCAGGACGAACCCTCCGGAGAAGGCCGCGCCGATCAGGCCATAGGCCTTGGATCGCCCCTCCGCCGGGGTCACGTCGGCCATGTAGGCATAGATCGCCGTGAAGCTGGACGACGTCAGCCCGCCCAGGATGCGCCCGACGGCCAGCCACCAAAGGTTCGGCGCCAGCGCCATGAGCATCCAGTCCAGCGCCAGGCCCGCGCAGGACAGAAGGATCATCGGGCGGCGACCATAACGATCCGACAGCGAGCCGATGATCGGTGAGGCCACGAACTGCATGGCGGCCCAAAGCGCGACGAAGACGCCGTTCCAGACGCCGGCGGCGGCATTGGACCCCGCGAACCCCTCGATGAGCTGGGGCAGCACGGGGATCACGATGCCCATGGACAGGATGTCGAGCACGGCCGTGACGAAGATGAAGGCGATCGCGGCGGTGCGGGCCTTTGGATCGAGAAGGGACATGCTGTGCTCCACGGCCGGGCCTTCTAGCGCACCTGCCGAACCACGTCCGCCCAAGGTTGCGAAAGCTTAACCCGCCGACCGATTGCGCCGGAGCCGGGGGCGGGCCACCCTGCCCGCATGACCGCAGTGATCGAAACCCGGGGCCTGTCGAAACACTATGGCGCGGTGCGCGCCCTGGACGGGCTGGACCTCAGCATTCCGCGGGGCGGCGTCTATGGCGTGCTGGGCCCGAACGGGGCCGGCAAGTCGACGCTGTTCCGCATCCTGCTGGGCCTGATCCGGCCGACCGACGGCGCCGCCACGGTGATGGGCGGGCCGATCGGTCAGATTTCGACCATGCGACGCATGGGCTCGATGATCGAGACGCCGCGTTTCCCGCCCTTCATGTCGGCGCGGCAGGTGCTGCGCTGGCTGGCGACGTCGCACGGGGTGTCGGCGGGCGACGACCGCATCTCCGGCTGGCTGGATCGGGTCGGCCTGACCGAGGCGGCGGACCGGCGCGTGCGCGGCTTCTCCGTCGGCATGATGCAGCGGCTGGGCGTCGCCGCCGCGCTGATGACCGAGCCGGAACTGGTCATCCTGGACGAGCCGACCAGCGGCATGGATCCGCCCGGCATTCAGGAGATGCGCCAGCTGATCCGCAGCCTGGCCGTGGACGACGGCCTGACGGTCGTGCTGGCCAGCCACCAGCTGCTGGAGGTCCAGCGCGTCTGCGACCGGGTGGCGATCCTGAACAAGGGCCGGCTGGTGCTGGAAGGCGCGGTCGGCGAACTGACCGGGGCCGGCGAGCGGCTGCGTCTGACGCTGCGGCCGCAGGCGGCGGCGCTGGACCTGCTGGGCCAGAAGGGCACGGCCGAGGGGACCGACGCCGTCATGGCCGCCGTGCCGCGCGCCGAGGCCCCCGCCCTGCTGAAGGCGCTGATCGACCGCGGCGTCGAGGTCGAGGAGGCCCGCTGGGTCGGCACCGACCTGGAGGCCATCTTCTTCACCGAAACCGGCGCCGTGCAGGCGCAGGAGGCGATCCATGCTGGCTGACGCCTTCCGCGCGGAAACCTATCGTCTGGGGCGCAACCGGACGGTCCTGTTCTGGACGGTGCTGTTCCTGCCGATCCTGGGCGTGGTCATGGGCCTGATCGGCAATGCGGTGCTGAAGGCCAGCGCCGACAAGCTGACCGGCGAGAAGATGCCGCCGGAGCTGTTGATCGCCCTGTCCGGCGCGCCGATGAACATGGCCAATGAGCTGATGTCCGCGACGGCCAACGTCGCCAATCCGCTGGCCTTGCTGTTCCTGCTGATCGGCGCGGCGACGCTGTACACCGGCGACTATCGCTGGGAGACGTGGCGGCTGATCAGCGCCCGGAACGGTCGGGCGCCCCTGCTGCTGGGCAAGGTGCTGACCTTCGCCGCCCTGGCGGTCGTGGCGATGATCGTGCTGACGATCGGAGCGATGATCGAGAAGGCGATCAGCGCGTCGATGCTGGGCCGCGCCATGACGTTCGACGCGTCCGACGGCCAGATCGGCAAGGCGTTCGCCCTGTTCGGCGCGTCGGGACTGCGGATCCTGCAGGTGACGATGCTGTCGCTGGTGGCGGGGGTGCTGTCGCGCTCGCTGCTGGCCGCGCTGTTCGTGCCGATCGTGCTGAGCATCGCCCAGATCTTCGCGCCGTTCGCCCTGGCCGGGATGGGGCTGGAGACCGACGGCTGGCTGGCGTTCCTGATCAACCCGGGACAGGGATACGACGTCGTGTCCGCCGCCCTGAAGGGCGGAGCCCAAGCGCCGGCGGCGGACCTGGTGACGCGGGGGTGGGTGACGCTGGCGATCTGGATCGCCGCGCCCTTGGCCGCGGCGCTGGCGTGGTTCCAGCGGCAGGACCTGTCGAAGGAATGAGGCGGGCGACGCGGCGCACGTCGGCGAGCGTCCTGTCGGCGCTCGTGCTGTGCGCGATCGGCGGCGGGGCGCAAGCGCAGGACGGGTCGCAGGCGGAGCCGGCCCGCGTCGACGACGTCGTCGTGCTGGGGACGTCCCTGCGGGACCAGATCGGCTCGTTCGTCGGCGCCGTGACGGCGCCGCCACGCGGGAGAGGACCGGCGCGGTGGAACGAGCGGGCCGGCGTCTGCGTCGGCGTGGCGAACCTGGAGCCGGCGTCCGCCCAGTTCGTGGCCGACCGCGTTTCCGACGTGGCGGATTTTCTGCATCTGCCGGTGGGAGAGCCGGGGTGCGGGGCTAACGTCCTGGTGATGTTCACCGACGACGCGCCGACGCTGGCCGCCGCCCTGGTCGAGCGCAGCCCCAACGCCTTTCGTCCGGACTATGCCGGCGCGGCGGCCAGCAAGGCGCGGCTGGCCGACTTCACCACCTCCGACCGCGCCATCCGCTGGTGGCACGTGGCGATCCCCCTGACCGAGTCGGGGGCCGTCGCGGTGCGGATGCCGGGGTCTGACGTCATTCCGCGCATCCGCTCGACGCCCAGCCGCCTGACCACGCCCATCCGGAACGAGCTGCGCCGCGCCTTCATCATCGTGGACGTCGACCAGGTCGAGGATCTGACGCTGACGCAGCTCAGCGACTACGTCGCCATGGTCGCCTTCGCCCAGATCGATCCGGATCACGAGGTCGGCGATTTTCCCTCGATTCTGAACGTCGTCGCCCATCCGACGGCGGCGTCGGAGATGACCGATTGGGACCGCGCCTATCTGCAGGCGCTGTACGAGGTGGAGCTGAACCGCCGGAACCCCGCAGTGCAAATGGGGCCGATCGCCTCGGACATGCACCGGACGGTGCGCGACGGCGAACCGCCGGACGAGGGGTCGGAGCCGGACGCGCCGCCCGACGACTGACGCGCCTTGCCCCGACGCGCCCGATTGGACGCGGGGGCGGGATTGGCCCATCCTGAGCCCCGGGAACGTCGAGCGGGCGCCGCCGACGCGTGGGAGGCGGGACATGAAGCGGACGACGGTTGCGGGCTGGGCGCTGGCTGGGGCCTTGTCGGCTGGGCTGGCGACGGGAGCGACGGCCCAGGACCGGCCGGACGAGCCCGTGCGCGTCGACGACGTGGTCGTCATCGGCAACGTGTCCCTGCGCGAGCAGATCCAGGCGTTCGTCGGGGAAATCACCTCGCCTCCCCAAGGTCGCGCGCCGGCCCGGTGGAGCCGCCGCGGCGGCGTCTGCGTGGGCGTGGCCAATCTGCGGGCCGACGTGGCGCAGGCGATCGCCGACAGGATCTCGGACCGCGCCCGCGAACTGGGCCTGACGGTGGGCGAGCCGGGATGCCGCGCCAACGTGCTGGTGGTCGCCACCGACGACGGTCAGGGCATGGCCCGCGCCCTGGTCGACCGCAGCCCGAACGCCTTTCGCCCCGACTATGCCGGCGCCTCCAAGACGCGGCTGGAGCTGGAACGCTTCGTCGAGACGGACCGGCCCATCCGCTGGTGGCACGTCTCCATGCCCGTCGTCGCCGGCCAGGGCCTCCCGGCCGTGGCCCTGCCGGGCCAGGACCCGCCGCGCATTCCCGGTCTGGGCCGGACCCGGACGGCGGTGCGCAACGTTCTGCTGCGGGCCTACGTCATCATCGACCTGGACCAGACCGAGGCGCTGTCGCTGAACCAACTGGCGGATTACGCGGCCATGGTGGCCTTCGCCCAGATCGACCCGGACGCCGACGTGGCGCAATTCTCGACCATACTGAACGTCTTCGCGGACCCCGCCGCCGTGCCGGAGCTGACGGCGTGGGATCTGGCCTATCTGGGCGCCGTCTATTCCGGGGACCGCAACCAGAAGGACCCGCGGGCCCAGATTTCGGGCGTCGCCGCGGCGATGTACGCGGACCGGGATCAGGGCGTCGAGGAGCAGGCGCCGCCGCCGGAGTGATCGCACAAGCGAAGGGGCGGCCCGGTTTCCCCGGCCGCCCCCTGATTTCGTCAGCGTCGCCCGTGACGGGCGGCAATCACTCTTCGCCGTCGTCGAACGCCTGCACCGGGCCGGAGTCCAGACCCTTGGCGTCCACGTCGCGATCGACGAATTCGATCACGGCCATGGCGGCGTTGTCGCCGTGGCGGAAGCCGGCCTTCATGATGCGGATGTAGCCGCCGTTGCGGGCCGAGTAGCGCGGCGCGATGGTGTCGAACAGCTTGCCGACCTGGGTCACGTCGCGGACCTGGCTGATGGCCTGACGACGGGCGTGCAGGTCGCCCTTCTTGCCGAGCGTGACCAGCTTCTCGACGAAGGGACGCAGTTCCTTCGCCTTCGGCAGGGTCGTCGTGATCTGCTCATGCTTGATCAGCGAGGCGGCCATGTTGGCGAACATGGCCTGGCGGTGGCTGGTCGTGCGACCGAGCTTGCGATGGGCGGCGCCGTGGCGCATCGGGGTCTCTCCTACTCCGTGCCTGGTTTCCCCGAAGGGACCTGGGCCCGTATTCTTCTAACCGCCCCGTCATTCTCCCTGCGGGAGACGGGCGGAGGGTTGAACTCAGATCTGGTCGTCGAACTTCTTGGCCAGGTCTTCGATGTTTTCCGGCGGCCAGTTCGGCACGTCCATGCCGAGGGACAGGCCCATGGTCGCCAGCACTTCCTTGATCTCGTTCAGCGACTTGCGGCCGAAGTTCGGGGTGCGAAGCATCTCGCCCTCGGTCTTCTGGATCAGGTCGCCGATGTAGACGATGTTGTCGTTCTTCAGGCAGTTGGCCGAACGGACCGACAGCTCCAGCTCGTCCACCTTCTTCAGCAGGGCCGGGTTGAACGGCAGGTCGGGCTTGCCTTCCGACAGGGCCTCGGCCTTCTTCGGCTCGTCGAAGGTGATGAAGATCTGCAGCTGGTCCTGGAGGATGCGCGAGGCGTAGGCCACCGCGTCCACCGGCGACACGGCGCCGTTGGTTTCGACTTCCATGATCAGCTTGTCGTAGTCCAGCGACTGACCCTGGCGGGTCGGCTCGACGCGGTAGGCGACCTTCTTGACCGGCGAATACAGGGCGTCGACGGCGATCAGGCCGATCGGCGCGTCTTCCGGACGGTTCTTCTCCGAGGCGACGTAGCCCTTGCCGTTCTGGACGGTCAGTTCCATGCGCACGGTCGCGCCGTCGTCCAGCGTGCAGATCACGTGATCGGGGTTCAGCACCTCGATGTCGGACGGCACGTCGATCTGGCCGGCGGTGACCGGACCGGGGCCGGTCGCCTTCAGCGTCATGCGCTTCGGACCCTCTGCGTGCATGCGCAGGGCCAGCTGCTTGATGTTCAGGACGATGTCGACGACGTCTTCCCGCACGCCTTCCAGCGACGAGAATTCGTGCACCACGCCGTCGATCTGGATGGCCGTGACCGCCGCGCCTTGCAGCGACGACAGCAGAACGCGGCGCAGGGCGTTGCCGAGCGTCACGCCGAAGCCGCGTTCCAGGGGTTCGGCCACCAGGCGCGCCTTGCGCTGGGCGTCGGAACCGGTCTCGATCTGCGGCTTCTCGGGACGGATCAGCTCTTGCCAGTTACGTTCGATCATGTGTGTCCCTCGAAACGAGTGTCGCCGGCCCCTCTCACCTCGTCAGGGAGGCGGGGCCGACGGAAAAAATCAGGCGGCGTCGGACGTCGCTTAGACGCGGCGACGCTTGGGCGGACGGCAGCCGTTGTGCGGCATCGGCGTGACGTCGCGGATGGTCGTGATGGTCATGCCGACGGCCTGCAGCGCGCGCAGGGCCGACTCGCGGCCGGAGCCGGGGCCCGAGACGTTGACTTCCAGCGTCTTGACGCCGTGTTCGGCGGCCTTCTTGCCCGCGTCCTCGGCGGCCATCTGGGCGGCGTACGGGGTCGACTTGCGCGAACCCTTGAAGCCCATGTGCCCGGCCGACGACCACGAGATGGCGTTGCCCTGAGCGTCGGTGATGGTGACCATCGTGTTGTTGAAGCTGGCGTTCACGTGGGCGACGCCCGACGTGATGTTCTTGCGCTCGCGGCGTTTGACGCGACCCGGTTCCTTGGCCATCGGTTCGGCTCTCTCTTACTTCTTCTTGCCGGCGATCGGCTTGGCGGGACCCTTGCGGGTGCGGGCGTTGGTGTGCGTGCGCTGGCCACGGACCGGCAGGCCCTTGCGGTGACGCAGGCCGCGGTAGCAGGCCAGGTCCATCAGACGCTTGATGTTCATCGACGTCTCGCGGCGCAGGTCGCCCTCGACGGTGTAGTCGCGGTCGATCGTCTCGCGGATCTGCAGCACTTCGGCGTCGGTCAGCTGATTGACGCGACGGGCGTCCTCGATGCCCACCTTGCCGATGATGTCCTGGGCGGCGGCCGGGCCGATGCCGTGGATGTACTGCAGCGCGATCAGAACGCGCTTGTTGGTCGGGATGTTGACGCCAGCGATACGGGCCACGAAGATCTCCAAGTACGCGCAAACCGGACGCAACAAACGCTCCGGTCAACAGACCTGGAGCGTTGGCGCCCTTCGCGGAAGGGCGCCCTTATAGCCGTGATTCAGCGGGCGTCAACAGTCCGGCAAGACTTGGGCGTCGTTCCGGTTCCACATCGGGGTGGATTCAGCGGCCCGGACGGCCGAACTCGACGATGATGGTGATGTCGCTGACCTCCTCAGCGCCGTTCCGGACCTGCGGCGTGAAACGATAGAAGCGCTCGGCCGCGGCGACGCCCGCCGGGCCGAAGCCCAGCCCCGGCGGCGTTTCGGAGACCACGCGGCAGCCGTCCAGGCGCGTGTCCAGCTGGACCTCGCACGTCACGACCACCCGACCCGACCGGCCGCGGGCGGCGGCGGGGTGCAGGCCCTGCAGCTCGCGCATCGAGGCCTGGCGGATCGGGCGGGCACGGACGGTGCCCGAACCGGGGCCGACGCCGCTGCCCTGGCCCCCGCCCTGCCCCGTGCCCTGGCCGCCCTGACCCGGACCGGGCGTGACGCCGGGGCTGGGCGAGGTTCCGACCACCACCTCGGGCGGGGTCGGCGCGGGACGCGGCGGGGCCACGACCTCGGGCCGGGGCGGCGGCGTGCGCGCGGGACGGACGACCGACGGCGCGGCGGGCGCGCCCCCTCCCACCTCGACCGCAGGCTCCGGCGGGGGCGGGGGCGGCGGAGGCGGAGGCGGCGTGGGCCGGAACAGGGTGATCTCGAACGGCGGGCTGGGCAGCGGAAGCGGCGGCGACGGCGTGTTGCGCGCGATCACGGCGAACACGGCCGCGTGCGCGACGACGACGGCGGCGTAGATCGCGACCGTGCGCCAGCGCTTCTTCCCGGAGGTGTGCGTGCCTCGATCCATGCCCTGCCCTGTCATGCCGAAGCTTAACGCACGACGGGGCGGATCGGTCAGCCGGGGTTCAGGCGTCCAGCGCGGCGTCCATGGCGGCGGCGACCTGGTCGATCGACCCCATGCCGTCGATCTCGGTCAGCAGGCCCTTGGCCTCGTAATAGGGCAGCAGCGGCGCGGTGTTGCGGTTGTAGACCGCCAGCCGGTCCTTGAACGTCTCGGGGTTGTCGTCCGGACGCCCCTGATCCTCGAACCGCTTCGTGATGCGGGCGGTCAGGGCGGCGTCGTCGACCTTAAGCCGCACGACGCGGTCGATGCGCGCGCCGCGCTTGGCCAGCATGGCGTCGAGCGCCTCGGCCTGGGCCACCGTGCGCGGGAAGCCGTCGAAGATGGCGCCGCCGGCGGCCTCGGCCTCGGCCAGGCGATCCTCGATCAGGGCGATGACGATCTCGTCGGTGACCAGGTCGCCGCGCGCGAGCACGTCCTTGACCTTCAGGCCCAGGTCCGAGCCGGAGGCGATGGCCGCGCGCAGCATGTCGCCGGTCGACAGCTGGATCATGCCGCGCGTCTCTACCAGACGCTTGGCCTGGGTGCCCTTGCCCGCCGCGGGCGGTCCGAACAGGATCAGATTCACGGCGCCCTCCCCTTCAGCTCCGGATCACCGGCGGGCCGGAGCCGTCGTGCCCCGACCGCGCCCGCGCAGCTTGGCCTTCTTGATCAGGCCCTCGTACTGGTGCGCCAGCAGGTGCGACTGGATCTGCGAGACGGTGTCCATGGTCACCGAGACCACGATCAGGATGGAGGTGCCGCCGAAGTACATCGACGTGCCCAGCCCCATGACCATGAACTCCGGCAGCAGGCAGACCAGGGTGATGTAGCCCGCGCCGATGACCGTCAGACGCGTCAGGACGTAGTCCAGATACTCCGCCGTACGCTTGCCCGGACGGATGCCCGGCAGGAAGCCCCCGTACTTGCGCAGGTTCTCGGCCGTGTCCTCGGGGTTGAAGGTGATCGAGGTATAGAAGAAGCAGAAGAAGATGATCAGCGCGGCGTACAGCGCGATGAACAGCGGCTGGCCATGGGTCAGCTGACCGGTGACGATCGGCAGCCAGGACGACAGCCACGGCGGCAGGTTGGCGTTGGCCGTGAACTGGGCCGCGGTCGCCGGAAGCAGCAGCAGCGACGAGGCGAAGATCGGCGGGATGACGCCGGCGGTGTTCACCTTCAGCGGCAGGAAGCTGCGCTCTCCACCCGCCATGCGGTTGCCTTCCTGGCGCTTGGGATACTGGATCAGAAGGCGGCGCTGGGCGCGCTCCATGAAGACGATGAAGCCGACGGTGACGACCGCCAGGATCACGAACAGGAACAGCATGAAGACCGACATCTGGCCCTGCTGGGTCAGGCCCAGCAGACGGCCGACCGTCGACGGCAGGACCGCCACGATGCCGGCGAAGATGATCAGCGAGATGCCGTTGCCGACGCCGCGCGCGGTCACCTGCTCGCCCAGCCACATCAGGAACATGGTGCCGCCCGTCAGGACGGTGACGGTCGAGACGATGAAGAACAGGCCCGGATTGTCGACCAGACCGGCCTGGGCGTTCAGGCCCACGGCGATGCCGAACGACTGCATCAGCGCCAGCACGACGGTGAGGTAGCGCGTGTACTGGTTCAGCTGCTTGCGGCCGCTTTCGCCGCCTTCCTTACGCAGCTTCTCCCACGGCGGATACACCGCCGCCATCAGCTGGACGATGATGGACGCCGAGATGTAGGGCATCACGTTCAGCGCGAAGACGGCCATGCGCTCGACCGCGCCGCCGGAGAACATGTTGAACATGTCCAGGATGCCGCGCTGTCCGTCGGGATCGGCGAAGAAGGCCAGGAACTGTTGCGAGTTGATCCCCGGGATCGGCACGAAGGTGCCGATGCGGTAGACCAGCAGCGCCACCAGCGTGAAGACCAGGCGTTTGTGCAGCTCGGTCGCCTTGGCGAACGAGCCCATGTTCATGTTGGCTGCGAGTTGTTCGGCGGCCGAAGCCATGTGTCGTCACCCCGACTGATCAGAACGCGGCGCATCGGTTGCGACGACGACGCCTGCGTCCAGATAGGCGAAGGGCGGTCCGTCAGCCAGACCGCCCCGCTCTTTTTCGTTACTTGCCGGCCTTGGCCGCGGTGCGCTTGGCGCGGGCCGAGACCTTGTTGGCGTCACCCTTGGGCGCCTTGGGCGCGGGGGCCTTGCCCTTGGCGGCGTTGCGCTTCTCGACGCGGGCCGCGGCCTTTTCCTCGGCGGCGACGCGCTGTTGCGTCACCGAACCGCCGGCGGCCTCGATGGCCTTGACCGCGCCGGCAGACGCCGACCAGACGACCAGGTTCAGCTTGGCCTTCAGCTCGCCGGTGCCCAGGATGCGGACGCCGTCCTTGACGCGGCGGATCACGCCGGCGGCGACCAGCGCCTCGCCGTTGATCTCCGACTTCACGTCCAGCTTCTTGGAATCCACGGCGTCCTGCAGACGCCACAGGTTCACCTCGGCCAGCTTCAGGGCGTTGGGATTGTTGAAGCCGCGCTTGGGCATGCGCATGTACAGCGGCATCTGGCCGCCTTCGAAGCCCAGCAGCGACACGCCGGTGCGGGACTTCTGGCCCTTGACGCCGCGGCCCGAGGTCTTGCCCTTGCCCGAGCCCGGGCCCCGGCCGACGCGCATGCGCTTCTTGTGGGCGCCTTCGTTGTCGCGGATTTCGTTCAATTTCATGTGCCTGATCCTTTCGGGTGCTAGCGCCCGGACCGGGTCCGGACTCGGCGTTGAAAAATCGAAGGGCCGCCTATAGGCGGCCCTTCGGGTCTCTGCAAGTTGCGGAGACGCTTACTTCTCGACCACTTCGACCATGTGGCCGACCTTGGCGATCATGCCGCGCACCGCCGGAGTGTCCTCCAGGGTCGACTCGCGGCCCACGCGGTTAAGGCCCAGGCCCACCAGGGTGGCGCGCTGATCGGCCTTGCGGCGGATCGGGCTGCCGGTCTGGCGCACGGTGACGGTCTTGGCGTCTTGCTTGGCCATGCTCAGGACTCCACGGCTTCCGGCGCCGAGGCGCCGTCGTTGCGGCGGCCCATCAGGTCGGAGACCTTCTTGCCGCGCTTGGACGCGACCATGCGCGGCGACGACTGGACCTTCAGCGCCTCGAACGTGGCGCGGATCATGTTGTAGGGGTTCGACGAGCCGGTCGACTTGCCCACGACGTCCTGAACGCCGAGAGTTTCGAGCACGGCGCGCATCGGACCGCCCGCGATGACGCCGGTCCCGGGAGGGGCGGCGCGCATCATGATCTTGCCGGCGCCCCAACGGCCCGAGCCGTCGTGGTGCAGGGTGCGGTTCTCGCGCAGCGGAACCTTGATCATGGTCTTCTTGGCTTCTTCGGTCGCCTTGCGGATGGCTTCCGGCACTTCGCGCGCCTTGCCGTGACCGAAGCCGACGCGGCCCTTGCCGTCGCCGACGACCATCAGGGCCGCGAACGAGAACCGGCGGCCGCCCTTCACGGTGGCGGCGACGCGGTTGATGTGGACCAGCTTCTCGACGATGTCCGAGTCGGCGTCGTCGCCGGCCGGGCCGTTGCGGTTGTCGCGGCGGTTGCGGTCGCCGCCGCCGCGGTTGGGTTCACGAGCCATGCTTCTCGATCCCTTAGAAGTTCAGGCCGGCTTCACGCGCGGCATCCGCCAGCGCCTTCACCCGTCCATGATAAATGTAACCGCCGCGGTCGAAGACGACGTCCTTGACGCCCTTTTCGATCGCGCGTTCGGCGATGAGCTTGCCGATCTTGGCGGCGGCCGCGACGTCCGAACCCTTGGACCCCTTGCCGCCTTCCAGCGACGAGGCGGCGGCGATCGTGACGCCCTGGGCGTCGTCGATGACCTGGGCCGAGATGTTCTTGTCCGAACGGTGCACCGACAGACGCAGGCGACCGTTGGCCACGGACTTGAGGCGGCGGCGGGTGCGCTCGGCGCGGCGCTTGGCGTTTTGCTTGAGAGTGGTGGCCATGGCTTACTTCTTCTTGCCTTCCTTGCGACGCACCTTCTCGCCGGCGTAGCGGACGCCCTTGCCCTTGTAGGGCTCCGGCGGACGCAGCTTGCGGATCACCGCGGCGATCTGGCCGACGGCCTGCTTGTCGGCGCCCGAGATCTTGATCTCGGTCTGCTTCGGCACCGCGAAGGTGACGCCGGCCGGCGGGTCGATGTCGACTTCGTGCGAGAAGCCGAGCTGCAGCGACAGAGCGTTGCCCTTCATGGCCGCGCGGTAGCCCACGCCGACCAGTTCCAGCGTCTTGTCGAAGCCGTCCGTGACGCCGACGACCATGTTGTCGACCAGCGTGCGCGACAGGCCCCACATCGCGCGGGCACGCGGGGTGTCGGCCCGGGGCGACAGCGACAGGCCGTCGTCGCCCTGGGTGACCTCGATCTCGTCGGCGACGGTCCAGGCGCGCTCGCCCTTCGGTCCCTTGACGGTGACGGTCTGGCCGTCGAGCGTGACGGTCACGCCCTTCGGCACGGCGATGGTTTTCTTGCCGATCCGGGACATATCAGTAGACCCTGCAGAGGACTTCGCCGCCGACGTTCTGGTCGCGGGCGGCGGCGTCGGACATGACGCCCTTGGAAGTCGAGAGGATGGAGATGCCGAGGCCGTTCTTGACCGGCTTCAGGTCCGAGATCGCCGAATAGACGCGGCGGCCCGGCTTCGAGACGCGGGCGATCTCGGCGATCACCGGCTGGCCGTCGAAGTACTTCAGCTCGATTTCGAACTGCGGAAACTCGCCCGGGTTCTGCACCAGGGAGTAGCCGCGGATGTAGCCTTCGTCCTGCAGCACGTCGAGGACGCGCTGGCGCAGGCGGCTGGCGGGGGTCAGCACCTTGGAACGCTTGCGGGTCGCGGCGTTCTTGATGCGGGCGATCATGTCGCTCAGGGGATCGTTGATCATCATGGTCGTGTTCCCCTTACCAGCTCGACTTCGTCAGGCCGGGGATCTGGCCCTTGTTGCCCAGCTCGCGCAGCGCGATCCGGCTCATTTTCAGCTTGCGATAGTAGGCGCGCGGACGACCCGTCACCTCGCAACGGTTGCGGATCCGCGAGGGAGCCGAGTTGCGCGGCAGGGCGGCCAGCTTCAGGCGCGCGTCGAAGCGCTCCTCCAGCGGCAGCGACTCGTCGTTCGCGATCGCCTTCAGGGCGGCGCGCTTCGCGGCATACTTCGCAACCAGGGCCTTGACGGCTTCGTTGCGGTTTACGGCGCTTTTCTTAGCCATTGTGCTCTTTCCTTCCCGCTCAGTTCACGAACGGGAACTTGAACTCGGTGAGAAGGGCCTTGGCCTCCTCATCGGTCTTGGCCGTGGTGCAGACGATGATGTCCATGCCCCACATCTGGTCGATCTGGTCGTAGTTGATCTCCGGGAACACGATGTGTTCCTTCAGACCCGTGGCGTAGTTGCCGCGACCGTCGAACGAGGTGCCCTTCAGGCCACGGAAGTCCTTCACGCGCGGCAGAGCGATCGTGATGAACCGGTCCAGGAACTCGTACATCTGGTCGCCGCGCAGCGTGACCTTGCCGCCCACGACCATGCCTTCGCGCAGCTTGAAGCCGGCGATGGAGTTGCGGGCCTTGGTCGGCACGGCCTTCTGGCCGGCGATCATGGTCAGGTCCTTGAGGGCCGCGGTGGCCTTCTTGGAGTCGGCGACGGCTTCGCCGATGCCCATGTTCAGGACGATCTTGTCCAGCTTGGGCACCTGCATCTCGTTGGTGTAGCCGAACTTTTCCTTCATCGCCGTGCGGATGCGGGACTGATAGTCCGTCTTCAGGCGCGGGATGTACTTGTCTTCGGTGGCGGCCATTACAGGGCGTCTCCCGTGGTCTTGGCGAAGCGCACCTTCTTGTCGCCGTCCATGCGGAAGCCGACGCGGGTCGCCTTGCCGTTGGCGTCGGCGATCGCGACGTTCGAGACGTGCAGCGACGCTTCCTTGTTCTTGATGCCGCCTTGGGGGTCAGCCTGGGTCGGGCGCGTGTGGCGCTGAACCATGTTGACGCCTTGCACGACGACGCGGTTTTCGCTCGGCAGGACCTTGGTCACCTTGCCGGTGCGGCCCTTGTCCTTGCCGGTCAGGACGACGACGGTGTCGCCCGATTTGATCTTGGCGGCCATGTTACAGGACCTCCGGAGCCAGCGAGATGATCTTCATGTGGTTCTTGGCGCGCAGCTCGCGCGGAACCGGGCCGAAGATGCGGGTGCCGACCGGCTCGTTCTGCTTGTTGACGATCACGGCGGCCGACTTGTCGAAGCGGATCACCGAACCGTCCTTGCGGTTGATGTCCTTGGCGGTGCGCACGACGATGGCGCGCACGACGTCGCCCTTCTTCACACGGCCGCGCGGGATGGCTTCCTTCACGGAGGCGACGATGGTGTCGCCGATCGAGGCGTAGCGGCGCTTCGAGCCGCCCAGCACCTTGATGCACATGACCCGGCGGGCGCCCGAATTGTCGGCCACTTCCAGGTTAGTTTGCATCTGGATCATTTGATCAGATCCTTCTGATTACGAGGCCGAGGCGGTGGAAACGACTTCCCACTGCTTCAGCTTGGACTTGGGGGCGCACTCCACGATGCGGGCCACGTCGCCGACCTTCAGCGCGTTGCTTTCGTCGTGGGCGTGATACTTCTTGGAGCGGCGCACGGTCTTCTTCAGGACCGGGTGCAGCAGGGTGCGCTCGACCTTGACGACGACGGTCTTGTCGCCCTTGTCGGAGACGACCACGCCTTCGAGAATTCGCTTCGGCATCTTCGTTTCCTTACGCGTTCACGCGCTTCTCACGCAGCAGCGTGGAGATGCGGGCGATGTCCTTGCGCACTTCCGAGACCCGGTGGGTCTTTTCCATCTGGCCGGTGGCGGCCTGGAAGCGCAGGTTGAACTGCTCCTTCTTGAGCTTCAGCAGCTCGTCGGACAGCTGGTCGGCGGTTTGCGACCGGAGATCGGCGATCTTGGCCATCAGGCGGCGGCCTCCACATGAGCGACGCCGGCGTCCAGGCGGGTGACCACCTTGGTGCGGACCGGCAGCTTGGCGGCGCCGAGACGCAGCGCCTCGCGGGCGATGTCGTCGGGCACGCCGTCGATTTCGAACAAGATGCGGCCCGGGTGGCAGCGCGCGGCCCAATGGTCCACGGCGCCCTTGCCCTTGCCCATCCGGACTTCCGCCGGCTTGCCGGTGACCGGCAGGTCGGGGAACACGCGGATCCAGACGCGGCCCTGACGCTTCATCTGGCGGGTGATCGCGCGGCGGGCCGCCTCGATCTGACGCGCGGTGATGCGTTCCGGCTCCAGCGTCTTCAGGCCGTACGAGCCGAAGTTCAGCGAGAAGCCGCCCTTGGCCGAGCCGTGAATGCGGCCCTTGAAGGCCTTGCGGAACTTGGTCTTCTTCGGTTGCAGCATGACTTAGCCCTCACGCCCGCGATCGCGACGCGGACCGCGGTCGCCGCGGGGGCCGCGCTCGCGGCCTTCGTTGGACGACGGACCGGAGGCTTCCTGGGCCCAGCGCTTGTCCTGGGCCATCGGGTCGTGCTCCAGCACCTCGCCTTTGAACACCCAGACCTTCACGCCGATGATGCCGTAGGTCGTCTTGGCTTCGTAGAAGCCGTAGTCGATGTCGGCGCGCAGGGTGTGCAGCGGCACGCGGCCTTCGCGGTACCATTCCATGCGCGCGATTTCCGCGCCGCCCAGACGGCCCGAGACGTTCATCCGGATGCCCTTGGCGCCCAGACGCATGGCCGATTGCATGGCGCGCTTCATGGCGCGACGGAACGCGACGCGGCGCTCCAGCTGCTGGGCGATGTTCTCGGCGACCAGCTGGGCGTCGACTTCCGGCTTGCGGACCTCGACGATGTTCAGGTGAACCTCGCCTTCGGTCTGGGCCGCGATGTCCTTGCGCAGCTTCTCGATGTCGGCGCCCTTCTTGCCGATCACGACGCCCGGACGGGCGGCGTAGATCGTGACGCGGCACTTCTTGTGCGGACGCTCGATGATGATGCGCGACACGCCGGCGGCCGACAGGCGCTCCTTCAGCCACTCGCGCAGCTTCAGGTCCTGGTGCAGCAGCTTGGCGTATTCCTGACCGCCGGCGAACCAGCGGCTGTCCCAGGTACGGTTGACGCCGAGGCGCAGACCGATCGGATTGACTTTCTGACCCATCAGGCGGCCTCGCCGGCTTCGCGGACCACGATGGTGATCTCGCTGAACGGTTTCAGGATGCGCGACGAGCGGCCACGAGCGCGGCTCGCGAAACGCTTCATCACCAGGTTCTTGCCCACGAAGGCCTCGGCGACGACCAGGTTGTCGATGTCGAGGTTGTGGTTGTTCTCCGCGTTCGACACGGCGCTGTAGAGCACCTTGCGCACGTCGGTCGCGATGCGCTTGCGGCTGAATTCCAGCTCGTTCAGCGCCTTCTGGACCGGCAGGCCGCGGATGGAGGCGGCGACCAGGTTCAGCTTCTGGGGGCTGATCCGGACGTTCACCAGCTTGGCGCGGGCTTCAGTCGGGGCGACCCGACGTTCGTTCTTGGTCTGGGCCATCGGTTACTTCCTCTTGGCCTTCTTGTCCGCCGCGTGGCCCGGGAAGTTCCGGGTCGGGGCGAACTCGCCGAACTTCATGCCGACCATCTCTTCGGAGACCGACACCGGCACGTGCTTCTGGCCGTTGTGGACGCCGAACGTCAGACCGACGAACTGCGGCAGGATAGTGGAGCGGCGCGACCAGGTCTTGATCACGTCCTTGCGACCCGACGACGAGACGGCGTCGGCCTTCTTGAGCAGATACCCGTCGACGAACGGGCCTTTCCAGGAGGAGCGGGCCATGTCTTAGCGAGCCTTCTTAGCGTGGCGGCTGCGGATGATGTACTTGTCCGTCGCCTTGTTCTTGCGGGTGCGGGTGCCCTTGGTGTCCTTGCCCCAGGGCGTGACCGGCGTGCGGCCGCCCGAGGTCCGGCCTTCACCACCACCGTGCGGGTGGTCGATCGGGTTCATGGCCACGCCGCGAACGTGCGGACGGAAGCCCATGTGACGGACGCGCCCGGCCTTGCCGAGGTTCTGGTTCATGTGGTCGGGGTTCGACACCGCGCCCACCGTGGCCATGCAGGTGTCCAGCACCATGCGCAGCTCGCCCGACCCCAGACGGATCTGGGCGTAGCCGGCGTCGCGACCGACCAGCTGGGCGTAGGCGCCGGCCGAACGGGCCAGCTGGGCGCCCTTGCCCGGCTTCATCTCGATGTTGTGGATGATCGTGCCGACCGGCATCGAGCGCAGCGGCATGGCGTTGCCCGGCTTGACGTCGACCTTCTCGCCCGCGACCACCGTGTCGCCCGCCTTCAGGCGTTGCGGCGCGATGATGTAGGTCTTCTCGCCGTCGGCGTAGGTCACCAGGGCGATGAAGGCGGTGCGGTTCGGATCGTATTCCAGACGCTCGACCGTGCCGATCGCGTCGAACTTGCGACGCTTGAAATCGATCTTGCGGTACAGCGTCTTGGCGCCGCCGCCGCGGAAGCGGACGGCGATCCGGCCGCCCTGGCCGCGGCCGCCCGACTTGGTCAGGCCCTCGACCAGCGACTTCTCGGGACGGCCCTTGTGGAGCTCCGAGCGGTCGACCAGCACCAGGGCGCGGCGGCCCGGCGACGTCGGATTGTAAGTCTTCAGCGCCATCGGATCAGAGCCCCGTGGTGACGTCGATCGACTGGCCCTCGGCCAGCGTCACGATCGCTTTCTTGATGTCGACGCGACGGCCCTGGATGCCCCGGAACCGCTTGGTCTTGCCCTTCTGCACCAGGGTGTTGACCTTGACGACGTTGACTTTGAACAGGCTTTCGACCGCCGCGGCGATCTCATCCTTGGTCGAGGTTCCGGCGACGCGGAAGACGACCTTGTTCTGCTCGGACAGGATCGTGGCCTTCTCGGTGATCACCGGAGCCAGGATCGTGTCGTAGTGCTTGGCGGTGGGTTGGGCGCCGGCCATCACGCGGCCTCCTTCTTGGCGAAGCGGGCCTCGATCGCGTCGATGGCGGCCTTGGTCAGCACCAGCTTGTCCGCGCGCAGGATGTCGTAGACGTTCAGGCCGGCGTTCGGCAGCACGTCCACGTGCGGGATGTTGCGGGCGGCCAGGCCGAAGTTCTCGTTCACTTCGGGGCCGGCGATGATCAGGGTCTTGGTCCAGCCCAGCTTGCCGAACTGCTCGCGCAGCTTGGCGGTCTTGGCTTCCTTGACGTCCACCGAGTCCACGACGACCAGATCGCCCGAGACGACCTTGGACGACAGGGCGTGGCGCAGCGCCAGGGCGCGGACCTTCTTGGGCAGCGAGAAGCCGTGGTCGCGGACGACCGGGCCGAAGGCGCGCGAGCCGCCGACGAACTGGGGCGCACGACGCGAGCCGTGGCGGGCGCCGCCGGTGCCCTTCTGCTTGTACATCTTCTTGCCGGTGCGAGAGTTCTCGTTCCGGGTCTGAACCTTGTGCGTGCCGGCGCGGCGCTTGGCCAGCTGCCAGTTGACGTAGCGGGCCAGCAGGTCGCCGCGGATGTCGGTGATGCCGAACACGGCGTCCGACAGCTCGACGTCGCCAGAGGCCTTGCCGTCCAGTTTGATGACCGAGAGTTTCATTACGCTTCACCGCCTTCGGTGGCTTCGGCGGCCGGAGCGGCGTCCTCCGCCGGGGTCTCGGCGGGCTGCTCGGCGGCGGGAGCCGACTTCGACTTGATGCCGCCCGGGAAGGGCGCTTCGGCCGGACGGGCCTTCTTGATCGCGTCGCGGACCTTCAGGAACGTGCCGTCGTGGCCCGGGACCGCGCCCTTGACCAGGATCAGGCCGCGCTCGGCGTCGATGCGGACGACGGTCAGGTTCTGGACCGAGACGGTTTCCTGACCCAGGTGACCGGCCATCTTCTTGCCGGGGAAGGTGCGGCCGGGATCCTGACGGTTGCCGGTCGAGCCGTGCGAACGGTGCGAGACCGAGACGCCGTGCGTGGCGCGCAGACCGCCGAAGTTCCAGCGCTTCATGCCGCCGGCGAAGCCCTTGCCGACGGTCAGGCCCTGCACGTCGACCTTCTGGCCGACGACGAAGTGGTCCGCCGACAGCTCGGCGCCCACGTCCAGCAGGCCGTCCGCGTCGACGCGGAATTCGGCGACGTGCGCCTTCGGCTCGACCTCGGCCTTGGCGAAGGTCTCGCGCTGGGCCTTGTTGGTGTTCTTGGCCTTCTTCGTGCCGGCGCCCAGCTGCAGGGCGACGTAGCCGTCCCGCTCCTGAGTGCGCTGGCCGACGACTTGGCAGCCGTCGAGTTGAAGCACAGTGACCGGAACGTGCGCGCCGTCTTCGGCGAACACGCGGGTCATGCCCAGCTTCTTGGCGATCACGCCCGTGCGCATCGGATCCCGCCTTCTCTTCTTAAATCTTGATCTCGACGTCCACGCCGGCGGACAGGTCGAGCTTCATCAGCGCGTCCACGGTCTGCGGGGTGGGGTCGACGATGTCGAGCACGCGCTTGTGCGTGCGGATTTCGAACTGCTCGCGCGACTTCTTGTCGACGTGCGGCGAACGGTTCACGGTGAACTTTTCGATCAGGGTCGGCAGCGGGATCGGACCACGAACGGTCGCGCCCGTGCGTTTGGCGGTGTTGACGATCTCGCGCGTCGAAAAGTCGAGGACGCGATGATCGAAGGCCTTGAGCCTGATGCGGATGCTTTGATCCATATCGGTGCTTATCCCAAGCGGTCGGAGGACCGCGTCCCTGTGAACCATTTCAAAGACCGAAGCCTTCGGGCCGAAGCCCTCAGGGTACGCAATCCGCAAAAACGATCGGCCTGCACGGCGAGCCGTGAGGCCGAATGAACCCAAGAGTCTGCAAAGAACAGGGTCTTGAGGCGTTCTCGCGGACCGCGTCTGCACCCGGGGGTGCACAGCCGGCCCAACAAGAGTTGGCGCTTATGACGGGTGACTCGCCCGTCGTCAAGCGGCGAAAACGTGGCGGCGCGGGCCTCAGCGGCCCACGGTCACCTGCCCGCCGCCCATGATCGATCGGCTGGTCCGGCCGGTCACCTCGGCCACGCGGACGTCGCCGCCGCCCATGATCGAGGCGTTCAGATCGCCGACCGTGCCGTCGAAGGTCACGTCGCCCGATCCCGCGATGTTCACCTCGAGATTCGCCAGCCGTCCGCCGCGAACCGCCACGTCGCCGGAGCCGCCGATGTTGACCTCTCCGCGACCGCCCTCGGCGCCGGCCAGGGCCACGTCGCCCGAGCCGCCGATGTTGATCTCGAAGCCGCCCGTCGTCCCGGACCGGACCTCACCCGAGCCGCCGATGTTCACCTCCAGCTCGCGCGAATTGCCCAGCAGCGCCGAGCCCGAACCGCCGATGTTGACGCGCACGTCGCCCGTGACGTTCGGCACGGTCCAGTCGCCGCAGCCCCCGATCGACAGATCCACCTCGCGCGCGCCCTGCCCCACCGTGCCGTAAACGCCGCCGCCGGCCGCGACCTTCACGTCGCGCGGGGCCCGGACGATGATCAGCGGCGCGTCCTCCAGCCGGACGCGGCCCAGGCCGCGCACCTCGACCGTCGCGCCCTGCCCCGGCTGCGTCGCGCCGGCGGGACCCGAGCGGCAGTCGCGGATGCGGCTGTTGCGCATCATGAAGCGACGCTCGGACAGGCCGCCCTCGACCACGGTGCGGTCGCCTTCCCTGCGCACCCGAAGGGCCGGCAGGTCCGCGCGCCCCGCCTCGACCGACACCGCCACGTCGGCGCGATCCTCAACGATGACGACGACGCGCGCCACGGCGTCCTCGATCTTCACCTCCTGCGCGGCGGCAGGGAGCGCGACGGCGACGCCGGCAGCGAGGGTCAGGGCCGCGGCGGACGCGGCGAAACGGTGGGCGATCATGTGAGACGGGCCTCCTTCCCGGTGTGTGGCGGAAAGGTGCGCCCGGGCCGTCCGGGGGTCACTTTAAATCGAGGTCATGACCTCGAATTCACGAAGCGGCGGCGATGGCCCCCGCGCCGTCGGCGGCCGAGGCGTCGGGCGTGAAATCGCGCCGGAAGTCACCCAGACGGCTCTTGAGCACGCCCGCGCGCTTCAGCGCCAGAGACGCGGCCCAGCGCGCGGCCAGCTCGGGCGTCGTCATGGCGTCGGTCGGACGCGGCGACCCGCCCCGCGCGCGGGCCACGGCGTTGGCGTACAGCGCGCCGTTGCGCCACCGCGACGGCCAGGTCTGGAAATCCATCGACAGGCTGACGCAGAAGCGGTCCAGGTTCTCCACCCGATGGGGCGCATACAGCGGCCAGGTCAGGGCCTGACCCGGCTCCAGGTCGATCACCGTCGCGTCGGCCTCGAAGGCGCGGACGTAGGGCAGCTCCTCCGTCGTCTGGCGCGCCACGACCTGCTCCATGCAGCGCTCGGGCAGGTGCGCCTCGTCGCCCGGATAGACGAACACGCGCTTGCGCCCGCGCAGGTGGAACAGCACCACGCCCGCCGGGTCGAAATGATAGGGCACCCGCGCCTTGGGGGATGACAGGATCAACTGGCCCGCGTTGGTGACGGCCCTCATGCCCGGATAGGACGTCTGGATGCGCGCGAACTCAGCCATCGCCGCGGCCCACAGATCGGGCGCCGCCTCCTGGGCCGAGCGGATGTTGACCCACAGCCGGCCGGCCTTGATCGCCGCCAGCAGTTCCCCCCCCGACAGCCGCCCCCTCGCGCCGGTGCGCAGGCTGACCTGCCCCTCTTCGTCGTAGTCGTAGAGGTTGATGTCGAAAAGGTCGGCGGGACAGCGGTCCAGCAGCGCCTCCAGCCAGGCGTCCTCGGCGAAGCCCTGGGCGTTCAGCGATTGGGCGTGGACCTGGGCCTCGCGGATCGGCCCGGCATAGCGTGTGGTCATCGGATCAGGCCCTCGCCGGCGTGGTCGACAGTTTGGAGAAGGCGGCGCCCGCCGCGCTCAGCGCCCCGCGCATCCGCGCGCCCGGCGTGACCTCGCAGGCCTCGATGGCGGCCCAGCGGCGCCGCACGCTGTCGCGCAGCCGCTGCGCGCGCGCCTGACCGGCCAGGCCCAGCGCCGCCGACGCGGCCGACAGCGCCTTGCCCGCCGCGCCCGGCCGCTCGACGACCGCCTCGATGACGTCGATCTGGGCGTTGCAGAAGTATTTCTTGTAGCTCTCGCCCTGGAACCCGTAGTCGAAGACGCTCCAGCCCTCGGCCGACGCCGCCTTCATGGTGTCGAGGCTCAGCAGGATGCCGGGCGAGCAGCGCGCGGCCGCCGGATCGTAGGCTGGGAACCAGAAGTGCCACTGGTCGGTCGCGTGCAGCGAAATCTCGATCGCCGCCAGCCGGTCGCCGCCCCACAGGGCCGACACCGAGGCGCCGAAGCGCGGATCGTCGGACGCCGCCAGGGCGTGCAGCACGTCGCGCGTCCAGCCGCAGGCGAAGACGTCGTGGCGACCGGTTCGGCGGTACTGGTCGCGCTTCAGCTCGATCACGCGGTCGATCAGGTCGGCGTCGCGTTTCGCGAACTCGACGCGGATCGGGCCCAGCTCGGCCTCCAGACTGCGCCGTGCGCGCTCCTTGTCCTTGAAGTACTTGCCGAAGGTCGCGCGCCGTTCGGCGTACCAGGCGTCGTAGCCGTCGGGCATCGCCGCCTGAACCGTCACGCCGCGCCGACCGCCCGACGCCGCGCCGATCCAGCCGCCGACGGACAGCCGCCGCGCGTCCAGCGCGCCGGCCACCTCTTCCAGCGACGGCGCGTCCTGCGGAGCGGCGATGACCCCATGATAGTCGTTCATCGGCGCGGCCAGGGGCTGAATTGCCCCCCCGCGACGTTGATGCGGGAAGAAGCCGACGGGCCGCCCGCCGCGGTGAAGCACGGCGACGCGCGCGCCCGGCGTCACGGCCCCGGCGATCCGCGTGAACTGCGGCAGGAAGTACGGCGACGTCAGCGCGGGATTAGCGTCCAGCATGGCCTCCCACGCCGCGACGAGGCCGTCATCCAGCTGTACCGGCGTGATCAGGTCGACGTCGAACTCGGCGGTCATGGGGCGCGGATCCGGCGCGCCTCGATCCTGAAGCGCCCCCCATCATCGCCGCCTCGGCTTGAGACGCGGTTGAGGCCTATGGTGAACGAAACCTGCCGGGCGCGCCGGGCGTTGCCCCCGCGAACCTCAGGAGCCCGCCCATGACCGCCCGACAACCCGGCCGCCAGAACGAATACGAACAGGAAAAGCCCGTCCGCGACGGCGAACCGCCCCACCCCGCGCAGGAGCCGTCAGGCTCCGAGGGCAGCTCCAACAGCGGCGAGACCGCCACGGACCCCGCCACGGGCGAGCCGAACGACTGATCCGATATGCAGAAGGCCCCGGGGTTTCCCCCGGGGCCTTCGTTTACGCTTGGCCTATGCTCGCCTCGCGGCGCTCAAGCAGCGAGCGACCGCGTCGTGAGCGGTAGCGCCAGGATCAGGCGATGATCTTGGACACGACGCCGGCGCCGACGGTGCG
>CALRWJ020000011.1:0-79785 GCA_943371835.1 Afipia felis | reverse complement strand
CCCTCGGCCAGGCCGCGCAGGCGCCCGGCGCGCTCGACGATGTCGACGAACAGCGGCTCCTCCGCCACGACGATGGGGTCGCCCGGGGTCCAGTGCGGCTGGGCGGCCGAGGCGGCGACGGCCGGATCGGTCAGGGTCAAGGCGACGGCGAGGGCGATGCCGCAGGACATGGCGGGCTTCCTTCCGGTCAGATCGCCGCGAACCCGGCGAATCGGTCATTGAATGGGGGTACGCCCCAGCCGTAAACGGACGCTTACGCCGCCCCCGGAGCCGAGAATGCCGACCGCCCGCCCCGCCGCCCTCGACAAGGCCTGGACCGCGCTGCGCCGCGCCGCGGAAAGCGACGGCCGCGTCCGCATCGCCGACTGGTTCGGCAAGGAGCCGCAGCGCCTCGATCGCATGACGCTGGCGGCGGCGGGCCTGACGCTGGACCTGTCCAAACAGCCGTGGTCGGAGGCGGGCCTGGACGCGGCGCTGAATCTGGCCCGTGCGGCCGACGTCGAGGGGCGGCGCGCGGCCCTGTTCGGCGGCGAGGTGGTCAATCCGACGGAGGGGCGCGCGGTGCTTCATCCCGCCCTGCGCGCGGCGGACGGCGCGACCTTCACGGCGCTGGGGGAACCCGTGTCGATGGAGGTCGAGACGGTGCGCGAGGCGATGGCCGAGTTCGCCGAGGACGTCCGATCCGCGCGCGAGACGGGTACGGGCGGCCGGCCGTTCGAGGCCGTGGTGCACATCGGCATCGGCGGCTCGGATCTGGGTCCGCGGCTGGTGTGGGACGCGCTTCGCCCCGTGGAGCCGACCGTCGACCTGCGCTTCGTCGCCAACATAGATCCGCGCGAAATGGCTGAGGCGTTGGCGGGACTGGACCCCGAGGCGACGCTGGTCGTGGTCGTGTCCAAGACCTTCACGACGCAGGAGACGCTGGCCAACGCCGAGCTGGCGCGCGAGTGGCTGCAGACGGCGGTGCCGGCCAAACAGCTGCATCGCCACATCGTCGGCGTGACGGCGGCGCCCGAGCGGGCCGAGGCGTTCGGCTGCGGCCGAACCTTCGCCTTCCGCGACTGGGTGGGCGGGCGCTATTCGCTGTGGTCGGCGGTCGGGCTGTCATGCGCGGTCGGCCTGGGCTGGGACTGCTTCTCGGGGATGCTGGAAGGCGCCGCGGCGATGGACGACCATTTCCGATCGGCGCCGCTGGAGGCCAACGCCCCGGTGCTGCTGGCGCTGGCCCAGATCTTCAACGTGGCCGGGCTGGACCGCACGGCGCGCACGGTGGCGCCCTATGCCCACGGCCTGCGCCGGCTGCCCGCCTTTCTGCAGCAGCTGGAGATGGAGTCGAACGGCAAGGGGGTGACGCTGGACGGATCGCCCGTCGCCAAGTCCGGCCCCATCGTTTTCGGCGAACCGGGCACCAACGGCCAGCACGCCTTCTTCCAACAGCTGCACCAGGGCCCGCAGGTCGTGCCGGCTGAGTTCGTCGTCGTGCGCGACACCATGGGCGAAGGCGCGTCGGAGGCGCCGCTGTGGTCCAACGCCCTGGCGCAGGCGCGGGCGCTGATGGTCGGCAAGACCGCCGATCAGGCGCGGGCCGAACTGCTGGAGCTGGGGGCCGACGCGGAGGAGGCCGACCGACTGGCCCCGCACAAGGCCTTTCCCGGCAACAGGCCCTCGACCACCATCGTCATGGACGCCCTGACGCCGCGCGCGCTCGGGGCGCTGCTGGCGCTGTACGAGCACAAGACCTTCGTCGAGGGCGTGATCTGGGGCGTCAACAGCTTCGACCAGTGGGGCGTGGAGCTGGGCAAGGCCATGGCGCGCAGCCTGCTGGCCGACGCCGAGACGGGCGTGCCGTCCGACGACCTCGACCCGTCGACCGCCGCCCTGCTGACGCGTCTGTCCACCGCGCCCACGCCCCGGCACGCGCCGGAGCCCCCGGCCAAGTCGAAGCAGGCCAAGGTCAAAAAGGAGAAGGAGCGCGCTCCCGCCAAGGAACCGCGCCCCTCGTTCCTGTCCCGCAAGAAGAAGCAGGACTAGTCCGGCTTACCAGCGCCGATCGTAGCGATAGTCGCGGTCGCCGCGGCGGTTCTGCGCGCTGCGCCACTCGCCGTGGTTCCGCCAGAAGCGGCCGTCACGATAGTAACCCCGGCCCTGGTACGTGCGGCCGTCGACGTAGCGCTGGTCATAGCCATAGGCGGATTGCGAGCCATAGCGGCTGCTGTCGATGCCGTGCTCGCGCTCCCAATGGCCCTGGTTCCGCCAGCACTGACCGTCGCGGTAATAGCCGCAATCGTCGCCGCCGCCCGAGGCCGCGGCCACGGCCGCTCCGGCCAGGGCGCCGCCCAGGATGTACTTGCCGTCGCCCTGGCCGACGACGGCGCCGGCGACCGCGCCGACCGCCGCGCCCAGCAGGGCGTCGCGCGCGGTGTCGCCGCGATCGGAGTCGCGACCGTAGCCGTAGGGATAGGACTGGGCGGCCGCCGGGGCGGCGGTCAGCGCCAGAGCCGCGACGCCGGCGGCCAGCGAGGCGGTCGCGGGGAGGAGGGTCGTGATCTTCATGTCGGGCTCCTTTCCGATGTTGGGATGACTTTGGCCGCGCGCCCCTGAACTCGGTCGAGGCGGGGCGTTCAGCGACGGTTCATGCGGCGGACTTGCCCCCACGCGGGAGCGCGGGCAGGGTCGGCGCATGAGGGCGAAGACGATCCTGCGCGCGACGACGACGGCGACCGGCGCGCTGATCGCCCTGGTTCTGGCCGCCGCGCCGGCGCTGGCGCAGGACCGGCCCCCGCCGCCCCCGCCGCCGCCCGTGCAGCCGCCTCCACCTCCGCCCCCGCCGCCTCCCCCGCCGCCCACGGACGTCCGCATCGCCGACGTGCGGGCCCTGGCCGAGGCGGGCGACGCCGAGGGGGCCGAGCGCGCCGCCGTCCGGGTGGCCGAGGCCGCCGAGGCGCGCGGCGACGCGCCGGCCGCGTCGGAGGCCTGGATCGAGGCGGCCAAGGCGCGGGCCGCGCTGGGGCTGGAGGACGACGCGGAGGTCGCCGCGCGGCGCGCCGTGGAGGTCGTGGAATCCGCGCGGGGACCGAACGACCCCGCGCTAGCCCCGGCGCTGCATCTGCTGGCGCGGCTGCGCTACGTGCAGGGGCGGCACGAGGAGGCGCTGGCCCTGGCCGACCGCGGCGCCGTCCTGGCCGCGACGCCGAAGGACCGCGCCGATCTGGCGTTCGAGCGGGGCAAGAACCTGGACGCCTTGGGCCGATTTCCGGAGGCCGAGGCCGCGGCGCGGACGGTGATCGCCCTGCGCACCGACCTGCTTGGGCCGGACGATCCCTACGTCGCCGACGGACTGAACCAGCTGGCCAATGCGCTGATGGCGCAGGGCCGCTACGCCGAGGCCGAGCCGGCGCAGCGGCGCGCCGTCGTCATCTATGAGGCCGTGCGCGGCGCAGAGGACGCGCAGGTGGCGCTGGGCCTCAGCAATCTGGGCAACATCCTGCGCCGCACGGGGCGGCTGGACGAGGCGGAGCGCGCGCATCGCCGCGCGGTGGCCATCGCCGAGACGACGGGCGACGAGGTGCTGCAGGCGCAGACGCTGACCAATCTGGGCTGGCTGCTGCACCTGACGGCGCGCGGCGATCAGGCCGAGCCGCTGTTTCGCCGCGCGCTGGATCTGGCGCTGAAGATCGTGGGACCCGAGCATCCGTTCACCGGCATCGCGACCGCCAATCTGGCCTTCAGCCTGGTGGATCAGGGGCGGCACGCCGAGGCCCTGCCGCTGTTCGAAGCGTCGATGCCGGTGCTGGAGGCGGGTCTCGGCGCCGACAGCCCCGACCTTGTGACGACGCTGGACGGATGGGGTCAGGCGCTGATCGGACTGGGCCGCGACGACGAGGCGGAAGCGCTGATGCGGCGCGCCGCCGCCATCCTGGCCGCGCGACAGCCGGCGGGGCACCCCGATGCGGTGTTTCAGGCCGCCGACCACGGCGGCTTTCTGGTCGCGCGCGGCCGTCCCGACGACGCGCTGGCGGTCCTCAGGCCCGCGCGCGACGCCCTGTTCCGGCGCGACGGGCGCAGGCTGGAGGGCGGCGACCCGACCCGACGCGCCGCGCCGCTGTTCCGGCGCATCGTGCAGGCGGCCTGGCTGAAATCCGCCGACTGAATCGCGGCCTCGACCCTTGACGCTCCCCCGCTCCGGACCTACTTCCGCGGCGCGTTAGCACTCGGGCGCGGCGGCTGCCAAAAGCGCCGACGTCCGGGGGCGCTCAATCATCAGAGGCCCTGAAGGGAGAACTACAGATGGCGTTTCGTCCGCTCGGCGATCGCGTGCTGGTCAAGCGCGTGGAAGAGGAATCGAAGACCAAGGGCGGGATCATCATCCCCGACACCGCCAAGGAAAAGCCGCAGGAAGGCGAAGTCGTCTCCGTCGGCCCCGGCGCCCGCGACGACAAGGGCGTGGTCAATGCGCTGGAGCTGAAGGCCGGCGACCGCATCCTGTTCGGCAAGTGGTCGGGCACCGAGGTCAAGATCGACGGCGAAGACCTGATCATCATGAAGGAATCGGACGTCCTGGGCGTGCTGTCCTAAGCACCCGACGCCTGATTTCTCTCCCACAAACAGACAGATAAGGAGCAGCCGCACATGGCCGCCAAGATCGTTCAGTTCAACACCGACGCGCGCGACAAGATGCTGCGCGGCGTCAACGTCCTCGCCAACGCGGTGAAGGTCACCCTGGGTCCCAAGGGCCGCAACGTCGTCATCCAGAAGTCCTTCGGCGCCCCGCGCTCGACCAAGGACGGCGTCTCGGTGGCCAAGGAGATCGAGCTGGAGGACGCCTTCGAGAACATGGGCGCCCAGATGATCCGTGAGGTCGCCTCCAAGACCAACGACAAGGCCGGCGACGGCACCACCACCGCCACCGTCCTGGCCCAGGCCATCGTTCAGGAAGGCCTGAAGTCGGTCGCCGCCGGCATGAACCCGATGGATCTGAAGCGCGGCATCGACAAGGCCGTGGCCGCCGTCATCGCCGACATCAAGGCGTCGTCCAAGAAGGTCAGCGCCAACTCGGAGATCGCCCAGGTCGGCACCATCTCGGCCAACGGCGACAAGGAAGTGGGCGACATGATCGCCCAGGCCATGGAAAAGGTCGGCAACGAGGGCGTCATCACGGTCGAGGAAGCCAAGACCGCCGAGACCGAGCTGGACGTCGTCGAGGGCATGCAGTTCGACCGCGGCTACCTGTCGCCCTACTTCATCACCAACGCCGACAAGATGCAGGCCGAGCTGGAAGAGCCCCTGATCCTGCTGCACGAGAAGAAGCTGTCCAGCCTGCAGCCCATGCTGCCGATCCTGGAGGCCGTGGTGCAGTCGGGCCGTCCGCTGCTGATCATCGCCGAGGACATCGAGGGCGAGGCCCTGGCCACCCTGGTGGTCAACCGCCTGCGCGGCGGTCTGCGCGTCGCCGCCGTCAAGGCCCCGGGCTTCGGCGACCGCCGCAAGGCCATGCTGGAGGACATCGCCGTCCTGACCGGCGGCCAGGTCATCTCCGAAGACCTCGGCATCAAGCTGGAGAACGTCTCGCTCGACATGCTGGGCAAGGCCAAGAAGGTCACCATCACCAAGGACGACACCACCATCGTGGACGGCGTCGGTGAGAAGGACGCGATCGAGGCCCGCATCGGCCAGATCAAGAAGCAGATCGAGGACACCACCTCGGACTACGACAAGGAGAAGCTGCAGGAGCGTCTGGCCAAGCTGGCCGGCGGCGTCGCGGTCATCCGCGTCGGCGGCTCGACCGAGGTCGAGGTCAAGGAGAAGAAGGACCGCGTCGACGACGCCCTGAACGCCACCCGCGCCGCGGTGGAAGAAGGCATCGTGCCCGGCGGCGGCATCGCCCTGCTGAAGGCGTCCAAGGCTCTGGAAGGCCTGACCGGCGACAACGCCGACCAGACCGCCGGCATCGCCATCATCCGCCGCGCCATCCAGGCCCCGATCCGTCAGATCTCGGAAAACGCCGGGGTCGAAGGCTCGATCGTGGTCGGCAAGGTGCTGGAGAACGCCGACAAGTCGTTCGGCTTCAACGCCCAGACCGAAGAGTACGGCGACCTGGTCGCCATGGGCGTGATCGACCCGGCCAAGGTCGTCCGCACGGCGCTTCAGGACGCGGCCTCGGTGGCCGGCATCCTGATCACCACCGAAGCGGCCGTCGCCGACGCCCCCAAGAAGGCCTCGGCCGGCGCCGGCGGCATGCCGGGCGGCGGCATGGGCGGCATGGGCGACATGGACTTCTAAGTCCGGTCGCTCACCGACTGAACCGACGAGGGCGGGTCCGGCGACGGGCCCGCCCTTTTTCTTGGGCTGCTTGAAGAATCTAAATGAGCGGTGGAGGCTGCTCGAGAGGTAGACCAAGCTGTTCCGAAGACCGCTCGAGCCGTATCTCTATGCGGTCAGACTTAAGTGTCACATCGAGGCGCAATCCAAACTGCTCCAGAAGGATTGAGCGCGTTTGGTCGAGCTCCATAAAGCCAAAGAACGAGAACGGCAGCTCCACCACATCATCAGAAGTCTGCTCTGCCATTAACTGACCCAGCGCTTCCCCCGAACCGCTACGCTCGGCCGCCAAGATACCGGTCTGCATCAGAACCAAGCCGAGGTCGAACCCCCCCGCCTTCGCTCGCTTTATGTCGGCCTCCCGAGCCACGTCCTCGAGCGTGAACCCCTCAGCTTTGATGAGGGCTGCGAGGACTTCATAGAGATCGGCGAGTTCTTCGCGCTTCTGGTGCCCACCGGGCTCGGCCTCGCGCACTTCAATCGCCTCTTCGAGCAGCTTGCCAAGCAAAAATCCCTTGATGAGGCTGACTGGGACTTGGCGGGTCACCTCGTGTTCCCGACGGCGCGCGATGCGTTCGGGAACTTTGTCGCGGACAAGCTTTCCCAAGGTTGCCGGGCGTCGGATCCGGGAGTGGTCTTTCTGGCCCGATGCAACGACCACACAGCCTTGACTGCGAAGCTGATAGTAGGCGTGTGCTAAGGTCGACCCGGTTAGTATCACTGGCAGACCGGCTTTCAATGCCGCTGCGCCGACGCGAGAGATAAAGTCGTTATCCCTCATTAGGCCAAGATCTCGTGGCCGAAGAGCTAGCGCTTTTCTTTGCCAAGGGCCATCAAAAGCTTCAAACGCCGATAAGTCGGCCTCAGACGCAATTACAATCTCATTGTAAGTAGCGCGATCTGTATTGAACTCCGTGCTGTGCGCTTCAGTCCAGTACCATGGAATATTAAATGACTCGCCCCCGCCGTCCACACATCCGACGAACCACATGATATGGCACGGCCGTCCAAGTCGCTCGGCGATAGCCGCCGAACGGATCGAAATGTCTCTCGCCTCCATGGTGCTGATGCTGTTTGCTCGGGCTATCTCGTTCTTCACGCGCTCGTGGGCCCATCCACCGTTGTCGAGCGACCGAAGAATATCCGATTTATACTCTGGGTAATCAGTGGCTGTTCCGGTCGGTAGATGGACCTCCCAAATATCGTATGGGCAATACTGCAAGGCGTCCGGCAAGCCCCAGAGCGCGTGCACCTCGACCATTGGATTACTAGGATCGACCCTAACCCAAGCGCTCGCCCGAGAAGCCACAAACCGATGGGCGACAAATGCCAGTTCGCTGCCTTTTGCTGAGACCTTACCGGCCTCGCTCAAGCACCATCGTGCCGCTGCATCCGCGTCCAAGCATTCCGAGCGTGGGAGGTTGAACTCTTTCTTGGCTCCGGCCTTGACGCTCGTACGAACGACAATACCCGTTTCGCCAATCAGGAGTCGGAAGTCCTTAGCTAAGGCCTCCACACTGCAGGCGTCGTCTTTTTGAGGAAGCTTTTCTAGGGAAACGTAGAACAGAGTGGGCTTGTGCGAGGCGCCACTTTCCCAAAGCTCGTCTAAAACCTTCAGCTTGTCCCAAGTTTGAAGCCGCTCGCCGTGCGCCGCCTTCAGATAGGTGCCATCGCCTGGTGGAGGTGCCGGGGCCGTCTGGATGCGGATTTGGAGGGGATTGATTCCATGTACGTCCTCATCTTCAGCGTCGATTTGGACGAGATAGAAATTCCGATTGTCGGTCACCCACTCGCAATTTAGACGTTCCGATCGTCCTCTGACGAGCTCGTTGTTAAGCCAAGCGGCAACGGCCCCGAAAAGCCTCTCCGTCGTTATGCCAGCTCGCACCGATAACGGTGTATCCGGTGAAGCAGCGACGTCACGCTGGCTATTGAGCCGTGTCCTTGAGGGGGATCCGGTGCGATCTGTGGAGTTGATCTCCCACTGGTCACGTGTTTTGGAGACCCGGTGCAGATTGCCAAACTCGCCTCTGGCGGCGGCGTCAACGTAGACTTGGATGACCAAGGCTGAAGGCTTCCCGCGGGACGATTCAACGACTTCGAGAGCCGCAGCATCAAGTGCTTCCACTGGACTGAGCCCGGGTGACGTCTTGGCCCGTTCACTGTGATAGGTGCCTCTCTCCCATATCGTTTCTCCGATCACACTTGATCGTACGATCAGCTCGGGTCCGAGTTCCAGAATCCGACTTAAGTCATCGTGGCCCAGAACATGGGATAGCGGCTCTCCTGCGGAAACCTTGGCCATCGTTTTCGCTGGAATGAGGGCAAACGGCGGCACCCAAGTGCGAGGGAGCGCAAGGCATCCAGCGCCCTTCGGACCGTATTCCGCCGCGTAGATTGACGTCTCGGACCAGTCGATGCGGTCGACATTCGTGGAAAAAAGGATTCCGCTCACTTCTTCTCAAGCGTTCCAAAAACTGCGTTGGCGACGTTTGAGAGAAGACCGCTAACGCCGTCGGAGAAATATCCAACCAAGAAAGCTAATGCTGCTGATCCTGCTACACCGCGTACTTGCGTCTCACCGCCCCCGCTCAAAATGTTGGCTTGAGCTAGCGTTAGAACAACGCACGCATACACGCCGCCTATAGCAGGCGTCAGGAGCCGCCAGTAGCGGCGATCGAGGTGCCATTTCTCCTTGGCGACCGAGTGCACTAGCCACTTGATCGAAAACGTCGCCCCCCCCACGCAACCGGTGAAGAAGATAGCCAACAAACGAAAGTTTACGTCGATCTCAAGGGAGCCTACCGGCACAACCCTTCGGGTAGCATCCACTAGCCCCAAGGCGGCACCGGCGGCTAGGAGCGTCAAGAGCAGAAGACTGCCTAGAACATACGCCTCGAACCGAATCTCCCGCTGCGCGTCGACCGGAAAGTGCGACTGCCAGTCACCTTTTGCGCGACCATCGGTGAACTTTTCTTGCACCTTGGGCCCTTGCCCAGGTTCACACTCGCCTGTCGAGGTTTCTGCGTCGGCCATGCACTGGGTCAGCGGCGCACCGCGCCCCTTAGTTCTTCGACGAGATCAACAGTTGCTTGAATGTTATCCGTATGGGGGAAATCTTTGTAGTTCCAATCATCTTTCAGGCCCACCAGCTCGGCTATTGCCCGCCGCACATATTGTGAGCCAGCGACTTCAACATTGGTTGCGACGCAGGCATGTGAACCGTGGCCGAGGATGAAGTACGAATCGGACCTTTCCAGACGAGCGTAAGCCTGCGACGCCGTCGCCGCTCTCCAACGCAATCTCGGGTCCGCAGACACCTTGTCCAGCAAATGCTGGAAGTCGAAGGGTGGCCGTATCAGAACATGCAAATGCGCATAGTCGACGCCACAACCTACGACTGTGCCCGTGTCCTTCGGGCCGTGCTCGAACCAAATGTATTCGGACGATCCTAGACCCAGCCTCGACGAGACATCGGCCAAGACATTTATCGGATCCTGTCCAGATCGCGCCCACTCTTGGAAATTCAGCGACGGTCGCCGGGGCAGAACAAGCAGCCACCCGGGCATCAATGCTCCCAAACTGGGCGCGGCCACCCAGTCTTCAGCTTCGAGAAGCGGTCGATCGTGAAGCGGGCGCGACCCTGGCGCCAAGCCAAGCACGCGCGCAAATCGCCCTTGAGCACTGGTCAATTTCGGTTCGTACGTCATTCAGCTAATCCCACTCCGCAATGATAAGCGGCTTACTGCGTGTTGGCGAGGGCGCCTCCGGGCAGTTCGTGAGAGGCCGGCCTCGGTCAACGCCCCACCCTTGCCTCCCCCCACGTAACCGTGCCTCCATCCGCTCCATGAGCGAACTCGACGATTTCCGCGCCTCCACCCGCGCTTGGCTGGAGACCAACTGCCCCCCCGAGGTGCGGGGGCCCGTGCGGTCCGAGGACGAGGTGATCTGGGGCGGGCGCAAGGCCGTCTTCGCCACGCCCGGCCACGAACGCTGGCTGAAGGTCATGGGCGAGCGGGGGTGGACCGCGCCGGAGTGGCCGGTGGAGTACGGCGGCGGCGGCCTGTCGCGGGAACAGGCCAAGGTGCTGGCCCAGGAGCTGGCGCGCCTGGGGACGCAGCCGGCGCTGAACAGCTTCGGCGTCTGGATGCTGGGGCCGGCCCTGCTGAAGTTCGGCACGGAGGCGCAGAAGAAGCGCTTCCTGCCCGAGATCGTGCGCGGCGAGATCCGCTGGTGCCAGGGCTATTCCGAGCCGGGCGCGGGGTCGGACCTGGCCGGCCTGCAGACGCGGGCCGTCGACCATGGTGACCACTGGAAGGTCGACGGCCAGAAGGTGTGGACCAGCTATGCCGACAAGGCGGACTGGATCTTCTGTCTGGTGCGCACCGATCCGGAGGCGCCCAAGCATCTGGGCATTTCGTTCGTCCTGTTCGACATGGCGACGCCGGGGGTGACCACGAAGCCGATCACGCTGATTTCCGGCAAGTCGCCCTTCTGCGAGACCTTCTTCGACGACGTGCGGGTGGAGAAGGAGAATCTGGTCGGTGAGCTGAACCGCGGCTGGGACGTGGCCAAGCACCTGTTGGCGCACGAACGGACCATGATCGGCGCCATGGGCGAGATCGGCGGCGGGCGGCCGCTGGGCCAGGTGGCGACCGGTTCGATCGGTGTGGACGACGACGGCCGCCTGCTGGACCCCATGCTCCGTGCGCGGATCGCCGAGCTGGAGGTGGACGCCGCGGCCTTCCGCCTGGCGCTGGAACGCACCGGCGACCGGATGAAGGCGAAACAGGCGCACCCGGCGCTGGCGTCGATGCTGAAATACTACGGCTCCGAGCTGAACAAGCGGCGGCACGAACTCCTGATGGCCGCCGGCGGGTCGGACGCGCTGGAGTGGGAGGGGGAGCGGTCGAGGGACGGCGCCATGGCCCGCGACTGGCTGCGCACCAAGGCCAACTCCATCGAGGGCGGAACCAGCGAGATCCAGCTGAACATCCTGGCCAAGCACGTGCTGCAACTGCCGGGGACGTGACTGGGATCTCCCTCCCCTTCATGGGGAGGGTGGCGCGCAGCGCCGGGTGGGGTGACGTCGAACGGACCCCACCCTGTCGCCGCTTCGCGCCGACGTCCCTCCCCATGAAGGGGAGGGAGAAAGTGGAGACGACATGCCCCTGATCCTGACCGACGAACAGACCATGCTGAAGGAGGCCGCCGACGGCTTCCTGAGCGAGCGCGCGCCGATCGCGCATCTGCGCAAGCTGCGCGACGGCCGCGACCCCGACGGCGTCTCGCGCGAGCTGTGGGCCGCCTTCGGGGAGATGGGCTTCGCAGGCGTGGTGATCCCCGAGTCCGACGGCGGCTCAGGCCTCGGCGCGATCGAGGCCGGCGTCATCGCCGAGAGCCTGGGCCGCACTCTGACGCCCTCGCCCTTCCTCGGATCGTCCGTGCTGGCCGCGACCGTGCTGACGCAGGGGGGGTCGAACGCGCAGAAGCGATGGCTGCCCCGGATCGCGACTGGCGAGGCGATCCTGTCGCTGGCCGTGGACGAGGGGCCCAAGCACGCGCCGGCCCGCATCGCGACGACGGCGCAGCGTCAGGGCAACGGCTTCGTCCTGAACGGCGCCAAGGGATTCGTGCTGGACGGCCACGTCGCCGACGCCCTGATCGTGGCGGCGAAGACCGACGGCGGCACGACCCTGTTCCTGATCGATCCGAAGACGGACGGGGTGGAGATCGAACGCACGGTCATGGTCGACGCCCACAACGCCGCGCGGGTCACCCTGAGCGACGTCCGCGTCGACGCCGACGCCGTCATCGGCGCGGTGGACGGGGGCGAGGGGCCGCTGGCCGCCGCCCTGAACCTGGGCCGCGCCTGCGCCGCCGCCGGCCTGGTCGGGGCGGGGGATCAGGCCTTCCAGATCACGCTGGAGTACCTGCGCACCCGAAAGCAGTTCGGTCGCGCGATCGGCGAGTTCCAGGCGCTGCAGCACCGCGCCGCCCATCTGTTCACCGAGATCGAGATCGCCCAGGCCGCCGTGCTGGCGGCACTTCAGGCGCTGGACGCGGGCCGCGACGACGCCGGTCTGGCCGTCGCCGTCGCCAAGGCCAAGGCCGGCCGCGTGGCCGAGCTGGCGGTGCAGGAGGCAGTGCAGATGCACGGCGGCGTCGGCATGACCGACGAGTACGACGTCGGCCTCTACATGAAGCGGGTGCGCGTGCTGAACGAACTGCTGGGCGACGCCGCCTTCCATCAGGAAGCGCTGGCGCGCAGCCAGGGCTTCTGAGGAGACGGAGCGCGGACGTCCACGTCCGCGACATGCATCACCGCCGGCTTCGCGGACCTGGAGGTCCGCGCTCCCATCGATCGTCAGGCCTGCCGGAAGCCCAGCACGTCCTGCATGTCGTACAGGCCCGGCTTGCGGCTGCGGACCCAGGCGGCGGCGACGACGGCGCCCTTGGCGAACAGGCTGCGGTCGACCGCCGAATGGCTGAGCGTCAGCGTCTCGTCGTCCGAGGCGAAGATGACCGAATGCTCGCCGATGATGCCGCCGGCGCGCAGGGCGGCGAAGCCGATCTCGCCTTCGTTGCGGGCCACGCCGACGCCGTCGCGCGGCGCGGCGCGGACGTCGGCCAGATCGACGTCGCGCCCGTTTGCCACCGCCTCGCCCAGCATCAGGGCCGTGCCCGACGGCGCGTCCACCTTCCTGCGATGGTGCGCCTCCAGCACCTCGACGTCCCAGTCGCGGGCGTCCAGACGCTGGGCCGCATGCTCGACAAGGCCGATCAGGATGTTGACGCCCAGCGAGAAGTTGCCGCTGCGGACCACGGCGACCTTGTCCGCCGCCGCCTCGATGCCCGCCAGCTGCTCCGGCGTGAAGCCGGTGGAGCCGATGACCAGCGCAGGCCCGCCGCGCTCGGCGCAGGCCTGGGCCAGTTCCAGCGACGCCTCGGGCGTGGAGAAGTCGATCACCACGTCGCAGCGCGACAGGTCGGGCGTCTCGCCCCGGTCGAAGCGGGCGGCGACCACGACGTCGTCGCGCGCGTCCAGCGCGGCCGACACCGCCCGGCCCATGCGGCCCCGCGCGCCGGAGATGCCGACGTGCAGGACGCCGTTCATTGCGCGGTCTCGTTGCTGCCCAGGATGTCGGCCCAGAAGCGTTTGGCCTTGCCGGTGAAGCTTGTGTTGCGCGGCGTCTGGGTCTCGCCCAGCGAGGCGGCCAGCTCCTGCATCAGCTCCTTCTGACGCGCGGTCAGGTCGGTCGGCGTCTCGACGAACAGCTCGACGACCAGGTCGCCGCGCGTCTTGCCGTTCAGGTGCGGCATGCCCTTGCCCTTGATGCGCACCGTCTTGCCGGTCTGGGCGCCCGCCGGGACGCTGACGGGCGCCTTGCAGTTGCCGTCGCAGGCGGCGGAGACCAGGCACGGCGCCTCGATCTCTCCGCCCAGGGCCGCGACCGTCATGGGCACCGGCACGGTCACCAGCAGGTCCAGGTTGTCGCGCTCGAACAGGTCGTGCGGCGTGACCGACAGGAAGACGTACAGGTCGCCGCGCGGGCCGCCGCGCTGGCCGGCGTCGCCCTCGCCCGTCAAACGGATGCGCGCGCCGTCGTCGACGCCGGCGGGGATCTGCAGGTTCAGCGTGCGGGTCTTGCGGACCAGTCCATGGCCCATGCAGCTGGGGCACGGCTCGGCGATCATCTTGCCCTGACCGCCGCAGCGCGGGCAGGTCCGCTCCATCTGGAAGAAGCCGTTGGCGGTGCGCACGCGGCCCTGGCCCGAGCAGGTCGTGCAGGTGACCGGCTGGGTGCCCGGCTTGGCGCCGGAGCCCTCGCAGGTCGTGCAGGTCAGGGTGGCGGGAACCGAAATCTCGACCTCGGCGCCCTGATAGGCCTGCTCCAGCGTGATCTCGAGGTCGTAACGCAGGTCCGAGCCGCGCCGCGGTCCGCCACGCGCCCCGGCGCCGCCGCCCCGACCGCCGAACACGTCCCCGAAGGCGTCGCCGAACACCTGGGCGAAGATGTCGTTGACGTCGGCGAAGCCCTGGCCCTGACCGAACGGATTTCCGCCCGCGCCGCCGGCGTGGCCGAAGCGGTCGTAATGGGCGCGCTTCTGATCGTCGGAGAGAACCGAATAGGCCTCGGAGATCTCCTTGAACTTGGCCATCGACTCTTCCGAGCCGCCGTTGCGGTCGGGGTGGTGCTGCATCGCCAGCTTGCGATACGCAGCCTTCAGGCCGGGGGCGTCGATGGAGCGTTCGACGCCCAGAATCTCGTAATAGTCGCGCGCCATGCGGCGGGTACCCTCTGACTCTCAGGCCGCTCCCCGCGTCGTTCCGACGTCTGATGGATCGGCTGTGACCGGGCTGACATGGGAACCCGATCCGGTGATGCAAGCTTGATCCTCACCCGCATCGCGGGGGAGGGGGACCATGCGTAGCATGGTGGAGGGGGCGACCCCAGACGCCGGCGTGTGCGGTCGCCCCCTCCACCGCTTCGCGGTCCCCCTCCCCCGAAGCAGAGGCTTCGGGGGAGGATTTCGGTCGTCAGGCGCTCTTCTTGTCGTCGGCGTCCGAGACTTCCTCGAACTCCGCATCCACCACGCCGTCGTCAGCCGGCTGGCCCTCGGCGGCGGCGCCGTCGCCCGAACCCTGCTGAGCCGCGTACATGGCCTCACCCAGCTTCATCGAGGCCTGGGCCAGGGTGTTGGTCTTCTCACGGATGGCTTCCGGATCAGACCCGTCCTTGGCCGACTTCAGGTCGTCCAGCGCGGTCTGGATGGCGGCCTTCTCCGTCTCGCCGACCTTGTCGCCGTGTTCGGACAGGGCCTTTTCGGTCGAGTGGATCAGGGCGTCGGCCGAGTTCTGGGCCTCCACCAGTTCCTTGCGCGCCTTGTCCGCCGTGGCGTTGGCCTCGGCTTCCTTGACCATCTTGTCGATGTCGGCGTCCGACAGGCCGCCGTTGGCCTGGATGCGGATCGACTGCTCCTTGTTGGTCGCCTTGTCCTTGGCGGTGACATGGACGATGCCGTTGGCGTCGATGTCGAAGGCGACCTCGATCTGCGGCATGCCGCGCGGCGCCGGCGGGATGCCCATCAGGTCGAACTGACCCAGGATCTTGTTGTCCGCCGCCATCGGGCGCTCGCCCTGGAAGACCCGGATCGTCACGGCGGACTGGTTGTCGTCGGCGGTCGAGAAGGTCTGGCTCTTCTTGGTCGGGATGGTGGTGTTGCGCTCGATCAGCGGGGTGAAGACGCCGCCCAGGGTCTCGATGCCCAGCGTCAGCGGGGTCACGTCCAGCAGCAGCACGTCCTTGACGTCCCCCTGCAGCACGCCGGCCTGCACCGCGGCGCCCAAGGCCACGACCTCATCCGGGTTCACCCCCTTGTGCGGCTCCTTGCCGAAGAAGGCCTTCACGGCCTCCTGCACCTTGGGCATGCGGGTCATGCCGCCGACCAGAACGACCTCGTCGATGTCCGAGGCCTTCATGCCGGCGTCGGCCAGCGCCTTCTTGCAGGGCTCGATCGTGCGGGCGACCAGGTCCTCGACCAGGGCTTCCAGCTTGGCGCGCGACAGCTTGATGTTCAGGTGCAGAGGACCCGACGCGTTCATGGTGATGAAGGGCAGGTTGACCTCGTACTGGGTGGTCGAGGACAGCTCCTTCTTGGCCTTTTCGGCTTCTTCCTTGAGGCGCTGCAGGGCCAGCTTGTCTTGGCGCAGGTCGACGCCCTGCTCCTTCTTGAACTCGTCGGCCAGGTAATCGACCAGACGCAGGTCGAAGTCCTCGCCGCCCAGGAAGGTGTCGCCGTTGGTCGACTTCACCTCGAAGACGCCGTCGCCGATCTCCAGGATCGAGACGTCGAAGGTGCCGCCGCCCAGGTCATAGACGGCGATCTTCTGGCCGTCGTTCTTCTCAAGCCCATAGGCCAGCGCGGCCGCGGTCGGCTCGTTGATGATGCGCAGCACTTCCAGCCCGGCGATCTTGCCGGCGTCCTTGGTGGCCTGACGCTGGCTGTCGTTGAAATAGGCGGGAACCGTGATGACGGCCTGCGTCACCTTCTCGCCGAGATAGCTCTCGGCGGCTTCCTTCATCTTGCCCAGCGTGAAGGCCGACACCTGCTGGGGCGAATAGTCCTTGCCGTGGGCCTTCACCCAGGCGTCGCCCGTCGGGCCCTTGACGATCTCGTAGGGCACCATGCCCTTGTCCTTCGCCACGACGGGGTCGTCGAAGTTGCGGCCGATCAGGCGCTTGATGGCGAAGAAGGTGTTGGACGGATTGGTCACCGCCTGGCGCTTGGCCGGCTGGCCGACCAGGATTTCGCCGCCGTCCTGGATGGCGACCACCGACGGGGTGGTGCGGGCGCCCTCGGCGTTCTCGATGACCTTGGGCGATCCGCCCTCCATCACCGCGACGCAGGAGTTGGTGGTGCCGAGGTCGATGCCGATGATCTTGGCCATGGTCTGGTCTTCGTCTCCGTTGCGGCGGGCGGTACGGCGGCCTTGGAAAAGCGCCGCGCCAGACCGCCCCCAATTGGGTTTCAGTGTCCGTGTCCGTTGCGAAAGCCCTGCGATCTGCGGGGTTTCTCGGGTCAGGCGGCATATGGGAAGCCGTACCCCCGCCGCAAGTGGCTTGCGCCGCGTCGGTCGTCAGGCGACGTCAGTGGCGCGCCCGCCAGGACGGTCCATCATGGCGCGACGATTTCGAGGTCTTCACCCATGTCGCCACTCGCCCGCGCCGCCCTGGCGTCGCTTCTGATGGTCGTCGGCCTGGGGGACGGGTTGGGCGTCGCCCCGCAGTCGCGGACGCAGGACGGGCAGAACCGGACGATCCGCGTGCACAATCAGACCGGACTGGCCGTGCGCAGCCTGGCGGCGGCGCCGGCCCCGAGCGCGGCCTACGGCGTCGACCTTCTGGCCGGCGAGGGGCTGGACGCGGGGCGGAATCGGCCGGTGACGGTCGACGACGGCTCCGGCGCCTGCGTCTTCACCTTCCGTGCCCTGCTGGCCAACGGTCAGGTGCTGGAGAGGCCGGGCGTCAACGTCTGCCGGATCGCCGACTGGTATCTGACGCGCTGATCGGTCACGGCATCGGGACTCGACGGCCCTCTTTGCCATGGTCAAGGTCGTGCCAGAACAGGAGCGCGCCCATGACCGTCCGACTGACCCGCCCCGAGGGCTGCGAACCCGGCGATTTCGCCCTCAGTCGCCGGTCGCTGGCCGGAGCTTCGGCGGGCGGCCTGTTCTTCGCGGGATATGCGCCGGCGGCGCTGGCCGCCCAGGCGGCGCCGATCCGCACCGACGCAGAGGGCCTGGAGGTCGGCGAGGTCGCCTATCCCGCGCCCGACGGCTTCGGCCTGCCCGCCTATTTCGCGCGACCGCAGGGCGACGGCCCGTTCCCCGTGGTGATCGTGGTGTCCGAAATTTTCGGCGTGCATGAGCACATCCGCGACGTCTGCCGCCGGCTGGGCAAGGCGGGATACGCGGCGATCGCGCCGGCCTTCTTCGTGCGCGTCGAGGATCCCGCGCCGATAGCCGACATGCAGCGCGTCCAGGCCATCGTGGCCGAGGCGAAGTATCCGCAGGTCATGGGCGACGTGTCGGCGACGATGGAATGGGCCTCGACCCAGCCCTGGACGCGCGACGACCGGACCGGGATCACCGGCTTCTGTTGGGGCGGCAAGGTGGTCTGGCAGGCTTGCGCCCGGTTCGCCGCGCTGGACGCGGGGGTCGCCTGGTACGGACGGCTGGCCCCCTCCGCCGACGCGACGCCCGAGCAGCGCGCGGCGGGCGAGCCGTGGCCCGTCGATCTGGCCGACGACCTGAAATGCCCGGTGCTGGGCCTCTATGGCGAGGCCGACCGCGGCATCCCGCTGACTTCCGTCGAGGCGATGAACACGGCGCTGCAGCGCGCGGGCCGGTCGGACAGCGGAATTCACGTCTATCCGGGCGCGCCGCACGGCTTCCACGCCGACTATCGCGACAGCTATCGGGCGGCGGACGCCCGGGACGGCTGGTCGCGCCTGCTGGCGCTGTTCGAGGCGCGGTTGAAGGTCTGAGGCTTCAGTTGACGTCGCCGGCCTTGGCGTAGGCGGCGGCGCCCGCGACCTGGTCCGACGCGCTGGACGGCGCGCCCGATCCCCTGGCCGCAACGACGACCATGGCCGGGCGCACGGTGCGCCCGAACAGGGCGTAGCCGGCCTGCAGGGTCTGGATCACCTTGCCGCCGTCCACATCCGTCGAGGGCTGCTCCATCATGGCCTGATGCAGGTGGGGGTCGAAGGCCTCGCCGGCGGCCGGCGCCACGCGCACCAGATTGTTGGCCTCGAAGGCGGACAGCAGCGACTTCTGCGTCATCTCCAGCCCGGTGATCAGGCCGGCGGCGGCGCCCTCCGCGTCCTTCGGCGCGGCCTGAAGCGCGCGCTCCAGATTGTCGGCCACGCCCAGCAGGTCGCGGGCGAAGCGCTGGATGGCGTAGGCGCGGGCGTCGTTGTTCTGGGTCTCGGCGCGCTTGCGGGTGTTCTCAGCCTCGGCCACGGCGCGCAGGGCGCGGTCCTTCCACTGATCGCGCTCGGCGATCAGCTGGTCGATCGGGCCCAGGTCGTCGGCCGGGTGGGCGTTCAGCCCGGCCTCGGCGTCCGCTTCCAGTTCGGGATCGATGTCGTAGGGGTCGTTCGTCGCGTCGGTCACGTCTCTTGTCCGTCCAGTATCCGGCCCAGCACCCGGGCGGTGTAGTCCACCAACGGGATCACTCGGGCATAGTTCAGCCGCGCGGGACCGATGACGCCCAAGGCGCCGATCACCCGCTGTCGGCCGGTCATATAGGGCGCCGCGATCACGGCGGAACCCGAAAGCGAAAACAGGCGCGTCTCCGAGCCGATGAAGATGCGCACGCCCTGCGCCGACGACACGCCGTCCAGCAGGCCGATCAGCTGCTCCTTCTGCTCCAGATCGTCGAACAGAACCCGGACCCGCTCCAGATCCTCGACCGCCTCGCGATCCTGCAAGAGGTTGGCGCGGCCGCGCACGATCAGGGCCCGCTCGCGGTCCGGACCGCCGGACCAGGCGGCCAGCCCGTCCTCGACCAGACGGGCGGCGGCGGCGTCCAGTTCGCCGCGCATCTCGGTGCGCGCCTCGTGCAGCGGGCGGCCCTTCAGCCGCGCGTTGAGGAAGTTCGACGCCTCCTGCAGCGTCGACGGCGTGACCCCGGCCTTCAGCGGCATCAGGCGGTTCTCGACCGTGCCGTCGTCGCCGACCAGCACCGCCAGCGCCTGATCGTGGCCCAAGGCGACGAACTCGACGTGCTTCACGCCCGCGTCCCGAACCGGGCTCGCGACGATTCCTGCGCCGCCCGCCAGACCGGACAACAGAGCCGACGCCTCGTTCAGCACCTCGTCGAAGCCCCGGCCGCGGCCGACCAGCCGCGCGTCGATCTCGCGCCGCTCCTCGGCGCCGACGTCGCCGACCTCCAGCAGGCCGTCGACGAACAGGCGCAGACCCGCGTGCGTCGGAATGCGCCCCGCCGAGGTGTGGGGCGACGCCAGGAGGCCCGCCAGCGTCAGGTCCTGCATGGTGTTGCGGATCGACGCGGGCGACAGCGACACCCCCGTCAGCGACAGGGTGCGGGACCCCACCGGCTCGCCGGTCTGCAGATAGGTCTCGACGATGCGGCGAAAGATGTCGCGCGCGCGCTGATCCAGCACGGTCAAAGGCGCGGAAGTCAGAAACGTCATCGCGGCCCCCGGTCAGGGCGGCGTCGGTCCGGCACGGTGACGGTTTCGGGGCTCACGCTTTCAGGATAAGCAGCGCGCTTCCCGCTTCCAAGAGATGCTCATGCGCCCCTCCGACCGCCGTCCCGACCAGCTTCGCGCCGTCACGCTGGAGACCGGCGTCAATCGCCACGCCGAGGGGTCGTGTCTGGTCTCGTTCGGCCACACGCGCGTGCTGGTGACCTGTTCCGTCGAGGATGGCGTGCCCGGCTGGCTGCGCGGGAAGGGTCAGGGCTGGGTGACGGCGGAATACGGCATGCTGCCCCGCGCAACGCACACGCGCGGCCGGCGCGAGGCCGCGGCCGGGAAGCAGTCGGGCCGCACGCAGGAGATTCAGCGCCTGATCGGCCGGTCGCTGCGCGCCGTGGTCGATCTCAAGGCGCTGGGCGAGCGGCAGGTCACGCTGGACTGCGACGTCATCCAGGCCGACGGCGGCACGCGCACGGCCGCCATCACCGGCGCCTGGACGGCCATGGCTTCGGCTTTCAGCTATTTGCGCGCCGAGGGCGTGCTGAAGTCCGACCCGATCCTGGACCAGGTCGCCGCCGTCAGCTGCGGCGTCTGCCAGGACGAACCGGTGCTGGACCTGGACTATGAAGAGGATTCCTCGGCCGAGGCGGACTCGAACTTCGTCCTGACGGGCTCCGGCTCGATCGTCGAAATCCAGGCCACCGGCGAAAAGCGCGGCTTCACCCGCGAGGAGTTCCAGCGTCTGTTCAGCCTGGCCGAGGGCGGCTGCGCCGAGCTGTTCGCTTTGCAGAAGGCCGCGCTGGGCTGACCTATTGCGCGGTCATGCCGCCGTCGATCTTGAACTCCGCGCCGGTGACGAACTTGGATTCGTCCGAGGCCAGGTAGAGGACGCAGTACGCCACGTCGTCGGGCTCGCCGATGCGCTTCAGCGGGATGCCGCGCGCCAGCTTCTGGTGCGCCGCGCCCTCGTCCCCGCCGGCCATGGCCACGAAGGGGTCGAGGATGGGCGTCTTGATGAAGACCGGGTGGACCGAGTTGCAGCGCACGTTCCATTCGGCCTTGGCGGCCTCCAGCGCGATCGTCTTCGTATACATCCACACGCCGGCCTTGGTCGCGTTGTAGGCGCCCATGCCCGGCCCGGCGGCCAGTCCCGCGATCGACGAGATGTTGATGATCGACGCCGGCGCGGCGGCGCGCAGGTGCGGCATGGCGTGCTTGCAGCCGTACATCACCGAGCGGAGGTTGATCTGGTACTGACGGTCCCAGTTGGCCGTCGAGTCGCCCTCGACGAAGACCAGGTCCCCGCCGACGCCCGCGTTGTTCACGAGCACCGACAGCCCGCCCATGGCCGCTGCGGCGTCGGCGACGACCTTGACCCACTGGTCCTCGTCCGCCACGTCATGAGCGAAGGCGAAGGCCGCGCCCGCGACCTCTCGATTGATCTCGTCGGCCAGAGCTTGCGCCGCCCCGCCGTCGATGTCGGTGACGGCGACCTTCGCGCCTTCCCGCGCCATCATCCAGGCCATGGCGCGGCCCAGACCGCCGGCTCCGCCGGTGATGACGACCTTCTTGCCTGCGACGCGACCGGCCATCACTTGCCCCCCATGGCCGCGGCGGCTTCGTCGACGAAGCGGGCCAGGGTCAGGTCCTTGTCGGTGACGCCGCCGGCGTCGTGCGTGGTCAGCACGATCTCGACCCGGTCGTAGACGTTCGACCACTCGGGATGATGGTCCGCCTTGTCCGCATGCAGCGCGACGCGCGTCATGAAGCCGAAGGCGGCGTTGAAGTCGGCGAACTTCAGGTTCCGGCGGATCGCGGGCCGATCGCCCGGCTCCACACGCCAGGCGGGCAGGTTCTTCAGCACCGCGTCCAGGTCCAGCCGATCCGCCATGTCGTCCTCCGTTTCGACGGGCGTAGTCCGCGCCGCGCCGCGCCACAAGCGTTGCGGAACGACCGGCCAAGCTTGGCGTTGAAGAACGTCGTCTTTCAAGGGGTGCGCCGTTGGACAATCTGTGGATCGCCGCGCTGGATCCGGCCGACCGTCGTCGGCTCGAGCCGCATCTGAACGAACGGCCGTTCGTGCAGGGCCAGACCCTGTTCGACGCCGGCGAGGCCGTGGACGAGGTCTGGTTTCCGTTGGACGGCGTGGTCTCGCTGATGACCGTGCTGGGCGACGACCGCATGGTCGAGACCGCCGCGATCGGCCGGGAAGGCCTGGTCGGCGTCACGTGCGGGCCGCTGAATGCGCGCGCCTCAAGCCGGGCGATCGCCCAGATCGAGGGGTCCGCCGCCTGCTGTCCTGCCGACGTCTTCTCCGACGCCCTGTCGAAAAGCGAGAGCCTGCGGATGGCGCTGTCGCGGTTCACGGAGAACCTGCTGGCCCAGGTGCAGCAGACCGCCGCGTGCAACGCCCAGCACCGGCTGGACGAGCGGCTGGCCCGCTGGCTGCTGACGCTGCACGATCGGGCCGACGCCGACCGCTTCGACCTGACCCAGCAGGACATCGCCGGCATGCTGGGCGTGCGTCGCGCCACGGTCAGCGAGGTCGGGGCGCTGCTGGAGGACAGGAAGCTGATCACCCGGGGGCGCGGCTGGGTCGAGGTGCTGGACCGCAAAGGCCTGGAGAAGGCGTCCTGCGGCTGCTACCGCATGATGCGCTCCGTGCAGGCCGATCTGGGCGTGCCCCTGCCCAAGTTCGATTGAGGCTTGGCAGCGGCCCGACCCCGCGATCAAGTGGGCCTATGGAAGAGCCGCTGACGCCGCCCGAGCCGAAGGCCCGCCCCGAATGGCGGGGTTGGGCCGTCCGCGCCGCGTTCGAGAGCGCGCTGATCGTCTTTTCCGTGATCCTGGCGCTGGCCGTCACCAACTGGGCCGATCAGCGCAAGACGGCGGCGGAAGTGCGTGAAGCCCGCGCCTATTTCGTCGCCGAGATCCGCGCCAACCGCGCCTTGCTGGCCGACGACGCCTTTCTGCCCCACCACCGGCGGTTGCGCGAAGTGTTCAACGCGGCCGCCGGCAAGGCCGACCTGACCCGCGCCGACGCCGTGAGCGCCTATGGCGCCATGTTCGAGACCGGCCTGCACCTGCCGCCGCTGCGCGACGCGGTGTGGCGCAGCGTTCAGTCCGGCGATCTGATGGGCGAGATGCCGCTGGAAGAGGTTTTCCTGCTGGCCGACGTCTATGCGGCGCAGGCGCGGGTGATGCGGACGCACGACGGCTTCGTGTCGACTCTGCCGCCCATACTTGGCGAGATCGAGCGGGGCGAGGGACTGCGCGCGGGCGTGACGGCCGGTCAGCTGAGCCTGGGCGACGTCGTGGCCAGCGAGGAGGGCCTGATGGATCTTTACGACAAAGCGCTGGCGCGGCTTGACCCCCGCCGGCCCGCCGCGACGACCACGCCCGGTGACGCGGGGCGCAAGGGCGGCTAAACCGCGCCCATGAGCGACGCCGCCGGATCCCAGAAGACCTCGCCCTTCGGCTTCCGCGACATGGAGGCGGGCGAAAAAGTGCGCGCCGTGCGCGGCGTGTTCGAAAGCGTCGCCCCCAGCTACGACCGCATGAACGACCTGATGTCGGGCGGCGTGCACCGGCTGTGGAAGGACGCGGTGGCGTCTCGCATGAACCCGCGCCCGGGGGAAACCATCCTGGACGTCGCGGGCGGCACGGGCGACCTTGCGCGGCGCTATGCGGCGCTGGCCCGCAAGGCGCAGGACCGCAACGGCGGTGCGGACGCCTCGGTCATCGTCCTGGACTACAACGCCGAGATGATCCGGGCCGGCATCGCGCGCGGGCATGAGCCGGAGCTGACCTGGGTCGTCGGCGACGCCATGGCCCTGCCCCTGCCCGACGCCTCGGTGGACGCCTATTCGATCGGCTTCGGCATCCGCAACGTCGCCGACGTCGATCAGGCCCTGCGCGAGGCGCGGCGGGTGCTTAAGCCCGGCGGACGCTTCCTGTGCCTTGAGTTCAGCCGCCCGACCGCCGCCGCGATCCGCGCCGCCTATGACGCCTGGTCGTTCCACGCCATCCCGAAGATCGGCAAGTGGGTGGCCAGGGACGAGGACAGCTACGTCTATCTTGTCGAAAGCATCCGCCGCTTCCCCGACCAGCAGACCTTCAAGGCGATGATCGAGGCCGCCGGTTTCGGCCGCGTGACGGTGACCAACCTGTCGGGCGGGGTCGCGGCGCTGCATCAGGGGTGGGCGATCTGACCCGCCTGTCCGACGTCGGAACGCCGCCCCCGCCGCCGGTCGCCCAGCCGGTGCGCCGGCCGCTGGAAGCGCTCGCGCAGCTGCTCCGGTGGGGCTGGGTCCTGGTGCGCCACGACGCGCTTATCCCGCGCGAGATCACGCCGATCCTGCCGCCGGGCGCGCGGCTGCTTGCCGGGTTCGCGCACCTGTTCGCGGGTCGTCAGGCGCGAGACGGGCGACCCGGTCAGCGACTGGGTCGGGCGTTCGAGCATCTGGGGCCCGTGGCCATCAAGCTGGGGCAGGTGCTGGCCACCCGGGCGGACATCTTCGGCATCGAGTTCGCCCGCGATCTGGGCCGCCTGAAGGACCGCCTGCCCGCCTTTCCGCTGGAAGACGCGCGGCGCGAGATCGAGCGCGGGCTGGGGCGGCCGGTCGAGAGCCTGTTCCTCGATCTGGAACCCGCCGTGGCCGCCGCCTCGCTGGCGCAGGCGCACCCCGCCCGGCTGAACGACGGGCGCAAGGTGGCGGTCAAGGTGCTGCGGCCCGGCGTGGAGCGGCGCGTGGCGCGCGGGCTCGACGCCATGCGGCTGGCGGCGCGGCTGGCGCACCGTTTCGTGCCCCTGTCCCGACGGCTTGAGCCGCGCGCCTTCGTCGAGATCGTGGCCCGGTCGATGGTCATCGAGCTGGACATGCGGCTGGAGGCCGCCGCCGCGTCCGAGCTGGGCGAGGTCATGGCCGAGGCGCGCGACGAGGGACGCGGTCACATGACGGCCCCCGCCGTGATCTGGGACGGCGTGGGCAAGCGCGTGCTGACGCTGGAATGGGCGCGCGGCCTGCCGATGACCGACCCGGCGGCGGCGGAGCAGCCCGGACTGGACAAGGACGCCCTGGCCGACAACGTCGTGCGCGCCTTTCTGATTCAGGCGCTGGACCACGGCACGTTCCACGCCGATCTGCACGAGGGGAACCTGTTCTGCCATGCGCCTGCGGAGCTGACGGCCGTCGACTTCGGCATCGTCGGGCGACTGGGTCCGGCGGAACGGAAATATCTGGCCGAGATCCTGTGGGGCTTCCTGAACCGCAACTATGACCGCATCGCCGAGGTGCATTTCGAGGCGGGCTACGTGCCGCCGGAACATTCGGTCGAGGCCTTCGCCCAGGCTCTGCGCGCGGTCGGAGAGCCGGTGATCGGCAAACAGGCGTCTCAGGTGTCGATGGGGCGGCTGCTGGGCCAGCTGTTCGAGATCACCGACCTGTTCGACATGCACCTGAGGCCCGAGCTGATCCTGCTGCAGAAGACCATGGTGTCGGTCGAGGGCGTGGCGCGGCGGCTGAACCCCGACCACGACCTGTGGGCCGCGGCCCAGCCGGTGGTCGCGGCCTGGATCCGCCGCGAGCTGGGCCCTCAGGCCCAGGTGCGCGACCTGCTGGAAGAGGCGCGCGCCGTGCTGAAGGCGCTGGCCCGACAGGCGCAGACCCCGCCCGCGCCCGCCGTGGTCGTCCAGACGCGGTCCGCGCCCGTCTGGCCCGGCGTCGTGGCGACGCTGGGGCTGATCGCCGGCGTTTCCGCCCTTGTTCTGTCGCTTTGGCCACGCATCTTCGGATGATCCGGGCCGAGTTCAGGAGTTTCGCGCCATGAAGACCCTCATCGTCGGCGTCGTCGCCGGGCTGGCACTGGCCGGCGCCGCCGCCGCCCAGGAGCAGACGGTCGCGGCCGGCCGCATCCAGAACACCTTCGACGCCAGCGGTCGATCGACCACCACCGCGACCTCGACGCCCGCGGCGGCGTCCGCGCCGGACGCGCGGGCCGAACCGGCCATTCGCGCGATCATCGGCGGTCTTCAAACCGGCACCGTCGACTGGAGCGCCTTCACGCCCAATCTGGCCGCGCAGATGCAGCCGGGCGAGGCGCAGGCCGCCGAACTGATCCGCAGCCTCGGCGCGCTGGAAAGCGTGGAGTGGTTCCAGGGTCGCGACGGCGTCGACCTGTTCCTGGTCCGCTTCGACAAGGCCGACACCCAGTGGGTCATCGGCTTCGAGGACGACGGCAAGATCGCCGCGCTGCTGTTCCGTCCTGCGCCGCCGATCGCGGCGGGCGCCGAGACCGGCGGAAACTGACCCTCAGTCCAGACCCGGCTTGCCGCGCCCGGACTTGATCCCCGCGCGCACGGACTTGGCCTGAAGTCGACGCTCCTTGGATGCGCGGGTCGGGCGCGTCGCCACGCGCTTCACGGGCCGCACCGCCGCCCTGTCGATCAGGTCATGCAGCCGGTCCAGCGCGTCCTGACGGTTGCGCTCCTGGGTTCGGAACCGGACGGCGGAAATGACGATCACGCCCTCGGTGGTCAGGCGCGAGCCGGCCAGCTGCATCAGCCGCGCGCGGACGTCTTCGGGGAGCGCGGTCGAACCGCGCGCGTCGAAGCGCAGCTGCACCGCCGTCGACACCTTGTTGACGTTCTGACCGCCCGGCCCGCCGGCGCGGAAGAAGCGGAACTCCAGCTCTGACTCGGGCGGGCGGATCATCGGCCCATGATGGCGCGCCCGCGCCGCCGCGTCAGCCCCAGGGACCGCGCGAGGCGGGCGCGGGCGTCGACGGCACGCTGGTGGTCGTCGACCACACGCCCGCGGCGACCGGGTCGACGCGACGCGCGGGAACGCCCATGCGCCGCGCGATCTCGGCCAGGGCCGCGACGCGGTTGCCCGTCGCGGGATGCGTGGAGAACAGGTTGTCCGCGCCCCGGCCCGACAGCGGGTTGATGATGAACAGCTGGGCGGACGCCGGATTGCGCTCGGCGGTGGGGTTCACGACGCGCCGCGCGTGCGCCTCGATCTTTTGCAGCGCCGAGGCCAGAGCCTGGGGATCTCGGGCGATCTCGGCGCCCACGCGGTCGGCCTCGTATTCGCGCGCCCGGCTGATGGCCATCTGAACCAGGGCCGCGGCCATCGGCGCCAGCAGCATCAGCGCCAGCGTCCCCACCACGCCGCCCGGCCGCTCCCGATCGCCGCCGAAGATCAGGGCGAAGTTGGCCAGGGCCGAGATCGCGCCCGCCACCGTCGCCGTGACGGTCATGGTCAGGGTGTCGCGGTTCTTCACGTGCGCCAGTTCGTGCGCCATCACGCCCCGCACCTCGTCGCGCGTCAGCAGGTCCAGCAGACCCGTGGTGGCGCAGACGGCCGCGTTCTGAGGATTCCGCCCGGTGGCGAAGGCGTTGGGCTGTTCGTTCGGGATGATCGCCACCCGAGGGCGCGGCAGGCCGGCGTCCGCCGCCATGCGCAGGACGTCCTGCACGTAGGCGCGGACCAAGGCGCTGGAATGCGTTTCGTCGACGACCTCGGCACGGTACAGGCGCAGCACGATCTTGTCGGCGTTCCAGTAGCTGAACAGGTTCATCGCCGCGGCCACGGCCAGCGCGATCAGCATGCCGTTGACGCCCCCGATCCACAGGCCGATCGCGCCGAACAGGGCGGTCAGGGCGGCGAGCAGCATGAAGGTCTTGAACTGATTCATCGAATTCTTTCCGGTCGCGCGGCGGGCGCGGCGTCCCTAAATGTGAGGCGGACGATCCGCCGCCTCAAGAGACACGCCCTGTGACCGAAGCGCCCACCGAGCCGCCGCCGCACCTGAACCTCGACGTGCCTCACGCGCGCCCCGACCGTCCGTTGAGCGCCGTGGAGCGCGCCGCGCTGCTGGAGGCCGAGGCCCGGCGTCGCGCCGACGCCGCCCCTGTCCTGCCGCCCGAGGACGGGGGCCCGCGCGGCCCCGAACCCACGCGTTACGGCGACTGGGAGAAGAAGGGTCTGGCGATCGACTTCTGATCGCGCGGCGGGCGAAGTTTCCGCGCCTCTTTCCCCCAGCACAGGTTTGTCGAACCGGCGGCGCGGTTCGGCGTTAACTTTCGCGCAACCACGCGGAGGAGGGACCCATGCGCCGCATCGTCTTCGGAGCCCTGACGGGCGCCGCCGTTCTGGGCCTGGCGTCCGCCACCGCCGCCCAGTCCGCCTACGTCGGATACGGCCAGCCCGCCTATGGCGGCCAGGGCTATGCGACCTACGACGCATCGTACGGCGCGCAGGGCTACGCCGGCGGCTATGGCCAAGCGACCTATTCTTCCCAGGAATACGCGTCCTACGGCGGGTCGCAGAGCTACGGCTATGGCCAGTCGTACGGCTACGACTCCTACGGCCGGGGCGGCCAACAGTGCGGCGGCGGTTGCGGCGGCGGATACGTGCAGACGTGCCGAGGCGGGTGCGGCGGTTACGTGCCCGCCCCGCCTCCGCCCCCTCCCCCGCCGACGTCGTATGGCTGCGGCGGCTGCTACGGCCAGGGATACTCGGCGGGCTACGGCGGCGGCTACGCCTACGTCGAGACAAGTCGATGGACCGACCGACGCGGCCACTGGGACCGCTACCGGCCCTATGCGGCGCCGGATCGCGGCGGGCGCTACGGCTACGGCGTGTCGCATGACCGGCGCGGCTATTACGAGCGCGACGGCTATCACGACGACCGTCCGCCGTCGGGCCGGGGACGCGGCCACCCCGGACCGCACGGGCCGGACTGCGGCTGCTACACCATCCTGGACGACCGCTGAGGCGCGTCAGGCGGGCTGCAGCATCTCCGCCGCGATGCGGGCCGCGGCCATCAGGGGATCGGCGTCGGCGACGACGGGGCGCGCCACCACCACGTGCGTGGCGCCGGCCTTCAGCGCGTCCGACGGCGTGGCGACGCGCCGCTGATCGCCCGCGTCCGCGCCCAGAGGCCGCACGCCGGGCGTGACGATCAGGAAGTCGGGACGACCCGCCGCATCGGCGACCGCGCGGACGCGCGCGGCCTCCAGCGGGCTGGAGACCACGCCGTCGACGCCGCAGTCCAGCGCCTGACGCACGCGCCGTTCGACCAGTTCGGCGGCGGTCTGCGCGTGGCCGAGCTCCGACAGGTCGGCGTCCGACAGGCTGGTCAGCACCGTCACGCCCAGGATCTTCGTGGCGCCGCCCGCCGCGTCGCGGCCCTTCACCGCCGCCCGCATGACCTGGGGGTGGGCATGGACGGTCAGCAGGTCGCAGCCGCCCTCGGCCACCGCGCGGGCCGCGCCTTCGACCTGGGCGCCGATGTCGTGCAGCTTCCAGTCCTGAAAGACGGTCTTGCCCATGGCCCGCAGCTTGTGAGCGAAGGCGACGCCGCCGGGGCGCGCCAGCAGCGTCAGTCCGACCTTGTAGCTCTCCACCGCACGGCCGATGCGGGCGACCATCGCCTCGGCCGCCTCGATCGAGGGCAGGTCCAGACCGACGATCAGGCGCGGGTCGGACAGGACGGGACTGGTCATGGCGTTTTCCTTTCCGGCGCGCGGGGGTGGACGCGCGCGTCGCCGATCGCCCAAATGGGCGCCGGACGTGAATTGTCGGGCAAGGGGATCAGATGAACGCCGTCGACCTGGGGGTCAACCTGTTCGTGGCGCTGTTCGCCCTGGTCGATCCGATCGGCAACATCCCGATCTTCGCCGCCGCCACGGCGGGCGCGACGATGCGCCAGCGCGCGTCGCTGGCGGGCCTGATCTGCCTGTTCGCGGCGTTTCTGCTGGCCTTCTTCTTCCTGACGGGCCTGTCGCTGCTGCAGTTCTTCGGCATCTCTCTGGCGGCGTTCCGGATCGCGGGGGGCATTCTGCTGCTGCTGGGCCTGCACATGACGGGCGACGACTTCCTGAAGAGCTTCCACGATTCCGACGCGGGCGCGGACGCCGCCGACGTGCGCGGCTATGCGCGCCGGCGGTTCCAGCGGCTGGTGGTGCCGTTCGCCATGCCGCTGATGATCGGGCCGGGCGCGATCTCGACCATGATCATCCAGGCGGGCGAGGCCGAGAAGATCGGGCCGGCGGCGCAGGCCGCGGGCTACGTCGCCATCGCTGCGGCCGCGTTCGCGACCTTCGTCTGCTTCGCCCTGACGGGACCGATCAGCCGCGTGCTGGGCGACGTCGGCATGGCCATCATCGTGCGGGTTCTGGGCCTGATCCTGTGCGCGCTGGCGATTCAGTTCATCCTGATGGGCCTGTCCGAGGCGCTGCCTGGCATGATCGCCTCGGGGGTGACCACGCCCTATCCGGCCGGCGGGCACTGATCCGTCAGAAGGCGGGGGCGACGGCGGTTCGGCGGTCGAAGTCGTCCTGGGCGGCGACGGTGGAGCGGCGATAGAGCAGGGCCTCGGCGACGTGGGCGCGGCGCACGCCGTCGGCGCCGTCCAGATCGGCGATGGTGCGCGCCAGGCGCAGGGTGCGGGTCCAGCCGCGCGCCGTCAGCCCCGCCGCCTCGCCCGCCCGCATCAGCAGCGCGCGTCCGGGCTCGTCGGGCGCGGCGAAGCGGTCCAGATCCTCGCCCTCCAGCCGCGCGTTGACGCCGCCGGTGCGGGCGGTCTGGGCGTCCCGGGCGGCGGCGACGCGGGCGGCGGCTTCGGCCGTGCCTTCGGCGGGCGGCGGCAGGGCCATGTCGGCGGCCGTGACCGGCGGAACCTCCACCGTCAGGTCGATGCGGTCGAACAGAGGACCGGAGATGCGTCCGGCATAGTCGCGCTGGCAGCGCGGGGCCTTGCCGCAGGCGCCCTTGCCCGCGCCGCCCAGACCGCAGCGGCAGGGATTCATTGCGGCGACCAGCTGGAAGCGGGCCGGATAGCGGACGTGGGCGTTGGCGCGGGCCACGGTGACCTCCCCCGTCTCCAGCGGCTGGCGCAACGAATCCAGCGCCTGCGGAGAGAACTCCGGCAGCTCGTCGAGGAACAACACGCCGTTGTGGGCCAGCGAGACCTCGCCGGGCCGGGCGCGCAGACCGCCGCCGGTCAGCGCGGCCATGGAGGCGGAGTGATGCGGGCTGCGGAAAGGCCGGTCGCGCGCGATGGCCCCGCGCTCGATCATGCCGGCGACCGACCAGACCATGGAGGTTTCCAGCAGTTCCTGCGGCGTCAGCGGCGGCAAGAGGCCCGGCAGGCGCTGCGCCAGCATCGACTTGCCGGAGCCCGGAGGGCCGACGAACAGCAGGTTATTTGTTTAACAACCCGATTTTTTCAGCTAGGCCGTTTGCATGTTGGCCATTGCTTACGCTCGCTGGAGTTCACTGGAACAAGGGAAAGGTTCCACACTGGAGCGGCAGCTCCAAGTGGTCGAACAGTACTGCGCACGGCGCGGGCTGGATATCTTCGAGCGCGTTACCGACGAAGGCTCCAGCGCCTATGCCGGCACCAACGTCCAGACGGGTAATCTCGGCAAGATTATAAGCCGGGTCGAAACTGGGAAGCTTCCCCGGGACATCACGATCGTCGTCGAGCAGCTAGACCGGATCAGTCGCCTTCCCCCGGCTCAGGTCGTCGCTTGGATTCAGAGGGTGACCTCTCTGGGAGTTACGATTGCGACAGCCAACGACGGCTACATCATCAACGCTGATAGCATCAGCACCAACCTGATGGGCTTCATGGGCTTGGTGTTCAACGCGTTCCGCGCCCACGAAGAAAGCCGACACAAGAGTGAGCGTCTCGCCGCCAGCTGGAAGATTAAGCGGGATCGGTTGGGACAAGCCGACATCCGGCCCATCACAGGCGTTTGCCCAGCATGGCTGCGGCTAGATCCGAATAAGCAGGGTTTCGAAATCATCCCGGATCGAGCGGCGATTGTGCAGGAAATCTTTCGGCGCACATCAGAGGGTGAAGGCAAACGATCAATCACGGCTGATCTTAATCGTCGCGGCGTCGAAACTTGGGGTCGAGGGAAGAGCAAGGCGGCGGCCTGGCATTCCAGCTACCTCCACAAAATCCTCTCCAATCCTGCCGTCGTCGGCGAGTTCCAGCCCCACAGCAAGCCTCGCGGAACGACCCGCCGGGCCCCGGTTGGCGAACCGATCTCGGGATACTTCCCCGCAGTGGTCTCCGAAAAGCTGTGGGCCACCGTACGAGGCAGTCGGACGCCGGGCCGTGGTAACGACGGGCAGCGTGGACAGGTTCGAAACCTTCTGAGCGGTCTGTGCAGATGCGGCGCCTGCGGAGGGCCGATGATCTATCAGCTGAAGAGCCTCGAAGGCGTCAGGTTGCGCAACGGCGTCGCCACTCCCCAGCGACAGGCGAGTTATCTGAGCTGCGCTCTACGAGCCCGCGGCGGCAACTGTGACCACGTTGATCACTACCGATATGAGCCGATTGAGAGGGGCATTTTAGACGCCTTCCTTCGGTCGGCCCTTTCGGATCGCTTCTTCGAGAACTCGGAGGGCACGGCGGCCCTTGTCGATGCTGAGTATCGAGCACTGCGTGAGCTGGATCGTGCGAGAGATCGGGCGAAGCGGATGCTCGACTTGTTCGAGGAAACTGGCGACCAAGAAGCTCGCCAGCGCTGGCTAAGCGCGAGGACCGAAATCAAAGCCGCCGAGGTCGCTACCGAAGACCTGAGGCGACGGCTTGAGGAGGTCCGGGGTGCGGTCAGTCCCGAAAAGCACATCGAACGGGTCGCCGCCGTCCAGCACTTGTTGGATGGACCGCCGTCTGACGAGCGGCGGGAGGCCCGATCAAGGACCGCTTACAGTCTCCGAGAGTTGATTGATCACGTCGACTTCTCGGGCGATCTGTTCGTGGCGCTTCGCGGTGTGCAGACGGTCGTGGTGGTCAACAGGAAGGGTGAAATTCTGGGCGACATCACCGTCCCCAACCTACAACCAGATCAGGCGCACTTTGCAGGCAAAAAGATCCTCGCCAGGGGGTGACCCCCTATGAATTTCGGGCGGTCCCGGGTATAATAATGGGGTTGGTAGTTCGCTCTGCGCCTCCAACCACCACTCTTACAATTTACCACCTTCAAAGGTTCTTCGGGGCCGGCCGTTTGCCGTGCGCCTCATCCCCTACATTCCCCTTTCCCCTTACGTTCCAACGTCCCGTTGGGTCCCTACCCCCATGCCCAATTCCAACACCCATTGCCGCGCTAAAGCCCACCTTCGACTCCCCGATGTCGAGAGGTTCATCGCCGGCTGCCCGGATCGGTACTTCATCACCCTCACGACGAAACGACGGTTGGATCACCTCGCGTTCTCGGCTGAGGTCGCCAAGACGATGCACCGGGTCAACGGCGCTTTGTTCGGCACTGCCTACAACCGTGGTCGGATCATGATGTTGGCGACGATGGCGACGCAGGAGCGGTCGTTCAATGACGGCCTGCACACCCACATGATCGTTGGCGTGCCCGAAGGTTCGTTGGAACTGAAGGCCAATCCCTGCGTGATCCCCGTGCCCGACCTGATCGTCGCCACGTGGATTGCGGGCGACCCTCAGTACCGTCGTGCAAACGGCCAGGACGCCCGGGACGTTTACGATTTTTCGGGCGTCCGACGCTACATATACAAGGGCGTCAAAACCCTAGCGGACTTCGACAACCTCGACCTCCGCAACACCATCATTCCCAGTCTTTGAGCGCCTGTCCCGGCAACGTCCGGGATAATCCATAAACTCGGCGGCAGCCGCTCCCTCGGAACAACACACCCTACCAGCCCTTGGCCGAACACCCGTCCGGCCTTGATCATAAAGTATTGCCTAAACGGTACTTCAAATACCTCATGAAAGCCCGAAGGGCATCGACGAGCGAAGTGAGGAGATCATTCCATATCTCTAAGACCATCTTTGCTCCCTGTGGGCTTAGTTAGATTGACTCCAGCTACAGACTCAGGTGCCAATTGTCAGCCTGGACTGTTCAAGGCCGAACTGGAGACCCCGCAGTGTCTTTTGAATCTATCGGTCTCGGAAAAATTCTCATCACAATGTACGCGACGAATTCCGATCGAGTCCGGATGATGCGGACAGACATCCGCAATGAGATCAAGAAAGCCAAAGGCCTTGGGAACGGAGAAGGAGGCGACTTCTATGTTCCGTTCTGGTCAGATGCGAAGAAGCATGTTGCTGGTGACCTGGACCTTAGAGACGCGACGGCGGGTCGCATCGCTAGCAATGAGGGGAGTCGCGGACGTCTCTATCCGAAAATGAGGGACGGCTTTCTCGACTGGTGGGAGGAGAAGCGGAGGCTGCGGAACGTGCCTTTCACTCTGATCAACGGCTCTATCAAAGCGCGGCTGGAAGTTGCGGGTTTGGGTACGATCAAGGTCGAGAACACTCTCGCCATCACGATAGGCGACGATGGGCACCGCATTGTCTATCCGTACTTTTGTGACGACCCGGCGCTGTCTGATGAGGCTGCTCGCCTCGGACTTTGGGCGATGTCCCAATGCATTGAGGGTTACTCGCTCAAGGATATGCGAGTGCTGGACGTGATCGCCGGGCGAACATTCTCAGAAGCTGAGACGCCACTCGCCGGGAATGAAGGCGAACTGTTCGCTTCGAAGTACGCGGCGATCCTAGGTGAATGGAACGTCCTCAGGGCGACGTATTAGGGATACTCAGCTACGCGAACGAACGGTCGACCCCGATTGCACCTGAAACCATCCTGCGGCGTCGGGAGCCTAGCAGATAGGCCTCCACTACCGCCCGAACAGACCTTTGAACCATCTCCAGAGTGGGGCAAAGAAGCCATCGTTGCGGCCGCTAGCGAAGTAAGCCTCACGTCGGGCGTTCTCATTCCTGCGGCCCGCTTGAACATGGGCTTCCGACCATTGGTTCGCCCACTCAATACGACCGTTTGTAATCAGGTAGTGAGATCGACAGGGAAGCTGCCAGTTACCCACTGACGGCCACAGGGTCGGCCCGTTTCGATCATGGCGAACAGACCATTCTGTCGGCCCCAGCGGGGTTCTGATCTTGGTTCGACATCCACAGGCGCACAGGTGGGCAGCCGTGCCGTACGTCTCGGAGACGTAGAGCACGTTCGGTTCGAGCTCCTTTGGCATGAACTCGACCTGTTGAAGCTCGAACTTCATTCAGTCTGCCTCGGAGTACGCATGTCACCCAGCGAAATGAGCATGTTGTAGAACGGCTCGTCATCCACATAGAAGCCGAGCGTCTTCTTGTACGCGATAACAGCCAGGCTGGCGTTCAGAGCGTTTAATTCGGCAATCTGGATGTTGGTCTTGTAGATGTCGTCGGGGTCGTCGTGGATCGGAACAAGCTTTTCGGCACTCACCTTTCCAGCGTTCGCGGCTGAGAAGTAGGTGGTCCGCAAGCCGCCGGAGATGGGACCGCGCTTACGGTTCAGGCCCATGCCTACGTCAATGAACGGGATGCCCATCGAAATCAGGAGGGCGTGGATCGCATCGCGGGAGGAACCTTTATCCACGCAGACAAAGGCGAAGGTGACGCCCTTGAGATCCTTCTCACAGGACTCATCGATGAACTTGGTATGGATCGACAGGCCTTTGCGGAAATTCCGATAACGCCCAGCCAACACCTGTGCTTTTGACTTGCCCAGCTCGCTCTTGGTCAGCCGCCCGGGCGACCTGAAAGCGTTATGGACGTGGAAGCCGTCGGCGTCGAAGGCGCGGATGCTCTTCACCGGCGTCTTGACCATGGAGTCGAGGACGTAGCCGCCTGTTCCGCCGAGGCCGATGATGGCGACAATCTCATCTTTGAAGGGGATGACGAGGTCGCTGATTTCAGCGCGGGAAGTCAGGGTGTCGTGAAACTTGAAAACAGAGTCTTCGTGACCGTCGCCGTAGACATTGAACGTCAGAGGCGTGGTCTCATGCCGCGCCATGGCCGGCCCTGAGATCACCGTCACATAGCGGTCGATCTTGTCGAAAAAGTCTTTGTAGCCCTTGGCCGGCTTGACCGAGAACTGGCGCTCCACGACGACGTCGGATGAAACGCCGCTCAGACGAACCTGGTGCGCCGTGTCACCCATGTTCGGGATCGGCGCGCCGTTCAGACCATGCGGCGCGGACCCCGCGAACGACACCTGATGGTTCTTCTGCTTGACCTTCGTCTGGTCGATGAACTCCAGCTGCGTGACGATAGCGCCCTTCTTCAGAGCACCTTGCTGATCGAGGTAAGGGATATCCCGCACGACGAGATACTTGCTGTCGTACGATACGGCATATCCCTTCTCGATCAGCCGTCGGATGTCGTCGTTATGACTGGCCAGCGTCTGTAACATTGAACTCCATCCGGTCTTTAACTTTCACCGACCCGCCGGGGGCGAGGATGCCTTCCGGCTTGTTTCCGGTGCCGCGTTTGTACGTCACCGAGTAGATGCGCTCCGGGTGGTGCGGGTAGTCGGGGAACTCCAACGTCACGACTTGAGCGTAGGAAATGGCCTCGTTCTTCGGCCATTGGTGCGGGGTCGCTTCGACGATGATCGTCACCGTCTTGTCGTCGGGCTTCTTGTTTTCCTTGTCGGCCAAGGTCGTCTCCTTCAGTTTTCGTGGACAGTCGCGTCGCCAAGCGCCGCGCGGGCTGTTGGTCTAGGTCTCTTTGACGGTGGTGTTCGGGCTGCGCTTGCCGTGCGCCGCCGTGACGAACCGGCCGGAGATGGCGCTTCGATAAGCACCGCCTGTGCTGCCGCTCTTGCCGCCAGATTCACGCACCGTAGTTCGCGGGCTGGCGGTGCCGTGCTTGGCGGTCACGTACCGGCCCGAAATGGCGCTCCGAAAGGAACCGCCGCTCTTACCTTTGCTCATCGTTTCGTCACCCTTTCCGGCCTGTTCGGTATGGCCATATTGGAAGTATGGTGACTACGAGTTCGCTTGTCAAGTACGCCCGATCAGGTTATCACCGAACGGACTGAACGGCTAGGAGGATCAATGGCATCGGCACTGGGCACCAAGATCAACGAGCTTCGACGCGCCAAGGGTCTCACCCTCGAGCAACTCGCCGAAGCGACCGGCAGCTCAAAAAGTTACATGTGGGAGATCGAGAACAAGGAGGTCGCGAGACCGTCCGCCGAAAAGCTCGACCGGATCGCGTCCGCTCTGGGTGTCACCGCCGACTACCTGATCGACGCCACGACATCACAGCCCACCGAGGACGTTCATGACAGGGCCTTCTATCGCAAATTCCAGAAGGCCGACCCCACGGTGAAGGACAAGCTCAAGAAGATTCTCGACGTGCTCGATGAGGACGACTGACCCCACGACATATAAGGGCTGGGCCACCATGCTCAGCCAGATTTGGGGCCCGCGCTTCCCCGTCGAGGTGAAGTGTATCGCGCTGGAATATTCGAAGCGGTTTTCAGACCCAATCCTCAAGGTCGCTGAAGCTGATGTCAGCGCCTTTGAGGGTGCGCTCTATCCGCTTCCCAAAAGGGGCGGTTGGGCGATCCTGTACAATCCGTCCATCAATTCGACAGGGCGGATCAACTACACACTGGCTCATGAGCTTGGGCACTACTTCGCCCATCGGGCCGCGACGCCCGCCGGATTTCAATGCGGTGAGCGCGACGTGCTCGGAAGCGCCGCCAAGAGTGCGCTCAGGCAACAGGAACGCGAGGCCGATGAGTTCGCCTCGTATCTGCTGATGCCTCTCGACGATTTTCGGCAGCAGATCGGGGCGGAGCGCATGTCGCTCGACCTGCTTCGCCATCTTGCAGATCGATACTCCGTCTCGTTGACGGCAGCCGCCCTCAAGTGGATCGAGTCCACTGATCTGTGTGCTGCAGTGGTGGTCGCCACCAACGGCTACATTTCTTGGTGCAGGCCGAGCATGGCCGCCCGAAAAGCGCGGGTCTATTTCGAATTTGGGATGGCGCTGCCTCCCAGATCCATCGCCGCCCTGGGCGAAGTCGCCCACCGAGATGATGGCACCAACCTTCCGGGGGGCGTGTGGAATGCCATGCCGGTACGGGAGATGGCCATTTTCGCCGATCGGTATGAGATGACTATCTCTCTCCTGATCTTTGATCACGACACCACGCGAGGCGACGGCTGGGAGGCTGATGACGTCGAAGACACGCTGGACCGGTTTAAGGCGTCTGTTTCAGAGCGCCGAACTTGGGACTAGAGCACCATCCCCTTCACTGAAGATGGGTACCACTTCCCGCCCCGCGGCGCGGCGATACCGCGTCGGTTCAGTTCAGCGGCGACAGCGTAGAGGGTGGTGTGACCCTCCGCTTTAATGGTCTGAACAGCGGCGGCAATATCGGCCATGCGCTGACTGGCGAGGCGCGCCTTCGCTGCACGAGCTAGAGTGAGGTCGCCGGCGCGGCTGCCCAGTGCCTTCGCTCCGTTGGGATTGCCGAGCCGATGGACCGTGCGGCCTGTGCGCGCGGAGACGTGAACCTCGCCTAGATCAGTCTTCTGCTTAATTGCCCCCAGCGCCTCCTTGGTGCGCCGAGATATGGCCTCACGCTCCGCTTGGGCGATGACGGCAAGGACACCGATGGTCAGGTCGTTGGCGTCGGGCACGTCAGCTGCAAGGAAGCGAACGCCGCTGTCGCGGAGCGCCAGCAGGAAGGCCGCGTTGCGTGACAGCCGGTCCAACTTGGCGATGACGAGGGTAGCGTTGGTAATGCGGGCGTGATGCAGGCCCTGCGCCAGCACCGGCCGGTCATTGCGCTTGCCGCTTTCGACCTCGGTGAACTCCGCAAGCAGGGTCAGGCCACGCTGCCGCACTATCTCTTCCACGGCGGTTCGTTGGGCTTCCAGACCAAGACCGCTACGGCCCTGAGCGGCTGTGCTGACGCGGTAATATGCAACTGCCTTCATCGACCCTCCGAAGCTGGCTTAGCGTTTCGGCAAACGAGCGTTTGCGGGAACGGTCCCTCCATCATTGGACCCACAGATTCAACGAGCCGATGCCTGCGCTCGCTCTCAAAAAGAGCAGACTGCCGACCCGTGGACATCAGTCCGTTCTTGACCAAGGGGTCTTGGCCGCTATCGTCCCACTCAGTCTGGGTGTGGGGGAATCGCGGTCAACAATGGCAAGGCAAGCGGCTGCCGCAGCGCCCCGGACGGCAGCGCTAGTTCGGGCGAGGCAGGGAAAGAAGGACGAGTTCTACACGCAACTCGTCGACATCGAGCAAGAGCTGAAGCACTACCGCGCGCAACTGCGCGGCAAAGTCATCCTTTGCAACTGCGATGACCCGTACGAGAGCAATTTCTTCAAGTACTTCGCCCTCAACTTCAATCTTCTGGGCTTGAAGAAGCTCATCGCCACGAGCTATGGCGGCTCGCCTCTCGCCGGGGGGCTTCTCCCTCTCATGGAGATCGAGGGTCTGAAGCCTGAGGGCCGTGAGCCCTACGCCATCGAGATCGTCGAGGTGCCGGATTTCAAAGGTCGCGGCACGACAGACCTGACGGATGTGGAGTTTCTACTTCGTAGCGACGCCAACACCTGCCGGATGATGGACCCTGACGGCGTCTATGCTGCCGGAGATTTTCGTAGCGAAGAAAGCGTCGCGTTCTTGAGGGAGGCCGACATTGTGGTCACGAACCCTCCGTTCTCGCTGTTCCGCGAGTACGTGGCCCAGTTAGTTGAGCACAAAAAGAATTTCATAATCCTGGGGAACGTCAATGCCGTTACCTACAAGGAGATTTTCAAGCTCATCCAAGACAACAAGCTTTGGTTTGGCGAGAGCATCCATAGCGGCGACCGTGAGTTCCGCGTCCCTGATCATTACCCGCTGGATGCAGCCGGCACCCGGGTCGATGAGAGTGGGAACAAGTACATCCGCGTGAAGGGCGTTCGCTGGTTCACCAACATGGATGTTCCCAAGCGCCACCAGACCATCCCGCTCTACAAGAAGTACACGCCGGAGGAATATCCTACCTACGCGAACTACGACGCGATCGAGGTGGGAAAGACCGCTGAAATTCCGCGCGACTACGACGGCAAGATGGGAGTGCCGATCACGTTCTTGGATAAGTACAATCCCGATCAGTTCGAGATCATCGGGACGAGTCGAGCCGTTGGGCGGCCTATGTCCGAGATCGCGAAAAAGGGAACCTACGCCGCCGGTGGAACGCGCTTCTACCTCGACAATGGCGACGGCACCTACAAGTGCCAATACGACCGGATTGCGATCCGCAGGCGGGGCGCATGAAGATTGAAATGCACGAAGTGAAGGTCCGTGATCTGTTTGCGGGCTTCGTGGATGCAGGAGAAGAAGGCGTCCGCGGCTACAGCGGCAAGCTGAACATCCGTCCGAAGTACCAGCGCGAGTTCGTCTACGACTCCAAAAAGCGCAATGCGGTGATCGAGACCGTCTCGAAGGGCTTCCCCCTGAACACGATGTACTGGGCGGTCGCCGGTGACGAGTTCGAGCTCATGGACGGGCAGCAGCGGACGATCAGCATCTGCCAGTTCGTGAACAACGATTTCTCCCTCGAAATCGATGGGACCACGAAATACTTCCACAGCCTGCCAGAAAATCGGCGCGAGCAAATCCTTGACTACGAACTAAGCGTCTACGTCTGCGAGGGCGCGGAATCCGAGAAGCTTGACTGGTTTAAGATCATCAACATTGCGGGCTCCCCGCTCACCGATCAGGAGCTTAGGAACGCGATCTACACTGGCCCTTGGCTGTCGGACGCGAAGACGTGGTTTTCAAAGACCGGCGCACCTGCTGCCGCCATTGGCGACAAGCTCGTGAACGGCACGCCTATCCGCCAGGAGTTGCTTGAACGGACGCTCGAATGGATTTCTGGCGGCAAGGACAACATCGAAAATTATATGTCGGCGCACCAGTTCGATCCGAACGCCAAGCCGCTGTGGGACTATTTCGAAAACGTCATCGAGTGGGCCAACGCGACGTTCCCCTACTACCGCAAGGAAATGAAGGGGCTGCCGTGGGGCCCGCTCTACAACGCACACAAGGACAAGAAATTCGACCCTGAAGCGCTCGAAAAGCGCGTCTCTGAGCTCATGCAGGACCGAGAAATTACGAAGCCTGCCGGCATCTATGAGTACCTGCTCACCGGAAGCGAGCGCACGCTGAACCTTCGGGCCTTCGACGACAGGGACAAGCGCAGTGCATACGAAAAGCAGAAGGGCATCTGCCCGGTCTGTACGAAGCACTACAAGTACGAGGAAATGGACGGCGACCATATCGAGCCTTGGAGCAAAGGCGGTAAGACGATCCCGGAAAACTGCCAAATGCTCTGCAAGCGGGACAACCGCCTCAAGAGCGGTTATTGATCACCCGACGAGAGCGAGCCCTTGCCGATTATTAGCAAGCTCGTAACTCGGGCTGCCTGCCTCTGAGCACTTCCGAAGGTCGGCAATGAGTCGAACACCGACGTTGCCCTCGCCAGCAGTTTGCTGGAGGCCGCCCTCACCAACAGCGGAGGTCGGCATGAGCGTTCTGGACAAACTTGAAGTGATCGATGGCAGCGAGCGGCAGGCGGGCTACGACCCGGTGCGGACCCGTCGGCGCAAACTGGCGGCAGCCCTAATGGAGCAGATCGAGCTGATCAACGCTCTGGAGGCTGGCGAGACCTATCGGAAGGCGATCGTGGGCCGCCGACAGGATCTGGAGACCGACAAGGTAGGGGCGGCGACGGAGCAGCGCACGGTCCCGGCGTGGTGGCGTGTGGACGACAACGGTCAGATCCACTTCGCCCTCCGCTACGGGGCGGTGCGGCTGAAGGTGAAGGACGGCAAGGACACATTCGTCCTGCCGTCACTGGGGGCGCTGCGAGACCTGCTGCCGCCGCTGCGGCAGGAGGTGCTGATGGGACAGCTGGACGGGGCGCTGGCGGACGCCGCAGCCAGCCTCCAGACTCGGTTCAAGGCCAAGAGCCCGCCGAAGAAGGCGTGACCATCGGTGGAGAGGAGAGACGCCGGGGGTCTCTATACCCCGGCGTCTCCGTTGTTTCCTGCCGAGTTATTCCACAAAGAATTCTTCAAGGCCGGGTGGACCTTTGCCCCCCTCAAGCTCGGGCTCGGGGTTGGGCTCGGATATCTGCTCAAGCTCAATCACCCAGCCGGGCAGGGCTTTGGGCTCGGCGAGTACGGCGACAGGGGGCGAAGAAAAATAGAAGGGGCGTGGCCACCCGTCTTCGTCCTCGCCCCACAAGGCGATTTTGACGCGCCGGTCCATCAACTTTTGGGAATGCTCGTCTGGAAACCGTCGATGGATGATAATCGCCGTGTCGCACCAATCTTGGTCACCACTGTAAAACTCTGCGGACACCGACATTGCCCATCCCGGCACGCACCTCCATTCCCGACATAGGATCTTGTCTCCAGTGAAGTTCGGCACCGACCGGGGTGTGCCAAGGCGGGGGGTCAGCGCCTCCGCCATGTCGAACACTGCCCGCTGTGCCAGCCCCTTTGAGCGCCGTGCCACCATGTTGGCGAAAACGCCGTAGCGTTCGGTGTAGTCAAAGGTGGCGAGCGAGTGCCGAAGGTGTGGAAACGTGCCGAGCGCCCGGATCAATTTCATCGGCGCTCCCTGCTCCCGGAGCAGGTTCGCTTGTTCAGGGGTTAGCCATTCGTCTTTTTTCATGTGTGATTTCCTTTGTGGGATTTGGGGTCGGCACGGGGTGTTTGCGGCCTCCTTTCTCTGGGTTCGGGGCATCGTGGCCACACACAGGTTCTCAGCGCCGGCGGGTTGAGCGGGTGTGCAGTTTGCGGCCGGGGGGGGTGCCGGAACGGCGGCTTGAGGCTAGGCGTCCAACATCGACCAAAGTGCCGGAGCGGCGGCGACCATGGCGTGCGGCTGCCGGAGGCGATGTCGGAGGATGATCTCACGCCCGATCGTCCTGGGGGCGGGCTGCACCATCTGCAAAATCAGCCGCTGGTGTTTCGATATGAGCCAGGAAAGGGACTGACAGCTGCTGCGCTCGGCGGTCCCATACGCAGAGAACTCCGAGGGCGTGACGGGCGTGCGGCGACAGATGAGCCGCCCGAGAGCGTCGAACCGGTCGGACGCGCTGTTCATGTCGTTGTGCATGTCACGCCACGTGACCGAAGTTAGTCGGGATTTTCGGCCGAACTCGAACGTCAAGTCAGGCGTGAGTGTGGTCTCCTGGCTCCGATTCAGGCTGACCGTGATGACGAACCCGGTCTTGAAATCTCTCACCAGAGCCTCTGGCAGCCGGCTAATGAGCGCCGCGCCATGCAGCCTAGGATCAACGCATGCCACCTCTCTGGCGATGGCTTCCAGCAATCTTGGCTGACAGTTATTCATGCATGACTCCGGGCTGCGCCGAACGGACGCGGCACGTTGAGTGAGCGATAGAATTGGGCTGGGTGTGTGAGGCCGCAGCCCTTATTTCCCGGTACTGGAAGACCGCATATCGCGCCGCTCGCGCGGAGCTAGATGGTCGGCCGAGATGACTCGGTCGTCTTGCGGCACCTTAGGGAAAGGGGCGGGCGGCCCGTTCGGCCTATCGCTCGCCGCGACAGGGTGATTGTTGGCGGCGGGCGTCGTCGGCTTGGATGTCATGGTGGGCCCTCGGTTGCGAAGGCGGTCCACATATACGAAAATTCCTGGGTCCATAAACGAATTCAAACAGTGGCAACCTGTTTTTGTATTATTATACAACGCGCTAGGAGCAATCGATGATCATGGTCTCAAGCTAGATCATGATCATGTTGGAATACGCAGGGTCAGAATTTCGCTCGAGTGTTCTGAGGCTTGGCTACCCGCCAAGGGCCAAACCCCCGGCTCAAATCGCCTCAGAATCGATTTTACGCCGGGTTTTGCCGCCGCGTCTGACCTTCCTCATCCCGACCGATTCAGGGGGTCTCACCCCCCGTAGAACGGCGCCTGTGCGGCGCTGTAGAACTGGCTCATGTCGACGCCGACGTTGATGGTGAAGCCGTCAGCGGTCGGCTGCGCGGTCCACGTGACGTCGCGGGTGTTCTGGTATTCGCCGTTCATCGTGAACATCTCGCTACGGCAGACCATGCGTTTGGTCTGGGCGTCAAAAGCGACCTGCACGCTCTCGCTTGTGCTCATGACCCTCGTTGGCATCGTGTCACCGGCGACCATCCGGTTGAGCTTCTCACTAATGATGTCCACGGCGGTTTGCTGAAGTCCGGCGTCGGCGCAAACCCACGCCCTGCCCTCCTGTAGGGCGGTCATCAGTTCGGCGGCGGCTTCCTCGTCCGTGACGTCGCCTCCGCCGCCTTTCATGACGTCGCCGCCTTCGCCTTGTGGGTCGCAGGCTGCGAGCAGGAGGCTGCATCCGATGACGACGAGGCTGATGTTGACGGGGCGATCAGCGGTCTTCAGTTTCGTCATGTTGGTCTCCATCGTTGGCGTCTTCGTCGGGGATGCGGCGGTTGACGGCCCGGTTGAGGTGGGCGATCTCATCGGCGGTGTAGCCGTCGGGCCGTCGGGCGCTACGAAAGTGGATGGTGGCGAACAGCGCTGGCAGCGGCCGATCTTCATCCGATCTCATAGCGCCACCTCAATCAGTTTCAGGGTAAGGCCGACGAGCCCCACGAGGGGCATCAGCGCCACGGCGCAACCGATCGCCGCTCCTGCCTTCCGCTGACGCCCGGGACGACTGAGGGGCACCTCGGTCCCCCTGGCGAACTTGCGCTTGGCTGCGGTCAGGCCGCTCGCCCGGGACAAAGAGAAGCTGAAGCCCGGCGGCATGCGCCGCTTCAAATCCGACGCCCTTCGGCCTTGGCTTTGGTGACGCCGTAGACGACCCAGAGGATGGCGACGACCAATGGCTGAATGATCGTCATAGCTAGGCCGGTGAGGAGATTGGTCTTCGTGATGTTGACCAGCAGCACGACCAGCCAGCAGCCGGCGAATACGACCAGCCCCATCAGAGTGCCGCCGAAACTAGCGACGAACATGCCCGCCACCGCTCCGACGAAGTGCAGCAGGTTCCACCAGTTCATGATCAGCGGCCAGCCGTATTTGTTGGTGGTGTGATCAGCGAGCGCCTTGGTCGCTGCCAAGGCAGTCACCACCGCCAAGATCAGGCCGAGGAACAGTCCGCCGCCCATCAAGGCGACGAGCGGCTTGCCCTGTACGTCCCGCTGGATGTCGCCGATCGTCTCGGCGGCTTGCGGTTCGGGAGTTGTCGTTGGCCGACGAGTTGCGTTTTCGATTGGGACTTCGGCCGGGCTCGGCGAGATTTCGACCGCTTGCGTTTCCATGGGCTCCGGCTCATCCGCCGCAGCAATGGCCCCACCAAATGAGTCCAGCACGGCGATGCGGTCGGCGTAGCTTTCCTCGATGCAGAACGGATCTTCGCCGCAGAGCTGGAGGTCCCTGACCCACGCTCGCTGGCTCTCACGAAGGGCTCGATCATCGGCGGCGTTAGCCAAGGCGGACTTATAGGCTGCGTCCAGTTCTCGATCCGTCGCCGCAAGGCCCGGATTAGCGCAGACGGTGCGCTCAGTCGTCGTCGTCGCCTTGGAGCAGTCAAAGCTCGCCTGCGCCACAGCGTCCCCGGCGGCAGCCAGCGTAAATAGGGCCGCTAGAGCGGCCAAGATGCGGATCGCCATCTGATTTTCCCCCAAACGGATTTCGATCCGCCGCCCTCCGCCGGATCGGTAGAACGGGCAACGAGACCTTCCGTATTCACTAAACTGAATAAACTTGGCGTCGTGAGACCGTCAACGGTGACCGCATGGACGTGCGGGCCACCATCGGGGCGAACGTGAAGCGGCTTCGGTTGGCCTCGGGGCTGACGCAGGAGCAGTTGGCGGACCGCTGCGACTTCGATCAGCGCTACATCAGCCAGCTTGAAAGGGGTCAGCGGAATCCGACGGTTCTGTCCCTGCACGAAATCGCCCAGGCGCTCGGGACCACCGCCGTTGTCCTTCTGACGCCATTCGAGGACGCCGCCGCCGAAGGCTGACGACCCAGCCTCTTGGAGGCTGCCGATGTCCGAACCCACCGCCGCCGACTTCTTCAAGGCTGCTCTGGGCGAGCGGGTGTTCGTGTGGCGGCTGTCTATGGGGATGAGCCGGTCGACGCTGGCCGAAAAAGCGGGCGTGTCACCGGACTACATCTATCGGCTAGAGCAGGGTTGGGCGAACCCCCGGATCACCACCGTGCGGGCCATAGCGAAAGCGTTGGAGACAACGGCGGCAGAGCTGCTTGATCTGGATGGAGAAGAGCTGGGAATAGCGTCCAACGGCATGCAGTAGCGACGAAGCGGCGGCAGTTACCTAGCAGGCGTTGACCATCCGCGAGGGGTGTTAAACAAATAACCTCAGCAGGTTGTGACCCCCGGCCGCCGCGATCTCCAGCGCGCGCTTGGCGCCCTCCTGGCCCTTGACCTCGCGCAGGTCTCGCACGCCCTCGCCTGCGCGCAAAGGCCCGGGTTCCGGCTGGGACAGACGCTGCGTGCCCTTGAAGTGGTTGATCAGTCCGATCAGCGAGCGCGGCGCCAGGATCTTCGCGTCGCCGGCCCACGCCGCCTCGGGCCCGTTGGCCTCCGGGCAGATCAGGCCCATGCCCATGGCCGACGCCGTGACCGCCGCGGGCAGGGTTCCGCCCACGGGCGCGATCTGGCCCGACAGGCCCAGCTCGCCGACGGCGCACCAGCCGTCCAGGGCGTCCAGCGGAATCACGCCCATGGCGGCCAGCAGCGCCAAGGCGATCGGCAGATCGAAATGGCTGCCCTCCTTGGGCAGGTCGGCGGGGGCCAGATTGGCGATGATCCGCTTGGGCGGCAGGGCCAGGCCGATGCCGGCGAAGGCGCCGCGAACCCGCTCTCGGCTCTCGGCCACCGCCTTGTCGGGCAGGCCGACGACGGAAAAGCTGGGCTGGGCCGCGCCGACCAGCTGGACTTCGACGTCCACGCGCCGCGCGTCCACCCCGTCGAACGCCACCGTCACCGCCCGCGCGACCATGTTCCAGCTCCGCTGCCTGCACGGAACAGAACATGAACTGACGCCGGTTGGCAAGCGCCGTTACGCGAGCCGCGCCTCGATGGCGTCCCACATCAGCGACGTGGCGTCCACGCCGGTGAAGGCCTTCAGCTGCTGAGCGCCGGTGGGGGAGGTGACGTTGATCTCGGTCAGGAAGTCGCCGATCACGTCGATGCCGACGAAGACCAGACCCCGGGCCTTCAGTTCCGGTCCGATCTTCGCGCAGATCTCGCGGTCGCGGGCGGTCAGCTCGACGGCCTCCGCAGTCCCGCCGACGCGCAGGTTGGAGCGGACCTGACCTTTCAGCGGCACGCGGTTGATGGCGCCGACGGGCTCGCCCTCGATCAGGATGATCCGCTTGTCGCCGGCGGAGACCTGCGGAACGAATTTCTGGATCACCAGGGGGTCGCGGCTGCCGGTCGCATGGATTTCGACCAGCGCCGCCAGATTAGGATCGCCCGCCTTCAGCCGCACCACGCCGGAGCCGGCGGCGCCGTGAAGCGGCTTCAGCACCACGTCGCCGTGCCGGGCGTGGAAGTCCTCCAGAGCCTCGACGTCCGAGCTGATGAGGGTCGGCGGCTGAAGGTCGGGCCAGCGGGTGACCATCAGCTTTTCGGGGGCGGAGCGGACCTCCGCCGGATCGTTCAGCACCAGGGTGTCGCCGCGCACCGCCTCCAGCAGATAGGTGGCGGTGACGTAGGCCATGTCGAAGGGCGGGTCCTGGCGCATCAGGATCACGTCGACGTCGGCGTGCAGGTCCAGCTTCTCGAACTCGCCCAGCGCGACCATCTCGCCGTTCAGCGTCGCGCGGCGCGCGCGGCACGACAGGCGACCGTTCTCCAGCGCCAGGGTGCGGAAGTCGTAGGTGTGGACCTGAAAGCCCCGATCCTGCGCCGACTGGATCATCAGCCAGGTCGTGTCCGAGCGCGGGTTCACCTGCTCGATAGGGTCCATCTGGACGGCGACCCGGGTCATGCGCGGCTCCTGAAGCTTGGGTCCGATGGGAATGGGCGCGCGGGCGGCGAACCGCAAGGGTTGTGGAGCGCGGTCGTCCACGTCCGCGATGCGCGGTCAGTCGATTCGCGGACCGGGAGGTCCCCGCTCCTTCAAGGGTCGAACGCCAGACGCTTCAAGTGGCGCGGCAGGCGGCGGGGGGCCAAGGCGATCAGGTCGATGCGGAGGGCGTGGTCGCGCAGCGCGGGGCGGGAGCGGCGAACCGCCTCGCCCGCGGCCAGCAGACGGCGCGCTTGTTGCGGGGTCAGCGCCAGTTCGGCGGCGTCGCGCACCCGCCGGCGCTTGACCTCCACCACGATCAGCTCGCGGCCCCTGTGCGCCAAAAGGTCGATTTCGCCCTGCGGCGTCTTCAGGCGGAAGGCCAGGATGCGGTGGCCGGTCAGCATCAGCCAGGCCGCGGCGATCCATTCGGCGGCATGACCTTCGCGCCAGGCGCGGCCGCCCCGCGCGCGCCGGTCGGCGGCGGTCACCCGGAGGACTTCATCTGCAGGGCCCGGGCGTAGAGCGCCTTGCGGTTCGCGCCGGTCTGCTTGGCCACCTCGGCGGCGGCCGGTCCGGGGGCCAGGCGGGTCAAGGCTTCGGCCAGCGCGGCATCGACGTCGTCCGCGCTGGCGGCGACGGCCTCGCCCGGGCCGACCACCACGACGATCTCGCCCTTGGGCGACTGCGTCCCCGGGTGAGCCGCGAGGTCGGACAGGGCGCCGCGCAGGCACTCCTCGTGCAGCTTGGTCAGCTCGCGCGTCACGGCGGCGGGGCGGTCGCCGAGCACCTCGGCCATGTCGGCCAGGCTGGCGGCCAGGCGCGGGCCGCTTTCGAAGAATACGAGCGTGCGGCCCGGCTCGGCCAATTCCGCCAGCGCCGTCTTCCGCGCGGCGGACTTGGGCGGCAGGAAGCCCGCGAACAGCACCCGGTCGGCGGGCAGGCCGGCCATGCACAGGGCGGCCAGCAGGCTGGAGGCGCCGGGGATGGGATGGACGGGCAGGCCCGCGGCGATCACCTCGCGCGCGACGACGAAGCCGGGGTCCGACACCATCGGCGTGCCGGCGTCGGAGACCAGGGCCACCACCTGTCCTTCGGCGATGCGGTCCACCGCGAGCTCTGCGGCGCGGGCGGAGGCGTGATCGTCGCAGCGCTCCAGCTTCGCCTTCAGCCCGTAGGCGGCCAGCAGCTTGGCCGAGACGCGCGTGTCCTCGGCCAGCACCAGGTCGGCGGCGGCCAGCACGTCCAGCGCCCGCAGCGTCATGTCGCGCAGGTTGCCGATGGGCGTGGCCACCAGGTACAGCCCCGGCGACACCGGCCGGGGCGGCGGCGCGGCGGGGGGAAAGGGGCTGGCGTCGGACATGACGGCGACCGTGCCAGCCGGGGGCGGCGCGCTCAAGCCGTCAGCAGACGGCCGAGCACCGCGTCCAGCAGGGGGCGCCCTGCGGTGGTGGCGACGACGCGGCCGTCGGTGACGGTCAGAAACCCTTCCTCGGTCATCTCGGCCAAGGGTCGGGCCGTGGCGGGCAGGGCGTCGAGCACGGTCAGGTGCACGCCCTCGACGGTGCGCAGGCCCAGAAGCAGGCGTTCCTCGGCGGTCTCTTGCGGGGACAGATCGGCGCGCTCCTCCCAGGGATCGCCGTCAGCCACGCCGGCGACGTAGGCGTCGATGCCGCGCCGGGCGACGGTGGCGGTGCGGACGCCGTCCCGCGTCAGGCGGCCATGGGCGCCGGGGCCGAGGCCCAGATAGTCGCCGCCGCGCCAGACGTGGAGATTGTGCGCCGAGCGAGCCCCGACGCCGCGCGCGTGATTGGACACCTCATAGGCGTCGAAACCGGCGGCTCCCAGCGTCTGCTGCGTCGTCTCATAGAGGGCCGCGGCCAGATCCTCATCCGGCGGGGACCAGTCGCCGCGGCCGACGGCGCGGGCGAAGGCCGTCCCTTGGGCGATGGTCAATTGATAGGGCGAGACGTGCTCGAAGCCGAGGTCCAGCGCCTGGGTCAGCGCCGCGCGCCAGTCGGCGACCGACTGGCCGGGCAGGGCGTGGATCAGGTCGATCGACAACCGGGGAAAGACACGGGCGGCGACGGCGACGGCACGGCGCGCCTCCTGCGCCGAATGATTGCGGCCGAGGAAGGCCAGCTGGGCGTCGTCCAGCGCCTGAACCCCCATGGACAGACGGTTCACCCCGGCGGCGGCGAAGGCGGCGAAGCGGTCGGTCTCCGCGTCCGTCGGATTGGCCTCCAGCGTCACCTCGACGGGCGGACCGGGGAACAGCGACCGGGCCGCCTCCACCACCGCGGCGACGTCGGCGGGGTCCATCAGCGAGGGCGTGCCCCCGCCGAAGAAGATGGAGGCCAGCCGACGCGGGGCGATGAAGGCCGCCTGCGCGCGCAGGTCGGCCAGGATCGCCGCCGTCAGCGTCGTCGCCCGCGCCTCGTTCCCCCTCGCCCGCACGACGTTGAAGTCGCAATACGGACAGATGCGCGCGCAGAAGGGCCAGTGAACGTAGAGGGCGACGTCCGTGCCCGGCTCGGACGGGTCAGTCCTCAATCAGCGCGGCCTTCAGCTTGGCGAAGGCGACGGCGCGATGGCTCATGGCGTCCTTGGCGGCGGGGTCCATCTCGCCGAACGTCTCGGTGAAGCCGTTCGGAACGAAGATGGGGTCGTAGCCGAAGCCGCGCTCGCCGCGCGGAGGGAAGGTCACGACGCCGTCCACGCGCCCCTCGACCACCACCGTCGGGCCGTCGGGCCAGGCGACGGCCAGGGCAGAGGTGAACCAGGCCGTGCGGTCGTCGGCGCCGAGCTCCTCCAGCCGGCGCTCGACCTGGGCCATGGCGTGGGCGAAGTCCTTGTCCGGCCCGGCCCAGCGGGCGGAAAAGATGCCCGGCGCGCCGTCCAGCGCGGCGACGGAAAGGCCGCTGTCGTCGGCCAGCGAGACCAGACCCGATCGTTCGGCCGCGTGGCGCGCCTTCAGCACGGCATTGCCGACGAAGGTGCTCTCGGTCTCGTCCGGCTCGGGCACATCGGCCTCCCCGGCGGTGACGATCGTGTAATTTCCGTCCAGCAGCGCCGCGATCTCGCGCGCCTTGCCCGGATTGTGGGTCGCGGCCACCAGCCGCATCCCCTTGATAAGTCTCGGCTTCATATCGTCTTCCCCGAACAGCGCTCAACCTTGCCGAAGTTTAATATCGTTAAACGATATGTAACGTGCATTGGTGAACCGCACGTCCTATCTATGATCTCAAGAACGAGGGGCCGCACCGTTCCCCGGAAGACCCAGAATGGGCACCGAAATGCAGCGGCAAGAGAAAACAAGCAATGACTCACCTCACTCAGGAAAGACGGAGAAAGACCATGCAAGACCTGACCGCCACCATGTTCATCGAAAAAGTCGGCCACGCCATCATCAACGGCGCCCTGCTGGCCGCCCTGCCGACCGCGCTGGTCGCCATCCTGCTGCAATCCTTCTGATCGCGGTGGGACTTTGACCCGAATGACGGACGAAGCGATGTTGAAGGCCGCGCGCGGCGCTGAAAAGCCCCGCGCGGCGATCCGCCGCCGGTCTTAAGGTCATTCCATGCCCCTGTCGCCCCGCCGCCTGGCCCTGCCGCCCCTGAAGGGCATGCGCGCCATGGGGCCGGGCTCGGTCTCCAGCCTGCTGAAGACCGCCCTGGACGTCGCCTACGCCGTGCTGATCCTGCTGACCGTGCTGGGCGCGGCGCTGTTCGTCACGGTCGCCTTCATTCCCATGGATCAGCTGGCGCTGAACGTCACCGACGACGCCGGCGGCGCCCAGATCCCCCTGCCCCGATCCCACGCCCTGTTCGGCGTCGGCGCCTTCATCGGCTATTTCGCCGGCTTCGCCCTGATCCTGCGCCACCTGCGCCGGGTGTTCCGGACGCTGACGCTGGGCGACCCCTTCCAGCCCGAGAACGTGGCGCGGCTGCGCCAGATCGGCTGGATCCTGGCCACCGTCACCGGCGGCGTCTGGGTGGGCCAGATGCTGGTCTCGCGGCTGGCGCGGGGGATCATGGACCCCCCCAGCCTGTTCAATCTGGTGACCCCCGCCTTTTCCGTCCTGATCGTCTTCGTGCTGGCGGAGGTGTTCCGCGAGGGCGCGCGTCTGCGCCGCGAATCCGAACTGACGATCTGACCCGTCCGGTGTAAGAGCGCCCATGGCCATTCGCGTCCAACTCGACAGACTGCTGGCGGAGCGCAGGATGTCGCTGACCGAGCTCAGCGACCGCGTCGGCGTGACCGTGGCCAACCTGTCGATCCTGAAGACCGGCAAGGCGCGCGCCATGCGCTTCTCCACGCTGGACGCCCTGTGCCGGGAGCTGAACTGCACTCCGGGCGACCTTCTGGGCCACGAGCCGGGGCCGCAGTCCGGCGGCGACGACGACGCCGAGGGATGAGCCGGCGCGACGACCTGTCGCCCGACGACCGGCGCCTCTGGGCGCGGGTGTCCGGCTCGGCGATCCCGCATCGGCGCAGAAAGGCCCTGCTGACCTCGTCCGTGGAGACGCCTGCGCCCGCCCCCGCGCCCTCGCCGCCGGGCAAGGGCAAGACACGCCCCGTTCAGCTCGCGCCGCTCGCCGCGCCGAAACCCGCGCCGCCGCGCGCGCGCGGCACGCCGGAGGAACTGGAGCCGCGCCGCCAACGCCGCCTGTCGCGCGAGCGCGACCCGATCGACGCGCGCATCGACCTGCACGGCTATGGTCGGTTCCAAGCGCAGGACGCCCTGACCGCCTTCCTGATCGGCGCCCAGGCGCGCGGACACGGGGCCGTGCTGGTCATCACCGGTCAGGGCCGGCGCGGCGGGACCGGCGTGATCAAGTCCAGCGTGCACGAATGGCTGACGGCCCCGGCGCTGCGCGGAGTCGTCTCGGGCTTCGCCCCCGCCGCCCGCAAGCACGGCGGCGACGGCGCGCTGTATGTGACGATCCGGAGATCCTGATGGCCCTGCTCATCGTCCTGGAAACGCGGGAGGGCGATTGGCAGACGTTCGTCCTGTCGCGTCAGACGGCCGTGAACTTCGTCGGCGACGCCGACGTTCTGGGCCGCAAGGTCCCGAGCGGGTACCGGAGACTGAGGGCGTGGGACGGCGTCGTCAGGTCCGACGCCGAGCGCCTGGCCAAGGCGCTGAACGGCGCGGCGAAGCGGGATCGGCTCACCGCGGCATTGAAGGCGGCGGAGGGCCTGCGCCTGCACTCTTCGGCGGGGCCTTGGCCCTAGGAGAGCCGCAGCCCTGCGTCTTTCGCCAGCGCTTCCAGCGACGTCATCGGCCGCGGCCCCCAGTGAGCGATCACTTCGGCGGCGGCCAGCGAGCCGAGCTTGCCGGCGTCTTGCAGAGACAGACCGCGCGCCAGGCCCAGCAGGAAGCCGGCGGCGTACTGGTCGCCCGCGCCGGTGGTGTCGACGACCTTGGCGACCGGCACGGCCGCGACCTTCACCCGGTCGTCGCCCGAAATGACCACCGAGCCGTCGGGGCCGCGCGTCACGGCGGCGACGTCGACCATGGCGGCCAGCCGGTCGGCGGCGGCGTCGAAGTCCTCGGTTTCGAACAGGGCGGTCAGTTCGACCTCGTTGGCCAGGACGACGTCGGCGGAGGTCTGGATGAAGTCCAGCAGTTCGGCGCGCCAGCGGTGCACCACGAAGCTGTCCGACAGGGTGATCGCCACCCTGCGGCCCGCGTCGTGCGCGGCTTTCGCCGCCGCCTCGAACGCCGCGCGGCCGGGGGCCGGGTCGAACAGATAGCCTTCCAGATAGACGACGGCGCTGTCGCCGATCAGGGCCGCGTCGACGTCGGCGACGGTCAGCTGGTTGGCGGCGCCCAGGAAGGTGCACATGGTGCGCTGGCCGTCCTCGGTGACGTTGATCAGGCAGCGCCCGGTCCCCAGGCCCTGGGCCGCGCCGCCGGTCAGGGGCGCCACGTCGAAATGCACCCCGGCGGCGCGGATGTCGTGGGCGAAGACCTGGCCCAGCTGGTCGTCGGCGACCTTGCCCAGATAGGCGGCGCGCCCGCCGAAGCTGCCGACGCCCGCCACCGTGTTGCCGGCCGAGCCGCCCGACGCTTCCACGCCCGCGGCCATGGCGTCGTAAAGCGCCGCGCTCTGATCCGCGTCGACCAGCTGCATCGAGCCGGCGGTCAGCCCTTGGGCCTCCAGGAAGGCGGGAGTGCAGGGCGCCAGGACGTCGACGATGGCGTTGCCGACGGCGCAGACGTCGAAGCGGGCGAGGGAATGGGGCTGGGTCATGGGCGCCGCCTTAGCCGCCCGCAGTCGGTTCCGCCAGCCGCAATGCCGCCTGCGACGCCGCGAATTCTTGACCCGGAGGCCCTTGGAGCCTACCTCGGCGGCATGACCGTGCGCCGCATCCTGACCGTGGACGTCCCCGCCGACCTGGCCGTGCTCAAGCAGGTGTCGAAGCCCGTCGAGACCGTCGACGACGGCGTGCGGGCCCTGATGGACGACATGCTGGAGACCATGTACGCGGCGCCCGGCATCGGCCTGGCCGCCGTGCAGATCGGCGAGCTGACGCGCGTTGTGGTCATGGATCTGGGCGACGGCGGGCCGGACCCCGAGGCGGAGCCGATCGAAGGCGCGGACGAGCCCGCGCGCGTCCCCAACCCCCGGTTCTTCGCCAATCCCGAGGTGCTGTGGGCGTCGGACGAGACGGTCCCCTACGACGAGGGCTGCCTGTCCATCCCGGAATATTTCGACAGCGTCGAACGCCCCGCCCGGTGCCGCGTGCGGTACCTGGACCGGGAGGGCCGCACCGTCGAGGAAGAGATCGACGGCCTGTACGCCGTCTGTTTCCAGCACGAGCTGGATCACCTGAACGGCGTGCTGTTCATCGACCACCTGTCCCGGCTGCGCCGCGACCGGGCGATGGCCAAGGTCAAGAAGGCCGCGAGGATGGCCGCCTGATGGCCCGCCCCTCGACCAGGCTGAAACGCAGCCCCGACCGTATCATCGACCCGCGCGGGCGCCGTCGCCTGACGCGCAACGAAAAGGTCGGCGTGGCCGGTGTGGTCACCCTGCTGGGCGTGGCGCTGGCGGGCGTGGTGGCGGGGATGATCCTGGACCGCCTGCTCGACTTCGACGACGCGCTGGACGCCGGCGGCGAGTGGGACGAGGGCGGCGGGGTCTTCACCCGCTGGGACTGACGGCTTCGTCTATCTGAACCTCGAGGCGAGCTCCGGCGCCGCCAGCGCCACGAGCAGGAACGCGAGGAATATGCCGATCCCCAGGCCGTAGAGACTGGGGACCAGCCGCAACGCCAACCGGGACGTGTTCAGGGGCGGCTTCAGACCCTGAGAGACCTGGACGACGTCGGTCTGTCCCTGCAAGGCCAGCAGGCCGGAAGCGGCGACGGGCAGGGCCGCCATGGCCATCTGCACCGGCGACACCTGCGCGCCGAACACCGTCCCCGACAGCGTCAGGATGCCGCCCAGCGTGGCCACGCTGAGCGAGACCATGCTCTTGAAATAGTCGTAGGCGAGCGCCGCCCCACCCTCCGTGACCAGCGCGTCGTCGCTCATCGATCGCCGTCGGTCTTCTTGGTCTGCGAGGCCAGGATCGCGGCGAAGACCGCCAGCATGGAGCCGGCCAGCGCCACGAACACGGGCGAGCCCTGATCCGTTGCGATCATCCAGACCGCGATGCCGATGAGCGCGAGCGACCCGCCGATGAGGATGCCGACGAGGAGGCGTTGCGGTGACCGCTTGGAACCGTCGGACATGATTTCCCCCTTCGACCGCAGAACACTTCGCTTTGATTCACCGCGGCGCGCAAGACGATGAGGAGCGCCCGCCTTGTCCCCCGTCGTCCGCTGGGGCAAAGCCTCCGCCATGCGCCTCGCCTTCATGGGAACCCCCGAATTCGCCGTGCCGTCGCTGGCCGAGCTGGTCGCCGCCGGGCATGAGGTCGTGGCCGTATATTCCCAGCCGCCGCGGCCGCGCGGGCGGGGACAGAAGCTGACGCCGTCGCCGATTCAGGCCTTCGCCGAGACCATGGGCCTGCCTGTGTTCACGCCGGAGACGATGAAGGCGGCCGAGGCGGTCGAGACGTTCAGGTCGCTGGACCTCGATGCCGCCTGCGTCGTCGCCTATGGCCAGATCCTGAAGACCGAGGTGCTGGAGGCGCCGCGGCTGGGCTGTCTGAACCTGCACGGCTCGCTGCTGCCGCGCTGGCGGGGGGCGGCGCCCATCCAGCGGGCGATCATGGCGGGCGACCGGCAGACCGGCGTGCAGATCATGCGCATGTCCGCCGGACTGGACGAGGGGCCGATCCTGCTGAGCGAGGTCATGGACATCGCGCAGGACGACACGGCGGGGTCTCTGGGGCAGCGCATGGCGCATGTGGGCGCGGCTCTGTGGCCTCGCGCTCTGGCGGCCCTGGAGCGCGGCGGGCTGGAGGCGGTGGAGCAGGTCGGCGAGGCGACCTATGCCCGCAAGATCACGGCGGCGGAGGCGCGCATCGACTGGACCCGCCCGGCGGCCGAGGTCGACGCCCACATCCGGGGCCTGTCGCCCGCGCCCGGCGCCTGGTTCGAGGCGCCCGGCCCTGACGGCCCGGTGCGGATCAAGGCGCTGATGAGCCGGGTGTCAACGCGCGGCGCAGGCCAGCCGGGCGAGGTGATGGACGGCGAGCTGCGCATCGCCTGCGGCGAGGGCGCGGTGCGGCTGACGACCGTTCAGCGCGCGGGCAAGGGCGCGCAGGCGGCCGAGGAGATGCTGCGGGGTTTCCCCATCGCGGCCGGGACGGTTCTGCGCTGATGCCGAGATACCGGCTTACGGTCGAGTACGACGGCTCGGCCTACAACGGGTTTCAAGTCCAGGCCGGCCAGCCGACGGTGCAGGGTGCGATCGAGACCGCGCTGACGGCCTTCTGCGGCGAGACGGTGCGGCTGTTCGCGGCGGGGCGGACGGACACGGGGGTACACGCCACCGGTCAGGTGATCGGGTTCGATCTGGAGAAGGCGTGGCCGGCGCGGACGGTGATGAACGCTCTGAACGCCCATCTGGTCGAGGAGGCGGTGTCGGTGCTGGACTGCGCCGAGGCCGATCCGGACTGGCACGCGCGCTTCTCCGCGACGGGGCGGCGCTATCTGTATCGCATCCTGAACCGTCCCGGTCGTCCGGCGCTGGACCTGGGACGGGTGTGGCACATGAAGAAGCCGCTGGACGCCGACGCCATGCACGCGGCGGCGCAGGCGCTGGTCGGGCTGCACGACTTCACCACGTTCCGAGACGTGAACTGCCAGTCGACCTCGCCGATCAAGACGCTGGACACAGCCGCGGTGGAGCGGGTCGGCGAGGAGGTGCGGCTGACCTTCGCGGCGCGCAGCTTCCTGCACCGGCAGGTGCGGTCGATGACCGGCAGTCTGGTGGAAGTGGGTCTGGGGCGGTGGTCCGCCGCCGATCTGAAGACCGCGCTGGACGCTCGAGACCGGTCAGCGTGCGGCCCCGTGGCGCCGTCGGACGGCCTGTACCTGACCGGCGTCGACTACGGCTGAGCGTTTCCCTCCCCTTCATGGGGAGGGAAGATCGCGCAGCGATCAGGGTGGGGTCCGTTCGACAAAGCCCCACCCTGTCGTCGCTGCGCGCCGACGTCCCTCCCCATGAAGGGGAGGGAGAGCGAAGTCAGTTCTTGGCGGTTTCCGCGCCCGAGGTGACGGCGCTGCCGGCGGCCGAGACGTCGCGGCCGACGCCCGAGATGGTGTTGCAGGCCGACACGGCCAGGGCGGCGGCGATCAGCGACAGGGTGACGATCTTCTTCATGGGGTCAGTCTCCAGAGGTTGAACCTGAGCGCGGAACGCCAAGCGTCGCCGTTCGGTTGCGCGCGCCCCATCGCCAAACGGCCGCACGTCCGCTAACGCCACGGCATGAGCCAGCCGCAGAACACCGCCGCCCGCCGCCTCGTCGAAACCCTGGTCGTGAACGGCGTCGACAGGGTCTTCTGCGTGCCGGGCGAGAGCTATCTGGCCGTGCTGGACGCCCTGGCCGACGTGCGCGACCGGATCGAGGTCATCACCTGCCGGCACGAGGCGGGCGCGGCGAACATGGCCGAGGCGTATGGGAAGCTGACGGGCAGGCCGGGGGTCTGCATGGTCACGCGCGGGCCGGGCGCGACGCACGCCAGCATCGGCGTGCACACGGCGCACCAGGATTCCACGCCCATGATCCTGTTCGTCGGCCAGATCGCCCTGACCGACCGGGGGCGCGGGGCCTTTCAGGAAGTCGACTACCGAGAGGTGTTCGGCGGCCTGGCCAAGTGGGCGACGGAGCTGGAAAGCCCGGAGCGCACCGTCGAGGTGGTCGAGCGCGCCTTCGCCACGGCCTTGCAGGGGCGGATGGGTCCCGTCGTCGTCGCCCTGCCCGAGGACCTGCTGCACGCCGACGGCGGCCCTGCGCCGAAGCGGCCGGTGACGCCGGCGAAGGCGGCGCTGGACCCGACCGTGCTGGCACAGATCGGCGAGCGGCTGAAGGCGGCGGAGCGGCCGCTGATCGTCGTCGGCGGCTCGGGCTGGACCACCGAGGCCGGCCACGCCCTGGCCGATTGGGCCGAGCGGCACATGATCCCGATCTCCGGCTCCTTCCGGCGCAAGGACATCATCTCCAACGAGCGGCCGAATTATGCCGGCGACCTGGGGCTGGGGTGCAATCCGAAGCTGACGGCGCGGGCGAAGGCGGCCGACCTGATCGTCGCCGTCGGCGCGCGGCTGGGGGAGAATCCGACGCAGGGCTACACCCTGTTCGACCGCCAGCGCACCGCCGAGGTCCTGGTGCATCTTCATCCGGGATCGGAGGAGCTTGGCCGCGTCTGGCCGACGCTGATCGCGGGCGTTGCGGACAACAGTCTGGCGGCTCTGGCGCTGAGCACGCTGGAGCCGGGCCGCGACTGGCGGGCAGAGGGCGAGCAGGCGCACGCCGACTTCCTGGCCTTCTCCACGCCCGTGCCGGTGACCGGGGCGGTCAACATGAGCGAGTGCATGGCGCATCTGATGGACGCCCTGCCCCAGGACGCCGTGGTCACCAACGGCGCCGGAAACTTCGCCGCCTGGCTGCACCGCTTCTATCGCCACCGGGCGTGCAGGACCCAGCTGGCGCCGACCTCCGGCGCCATGGGCTACGGCTGGCCCGCCGCGATCGCCGCCAAGGCTGTGGACCGCGAGCGCGAGGCGATCTGCGTGGCGGGCGACGGCGACTTCCTGATGACGGGGCAGGAGATGGCGACCGCCGTGCAGCACGGGCTGAACCCGGTGGTGATCGTGGTCGACAACGGGACATATGGCACCATCCGCATGCACCAGGAGGGGCACTATCCTGGCTCGGAACGGGTCATCGCGACGGACCTGAAGAACCCCGATTTCGTCATGTGGGCGCAGGCGTTCGGCGCCTTCGGCGTCCGCTGCGAAACGACTGAGGATTTCCCTGTCGCGCTGCAGACCGCGCGCAACGCGGCGCGGGATCGGCGCGTTCCGGCGCTGGTCCATCTGATCACCTCGGCCGAGGACATCGCGCCGGGACGAACGATCAGTGGGCTGAGGAAGAGCTGAGGACGCCGCCATGAAGATCGCCGCCTGCACCGCCGCCTTGGCCCTGACGACCGGACCGCTGGTGTCCGGCTGCGCGACGACGCCCGTACCGGGCGACCTGGCCCAGGACGGCAACGACTGCGCCGTCATCGCGGCGATCGCCAGGGAGCACTATCGCTTCGGTCCCGAAAACCCGCCGCCGCCGCTGAAGGCGGGCGAGGACGGCTGGCGGCCGACCTGCGACTGGTCGCGCTATGGACTGGCCTTCCAGCCCTTCGACCCCAACGCCCCGGGCGATCCGCGCCAGACCCAGCGCTGGGTCAGTTTCGAACGGCCGACGTACGACGGTCGCGGCGCGGTGGTCGCGACCGGCATCCTGCACGGCCCGCTGGCCGGCATGGGCTACGAGTGCCGCGTGATCTCGGGGTTCGCGGGCTGGACCGTGCCCGAGGGCAGCTGCCGCAACACCTGGGTCAGCTGAGGCGCGACTGGCGGCGGAGGGGCCGGGTGCGGTAGAAGCCGCGCCAATGCCGTTCGTCGCTACCGTCCTGACCATGTTTCCGGAAGCGTTTCCGGGGCCGCTCGGCGTGTCGCTGATCGGCACGGCGCAGCACGAGCGCCGGCTGTGGACCCTCGAAACGGTTGACATCCGGGGCTTCAGCGACGATAGGCGCGGCTTCCTGGACGACACCCCCGCGGGTGGCGGTGCAGGAGCCGTGCTTAAAGCGGACGTGGTGGCCCGGGCGGTGGACAGCCTTTCGGGACCGAAGCGGCCGCTTTTGTACATGAGCGCCCGGGGTCGGCCCCTGACCCAGGCGCGCGTGAAGGACTGGGCCACGGGCGACGGCGTCGTCGTGCTGTGCGGCCGGTTCGAGGGGGTGGATCAGCGGGTGCTCGACGCCCGGGGGTTCGAGGAGGTCTCCGTCGGAGACGCGGTGCTCGCCGGTGGCGAGGCGGCGGCGATGGTGGCGATCGAGGCGTGCGTACGACTGATCCCCGGGGTGCTCGGCTCAGGCGAAAGCCTGTCGTCCGAAAGCTTCGAGGACGGGCTTCTGGAGCATCCGCAGTTCACGCGACCGCGGACGTTCGAGGGGCGCGAGATCCCCGAGGTCCTGCTGTCGGGCGACCACAAAAAGGTCGCCGCCTGGCGTCAGGAGCAGAGGGAAGAGACCACGCGGGAGCGGCGACCGGACCTCTGGGAGCGGCATCTCGCCCATTCACAAGCAAAGAGCGCAAAAGCTCGAGGAGACTGAGATGAACATTCTGCAGACGATCGCCGCCGAAGAGAAAGCCCGCGTCCTGGGCGACCGCAAGATCCCGGACTTCCAGCCCGGCGACACCCTGCGCGTCATGGTCAAAATCAAGGAAGGCGAGCGCGAACGCATCCAGGCGTTCGAAGGCGTCTGCATCGCCCGTGACGGCGGCGGCGTGAACGAGACCTTCACGGTCCGCAAGATTTCGTTCGGCGAGGGCGTGGAGCGGAAATTCCCGATCCTGTCCCCGAACGTGGACGCCATCGAGGTGAAGCGTCGCGGCGTCGTGCGTCGCGCGAAGCTGTATTACCTGCGCGATCGCCGCGGCAAGTCGGCCCGCATCGCCGAGCGTCAGACCCAGAAGAAGGGCGTCGAAGTGCCGTCCGAAGGCGCCGCCGACGCGGCCCCGGAGGCGACCGAGTCCTGATTTCGGACTTGCCGCCCAGACGTTTCGAAAGGCCCGGCCCGCAAGGTCCGGGCCTTTTTCGTTCCTGACAGGACGTGACGCGACGGGCGAACCGGATTGCGGAGTGAGGGAGACCGCGTCAGGGTGGCCGCTGACCCCATCGGGCCCCCATTGGAGACGACCATGCGCCTGTTCCCCGCCCTTCTCGCCGCCGGCGCGCTCGCCGCCGTCGCCCTGCCCGCCGCCGCCCAGGAAGCGCCGGCGAACTCGGGCCCCTATTTCATCATGGACATCAGCGACGCCAACGTGATCCTGGCCGCCGGCGGCAGCCGGGCGCGTCAGGGATCGATCGCCAACGTGACCGTCTCGGTCGTCAGCGCGCCGAGCGCCATCCAGGACGGCATCGCACGCCTGGACATGGCCTACAGCTTCCAATGCGGCCGCAACACGTTCAAGACGCCCGGCGCGGCGGCCTATGACGTCGACGGCGGCTTCATGGGCGCGGTCGACGACGATCAGGACTGGACCGCCATCAACCCCGGCGCGGTCAGCGAGACGATCATGCAGTACGCCTGCGACGGCAAGCTGCCCGACGGCGTGGAAGCCATCGACGCCGACATCGACGAAGTGGCCGCGCGCTATCGCGAACTGTCCGCCGGCGAGTGATCGCCCCCGCATGAAAGAAAGGCCCCCGGCGCGAGCCGGGGGCCTTTTTTCGTGCGCGACGTGCCGATCACATCGTCAGCGGGCGACCGTCCGTCGTCGTCGTGCGCGTGGGATGGCCGTCGGTGGCCTCCAGAGCATGCTTGAGGTCGCGCATCTCGTCGTGGCCGTCCTTGACCGTCAGATAGGCGCGGCGGATCACTTCGCGCGTGGTGGCCGAGACCTTGTCGTCTTCCAGAGCGGTTTCGAACTTGCCCTTGATGAAATCCTCGCCGTTCTCGACGGAATTCACCACCGCTTGCTCGTCGCGCAGCAGGGCGTGCTTGATGTCGAGGAAGGCGCGGTGGGCCTTGGCCAGGATCGACCCGTCGTCGTCGGGCGTCCCGCCCAGGCCGCGCACGGCGGTCTGCAGGTCGGCGGCCACCTTCCGGCGCTCGCCCGCGCGGCGGGTGAAGCGCTCGCGATAGATCGAGACGTCGGTCTCCTTGGCGGCTTCCTCATAGCCGTCGGCGCTGTCCAGCGTGGTCTCGATCAGGCTGTTCAGCACGTGGATGTCGTGGTCGTTCGGGGTGCTCATGGCGCGTCCTTTCGCTTGGAAACTCTTGGACAAAGCGTTGGAGACGCCTTGGAGTTTCAGCTTGGCCGTTGCGCCTGAATGGAAATCACAGCCGGGTGCGCAGCGACCAGAGTTCGGGGAAGCACCGGCGCGACAAGGTCTCGGCCAGGTAGGCGACGCCCGCGGTGCCGCCCGTGCCGGGCCGACGTCCGATGATCCGCTCGACCGTCACCACGTGCTTGTGTCGCCAGGTCAGCAGAGCGTCGTCCAGGTCGACCAGCTTTTCGGCCAGCTGATACAGATCCCAGAACTCGCGCGGGCGGCGGTACACCTCCAGCCACGCGTCCTCGACGGCCGTCGACGGCTCATAGGGCCGCGACACGTCGCGCGTCAGAACGTCCTGGGGCACCGGCAGGCCCGCGGCCGCAAGTCGGGTCAGGGCGTCGTCGTAGAGGCTGGGTGCGGCGATCGCGGCCTGAAGCGCGTCGTGGGCGTGGGGGCGGCCGACGTGGAACTTCAAGAACCGCGCGTCCTTCAGGCCCAGCATGGCCTCGAACCGGCGGAACTGGTCGCTCTGGAAGCCGGACGAGGACCCCAGCACCTCGCGGAAGTTCAGGTAGTCGGCGGGCGTCATGGTGGCCAGGACGTCCCAGCTCTGGGTCATCACGGCCTGGATGCGGCTGATGCGGGCCAGGCTCTTGTAGGCGGGGACCAGGTCGCCGGCGCGGACCAGCCGCTGGGCCAGCGCCACCTCGTGCAGCATCTGCTTGAGCCACAGCTCCTTGGTCTGGTGGATGATGACGAACAGCATCTCGTCGTGCTGGTCCGAGATCGGCTTCTGCGCCGTCAGCAGGACGTCGAGGTCCAGATAGCCGGCGTAGGTCATGTCGCGCGCGTCGGTCATGGCGCCTTGTCGCGTCCGCGCGCCGGGGGCGCAAGCGTCAGAGCCAGCCGCGCTTCTTGAACCAGGCCAGCGGCAGGACCGCCGACACGACCATGGCGACCAGGGCGGCGGGATAGGCCCAAGGCTGGGCCAGCTCGGGCATGTGCTCGAAATTCATGCCGTAAATCGAGGCGATCAGCGTCGGCGGCAGGAAGGCCACGGCGGCCACCGAGAAGATCTTGATGATCGACGACTGCTGGATGTTGATCAGGCCCAGCGCGGCGTTCAGCTGGAAGTCGATGGAGGCCGCGACGGCGTGGTTGTGATCCGTCAGGCTGCGCGCGTCGCGCGTCAGCGAGGCCAGGTGGTCGCGCGCGTCGGCGTCGGCCTCGACGCGGGAATCCAGACCCAGGAAGACGAAGGCGCGCATCAGTCCGGCCAGGCTCTGGTCCAGCCGCGCATTGGCCAGGCGAGCGCGGCCCAGGCGGTTGATGAAGGGTTCGAAGCTGGTGGCCCGGCCCCGCTCGGCGAAGATTTCCTCGCCGATCTCCTCGACCCGCGTGACGCCGCGCGACAGCACGTCGGAGGTGCGATCGATGACCATCTCGAACAGGTGCAGGGCCAGGCCCGGCGCCGTGGTGCACTGCTGCGGATCGCGCTCCAGCGCCGCCTCCAGCATGGCGAAGGGGCGCGGGTCGAAATAGCGGATGGTGACCAGCGGCCCGGCGGTGATGACGAAGGTCACCGGGTCCAGCATCGGCACCTGCTCGTCGCCGCGATACAGCAGGTCGACGGTGACGTAGGTGGCGCCGTTCTCGCGATAGAAGCGGCTGGACGCCTCCAGCGCCGCCACCTCCTCGCGCGTGGGCAGGGGCACGCCGCCCAGCGCGGCCTCGACGGCCAGTTCCTCGTCACGCGTGGGCGCGACCAGGTCGATCCAGAGGACGTCGGGATCCAGCCGGCCGACCTGGGTCGCCTCCACCGAGCGGCACTGCGCCTCGCCGCGACGGTGGATGCGGATCATGCGGTGAGGGTCAGCCCAGGTCGAACGGCAACGAGGCGATGCGCGTCGCGGCGCCCAGGCGCTCGTTATGAATGAAGCCGTAGACCGGGTAGACGGTCGTGCCGAGGCCGTTGATCGGCGAATACCAGACCTTCACCGCGCTCCAGTCGCCGGCGTCCGACACGTCGGCGACGGTGACGTTCTCCTCGATGGAGCCGCGGCTGCCGCCCCAGTTGGCGTGGGTGACGCGGATGACGCGGTCCGTCAGGATTTCGGATACGACGGCGACGTGGCCCAGGTTCATGCGCCCATGCGGACGGAACACCAGGACCGAGCCGATTTCGGGAGACCCGCCGGTGCGGTACTGACCCTGGGCGGATTGCCACCAGGTCCAGGCGTCGCCGCGGATTTCGATGCCCGAGGTCAGTCGGGCGAAGGTCACGCACTGCCAGTAGGGCGCGTCGGCGCGGGCGGTCGAAGGGGTCAGGGCGGAAAATCCGACGACCGATGCAACCAGGGCGACGACGAGCCGTTTCAGCATGAGGCGTGCTTCGTTCTGTTGTTACCGAGGCCTTGGGTAGCTGAATTCACCCGGCGGGGGAAACCCTGCGGCGCGATTTTTCGTGCGACGTTTTCGTGTTTGCGGCGACGCTTGACCTGCGCGACAGCCCGCGAAGCCACGTCCGGGCGGGCTTTTCCACCAGGTGGTGGGCCGCCGCGGCCACGACGACCGCCCCCAGAACGATCCCCATCCAGATGATCGGCCCGAAGGTCTTGTCCTCGGACCCCGTGACCTTGGCCGCCAGATTCACCGACACCAGCGTCCACGGGATCAGCGTCATGTACAGGGCGTAGGAAATCTCGCCCAACCAGACGGCGAAGCGGCTGGACAGAGGTCCCGCGCGCACGTTGTCGAGCGAGCCGAGCGCAAGGATCAGCGCGCCCCCCATCAGCACGATGAACCCGTCCCAGGCGTTCACCGAGGTCGCGCCGAGGATCAGGATCAGCGCCAGACCGGCCAGCAGTCCCGGCCGCGACACGCCGCCCCGGCGATGGACGAGGTACAGGGCGCAGCCCAGGGCGAAGCACGGGACGATGCGCAGCGCGCCCCAGCGGATCGTCGCCTCGGTCAGCGGGAACCCGGCCAGATCCTGGAACGCGACGTAGAGCGCCAGCAGCGCCAAGGCGGCGCCGGCCACGGCGGTCCACGGACGCGCGCGCAGGGCCCACGCCCCTGCGGCGAAGACGGGAAAGGCCAGATAGGCGAACCACTCCGCCGAGATCGACCACGAGGGGTGGTTGAACGCCGCCTCGGGCGCCAGGCCCCAGGCGTGCAGCATCAGGAGGTTGGCGGGCAGCGACGGCCAGTCGATCACTCGGGCCTGCATGGCGATGCCCGCGGCGCCGGCGGCCAAGGCCAGCGCCATCACGCCCAGCAGTGTGACCAGATGCAGCGGATAGACCCGCGCGATCCGCGCCCACAGGAAGCTTTTGTAGCCGAACCGCTTGGCGCCGAACGGCTCAAGATAGACGTGGCTGAGGATGAACCCCGACAGGACGAAGAACAGCTCGACGCCCAGATAGCCCTTCTGCGCGAGATGCGGCGTGAAGCCGACGTCCAGGAAGGGCCAGCAGGTGTACAACGTCACCCACGCCGCCGCGACGAAGCGCAGCGCGGTCAGCGCGCGCAGGTCGGCCGGGGCGACGGGACCGGCTTCGTCGGGAGAGGGCACGGCGGTCATCCCGCCATGCTGCGCTCACATCCGTTGGAGGAGTCTTAAGCTCAGTTGGTCGGCGGCGCCGTCGCCGGACCGCTTTCGCCGCCGGTCACGATCGCCGAACGGGCGGCGGCGCAGCCCTGCAGCGTCTCGTCGCCGATCTCGACGCGCGCGGTCAGGGGATACAGCCGGTCGCTCATGCCGTCGGAGCAGTCGGTGTCGATCAGCGTGACCTTCAGCGTTCGGCCCTTGTCGGTGGCGCCGCTGAACACCGCCATGGTGCCCATCAGCTGGACTTCCCCGCGCGGCGCGACCTCCTTCGGTCGGTCGACGCCCTCATAGGTCATGCCGTCCGGGCCGATGTCGACGCCCCAGAAGGGCTCGGTGCCCAGCGCGCGGATCGGCTGGGCCAGGTCGACGCCGCCCAGCACGGGCGCGGGCTGGGGCGTGGGCTCCGGCTGCGGCGCGGGCGCCGGCTCGCCGCAGGCGGCCAGGGCGAGCAGGGCGAGGGACGGCAGGACCAGACGCATGGACGGACTCCGGAAATCGCGCGCATCCGACGCGGGTGAGCGGCGCGCGTCAAGGGCGCGCGAAGGGGCTAGGCTGGGCACATGACGAATCACGTCTTCGAGAACGCCCCCGTGGCGTGGGAGTTCTTCGCCGGCGGCGGGCTGGCGGGCCTCGGGCTGGACGGATGGCGGATCGGCTTCGCCAACGACCTGGACGCGGCCAAGGCGCGGGCCTTTCAAGCCAATCATCCGGACGTGCCCTTCCACCTCGGCGACGTCGGCGCGCTGACGGTCGCGGACGTGCCGGGTCGGGCGGACCTGGCCTGGGCCTCCTCGCCCTGTCAGGACCTGAGCCTGGCGGGCGCGCGGGGCGGTCTGGACGGGCAGCGGTCGGGCGCCTTCTGGGGCTTCATGAAGCTGATGCGCGCGCTGGAGGCCGAGGGTCGCGCGCCTGACCGGATCGTGGTGGAGAACGTCTGCGGCCTGCTGACGTCCGGCGGCGGCGCGGACTTCGCGGCCGTGTGCGCCGCGCTGAGCGAAGGCGGGCGTCGCGTCGGCGCGCTGGAGATCGACGCCGCGCACTGGCTGCCGCAGTCGCGGCCGCGCCTGTTCGTCGTGGCGGTGCGCGGGGACGCGCCGCCGGAGAGCGGGGGACCCGTCGCGCCGTTCCACACCCCGCGCCTCATCGCGGCGCACGACCGCCTGCCCGACGCCGTCAAGGCGAGCTGGGCCTGGTGGCGTCTGGCTGCGCCGCCACGGCGCAACTCCATCCTCGCCGAGGTCCTGCAGTCGGACGACGCGGTCGACTGGTTTTCCGCCGAGCGCGCGGCGGCGACTCTGGCGCTGCTGTCGCCCCTGCACCGGCGCAGGCTTGAGGCCGAGCGCGCTGCGGGCGGACGACGCGTGGCTGCGGGCTATCGGCGCGTTCGGATCGAGGACGGTCGGCGCGTGCAACGGGTCGAGCTGCGTTTCGACGGGCTGGCCGGCTGTCTGCGCACGCCCGCGGGCGGGTCGTCGCGCCAGCTGGTGGTGGTCGTGGACGGCGGCGAGACGCGGGTGCGTTGGCTGACGCCGCTGGAGGCTGCCCGTCTGATGGGCGTGCCGGACGGCTATCGCCTGCCGGCCTCGGCGTCGGCGGGCCTGAAGCTGATGGGCGACGCGGTGGCCGTGCCGGTCGTGCGCGCCCTCTCGGAGGGGCTGCTTACGCCCGGGATCGGACGGCGGGCCGCCGCCTAGTCGCGGCCCTGATCGCGGTCCCGGCCCGGGTCCAGCGTGTTGTCGACGCGGTCGTCCCAGCCTTCGCGCGACGACTTGAAAGCCAGCGCCATCAGCCCCCAGGTCAGGCCGATCGTGCCCAGCATCCCCAACCCGAGGGCGATCCAGCCGTGGATCGACATGGGCGCGCCGCCGATGGCCGTCCACATCCAGGACGCGCCGAACGTCGCCGCCGCCGCGGTCATCAGCGACAGGACGAGGGCCAGAAAAAAGCGGACCGGACGCGAGGTCATGGTCCGCTTTCTAGATCAGATTCGAGCCAGGCCCAACGGCGTCAGCGACGCACCCACTGCCCTTGGGCGTTCCGCCACCACTGTCCCGACGAGATGCGCGGCTGGACGATGGTTTCGAAGGCGCGGGCGGCGGCCACGTCGGTGCTGACGCCCGTCTCGGCGGCGGCGCGGGCGTAGGCGGCGCGGCGGCCGTCGTTGGTGACCCGCACGGCGGTGGTCAGGGCGGCGTCGGACGAGGCGACGCGGAAGCCCAGATAGCCGTCGGCCTGCTCGCCCACCGTGCCCTGCGCCTTGGCGGCGTCCACCAGCGCCTTCTGCTCGGCGGACTGGGCGAAGGCGGCGCCGGCGGCGGCGAAGGCCAGGGCGGCCACGGCCGCGACGGCGACGAAGGTCTTGCGGAAGGTCATCTGTCTTTCTCCCCCGGTCACGTCAGAACAGGTTCGGGTTTTCCTGGAGCAGCTGCTCCAGTTCGCGGTCCAGGCGGACGCGCACGTCGGCGTCCAGCTTGGCATAGATTTGGATCGGGTCGACCTGCAGGCGCACGGTCGGCGTGCAGCCGGCGATCGTCAGGGCCATCAGGGCCAGGCCGGCGTGGGCGGCGGCGCGCTTCATGCGGGTGGTCATGGGGCGGTCATCCCTGCGTACTCGTTCGCGGACATATGGCCCGGCCAGGCATGAACGCGATCTGAATGGGCCAACGTCGCGGCGTCAGTCGGAGTTCCCGCCGTCCCGGGCGCGCTGGATGGCGATCAGGTCGCTGACCAGCTGGTTGACGTTCAGATCCACGTCCAGCGTCAGGTCGATGCCGGTGTCCGACGGCAGCGGCAGCTCGCGGTTCAGGAAGTCGCGGCGCAGGAGCTCGATCCACGTCAGGCGCAGCTCCTGGCGCTGGGGCGGGTCGTGGCGACCCAGGATGTGGAACCGCATGGCCAGGCGGCCGCCGTCCTCGCTGTCCAACGAGGCGGTCAGTTCGTCGAAAGCCAGGTTCTCCATCGCCTGATAGGCCAGATCCTGCACCGTGCCGGGCGGGACCTCGGCGCCGCCGCCGCCCGCCTCCAGCCCCGACAGGGCCTCGCGCCTGATCGACAGGCGGCCCGGCTGAACGGCGTAGAGACCGCCGCCCTGGACCGTCGCGCCCCTGCCCGGCGTCCAGGTGAAAGGCACACGCCCCGAGACGACGGCGTCGACCGACACCTTGTCCGCCAGTCCGGTCGAGGCGATCAGGTCGCCCAGTTGCAGCGCGTCCAGCACCAGCACGCCGGACCACGGCTGATCGGGCGCGAGCGGCAGGGTCAGCGGCTCCAGCGTCAGGCGCCCCCCGGCGGCGGTGACGGTGGCGGCGTCCAGCTTCAGCGCCGCCTCGTCCAGCGCGAAGGTCAGGGAAACGTCGGTGCCGTCGGTCAGGGCGGCGACCCGATCGACGGTCACCGTCTGGCCGGGCGCGGTCTGAAGCGGCGCCAGGCCGGTCAGGCGGATGCGGCCGTTCAGCCCCTCGACCGGGCCGGCGGGGCTGTCGAAGTCCAGGTCGTCCAGCGTCAGCAGGCCGCCGCTGGAGCCGCCGTCGGGATCGGCGGTCCAGTCCACGCGGCCGTCGAAGCGCACGCGTCCCGTCACCGGAGAGCGGATCAGGTCCGCGCCCAGCGCCGTCAGGTCGGACGGCTGCAGGCCGTTCTCGGCAAAGATCAGGTCTTGCGACGCGATCTCCACGCCGCCGACGCCGGTGCGGCCGTCGTGGGCCAGCGTCAGGGAGCCGACGGCCACGCCCTGCCGCGCCAGATCGAACCGGCCGGTCCACCGCTCGTCGGCCAGCGCGGCGCGGCCGGTGGCGGACAGGGGCAGGAAGCGGGCGGGATCGGTGGCGTCCACCACCGTGGCGCGGTCCACGCCCGCGGTCAGCGAAAGTCCGGCGGCGGTCCCGCGCACCGACAGGGGGCCTTCGGCGTCGGTGAAGTTCAGGGCCAGGAAGGGCGCGGCGGCGTCCACGCCCGACAGCCGGCCGTCCACGCGCCAGCCGCCGCCGCTGGAGGCGAACAGCGGCCGACCGACGGGGCACAGGGCGCCCGAAAGGTCGGTCACGTCGTTCTCGCCCAGCTCCAGCCGCTGGACCTTCAGGGGCGTGCAGCGCGCGGCGGTGAAGGTGACGCCCCCGGCAGACGTCGCCAGCGTGCCCGCCGTGTCCAGCGTGACGCCCCGGCCCAGGCCGAAGTCCAGCGACGCCTTGCCGGAGACGTCGCTGCGGAAGCCACCGGGCGTCAGACGCCAGTCCGAGAAGCGCAGGCGCGCCTCGGGCAGGCGGCCGCCGCGCAGGGCCAGATCGAAGTCGCCGCCGAGCGCGCCGTTGGCGGGCGCGCGAAGCACCGGCCCGCCCGCAGGGCTGATCGTCGCCTGACCGCCGGCGCGCGGCGTCACGACGGCGGCGCGGGTCAGATCGACGGTCGTCCCGCCCGGCTGGAGATCAAGCGCCACGCCCGGCGCCTGCAGCGAGAAGTCCGTCAGGGCGCGCTTCAGCGTGGCCAGCTCCGGCACGTCGTCTCGCGTGGGCAGGCCCAGCAGCGGCCAGCGACCGCCGCGCGCCGCGACCGCGCCCGTCAGCCGCACGCGGGCGACGCCGTCGATCACCGCGTCCAGCGTCGCGCGCGACGTGACGCCCGCCAGGGTCAGGTCGCCGCTGGCGACCGAACCGGCGGTCAAGGCCACGGGCCCCGCCGCCTCCAGCGCCGCGCCGCGTCCGCCCAAGGTCAGCCGGGTGGAGGACAGCGTCAGATCGCGAGCCTGATGGCCGCCGGCCGCGAGGCGCGCCGCGGACGCCTGCATCGGCCCGTCCAGCCGCCAGAGGGGGCCGTCGGCGGGGAAGCTCAGGTCGCTCCGCGCGCCCGCCGTCCGAACGCGCGCGCCGGACGCCTGAAGCGGACCCGCGACGGTCGCCGCGCGCAGGTCGGCGGTGGTCAGGCCGGACAAGGCCAGATCGGTCCCGCCGCCCTGGGCCTGGCCGACGAAGCCCAGGACGCCGTCCAGGCCCGTGGCCGACCAGTCCGCGCTCTGGAACCGCGCGGCCGACAGCTGAAGGTCCAGCCGTGCGGGGCCGTCGGCGGATCGCCGACCCAGATCGGGATAGGCGGCGGCGCCGACCGCGTGCAGCGCCAGGTCAGCGCCCGCGACGCCGCCCAGGTCGAGCCGATCGGCCGCCAGGGTCAGGTCGACGCGGGTCCGTTTCGCGACCGTCGCCAGCTCGACCCGGCCGCCGACGCCGCGCGCGTAGCGGTCACCGCGCCGATAGTCCGCGGCGGGCAGCACGGCGTTCAGCGCCGTCAGTTCCCCGTCCACCACGCGCGCGTCGCCCAGCAGCGTCGTGCGGCCCCAGTCGGAATCGAGGCGCACCGTCGCGCGGTCGAGGACGACGGTGGGGCCGATCTGGTCGGTGCGCGCCGGGCGCCGCGCGAACTCGTCGATCAGCGGGTCCAGCGACCCGAAGCTGAGCCGTCGACCTGTCCAGCGCGCCCGGACCTCGGCCTCGGTCAGGACGATGCGCGTGGGGGTGACGCCCAGGCCGCCCGGTCGCCACGGCGCGCCGACCGTCCAGTCCACTTCGACGCGCGGAGCGGTCACCTGGGGCGCGGCGGGGTTGCCCAGGACGACGGCGCCGACCATGCCGTCGAGCTCCAGCCTGTCGATCCGCACCTGGGCCTGAACCCCTCGGCGTTCCAGCCACAGCGTCACGGCCTCGCGGGCGAGCGGACGCCGGGCCAACCAGGCGGCGAACAGGATCGCCGCCAGGACGGCGAGGACCACCGCCGCCGTGGCGAAGAGCCGTCGGCGTCGGGAACGCGGGCGACGAACGGTGTCGGCGTCGCCCTGGCTCATGCGGCAAAGCTCTGCACGCGCGACAGACGCCGATGCGTGTCCTTCGCGTCACGGTCAAGTGGCCCAAAGATCACGATGAGAGTTGTGACGAAGCTTCGCCGGTGAGGCGCGGACGGGGGCCTGACGATCACGTTCCGTTCCGCACCCTTCACTGCCCCGCCTCGAAGAACTTCTCTTGCTGGACAGGTGAAATACACAAACACGGCTTTCGGTTTAACGAATGGTAAGGGAGATGCTTCACACCGGGACCCGCAGGGGGTATAGGCGGGGCGCGCTTCCGGGGGGACCGGGCCGGCGCGAACCTTGCTCAGTAGTGGTTTGGCGCCGCAGGGCGTCGTCGTTTGCCGGGTACCGATGGCTCAGTTTGATCCACGCCGCCAGCCTCTGCGGCTCGCTCCCCATCTGTTCACCGTCCTGGCCGCCGTCGCCGTGACGCTGCTCGCCGGCAAGGTCTATCAGCCCGTCCACGCCGAAACCCTGCCGCCGATGACGGCCGAACAACTGGCCGCGCTGGAAGCTCGCGCCCTGGACAACGCCGGCGCCCAGGCGGGCCTGACGGCGGCCGAGGCCGTTCCCGTGCAGATCCGTAGCGGCGAAACCTTCGAACAGGCCATCCGCCGCACCGGCGTGGGCATCGACGACGCGCGCGCCGTGGTGGCGACGATCGGCTCGGCCTTCGACGTCAGCCAGCTGCGCGCCGGCCTGAAGTTCGAGACCGCCATCGCCCGTCCGCGCGGCGGTCGGGGCGACAGCCGCCTGATCGGCCTGACGATGCGCACGGGCCCGGCCAGCCAGCTGACCGTGTCGCGCACCTTCGACGGCGCGCTGCGCCTGCGCGCGCTGGAAGAAAAGGTCACGCACGAGACCGTGGTGCTGAAGGGTCCGGTCAACGGCTCGCTCTACGCCACGGCCCAGCGCATGGGCGCGACGGGCGCGGTGACGCGCAAGGCCGTGCAGCTGTTCTCGCACAAGTTCGACATGGACCGCGACGTCAAGGGTTCGGACGAGTTCACCCTGGTCTTCTCGCGCACCGTCACGGAAAGCGGACGCGTCGTGGAGTCGGGCGAGCTGCTGTACGCCGAGCTGAAGGGCCAGGTCTTCTACCGCTTCCAGCCCGTAGGCGGTCAGACGCAGTATTTCGACGCCTCTGGCAAGAACACGCGTTCGGCCTTCATGCGCACGCCGGTGGCCGGCGGGTTCCGCATGAGCTCCTCGTTCGGATATCGCCGGCACCCGATCTCGGGCTATCGCAAGATGCACCAGGGCATCGACTTCGCCGCCGGCACCGGCACGCCGGTCGTGGCGCCCGCCGACGGCGTGGTGGTCGAGGCCCGTCGCTGGGGCGGCTACGGCAACTGGCTGCGCATCCGCCACTCCAACGGCTTGGAGACCGGTTACGGCCACCTTTCGCGCTATGGCGCGGGCATCCGCGCCGGCCAGCGCGTGCGTCAGGGTCAGGTCGTCGCCTACGTCGGCTCGACCGGCGCCTCTACCGGCCCGCACCTGCATTACGAGATCTGGCGCCGCGGTCAGCGGATCAATCCGGCGGGCGTCAAGACGCAGGAAGGCACCGTCCTGTCGGGCGCCGACCTGACGGCGTTCCGCGCCGAGAAACAGCGCATCGACCGCATCATCCTGTCGGGCGGCGAGCGCCGCGCGGCCCAGGCGTCGTCGCTGACCCCCGCCGCCAAGACCTGAGGCGCCGACCCGGGCGTCAGCCGCGCGTCGCTCGCATCGTCTCGACCACCTCGACCAGACGCGCCAGATCGTCCGGCGTCGACAGGCGATGGTCGCCGTGCGTCGCCAGCTCCAGCGTGACGCGCGCCGCGCCCAGACGCTCCACCAGCGCGACCTGATGCGACCACGGCACGACGTCGTCACGACGCCCCTGCAGGACGTGTACGGGGCAGGCGATCGGCAGGTCTGCGTCCAGCACCGCCCAGTCCCGCGCCTCGTCGAACATGCGGCGCGTCAGGGCGTAGCGGCCGAGGCCCCGCTCCTCGATCTCGGCGCGGCCGTCCCGCAGGATGGCCTGACGCACGTGATCCTCCAGCGACGGCCACATCAGTCGGTGGGTGAAGTCCGGCGCGGGATTGACCAGCACCAGCCCCGCCGTCCGCACCGGACGCGCCTGCGCCAGCAGCAGGGCGATCCAGCCGCCCATGGACGACCCGACCGGCACAACCGGGTCCTCCAGGTGATCGACCAGGGCGATCGCGTCCTCGCGCCAGCGCCCGATCGTCGCCCGCTCCCAGTCGCCGGAGGAGGCGCCGTGGGCGAAGTGATCGTAGCGGACGAAGCTCCAGCCCCGCTCCCGCGCCGCGGCGTCCAGAGCCAGGGCCTTGGTCCCCTCCATGTCCGATCGGAATCCGCCGATCCACAGCACCGTGGGGCCCGATCCGGGCACCCGTTTGAAGGCCAGGGTTTCGCCGTCGGGGCGCGCCAGTCGTTCGATCTCGCTCATGGGGGTCTTGTGCCGCGACTTCCCGGCGCCGTCACCCTCGGCTAGACCCGGCGGATGCCCGCGCCCCAGGTCCTGTTCGTCACCTCCAACCGCATCGGCGACTGCGTGATCTCGTCGGGTGTGATCCGCGAGATCGGGCGGCAGGTCCCCGCCGCGGAGATCACCGTGGCCTGCGGCCGCCCGCCGGCGCCCTTCTTCCGCGCGGCGCCCGGCGTGGTGCGGACCGTCGTCCTCGACAAGAAAAAGCTGTCCGGCCACTGGCTGGATCTGTGGAAGCAGGTGGTCGGCACGCGCTGGGACCTGGTGATCGACATCCGAGGCTCGGCGCTGGCCTATCTGATCCCGGCCCGACGCCGCGTGATCTACAACCGGTCGTGGGAGACCGGCCTGCGCAAGGTCGAGATGGTGTCGCGCCTGATGGGCGCCGGGCGCCCCCTTGACCCCGAAATCTTCCTGGACGACCGCGCCCGGGCCGAGGCCGCCGCCGTGATCGATCCGCAGCTGAGCGACGGCGCCGGGCCGGGCCCGATCCTGGCCTTGGCCCCGATCGCGCACCAGCCGGGCAAGAGTTGGCCGGCCGACCGCTGGGGCGCGCTGGTGGAGCGGTTGAAGGCCGAGACGCGCTTCGACGGCTGGCGCTTCATGCCCGTGGGCGGGCCCGGGGACCGCCCGCCGGCGACCCCGGCTCTGGAGGCGGCGGGCCCGCGCGGGATCGACTTCGTGGGCAAGGGCGACATCCTGGCCTCGGCCGCCGCGATCGACCGGGCGACGCTGTTCGTGGGCAACGACTCCGGCCTGATGCACGTCGCCGCGGCCTTGGGTCGCCCGACGCTGGGCCTGTTCGGGCCGACCGAGTGGTGGCTGTACGGACCGTGGGGACCGCGCACCCGCACGGTCGCGTCCAACGAGACGCGCGGCCAGTTCGCGCCCATCGAGGACCTGACGGTGGACCACGTCTTCGACGCCGTGATCGCCCTGCACGACGACTTCGGGAAGGGCTGACGCGCCCCCGCCTTGAAGAAAACGCCTCCAGACGGCATATTGGCGACGCGGAGAGGGACCGCAGGCGCACGCGCGCCCACCCCTCATCGCGCTTTGACCAGACAAGGAACCGACGCCCATTCGTAGACCGATGCAAGCGCCGCCCGTTAAGGACGGCCCCCCGATGAACCAGGACATCCGCGCGCCGCGGGTGCTGCTGATCGACCAGAACGGAGAGAAGCAGGGCGTCATGCCGCTGTCCGCCGCGCTGGAAGCCGCCGAAGAGGCGGGCATGGACCTGGTTCAGATCGTGTCGACGTCCGAGCCGCCGGTCTGCAAGATCCTGGACTACGGCAAATTCCGCTTCGAGGAGCAGAAGAAGAAGGCCGCCGCCCGCAAGAAGCAGAAGGTCGTGGAGCTGAAGGAGATCAAGCTCCGCCCGAACATCGACACCCACGATTACGACGTGAAGGCCAAGGCCATGACGCGCTTCTTCGAGGAGGGCGACAAGGTCAAGGTGACGCTGCGCTTCCGCGGCCGCGAGATGGCCCACCCCGAACTGGGCATGAAGCTGCTGAACAAGGTGCAGGCCGACTTCGACGAGGTCGCCAAGGTCGAATACGCCCCCCGCATGGAGGGCCGGCAGATGATCATGATCCTGGCCCCGCGCTGACCCGGTCCTGACCGATCCCCTCCCGAACGCCCCGCCCGAAACGGCGGGGCGTTTTCGTTTCCCCCTTTTCGCAGAGCTGGGCTATCCAGAAGCGAGAGCGGAGAGGGGGTTCCACCGTGAAGCGTATTCTGGCGGCCGCAATCGGCCTGATCCTGGCCCTGTCGGGCGCGACCGCGACGACCGCGCAGACGGCGTCGGCGCAGGTCCCCCTGACCGCCTGGGCCTCGCTGCCGGCGGTCGACCACGTGAGCGTCTCCGACGACGGCACACGCCTGGCCTATGTGCGGCGCACGGGCGGACGGTCGGACGTCGTGGTCCAGACGCGCGCGGGCGAGCCCCTGGTGGTGATCGACGTCAGCGACCGCAACCTGACGGGCCTGACCTGGCTGTCGCCGGACCACGTCGGCATCGCCTCGGTGGTGCGGGAAAGCCGCCTGACGATCTCGACCACCCAGCTGCCGCAGCTGGACATCGTCAACGTCAGGACCAAGGGCGTGGCCAAGGCATTGACGTCCGCCGACCACAGCGTGGTCAACGCGGTGTCGCTGGGCGGCGTCACCCGCGGCGTTTCGGGCGGTCAGCCCGTGATCTACGCAGAGGCCATCACCGCCGAGGGCGGCGACTGGAACTTGGACCTCTATCGCGTCGATCTGGACAGCGGGCGCGGGCGGCGCGTGGCGATCGGTCTGCGCGACACGGTCGGCTACCTGGTTCGGCCGGACGGCGAAGTCGCGGCCCGCATCGCGCGTTCTGACGACGGCAAGCGGTTCCGCCTGACGGCGCCGGGCTCCGGGGGCGGCTGGCGCACCCTGTATGAAACCGTCAGCCTGCTGGATGGGCCGGGGGTCTGGGGCTTCGGCCACGACCGCGACCACGCCATGGTGTCGGTGACGGAAGGCACGGACGTCTATCTCATGGAGGTGGACCTGCGCACCGGCGAGCTGGGCGAGCGGCAGAAGCTGGGCGCAGCGCCCACGGGCCCGGTCTACGATCGCAACGACGGCCTGGTCGCCATGGGGATCTACGGCGACGAGGGCAGCTACACCTTCTTCGAGCCGCAGCTCGAGTCCGCGTGGGGCGTGATGCGCAGGGGCCTGGCCGACCGCAGGCTGTCGATCGGGTCCTTCAGCGGCGACTACAAGACGATGGTGATCTACAGCGAAGGGCCGACCGACGCTGGGACCTGGTTCCTTTACGACGCCGACGCCAGGTCGGTTTCGGTGGTGGGCCGCGCCTACCCCGACGTGCCGACCGAGGCGATCGCGCCGATCGTCGCCCTGGATTACGCCGCCGAAGACGGCATGCAGCTGCGCGGCTATCTGACCCTGCCGCCCGGGCGCGACGCGTCGAAGCTGCCGCTGGTGGTGTTGCCGCACGGTGGACCCCAGTCGCGCGACTATCTGACGTTCGACTGGTGGGCGCAGGCGATGGCGTCGCGCGGTTATGCGGTGTTCCAGCCCCAGTTCCGCGGATCGGACGGCTTCGGCGAGGCCTATTTGCAGGCCGGCTATGGCGAATGGGGCCGCAAGATGCAGACGGACGTTTCGGACGGCGTCGCCTTTCTGGCCGAAGAGGGCGTCATCGATCCAAAGCGTGTCTGCATCGTCGGCGCCAGCTATGGCGGTTACGCCGCGCTTCGGGGCATGGCGACGGAGCCGGACCTGTATCGCTGCGCCGTGTCGGTCGCCGGCGTGGCGGACCTGCCGGAGATGCTGAAGTCGGAAGCCCGCGACACGGGCTATGCCGCCGAATCGCGCAACCCGGTGATCCGCTACTGGAACCGCTACATGGGGGCGCAGGGTCGCAACGACGCGACGCTGGTGGGCCTGTCCCCCTCGCGTTCCGCCGCGGCGTTCCAGGGTCCGGTCCTGCTGATCCACGGACGCGACGACACCGTCGTGCCCCTAGCCCAGAGCGAGATCATGAACCGCGCCTTGCGGGCCGCAGGCAAGGACGTCGAGTTCCTGACGCTGGACGGCGAGGATCACTGGCTGTCCTACGCGCCCACGCGACTGAGGACGCTGCAGGCGACGGTCGACTTCCTGCTGGAGAACAACCCGCCGGATTGAGGAAGGCATTGCGTTTGCGCGGCGCTTCCCCTAAAGCCGCGCCTTCGCGTACCGGACCGCCGGGCGAACAGGCATGCCTGGGCGGTCTCGAACAGGGCGATCACCAGGGGGCTCAAGCAGCCGCTTGGCGACGGCCCCTCAAACAGAGTGAGATGAAAATGCCGAAGCTGAAGACGAAGTCGGGCGCCAAGAAGCGCTTCAAATTCACCGCGTCGGGCAAGGTGAAGGCAGGGGTCGCGGGCAAGCGCCACCGCCTGATCAGCCACAACTCGAAATACATCCGTCAGAACCGCGGCACCGCGGTGATGTCGGACGCCGACGCCAAGAAGATCAAATCCTACATGCCGTACGCCTGATCGGCGCGCGCATCGGATCGATCCTCACCCCTGAATTTGAACACACGCCCCTCAAGCAGTGAGCGCCCGCGGCGCGAACGGTAGGGGCCCTTCTCGAAGAGAAACATCATGGCTCGCGTCACCCGGGGCGTCACGTCCCACGCCAAGCACAAGAAAGTCCTGAAGCAGGCCAAGGGCTTCTACGGCCGCCGCAAGAACACCATCCGCACGGCCAAGGCCGCCGTGGACCGCGCCGGTCAGTACGCCTATCGCGACCGCCGCAACAAGAAGCGCTCGTTCCGCGCCCTGTGGATCCAGCGCATCAACGCCGCCGCCCGCCTGCACGACATGACCTATTCGCAGTTCATGCACGGCCTGTCGCTGGCCGGCATCGAGATGGACCGCAAGGTCATGGCCGCGATCGCCGCGGACGAAGCCGGCTTCGCCGCGATCGCCGGCAAGGTCCGCGACGCCCTGGACAAGAAGGCCAAGGCCTAAGCTTTTCCGGACACGGAAACCGCAAAAGCCCTCCGGCCCGCGCCGGGGGGCTTTTTGCTTTGCGCCCCAGCCGCTAGATCGTCCGCGACATGACCGACCTGAACCAGCTCGAACTCGACCTGATCAACGCCATCGGCGCCGCGGAAACCTCCGCCGCGGTCGAGGAGCTGCGCGTGGCCGCCCTGGGCAAGTCGGGTTCGATCTCCGGCCTGCTGAAGGGCATGGGCGCCATGAGCCCCGACGAGCGGCGCGAGAAGGGTCCCGTCATCAACGGCCTGCGCGACCGCGTGTCGTCGGCCCTGGCCGCGCGCAAGGCCGAGCTGGAGGCGGCCGAGCTGGACGCGCGCCTGCAGGCCGAACGCGTCGACCTGTCCCTGCCCGCGCGACCGCGCCGCAAGGGGGCGGTGCACCCGACCATGCAGGTGATGGAGGAAATGATCTCGCTCTTCGCCGACATGGGCTTCGCCGTCGCCGAGGGGCCGGACGTCGAGGACGACTTCCACAATTTCACCGCCCTGAACTTCCCGCCCAAGCACCCGGCGCGGGAGATGCACGACACCTTCTTCCTGAAACCCGACCCGGAGACGGGCGAGCGCAAGGTGCTGCGCACCCACACCAGCCCGGTGCAGGTGCGCACGATGATGAGCCAGACGCCGCCGATCCGCATCGTCGCGCCGGGCCGCACCTTCCGTAAGGATTCCGACGCCACCCACACCCCGATGTTCCACCAGGTCGAAGGGCTGGTGATCGATCGCGGCGTGCACATGGGCCACCTGAAGTGGACGCTGGAAACCTTCGTCGCGCGCTTCTTCGAGCTGGACGGGATCCAGGCCCGGTTCCGCCCCCATCACTTCCCCTTCACCGAGCCGTCGGCGGAGATGGACATCCGCTGCGACCGCTCCGGCGGGACGCTGAAGCTGAACGAGGGCGACGACTGGATGGAGATC
>CALRWJ020000010.1:0-85544 GCA_943371835.1 Afipia felis | reverse complement strand
CTCGGCCTTCCTGGCCGCCGTGGGCCACGACCTTCGCACGCCGATCGGCGCCATCATGAGCGGCGCCATGGAGATCGAGCGCCTCGCCGTCGACCACGGCTCGCGCGCCCAGGCCCAGCTGATCGCGGACGCCGGCCAGATGATGAAGGCGCTGCTGGACGATCTGCTGGATCACGCCAAGCTGGAAGCCGGGAGGATGACCGTCGAGGCCGAGGACTTCGACCTGCGCGCCCTGGTGCTGCAGACGCTGCGGCTGTGGCGTCAGCCGGTCGAATCCAAGGGTCTGCGCCTGCGCCTGGAGGGCGCCGCCGCCCTGCCGCGCGCGGTGCGCGGGGACCCCATGCGGCTTCGCCAGATCCTCAACAACCTGATCTCCAACGCGGTGAAGTTCACGTCGGAGGGCGCCATCACCCTGCGCCTCGCGGCCTGGGCCGAGGACGCGGGGGCGCAGTCGGTGGTCATCGAGGTGATCGACACCGGCCCCGGCATGACCGCCGACCAGCTGGCGCGTCTGTTCACGCCCTTCGACCAGACCGCCGACGGAGTCCAGTCCCAGCATGGCGGCACCGGCCTGGGTCTGGCGATCAGCCGCGAGCTGGTCGGCCTGATGGGCGGTCGTCTGACCGTGCGCAGCAAGCCGGGTCAGGGCGCGGCCTTCACCATGGCCGTGACCTTCGCCAAGGCGCTGACCGAGGTCCTGCCGCAATCGGCGCCGGACGAAACGGGACGCCGCGTCGTGGCCCAGGCTCTGGCGCGCGGCGCGACGCCGACGGCGGCCCCGACTTCCGCTCCGGCCCCCGCGCCCGCGCCGACGGTCGAGCCGGCCGACGCCGCTCCGCAGGCGTCCGAGGGCGAAGAGCGCGCGCTGCGCGTGCTGGTCGTCGACGACCACGACATCAATCGTCGCGCGGTCCAGCTGATCCTCTCGCCGCTGGGCGTCGAGGTGACGACCGCGGAGGACGGAATGGCCGCCCTGCGCGCGTGCGCGACGGGTCAGTTCGACCTGATCTTCATGGACGTGCGGATGCCCGAACTGGACGGGCGCGAGACGACGCGGCGCCTTCGCGCCTCGGGCGGGGCCAACGCCGCGGTGCCGGTCATCGCCGTGACGGCCGACACCAGCCCCGAGGACATCGAGGCGTGTCTGGGCGCCGGCATGTCCTATTTCGTGCCGAAGCCGATCACGCCGCCCGCCCTGCTCGGCGCGGTGCAGCATGTGCTGGCGGCCGCCGCGGCCGAGGTCGACGCCCCGGCCGAGACGGTCGCCGCCTGATCAGAGCTGGGTCAGCATATGCTCGGCCGAGCTGACGCGGAATTCGCCGCCCTGCTCGACGTTCAGCTGATCGACCACGCCGTCCTTGACGATCATGGAATAGCGCTGCGAGCGCTCGCCCATGCCGAAGCCCTTGGCGTCCATCGTCAGCCCCAGCTCGCGCGTGAAGTCGCCGTTGCCGTCGGCCAGCATCACGATCTCGTCGTCGCCCACGCCCTGGCTGTCGCCCCAGGCGCGCATCACGAAGGCGTCGTTGACCGACAGACAGGCCACGGCGTCGACGCCCTTGCCCTGCAGCTCTTCGCGCTTTTCGCTGAAGCCCGGCAGGTGACGCGCGGAGCACGTCGGGGTGAAGGCCCCCGGCACGGCGAACAGGGCCACGGTCCGGCCCTTGAAGAAGTCGTCGGTCGAAACGGGCTTGGGCCCGTCCATCGTGGCGCGGGTCAGGGTGGCCGAGGGGATGCGGTCGCCGATCTGGATGGTCACGCGGCAGGCTCCGTTTTCTGAGAGGGGTCGTCGCGCGGCAGATAGGCGCTCTGCGTCCCCGCGCCAAGCCGGCCCCTTGCGCGACGGCGCGGGCGACCCGATGATCTGGGGATGGACGGCCCTTCCTCCCTCGCCGGGCGCCTGCTGGTGGCCATGCCCGGCATCGACGACCCCCGCTTCGAACACGCGGTGATCCTGGTCTGCTCGCACGACGACGATCACGCCATGGGCGTGCGGCTGGACGCCCCCGCGCCCGGCGTCGACGTGGCCCAGGTTCTGGACCGGCTCGACCTGCCGCCGGCCGACGCCGTGCGCCGGCGCCCGGTGCTGGTGGGCGGCCCGGTCGAACGCGAACGCGGCTTCGTGGTCCATTCCGACGACTGGCTGTCGGACGGCTCCAGCGTGCCCTTCGGGTCCGGCCTGGCGCTGACGGGCACGCGCGACGCCCTGGTCGCCATGGGCGACGCCGTCGCCGGCCCGCGCCGCTCGGTGCTGGCGCTGGGCTACGCCGGGTGGGACGAGGGGCAGCTGGAGGCGGAACTGGCCGACAACGTCTGGCTGGTGGCCGAGGCCGAGCAGGACATCATCTTCGACCTGGACCACGCCTCGAAATGGGCCCGCGCCCTGCGCCAGGTCGGCGTGGCCGAGGCCGGCGCCCTGAACGGCCAGGTGGGCCGGGCCTGACGCCTCAGGCCGATCGCGCCCGGATCGGCGCGGCGCCGTCGGCCAGCGATTCGTTCAGATAGACCTCGGCCTCCTGCGCCGGCAGGGCGGGGGCATAGCCGAAGCCCTGGCCATAGTGGCACTGCGCGCCGATCAGGCGGCGCGCCAGATCGGCGTTCTCCACGCCCTCCGCCACGACCTCCAGCGACAGGTCGCGGCCGAGCGCCACGACCGACTTCACGATCTTGGCCGAGCCCTCGTCCTTGTCCATCGTCAGCACGAACCAGCGGTCGATCTTCAGCGTGTCGAACGGCAGCTTGGCCAGCCAGGTCAGCGACGAGAAACCGGTGCCGAAGTCGTCCAGCGCCAGCGACGCCCCGGCGCGCTTCAGCCGGCTCAGCACCTCGGCGGCGCGCGCGGTGTCGCGCATGATGTCGCCCTCGGTCACCTCCAGCTTCAGCGCGCCCCGCGGCAGGCCGTGGTCGGCGATGATGCGGGTCACGTCCTCGACCAGGTCGGGCCGTTCGATCTCGCCGACCGACAGGTTGACGCTGCAGAACAGGTTTCCCGCCTGCGGATGTCTGGCCAGCCATTCCGACAGCTGCCGCGCGGCGCGCGTCATCATCAGCAGGCCCAGATCGTTCATCAGGCCCATCTCGTCGGTCAGGCCCAGGAACTCGTCCGGCGGCACCAGGCCGCGTTGCGGATGCCGCCAGCGGGCCAGCGCCTCGAACCCCGCCACCGCGCCGGTCGCCAGGTTCACGATGGGCTGAAAGAAGGGCTCTATCTCCCCCCGCACGAAGGCGTTGCGCAGGTCCGCCTCCAGCGCCAGCCGGCTGAGGCTGTCGCTTTCCAGCGCGCGGCCATAGGCGGCGGCCCCGCCGCGTCCCGCCGTCTTGGCCTGCTCGACCGCCAGCTCGACCCGACGCAGCAGCTCCGCCGCGTCCGGCGCGTCCGGCCCGCCCTCGGCGTCCACGGCGCCGATCGAGACGGTCGGATAGATGTCGAAGCCCGCGACGCGCAGCGGCTGCTCCAGCGCCTCGCGCAGCCGCGACGCCGGCGCGCCCGCGCTCCCGGCGCAGACCACCGCGAACTCGTCCTCGCCGATCCTGGCCGGCGCGGCGTCGGCGGGGAAGGCGGCGGCCAGGCGCGATCCCAGCGCCGACAGCACCATGTCCGCGCGCTCATGGCCCAGCGCCTCGTTCAGGCGGCGCAGCCGGTCTACGTCGGCCACCACGATCTCCACCGGTCCCGGCCGCGTCAGCGCGTCGGCGACCCGGCCGACGAAGGCGCGGCGATCCAGCAGGCCGGTCAGCGGGTCGCGGTCCGACCCGGCGAACTTCACGTCCGACGCCACCAGTCCGGCGGCGCGCAGCCCGTCTTCCAACCACACCCCGCGCCACAGGCACATCTGGCCGTCGCGCATCCGCAGGCGCAGGGCGATCTCCTCACCCTCCTCGCGCGGCGTCAGCAGACGCTCGGCCAGGGCGCGGTCCTGCGGCAACGTCAGGGCGACGAAGGCGGCGCTGGAACACTCCGGCGCCAAGGCCCCAAGCCCCAGGTCGCCCGTCGCGCCGGTGAATCTCAGACTGTCGGCGGCGGGCGTCCATTCCCACAGCGCGGCCTGCGCGCCGGCCAGGGCCTCGATCGCCGTGGTGGCGTCCCATGCGAGAGCTCTGGACCTGGTCTGCACGCGCCCGGGCGCTCCCCTCAACCGGCGGGCGCGGGGGCGTCAGGACGCCTCGTCGCGGACCCTGCCGAACAGCAGATGATCTGCCCAAACGCCGTTAATTTTGAGATAAGCCCGGGCCCGGCCCTCGGCCTCGAACCCCGCCTTTTCCAGCACGCGGCGAGAGGCGTGGTTGCTGGGCACGCAGGCGGCCTCGACCCGGTGCAGCCGCAGATCGTCGAACGCGTGCTGAACCATCGCCCGCACCGCCGCGGTGGCGAACCCCCGCCCGGCGTAGGGCAGGCCGATCCAGTAGCCAAGCGTCCCCGTCTCGGCCACGCCGCGCCGAACGTTCGACAGGGTGATGGCCCCCACCAGCTCGTCCTCGGCGAAGACGAACATCGGCCAGGCGTGGCCGGCGTCCTGCTCGCGCGCATAGATCGACAGGCGGCGGCGGAACGCCGTGCGCGTCAGGTCGTCCTCGGGCCAGGTCGGCTCCCACGGCGTCAGATAGTCGCGCGATTCCTCGCGCAGAGCGGCCCAGGCGGCGTGGTCGGCCAGACGCGGCGCGCGCAGCGTCACGCCGTGGGCGCTCAGCGCCTCCGACGTCCGCTCGCCGATCCAGTCCAGCAGGGCCATGGCCCACAGCTAACGCGCGGAGGGCGAAAACCGCAACCTGGGCCGTCAGGCGTGCAGGGCGTCGGCGAAGGTCGGCCCGGCCCCGTGCGCCGTCGCCGGGCCCAGCACCGCCGTGGCGGCCCCGCCCGCCAGCGCGGCCCGCGCCGCGGCGCGCACGTCGTCCGCGGTCTGGGCCCGCAACCGGGCGACCGCGACCTCGCCGGGGATCGGCGCGCCGAAGATCAGCGTCTGCGCCGCCGCGCGCCCCGCCCGCGACGCCGGGCTTTCGTCCGACATCATCAGCCCGCCGACCAGCACCGCCTTGGCGCGGTCCAGCTCGTCCGCGGTCGGCCCCGCCCGCGCCAGATCGGCCAGCTCGCGCGCGCAGACGGCGGCCAGCGCCTCGGCCCGCTCCGGCGCGCAGCCGGCGTAGATGCCCAGCAGTCCGGTCTCGGCATAGGCGTCGAACCAGGCGTCGACCGCATAGGCCAGGCCCAGCTCCTCGCGCGCCTTCTGGAACAGACGCGAGGCCATGCCCCCGCCCAGGATCTCGGCCAGCAGCCGCGTCGCCGGGAACGCCGGGTCCGCCACGCCGCAGGCGGGGGCCAGAAAGACGACGTTGGCCTGTTCGATCCGCCGTTTCAGCGTCGCGTGCCCGCCCTCGAAGCGCGCGGGCGCGGGCGTCGCGGCGGTCAAGCCCGCCACGGCCTCGCCGAACCGCGCCTGCACCCGCTCGACCAGACGCTCCGGATCGACCGCGCCGGACACGGCCACCACTATCCGCTCGGGCGCGTACAGCGCGGCGCGCCAGGCCTCGACCGCCTCGCGCCGCGCGGGCTTCAGCGCCTTGACCGTGCCCAGGATCGGCCGCCCCAGCGCCTGCCCCGGATAGGCGCGGTCCTGGGCCATTTCGAAGACGTGGTCGTCGGGCGTGTCGAACGCCTCGGCGATCTCCTGCGCCACCACGTCCTTCTCGCGCTCGATCTCGGCGGGATCCAGCGTGGGCCGCAGCACCAGGTCGGCCACCACCTGCAGCGCCATGTCCAGCGACCCCTCCAGCCCGCGCACCTCGAAACTGGTGCGCTCATGGCCGGTGGCGGCGTTGATCTGGCCGCCCTCGCGCTCGATCCGCTCGACCACCTCGCGCGCGTCCATGTCACCGGCGCCCTTGAACACCAGATGCTCCAGGAAATGCGACCAGCCGGCGCGCTGCTCAGTCTCCCAGCGCGAGCCCCCGCCGACGGTCACCGTCAGGGCGAAGGTCTTCAGGCCGGGCATCGGATCGGCCACGACGCGGACGCCGTTGGGCAGGGTGTGGACGGGCAGGGTCAGGAGACGAGCTTTCCAGAGCGTGTTCGGTTGAGGCGGACCCGCCTCGCGGGCCCGGCGAGGGCGTGAGTCACGCGCTCGCGGAAAATCGGCGGCGGAGCAGCGCCACATAGAAGCCGATCAAGGCGATCGCCAGTCCGAACCACGTCAGCGCATAGCCGAGGTGGTTGTTGGAGAAGGCGGGCGGCGGCGGCGCGGGCTGCAGCGCCTTCCACTCGGGCAGGGGAGATGTCTCGGCGTACAGCACCCACGGCGGGGGCGGCGTCGCCAGGCCCAGCGCCTTGCCCATGGCAGCGCCGTCGCGCGCATAGAACCGGCCGTCGGAGCGGGGCGGCGCCATGGGGCCCGGGGGGTCGGCGGCGCGGACCTGGGCGATCCAGCGGGGCGCGGGGCCGACGTCGGCGGACGGGACGCCCGTCGCGACAGGGCGCGCGCTGATCGTCTCGGGGACGAAGCCCATGTCGACCAGCCAGCCCCGGCATTCGGCGATCAGGCGCACGCCCGGCTGGCCCTCGTGGATGCTCTGCAGCTCGACGTAGGGACGACCCCGCAGGTCGCACCCCGGCTCGACCCGGCGGAACTCGGGATCGTCCAGCGCGGCCAGCGCATCCAGCGGGATCGGCGGCGCGGCGGCGGCCCGGTCGGCGGCGGCGATCAGCCCTTCTTTCCACGCCAGCCGCCGCACCTGCCAGACGCCCAGCGACGTCAGCAGGATCAGCGCGACCCCGCACACGATCGTCAGGCCCCAGGGAAAGCCCCGTCGCTCAGTCGTCATTGCGCGCCTCGGCGGCCCGGTGCCGCATCTGCAGACCGATCATCACGCCTTTGCCGGGTCGCATCAGGGCCAGCGACCCGATCACCGCCAGCGCGGGCCAGATCGCCAGATGCACCCACATGGGCGGGCTGACCGCGATCTCGACCCACAGGGCGCCGAACACGACCGGAAAGCCGACGATCTGCATGATGAAGACCGCCGCCCCGTCGCCGGTGTTCAGGCGACCGAAGTCGAAGCCGCAGGCGCGGCAGCGGTCCACCACCTTCAGGAACCCCTCGAACAGCGGCCCACGCCCGCAGTTGGGACAGCGGCAAAGCAAACCGGCGCGGATCGGATTCACGTTCCTCCCCCCGAGCGAAGCGAAGGGGGGAGGGGGACCGCGGAGCGGTGGAGGGGGCGGAAGACACGTCGGGTGTTCGAGATCGACCTGCGTCGGGACGGCTCACACCAGGCGCGGCCTGAGCGCGAGGTCGCCCCCTCCACCACGCTGCGCGTGGTCCCCCTCCCCCGCTGCGCGGGGAGGAAAGGCATCAGCCGAAGGTGACGTATACGAAGGCGAACAGGAACAGCCAGACCACGTCCACGAAGTGCCAGTACCAGGCCGCCGCCTCGAAGCCGAAATGCTTCTGCGGCGTCATCTGGCCGGCCAGCAGGCGCAGCAGGCAGACGGCCAGGAACAGCGTGCCGATCAGCACGTGGAAGCCGTGGAAGCCCGTCGCCATGAAGAAGATCGAGCCGTACAGGCCCGAGTTGGCGGCTTCCTCGTTGAAGAACAGGTGCTCGTGGATGATGTGCTGGTACTCATAGGCCTGCACAGCCGTGAACAGGATGCCCAGCGCCACGGTGATCATCAGGCCCAGCTTGGCGCCCTTGCGGTCGCCGACCTGCAGCGCGTGGTGCGCCCAGGTCACCGTCGTGCCCGACAGCAGCAGGATGACGGTGTTCAGCAGCGGCAGGGCCCAGGGGTCCAGCGTCTCCACGCCGCGCGGCGGCCAGATCATGCTGCCGTCCGCATTGGCCCAGGCCGAGGCGGTGTCGGCCCACAGGCCCACCTGCGGGATCGCGGCCCGCGCCTCGTTGAACACGGACATCTCGAAGAACATCCAGAAGAAGGCGGCGAAGAACATCACTTCCGAGGCGATGAACAGCACCATGCCGTAGCGCAGGCCGATCGACACGACCGGCGTGTGATCGCCCTGACGGCTCTCCTTGATGACGTCCGACCACCAGCCGAACATCGAATACAGCACGCCCGCGAAGCCGGCGAAGAACAGCCACATCGTGCCTTCGGGCAGGCCGAACAGCCCCTTCATCCACATCACCGCGCCGACCATCATCACCGTCACGGCGATGGAGGCGACCAGCGGCCACGGGCTGGGGTTCACCAGGTGATAGTCGTGATGCGGTGCGGCGTGGGCGTCGGCCATGGTCTTCTTCGTCTCTGGGAAACGGGTTTGCGGTGGCTATAGCGTCGCTCCGGCGGCGACGCCAGAGGTTCAGCCCGCCGTGTCGGGATCGAAGCCCTTGGTGGGCCAGAAGGTGTAGCTGAGGGTGATTTCGCGCACGCCCTGGCCGTCCCGGTCGGTGGCCAGTTCGGGGGCCACGAAATACTGCACGGGGAACGCCGCGGTCTGGCCCGGCTGGATCACCTGACCCTCGAAGCAGAAGCACTGCAGCTTCTGGAAATAGGGGCCCGCCTTCTCCGGCGTGACGTTGTAGCTGGCGGTCGCGCCGACCGGATGGTCCGAGGTGTTTGTGACGTCGAACCAGGCCATGCCGGTCTCGCCGATGCGCAGCGTCTGCACGCGCTGACGCGGGACGAAGGTGAGCGGCAGGCCGCGCACGTTGGTGTCGAACCGCACCGACACCACGTCGTCCAGCACCGTGTCGGGGGCCTCGGTCGCGCGGCCCGTCGTGCCGTTGAAGCCCGTGACCTGACAGAACAGCTGATACAGCGGCACCGCCGCGAAGGCCGCGCCGGTCATCAGCATGACCGTGCCGGCGCAGGCCAGGGCCAGGACGTGGTTCTTCTTCACGGCCGCGCCTCGGCGACGGGCGCGGACGCGGCGGCGCGGGCGGCGCGCGCGTCCTCCATGTTGCGCTGCATGCGCAGATAGGTGGTCAGGAACACCAGGACCATGAAGGCCACCAGCCCCCCCGCGATCCACAGGTTGCGGCGCTTGCGCGCCTTCAATTCCTCGTCGGTCAGACGCATGAGGGGCACTCCAGGCCGGCGGCCGGCAGATGTTCGATCAGCAGGGCCGCGAACAGCGCCGCCAGCCACAGGATCGAATAGGCGAACAGGTTCCGCGCCGGTTTGGCCTCGGCGCGGACGTCATACAATGCGGCCTCTCGCCCCACGGCCTCGGCCTTGTCGGGCAGGTCGCCGGCGCGACTGCGGAACAGCCGCCATGCCAGCAGCAGGAACAGCGCGCCGCCCGCCACCGACACCGCCAGATAGGCGCGTCCGCCCAGGCCGACGAACGCCGGCAGGATCGCCGCCGGGACCAGCACCAGCGAATACAGCCACACCTGCAGGCGCGTGGACTTCGCGCCCTTCGCCACGGGCATCATGGGGATTCCCGCCCGGGCGTAGTCGCCGGCCGAATACAGGGCCAGCGCCCAGCTGTGCGGCGGCGTCCACAGGAAGATGATCAGGAACATCAGCCACGCCTGCCACGGCGCGTCGCCCGTCGCGGCGGCCCAGCCGATCACGGGCGGAAAGGCGCCCGCCGCGCCGCCGATGACGATGTTCTGCGGCGTCCGGCGCTTCAGCACCAGGGTGTAGAGCCCGGCGTAATAGACGATGGTCATGCCCAGCAGGCCCGCCGCGAACCAGTTGGCGTTCATGCCCAGCAGGGTGACCGAGAACAGGCTCAGCACCGCGCCGAAGGCCAGGGCGTCGTTCTTGCGGACGCGTCCCGACGCGGTGGGCCGCCCGCGCGTGCGCCGCATCAGGGCGTCGGTCTCGCTCTCCAGCGCCATGTTCAGCGCCCCGGCCGCGCCGGCGCCCACGGCGATGCACAGCACCGCGATCAGGCCCTCGAACAGGCGCGGGTCGCCGGGCGCGGCGAACAGGCCGGTCAGGGCCGTGAACACCACCAGCGACATGACGCGGGGCTTCAGCAGCTGGAACCACTCCTCCGGCTGCGCCGTCGACAGGGTCGGGCGCGGAGGGGCGTCGGTGGGGGGCGTGTCGGCGTGGGTCATAAACGTTCGGGGCCGCCCCGCCGGATCGGCGAGGCGGCCCCTCCCTTGGTCTCGATGTCGTCCGTCAGGACGGGGTCAGTGATGCTCGGTCGGCTTGATGACCGGCAGTTCGTTGAACTGGTGGTGCGGCGGCGGGCTGGACAGCGTCCACTCCAGCGTCGTCGCGCCTTCGCCCCACGGGTTGGCCACGCCCTTGCGGCGGCGCACGGCGGCCTCGACCAGCATGATCAGGAAGACCACCACGCCCACCACGGTGATGGCGTAGCCGATCGACGAGACGTGGTTCCACAGGGTGAACGCGTCCGGATAATCGACGTAGCGGCGCGGCATGCCCTGCAGGCCCAGGAAGTGCTGCGGGAAGAACACCACGTTCACGCCGACGAACATGATCCAGAAGTGCGCGCACCCCAGGAACTCGTTGTACTTCACGCCGAACATCTTCTCGAACCAGTAGTAGAAGCCCGCGAAGATGGCGAACACGGCGCCCAGCGACAGCACGTAGTGGAAGTGCGCCACGACGTAGTAGGTGTCGTGCAGGCTGTAGTCGATGCCGGCGTTCGACAGCACCACGCCGGTCACGCCGCCGACGGTGAACAGGAAGATGAAGCCCATCGCCCACAGCATGGGCGTCTTGAAGTCCAGCGAGCCGCCCCACATCGTGGCGATCCAGCTGAAGATCTTCACGCCCGTGGGCACCGCGATGATCATGGTCGCGGCGATGAAGTAGGCCCGCAGGTTCACCGTCATGCCGACCGTGTACATGTGGTGCGCCCACACGATGAAGCCGACGAAGCCGATGGCGACCATGGCGTAGGCCATCGCCAGATAGCCGAAGACGGGCTTGCGGCTGAAGGTCGAGACGATGTGGCTGATGATGCCGAAGCCCGGCAGGATCAGGATGTACACCTCGGGGTGGCCGAAGAACCAGAACAGGTGCTGGAACATCACCGGGTCGCCGCCGCCGGTCGGGTCGAAGAACGACGTGCCGAAGTTGCGGTCGGCCAGCAGCATGGTGATGGCGCCCGCCAGCACCGGCAGCGACAGCAGCAGCAGGAAGGCCGTGATCAGCACCGACCAGGCGAACAGCGGCATGCGGTGCAGCGTCATGCCCGGGGCGCGCATGTTGAAGATGGTGGTGATGAAGTTGATCGCGCCCAGGATCGAGCTGGCGCCCGCCACGTGCAGCGAGAAGATGGCCAGGTCCATGGCCGGGCCGGTGTGGCCGGCGGTCGAGAGCGGCGGATAGATCGTCCAGCCGCCGCCGAAGCCCTTGCCCGGTCCGCCGTCGACGAACATCGACAGGCACAGCAGCACCCAGGCCGCGACCAGCAGCCAGAACGAGATGTTGTTCATCCGCGGGAAGGCCATGTCCGGCGCGCCGATCATGATCGGCACGAACCAGTTGCCGAAGCCGCCGATCATCGCCGGCATGACCATGAAGAAGATCATGATCAGGGCGTGGGCGGTGACGGTGACGTTGTAGCCGTGCTTGGACGCCTCGATCACGCCCAGCTGGTCGATCAGGCCGCCCGGCACGAACACCTGCATGCCCGGCTCGGCCAGTTCCCAGCGGATCAGGCCGGACAGGGCGCCGCCCACGATCCCCGCCATGATGGCGAAGATCAGGTACAGCGTGCCGATGTCCTTGTGGTTGGTGGACAGGAACCAGCGGGTGAAGAAGCCCGGCTTGTGGTCGTGGTCGTCGTGACCGTGGGCGGCGGCGTGGGCCATGAGTTTCGGCTCTCTCGCGTGTCTTACTGGGCGGCGGCCGGCGCGGCGGCCGGAGCGGAAGCGGGGGCGGCGGTCGGGGCGGCGCCGGGGGTCGTCTGGCTGGGCGCCGGAGCGGCCGCGTCGGTCGTGGCGCCGACCGGAGCGGCGGCGTCGGCGGCCGGGGTCGTCGTCGCGGGGACGGCGGCCGCTGCGGCCGCGGCGTCGGCGGCGGCGGTCATCGAGCCGCCCTTGGAGGCGACCCAGGCGGCGAACTCGGCCTCGGTGACGACGCGGATCTCGATCGGCATGAAGGCGTGGTCGACGCCGCACAGTTCCGAGCACTGACCGTAGTAGGTGCCCACGCGGTCGGCGCGGAACCAGGTCTCGTTGGTGCGGCCCGGAACGGCGTCGGTCTTCAGACCGAAGGCGGGCAGGGCGAACGAGTGGATGACGTCGGCGGCGGTGACCAGCACCTTGACCGTCTGGCCGACCGGCACCACCAGCGGCTCGTCGGCGGCCAGGCGATACGGCACGCCGCGCGCCTTGGCGTCGGCTTCCGGCAGCATGTTCGAGATGTACTCGTTGATGCCCTGGTCCGGGTACTCATAGGCCCAGTTCCACTGGTTGCCCGTGACTTTGATGGTCAGGTCCGGCTCCGGCATGTTCTCGTAGGCGAACAGCAGGCGGAACGAGAACAGCGCGATCCCGACCAGAATGAAGACCGGCACGATGGTCCAGATCACCTCGACCAGGGTGTTGTGGCTCCAGCGCGCGGGCACCGGGTTGGACTTCTTGTTGTAGCGGATCACGACCCAGATCAGCAGGCCCAGCACCAGCAGGCTGATCGCCACGATGATCGGCAGCAGGATCACGTCGTGGAAGAAGTGGGCGCTTTCCTTCAGCGGCGAGGCCGCCGGCTGAAGGCCGATGCCGCCCGGCGTGGGCTGGCCGACGAGTTCCTTGGCCGTCGCGGCGCCGGTCGCCAGGACCGAGGCCAGAAAGGCCGAAATCCCCAGGGCGGACTTGCCCATGTTCATGCTGGTTTCCTTAGTCCTTGCCCCGCCGTCCCCGGCGCGGGGCTGTCGCCGAACGCCCCCGGAAGCGAAGGCTGCCGGGGCTTTGGGCGGTCCATATCCCCCGCCGCGCCCTTTGCCAAGGCGGCGGACCCGCGACGGGCGCCCGCACCCCCCTCCGGGAGCCCTGATTAAATCGGCGTCATGTTTCGCAAGCTACCTTGCGTCACAAGCTACCTTGTCATACCGATGGAGCGTCAAGGGAGATTGAACCGTGCCCGAGCACATCGACACGCAGCTGAAGAAGGGGGTCCTGACGCTCTGCGTCCTGACCCTGCTGAACCGGCGCGACGGCTACGCCTACGACATCGCCGCGGCCCTTTCGAAGGCCATCGGCATGGGCGAAGGCACCATCTATCCGCTGATGCGGAGGATGCAGACCGACGGACTGGTCGAGACCTATCTGGTCGAGTCCGCCGCCGGCCCGTCGCGCAAATACTATCGCCTGACCGCCGAGGGGCGGCGGGCGCTTCAGGCCCAGACCGCGGAATGGCGCACCTTCGCCGACGCGGTCGAGGCCATCCTGGCCGATCCGCCCGTCGCGGCGCCGGCCGATCATCAAGGGGAGCTGAACCAATGACCCGCGTGGACTTCATCACGCGCCTGAAGCGCGGCCTCGTCGGCCTGTCGACGACCGCCGCCGCCGAGATCGTCGCCGACTACGAGGCGCATTTCGACGCCGGCGCGGCGGAGGGCCGCACCGAGGCCGAAGTGGCCGAGGCGCTGGGCGATCCCGACCGTCTGGCCCGCGAGCTGCGCGCCGAGGCCGGCGCCCGCGCCTGGAACCAGCAGCCGGGCGCCTCGTCCGCCGCCGGCGCCGTCTTCGCCATCATCGGCCTGGGCGCGATCGACATCCTGATCCTGCTGCCGATCGTGCTGCCGCTGTTCGGCTCGCTGGTCGCCGTGCTGCTGTCCGGCTTCGCGGTCTTCCTGTCGGGAGGCTTCGTCGCGGTGGCCGGGCCCTTCCTGTCGCCCCCGGGCGGGCCCTTCGTGGCCTTGCTGGGCGGAATCGGCGTCATGGGCGTCGGCATCTTCATGACGGCCCTTTGCGCCGTCTTCGTCAAATGGCTGATCGACGCCACGGTCTGGTACGCGCGCCTGCACTATCGCGTGCTGAAGCCCGCGCTCGACCAGGGCCGGATCTGAGGGAGGGACAGAACATGATCCGCAATCTTCTCGTCATCATGGGCGTCGGCCTGGTCATGGCCGTGGTCGGCCTCGGCGGCGCCTTCGCCGTGGGCGGTCCCGCCATCATGCGCGACGGCTGGAGCTGGAGCTGGAACGAGCGCGACGGCGACTGGGTCCGCGTGACCCGCGACGGCGCCCGCGAGCGGGGGCCTGAGGTCACCCGCACCCTGCAGTGGACCGGCGGTGACCGCTTGGTCCTCGACGTCTCCGCCGACGTGGTCTTCACCCAGGGCGACGTCGCTTCGGTCACCGTCACGGGTCCGCAGAGCCGCGTGGACCGCATCCGGCTGGAAAACGGCCGTCTCTTCGCCGAGGGAACCGAGGACTGGGGCGGCTGGCGCGACCGGGTCCAGGTGACCATCACCGCGCCGGGCGTCTCGACCTTCGAGATGAACGCGGCCCAAGACCTCGACCTGCGCGCGCTGGACGTCCAGACCCTTCGCATCGTCGTCACCGGCTCGGGCGAGGTCGAGGCCCAAGGTCGCGCCCAGACGCTGGACCTGGACGTCTCCGGCTCGGGCCAGGCCGATCTGACCAACCTGACCCTGACCGACGCGAACGTGGACGTCTCCGGCTCGGGCGAGGTCGACGTCGGCCCCACGGGCAAGGCGACCGTCTCCATCTCCGGCTCGGGCGACGTCGACCTGACGCGCCGCCCGGCGTCGGTGCAGACCGACATCTCCGGGTCCGGCGACGTCAACGACGCCTGGTGATCGACGCGGCGGAAGGGGTGACGCGCCCCTTCCGCCGTCCTATCTGCGAGACATGACCGCGCACGTCCCCCCGCCGCCCCTGCTCGAAACCGCCGGCGTCGATCCCGAAGAGGCCCTGTCGATCCTGCGCGGCGCCCTGGCCGGCGCCGACGACGGCGAGCTGTTCCTGGAGCGGTCGGAGCTGGAATCGCTGGTCTTCGACGACGGGCGGCTGAAGGGCGCCAACTACGACGCGACCGAGGGCTTCGGCCTGCGCGTCGTGGCGGGAGAGACCGCCGGCTACGCCCACGCCAACGAGATCACCGCCGACGCCATCCGCCGCGCGGCCGAGGCGGCGTCGCTGGCCAAGGCCGGCCATGCCGGCACGAGCGCCGAAGGCCCGCGCGCCACGAACCAGTCGCTGTATCCGCCGCTGGACCCGCTGGCCGCCCCCGGCTTTTCCGACAAGATCGCCCTGCTGCAGGAGATCGACGCCTGGGCCCGCGCCCGCGACCCGCGCGTGGTGCAGGTCTCGGCCAGCCTGATCGGCGAGCGGCGCTCCATCGAGATCGTCCGCGCCGAAGGCCGGTCGGTCCGCGACGTGCGCCCCCTGGTGCGCTTCAACGTCTCGGTCACGGTGGAAAAGGACGGCCGGCGCGAAACCGCCTCGGCCGGGGCCGGCGGCCGCGCGGGCTTCGAGGAGTGGACCGCGCCCGAACGCTGGCAGGCCCAGGTCGACGAATGCCTGCGTCAGGCGCTGGTCAATCTGGAAGCCGTCGACTGCCCGGCGGGCGAGATGGACGTGGTCATGGGCGCCGGCTGGCCCGGCGTCCTGCTGCACGAGGCGGTGGGCCACGGCTTCGAGGGCGATTTCCACCGCAAGGGCTCGTCAGTCTTCACCGGCATGATGGGAAAGCGCGTCGCCGCGCCCGGCGTGACCGTTGTCGACGACGGCTCCATCGCCGGTCGCCGCGGCTCGCTGACGGTCGATGACGAGGGCACGCCGACCTCGCGCACCGTGCTGATCGAGGACGGCATCATGGTCGGCCTGATGCACGACCGCCTGTCGGCGCGTCAGATGGGCCAGCAGGCGACCGGCAACGGGCGGCGCCAGTCCTTCGCCCACATCCCCATGCCGCGCATGACCAACACCTTCATGGAGGGCGGCAGGGACAGCCGCGCCGACATGATCGCCTCGACCAAGCGCGGCCTCTACGCGGCGAACTTCGGCGGCGGCCAGGTGGACATCACCAACGGCAAGTTCGTGTTCCAGTGCACCGAGGCCTATCTGATCGAGGACGGGCGCATCACCTCGCCGGTGCGCGGCGCGACCCTGATCGGCGACGGGGCCACGGCGCTGAAGGGCGTCACGATGATCGGCGACGACTTCGCCTTCGACCCCGGCGTCGGCACCTGCGGCAAGGCGGGGCAGGGCGTGCCGGTCGGCATCGGCCAGCCGTCCTTGAAGATCAGCGGCCTGACCGTCGGCGGCACGGCGGTCTGACGCCGCCGATTGCGATGATCGCCGGCGATTTGCGCCGCTGAATCAACGCGCGCCGTCGAATCCGACGGCATGCGCCGCCGGCGCCATGGACCCAGGTCAGCCTGCGGTGCTCGGCGGTCGATCCGCCCGCGCATGTGGACTCGGTGGACTCGGTGCACTCAAAAAATCAGGTGCAGTGCATCGAGTGCACCAAGTGCACATGGGCGGACGCCGTCTCAGCGCTTCCAGGCCGGGCCCACGATCTCGAACCCGCGCGCCTCCAGCGCGTCCAGCAGGCCGCCTGGCTCGGCCAGCACGCGCAACGGCGCGACCGCCAGCGTGGTCCCGTCCTGCGCCAGGGCCCGGTCGACCGCCGCCGCCCACTGGCTGCGCAGCATGGGTCCATAGGCGGGATCGCCCCACGGCCAGCAGGTGTTCAGCGCGTCGTCCAGCGCCGAGTCCATCACCGTCGGCACGTCGAACCGGCGCCAGGCTTCGGCCCGCGCCAGCATGGCGGGTTCGCCCGCCTCGGCCGCGACGATCGCCTTCTCGACGCAGGGCGTCCAGGCCTCCGGCGGCATGGTCAGCACCGTGTCCAGCACGTCGTCGCCGCGCACGCGTCCGACGCGCTCGCTGGGCGTCCGGCCGCGCCGCGCCGTGCGCCGCACCGCTTCTTCCACCGCCCGCCCCTGATCGCGCCGCAGGCCCGTCAGATTGAACATCAGACCCGTCGACGTCAGCATGAAGCCGCTGCGCGAGAAGTCCTCGTCGTGCCGCGTCTCCAGCGCGTCCAGCCGCGCCTGCCACTCGGGCGACAGATAGTCGGCGCTCGTCTTGCCGTCCGGCAGGCGCGTCAGGCGCCGCTGCCGCCAGATCACGCGCATCATGTCCCAGGGCGAAAAATCGACGGCCTGCGAATACAGCACCCTGTCGGCCTGCTCCGCCGCCCGCTCCAGCGCGTCGGCGCGCCAGTCCAGGCTCTTGGGCAGGGCCTGGATCGCGCCGACCAGCAGCACCGTCGATCCGCCGCGCGTCACCTCCCACGTCGGCGCCCCGGACCGGCGCGCCTGGACGACGACCTCGTCGATCTCCGTCGCCGGCTCCCCCGTCTGCGCCAGCGCGGGCGCCGCGCCGACCAGCATCGTGGCGGACAAGAACAGAGTGGCTGCAAACCTGTGCATAGTCTTATTTCCGCCTCGATTATTACAGTCTTGAAAGGAAGTTGTTCTTACAGATGACAGTCATTTAATCCACCTGTCCAGCTTGTAACTGGAAGCGCGCCGCACTCGCCGTCAGGTTCCCGGCCACAGAAAGAGGGGAACCCCAGTGAAGAAGACGATCCTGTTCGCCGGCGCCGCCGCCATCGCCCTGACCGCCGCCACCGCCGCTTCGGCGCAGCAGGCGACGCCCGCCCCCGCGGCGACCGAAACCAGCACGGGCGTCATCGTCTATCAGCCGGACTTCTTCGCCCAGGCCCGCCCCAACACGGCGCTGGACATGGTCGGGCGCGTCCCCGGCTTCAACCTGATCGACGGCGACGGCAGCCGCGGCTTCGAAGGCGCGGTCGGCAACGTGCTGATCAACGGCTCGCGCCCGGCGTCCAAGAGCGACACGGGCTCGTCGGTCCTGTCGCGCACGCCAGCCAGCCAGGTCGAGCGGATCGAGCTGATCCGCGGCGGCGCGCCGGGCGTCGACATGCAGGGCTTCCCGCTGGTCGTGAACGTCGTCACCAAGTCCGAGGCGACGATGCAGCACGTGCTCAGCGCCAACGCCTTCCTCTTCGACGGCTCGCCCGACCTGTACGGCTTCCAGTACCAGGTCACCGCCCGCGACGGCGACCGCAACTGGAGCCTGTCGCTGAACGACGGCGTCAGCATGAGCGACAGCTTCGGCCCCGGCACGGTGACCCGCACCAACGGCGCCGGCGTGGTGACCCGCCAGGAGACCGTCGACGGCTACGCCAAGGGCGGCGGCCAGTCCGCCCGCGCCACCTGGACCGGCCCCTTCGCCGCCGGCAAGCTGGACCTGACCGGCCGCTACGGCGTGAACGACTGGTACCAGCAGAGCGTACAGGAATCGGCCACCGTCCGTCGCGAAAACCGCAACGAGAACGACGGCGACGGCGGCGAGGTGGGGGTCGTCTACCAGCGTCCCCTGACCGGCAGCCTCAAGTTCGAGGGCCGCCTGATCCACCAGTTCAACTCGTCCGAAGGCGCCTCGACCGGCGACGCGGTTCTGGGCGGCGTCGTCCAGCCGCAGCAGGTCTTCAGCTACGCCAACGACTACTCCGAGAGCATCGTCCGCGGTCAGCTGCGCCACGAGAACGGCCCCGTCACGACCGAGCTGGGCGGGGAGTTGGCCTACAACGCCCTGGACGCCCGCCAGGCCTTCTCCGTCGGCGGCGTCGCCGTCCCCCTGCCGTCGGACGAGATCAAGGTCGAGGAGACGCGCATCACCGCCTTCGCACGCACCACGTGGCGCATCGACGACGCGCTGACGCTGGAGACCGGCCTGCGGCTGGAGGCGTCGACCATCGGCCAGTCGGGCGACTCCGACACCGAGAAGGAGCTGTTCTACGCCAAGCCGCGCGCCCAGCTGACCTGGACCCCCGGCGAGGGCAACCAGTTCCGCTTCCGCGTCGAGCGCGAGGTCGGCCAGCTGGACTTCGACGACTTCGCCGCCTCGGCCGACCTGCAGTCCGACCAGGTCTTCGGCGGCAACGCCGACCTGGAGCCGGACCAGCGCTGGATCTTCGAGGGCACCTACGAGCGGCGCTTCTGGCAGGAGGGCGTCGTCAGCCTGACGCTGCGCCATGACGAGATCACCGACGTGATCGACCGCATCCCCTTGGTCGGCGGCCTGACCGCCGTCGGCAACATCGGCGACGGCGCCTACGACCAGGCCGAGCTGTCGCTCACCCTGCCGACCGACCGCCTGGGCGTCTCGGGCGGACGGCTGGAGACGACCGCCACCTGGCAGACCTCCAGCGTCACCGACCCGACCACGGGCAAGGAGCGCGGCATCTCCGGCATCCGCCCGTTCGACGCCCGCGTCAGCTTCAGCCAGGACATCCAGTCGCTGAAGACCCAGTGGGGGTTCGAGTGGCTGCGCGGCTTCGACGAGGCCCGCTACGACCCCGACCAGCGCCAGGACGTCCGCCTGCGCAACTACCGGGTCCTGTTCGTCGAGTGGAAGCCCAAGACCGACCTGTCGCTGCGCGCCCAGGTCAACCTGTGGGACGACTTCACCGTGATGCGCACCGCCTACGCGAACCGCGCGACCCAGGCCGTCGACTACGTCGAGGTCCGCGACGTGGACCCGCGCACCTTCGTCCAGTTCCGCGTCCGCAAGACCTTCTGACCGGGCTCAGCCCAGGCGCTGGATCAGCGCCTGGGCGGCCGCCGGGTTGCGGACCTTCGCCCCGGAGATGAAGTAGGCGAAGACGTCGCCGCGTTCGGCCCAGGCGCGGCAGCGGGCGGCGACCGCGTCCAGCTCGGCGCCCGTCATGCCGGTCGGTTCGTCCTCGCGGCTGGACATCAGCCGGGCGTAGGTGAAGTCGGCGGTGGGCGCGTCGATGCGCGGCCACTCGGGCGCCTCGTCGTCCTCGGCATAGACGATGGCGACGCCGTGCCTGGCGGCCAGGTCGCGGAACTGGTCCGTGTCGAAGCTGGGGTGCCGCACCTCCAGCGCGTGGCGCAGACGCAGGCCGTCCTTCTCGTGCGGCAGCAGCCTCAGGAAGCCCTCGAAGTCCTCCGGATCGAACCTCTTGGTCCCCATGAACTGCCAGTTGATCGGCCCCAGCTTGTCGCCCAGCGCCGTCAGGCCCTGGTCCAGGAAGCGGCCCATTGACTCGCCCATGTCCGACAGGACCTTGCGGTTGGTGCAGTAGCGGCTGGCCTTGACCGAGAAGACGAAGCCGTCGGGCGTCTCGTCGCGCCACTTCATCCAGCTGTCGGGCTTGAAGGTCGAGTAGTAGGTGCCGTTGATCTCGATCGAGGTGAGGGCGCGGCTGGCGAACTCCAGCTCCCGCTTCTGGCTGAGCTTGTCCGGGTAGAAGACGCCGCGCCAGGGCTCGTAGGTCCAGCCGCCGATCCCGGCGCGGATCGTGCCCGTCACCGGCGGCCCCGCAGCCGTTCCATCTCGCGCTGGACCGCGGCCTCGTGGTCGCCCGACAACGCCATGCCCACCGAGACGGCGTGCGACGCCAGGCCGATGCCCCAGCCCAGCAGCGGCCACCAGGCCCAGTCGATGCGACCGTCGGAGAAGCCGTCGAGGGCGAACAGGCCCGCGTTGATCACCACGAAGATCAGCAGGTGGGAGATCAGGCTGCGCCGCGCCTCCACCCGTCGTTCGGCGCGCTCGCGCAGCTTGGCCTCGGCGTCGGTCATGGTCCCCTCCCTGAAGGGTCCGATGATGCCACGGGCGCGGCGGGACGGGTAGGGGCGCCCATTGCCTTGCGGGCCGCGATCACCGACCGTCGCGGCATGACGCCCGTGCGCTTCGACCGATTCCGGCTGGACCCCGCAGATCGCCGCCTGACCCGCGACGGGGCGACGGTGGAGATCAGCGGGCGGTACCTGGACGCCCTGATCCTGCTGGTCGCCGAGCGCGGTCGGCTGGTGACCAAGGACCGGTTCATGGGCGAGGTCTGGAAGGGCGTGCCGGTGACGGACGAGGCGTTGACGCAGTGCGTGCGCGCGCTGCGACGCGAGCTGGGCGACGACGCGGCGCGGCCACGCTTCATCGAGACGGTGCCCAAGCACGGCTATCGCTTCATCGGCGAGGTCGACGAGGGGGACGCCGAGGCGCCCGTCGTGCCTCCGACCGCGACCGTGCCTGCGCCGGGGTTCGACCGTCCGGTCTGGCGCGAGGGGCTGAGCGGCGCGGCGTCGGGCGGCGCCGGCGGCGCGCTGGCCGGGGTGATCGGCGGGGCGGTCTATGGGCTGGGCGTGGCGCCCCAGGGCATGGGCGCGGCCTCGACGCTGCTGGTCATGGTCTGCGCCACGACCCTGCTGGCGCTGACGGCGGGCGGCGTGCTGGGCTTCGGCGTGGAGGCGGGGCGGCTGCTGCGGCGGGACTGGATCGGCGCCGTGGCGGGCGGGGCGCTGTCGGGCGCCCTGCTGGGCGGCGTGACGCGGCTGATCGGCATGGACGCCCTGATGCTGCTGACCGGCGGCGCGCCCGCCGGCATGACCGGCGGGACCGAGGGGCTGGCGCTGGGCGCGACGGTCGGCTTCGGCGCGTGGCTGGCGGCGTGGAGGGGGTGGTCGGCCCGGCGGTCGGCGGCCATGGCGGCGGCGCTCGGCCTGGGAGCGGGGGCGATGATCTCGCTGCTGGGCGGACGGCTGATGGGCGGCAGCCTGGACGCCCTGCTGCATGCCTATCCCGCGGCGCGACTGAGCCTGGCGCCGCTGGGCGCCCTGGTCGGAGAGGCCGGCTTCGGCCCGACGGCCCGGACGGTGACGGCGGCGCTGGAGGCGGGGCTGTTCGTCGGCTGCACGGTCGCCCTGCTGGCGGCGCGACCGGCGCTGCGTCAGGCGGCGGGTTCGCCGGTGGGCGAGGTGGCCGGGTCGGGCGTGCGCGCCTGAGGCTGGTCCGGCAGGGTGGGCGTCGGCCGGTCGGTCGTCGGCTGAGCCGAGTCCAGCGAGGTGGCGGCAGCCTCGGTCGTCTCCTGCGCCCGGTTCAGGCTGGGGCTCCAGACGAACCAGATGATGATGAAGGCGATCGCCACCAGCAGGGCGGAGATCACCATGATGGTCATCACGTGCATGCCACCGCGCCCTGCCTTGGCGCGCTCGTCGGAGATGACGGGGCCGTCGCCGGCGGGGTCGGGCTGGGTGTGGGGCAGGATCGGATCGGTCATGCCCGTTCAATGCTCAAGCTGGGCGGCGCGTTCCGTCAGTAGGCGAAGTCGCGATAGAGCCGCGACAGGTCGCGCTCCCATGGGCCATGGTAGAGGTCCAGCAGGCGCTCGGCGGGGGTGACGCCCGAGTCCGCGATGTCCTCCAGCTCCGACAGATAGCCGCGCTCGTCCACCATGCCGCCCGAGAAGCGGGCGCGGGCCTTCAGCCCCTGCTTGGCGACGGCGACCATGTCGACGGCGACGTCGCGGACGGTGCGGCCCGCGACCTCGGCCTTCAGGCCCAGACGCGTGACGTCGCGACGCAGACGCTCGTGGTCGGCGATGTCCCAGTCCTTGCACAGGTCCCAGGCGGCGCTGAGCGCGGCGTCGTCGTAGAGCACGCCGACCCACAGCGCCTGCAGCGCGCAGATGCGGCTCCAAGGGCCGCCGTCGGCGCCGCGCATCTCCAGATAGGACTTCAGCCGCACTTCGGGGAACAGGGTGGTCAGGTGATCGGCCCAGTCCTTCCGCGTCGCCCGGTCGCCCGGCAGGTCGTCCAGGCCCTGTTCCATGAAGTGCCGGAACGAGCGGCCGGACAGGTCGACGTAGCGCCCGTCGCGCTTGGCGAAGTACATCGGCACGTCCAGCGCGTAGTCGACGTAGCGCTCGAAGCCGAAGCCGTCCTGGAAGACGAAGTCCAGCATGCCGGTGCGATCGGGATCGGTGTCGGTCCAGACGTTGGCGCGGGCGCTGAGGAAGCCGTTGGGCCGCCCCTCGGTGAAGGGCGAACAGGCGAACAGGGCGGTGGCGACGGGCTGCAGCGCCAAGGAGACGCGGAACTTGCGCACCATGTCGGTCTCGCCGTCGAAGTCGAGGTTCGACTGGATGGTGCAGGTGCGCAGCATCATGTCGAGGCCGAGAGAGCCGCGTTTCGGCATGTAGGCGCGCATGATGTCGTAGCGGCCCTTGGGCATGACCGGCACGTCCTCGCGCGCCCACATCGGGTCGAAGCCGACGCCGAGGAAGCCCAGGCCGATCTGGTCGGCGACCTGCTTGACCTCCATCAGATGGCGGCCGGTCTCGTCGCAGATCTCGTGGACGTCCTTGAGCGGGGCGCCGGACAGTTCGAACTGTCCGCCCGGCTCCAGCGAGATGGACGAGGTCAGGCCCTCTGGCGTCGTCCGCTCCAGGGCGATGACGTTGTCGCCCTCGAACACCTCGGACCAGCCGAAGCGGGTCAGCCCGTCCAGCATGGCCTTGATGCCGTTCGGTCCGTCATAGGCCGGGCGGCGCAGGGCCTCGCGGTCGAAGCCGAACTTCTCGTGCTCGGCGCCGATGCGCCAGTCGGCGCGCGGCTTCATGCCCTTGGACAGGGCCTCGATCAGGTCCGTCCGGTTCAGCGGCGCGTCGGTCATGCGGCGATGGTTCCCAACCCCTCAGGTCGCCGCGAGATGGGCGCGCGCGAGGATGCGCACAAGGGCGCGAAGGTGCACGGCGTGCACTCCGTGCACTGCACCCGACTTTTCGAGTGCACGGAGTGCATCGAGTGCACATCGGCCCGTGCGCCGGACGCGACCGCGCATCATCGCACGGCACAGAGCGACGATGGCGGAATCGCCCGGAAAAAAGTCAAGTCTCTGATCAGGCGAGAGAAATCGTCGGCGATCATCGCACCCAGTCGCCGACCGCCGCCTGCCACAGCGTCAGGGCCGTGGTCGCCGCCGTGTCGGCGCGGAGGATGCGGGGGCCGAGCGACACGGCCAGGGCGGAGGGCAGGGCGCGAAGGCGCTCGCCTTCCTCCGGGCTGAAGCCGCCTTCGGGCCCGATCAGGATGGCCCAAGGCGGGCGGTCTCCCTCCCCTTCATGGGGAGGGACCGCCGCCGAAGGCGGCAGGGTGGGGTATACGGCGTCGGACGCGCCCCACCCCGACCGCTGCGCGGTCCCCCCTCCCCATGAAGGGGAGGGAGAGAACGGAGCCAAGGCCCTCAGGGCAGGCGCGCCGCCCGTCTCGTCGCAGAACATCAGGCGGCGGGACGGGTCCCAGTCGGCCAGCAGGGCGTCGAGCTTCTGCGGCGCGTCGACGGGCGGGACGTCCAGGCGGCCGGTCTGCTCGGCGCTTTCCTCGGCGATGGCGTCGAGCCGATCCATGCGGACGTGCTGGGGCTGGGTGCGGGCGGTGGTCACCAGGCGGACGCGCGCGGCGCCCAGCTCGGTCGCCTTCTCCACCGCGAACTCCAGCGCCGACTTCTTCACCACGGCGATCACAAGGTGGACGTCGGGCGGGGTGATCTGGTCGCGCAGCTTCTCCTCCGCGCGCAGCACGACGCCCTTCTTCAGCACCTCGGCGACGGCGCAGCGCCACTCCCCGTCCGCGCCGTTGAACACGCGCACCGCGTCGCCCGCCTTCAGCCGCATGACCTGGGTGAGGTAGCGCGACTGGTCGAGCGTGGGCAGGACGGTCGCGCCGGGGGAAAGGGGCTGGGGGATGTGGAGGCGGGTCATTCGGCAAGGCATAGCCCCGCCCCCACCCTCCGTCATCCTCGGGCTTGACCCGAGGATCAGACGTGGGGGCGGGCTTGGCGCCGCAGGACGCGGCCCGGGCGTGATCCCTCGGGCCGGCGGTGAGCGCTCGACGGTCCGATCCTCGGGTCAAGCCCGAGGATGACGGTTGGCAAGGGATCGCGCCGGCGCGGATGAGCGGACATCTTAGTCCGCCTACAGAGTCCGCGCGATCAGCAGCTTCATGATCTCGTTGGTGCCGCCGTAGATGCGCTGGACGCGGGCGTCCTTGTAGAGCTGGGCGATCGGGTATTCGGTCATGTAGCCGTAGCCGCCGTGCAGTTGGAGCATCTCGTCGATGGTCTCGCCCTGGATGTCCGTCACCCAGTATTTGGCCATGGAGGCGGTGGCGGCGTCGAGTTGGCCCTTCAGGTGCAGGCCGATGCACCAGTCGCAGAAGACCTTGGCGACGGTCAGCTTGGTCTTGACCTCTGCCAGCTTGAACTGGGTGTTCTGGAAGTCGATGACGCGCTTGCCGAAGGCCTTGCGCTGCTTGACGTAGGCCAGCGTCTCCTGAAGGCCGCGCTCGGCGGCGGCGACGCCCTGGATGGCGATGTTCAGGCGTTCCTGCGGCAGCTGCTGCATCAGCTGGACGAAGCCTTGGCCCTCGGTGCCGCCGATGACGTTCTCGGCGGGGACCTTCACGTCGTTGAAGAACAGTTCGGAGGTGTCGTTCGCCTCCATGCCGATCTTGTGCAGGTTGCGACCGCGCTCGAAGCCGGCCAGGCCGTCGGTCTCGACGACGATCAGGCTGGTGCCCTTGGCGCCCTCGGCCGGGTCGGTCTTGGCGACCACGATGATGAAGTTGGCCAGCTGGCCGTTGGTGATGAAGGTCTTGGAGCCGTTGACGACGTAATGGTCGCCCTGGCGGATGGCGGTGGTCTTGACCCCCTGCAGGTCGGAGCCGGCGCCCGGCTCGGTCATGGCGATGGCGCCGACCAGTTCGCCGGAGACCAGACGCGGCAGCCAGCGCGCCTTCTGCTCCGCGGTGCCGTAGTGCCAGACGTAGGGCATGACGATGGCGTTGTGCAGCGAGATGCCGAAGTGGTCCGCGCCCTTCCAGCCCAGCTGGCGCATCAGCACGACCTCGTGCCGGTAGTCGCCGCCGAAGCCACCGTCGGCCTCCGGCATAGACAGTCCCAGCAGCCCGGCTTCGCCCGCGTCGTTCCACAGCGAGCGCGGCACCGAGGAGTCGGCGATCCACGACTGCACCTTCTCGGGCGGCGCGTGCTCGTCGATCCACTTGGAGACCGAGTCGGAGAAGAGGGTGATCTCCTCTTCCTGCATGAACTCGGGATCGGGGGCGGCGAGGACGTTCATGCTCAGAACGCCTCCGCCGGAACGCTCATCAGGACGTCGGCGCCGGTCTTCAGCTTGGCGAGGTGGGCGCCCGCGTCGGGCAGGATGCGTTCGACGAAGTAGCGGCCGGTGGCCAGCTTGCCGGCGTAGAAGGGGTCGTCCGAGCCGCCGTCGATCCTGGCCTGCGCAGCCTTGGCCATCTGCGCCCACATGTAGGCCAGGGCCGTGATGCCGAAGATGTTCAGATAGTCGGTGGAGGCGGCGCCGGCGTTGTCGGGGTTCTGCATGCCGTTCTGCATCAGCCACATGGTGGCCTCCTGCAGCTTCTTCTTGGCGTCGGCCAGGCCATCGACGAAGGGCTTGATCGGACCCTCGCCGCCGTTTTCGGACACGAAGGCGTCGATCTCGGCGAACCAGCTCATGATGGCGCGGCCGCCGTTGGCGGGGAGCTTGCGGCCGACCAGGTCCAGCGCCTGGATGCCGTTGGTGCCCTCGTAGATCATGGTGATCCGCGCGTCGCGCAGGTACTGCGAGGCGGTGAAGTGCTCGGTGTAGCCCGAGCCGCCGTGCACCTGCATGGCCAGCGAGGCGGCGTGGAAGCCCTTGTCGGTCAGATAGGCCTTCAGCACCGGCGTCAGCAGGCCCATGTAGTCCTTGGCCTTGGTCGCCACGGCCTCGTCCTCGGACTTCTCCAGGTCGGCGTGCAGGGCGGTCCACAGGATGAAGGCCTGGCCGCCTTCGACGAAGGCCTTGGCCTCCAGCAGCATGCGGCGGACGTCGGGGTGGACGATGATCGGGTCGGCGGGGCCGTCCGGGTTCTTCGGCCCCGTGAGCGAGCGGCCCTGCAGGCGGTCCTTGGCGAAGTCGACGGCGGCCTGATAGGCGGCGGTGCCGATGGCCAGACCTTGCAGGCCCGTGCCCAGGCGCGCCTCATTCATCACCACGAACATGTTGTTCATGCCGCGGCCTTCCTCGCCGATCAGCCAGCCGGTCGCGTCCTCATAGGCCATGACGCAGGTGGCGTTGCCGTGGATGCCCATCTTCTCTTCCAGGCCCGCGCACTGGACGCCGTTGCGTTCGCCCAGCGAGCCGTCCTCGTTGACCAGGAATTTGGGGACCAGGAACAGCGACAGGCCCTTGATGCCGGCCGGGGCGCCTTCGACGCGGGCCAGGACGGTGTGGATGATGTTCTCGGCGAAGTCGTGCTCGCCGGCCGAGATCCAGATCTTCTGGCCGGTGATCTTGTAGCTGCCGTCGGGCTGCGGGACGGCCTTGGTGCGGACCATGCCCAGGTCGGTGCCGCACTGGGGCTCCGTCAGGTTCATCGTGCCGGTCCATTCGCCGGTCGACATCTTCGGCAGGTATTTCCGCTTCAGCGCTTCCGACGCGTTGGCGTGGATGCCGGCCCAGGCGCCCGCCGTCAGGCCGGGGTACATCGAAAAGGCCGCCGAGGCGCCCGCCGTGAACTGGCCGACGGCCGAGCCGATCACCGACGGCATGCCCTGGCCGCCGTAGGCCGGGTCCATCATCAGCGAGGTCCAGCCGGCCTCGACCATCTGCTTGTAGGCTTCTTTCCAGCCCTTGGGAGTGGTGACCACGCCGTTCTCGACGCGGCAGCCTTCCTTGTCGCCCGGGTTGTTGATCGGCGCGATCACCTCGTCGGCGAAGCGGCCGGCCTCTTCCAGCACCTGCTGCGCCAGATCGGCGGACACGTCCTGGAAGCCGGGCTGGTTGGCGTAGCGGTCGATGTCCAGAACGTCGCTCAGGATGAACGTCAGATCGCGGACGGGCGACTTGTAGGCCATGGGTCAGGCTCTCGCTTTGAGGGGATGCAGTCGGGTCAGGTGGGCGTCGTGCATGGGGTCCGGGTTGAGCCGGGCCTTCAGCAGCTGGGCGTATTCGTCGGCGCCGGGCAGCAGGTCGGGGCGATGCTCGCCCAGGCGCGCCTCCATGACGGCGCAGGCCTCTTCCGCGGTCTCGATGGCGGCGTCGAGGTCGTCGCGCTGCTGCTTCAGGGCTTCGATCTGGGCGCGGTGGCGGCGCAGGGCCACGGCCATCTGATGGGCGTTGTGGTCCTTGTGGTCGTAGAGATCGAGCATCTCCTGGATCTCGACCAGCGAGAAGCCGATGCGGCGCCCGCGCAGGATCAGCTTCAGCCGGGCGCGGTCGCGGGCGGAATAGACGCGGGTCTGGCCCTTGCGCGCGGGCGTCAGAAGCCCCTTGTCCTCATAGAAGCGCAGCGCCCGCGCCGTCGCCCCGAACTCGCGGCACAGCTGGCGGATGGAATAGGTGCGATGATCGTCGGCGCTCGCCATGCGTCCGGCTTAGCGAAAGTTGACGCGGACGTAAAGGGAAGGCTGTGGCGCGCAAACACGTCAACGGAGCCGGCACGGCCAAGGGCGACCTGCCGCAGAAGACCTGCGTCGCCTGCGGCCGGCCGTTCGCCTGGCGCCGCAAATGGGCGCGCGACTGGGATCAGGTGAAATTCTGCTCCGACCGGTGTCGGATCAGCGCGCCTCGCGGGCCCGGAACCACAGCACCGGGGCGGTGAGGGCCATCAGGGCGAGGTTGGTCAGGGCCGGGACGGGTTCGACGGCCACAGCGTGGACGCCCAGCATCACGACTTCCAGCGCCAGCAGGCCGACGGCGGCGGTGATCATGGGAGCGCGGCCCCACTTCCACGACGCCAGCGGCGCCAGCAGCAGGACGGCCAGGGTCATCTCGGCCAGGCCGAGGCCGTGCACCATCTCGACCGGCGCCTGGGCGGTCCAGGACATCAGCTCGGCCAGGGTGGTCGACGGCTCGGTCGCCTTGGCCCAGCCGGCGGCCAGGAAAAACATGGAAAGCCAGCCCTGCAGCGTCCACAGGGTCAGGTTGCGATAGCTGGCGCGCAGGCGGACCTGCGACGTCGAAAGGGTCTGAGAGCTCATTCTCAAAGTCGCCCGGGGAGGGGCGCTCCGGTTCTTATTGGTAACAGATGCGATGTCGGATCGCCGCATCAGACCCGCAAGTCCAGGGAGCTTCAGCGTAACCATCCGTGATCGCCTTCTGCGCCAGCTACGGGGCCGAAGCGTGACCGTATGCATAACAATCCGTAAGGAAGCGTTGCCGTCTCAGTCGGCGCGCAGGCGTTCGATCTTGGCGTGGAAAGGGGTCCAGTCGTCGTCGCGGTCGATGGCGGACCAGATCGCTTCGACCTCGTCGATCAGCATCTCCTCCGGCTCGGGGCGGGCGAAGCGGGGAGATTCCAGGCGCTCGGGGCGGTCCGGCTCGTGTTCGAACAGGGCGAAGCGGAAGTCGGCGAAGGCCTTGGTCTGGTACAGCGCCGCGCGCGGTCCGGACAGGGCGCGGGCCGAGGAGGCGAAGCCGGCGAACCAGTCGTGGAACAGCGGCTCCCACCGCAGGGCCTCGCCGCCCTCGCGCAGCAGGGCCAGGGTGGCGTCCAGCAGTCGCTGGTCGGCGGCCTCGCCCAGGCTGAGCACCCCCAGACGCTCCAGGAAGGCGGCGCGCAGTTCGGCGATGTAGGCGGGCCCGAAGCCGTTCAGCGCGGCGGTCAGCGTCTCGGCGTCGCCGAGAGGTTTCAACGCGCCGCCCAGCTGGGTCAGAGCCCAGAAGACGGCCTCGGGCTGGCGGGCGAAGGCGTAGAGGCCGAACTGGTCGAAATAGGCGGCGGTGAAGCCGGGCTCATACGACGGCAGGAAGCGCCACGGGCCGTAGTCGAAGCTTTCGCCCGTGACGTTCAGATTGTCGGTGTTCAAGACGCCGTGCACGAAGCCCGCCGCGATCCAGCGCGCTGCCAGCCGGGCCGAGGCGGCGACGACGGCGCCGAGAAAGCCCGCCGCGTCGCCCGGCGCGACGTGCGGGTGATACAGCGATCGGGCGTGCTCAAGCAGGGTCTCCAACTGATCCGTTCGGCCCAGATAGGCCGCGCGCTGGAAGGTCCCGAAGCGGATGTGGGAGTGCGACAGGCGCACCAGGGCGGCGGAGCGGGTGGGCGAGGGCTCGTCGCCGCGTTCCAGCGCCTCGCCCGTCTCGATGAGGCTGAAGGCGCGGCTGGTCGGCACGCCCAGGCGTTGCAGCATCTCGGCGGCCAGCACCTCGCGCACGCCGCCCTTCAGCGTCAGCCGGCCGTCGGCGCCGCGCGACCAGGGCGTCCGGCCGGAGCCTTTCGTTCCCAGATCGAGCAGTCGGGCGTGGAGTGAGAGCCCCTCCACCGCTGCGCGGTCCCCCTCCCCCTCGCTGCGCGACGGGGAGGAGACGGCCTCGCGCAGTTGAGCCGCGAGAAACCCGCGGCCGTCGCCGAGGTCGGGGTTGTAGGTGCGGAACTGGTGCCCGTGATAGCGCATGGCGATCGGCCCGGGCTGGCCGGGCAGGGGCTCGAAACGGCCGAAGTGGGCGATCCATTCGGCGTCGGTCAGCGTCTCCAGCCCCACCTCGGCGGCGGCGCGGTCGTTGCGGAAGCGCAGGATCGTCCGCGGAAACTCCGCAGCCTGAACGGCGTCGCCGTAGTCGTCGCCCAGATCGAAGAAGCGCGGCTCGGGGCGGTAGGCGTCGGAAACGGGCATGGGGCGCAGATGCGGGCGCGCGGGCCGTTCGGCAAGCGCGGGGTTGAACCGATCGTCGCCCGGGCTATTCAGGAGCGCAGAGATCAGGCCCGCCGTCGCGCGGGCCAGGCCGGCGCGGACGCCCGTCCGCGAACCCGGTCCGGCGTCCGTCGATAACCTGACGCCCCGACCTTTCGTGATCCCGGAGGCCCCGATGGCGCGCAGACACACCCTGGAATTCCTGAAGACCGAGGCCGGATCTGGAGTGGTGCTGGGCGCCGCCGCCCTGGCCGCGCTGATCGTGGCCAACTCGCCGCTGGCGGGAGACTATTTCGCCCTGCTGAAGGGCGAGCAGCCGCTGGTCATGGGGCCGCTGGCGCTGCAGCTGACGGTGGCGGAGTGGATCAAGGAAGGCCTGATGGCGGTCTTCTTCCTGGTCGTCGGCCTGGAGATCAAATACGAAATCCTGCGCGGCGAGCTGAGCGATCCGAAGAAGCTGGCGACGCCCGTGTTCGCCGCCCTGGGCGGCATGATCGTGCCCGGTCTGGTCTATCTGGCGGTCGTGGGCGCCACCGGCGGGCCGGCGCAGGGGTGGCCCATCCCCCTGGCCACCGACATCGCCTTCGCCCTGGCCATCTTCGCCCTGGTGGCCAAGGGGCTGCCGGGGTCGCTGAGGGTGTTCCTGCTGACGCTGGCCATCGTCGACGACCTGGGGGCCATCGCCCTGATCGCGCTGCTGTTTTCGCAGGGCGTGGAGTGGCGGCCGCTGGTCGGCGTGGCGGCCATGCTGGCGGCCGGCGCCCTTATCGCGCAGTGGCGCAAGATTCCCGCGCCCTTCTGGGTGCTGGGGTTCGCGGGCGTGTGGTGGCTGACGGTGCAGGCGGGGCTGTCGACGTCGCTGACGGCGGTGGCGTTCGCCGCCATCGTGCCGATCGGCGCGCGCAAGGACGGCCAGACGCCGCTGAAGGAGGCGATGCACGACCTGCACCCTTACGTCGCCTACGTCATCCTGCCGATTTTCGCCTTCGCCAAGGCGGGCGTCAGCTTCGCCGGGGTGGGTCTGGACCAGTTGGCGACGCCGCTGGTCGCCGGCGTAGCGCTGGGCCTGTTCGTGGGCAAGCAGGCCGGGGTGGCGGCCATGACCTGGGCGGCGACGGCCGCGAAGATCGGCAAGAAGCCGACGGGCGCCACCTGGGCCGAGGTGTACGGCGTCAGCCTGCTGTGCGGGGTCGGCTTCACCATGAGCCTGTTCATCGGGGCCTTGGCCTTTCCGGGCGCGATCGACTCGCCCGAGCAGGTGCAGGTGAAGCTGGGCGTGCTGGGCGGTTCGATCCTGTCGGGCGCGTTGGGCGCGGTCGTGCTGGCCCGGGCGGGCCGACGGCGCAAGGAAATGGCCGCGGCGGCTTCGAATACTGACGCCTGACGCACGAATATTTACCCAGCGTCATCTGATTTCGTCGCTTTCTTGTCACAGTGAGGGCCGCAGCGCGCCACGCATGCGACCGTAACGCGGCGTGATCCTTGTCGCCCGACGCGGCTTGGATTACGCCGGAGGATCGGAGAGACCCGCCACGTCAGAAGGGCGGAATCATCAGGGATTGGGAACGCTCCGGCCGCTCAGGCCGGGCTCAAGGAGCCGGGAAGACATGCGTCTGAACCAAATTCTTCGCACCACCGTGTCCGCCGCCGTCGTGACGGCCGCCGTCGGCATCGCCGGCGCCGCCGCGGCGCAGGACGTCAACCGCGTCGACGACATCATCGTCACCGCCCAGAAACGCGAGCAGAGCCTGCAGGACGTGCCGATCGTGGTCACGACCCTGTCGCAGGAGACGCTGGAGAACGCGGGCGTCAGCGACATCAAGGACCTGCAGATCCTGACGCCGGGCCTGACTGTGACCTCGACGGCCTCGGAAGCCTCGACCACCGCGCGCATCCGCGGCGTCGGCACCGTGGGCGACAACCCCGGCCTGGAAAGCTCGGTCGGCGTCGTGATCGACGGCGTCTACCGCTCGCGCAACTCGGTCGGCTTCGGCGACCTGGGCGAGCTGGCGCGCATCGAGGTGCTGAAGGGCCCGCAGGGCACGCTGTTCGGCAAGAACACCTCGGCCGGCGTCATCAACATCATCACCGAGCAGCCCAGCTTCACGCCCGAGTTCAACTTCGACGCCACGCTGGGCAACTACAACGCCCGCGCCGTGTCGGGGTCGGTGTCCGGTCCGCTGACCGACACCCTGGCCTTCCGCCTGTACGGCGGCCGCCGCCTGCGCGACGGCTTCATGAACATCGACACCGGCGACGGCCCGCGTCCGCAGACCGACGACAACAACCAGGACTTCGGCACCGTCCGCGGCCAGCTGCTGTGGCTGCCGAACGAGAACACCTCGCTGCGCCTGATCGCCGACTACTCCAAGCGCGACGAATACTGCTGCGTCGGCACGCAGATCCGCACGGGTCCGACCTATCCGTTCATCGACGGCACGTCGAACGGAACGGGCCAGCGTCCGCCCGCGCCGGGCTTCGGCCCGCTGCCCTTCTCGCGCACGGCCTTCGCCAACCGCGAGACCGGCCAGGAGGTCGAGGACCGCGGCGTGTCGCTGGAAGCCAACGTCGACATGCCGTCGATGTTCGGCGGGGCCACGCTGACCTCGATCACCTCGTGGCGCGACTGGACGTTCGTGAACGGCCAGGACGCCGACTTCACGGGCGCCGACATCGCCTATCGCCTGAAGGACGGCGACTTCGGCTTCGGCGTCGAGAACCTGACGCAGGAATTCCGCCTGGCCGGCGCCACCGACCGCCTGGACTGGCTGGTCGGCGTGTTCGCCACGCGTGAGGACATCGCCCGTCAGGACAGCTTCTATCTGGGCGCCGACTACACGCCGGTCCTGGCCTTCCAGCTGTCCGCCGCCCTGAACGCGGCGAACCCCGCGATTCCGGTCAGCCCGTCGATCATCGGCTGCTTCACCCGCGCCGGCACGACGGCCGCCCAGATCCAGGGCTGCCTGGGCACCGGCGGGTCGCAGGCGTCGCCCAGCCCGCTGGCCCCGACCGGCCCGGTCTTCCTGCCCGGCCAGTCGATCGAGGACGTCTACGACCAGCGTTCGGACTCGTTCGCCATCTTCACCAACAACACCTTCTCGGTGACCGACGCGCTCGATCTGACGGTGGGCCTGCGCTACACCCTGGACGACAAGAGCCTGTCGGGCCTGCAGACCAACGGCACCGACCAGGCCGGCCTGACCTGCGCGGCCGGTCTGGCCAACCAGGCGGCCATCGCGGGCGCCATCGGCGCGGCCAACACGCCGACCATCCTGGGCCGTCTGTGCCTGCCGTGGTCGAACCCGCTGTACGACAACCGCACGGTTTCGGAGAGCGAGAGCAACGGCGAGCTGTCGGGCACGGTCAAGGCGTCGTACCGCTTCTCGCCCTCGGCGATGGTCTATGGATCGTACGCCCGCGGCTACAAGTCGTTCGGCTACAACCTGGACCGCGTGCAGACCGGCATCACGCCGAACGCCTCGCTGCTGTTCCCGTCGGAGACGGTCGACAGCTATGAGCTGGGCGCCAAGCTGACCCTGCTGGACCGCACGCTGCTGCTGAACGTCACCTACTTCGACCAGCGCTTCGAAGACTTCCAGCTGAACACCTTCCTGGGCACCTCGTTCGTGGTCGAATCGATCCCCGAGCTGAAGTCCAGCGGCGTGGACGCGGACTTCGTCTGGTTCTCGCCGATCGAAGGCCTGAGCTTCTCGGGCGGCGTGACCTACACCGACACCCAGTACGGCACCTTCACCGCCGCCGACCTGGCCAACCCGGGCAACTTCCCGCAGCTGTCGCTGCTGCCCGGCGCCAAGGCTTCGTTCGCGCCGGAGTGGTCGGGCTCGGCCTCGGTCAACTTCGACCGCAGCCTGGGCAACGGCCTGCGCGGCGGCTTCTCGCTGGCCGCCAAGTACCAGAGCGACTACAACACCGGCTCGGACCTGCTGCCCTACAAGGCGCAGGACGCCTTCACCCTGGTGAACGGCCGCATCAGCCTGGGCACCGAGGACGAGCGCTGGACGGTCGACCTGTGGGCGCAGAACCTGACCGACGAGGAGTACATCCAGGTGGCGTACAACGCCTTCCTGCAGGGCTCCGCCTTCCAGTCGACGCCGACCGCCACGGGCCCCTATGCCGGGACCTATTACAACCCGGCGCTGGACAGCCAGACCTACGACGCGTTCAACGGCGCGCCGCGCACCTACGGCATGACCCTGCGCTATCGCTACTGATCGCGCGGGTTCGTCCCGAAGAACCGACCGGCCGGGGGCGACCTCGGCCGGTTTTCTTTTGGGCGCAATCCCCCAGCCGCCGAGCTGGACGGCCCGCCGCGGGGAGCCTGGCCGCCCGGCATCCCCGGCACGCGACTGAAACGGGCAGGCGCCGCGAAAAGGCACGTCGCCTGATGCGAGGGTACGGTTTGCCGTCGGCGGCGGACGCGGCGCGCCCGGCGCGTCGCCCAGCGAAAAGGCCGCGCCCCCGGGGGAGCGGCCTTCGCGGCTTCAGCGTGGGGAGGGGATCACTCCGCCGGGCGTGCTGTCGGCTCGGCGTCGCGCTGGGCATGGAACAGCCGGCCGCCCAGGCGGGCGATGCGGCTCTTCAGCCCGTCGGTGATCGAGAACACCACCGGCACGAACAGCAGCGACAGGGCGGTCGAGGTGATCAGCCCCCCGATCACGGCGATGGCCATCGGGCTGCGGAAGGCGGTGCCCTCGCCGAACGCCGCGGCGATCGGCAGCATGCCCAGCCCCATGGCGAAGGTCGTCATGATGATCGGCCGCGCCCGCTTGTGCGCCGCGTCGATCAGGGCGTCGTAGCGGCTCATGCCGTCCTTCATCGCCATGATGGCGGAGTCGACCAGAAGGATGGAATTCTTCGCCGCGATGCCCGTCAGCATGATGATGCCGATCAGCGCCGGCATCGACAGCGACTTGCCGGTGATCAGCAGGGCCAGGAATGCGCCGCCGAACGACACCGGCAGGGCCGCCAGGATGGTGATCGGGTGGAAGAAGCTGCCGAACAGCAGCACCAGCACCACGTACATCAGCAGGATGCCCGTCACGATGGCGAAGGCGAAGCCCAGCCCCAGCTCCTGATTGCTTTCCGCGTCGCCGGTCAACTGCTGCTGCACCCCGGCGGGCAGGTTCTTCATGCTGTCCAGCGCGTTCACCGCCGTGGTCGCCTCGCTGAGCGCGACGCCCTGAAGCTCGGCGGTGATGTTGGCGACGCGGCGACGGTCCAGGCGGTCGATCTGGTTGGGCCCGGCCCCGAAGGTGATGTCGGCCACGGCGGACAGCGGCACCACGGCGCCCGAGGCGGTCGGCACCTTCAGGTTCTGCAGCACGCCCAGATCCTGGCGCGCGTCCTGGCGCAGCATGACGCGGATCGGCACCTGGCGGTCACCCAGATTGAACTTGGGCAGCAGCTGGTCGGCGTCGCCCAGGGTGGCCACGCGGGCGACCTGGCTGATGTCGGCCGAGGACACCCCTTGCAGGGCCGCCACGTCCGCCTTGGGCTTGATCAGGATTTCGGGCCTGACCAGCGACGAGGACGAAATGACGTTCGACAGGCCGTCCAGATTTCGCATGTCGCGCTCCAGCCGCGCCGCGGCGGGTTCGAGCACGGTCGGATCGTCGCCGACCAGGGCGATGGTCAGCAGACCCGAGCCGCCGCCGGCCGCGCCGAACTGGATGCGCGCCCCGGGCACCTGGCCCAGGACGGGACCCATCTTCCGCTCGAACTCCTGCTGGGTCAGGTCGCGATCCGCCCGCTTCTTGAGGTTGACGGTCAGGTTGGCCTTGCGGACCTCGCCCGCGCCCGAGCCGCCGCCGGGGCCGAAGCTGACGGTGGCGGAGCCGATCGAGGAATAGACGGAGCGGACCTCCGGCTGGCGCATGAGCGTCTCAGTGATGCGGCCGACGGCGGCGTCGGTCTCTTCCAGCGTCGTGCCCGGCGCCATCTGAACCGTCACGGTCGAGCGCGAGATGTCCTCAACCGGAATGAACTCGCCCGGCAGGCGCGAGGCCAGGAAGATGGAGAAGACGAAGAACAGCGTCCCCAGCCCCAGCACCCAGATGCGGTGATCGTAGACGCGCCACAGCAGCTTGCGCCGCATCCAGCCGCCGCGCCCTTTGGCGCGATCCTCGACCAGGGCCTTGGGCGCCGAGGTGCCCTGGGTCCACCGCAGGGCGGCCAGATAGGGACCCATCCAGAACGGATCGCCGTGCTCCTTGCCCTGATCGCGCTTGAGCAGATAGGCGCCCATCAGCGGCGTCAGGGTGCGGGCCACGACCAGCGAGAAGAAGACGCTGACGCAGGCGGCGATGGCGAAGCTCTTGAAGAACTGACCGACGACGCCCGGCATGAAGCCGGTCGGCGCGAAGACCGCGATCAAGGTGGCGGTGGTGGCCAGGACGGCCAGGCCGATCTCGTCCGCCGCCTCGATGGCCGCCGGGTAGGGCGCCTTTCCGTCGCGGATGTGCCGGACGATGTTCTCGATCTCGACGATGGCGTCGTCGACCAGCACGCCGATGGTCAGGGACAGGGCCAGCAGGCTGACGACGTTCAGCGACTGCCCGGTCAGGTCCATGATCCAGAAGGTCGGGATCAGCGACAGCGGGATGGCGCAGGCGCAGATGATGGTCGCGCGCCAGTCGCGCAGGAAGATGAACACCACCGCGACCGCCAGAAGCGCGCCCAGGAGCAGCGTCTCGACGGAGGCGTGGAAGTTGTTGATGACGTCCTGGGTGGTGTTGGCCACCTCTTCGATCGTGATGTCGTCCCGCTCGGCGTCCAGCTTCGCCAGCTCGGCCTGGGCGCGGTGGTAGACGTCGACTTCCGAAGAACCGATGGCGCGGGAGATGCCGAAGCCGACGACCTCCTGACCGTTGAAGCGCGCGCGGCCGCGCGGCTCGGACCATTCGTCGGTGACTTCGCCGAGGTCGCCCAGGCGCACGGTGCGCGCGCCGACGGGGATCAGGGTCTCGCGCAGATCCTCGACGCTGCGGGCCGAGCCCACGGTGCGGATGGCCTGTTCCGTGCCGCCGATCTCGCCGCGACCGCCGGGCAGGTTGATGTTCTGGGCGCGCAGCTGGTTCGACACCGCCGCCGCGGTGACGCCGAACGCCTCCAGCCGCGCGGGGTCCAGCTTGATGCGGATTTCGCGGCTGACGCCGCCGTCACGGCTGACCTGGCTGATGCCGCGGATGGAGAGCATGCGCTTGGACACCGTGTCGTCGACGAACCAGCTCAGCTCCTCCGGGCTCATCGCCGGCGCGCGAACCACGAAATTGGCGAAGGGGATGGCGGTGAACTCGATGCGCTGGACGATCGGCTCCTGCACGTCGGCGGGCAGCTGCTGGCGGATGCGGCTGACGGCGTTGCGCACGTCGTTGGTCGCCTTTTCCAGATCGACGCCCAGCTGGAACTCGATGGAGGTCGTCGACACGCCCTCGTTCACCACCGAGTTGATGTGGCGCACCTGGCCCAGACCCGCCACGGAGTCCTCGACCATGCGGGTGACCTGGGTCTCCATCTCGGTCGGCGCGGCGCCGCCCTGGATCACCGTCACGGCCACGACCGGCAGGTCGACGTCCGGGAAGTTGTTGGTCCGCAGTTTGAAGTAGCTGCCCAGCCCCGCGATCGTCAGCACGACGAACATCAGGATGATCGGAATGGGATTCCGGATCGACCAGGACGAGATGTTGTTGAAATTCATCAGTTCGCGGCCTTCTTGACCGGGGCGGCGGCCGTCGCGGGCCGCGCGGCGGCGACCGTGACCAGATCCCCGTCGCCCAGGAAGCCGGCGCCGGACACCACGACCCGCTCGCCCGCCCGGACCCCGGTGACGGCCAGGTCGTCGCCCTGGCGCACGCCGGTGGTGACGGGTCGGAAGGCCACCGCGCCGTTCGCGCCGATGACGTAGACCCCCGGCTTGCCCTCGCGATAGATCACCGAGCCGGACGGCACGACGAAGGCCGGCTGGGCGCCGACGTCGATCTGGGCGCGGGCGAACATGCCGGCGCGCAGGGCGCCGCCGGGCAGGCTGATGCGGGCCACGCCCAGGCGGGTCTGCGGGTCCACCTCGGGCGTCACGATGCGCACCGTGCCGATCACGCTTCCCGCCTCGTCGGAGGTGACGGTCGCGACCTGGCCGGCGCGGACCAGCGGCAGGTCGCTTTCCGGCACCTGGGCGTCCAGCTCCAGACGGCCGTCGCGGACCATGCGGAACAGTTCGACGCCCGGCTGGACGATCTGGCCGCGCGTGACGCTGCGGCTGATGATGCGGCCCGCGACGGGCGCGCGGATGACGGTCTGCGACAGACGGGTCTGGGATTCCGACAGCGCGGCCTCGGCCGCCTGCAGCGCCGCGAGGGCCGAGCGCTGATTGGCCAGGGCGGTGTCCAGTCCGGCCTGGCTGAGGTAGCCGCGCTCCTTCAGCTCCTGCGCGCGGGCCAGGGCGGCGTCGTCGCGGGCCAGGTTGGCGCGGGCGGTGGCGACCTGGGCCTGCTGCTGGCCGACCTGGGCGCGCAGCACGCGGTCGTTCAGCTGGACCAGCGGCTGGCCCTGACGGACGTAGGCGCCCTCGTCGACGTAGACGGCCGTGGCCACCAGGCCGCCCGTCTCGGCGCCGACCGGCACTTCTTCCCAGGCCGAGACGCTGCCCGATGCGGTCAGGGTGCGCGGCAGGTCGATCAGCCGCACGGTCGCGGCCGTGACGGTCTGGCGCCCGCGCGCCGCGTCGGACTTGGCGTCCGCCTTCTCGCCGCCGCCGCAGGCGGACAGGCCGGTGATGATCATGAGGCCGGCGGCCACGACGCCCAGTCGACGCGCAATGCTCACGGGAAGGTCCTTGGTTGGGAGGCGGCGGCGCAGGGGAGGTCCACCGTCGTTGACAACGCGCTGCATACAGGGTTCGGCCGCCGCGCCCAAGGGGGCGAGGACGCCGTTACGCTAAAGTAATGTTGCAACGCTTCCGCGTCACGTCGGGCCGTGGCGCCCGTGGCGCGCCCATGCTACCGCGCGCGGCGATGACCAGCCCCAAGACCTCCATCGACCGCATCCGCAACTTCTCCGTCGTCGCGCACATCGACCACGGCAAGTCGACCCTGTCCGACCGCCTGATCCAGGTCACCGGCGGGCTGACCGCGCGCGAAATGAGCGCGCAGGTGCTCGACAACATGGAGATCGAGAAGGAACGCGGGATCACCATCAAGGCCCAGACCGTGCGTCTGAACTACAAGGCCAAGGACGGCGAGACCTACGTCCTGAATCTGATGGACACGCCGGGGCACGTGGACTTCGCCTATGAAGTCAGCCGGTCGCTGGCGGCGTGCGAGGGGTCGCTGCTGGTCGTGGATGCGTCGCAGGGGGTCGAGGCGCAGACGTTGGCCAACGTCTATGCGGCCATCGACAACGACCACGAGATCGTGCCGGTCCTGAACAAGATCGACCTGCCCGCCGCCGAGCCCGAGCGGGTGCGTCAGCAGATCGAGGACGTCATCGGCATCGACGCCTCGGACGCCGTCATGTGCAGCGCCAAGTCCGGCATCGGCATCGAGGACGTGCTGGAGGCGATCGTCACCCGCCTGCCCGCGCCGACGGGCACGCTGGACGCGCCGCTGAAGGCCATGCTGGTCGACGCCTGGTACGATCCGTACCTGGGCGTGGTCCTGCTGGTGCGGGTGTTCGACGGCGTGCTGAAGGCCGGGCAACGCGTCAAATTCATGCAGAACGGCACGACCCACTTGGTCGACCGCGTCGGCGTCTTCCTGCCCAAGAACACCCCGGTCGAGCAGCTGGGCCCGGGCGAGGTCGGCTTCATCACCGCCCAGATCAAGGAGGTCGCCCACGCCGCCGTCGGCGACACCATCACCGACGAGAAGAAGCCGACCGCCGAACCGCTGAAGGGGTTCAAGGAGGTGCAGTCGGTGGTGTTCTGCGGCCTGTTCCCCGTCGACGCCGCCGACTTCGAGGACCTGCGCGCGGCCATCGCCCGCCTGCGCCTGAACGACGCCAGCTTCACCTATGAGATGGAATCCAGCGCGGCGCTGGGCTTCGGCTTCCGCTGCGGCTTCCTGGGCCTGCTGCACCTGGAGATCATTCAGGAGCGGCTGAGCCGCGAGTTCAACCTGGACCTGATCGCGACCGCGCCGTCGGTGGTCTACAAGATCAAGCAGCGCGACGGCACGACGATCGACCTGCACAACCCCGCCGACCTGCCCGACGTCATGCAGATCCTCGAGATCGAGGAGCCGTGGATCAAGGCCACCATCCTGACCCCGGACGAGTATCTGGGCAGCGTCATCAAGCTGTGTCAGGACCGCCGCGGCAACCAGTTGGAGCTGTCCTACGTCGGCGCCCGCGCGCTGGTGGTCTATGAGTTGCCGCTGAACGAGGTGGTGTTCGACTTCTACGACCGGCTGAAATCGATCAGCAAAGGCTACGCCTCGTTCGACTATGAGATCACGGGCTACAAGACCGGCGACCTGGTGAAGATGTCGATCCTGGTCAACGGCGAGCCGGTGGACGCCCTGTCCATGCTGGTCCACCGCGGCCGCGCCGAGACGCGCGGGCGCGGCATGGTCGAGAAGATGAAGGAGCTGATCCCGCCCCACATGTTCGTCATCCCGATCCAGGCGGCCATCGGCGGCAAGATCATCGCCCGCGAAACCGTCCGCGCCCTGCGCAAGGACGTGACCAGCAAGTGCTACGGCGGCGACGCCACGCGGAAGAAGAAGCTGCTGGAGAAGCAGAAGGCCGGCAAGAAGCGCATGCGCCAGTTCGGCAAGGTCGAGATCCCGCAGGAAGCCTTCATCGCCGCGCTGAAGATGGACGAGGATTGAGAGGGCTAGTCTCGAAGTTCGGCTGAGACCCATCGTGCGAAACGAGGCAGGTCGTGGAACCAGAACACTTCGACGCCGCCTCGGGCGAGCTCAAGAACGTCCTCTGCTCGATACACGCCTTGAAGCATGGCGCCGGTCTTTAGAGATCGGCCGTATTCCGCACGCCACGCATCGGCCTTCTCACTGATGTCATTGAGCCGTTTGGTGGAGTTGGTGCTGTCGTTGGAGACCTTGCATTCTAACGCCAGTATGAAAGCTTGCCCTAGCCCGATGGCAACATCGATTTCCTTGGTCCGAGAGCCTGCAGTGAAGCGAGCCTTTTGTAGAAAATGCCGCTTCTCGATCCCTTTTGCGCGATCGATCGTGCGGGCTGACTGGTAGGTCCAGTCATCGTCCAGAAGCAGATCGGCAATCGACTGTTCTTGGAAGGCAGACGCGTCCATGCGCTTTTGCGTCTGTAATTTCTGCTGCGCCATCATTGGAGCGGCATGAAGAAAGATCGCTCTGATCTCCTTCAAAGTGGGTGCCCGATTTGAGCTCAACCAAGATGTGAGTTCGAGATCCCTCCATGCCAAAAACGCTGCTTCGATCGCGAGAGCCCGATCGAGGGAGATTGCCGATCCGGAGTTTTCGCTGCCTTTTCCGTATGAGGGACAAAGCAAATGAAATTGATCCTGGCTCTTTGGCGGAGCCATAAGGAAGCGCAGTACGCGGACTGCGCGAGCTGATCGCACTAATGCGCTGGGAATTCCGCGGAGATAATTCGTTTCGCGAAGCGCTAGCTTGATGGCTCGTCGAGACTGCCATTTGAAATCATGCCACGTCGCTCCCTCTCCCGCGGGAGAAGCAGCTTCTCGATACAGCTCTGCCGCAATCGCAGTCTGCGTTCTGTGATATGAAACGTCTTCAGGCGACAACGGAGACCTGGTGTCTCAGCGCCGGTCTCCTAGCTGGGGCTTGTGCCCTAGAGGCACCATTTCGCTTCTGCTCTCTGAAGGTGTAATCGATAGCCGCTTGTAGCTTGGCGGGAAGCGCTTTGACTGCGAGGTCAGCAGCGTTCGCATGGGACTTCTGTGAGGTCACATGGTCACGCAAAGCTTCACCAATGCGCTCTGCCAGCAGCGGAGGCACCGCATTCCCCACTTGGCGATACTGGTCGACGCGCTTTCCGGCAAAGACCCAGTCTGGCGGAAAGGTCTGTAGTGCCGCACACTCGCGCGGAGAAAGCCGGCGCAAGCCGCGCAACGGATCTCGAACCCAATCTTGCTGAGCATTGGCGGTCACAGTCCTGGCTGGACGGGTCAGGTCGGCAACGAACGCGCCTTGCTTGTACCCCCAGTGACCTCCCGGGCGGGTCGTTTCTCGTTTCCCTGGGCTCTTAACGCCTGAACCCGCCGGGATCGCTTCGAGCTCAATCGCCAGCTTTCCAGACGGCCTGATGATCTCGTCATCCTCCAGCGGCGTGAGGGTCTCCAAAGCTTCAGCCATTGAAACCCAAGGGGCCTTCCCCGGTTCGTCGCCTTCGCTGTGCGAGGCGAGTGGGATCCCGGGCTCATCGCCGGAGCGATAGCCGATCAGGACCAGGCGAACACGACGCTGCGGCACTCCGTAGTCCGCTGCATTGAAGAGTTCTACGCGCGTCTGCCACCCAGCGCTGAACAGGGCTTGCCGGATCGCGGCCAGCGCACTGCCGGGAACGCCATCGGAGCCACGGGCGGTGATCAGTCCGCGCACGTTCTCAAACACAAGCCAGCGGACATCGAGTTCCTTGGCAACTCGAAGATAGTCTTCGAACAAGCGGCCTCTGGGGTCGCTAAAACCTAGTTGGTGCCCGGCGCTGCTCCACGACTGGCAAGGCGGTCCGCCGGCCAGCAAAGCTATGTCCCCGCGTCTCTTTCCCATTTCAGCGAGCATCGCGTCGCCGGTGAGGTCGCGAATATCGGCCTGCCTGATAGGCCCGTGTCCATGGAAGCGGCCAGCAGCCGCATTGATCTTAAGCGTCTCTACGGCGTGTCTGTCGAAGTCCGTAGCGTAGAGGCAATCCCAGCCAGCACGCTGCAGGCCGATGTCGAGCCCGCCGGCGCCAGAGAAAATCGAGACAAAATTGGTCATGACAAGCCCCAGCGTGCCTCGCGCTATACGCCACGAGCTGAGTTAACGGGCCGTAAAGGTATCGTGAACATATCGCGAACGCAACAAATCCGTTTCAGCGACTAGGGCAATCTCTTCTGTAGGCGGATTCGCCTGCGCGTCATCCGAACCTCGCCTTCCAAGCCTCTGGGGTCAACCTGACCGACGCTTCCAACGGCGGGGGCAATATGAACATCCCCGGCGCAGCCGACAGGTCGTGGAGGCGGTAGAGGCGCCAGGCGTCGGGGCGTTCCTGTGAGACGTCGCGCTCGGTGCGGGTGACGAAGAAGTCGGTGGTGGGGCCGCCGCGCGTGGCCTTGACCTCGATGAGGCGGTCGGAGCCGTCGGGCTCGAAGCTGCGCACGTCGTAGCCGGCGCCGTCGCCGTGGACGTCGGCGGTCCATTCGACCTTCTTGGCGAGGTCCATGCGGTCGGCGGCGATCAGGCGGGCGATCTCGTGGTTCAGGACGTGCTGCTCGCCGAGGCGGCCGAGGACGCGATTGCGGGCGTCGCGGGCGGCGGGGTCGAACTTGCGGACGAGACGCTGAAGACCCTCCGGACGGGTGCGGGCGGGGCCGAGCGGGGGCGGGGCGGTGACGGGGAGGACGCTCGGCTCGGCGTCCGGATGGTCGTCGAAAGAGAAGGCCCCGGCAGGCTCGGCAAGACCGGGGGCGTGGTCGCCCCCTCCACCGCCTGCGGCGGTCCCCCTCCCCCGCGAGCGGGGGAGGATCATGGCGTGCTCGCCGATGTGCCACGCCTCCGGGTGGGTCGAGAGGTAGCGGTCGACGGCGGGGAAGATGGCGGCCTGAATGTTCGGCATGGGCCGATAGCCGCGAATGATTGGCAGGCCGAGCTCGGTCAGGACGGCCGAGACGTTCATGTGCTTGAACTCAACCGAGCGATGGGTGCGGCCGATGCGCTCCATCAGGGCGCGGGCGTGTTGGGCCTTCACATAGGGCTGCCCCTCGTGCTCGGCGGCGAGCATGGCGAAATGGTCGGCGACGATGAGGTCGAGCTCTTCGTCGGTCCAGTCCGTGCCGATTCTGCCGTGGTCCGCCAAGCGCTCCTCCGGAACCGAAGGTTGCCGCAGATGAACCTGAGGGGAAAGCCCGCCGCCTGACTGCACTTCATTGGACATCCCCTTGGACACCGCTTTGACACGCGTCATGCGTCGGCGCGGGGCAGTCCGTTTCCGGCGCTCCCTCTGATTTCGCTGAGGTTTCTGAAATCGACCGGACATGGTCGCGGGCGGGGTCAGGGTGTGCGGATGACCGAGCATGACCGACCGAACGAAGCCCCGACCGCCGACGCGCCGCCGCTGGCGCGCACCGATCCCAAACGTCAGCGGGAGAGGCGACCCTACAAGATCCGGGGGCCGGAGACGTGGGCGCTGATCCGGGAGAGCTATCTGGGCGGAGCGTCGGCGAGGCAGCTGGCGCGGCGCTATGACGTGACGGAATGGGCCATCTGGCGCCGGGCCTGGAAGGAAGGGTGGACCAAGACCGACCGGGTCGAGGCGCGGGCGCCGGAGGCCCTGTCGCCCCGCCCCCTGCCCGGGGCGGCGTCGGGGGGCGATCCTGCGGCGCTGAAGCGACGGGCGCTGCTGGGGGTGGAGCACGCCCTGGCGGCAGGGCGGCTGGACGAGGCGGCCGATCTGGCGCGGCTGGCGGCGTCGCTGTCGCGGCTGGAGGGCGGGCCGGGCGCCGGCGGCGTCGGGGCGCCGGGCGAGGACTGGGTGTCGCTGGCCGACGTGAAGCGGGCGCTGCTGGAGGAGGCGTTCGCCTCGGACCTAATGTCCATCGATCCGGACGACCCGGTGAAGAATCCGGTGAAGATCGCCTACTGGACCGAGCTGAAGGAGGTCAACCGGCGCATGGACGGGGTCAATCTGGCCTTTCGCCTGTTCGTCGAGGCGACCGGCGGACAGGGGGTGGAATACACGCGCGAGGGCATGGCGTCGGCGCGGGCGGAGGCGGCCCGCTACAAACTGTGGCGCGAGACGATCGACGCGCCGCCGCCGGTTCCGCCCCGGGCCGGGACCGGCTAGGACGGGCGCCGCCCCCCCTCGGAGACCCGCGCCATGACCGCCGTCGAATTCACGCCGCTGAACGAACTGGAACGCCTGCTGGTGGCGGCGACCGGGGGCGGGGCGGAGGAGCGGGAGGCGTTCGAGGCGGCGGTGACGACGCACGAGCTGTGGGCGGCGGTGCCGGCGGGGGCGGATCCGCAGGGCGATCCGCTGACGCTGGTGACCGGGCGGGGCCGGGACGGCTCGGTGGCGACGGCGCTGTTCACCGCGCGGGAGCGGGCCGAGGCGACGCTGCCGGAGGCGACGCCGGTGGCGTTTCCGGGGCGGGACCTGCTGCATTCGGTGATGGGGCGCGACGCGGTGCTGAACCCCGGCCACGGACACGGGGTGCGCTGGAGTTCGGCGGCGATCGCCACCCTGCTGGGCGAGGCCGTGCCGGCCGAGGCGATCCGCACGCCGACCGCCCTGGCGCGACCGAAGGAGACGCCGCCGGGGCTGGTCGACGGCGCGACGCGGGTGCTGGGCGGGGCGCCGCAGGTGAAGGCCGCGTGGCTGGCGCTGGCGCGCTGGGCCGGGGAGGAGGCGCCGGGCTTCCTGCTGGACGTGCGCATCGCGCCGGAGGACGCGGGCGTCATGCCGGCGCTGATGGACGAGATGCTGAAGGGCGTCGATCTGGACGCGCGGCTGGACGTGCTGACGCGGCGACCGGGCGAGGCGACGGGCGCGGGGCTGGAGCTGGTCAGCCCCCGCGCGTGACGATCAGGCCGACGGAGGTGGTCTCGAACCCCTCCAGCGCCAGCCGCAGATGGGGTTCGGCGCGAAAGGGCGGGACGTCCACGAACCGGTCCAGCGGCGCGTCGACGGGGGCCAGGTCCAAGGGCGCGACGCGGTGGCCGCGCGCGGTCAGGCGCCCGGCCAGCTCATGCAGGTCGCGGGCGCGGAACAGCACCGTGCCCTGATGGTCGACGGTGGCGTCGTCGCTGACCAGATTGAACTCGGTGGTGTGCACCGCGACGCCGCCGGGGCGCAGGGTCTCCAGCGAGGCCTCGATGAAGTCCAGCCCGGCGGCGATCGAGCCCAGATGCTCCAGCGCGCAGGCGGACCAGCAGAAGTCGAAGCCGGTGAGATCCGAAGGGATGGCGGTCATGTCGGCGGCGCGGAAGGCGACGGCGCGGCGCAGGACCTCGGGCGGGCACAGGTCGGGCCGCTGCAGCGCCTCGACGGTCGCGGCGTGCTGGGCGGTGTCGATCCAGCCGATTTCGGCGGCGGCCGCGGCCTCCAGATCGGTGGCCACGACGCGGCAGCCGCGCGCGGCGAAACAGGCGGGCAGCGGCTCCTGCCCCACGCCGAAGCCCAGGCCGCGGGCGTTCATGCGAAGCAGGCCGCGCTCGTGCAGGGCCTGGGCGATGAAGACGAACTCCCACAGCTTGCGGTGATAGCGCAGGCGTTCGCCGAGGCTTTCGGCCCACCAGGCGAACCACGGCGTCTCGAAGTCCGACTGGCGGCAGACGGGCGAGCGGTCGAAGACGCGGGCGCCGGGCCAGGCGTCGGGCGGCGGGACGGGCCGGCCGCGCCACAGCTCTTCGGGCGGCGCGGCGTCGGTCACAGGGCGGCCAGCAGGGGCAGGACCTTCTCCTTGGGTCGTGCCAGCACCGTGCCGGAGGGGGCGCGGACGATGGGGCGCTCGACCAGGGCGGGGTCGGCGACCATGGCGTCGATCAGGGCGTCGTCGGAGACGGAGGGGTCGGTGAGGCCCAGCTCCTCGGCCCGCGTGCCCCGGACGCGCAGGACGTCGCGGGGGCGGGCGTCCATCTGGGTCAGCAGGTCGGTGAGCTGATCGCGGGTCCAGCCGGTCTTCAGATACTCGACGACCTGCGGATCGTGTCCGGCGTCGCGCACCATCTGCAGCACGTTGCGCGAGGTGCCGCAGTTCGGATTGTGGAAGACGGTGACGGTCATGGCCCCGAGGGTGGCCGGGCCGGGCGGCGGGGGCAAGCGGTCACGAGGCGTTTCGCGCGCGGCTTTTTTGCGGGTGCGAAGGTTGCGGACGGGACCGAGGGGCCGCATCTGGCCCGGATGACCGCGCCCGCTTCACCCCCCGTCGCCAAGGCCGGTCCCGGCTTTCCCGAGTTCGTCGCCCTGGTGGCGTGCCTGATGGCGCTGAACGCGCTGGCGATCGACTCCATGCTGCCGGCCCTGCCCGCCATCGGCGAGGCGCTGGGCGTGGCGCGCGAGAACGACCGGCAGTGGATCGTCACGGCCTATCTGATGGGGTTCGGCCTGGCGCAGATCGTCTATGGGCCGCTGGCGGACCGGTACGGGCGCAAGCCGATCCTGCTGCTGGGGGTGGGGCTGTACGTCCTGTTCGCGGCGATGGCGGCGTTCGCGCACACGTTCGAGATGCTGATCCTGGCGCGGTTCGGCTGCGGCCTGGGCGCGGCGTCGCTGCGGGTGCTGGCGGTGTCGATCGTGCGCGACCGGTTCGAGGGGCGAACCATGGCGCGGGTGATGAGCCTGAGCTTTCTGGTGTTCCTGGGCGTGCCGATCGTCGCGCCCAGCCTGGGGGCGGCGATCCTGACGGTCGCGCCGTGGCCGTGGATTTTCGGCGTGCTGGCGCTGGCGGGGTCGGCGGTGATGCTGTGGACGGCGATCCGCCTGCCGGAAAGCCTGAAGCCGGCGGACCGGATGCCGATCCAGGTCGCGCGCATCGCCGGCGCGTTCAAGGAGGCGCTGACCGAGCGGCAGTCGATCGGCTACACCCTGGCCATGACGGCGATCACGGGGGCGCTGTTCGGCTTCCTAAACTCGTCGCAGCAGGTATTCGCGCACGTGTTCGACGCGGAGGCGGCGTTCCCGCTGGTGTTCGCGGCCATCGCCTCGGGCATCGCGGCGGCCAGCCTGCTGAACGCCACCTTCGTGGAGCGGTTCGGCAGCCGGATGCTGTCGCACTGGGCGCTGATCGGCTTCACGAGCATCGCGGCGCTGCACGCGGCGGTGTCGATCACCGGGCACGAGACGATCTGGGTCTTCGGGGTGCTGCAGGGGCTGACGATGTTCTGCTTCGGCTTCGTGGCGGGAAATTTCGGAGCCATGGCGATGGAGCGGATGGGCCACATCGCCGGCACGGCCAGTTCGGCGCAGGGTTTCGTCTCCACGACGTTCGGCTCCATCGCGGGCTTCCTGATCGGCCAGCAGTTCGCGGGCACGGCGACGCCGATGATCCTGGGGATCGCCACGTGCGGGGCGGTGGCGCTGGCCTGCGTGTTCTGGGCCGAGCGCGGGCGGCTGTTCCAGTCGCAACACGCGAGCGTGAGGGCCGCCAAGGCTTGACCTGACGGCGCCGGAGGGGGTTGATCCCGGTCCCCATGCGTCTGGAGTTTCGCCCATGCCCGTCCGTTCCCTGCTGCTCGCCGGCGCCTGCGCGCTGGCCCTCTCAGGCTGCGCCCAGATGGGCGGCATGATGTCCGGAGGGTCCGAAGCGCCCGTCGCCGCGCCCGCGCCGCGCGCGGTGGAGTGGGTGAACGACGTGCACTCCCACGCCCGGCCCGAGATCGCCCACGTGACGCACGTGGCGCTGGATCTGGGCGTCGACTTCGCCGCCAAGTCGCTGGCGGGGACGGCGACGCTGGACGTGCAGGGGCGGCCCGGCGCGACGCAGTTGATCCTGGACGTGCGCGATCTGGACGTGAAGGCGGTGCGGGACGGGGCGGGGCGCGCCCTGCCCTTCGCGATCGGCCCGTCGCAGGAGTTCATCGGCAGCGCCTTGACCGTCACCCTGCCGGCACTGGTCGAGGGCGAGACGCGCAAGGTGGTGATCGACTACGCCACGCGACCGGAGGCGGCGGCGCTGCAATGGCTGACGCCGCAACAGACGGCGGGCGGGCAGAAGCCGTATCTGTTCAGCCAGGGGCAGGCGATCCTGACGCGCACCTGGGTGCCGACGCAGGACAGCCCGGGCATCCGCCAGACGTGGGAGGCGCGCATCGTCGTGCCGTCCGACCTGAAGGCGGTGATGAGCGCCGAAAGCCTGACGCCGAACGGCGAACCGGCGGGCGCGGGCAGGACGGCCTACCGCTTCGCCATGACCAATCCGGTGCCGCCGTATCTGATCGCCCTGGGCGTCGGCGACGTGGCGTTCCAGGCCATCGACGAGCGGACGGGCGTGTGGACCGAGCCGTCGCGCCTGCGCGCCACGCACGACGAGCTGACGCCGACGGCCGACATGGTGGACGAGGCCGAGGCGTTGTACGGCCCCTATCGCTGGGGCCGCTACGACCTGCTGGTGCTGCCGCCGTCGTTCCCGTTCGGGGGAATGGAGAACCCGCGCCTGACGTTCGCCACGCCGACGATCATTGCGGGCGACAAGTCGCTGGTCAGCCTGGTGGCGCACGAGCTGGCGCACAGCTGGTCCGGCAATCTGGTGACCAACGCCACCTGGGACGACTTCTGGCTGAACGAGGGCTTCACCGTCTATTTCGAGAACCGGATCATGGAGGCGGTGTACGGTCGCGACCGCGCCATGCAGGAGCAGGTGCTGGGCTGGGGCGACCTGCAGGCCGCCATCGCCGACCTTCCGCCGGAAGACACGCGGTTGAAGCTGAACCTGATCGGCCGCGACCCCGACGAGGGCATGACCGACATCGCCTATGAGAAGGGCGCCGCCTTCCTGCGCACCATCGAACGGACGGTGGGGCGCGAGCGGTTCGACGCCTGGCTGAAGGGCTATTTCGAGCGCAACGCCTTCCGCCCGATGACGACCGAGCGGTTCCTGGAAGACATCCGCGCCCACCTGATCCGCGGCGATCAGGCGCTGGAGTCGCGGCTGATGATGGACGCCTGGATCTATCAGCCGGGCCTGCCGTCGAACGCCGTGGCCCCGACGTCGGACGCCTTCGTGCCGGTCGACGCGGCGGCGCGCGCCACTTTCCTCGACGGCGCGCCTCCGCCCCGAGCGCTGTGGGACGGCTGGAACACGCAGCAGCGCCAGCGCTTCCTGGCGTGGCGTCCCGAAGGGCTGCAGGCGGGTCAGGATTGGCTGACGCCGGCCCAGCTGGCGGCGCTGGACGAGACGCTGGACCTGTCGCAGGAGGGCAACGCCGAGGTGCGCTTCGCCTGGCTGCAGATCGGCCTGGCGCACCGCTATGAGCCGGCGGCGATCAGCGCCGAGGAGTTCCTGCTGTCGATGGGGCGGCGCAAGTTCGTGTTGCCGCTGTTCACGACGCTTTGGAACGAAGGCGACTGGGGCCGGCCGATCGCGACGCGCATCTATGCCAAGGCGCGGCCGCTGTATCACCCGGTGACGGTGGGCAGCGTGGACGCCGTGGTGGGACGGCCGGGCGGCTGAAAATCTCCCTCCCCATGAAGGGGAGGGACAGACGGCGCGGCCGTCAGGGGTGGAGTGGAGTTCGAACTGCCCCACCCTGTCGTCGCTGCGCGCCGACGTCCCTCCCCATGAAGGGGAGGGAGAAGCCCGCTACTCCCCCGCCATCGCCTCCGCCGCGCTGGTCAGTTTGACGGTGCGGCCGCGGGGGTCGTCGTTGACGAAGACGGCGGCGATTTTGGCCTCTTCCGCCCAGTCGAAGCCCTCGTAGCGGCCCATGACGATCAGGGCGGTCGACAGGGCGTCGGCGCGCGTGGCGTTGGGGTGCAGGACGGTGACGGCCACGGTGTCGACGTCGATGGCGCGGCCCGAGCGGCCGTCGATCAGGTGCGAGACCACGCGCTCGCCGTGACGGAAACCCTTGCGGAACACGCTGGACGTGGCGGCGGCCAGGTCGTGGCAGCCGATCACCAGCGGTCGGATCGCCGGCCCCGGCAGCGGCGGCAGGACGACGGACCACGGCTTGCCGTCCGGGCGCATGCCCACGCCCTTCACGTCGCCGTCGAAGTCGATCAGGTGCGAGGTCGCGCCCATGCCCGACAGGCGCTGGGACAGACGCTCCAGCGCCAGACCCTTGGCCATGCCCGACAGGTCCAGCTTCATGCCGCCGGGCTGGACCGCCGCGCGCGCGCCGCGGTTCAGACGCAGGCGGGTCCAGCCGGAGACGTCGACGGCGGTCGCGATCTCCGCCTCGGTGGGCGTGGGCGTCAGCACGGGGCGGCGACCGTCGGGGCCGAAGCCCCACAGGTCGATCAGGGCGCCGATCGTGGGGTCGAAGGCGCCGCCGGTGTCGTCGCCCAGATCCAGCGCCGCCATCAACGCGTCCCACAGCGGCTGCGACAGCTCCCACGTGCCGGCCGGCGCGGCGTTGAAGCGCGAGATCTCGCTGGCGGGCGACCAGCGGCTGAACACCGTCTCCATCCGCGCCAGTTCGTCGTTGCAGGCGGCCAGAAGGTCGTTCGGCGCGACACCGCCGGGGACGACGACCTGGGCGCGCCAGACGGCGCCGAAGGCGCGGTCGGCCAGGTCGAACATCTCGCCCGTCGGCACGACGGGGCGCTGGGTCACCGGCGGGATCAGGACGCGGGGTTTTTCGTCGGCGGGGGCGTCGGTCATGGGCACGGCATAGCGTTTCCCTCCCCGGTCGGGGAGGAGAAATCAGGTTCACCAGCGTCGTGAGGCGCCGATCCAGACGGTGCGGGGCGGGGCCTGGGAGGCGACGCCGGTTCCGGTTTCGGCGGTCTCGACCGCGGCGTCGGTCAGATTGAGAGCCTCGATCCAGAGCTCCGTGGGACCGAAGGCGCGGGACAGGCGGGCGTTCAGCGTCAGGGCGGGGTCCAGGACGCGGGCGTTCAGGTCGTCGTCGAAGCGGCGGCTCTCCCAGCGGGCGTCGGCGGACAGGGACCAGGCGGGGGCGAAGGTCCAGTCGGCGCCGGCGGTGGCGGACCAGATCGGGGCCTGGGCCGGGCGCAGGCCGGTCAGCTGGGGCGCGGACGTCCCGCCGTCGACGCGGGCGTCGGTGGCCGACAGGGCGGCGCGCAGGGTCAAGGCGTCGGAGGGGCGCCAGGCGGCGTCGAGTTCTAGGCCGACCGCGTCGACGGTCCCGGCGTTCCGGCGCTGACGAAGCACGCCGCCGGCGGGGATGAAGCCGGCGACCGGGAACGTGCCCGGGCCGAAGCCGACGGTGACGTTGACGATGGCGTCCTCGACCCGGACGGCGAAGGCGGTGGCGCGCAGGTCGAGGCGTGCGGTCTCTCGCGCCAGGCCGATCTCGGCGCCCGACAGGCGTTCGGGCTCCAGCGCGGCGTTCGCCTCGGTGACGTCGTTTCCGACGCGGAAGGGGCGATGCAGCTCGTTCAGCGTGGCGGGGCGGAAGGCGGTGTAGGCGGCGGCGCGGACGGACCAGTCGGGCGTGATCTCGCGGCGGACGCCGAGGCGGGCGGAGACCACCTGGCCGGAGCGGTCGGGGGCGGGGGCGTCGAGGGTGGGCGCGCCGGTCCGGGCGTCGGCCTCGCGCCGGAAGCCGCCGGTCGCGTCCCAACGGTCGAGGCGCAGACCGCCGGCGACCAGCCAGGGGCCGGTGGTCCACGAACCTTCCGCATAGGCGCCGACGACGGAGGTCCGGCCGCCCGCTTGCCGCGTGCGGGTGAACTGGCCGGCCATGAAGCGGAAGCGTTCGTTGGTCTCGCCCTCGGCCCGGCGGGCGTCGAGGCCGAGCTCGCCCTCCAGACCGCCGCGCCGGACGCGCCAGGCGGCGTTCAGGCCCAAGGCCTCGGCGGGGGTGGCGACCTGATCGGCGGCGGGCGTGGTCGAGGCGCGGTCGGCGGCGACGGCGACGGAGGAGTTCCGAAGGTCCGACGTGCCGCGCCACAACTGGACCCGCCATCCGGAGGCGTCGCGGGTCGGGGCGCGGGCGGCGGTCAGGGACAGGCTCGTGCCCTCCGCCGTCGCGCGGGCGCCGTCCAGGCCGGAGCCGCGATCCTCGCGATAGGCCGAGGCGCGGGCGGAGAACAGGACGGGTCCGGCGGGCAGGTCGAAGCGCAGGGAACCGGAGGTGGCGTCGAGGTCCAGCGGACGGTCGGCGGCGCCTCGGTCGGGGGCGCGCACCGGGACGTGCCCCTCGGTGCGCTCGTGCCCCGCCGTCGCCACCCAGCGCAGGGGGCCGAGGTCGCCGGCGCCCGACGCCGCGAGCCGGGCCGAGCCGCGCTGGCCGATCGCGGCGGTCGCGGCGCCGCCCCGATCGCGCTCACGCAGGATCACCGCGCCGGTCAGGGCGCCGGCGCCATGGGGGCCCGTGCCGCCGGCCCGCACGACGTCGAGGCCGGACAGACCCTCGACCGGCTGGCGGCTCCAGATGACCCAACCGCCGAAGGGGTCGTTCAGCGGTACGCCGTCCAGCGTCACCAGCGCGCGACCGGCGCCGGTGGGGGCCACGGCGCGCAGCGACAGGCCCTGCGTGGTGGGATTGGCGGTCAGGCTGGAGGTGCGGCGGAACAGGCCGACGGCGGGAACGGCGCCCAGCGCCTCGTCCAGCCGCGCCTCGCCCCGCAGCGTCTCCTGTCCGATGCGGGTGACGGAGAAGGCGGCGTCGCCGGCGGCCGGCGGCAGGCGCGGCGCGGTGACCACGACCTCGTCGACCTGGGCGACGCCGGGGTCCTGCAACATCAGGCCAGGCGGTCCAGAAGACCCTGCGCGAACTCCGTCAGGGTGTCGTCGCGGGCTCCCATGACGACGATGCGGTCGCCCGCGCGGGCGAGGTCCAGCAGGCGGTCGGCGGCGGCCTCACGCGACGCGACGACCTCGGCGGTGCGGCCCGAGGCGGCCAGCGGGTCGATCACCACTTCCGACCCGACGCTGCGGTCCGTGGTGCCGCCGTAATAGACGGGCTGGGGCATCAGCAGGACGTCGTCGGGGGCCAGACCCTGATCGAAGGCGGCGGCCAGTTCGGCGCCCATCAGCTTCAGCGGGCCGTGGCCGTGCGGCTGGAAGAAGACCAGCAGGCGGCCAGGGAAGTCGCGCAGGGTCTTCAGCGTGGCGGCGATCTTGTCCGGGTTGTGGGCGAAGTCGTCGATGACGGTGACGCCGCCCGCCGTGCCGACGACCTCCAGCCGGCGGCGGATGCCCGAGAAGCGCGACAGGGCCTCGGCCGCCTGCGCCGGGCCGACGCCCAGGGCCATGGCGGCGCCGACGGCGGCCAGTGCGTTGGCGACGTTGTGCGCGCCGGGGGTCTTCAGCGTGACCTCGACCGGCGCGCCGCCGCGCGGGGTCAGGCGGAAGGCGGCGCCGTCGGGGCGCGGCGTCAGGGCGTCGGCGAACAGGGCGGCGGACGGATCGGTCAGGGAGAAGGTGATCGCGTCGGGAAATTCATTCGCCAGCGCCGCCGTGCCCGGATTGTCGAGGTTGACCACCAGCCGGCCCGCGCGCCGGGCGAAGCCGCCGAACAGGTCGTGCAGTTCTTCCAGCGACTTGTGGTCCAGCGCCACGTTGTTCACCACCGCGACCGTGGCGTCGTAGCGGGCGATGGAGCCGTCGCTTTCGTCCACCTCGGCCACGAACAGGTCGGGCGAGCCGACGCGGGCGCTGGCGAAGGGGTTCGAGAGGTCGGAGACGTCCTTCATCACCGCGCCGTTCATCACGGTCGGGTCGCGCCCGGCGTCGGCCAGGATGCGGGCGATCATGCCGGTGACCGTGGACTTGCCCGAGGTGCCGGCGACGCCGATGGAGACAGCCGCCGCGTTGAACAGGCGCGAGAGCAGTTCGGGCCGGCTCAGCAGGGTCGCGCCGGCGCGGCGGGCGGCGGCGACGTCGGGCACCGTGTCCTCAATGGCGCCGGAGGCCACGACGATCTGGTCCGGGGAGGTCACGCCCGAGCCGTCCTGCGGCCAGAGCGTGAAGCCCTTCGATTCCAGCCAGGCGAACTTCTCCGGCGTGCGGCCCTGGTCGCGGCTGCGGTCGGAGCCTTCGACGCGGGCGCCCGAGGCGGCGACGATCAGCGCCAGCGGCAACATCCCGGACCCGCCGATGCCGCAGAAGAAGTAGGAGGCTTGATTCATGCTTGATCCGGAGGGGCGAAACCGGGGAGGGTCGTCGTGACTAGCACGGGCGCGGGCGCGGACCACAGATGAAGATCGGCATCGTCAACGCCAGCTCGCGCTTCGACCCCGACCGGGCGGAGGCGATCCAGGCCTGGTTCGCCGAGCACCTGCCGGATCGGGAGGTGCAGGTGGTGTTTCACCCCGCGACCTTCGGCAAGCACGGGCATTTCGGCGGCGACGACCGCAGCCGGGCCGAGGCCTTCGTGGAGTTCGCCAACGATCCCCGGCTGGACGCGGTCTGGTTCGCGCGCGGCGGCTACGGCGCGTGCCGCATCGCCGAGGCCGTGCTGCCCCGGCTCGGTCCGGCGGCGCGGAAGAAGCGGTATCTGGGCTATTCCGACGCCGGCAGCCTGCTGGCGCTGCTGTACAAGCACGGGATCGGGCAGGTGGCGCACGGGCCGATGGCGTCGGACGCGGTGCGCAACGACCCGACGGCGATCCGGGCGCTGAACTGGCTGAAGTCGGGCGATCCGGCGGGGTGGGAGCCCAGCCTGCACGAGGACCCTCGCCCGGCGGTCGCCTTCAACCTGTCGATCCTCGATGCGCTGGTCGGCACCGCGCTGGAGCCGGATCTGACCGGGCACGTGCTGATGCTGGAGGACGTGTCGGAGCCGATGTACCGGATCGACCGGATGATGTTCCACGTCACCGGCCAGGAGAGCATCCGGCGCGTGGCGGGCATCCGCATGGGGCGCGTGTCGGCGGTGGTGCCGAACGACCCGGACTTCGGCCTGACGGCGGAGGAGGTCGCCCGCTACTGGTGCGAACGATCCGGGATTCCGTATCTGGGCGCGGCCGACGTCGGGCACGACCGGAACAACAAGGTCGTCCCGTTCGGGCCGCGGTGATGCGGCGAAACTTTCACCAGATCGCCTATGCCGCGCTGGAGGTCTGCAACGCGCTGGAGCGGGTCGACCTGGCCGCCTGCGTCGCGCGGACGGGACTGGGCGCAGGCGCGCGGGCGCTGGAGATCGGGGCGGGCAACGGCGAGGTGACGGTCGTTCTGGCCCGGGACTTCGGCATGACGGTGGACGCGGTCGAGCTGGACTGGGGCATGGCGGCGCTGGCGCAGGGCCGGATCGACGCGGCGGGGGCGGCGGATCGCGTGACCCTGCATCGGCTGCGGTCGGACACGGTGCTGGCCGACCTGAGCGGGCTGGACCTGATCTGCGTCATCGGCGCGACCGAGCCGACGGGGGAGGGCGTGCGCGAGCCGCGCGCCATGCTGGAGGGGCTGAGGCCGCACCTGAAGGACGGCGGCTGGGTGATCTGGGGCGACCTGTTCTGGAAGGACGAGCCGCCGGAGACCCTGCGGCGCGTGATGGAGCTGTCGAACCTGTACGCCACGCACGAAGGTTGGCAGGCCGCGGCGCGCGAGGCGGGGTATGAGGTCGTGTCGGCGCAGACGTCGTCCGACGCGACCTGGGACCGCTATCTGGGCGCCATGGACCGGGCGGCGCGCGACTGGATCGCCGCCAACCCGACCGCCGTCGAGCGCCGCGTGGTCGAGGCCTCGGCCGATCGGGTGAAGTCCATGTTCGACTTCGGCCGCCCGTGGCTGGGGTTCGGGCTGTATCTGTTGCGGAAGACGTAACCACGCGCTCCCGTCACCCTCGGGCTTGACCCGAGGGTCAGACGCGGCGGCAGGCTTCATGCCGGACGGCGAAAAGCCGGCCTCCGGATCTTCTGATCCTCGGGTCAAGCCCGAGGATGACGGCCGGTGAAGACCGTCACCTGAACGGCGGCTCGTCGAAGGCGCGGAGCTTGCGGCTGTGCAGGCGCTGGCCTTCCTGGCGCAGCAGGTCGACGGCGTGGATGCCGATCTGCAGGTGTTCGGAGATGGAGCCTTCGTAGAAGCGGTTGGCCTGGCCCGGCAGCTTGATCTCGCCGTGCAGCGGCTTGTCCGAGACGCACAGCAGCGTCCCGTAGGGCACGCGGAAGCGGTAGCCCTGGGCGGCGATGGTGGCGCTTTCCATGTCGATGGCGACGGCGCGGCTCTGGTTGAAGCGCAGCGCGGACTTCGTGTAGCGCAGCTCCCAGTTGCGGTCGTCGGTGGTGACCACGGTGCCGGTGCGCAGGCGCCGCTTCACCTCCTCGCCCGGCATGCCCGAGACGGCCTTGGCCGCGTCGTAGAGCGCGCGCTGGACCTCGGCGATCGAGGGGATCGGAATGTCCGGCGGCAGGACCGCGTCCAGCACGTGGTCGTCGCGCAGATAGGCGTGGGCCAGGACGAAGTCGCCGATGGTCTGGCTGGGCCGCAGCCCGCCGCAGTGGCCGATCATCATCCAGACGTGGGGGCGGGTGACGGCCAGGTGGTCGCAGATGGTCTTGGCGTTGGACGGGCCGACGCCGATGTTCACCAGGGTGACGCCTTCGTGACCCGGCGCGGTCAGGTGATAGGCCGGCATCTGGTGCTTCTTCCAGGCCGCGTCCATGACGGCGGCTTCCGGGTTCGGGGTGTCGCGGTCGATCACGACGCCGCCGGCGCAGACCAGGCTCTGATACGGGCCGTCCGGATCGCGCAGCCGCTCCATGGCCCAGCGTACGAACTCGTCGACGTAGCGGTTGTAGTTGGTGAAGAGAACGTAGGACTGCACCGCCTCCACCGGCGTGCCGGTGTAGTGGCGCAGGCGCGCCAGCGAGAAGTCGGTGCGCAGGCCGTCGAACTGGGCCAGCGGGAAGTCCTCGCCCAGGTCGAACAGGCCGTCGGAGATCTCGTCGCCGATGTGGGCCAGGTCGGTGGTGGGGAACCAGCGGGCGATGGCGGCGGTCTGGGTGCGGTCCAGCACCACGTCCGAGCCGTCCAGCACATAAGGGAAGGGGATTTCCTGGTCCGAGGGCTCGACCTCGAAGGTCGCGCCGTAGTCGCGGGCCAGAAGCTCCAGCTGTTCGGTCAGATAGGGCCGGAACAGGTCGGGCCGCGTGACGGTGGTGGAGTAGACGCCCGGGCGCGACATGCGGCCATAGGCGCGCGTCTCAAGATTGGCCGGACGCTCGCCGAACCAGGTCACCTTCAGGCGGGGATAGGCGAACAGGCCGTTCGCGCGGGCCTCGGCGTCGGCGCGGTCGCCGGTTTCGAGGAAGGTCTTCACCGCCGCGCGCAGGTTTTCGACCGAGGCGGCGTAGAGGTTTTCGAGGCGGTCCAGGGCCGCCGATGCGTTCATCTGTTCTGTCATGGCCTCCCTTAACGGAGGAACGTGACCTTGGCGAGACGGGGCATCCTTGCGCCCTGACGCTCGCCGCGCGGCGGCTCGCGGGTTGAGGGCGTCAGCCCAGCGTCCTTCTGAAGAAGCCCGAGACGTCGTCCAGCACCGGCGCCTTCCTGCGGAACAGGGGCGAGAAGGTCGCGATCAGGTCGGCGTGGTTCAGGCCGGGATAGAGCTTGGCCTCCACCGGCGCGCCCAGAGCCCGCAGACGGTCGCGCAGGATTTCGGTGTCCTCGGCATGGACCACCTCGTCGGCCGTCCCGTGGCCCAGCCAGATCGGCGGGGCGTCGGCGCGGGCGAAGGTGACCGGCTGGGTCAGGGTCGGGTCCGGGGCGCGGGAGAAGGCGTTGATCGAGGCGGGCACGTCGAAGGGCAGGAACTCATAGGGGCCCGCCAGACCGGCGGCGGCGCGGATCAGGTCCGGCGCGTCGACCGCGGCCATGTAGCGGCGGTCGAGGGTGATCATCATCGCCAGGTGCGCGCCGGCCGAATGGCCCAGCACGCCCAAACGCGCCGGGTCGCCGCCGTGCTCGGCCGCGATGCGGCCGACGTGGGCGGTGGCGGCCGCCGCGTCCTCGATGAAGGCGGGGAACCGCACCTGCGGCACGATGCGGTAGTCGGGCAGGGCGACCAGGAAGCCCTGGGCCGCCAGCGCCTGGGCCGCCCAGCCGTAGTGGGCACGCGTCCCGGAATCCCAGCCGCCGCCGTAGAAGAAGACCAGCGTCGCCAGCGGCGCGGCTCGGTCGGTGGGCGCATAAAGGTCCATCTTCTGCCGGGCATCCCCGCCGTAGGTCAGATCGCGCGCGACGCGCCGGGCGCCCCGATCGCGCGGGCCGAGCGCGTTCAGCGCCGCCAGCGGAGAGCAGGCGGCGGCGAGCGAGGCCAGGGCGGAGGCGAGTACGGCGCGACGGGTCATGGCGGGCAGATACGGAACGACGAACGGTCCGGCCGCGTCGCGGGCTGCATGAAATTTCCGCGTCATTTGAGTCGATTGCGGATCAGTTGTCGCAAAAGCTTTACAAGGCCGGGAAAAGGCGCATTCTTCCCTCCGAACCCTGATCTTTTTCGCGCCTTGGAGGCCCTCTCATGATCCGCAAACTGGCTTCGTCCCTCATCCTGGCGGCCACGGTCATGGCCGCCGCCGGCCCCGGTCTGGCGCTGACGGCCGATCCGCTGAGCAAGCAGGTGATGGTATGCCGCGAGGACTCGCTGACGGCGCGCAGCTATGAGCGGGCGTATGGCGAACGGCCCACGTTCATGACGGCGCGCGAAGTCCTGACCGCCGACCGGGGCTGGTCCGCGCCGCGCTGCATGACCCAGCGCGAATACGCCGAACTGGTCCGCGTCGACGAAGCCCGCGTGCGCGCCGCGCGCTGATCGGCCGCCCGAAACGACGAGGGGCGACGCCGCCGGCGCCGCCCCTTTTTCGCAGCCGCTCACTCGGCTTTCAGATGCTGGTCCAGCCAGCCGAAGACGGTCTGGTGCCACAGCAGGCTGTTGGCCGACTTCAGCACCCAGTGGTTCTCGTCCGGGAAGACCAGCAGGCGGCTTTCGATGCCGCGGCGCTGCAGGGCGTTGAACGTCGACAGGCCCTGGGCGGTCGGGATGCGGAAGTCCAGGTCGCCTTGGACGACGAGCATCGGCACGCGCCAGTCGGCGACGTGGTTGACCGGATTGAAGCGCTCGTAGCCTTCGGGATTGGCGAACACCGGGCCGCCGTTCTCCCACTCGGTGAACCACAGCTCCTCGGTCTCATAGCCCATGGCGCGGGTGTCGAAGACGCCGTCGTGGTTGACTAGGCACTTCCACGGCTCGTTCCAGTTGCCGGCGATCCAGTTGACCATGTAGCCGCCGTAGGAGGCGCCCAGGGCGCAGGCGCGGTCGCCGTCCAGGAAGTCGTAGGTCGACAGGGCGTGGGCCCAACCCTTCTGCAGGTCTTCCAGCGGGCGGTCGCCCCAGTGCTGGCTGATCGCGTCGGTGAAGGCCTGGCCGTAGCCGGTGGAACCGTGGAAATCGATCATCACCACGGCGTAGCCGGCGCCGACGTAGCTCTGCGGGTTCCAGCGATAGGACCAGCTGTTGCCGAACGACCCCTGGGGCCCGCCGTGGATCAGGAAGGCGACCGGCGCCTTTTCGCCCGGGGCCAGGCCGGCGGGCTTGATGACGTAGCCGTGGACCGTCTCGCCGTTCCAGCCGGCGAATGTGAACTGCTCCGCCTCGCCGAAGGTCTGGGCCTCCAGCTGCGGGTTGGCGTGGGTCAGCTGCCGGGGCATTTCGCGGCCGCGATAGGTCTTGAACCAGAGGTCCGACGGCGTGTCCAAGGCGTCGCGGGCGAAGACGAAGCCGGTCGGCGTCAGGTCGAAGGCGCCGACGTGGCCGGGGCCGGTCATCGGCACGACGTTTCCGCTGCGCACGTCGATGCCGAACAGGCGCGTCTGGCCGACGTCGCCGGCGGTGACGTAGACCGTGCGGCCGTCGGGCGCCCATTGCAGGCTGTCGGCCGAGCGGTCCCAGTCGGTCGCGATCTGGCGCGTGCGGCCGGTGGCGACGTCCATCAGTGTGACGACGTAGCGATCGGCCTCGAACCCCGGGCGGGCCATGGCGCGGTACGCCAGCGTCTTGCCGTCCGGCGAGAAGACCGGGCCGGCGTCCCAGGCGTCGTTGGCGTCGGTCAGGTTGGTGAAGGTCCCCGATCCCGACAGATCGGTGCGGAACAGGTCGAAATTGGTGCTCCACGGTTCGGTCTTGCCGGCCTCGCGGGCGGAGAAGACGAGGCCCTGTCCGTCGGGCGTGAAGGTGAAGTCGTTCTCGTCGCCGAAGGGCTTGGACGGGGTGTCGCCGTCGAAGCCGTGCGTGACCCAGGTCGCCTCGCCCGCCCGGCCGTCGGCGCCGATCGGGGCCACGAACAGATGGTTCTGGGTGCCGTCGCCCCAGGTGTCCCAGTGCCGCACGAAGACGCGGTCGTAGATCATGCCCGTGGCCTTGGAGTCGGCCTCGGCCTTGGTCTTCGCCACCGAACAGGCCAGGTCGGCGCAGTCGGGATGCACGGCCAGGGCCACGGCGATGCGGTCGCCTGTGGGGCTGAGGCGATAGGTCTGGACGTCGACGGGCAGGTCGGTGACCTGGCTGGCCGTCGCGCCGTGGTCGGCCGAGACCCAGACCTGGCTGGAGCCCGAGCGGCCCGACAGGAAGTAGAGCTTGCCGTCCGGCGCCCAGCGCGCGGTGTTGGCGCCGCCCTCGGAGATCGGCAGGGCGCGGGCCGGGCCGTCGCCGGTCAGGGGCTGGACGTACAGGGTCGAGACGCCGCTGCTGTTCGCCACGTTCGGGACGCGCACCGAATAGACCACCTCGGACCCGTCCGGCGACGCCTGCGGGTCGGACAGGCGGTTGGCGGCCAGCATGTCCTCATAGGTGAAGCGGTCGACCTCCTGCGCCGAGGCCGAGGCGGCGGCCCCGAGGGTCAGGGCCGCGAAGGCGGCGGAGAACAGAAGCGCGGTGCGCATGGGCATACTCCGATGGCTGTCGCCGGAGGCGTAGCACGGCGCGCGCGGCTGGGTCAGCCCCGGCGCGAACCAGCGCTTGCCCGCCCGCGCGGGAGCGGCGACAACCGGGCGAATGGCTGATGCGTCTCCCCATGTCGTCGACGTCCTGATCGCCGAGCGCGCGCCGCGCCTGACGGGATCGTGGGCGTGGCCCCTGGTGCGGCCGGGGCTGTACCGTCTGCTGGGCTACCGCCAGGCGCGGCGCATGGCCGACATGATCGCCGACAGTCCGGGGCACGAGGCGCTGGAGAAGGTGTCGGATCTTCTGGACCTGAAGACGACGGCGCTGAATCTGGATCGGCTGCCGCAGACGAGGCGCTGCGTGGTCGTGGCCAACCATCCGACGGGCATCGCCGACGGGGTCGCCGTGTTCGACGCGATCCGGAAGCGACGGCCGGACGCCATCTTCTTCGCCAACGCCGACGCGTTGAGGGTCTGTCCGCGACTGGCCGAGACGGTGATCCCGGTGGAGTGGGTGGTGGAGAAACGCACGCGGGAGAAGACGCGCGCCACGCTGGAGGCCGCGCGGGCGGCGTTCGAGGCCGAGCGTTGCGTGGTGATGTTCCCCGCCGGACGGCTGGCGCGGATGCAGGACGGGGCGCTGACCGATCCGGAGTGGGCGCCCACGGCGGCGTCGCTGGCGCGCAAATACAAGGCGCCGATCGTGCCGATTCATGTGTCGGGGCCGTACAGCCGGCTGTTCCACTTCTTCAACCGCTTCTCGGCCGAGCTGAGGGACGTGACCCTGTTCCACGAGCTGCTGAACAAGCGGAAGCAGGCGTTCCGCCTGATGGTCGGCAAGCCGATCCCGCCCGAGCGGATGGACGTCGACGCGGGAAAGGCGACCTATGCGCTGAAGGCCTACGTCGAGCGGGTTCTGCCGACCCAGCCGGACGCGGAGTTCGCGTGAGGGTCCGGCTGGCGGACGAGGCGGCGACGACGGCGCTGGGACGGGCGATCGCGCCGCTGCTGCGCGCCGGCGACGCCGTGCTGCTGGACGGGCCGCTGGGCATGGGCAAGTCGACGCTGGCGCGCGGGCTGATCCGGGCGCTGGCGGGCGAGGATGCGGACGTGCCCAGCCCGACCTTCACGATCGTGCAGTTCTACGAGACCGCGCCGCCGGTGGCCCATTTCGACCTGTACCGGCTGGAGCGGGCGTCCGAGGCTGCGGAGATCGGGCTGGACGAGGCACTGGACGCGGGCTGCGCCCTGATCGAATGGCCGGAGCGGCTTGGCGACGATCCGGACGTCTGGCTGGGGCCCGATCGGCTGACGATCCGGCTGGAAGAGGACGGCGCGGGCCGGCTTGCGACCGTTTCTGGCGCAGGGCGGTGGGAAGAGGCGATGAAGGAGATCCATGTCCGATCGTGAAGCCCTGAGGCTCGACTTCCTGAAGTCCGCCGGCCTGGCCGAGGCGGCGCGCGCGCCCCTGCCCGGTGACGCGTCCACGCGGCGGTACGAGCGGCTGACCACTGCGTCGGGCCGCACCCTGATGCTGATGGACCAGGCGCCGTCCGCCGAGAGCCCGCCGTGCGATCCGTCGTGGACGCCGGAGCAGCGCCGGGCGGCCGGCTGGAACGCGACGGCGCGGCTGTCGGCGGGACGGATCGAGGCCTTCACCGCAGTGGCCGAACATTTGCGCCACGCCGGCCTGTCGACGCCCGAGGTGATCGCGGTCGACGCGCCCAACGGTCTGGCGGTGATCGAGGACTTCGGCGACGACCTGTTCGCGCGCGTCATCGAAGACGGCGAGCCGCAGGCGCCGCTGTATCTGGCGGCGGTGGACGCCGTCGCGCGCATCCACATGGCGGCGCTTCAGCCGCCGGTGATGCAGGGACCGGGCGGCGACTGGCCGCTGCTGACCTATGACGTCACGGCGTTGCAGGGCGGGGCGGACCTGTTCATGGAGTGGTGGCCGAAGTTCCGGCCGCAGGTCGACTTCGGCCAGGCGGCGCTGGACGAATGGGCCGAGGCCTGGGCGCCGATCGCGGCGATGGCGGAGGCCAAGGCCTGGACCATCGCGCATCGCGACTATCATGCTGAGAACCTGATCTGGCTGCCCGACCGGGCGCATCACCGGCGGGTGGGGCTGATCGACTTCCAGGACGCGGTGCTGGCTCATCCCGTGTGGGACCTGCACTCGCTGCTGCAGGACGCGCGGCGCGACGTTCCGCCGGAGCTGGAGGCGGTGTGCTTCGACCACTATTGCGACGTGGCCATGGTCCCGCGTGAGGAATACCGCGCCGACTATGCCGCGCTGGCGGCGCTGAACGAAGCGCGGATTCTGGGCGTCTTCGCCCGGCTGATCTCGCGCGACGGCAAGCCGCGCTATGCGCAGTTCATGCCGCGGATGTGGGCGCATCTGGACCGCAACCTGCGGAAGCCGGGACTGGAGAAGGTGGCCGCCTGGTTCGCCCGGCACGTTCCGGTGGAGGCGCGGTGATGGTGAGCGAATGCGTCCTTCTCCCCTTGGGGGAGAAGGTGGGCGGCGGAGCCGCTCGGATGAGGGGTAGGGTCGGGCGCGCCGGATGGCAGGCGATGGGCGTGGGGCCGGCAGCCCCCTCAACCGTCTCGCTCCGCGAGCCACCTTCTCCCCCGAGGGGAGAAGGGCGATGACGCCGAAGACCGCCATGGTCCTCGCCGCCGGGCTGGGCACGCGGATGCGGCCGCTGACGGACGACCGGCCCAAGGCGCTGGTCGAAGTCGGGGGCCGGGCGCTGATCGACCACGTGCTGGACCGGCTGGCCGAGGCGGGGGTGGTGCGCGCGGTGGTCAACGTCCACTGGTTCGCCGATCGGCTGGAGGCGCATCTGAAGGCGCGCGGGCGCGGGCCGGAGATCGTCATCTCCGACGAGCGGGCGGAGCTGCTGGAGACGGGAGGCGGGCTGAAGAAGGCGCGGGCGCTGCTGGGCCACGACCCGGTCTTCGTGGCCAACATCGACAGCGTCTGGATCGACCGGGGCGACGCGCTGGGCGAGCTGGTCCGCCTGTGGGATCCGGAGCGGATGGACGCGGCCCTGCTGCTGGCGCGACGCGAAGGCTCGATCGGGTTCGAGGGGGACGGGGATTTCTTCCTGGCCGAGGACATGGCTGGGAAGGGGGGGCGGCTGACGTTCCGCGGCGACGCGGCGAGCGCGCCCTTCGCCTACATGGGCGTGCACATCACGCGGCCCGGCTATGCCGATCACGGGCCGGACGGGACGTTCTCGCTGAGCCCGCTGTGGCGGAAGTCGGCGGCGGAGGGTCGGCTGTTCGGCTGCGTCCTGAACGGCGACTGGATGCACGTCGGCGACCCGCAGGCGCGGGACGAGGCGGAGGCGCGGCTCAACGCATGATCTTGCCACGGGGTAAGGCAGATGCACGCGAGCCCTCCCCCTCCAGGGGGGAGGGTCGGGTGGGGATGGACGCAGACTTTCTGGCGCAGGGCTGGGAAGACGCGGATGGAGTCATCCGCGATCCTACGCTCTCCATCGTGCCTCCACCCCATCCCGTCCTCGGATCGCCTCCGGCGACCCTTCGTCCACCCTTCCCCCTCGAGGGGAAGGGAGTCGATGAAGGGGGGAGGATTTGATGACGTTCGACCCCTTCTCCGGCTCGGCCCCGCGCTGGTTCTCCATCGACGCGCATCGGCCGTTTCTGGAGGATCTGGCGGACGGGGTGCTGGCGTGGCTGGGGGATCGCGATCCGGAGGCGCTGTCGGACGCGGTGGTGCTGTTGCCCAATCGGCGGGCGGCGCGGGCGTTCTCGCAGGCGCTGGCGCGGCGTGCGGGCGACCGGGCGGTGCTGCTGCCGGAGGTGCGGCCGCTGGGCGATCTGGAGGAGGACGAGCCGCCGTTCTCGCCCGGCGACGTGGGGCTGGACCTGCCGCCGGCCATCGACGCGCGGGCGCGGAGGTTCGAGCTGGCGCGGCTGATCGTGGAGTCCGACCTGCGGCCCGGCCTGACGCCGGTCGGCGCGCTGGGGCTGGCCGACGCCCTGGGGCGGTTCCTGGACAGCTGCCAGATCGAGGAGGTCGAGGACCTGTCGAAGCTGGACGAGATGATGTCCGGCGACCTGGCGCGACACTGGCAGGAGAGCGCGAAATTCCTGCGGCTGGCGACCGAGCGGTGGCCCGCGCGGCTGGCCGAGCTGGGCATGGTCGACCCCGCCTGGCGGCGCTCGAAGCTGCTGCGTCTGCTGGCCCGGCGCTGGACGGAAAGCCCGCCCGAGCGTCCCGTGCTGGCCGCCGGATCGACCGGCACGGCGCCGGCGGCGGCGGCGGTGCTGAGGGCCGTGGCGGGGGCGCCGCGCGGGGCGGTGGTCGTGCCCGGGCTGGACCGCGACATGGCTGAGGACGTCTGGGGCGAAGTCACGACGGACGCCCAGCATCCCCAGCACTCGCTGGCGCGGCTGCTGACGGCGGTGGGGGTTCAGCGCGGGGCCGTGCGGCCGTGGTTCCGGCCGGCGGAAGAGCCGGTCGCGGCGCGCAAGGGCGGGGCGCGCGGGCGCGTGCTGGCCGAGGCCCTGCGGCCCGCCGAAACGACCGGCGACTGGCAGAGCGCCATCCAGACCCTACGCGATGAGGCGGCCGACGTGACGGGCGCCGATCCGGTGGCCGAGGGGCTGGAGGGCCTGTCGGTCCTGACCGCCGAGAACGAGGAGGACGCGGCCGCCGCGATCGCGGTGATGATGCGCGAGGCGCTGGAGACGCCGGGCCGCAGCTGCGCCCTGGTGACGCCGGACCTGGACCTGTCGCGGCGCGTGTCGGCGCGGCTGGAGCGGTGGGGCGTGGTGGCCGACAGCTCGTCGGGCATGCCGCTGTCGCGGACGCCGGCGGGGCGGCTGCTGAGCCTGTCGGCGCGGGTGCTGGCGGACCCGCTGGATCCGCAGGCGCTGCTGGGACTGCTGAAGCATCCGGCGGTCACGATCGCGCTGGAGGGGCACGAGTTCACGGACGCCCGGCGCGGGCTGGAGCGGCTGGCCCTGCGGGGGCCGCGCTTGCGGGATTTCACGCGGGCGCGGGCGAAGCTGCTGAAGGCGCGCTCGCCCCGGGACGACGGGCGGGCGCCGTCGGAGACGACCGTGGCGCAGGCGCGGGCGGCGGAGGCGCTGCTGGACCAGGTGGAGGCGCTGATCGCGCCCGCGCGCGCCGTGCCGGAGCCGACGCTGGATCAGGCGGCGCGGACGCTGACGGGCTTCGTCGAGGCAGTCGCCGGGCTGGACGCGTGGGCGGGGAACGACGGAGAGGCGGCGGCGGCGCTGCTGGCCGGGCTGATCGCGCACGGCGCGCCGCTGGGCGAGCTGGACGCGACGGCTTTCGCGCGGCTGCTGACCAAGCTGATGGACGCCGAGACCGTGCGCGCGGGCGACGCGACGCACCCCAGCTTGCGCATCCTGGGGGCCATCGAGGCGCGCCTGGTGCGGGCCGACCGGGTCATTCTGGCGGGGCTGGAGGAGGGGGTGTGGCCGGGCGCGGCCTCGATCGATCCCCTGCTGTCGCGGCCGATGCGCGCGTCGGTGGGCCTGCCGCCGCCGGAGAAGCGGCTGGGCCAGACGGCGCAGGACTTCATCCAGGCGGCGTCCTCGCCGGAAGTGGTGCTGGTCGAGCGACGGCGGCGCGGCGGCCAGCCGGCGGTGCCCAGCCGATGGCTGTGGCGGCTGCGGATGCTGGCCAAGGGCGCGGGCGTGCAGGTGACCGAAGCGACAGCGCCGCTGACGCTGGCCCGCGCGCTGGACGCGCCGACGGGCGACGACACGCCGGCGAAGCGACCGCGCCCGACGCCGCCGGTGGCGCGGCGTCCGCGCACGTTGCCGGTGACGGCGATCGAGCGGTGGGTGCGCGACCCTTATGCGGTCTACGCCCGCTACGTGCTGGGCCTGAAGGAGATGGAGCGGCCGGGGCGGTCGGCCGAGGCGCTGGCGCGCGGCACGGCGGTGCACAAGGCGCTGGAGCGGCTGGTGGTCAGCTGGCCCGAGGCCCTGCCCGACGATTGCGAGGGCGTGCTGCACGACCTGCTGATCGAGGAACTGGGCCATGCCGGATTCGACGCGGCGGCGATGGCGCGCGAGGGGCCGCTGGCCCGCAACTGCGCCCGCACCCTGTCGCGGCTGGAGGCCGAGCGTCGCGCGCGGGGCATCGAGGTGCGGGTGGAGGAGAGCGTGCAGCACACCTTCGCCGCGCCGTTCGGTCCTTTCACCGTGACGGCCAAGGCGGACCGGATCGAAATCTCGGCCCACGGCGCGGCGGTGATGGATTTCAAGACCGGGCAGATCCCCTCGAAGAAGCAGATCGAGGCGGGGTTCGCGCCGCAGCTGACCCTGACCGGCGCCATCCTGGCCGAGGCGGGACTGAAGGATCATCCGGCGGTGGAACCGGAGGAGCTGACCTATGTCCGCGTCACGGGCCGCGACCGGGCGGACGAAACGGCGGTGCGCGCCTCGGGCGCCGAGGCCATGGCGCTGTCGATGGCGGCGCTTGAGGGGCTGAGGGGTCGCGTGGCGCGGTTCGACCACGAGGAAGAGCCGTATGTGTCGTGGGCCGCGCCGCAGTTCATGGGCAATTTCGGCGGCAACTACGACCATCTGGCGCGCGTGTGGGAATGGCACGTGGCGGGCGGCGGCGAGGGGGACGAGGCATGACCGGCGCGTCGGCCCCCGCCCTGTTCGTCGCCGACCCGGCCCAGCGCGCGGCGGCCGATCCGCGCGCGACGGTCTTCGTCGTGGCCAACGCCGGGTCGGGCAAGACCTCGACGCTGGTGGACCGCGTGGCGCGCCTGCTGCTGACCGGGACGCGGCCGGCGGAGATCCTGTGCGTCACCTACACCAAGGCGGCGGCGGCCGAGATGCAGGGGCGGCTGTACGCGCGGCTGGGCGAGTGGGCGATCCTCGACGACGCCAAGCTGCGAGGTCAGCTGGCGGCGCTGGACGGGTCGGACGCGGACCGGCTGGCGCCCGACGACCTGTCGCGGGCGCGCCGCCTGTTCGCCCGCGCGCTGGAGACGCCGGGCGGGCTGAAGATCCAGACGCTGCACGCCTTCTGCGAGCAGCTGTTGCGGCGCTTCCCGCTGGAGGCGGGGGTCGATCCGGGGTTCGAGGTGCTGGACGACGCGGGCGCGGCCGAGCTGTCGACGCAGGCGCGCGACGATCTGGCGCGCCACGCCCTGGCCGATCCGGACGGAGCGGTGGGCCGCGCCTATGCCCACTTCGCGGTCACACTGGACTGGCAGAGCTTCCAGGACCTGCTGGGCCGGATCGAGGCGGATCGCGCGGTGCTGACGGCCTGGCTGGACCGCATCGCCGACGGGACCAGCCCGGGGCCGCATGGGGCGTTCGGACTGGACGGCACGGAGACGCTGGAGGAGCACCAGTCCGGCTTCATGCGGCGGCTGGACCGGGGGCGCTGGCTGGCGCTGGCCGAGGCGATGGCGAGCGGGTCCAAGACCGACGCCGACTGCGCCGCGCGGATGCGGACGGCGGACTGGACCTTCGAGGCGATCCGGTCGGTCTTCCTGACCAAGGACGGCCCGCGCGCCAAGATGGCGACGAAGCAGGCGCCTCCCGCCGCCGCCGAGGAGCTGACGCAGCTGCAGACGGCCTATCTGCACGCGCTGGACGTCTCCCGGAAAATTCGCACGGCGGAGGAGACGGCGCACGTGCTGGCGCTGGCCCGGGTGCACGCGGCCTTCTACGAGGTGGCCAAGGCCAGGACCGGCGCGCTGGATTTCGCCGACCTGATCGCGGCGGCGGTGCAGTTGCTGACCGTACCGGCCGACGCGGCTTGGGTGCTGTTCAAGCTGGACGGCGGGGTCGATCACGTCCTGCTGGACGAGGCCCAGGACACGGCGCCGGAGCAGTGGGAAATCCTGAAGGCGCTGACCGAGGCCTTCTTCGACGGGGCGGGCGCCGAGCGCGGCTCTGACCGGCCGCGCACCGTGTTCGCCGTCGGGGACGAGAAGCAGTCGATCTATTCCTTCCAGGGCGCGCGGCCCGAGCGGCTGCGCGAGGAGCGAGGGCGGTATTTCCAGCGGGCCGAGGGGGCGGGCCTGGCCTATGCCGGGGTCGATCTGGCGACGTCGTTCCGCTCGACGAAGACCGTGCTGGATTTCGTCGACGCCGTGTTCGACCGGCCCGACCGCGCTGTCGCCGCCGTGGGCGAGACCGGCGAGTGGGCGAAGCACGTCGCCTTCCGCGGCGATCAGCCGGGCTCCATCGACCTGTGGGCGATGCACGTCGATCCGGAGAAGGTCGAGCGGGACGCGTGGGAGCCGGTGGACGCCGAGCCGGAGGACGGCTCGCGCAAGGCGCTGGCGCGCGATCTGGCGAAGGAGATCAAACGCCAGGTCGAGGGCGGCGTCGCCGTGCACGACAAGCGCGGCGAGCTGAAGCCCGCCGGCTACGGCGACTATCTGGTGCTGGTGCGCAAGCGCGACGGGCTGTTCGAGGAGATCCTGCGCGCGCTGAAGGCCGAGGGCGTGCCGGTGGCGGGCGCCGACCGGCTGATGCTGTCCGAGCACGTGGCGTTCCACGACCTGCGCGCGCTGGCGCGGTTCGCCCTGTTCCCGCACGACGACCTGACGGTGGCGGAAATCCTGCGCGGGCCGTTCTGCGAGGTGAGCGAGGACAGCCTGTTCGACCTGGCCGGGCGCGAGGGGCGCGGCGGTCTGTGGGGCGAGCTGCGGCGGCGCGGGGACGAGCGGCCGGAATGGGCGCATGCGCGGGCGTTGCTGGAAGACGCGAGTGATCTGGCCGGCCGCGACGCCTTCGGCTTCTTCTCAGGCCTGCTGAACCGTGTCGACGACCGGGGCCTGACCGGGCGGGTGCGGATGCTGAACCGGCTGGGCGCGGAGGCGGCGGAGGCGATCGACGAGACGCTGAACCTGGCGCTGGCGGTCGAGGGCCGCGGGGCGGTCGATCTGGAGACGGCGCTGGGCCGGATGGAGACCGCAGAGGTCCAGGTGAAGCGCGAGCTGGAGGGGCCGCGCGGACAGGTGCGCGTGATGACCGTCCACGGCGCCAAGGGGCTGGAGGCGCCGGTGGTGATCCTGCCCGACACCACGGGGGCGCCTGGCGGCGGCAAGGGCGTGGCCCTGCTGCCGCTGACCCTGCCGGACGGGACCGAGGGGCGCGTGCTGTGCGCGTCGTCCAAGGGCGAGGACTGCGACGTGGCCGCGGCCGCGCGGACGGAACGCGACGAGCGCGGCAAGGCCGAGGGGCTGCGGCTGCTGTACGTCGCCCTGACGCGGGCGCGCGACCGCGTGATCGTCATGGGCCGCCACGCCGCCAACCGGAAGGGCGCGCCGGAAGGCAGCTGGCGCGACGTGATCGAGGAGACGTTCGGGCGGCTGGAGGGCGTGCGCGACCTGGAGGGGCCGGGCGGGAGGACGATCCGGCGGTTCGGGGCCGATCCGGTGACGGCGATCGGCAAGGCGGCGGTTTCGGAAGCGGCGCCGACCGACGTGCCCGACTGGACCCGGCGCGCGCCGCCGGCGGACGTGCTGGCGCGGCCGTCGTCGCCGTCGCGGCTGGAGGGATCGATCCGCGTGCCGGCGCCCTCGCCCCTGGCCACGGCGGCGGGCGCGGGGGCGCCGCTGGGCCGGTTCCGGCGCGGCGACCTCATCCACCGGCTGCTGGAGCGGCTGCCCGACGTCGAGCCCGCGCGGCGCGACGAGGTGGCGCGTCGCCTGCTGGCGCGCGAGCCGGACCTGGATCAGGCGCGGATCGACGAGATGGTGGGCGCGGCGCTGGGCGTGCTGGACGACGCCGTCTTCGCCGAGGTGTTCGGCCCCGGCTCGCGCGCCGAGGTGGCCGTGGCGGGCAAGGTCGGCGGGCTGACGGTGTCGGGCCGCATCGACCGGCTGGCGATCACCCCGGACCGGGTGCTGGTCGTCGACTTCAAGACCAACCGCCCCGCCCCCGACCGCATCGAGGACGCCGACCCCGCCTATCTGACGCAGATGGCCCTGTACGTGGCGGCGCTGAAGACCGTGTGGCCGGGGCGGCGGGTGGAGGCCGCGCTGGTCTGGACCGACGGGCCGCGGCTGATGCCGATCCCGGAGGCGATGCTGGGCATCTGATCGGCGCGGCGACTCCCTCCGCCATCGAGGGGGAGGGCTTTCGACGGCGGGATTGAACCGCGCCCGATTCGCCCCACATCATGGCCGACCGAGTTTCTCCCCGTTTCAGGATGCGCCCATGCCCACCGTCAAGGTCACCGACGACAGCTTCGAGACCGACGTGCTGAAGTCCTCCACCCCCGTGCTGGTGGACTTCTGGGCCGAGTGGTGCGGCCCCTGCAAGCAGATCGGCCCGGCGCTGGAGCAGATCGCCGACGAGATGGCCGGCGCCGTCACCGTGGCCAAGGTCAACATCGACGACAGCCCGATGACCCCGTCCAGGTTGGGCGTGAAGGGCATCCCGACCCTGATGCTGTTCCGCGACGGCGAGATGACCTCGATGAAGGTCGGCCCCATGCCCAAGGGCAAGCTGGTCGAATGGCTGGCCGAGGCGGGCGTGAAGGCGGCCTGACGAATTTCCCTCCCCTTCAGGGGAGGGATGTCGGCGCGCAGCGACGACAGGGGGGAGGGGCAGGGCGAGCGGCCCTCGGACCGACCGAGTTCGTCTCACAGGCCCCTTCCCACCCGTCCGATGCTTCGCATCGGCCAGGTCGTCGGTCGCGATGCGACCTCCTCCACCCCTGAAGGGGAGGAAAAGGTCTATGTCGGCCACGTCTCAGGATCGGCCCCCAGCACTTCTCCCGCCAGATACAGCGAGCCGCAGATGACCACGCGGCCGGCGCCCAGTGCCAGGGCGCGGTCGAGCGCGGCGTCTATCTGACCGACGGCCAGGGCGCCGAGGCCGTGGCCGGTCGCGACGGCGGCGAGCGCCTCGGGCGGGGCGCAGGCGCCGTCGAAGGCGACGGCAAAAACCTGGGCGGCGGATTCCCGCAGCGCCTCGAAGAAGCCGGCGTGGTCCTTGTTGGCCAGCATGCCGACGATCAGGGCGGTGGGGCGCGGATCGCGCGCCTGACGCTCGGCCAGAAAGGCGGCCAGCGCCGCCGCCGCGTGCGGATTGTGCCCGCCGTCCAGCCACAGCTCGGCGCCCGCCGCCGCCGCCGCGCGACCGTACGGACCTGTCGTCAGCCGCTGCATCCGCGCGGGCCAGGTCGCGGTTTCGATCCCGCGCGCGATCGCCTCGTCGGGCAGGCCCAGTTCCAGCGCGATCGCCGTCGCCAGCCCGGCGTTGTCGATCTGGTGCGCGCCGGGCAGGCGGGGGGCGGGCAGATCCAGCAGGCGCTCGGCGGTCTGCACCACCATGCCGCCGCGCTCGGCCCAGGCGTCGAAGTCGGTCCCCATGGCGGTTACGGGGGCGCCGACGGCTTCCGCCCGGGCGATCAGGGCGGCGTGGGCGACCTCGGACTGGCGGCCCAGGATCGCGGGGGCGCCGGGCTTGAAGATGCCGGCCTTTTCCGCCGCCACGCCGGCGAGGTCGGTCCCGAGGAACTCCGCATGGTCCAGATCGACCGGCGCCACCGCCGTGATCAGCGGGCGCGAAATGACGTTGGTGGCGTCCAGCCGGCCGCCCAGCCCCACCTCGATCACCGCCAGATCGGCGGGCGTCTCGGCCATGGCCAGGAAGGCGGCGGCGGTGGTGCTTTCGAAAACCGTGGCCTCCAGCCCCGTCGCCTCTATGCGGTCGAGGATCCCGTTCAGCGTGGCGTCGTCGATCAGCGTGCCGGCCAGCCGGATGCGCTCGGCGAAGCGGACCAGGTGGGGAGAGGTGTAGGCGTGGGCGCGCAGGCCCGCCGCCTCGGCCATGGCGCGGACGAAGGCGACGGTGGAGCCCTTGCCGTTGGTGCCGGCGACGTGGACCACGGGCGGCAGCCGATCCTGCGGATCGCCCAGCGCGCGGCACAGCGCCGCCATCCGGTCCAGCGACAGGTCGATCCGCTGCGGATGGCGCAGGCGCAGACGCTCGGAGACGGGGTCCATCAGGAAGCGGGGGCCACGGGGCGCATGGCGGTGCTATTCAGCGGATCATGACGAAGCTCAAGTCCGAACGCGCGCGGACGGTGGCCCGATGGGCCCTGGCGGCGGCCTATCTCGCGGCGGGGGCGATGCACCTCGCGCTGCCCGGGCCGTTCGTCGACATAGTGCCGGGCTGGGTTCCCCTGCCGGAGCTGGTCGTGGCCCTGACGGGGCTGGCCGAGATCGTGGGCGCGGTGGGCCTGATGCTCCCGCGCCTGCGCCGGGCTGCCGGGATCGGGCTGGCGCTCTATGCGGCATGCGTCTGGCCGGCCAATTTCGAACACGCGCGGCAGGCGCTGGCGGGCGGCGGCCTGCCACCCAGCCTGTTGTACCACGTGCCGAGACTGGCGCTTCAGCCGGCGATCGTCTGGTGGGCGCTGTGGGCCGGGGCCGTGCTCGACTGGCCCTTCGGCCGGCGAGCCTAGGCCGCCTTCTTCCCGTCCATCAGCATGGACAGGATCCGGCCCAGGGTACGCGGCAGGTCGGGGCGGGGGACGACGCGGTCGACCATGCCTTTTTCCTGAAGATACTCGGCACGCTGGAAGCCGGGGGGCAGCTTCTCGCGGATGGTCGCCTCGATGACGCGCGGGCCGGCGAAGCCGATCAGGGCGCCCGGCTCGGCCAGGTGGACGTCGCCCAGCATGGCGTAGCTGGCGGTGACGCCCCCGGTGGTCGGGTCGGTCAGGACGACGACGAAGGGCAGCACCGCGGCCTTCAGCTCCTGGATCGCCAGGGTGGTGCGCGCCATCTGCATCAGCGACAGGGCGCCTTCCTGCATGCGCGCGCCGCCGGCGGCGGTGAAGCAGACCAGAGGCAGACCGCGAGAGACGGCCTCCTGCGCCGCCTTGATGAAGGCCTCGCCCGCCGCCATGCCCAGCGAGCCGCCCATGAAGGAGAAGTCCTGAACGATGACCACGGCCTCGACGCCGTCGATTTCGCCCACGCCGATGGCCATGGTGTCCTTGCGGCCCGCGGCCTTGCGCGCCTGGTTCAGGCGGTCGCGATAGGGCTTGCCGTCCGAGAATTTCAGCGGGTCCTCGGGCACCTCGGGCGTGGCGACGTCCTCCCACAGGCCGTCGTCGAAGGTGACCTTAAGCCGCTGCTCGGCGTTCAGGCGCATGTGCCGGCCGGACGGCGTGACCCACAGGGCCGCCTCCAGATCGGTGCGGTACAGCATGTCGCCCGTGTCGGGGTCCTTGACCCACAGATTGTCGGGCGTCGCGTCGCGGCGGCTGACGATCTTGCGCACGCCGGGGGCGATGCGGCTGAGCCAGCCGGTCAGCGGACGGTTCTCGGGGGACTTTTCGTTGGCCATGGCGGGCGCCTTTACGCGATCTGGGTCGCGCGCGCACCCCTGACGGCGTCCGCCAGGTCGCGCACCTTGTCCAGAACGCGCCGAACGGGGTCGGCGTTCTCCGACACCGCCGCCGCGCCCTCGTCGACCAAGACCGAGCCGGTCACCACGGCGTCGGCGACGCGGGCCATGCGAGCGGCGCTCTCGGCCGTGCGGATGCCGAAGCCGACCGCCACGGGCAGGCCGGAGGCGGCGCGCACGCGGGCGACGGCGGGGGCCACGGCCTCGGCGTCGGCCGACTTCACGCCGGTCACGCCTGCGACGGAGACGTAGTAGACGAAGCCCGAGGTGCGGGCCGTGACGGTCTTCAGGCGGTGGTCGTCGCTGGTCGGCGTGGCCAGGCGGATCAGGGCGATCCCCTCGGCGTCGAGCGCGTCGGTCAGGGGCCCGGCTTCCTCCGGCGGGCAGTCCACCACGATCAGGCCGTCGACCCCCGCCGCCGCCGCGTCGCGCGCGAAGGCGGCGTGGCCGTAGGTCTCCAGCGGATTGAGGTAGCCCATCAGGATCAGCGGCGTGTCGGCGTCGCCGGCGCGGAAGTCGCGCGCCAGATCCAGCGTGCCCCTCAGAGTCAGGCCGGACTTCAGCCCGCGCGCGGCTGCCTTCTGGATCGTCGGCCCCTCGGCCATGGGATCGGAGAAGGGAAAGCCGAGCTCGATCAGGTCGGCGCCCGCGGCGGGCAGGCCGCGCAGGATCTCCAGCGTCGCGTCGCGCGACGGATCGCCGGCCATGACGTAGGTCACGAACCCGGCCCGGCCCTGGGCCTTCAGCGCCGCAAAGCGCGCGTCGATGCGGGCGACCGTCACTGGGCGGCGGCCACGGGGCAGACGTCGCCGGGCAGGGGGGCGAAGGCGATCCAGGCCTGCGTCGCCGGGCCTACCGGACGGTTCTCGTCGTAATAGGCCGCCAACTCCAGCCCGTCGCAGCCGCCTTCCAGCCGTCGGCGCGCGAAGATCACGCCGTTCTCGCGACCGTCGACCACCTGCCAGCCCTGACCCTTGAAGTGGCCGATGTAGGTTTCGGCGACCGGGCCGATGGACGCCAGCGCGCCGCGCACGCACATCGCCTTGCCCTGATACTGGGGGCGCGGGCCGCAGGTGTCGTCGAAGGTCATGCCTTCGACCAGCGGCAGGCCGACCTCGGCGGCGGCGTCCTGGGCCGCGGCGGCGCCGGCCGACAGACAGGCGGCGGCGAAGGCCGCGACGAAGACCGTACGCATGATCACAACTCCACACCCAGGTGCTTCGCCACGGCGAAGATGTCCTTGTCGCCCCGCCCGCACATGTTCAGCACGACGTCGCCGTCCTTGCCAACCTCGCGCGCGATCTCGCCGACGCGGGCCAGGGCGTGAGAGGGCTCCAGCGCGGGGATGATGCCTTCCAGCTTGGAGCACAGCTGGAACTGCTCCAGCGCTTCCTGATCGGTGGCGGCGCGGTATTCGGCGCGGCCGCTCTCGTGCAGCCAGGCGTGCTCCGGGCCGATGCCGGGATAGTCGAGGCCGGCGGAGATGGAATGGCCCTCCAGGATCTGGCCGTCGTCGTCCTGGAGCAGGTAGGTGCGGTTGCCGTGCAGCACGCCGGGCCGGCCGCCCTGAAGCGAGGCGGCGTGGTCGGGGCCGTCCAGGCCGCGCCCGGCGGCCTCGATGCCGATCAGGCGCACGGACGGGTCGTCGATGAAGGGATGAAACAGGCCGATGGCGTTCGACCCGCCGCCGATGGCGGCGACGCAGGCGTCGGGCAGCTTGCCGCGCCGCGCCATCATCTGGGCCTTGGCCTCCTTGCCGATCACCGACTGGAAGTCGCGCACCAGCTCCGGATAGGGGTGGGGACCGGCCGCCGTGCCGATGATGTAATAGGTGTCGGCCACGTTGGTGACCCAGTCGCGCATGGCCTCGTTCATCGCCTCCTTCAGCGTCGAACGGCCGTTGGTGACGGGAATGACCTCTGCGCCCAGCAGCTTCATGCGGAAGACGTTCGGGGCCTGACGCTCCACGTCGACGGCGCCCATGTAGACGGTGCAGGGCAGGCCGAAACGAGCGCAGACGGTGGCGGTGGCCACGCCGTGCTGGCCGGCGCCGGTCTCGGCGATGATGCGCGTCTTGCCCATGCGCATGGCCAGCAGGATCTGGCCCATGCAGTTGTTCACCTTGTGCGCGCCGGTGTGGTTCAGCTCGTCGCGCTTGAACCAGATGTTGGCGCCGCCGTGGTGGTCGGTCAGGCGCTGGGCCAGATACAGAGGGCTGGGGCGCCCGACGTAGTGCTCCAGCCACTGGTCCAGCTCGGCCTGAAACGCCGGGTCGGCCTTGGCGGCGTCGTAAGCCTGCTGCAGCTCCAGCACGGCGGGCATCAGGGTTTCGGCCACGAAGCGACCGCCGAAGGGACCGAAGCGACCCTCGGCGTCGGGCCAGGCGTAGGCGGAGTTGGGGATCGGAGCGTTCACGAAAACCGGCTTTCAGGCCTCGGCGACGGCCCTCAGAAAGGCCGCGATGCGGGCCGGCTCCTTAACACCCGGGGCGCTTTCGACGCCAGAGGAGACGTCGACCAAGGGCGCGCCCGTGACCCTGACGGCCCGCGTCACGTTGTCCGGGTCCAGGCCGCCCGCCAGGAACCACGGCCGCTCGAAGGTCCGCCCCGACAGGATCGACCAGTCGAAGGCGTGCCCCACCCCGCCGGGCAGATCGGCGCCCTCGGGCGGTTTGGCGTCGAACATCAGATGGTCGGCGACCCCGGCCCAGGCGTCGGCGGCGGCCAGATCCGCGGCCTCGCGCACCGGCAGGGCCTTGATGATCCCGGCCCGGGTCAGGCGGCGGACCTCCGCGGCGCGTTCGGGCGTCTCGGACCCGTGCAGCTGGATGAAGTCGGGCCTCAGGCTCAGCGCCAGGGTGGTCAAGAGCAGGTCGTCGGGGTTCACGACCACGGAGACGATCTTCGCCCGCCCGCGCGCCCGGTCGAACAGGGTCGCGGTCTGCAGCGGCTCCAGATGGCGCGGGCTTCTGCCGAAGGTGACCGCGCCGACGAAGGTCGCGCCGTGATCCAGCGCGGCGTCGAGCGTTTCGGGCGTCGTCAGGCCGCAAATCTTGGCGAGGGTCATGGCACGACGACGTCCAGCCCTTCTTCGCGAGCGGCTTCGGCCAGATCGACGTCGAAACTGGCCAATCCCAGTCCGCTCAGCTTGGCCGCAGCGAGGTGCAGGGCGTCCGGCGCCCGAAGGCGACGGTGGCGTCGCATCAGGCGGCGGGCCAAGTCGAAGGCCTCGGGATCCAGGTCGATGAGGCGGCCGGCCCCGGCCCAGCGATCGACGCGGGCTTCCGCTTCAGCCGCCGCGTCCGGCGTGACGGCGCCCTTGCGGATCATCAAGGACGTGGCCGACGTGAACTCGGTCAGGGTCCAGGGGGTGACGACGACGCGCTGCTCAGCCCTCGCCCAGCCGCGCGCCCGTCTGGAATGATCGTCCAGAAGAAACAGCGAGATGACGACGCTGGTGTCGAGATAGACGGTCAATACCGATACTCTCGCCGCATCTCGAGCACGGCATTGGCGGTGCCTTCTCCGTCCTTGGTCTCCACGCGGTTCGCGTCGAGCCATTCCAGGTCCAAGGGGGCGCCGATCGGGCGCTTGTCCTGTGGCTCAAGGCGCACGATCGGCTTGCCGCGCCGGGTGATGACGACCTCCTCGCCCGCCAGAACGCGGTCCAGCAGCTTGGGCAGGTTGTTTTTCGCCTCGGCGACGGAGTAGTGGGTCATGGGCTGAAGATAGCCATCCAGATGGCCATCGTCGAGTCAGCCGCGATACAGATCGGCGTCCGGATCGGCCTTCCCTCGGATCGCTGCGCCGACGATCTCGGACGCGATGACGGAGTAGGTGATGCCGTTGCCGCCGAAGCCCATGACGGCGAAGGCGTGATCCATGTCCGGGACGGGGCCGATGGAGGGCAGGCCCGTCGCGCTTTCGCCGAAGGCCCCGGCCCAGGCGTGGTCGATCTCGAACTCGACCATGGGCAGCAGCGCCTTCAGCTTGCGGGAGATGCGGTCGGTCTTGGCCTTCAACTTGGGGATCGAGGCGTGGGCCGTGGCGCTTTCCTCGTCCTCGCCCCCGACGATCAGACGGCCGTCGCGCGCCATGCGCAGATACAGATACGGATCGGACGCCTCCCACACCAGCATGTCGCGCAGCCAGGCGGGGCAGGTCGCGCGGGGCTTCGTCGCCAGCGCCCAGGTGGAGACGACCTTGGCGCCCGGCGTCGGCACGCCCTTGGGGAACTCGTAGCCGCAGCAGAAGACGACGTGGCGCGCCCGAACGGCGTGACCGACGTTGGTCAGAAGCGTGACGCCGTCGGGATCGCTGACGGCTTCCAGGACCTCGACCGGAGAGTGGATGCGCGCGCCGGCGTCGTGGGCGCGGCGCAGCAGGCCGGCGGCCAGCCGGGCCGGATCGGCGCGGGCCGAGCCGTCGGACAGGATCGCGCCGGTGCGGTCGATGCCGTAGTCGGCGCGCAGGGTCGCCGCGGGCACGAAGGCGCTTTCCAGCCCCATGGCCGCGCGCGCCTGCCCCTCGGCCTCCAGCGCGCGGAAGCCGTGTTCGTCCCCGGCCAGATACAGAGTGCGGCTGGGCTTCAGCCCGCAGGGAATGCGTTCGCGGCGGACGATCTCCATCAGGTGGTCCACGGCGCCGCGGGAGCGGGCGTAGGCGCGCCGCGCGTCCGCGGGGCCGATCTTCTTCGCCAGCTCGACCAGCGGAAGATCGATCTCCCACTGCAGCAGGGCGGTCGAGGCGATGGTGGAGCCCATCAGCGGCGGGCGGCGATCCAGCACGGCGACGCTGAAATCCTTCGCCAGGCCGTGGGCCATGAAGGCGCCGGAGACGCCCGCGCCGACCACGGCGACGTCCACGATGATCGCCCGATCCAGCGCGCGCGTCGGCACGCCCAAACCGGTCCCGTGCGCCCACAGCGAAGAGCCGGTGCGAAGGTCGCGTTCGTGTGTGGCGCTCATCTCAAAATCCGCTCATCCCCCCTAAAGCGGGGACCCAGTCCGAGCTTCGCCCGCGACGTCGAGGGACGCCCGGCAAGCTCAGCCTTAAGTGCGCGACGAAAGAACTGGGTCCCCGCTTTCGAGAGGATGAGCGGAGAAAATGAGGTCCACGTCCTGAGGCGTCAGCAGACGCCACTCGCCCGGCGCCAGGTCGGCCGGGATCGTCAGCGCGCCCATCCGCTCGCGGTGCAGGGCCTCGACGTGGTTGCCGGCGGCGGCGAACATGCGGCGGACCTGGTGATAGCGGCCCTCGTGCACCGTCAGTCGCGCCTCGGTGGACGAAATAAGTTCCAGCGCGGCGGGCGCCAGCGGCTTTTCCTCGCCCTCCAGCGTCAGCGTGCCGGACGCGAACAGATCCGCCTCATGTCCCTCCAGCGGGCGGGCCAGCGTGGCGCGATAGACCTTGGGCACGTGGCGGCGCGGGCTGATGATCCGGTGCAGCAGGTCGCCGTCGTCGGTCAGCAGCAGCAGGCCGGACGTCTGCTTGTCCAGCCGCCCGACGGTGGAGATGGCGGGGTCCCGGCGGCGCCAGCGCGAGGGCAGGACGTCGTAGACCAGGGCGCCGTCCTCCTTGTGCGAACAGGTCATGCCCAGGGGCTTGTTCAGCAGGATGACCAGCCCGGGCGGCGGGTCGACGGGGCGGCCGTCGATCGTCATGCGGTCGGGCAGGTCCGGGGTCGGCGCGACCTTCCGCGAGGCGTCGGTCAGGTCGCGGCCGTCCAGGGTGATGCCGCCGACCTTGGCCAGCCGGGCGATCTCCTGCCGCGAGCCGTAACCCATTCCCCCGAGCAGGCGATCCAATCGAACGGATTTCGTCCCCATTTTCGTCATCCTCCGGCAAGCCGCGAAGCGGCGCAGACCGGGGGACCCAGGGGCGCGCGAAAGCGCGATCTTGTAGGCCACGGCTGGCGTGAAGGTCGCCGCTGCGCGTCGCCGCTGGGTCCCCCGGTCTCGCTGCGCTCGCCGGAGGATGACGACAGGACGAGGATCACTTCACCGCCTCGAAGATCTTGTAGCCCGCGCTTTCGTCGACCACGCGGACGCGGCGGAAGGCCGCGTTAAGGTCGGCCTCGTAGGGCAGATGGCGGTTGGCGACCATCCACAGCGCGCCGTTCTTCCTCAGCATCTCCGCCGCCTTGCGGACGAAGGCCTGGCCGAGACGCCGATCCTCCTGCCCGCCGTCATGGAAGGGCGGGTTCATGACGACGAAGTCGAGGTCGCCGGCCGCGGGCACGGTGCGCGCGTCAGCCCAGTCGAAGGACGCGCGCGGATCGGTCAGGTTCAGTCGCGCGGCCTCCACCGCCCGGCGGTCCAGATCGACGCCGGTCAGGCGCGTCACGGCGGGCGAGGCGAGCACGGCCTTCGACAGCACGCCGACGCCGCAGCCGAGGTCGGCGCCCGCGCCCTTGAGCGGCGGCAGGACGGCGGCCAGGCGGGCCGTGCCGGCGTCGACGCGGTCCCAGGCGAAGACGCCGGGGCGGGACCACAGGCCGGTGTCGGGCACGATCCGGGCGGCGCCCGCCGCGATCGCGTCGTCCAGACGGACCAGCGGGCCGTCGACCGTCGCCCGACTGCGCCGGTGGTGGGCCTTGGGCTCGTCCACGACCGTCAGGCCGAAGCCCTCGAGCTCCGTCTTCAGGCGCGAACCGCCCTTGTCCTTGGGCGCCATGGCGTCGATCCGGCCGCCCGGCTTCAGCGTGCGCAGGGCGTGGGCCAGCACGGCGCGCCGCTCCAGCGCGCCGGGCGGAGCGTAGACGACGGCCAGATCGGCCGAACCGGGCGCGATCTCCTCCAGCGCCGCCGACCCCGGAATCAAGGGCGAGGTCTGGAGCGCGTCAGTGGGCGGGTCGAACACCGCCGGCGGGCGGCCGTAAAGGATCACCATTATGTTCCGCTCATCCCGGCCAAAGCCGGGAGCCAGTGCTTCGCCATGGCCGGCGTCGGGGACGGCCCTTCGCGTCCGACCGGATGCACGCGTCATCCACAGGACTGGGTCCCGGCTTTCGCCGGGATGAGCGGAGATTGCAATGACAGGGCGCGCGCGCTGGGGCAGACACACGGCGTGCCCGACGATTCCTCCGCCCGTCCGACCGTGGACCTGACCGAGGCCCGCGCCCTGCTGGAGCGGGTCTGGGGGCATGCGGATTTCCGGGGTCTCCAGGCGGGCGTGGTGGCCGAGGCGCTGGCGGGGCGCGACGCGCTGGCGGTGCTGCCGACGGGCGGGGGGAAGTCGGTCTGCTATCAGGTCCCGGCGATCCTGAGGCCCGGCATGGGGCTGGTGATCTCGCCGCTGATCGCCCTGATGACCGATCAGGTCGAGGGCCTGCGCCAGCAGGGCGTGCGCGCCGCGCGGCTGGATTCCAACCTGACGCTGGACGCGCGTTCCGACGTCTGGCGCGCGGCGCGGGCGGGGGAGCTGGACCTCCTCTACGTCTCGCCCGAGGGCTTGGCGGCGGGCGCCATGCTGGAGCGGCTGTCGGAGATCGAGCTCAGCCTGATCGCCATCGACGAGGCGCACTGCGTGTCGCAGTGGGGGCATGACTTCCGGCCCGACTATCGCAATCTGGGCCGGCTGGCGGAGGTTTTCCCGCAGGTGCCGCGGCTGGCGGTCACGGCGACGGCGGACGCACGCACGCGCGACGACATCGTGGCGTCGCTGAGGCTGGGCGAGGCGCGGGTCTTCGTCGACAGCTTCGCGCGGCCCAATCTGGCCTTGGCCGCGGAGAAGAAGAGCGCGGGCACGCGCGCCTGGACCGAGCGGCGGGTGGTCGAGCTGGTCTCGGCGCGGCGCGGACGGTCCGGCGTGGTCTATTGCGGATCGCGCGACGGCTGCGAGCGGCTGGCCGAGGCGCTGCAGGGCGCGGGGATCGACGCCCTGGCCTATCACGCCGGCATGGACGGCAAGGAGCGCGACCGCCGGCTGGCGCGGTTTCTGGCGGCCGACGCGGGGGTGATGGTGGCGACCATCGCCTTCGGCATGGGGGTGGACAAGCCGGACGTGCGCTTCGTCATCCACGCCGATCCGCCGGGGTCGCTGGAGGCCTATTGGCAGGAGATCGGGCGCGCGGGGCGCGACGGCGAACCGGCCGAGGGGCTGACGCTGTACGGGCCCTCCGACATCGCCTGGACGCTGAAGCGGCTGGACGGCCGACCGATGGACGAGGCGGTGAAGGCCGCCCAGGTGGGCAAGGCGCGCCGCCTGTTCGCCATGCTGGACGGCGCGGTGTGCCGCCCGCAGGCGGTGCGGCGCTATTTCGGGGAGGAGGGGGCGGAGATCTGCGGCGTCTGCGACGTCTGCCTGGATCCGCCCCAGACCTATGACGCCACGGTGCATGCCCAGAAGGCGCTGGCGGCGGTGCAGCGACTGGACCAGCGCTTCGGCCGGGGCCGGGTCATCGACCACCTCACGGGCCGGACCAAGGACGTGCAGGGCTGGGAACAGGCGCTGTCGACGTGGGGCGTCGGGGCCGATCTGTCGCCGCACGGCTGGCGCGAGGTGATCGACCATCTGATGTTCGAGGGGCTGCTGGAAGAGGACGCCAACGACGGGCGCCCCCTGCTGCGGCTGGGCGACCCGGCGGCGGTGCGCGCGGTCTATCGCGGCGAGCGGACGGTGGAGGTGGCCCAGGCGCCCGCGCCGATGGCCGCGACGCGGTCGGGCAGTCCCCGGCGGCGCGGAGAGGGCAAGGCTTCGGCCGCTCTGGAGCATCTGCCCGAAGAGGTGCGGATGCGGTTCGAGCGCCTGCGCGCCTGGCGCCGCGACCGCGCCGCCGAGCAGCGCGTGCCGCCCTACGTCATCTTCCAGGACCGGACGCTGCTGGAGATCGCCCGCATCAACCCCGCGCGCCTGCCCGACCTGGCGCCCGTGCCCGGCGTCGGCGAGGCCAAGATGGCGCGCTATGGCGAGGCCGTGTTGAAGGCGCTGGCGGCTTAAATTCCTTCTCCCCCTGCGGGAGGAGGTGGCAGGCGAAGCCTGACGGATGAGGGGTCTCTCAGGCGTCTGACGTTACGGCCCCGACGCCTTCGAGCCGGCGCGACCCCTCATCCGGCCTCGCTCCGCGAGGCCACCTTCTCCCGCAAGGGGAGAAGGGCGGAGATGCTCGGAATTGCTCGCTTTCGACGCCCCGGGCGCCTATATTTCCGACGTTCCGAACAGGCGTGATTCATGCCTCGGACCCTGCATCCCCGGACAGATGACCGCATGACCGACAGCACCGCCGACCAGCCGGAATACGGCGCCGATTCCATCAAGGTTCTCAAAGGCCTGGACGCGGTGCGCAAACGGCCCGGCATGTACATCGGCGACACCGACGACGGCAGTGGCCTGCACCACATGGTCTATGAGGTGGTGGACAACGCCATCGACGAGGCGCTGGCCGGGCATGCCGACCTGGTGCAGGTGATCCTGAACGCCGACGGATCGGTCACCGTGACCGACAACGGACGCGGAATCCCGACCGACATCCACGAGGGCGAGGGCGTCTCGGCGGCCGAGGTCATCATGACCCAGCTGCACGCGGGCGGTAAGTTCGACCAGAACTCCTACAAGGTCTCCGGCGGCCTGCACGGCGTGGGCGTGTCGGTGGTCAACGCCCTGTCGGACTGGCTGCAGCTGAAGATCTATCGCGACGGCAAGCAGCACGAGATGCGCTTCGAGCGCGGCGACACGGTGAAGTCGCTGGAAATCACGGGCACGGCGCCGACGCGCGAGACGGGGGCCAAGGCCGGTCAGCCGCTGACCGGCACGGAGGTGACCTTCTATCCGTCGGTCACGACGTTCAGCCACATCGATTTCGACTTCAAGACGCTGGAGCACCGGCTGCGCGAGCTGGCGTTCCTGAACTCGGGCGTGGTCATTCGTCTGGCCGACCTGCGGCACGCCGAACCGGTCGACGTGACCCTGCACTACGAGGGCGGGGTCGAGGCCTTCGTGCGCCACCTGGACAAGTCCAAGTCGCCGCTGCTGAAGGAGGTCATCGTCGTG
>CALRWJ020000009.1:0-98724 GCA_943371835.1 Afipia felis | reverse complement strand
CGTCGAACACGCCGCCCGCATCGCCTCGGGCGAACTTCACGCCCTGACCCCGTCCTCGGTCGAGTTCATCGAGAAGGCGTCGGGCATCAAGAAGCGCTTCGTCATGGACAAGACGGGCATCCTCGACCCCGCCCGCATGGTCCCGCATCTGCCCGAGAGGTCGAACGACGAGCTGTCGATCCTGGCCGAGATGGCCGTGAAGGCGGCGGAACAGGCCATCGCCGCCTGGGGCCAGCCGGTGGACCAGATCGGCGCCGTCATCTGCGCCGCGTCGAACATGCAACGCGCCTATCCCGCCATGGCCATCGAAGTGCAGCAGGCGCTGGGGATCGAGGGCTTCGCCTTCGACATGAACGTGGCCTGCTCCAGCGCCACCTTCGGCATCAAGACGGCGGCGGACTTCATCGCCTCAGGCTCGGCCAAGGCCGTGCTGATGGTCAATCCGGAGATCTGTTCGGCCCACCTGAACTTCATGGACCGCGACAGCCACTTCATCTTCGGCGACGTGGCCACCGCAGTGATCGTCGAGAGCGCCGGGACGGCCGCCCCCCGCGGCTGGGAAATCCTCGGCACGCGGCTGAAGACCGTCTTCTCGAACAACATCCGCAACAACTTCGGCTTCCTGAACCGCGCGGCGCGCGAGGACGCTCAGGCCATCTCCGATCCGTCGCCGCTGAACGACGGCAAGACCGACAAGATGTTCGTCCAGCAGGGCCGCAAGGTCTTCAAGGACGTGGTGCCCATGGTCTCCGACATGATCGTCGACCACGCCCGCGAACTGGGGCTGGACCCCCAAGGCCTGAAGCGGCTGTGGCTGCACCAGGCCAACATCAACATGAACGACATGATCGGCCGCAAGGTGCTGGGCCGCGACCCGTCGCCGGACGAGAACGTCATCATCCTGGACGACTACGCCAACACCTCGTCGGCCGGCTCGATCATCGCCTTCCACCTGCACCAGCAGGGCTTCGCGCCCGGCGAAGTCGGCCTGATCTGCAGCTTCGGCGCGGGCTACTCCGCCGGCAGCGTCTTCGTGCGCAAGCGCTGACCGTTCACGATTTCGCGGTCACGCTTGCACGCGGCAAGCGTTTTTGCGAACGGTTCCTCGTCGAGAACAAGGGGGAACCCGAATGGCTCAGACGGCCCGAAACGCGCCCGTGAACGACCCGCTGGTTTGGGACATGGCCGAAGTGCTCAAGCGCTTCGGCGGCTCGGCGCACCAGACCGTGGTCATCGACTGCGTCACCGCCATGCGGCGACAGCGCGGCGAGGACGTGCGCAAGCCGGATCTGGCCGCCCGCATCCTCGAACTGCTCGAAACCTGTCGCGACTTCTTCGTCCGGCCCTTCGGCGAAGGCTCGCAACGCTGGGCCCTGGCCCCCGGCCTGGCGGTCTGAGCTCACGAAAAAGGGCGCGTCCGGCGGGCGCGCCCTTCGTCGTCAGACCTGATCCGAGGGATCAGAACTTGCGGACGTAGCCCAGCGACCAGACGTCGGCTTCGCCGGCGTCGTCGCGGAAGTCGCGGCGCGTCCAGTCGGCGCGGATGCCGTTGTTGGCGTCGAAATAGTAGTTCGCGCCCACGCCGTAGTTCCAGCTTTCGGCCGAGTCGGTCGACGACACGCCGGCCGCCGAGGCCTTCAGCTCAGTCGTGCCGTAACCGCCGCGCGCGAACAGCTCCAGGTTCGGGTTCACCGGCAGGATGCCGACCGCATAGGCGGCGGCGTCATACTTGTGCTCCACGCGGCCTTCCACGCCGCCGCCCAGGTCGAAGGTGTCGTCCGACACGCCGACCGAGGCTTCGCCTTCGACGGCGAAGTTCGGGTTGAACTTGTAGCCGACGCGGCCCGTGATCGCGCCCAGATCGGCGCCTTCGGCGTCCAGCGCCGAATAGGCGACCGAGCCGTAGACCGGCTGCGCCACCTGAGCCATCGCCGGTGCGGCGATCAGGGTTGCGGCGGCCGCGGCGGTATAAAGAAAGACGTTACGCATTTTTCATCACTCCATTGGATGCGACGACTTCTCCGGTCGTCGGCCCCATCCAGCGGGTGTTCAAATAGGTCAGGTCGCCGCCCGTTCCACGTGTCGTTTTATACATGTTTGGCGGTGTTGAAAACTTGGCACACCCGGCGTTACGCCAATGTCGGCGGGATGTTGTCTGAAAGGCGGCGATCTCTTAACTTGGCGTCATTCCGCCGCAGGAGGTTTCCCGCCATGACCCGTTTCGCCTTCGCCGCCATCTTGTCGACCCTGGCCTTGGCCGCCTGCGGGGACCGTGCAGAAGAGCCCGCCTCCGCGCCGCCCGCCACCGCCGTGGAACCCGGCGCCGCCTCGCCGCCGAGCGCCTCGCCGACTCCGGCGTCGACGCGCGTCGTCGCCCTGGACCCGGAAGGACTGCGTCTGGTCGATAGGAACAGCGGCTCCACCGCGCCGGTGGCCTTCGGCCAGCCCGCCGAGCAGGTGTTGGCTGTGGTCAGCGCCGCACGTGGCGCCCCGCCGGCCCAGCGCGGCACGAACCCGGAATGCGGCGCCGGCGCGCTGGACTACGCTTCGTGGGACGACGGCTTGACCCTGTGGTTCCAGAACGGCGCCTTCGCCGGTTGGGCCGCGAACCGTCAAGGTCCGACGCTGATGAGCGGCGTCGGCGTCGGCTCGTCGCGCGCGGACCTCGAAGGAGCCCACGCCATCACCGTTCAGGAAACAACTCTCGGGACTGAATTCACCTTCGGCGACGTCTCCGGCATTCTGGAAAACGGCCGCGTCTCGAACCTCTGGGCCGGCGTCAGCTGCAACTTCCGTTGACGCGCGAGCGGCTGCACAAGGTCAAAGGGAAGTCCAAACTTGTGCAGCCGGATGGGCCAAGGGCGTCAAAGGATCAGCGATCCTTTTCCCGCGCCTCTCCGCCGCGCGCCACCAGTGCCGCCTGCGCCGCGGCCAGCCGGGCGATCGGCACGCGGTAGGGGCTGCAGCTGACGTAATCCAGGCCCGCGCCCTCGCAGAAGGCGATCGACGCCGGATCGCCCCCGTGCTCGCCGCAGATGCCCAGCTTGACGTCCGCCCGCTCGGCCCGCCCGCGCTCGGCGGCGATGCGGATCAGGTCGCCCACGCCCTCCTGGTCCAGCCGCACGAACGGATCGGCCTCGAAGATCCCCTTGTCGAGATAGGCCTGCAGGAAGCGTCCGGAATCGTCGCGCGAGATGCCGAACGTCGTCTGCGTCAGGTCGTTGGTGCCGAAGCTGAAGAACTGGGCGTGCTGGGCCAGATCCCCGGCCCGCAGCGCCGCGCGCGGCAGCTCGATCATGGTCCCGACCAGATACTCGACCCGGTCGCCGGCGTCGGCGAATACCGCCTCCGCCGTCCGGTCGGTCAGCTCGCGCAGGAACTTCATCTCAGGTCCCATGGCCACCAGCGGGTGCATGATCTCAGGGATCGGCGCCGTGCCCGAGGACGCCTTCACCTCCAGCGCCGCCTCCAGCACCGCCCGCACCTGCATCTCGTAGATTTCAGGATAGGCCACACCCAGTCGGCATCCCCGATGCCCCAGCATGGGGTTGGTCTCGTGCAGATCGCGCGCCCGCTTCTTCAGCTTGGCGGCGTCCAACCCCTGCGACGCCGCCAAGGCGTCGATTTCGGCTTCGCTGTGGGGAATGAACTCGTGCAGCGGCGGGTCCAGCAGGCGCACCGTGACCGGCAGTCCGCTCATGATGGTGAACAGCTCGACGAAGTCGGCCTTCTGGAACGGCGCGATCTTGGCCAGCGCCGCGCGCCGTCCCGCCTCGTCGTCGGCCAGGATCATTTCGCGCACCGCGGCGATGCGCGTGTCGTCGAAGAACATGTGCTCGGTCCGGCAAAGGCCGATGCCCTCGGCGCCGAACCCCCGCGCCGTCCGCGCGTCCAGCGGCGTCTCGGCGTTGGCCCGAACCTTCAGGCGTCGCACCTGGTCGGCCCACGCCATCAGCGTCTGGAAGTCGCCGGTCAGTTCCGGCTCGATCATGGGGACCGCGCCCTCCATGACCTCGCCTCTGGATCCGTCGATGGTGATGACCTCGCCGGCCCTGAAGGTGCGGCCGCGCGCGGTGAAGGTCTGGACCTTCTCGTCGATGTGGATTTCCCCTGCGCCGGAGACGCACGGGCGGCCCATGCCGCGCGCCACCACCGCCGCGTGGCTGGTCATGCCGCCGCGCGCCGTCACGATGCCCCGCGCCGCGTGCATACCGTGGATGTCTTCCGGGCTGGTCTCCTCGCGCACCAGGATGACGGCCTCGCCGTGTTCGGCCAGGCGCTCGGCCTCGTCGGCGTCGAACACCACCTTGCCCGTGGCCGCCCCGGGGCTGGCCGGCAGACCCGCCGCCACGACCGTGCGCGCCGCATTGGGATCCAGCGTCGGGTGCAGCAGCTGGTCCAGCGCCGACGGCTCGACCCGCGACACCGCTTCTTCCTGAGAGATCACGCCCTCGGCCGCCAGGTCGACCGCGACCTTCAGCGCCGACTTCGCCGTGCGCTTGCCGTTGCGCGTCTGGAGCATCCACAGCCGACCCTGTTCGACCGTGAATTCAATGTCCTGCATGTCGCGATAGTGGCTTTCAAGCCGCCCGACCACGTCGACGAACTGGGCGAACACCTCGGGCATCGCCTCTTCCATCGACGGCTTGGTCTCGCCCATCTCCTCGCGCCCGGCCTTGGTCAGGCTTTGCGGCGTGCGGATGCCCGCCACCACGTCCTCGCCCTGGGCGTTGATCAGGAACTCGCCGTACAGCTTCGCCTCGCCCGTCGACGGGTTGCGCGTGAAGGCGACGCCCGTCGCCGAGGTCTCGCCCATGTTGCCGAACACCATGGACTGGACGTTGACCGCCGTGCCCCAGCTTTCGGGGATGTCGTGCATGCGGCGATAGAATTTGGCCCGGTCGTTCATCCAGCTGGCGAACACCGCGCCGACCGCGCCCCACAGCTGGTCGTGCGGGTCCTGCGGGAAGGGCGCGCCCAGTCGGTCCTCGACCACGCGCTTGTAGTCGGCGACCACCTTTTCCCAGTCGCCGGCCGACAGATCGGTGTCGATCGTCACGCCCAGCCGGTCCTTGTGGTCGTCCAAAACCTCTTCGAAGTCGTCGTGGCTCAGGCCCAGCACCACGTTCGAATACATGGTGATGAAGCGGCGATAGCTGTCGAAGGCGAAGCGGCGGTCGCCCGACAGGGCCGCCAGCCCCTCCACCGTCTGGTCGTTCAGGCCCAGGTTCAGGACCGTGTCCATCATCCCCGGCATCGACGCCCGCGCGCCCGACCGGACGGAGACCAGCAGCGGGTTCTGCGGGTCGCCGAACGTCTTGCCGACCACGCTCTCGACCTTGGCCAGCCCGGCCTTCACCTGTTCCGCCAGATCGGCGGGATAGGTCTGGCCATTGGAATAGTAGTGGACGCAGGCCTCGGTCGTGATGGTGAAGCCTGGCGGCACCGGCAGACCCAGCGACGACATCTCCGCCAGGTTGGCGCCCTTGCCGCCCAGCAGGTTCTTCATCGACGCGTCGCCGTCGGCGGATCCCCCGCCGAAGCCGTAAACCCACTTCGTCATCCGTCAGCCCTCGAGCTTATCCGTTTCGGCCCTGCCTAACGCGCGTCGGCCCGGAAAGGTAGCGCGGGGATGAAACATTGCGTGACCGATCGCGCTCTCTCGACTTCCGCGACGTCATCACGGAATGTTTCAGCCCAGACAGCCACGGAGCCGCCATGCCGACCCTCGACCGCGCCGGACTGCACGTCGACGCCGAACTGGCCGCCTTCATCGAGCATGAGGCCATGGCCGGTCTGGGCCTCGACCGCGACGAATTCTGGCGCGTCGCTGCCGACATTCTGACCTGGGCGGCGTCTCGCGGCGGCGAACTGCTCGCGGTGCGCGACGATCTGCAGGCCCGCATCGACGCCTGGCACGAGGCGCAGCGGGCGCAGCCGCACGATCCGGACGAAGCGCGACGGTTCCTGACTGAGATCGGCTATCTGGTTCCCGAGCCCGCGCCCTTCACCGTGGGCACGGCGAACGTCGACGCCGAGGTCGCCACTTTGGCGGGCCCCCAGCTGGTGGTGCCGTCGCTGAACGCCCGCTTCGTGCTGAACGCCGCCAACGCGCGCTGGGGCAGTCTGTACGACGCGCTGTACGGCGCCGACGCGCTCGGCGACCTGCCGCCGGCCGGACCCTATGACGCCGCGCGCGGCGCCCGCGTGGTGGCGCGCGCCAAGGCCTTCCTTGATGAAGCCGTGCCGCTTGCCTCGGGCTCCTGGGCGGACGCGACCGATGCCGAGGCGCCCTTGGCCGATCAGTCGCAGGAGGTCGGGCGCACCGCGCGCGGTCGCCTGTTCCGCCACAACGGCCTGCACGTCGAGGTCGTGATCGATCGCGGCCATCCGATCGGCGCCGCCGACCCGGCGGGCATCGCCGACGTGGTGCTGGAAGCGGCCTTGTCGACCATCGTCGATCTGGAGGACTCCGTCGCCGCCGTCGACGCCGCCGACAAGACAGCCGCCTATCGCAACTGGCTGGGCCTGATGCGGGGCGACCTCTCCGAGACCTTCGACAAGGGCGGCAAGTCCCTGACGCGTGAGCTTGCGCAAGACGTTTCGGTCACCCGGCCCGACGGCACGACGGTGAGGCTGCCGGGACGCAGCCTGCTGTTCGTGCGCAACGTCGGCCATCTGATGACGACGCCGGCGGTCCTCCTGCCCGACGGCTCCGAGGCGCCGGAGGGGGCGCTGGACGCGATCGTCACCGCGCTGTGCGCCGTCCAAGACCTGCGCGGGCTGGGTCGGTTCAGAAACAGCCGCACCGGGTCGATCTACGTCGTCAAACCCAAGATGCACGGGCCCGACGAGTGCGCCTTCACCAACGACCTGTTCCACCGCGTCGAGGACCTGCTGGGCCTGGATCGGCACACGATCAAGGTCGGCGTCATGGACGAGGAGCGCCGCACCAGCGCCAACCTGGCCGCCTGCATTCATGCGGTTCGGGACCGCATCGTCTTCATCAACACCGGATTCCTCGACCGCACCGGCGACGAGATCCACACCTGCATGCGCGGCGGCCCGGTGGTGCGGAAGGCCGATATGAAGACCTCCGCCTGGATCGCGGCCTACGAGGCGCGCAACGTCGCGATCGGCCTCAAGTGCGGCCTCGGCGGACGGGCCCAGATCGGCAAGGGCATGTGGGCCGCTCCCGACCGCATGGCCGAGATGCTGGAGCAGAAGGCGGCGCATCCGAAGACCGGCGCCAACACCGCCTGGGTGCCCTCGCCGACGGCGGCGACCCTTCACGCGCTGCACTATCACCAGACCGACGTCTTCGCTCTGCGCGATCAGATCGCGGCCCGTCCCGCGCCGCCGCTCGACGACCTGCTGACGCCGCCCTTGGCCCGCGGCGCGAACTGGTCCGAGGCCGAGGTGACCGAGGAGATCGAGAACAACTGCCAGGGCCTGCTGGGCTACGTCGTCCGCTGGATCGATCAGGGGGTCGGCTGCTCCAAGGTGCCCGACGTGCACGACGTCGGCCTGATGGAGGACCGCGCCACGCTCCGCATCTCCTCGCAGCACCTGGCAAACTGGCTGATGCACGGCGTCTGCACCCGCGACCAGGTCGAGGCCGCCTTGCTCAAGATGGCCGCCAAGGTCGACGCCCAAAACGCCGGCGATCCGCTCTATCGTCCCATGGCGCCCGACTCCGACGCCAGCCTGGCCTTCCAGGCCGCACGCGCCCTGGTTTTCGAAGGCGCCGCCCAGCCCAACGGCTACACCGAGCCGCTGCTCCACCGCTTCAGACGGGAGGCGAAGGCGCGCGGCTGACCTACTGCTCGCTGCCGGACCGCCACAGTCCGCGCAGTAGGGGCTCGAACAGGTACTGCAGCGCCGTCCGCTTGCGCGTGACGATGACCACCTCGACCGGCGCGCCGGGGCGGACGGCCGTGGCGGCGCGGCCCAGCTTGGCCACCTCGCTCTCCGGCACCACGATCTCGGTCCGGAACCAGCGCCGGCCGCTCTGCGCGTCGCTCAGCACGTCGGCGCCGATCCGCGTCACGCGGCCCTTCAGCCGCGGCGGGCTGCCTTCGCGCAGGCCGGGAAACATGATCTGCGTCGTCTGGCCGACCTGCAGATTGTCGACGTCCGTCGGCGCGACCTCGGCGACGATCACCGGACTGGCGTCCGTCGGGACGATCTCCATCAGCGTCTGGCCAGGCTGGATTACGCCGCCCGGCGTGAACACCGTCAGGCCCACCACCTGGCCCGCCGCCGGCGCCCGCACCTGATTGCGCGCGATCTGCGCCCGCACGGACGCCAGCCTGGGCTGCAGCTCGTTAAGCTGCACCTCGACGGTCTTCAACTGATCGGCCACGTCCTCGTTCAGCGTCGTGCCGACCGAGGCCATCTGCAGCCGCGTCTCGCCGATCTGCTCGCCGATGCGGGCGATCTGGGCGCGCAGCGACCCGTCCTCCCCGTCCAGTCGCGCGACCTCGCGTTCCAGCGCCCGGACCCGCGTCAGCGGCGCATAGCCCTGGTCGGCCAGACGCCGGATCCCGGCCAGCTCGTCGCTGATCAGGCGTCGCTGCTCGTCGTTGGCCTCCAGCTGCCGGACGAAGCCGGCGCGCTGCTGCTCCAGCTGGCTGACTCGCTGCCCCAGCACGCCGCGCTCGGTCGACCGGCCCGCGCCGCGCGCGCCGAACTGGCGCCGCTGCAACGCCAGCGCCTCGCTCGCCAGCGGCACGTCTTCCGGCGGCAGGCTGGCGAACTCCGCCGGCGTCGGCACGGCGCCCAGCCCGTCGCGCTCGGCGATCAGCCGCGACCGCTGCGCCAGCAGCGCCAGCACCTGTCCGGTCAGGCCCCGCTCGGTGGCCTGCAGCTCACCCCCCGCGACTTCGATCAGGATTTGCCCCGCCTTGACCGTGTCGCCCTCGGCGACGTGCAGCGCGGTGACCACGCCGCCGTCGCGGTGCTGCACCGCCTGCCGGTTGCCCGACACCGCCACCTGACCGCTGGCGAAGGCGCCGGCGTCCAGCGGGAAGAAGGCCGCCCATCCCAGGAACAGCACGAAAAAGGCGAAGATGGCCGCCAGGCCGATCCTCAGCTCGGCGCGCGGCGCGTCGCTCAGGTCCGGGGCGGGCGGCGCCGGCTGGGGCCGGGGTGGCAGGGGCGGAAAGGCGGCGTCGCTCATCGTCCGGCCTCCTCGGCCGTCGCCGGGCCGCGCAGTCGCGCCAGCACCGCCTCGCGCGGCCCCTCGGCGACCACGGCGCCGCCGTTCAGCATCAGCAGTCGGTCGACCCGCGCCAGCACGCCGGCGCGATGCGCCACGATCACCACCGCCGCGCCGCGCGCCGCGGCGTCCTTGACCGCGGCCATCAGCGCCGACTCCCCATCCTGGTCCAGGTTCGAGTTGGGCTCGTCCAGCACCAGCAGCACCGGGTCGCCGAACAGCGCCCGCGCCAGCGCCACGCGCTGCGCCTGTCCCGCCGACAGACCCGCGCCGTATGGCCCCAGCATCGTGTCGTATCCCTCCGGCAGACGCAGGATCATCTCGTGCGCGCCGGCCGCCTGAGCAGCTTCCACGGTGCGCCGGTCGACCTCCGCCGGGCCCATGCCGCCCGCCGCGGCGAACCGGCTGACGTTGTCCTTGATCGTCCCGGCGAACAGGCTCGGCGACTGCGGCAGATACCCGATGAAGCGCGCCAGCTCGTCGCCCTCTCGGGCGTCGTACTCGGCCCCGTCAAGGCGCACCGTGCCGCCCGCCGGCTTGATCGCCCCGGCGATCGCGCGCGCCAGCGTGGTCTTGCCGGAGCCCGAGGGGCCGATGACGCCCAGCGTCTCGCCCGGCTCCAGCGTCAGCGTGACGCCGCGCACCTGCGGCTGCTCGGTCCCGGGCAGCCGGACGGACACGCCTTCCAGCGCCAGCTTGCCGCGCGGGGCGGGCAGGGCGGTCATCTGCCGATCGACGTCCGCCGTGCCCTCGAACAGGTCCGTCAGCGTCTTCCACCCGGCGCGCGCGGCGATCAGCGACGGCCAGGCGCCGACCAGCAGCTCCACCGGAGCCACCGCACGGGTCAGCAGCACGGAGGCGGCGATGATCGACCCGGCGGACAACTGGCCCGACACCGCCAGCCACGCCGCCAGCCCCAAAGAGAAGGACTGCAGCACCAGCCGCAGGAATTTGATCAGGCCCGTATAGCGCCCGCCGCTCAGCTGGGCCTCGGCCTGCCGGTCCGCTGCGGCCCGGCGCTGAACCATCTGCCGGGCGATCCCCGCGCGCCGCATGCCCAGTGCGCGCACCACCTCCGACTGCTCGGCCACGGCCTGCTGCGCCGAATAGGCGTCCAGCTGGGCGTCGTGCGCCCGCGACAGCCGGGGGCGCGCGTCGCGCTCGTTCAGGATCGCCAGCACCACCAGCACGGCTCCGCCCAGCGTCGTCAGCACGCCGATCAGCGGATGCAGCAGATAGCAGGCGAGCAGATAGATCGGCGTCCACGGCGCGTCGAACAGCGCCAGCACGCCCTGGCCCGACACGGCCGACCGCACGGCGTCGAACTCGCGCAGCGCTTGCGTGCCTCCGGCGCGACCCGGCATGTCGATCATCCGCGCCAGGATGCGGTCCGCCAGCATCCGGTCCAGCCGCAGCCCCGCCCGCACCAGAATCCGCGTGCGCAGCCAGTCGAGCACCGCCAGCGTCCCCAGCGCGAACACCGCCACCGCCGTGACCAGCAGCAGGGTGGTGATCCCGCCCGTCGGCACGACGCGGTCGTAGACCTGCAGCATGTAGATGGTCGGCGTCAGATAGAGCAGGTTCACCAGGGCGCTGAACGCCGCCGCCCAGATCAGGTGGGACCGGCAGGCCCTCAGGGCCTCGGCCAGGGGCTCCAGCCCCGGTCTGTCCGGCAACAGCTTGAACACGCACGCATCCGTTCGCCGCCCGTCCTTCGGGCCATGGCGTTCAGCATAGACCTGCCGAAGCAGGCGGAACAGCGGCGGACGATCAGTGCAGGGTTTCGCCGTGCACCGCCGAATCCAGCCCCTCGATCTCCTGCTCGCGATCGACCCGCAGGCCCGTCGTGAACCGACAGATCAGCAGGATCAGCGCGGTGCCCGCGGCGCTCCAGGCGATCACCGCGATCAGGCCCAGCGCCTGCTTGCCCACGGTGGCGCCGTCGGCGACGCCGTTGATCGCGGCGTTGGCGAACACGCCGGTCAGCAGGGCGCCGACGATCCCGCCCACGCCGTGCACGCCGAAGGCGTCCAGGCTGTCGTCGTACTTCAGCCACCGCTTCAGCCTGACCGCCCCGAACCAGCACGCGGGCCCGCAGACCAGGCCGATGATCATCGCGCCTTTGGGATCAACCAGACCGGCGGCGGGCGTGATGCCCACCAGCCCGCCGACCAGCCCGGACAGCAGGCCCAGCAACGTCGGGCGCTTGTGGTCGATCCACTCCACGACCAGCCACCCCAGCGCCGCTGCGGCCGCCGCCAGGATGGTGTTCAGCGCGGCCACCGCCGCGATGCCGTCGGCGGCCCAGGCCGAACCGGCGTTGAAGCCCATCCAGCCGACAAGCAGCAGCCCCGCCCCGATCGCCGTGAACGCCAGATTGTGCGGCGCCATGTTGTCCCGGCCGAAGCCGTGCCGCGGCCCAAGGACCAGCGCGCAGACCAGACCCGCGACGCCCGCGTTGACGTGCACCACCGCGCCGCCGGCGAAGTCCAGCACGCCCAGCTCGCCCATCCAGCCGCCGCCCCAGACCTGGTGCGCGATCGGGGCGTAGACGATCAGGTGCCACAGGGCGAAGAACAGCAGCGTCGCCGAGAACTTCATCCGCTCGGCGAAGGCGCCGGCGATCAGGGCGGGCGTGATGATGGCGAAGGTCATCTGGTAGGCGACCCACAGAAACTCCGGCAGGCCGGGGGCCAGAGCGTGCGCGGTGTCGATGCGGACGCAGTTCAGCAGGGCCGCGTCCAGCCCGCCGATCAGGGCGTTGCCCGCCCCGAACGACAGCGAATAGCCGACGGCGAACCACAGGACGGTCACCACCATGAAGGCCGCGGCCGAATGCGCCACGGCGCCGATCACGTTCTTGCGCCGCACCATGCCGCCGTAAAACAGCGCCAGCCCGGGCAGCGTCATCATCAGGACCAGCGCGGTGGAGGTCAGGATCCAGCCCGTCGCGGCGGAATCGATCTGCAGGACGGCCTGATGCGGCAGCAGGGCGGGGCTCATGGGCGGCGACATCTCCGGGGCGGCGGGGCGGGGAGGTCGGCCGCGCCGTCACTGCGGGCCGCGGAAGCGGATAGGATCGTATTGCGCCGCAAGAGGCAAATCTTTTCGCAAGTGCACTGAGGAGCGGTTCAGGCGACCGCCCGGGCGACGTCGCTGGGACCAGCGACGCACGATGTCGCCTGTCGGCTTCGCGCCGCCGAACCGACGCAGAAAATCTTACAAAACGGCAATGTCGCAGGGCTTGCGAGACCTACGACGCCGGGTGTCAATGCGCGTGACCGGGCGCCGCCACGCGCGACCCGCCGCATTTCTCCAGGGGGAAAACCATGAGCCTTCACAACCTGCGCCGACTGCTGGTCGGCGGCGTCTGCGCGAGCGCCCTGCTGGCCGGGGCCGCGGTCGCCCAGGAGGTCGATCCCAACTCCACTCTGATCCGCCCGGCCGCGACCGCCGAAGAGGCCGCGCCGGCGGTCCAGCAGCTGCCGCCGCTGCCCGAGGTGCAGATCCCCTACACGCGCCACGTCCTGCCCAATGGCCTGACCCTGATCGTGCACGAGGACCACAAGGCCCCGATCGTGGCGGTCAACATCTGGTACCACGTCGGATCGAAGAACGAGCCGCAGGGCCGGTCGGGCTTCGCGCACCTGTTCGAGCACCTGATGTTCAACGGCTCGGAGAATTTCAACTCCGACTTCTTCAAGGCCACCGAACTGCTCGGCGCGACCGATCAGAACGGCACCACCAACACCGACCGCACCAACTATTTCCAGAACGTGCCGACCTCGGCGCTGGACGCCATGCTGTGGCTGGAAAGCGACCGCATGGGCCACCTGCTGGGCGCCATCGACCAGGCGCGCCTGGATGAGCAGCGCGGCGTTGTCCAGAACGAGAAGCGCCAGGGCGAGAACCAGCCCTACGGACGCGTCTTCAACGCCATCACCGCCGCCACCTATCCGGACGACCATCCCTATGGCCACACGGTCATCGGCTCGATGGACGACCTGAACGCCGCCGACCTGCCGACCGTGCAGCAGTGGTTCAAGGACTACTACGGCCCGGCCAACGCCGTGATCGTGCTGGCCGGCGACATCACGCCGGAAGAGGCGATCCAGAAGGTCACGCACTACTTCGGCGACATTCCTCCCGGACCGCCGGTGACCCAGCCCGCGCGCATGATCGCGCCCATGGTCGGCGAGCAGCGCGAGGTCATGTACGACCGCGTCGGCCAGCCCCGCCTCTACAAGGTGTGGAACGTGCCGCCGGGCGGCGAGGCCGACACCGACCACCTGGGCCTGCTGGCGCAGGTCCTGACCTCCGGCCGCAACTCGCGCCTCTACAAGCGCATGGTGTTCGACGACCAGACCGCGACCTCGGTCGGCGCCTTCGTCAGCGAGCGCGAAGTCGGCAGCCAGTTCATGGTCGTCATCACCGCCAAGCCGGGCCAGGATCTGGCCGCGCTGGAAGCGGTGGTCGACGAGGAGATGGACCGCCTGCTGCGCGACGGTCCGACGGCCGTGGAGCTGGAGCGCGCCCGCACCTCGACCGGCGCGTCGCTGGTCCGCGGCCTGGAGCGCATCGGCGGGTTCGGCGGCAAGTCCGATCTGCTGGCTCAGGGCCAAGTCTATCACGGCGATCCGGACAACTGGCGCGCCCAGTACGCCCGCGTTCTGGCAGCGCGGCCGCAGGACCTGACCACCGCCGGCCGCCGCTGGCTGTCCGACGGCTCCTACACGCTGGAGGTCCTGCCCTTCCCGAACTACGCCGCCGCGCCGACCGGCGCCGACCGCTCGGCCGTCCCGGCCGCGGGCGACAGCTCGATGGCCGCCTTCCCGGCCTTCGAGCGGTTCGAGCTGTCCAACGGTCTGGACGTCGTCCTGGCCACGCGCACCGGCGTGCCGACCGTGTCGATGAACCTGATCGTCGACGCCGGCGCGGCGGGCGAGGGCGAGAAGGCCGGTCTGGCCGCCCTGGCCCCGGCGGTGATGACCAACGGCACCGACGATCTGGACGCCCTGGAAATCAGCGACCGGCTGCAGCTGCTGGGCGCCACGCTGGGCGCCTCGTCCAGCGCCGACGTCACCAACGTGTCGATGACGGCGATCAAGTCGCGTCTGGGCGAGTCGCTGGACCTGTTCTCCGACGTGGTCCTGAACCCCGCCTTCCGTTCCGAGGATTTTGAGCGGGCGCGCGTGCAGCAGATCGCGGGCATCCAGCAGGCCGACCGCAACCCCGGCGCCGTGGCCAACCGCGTGCTGGCCGGTTCGCTCTATGGGCCGGACAGCACCTACGGCCGTCCGACCTCGGGCACCGTCCAGTCGGTCGGCGCGCTCACGCCGGCCGACGCCCAGGCCTTCCACGACGCCTGGTTCCGTCCCGACAACGCCACTCTGGTGGTGGTCGGCGACGTGACGCGCGCCGAACTGACGCCGCTGCTGGAACAGCGCTTCCGCGGCTGGACGGCTCCGGCCGCCGCGGTCCCGGCGCGTCGCCCCACCGCTCCGGCGGCGCAGGCGTCGGCGGGTCCGGTGATCTATCTGGTGGACCGCGCGGGTCCCCAGTCCACGATCACCGCCGGCCGTCTGGTCGCGCCGCTGGATCCGACCACGGAGCCGGCGATCACGGCGCTGAACACCGCTCTGGGCGGCGCCTTCACCAGCCGGATCAACATGAACCTGCGTGAGGACAAGGGCTGGTCCTACGGCGCCGGCTCGGGCATCCGCGGCGCGCGGGGCGAGCGCGTCTTCGTGGTCTCCACGGGCGTGCAGTCCGACAAGACCGCCGAGAGCCTGGTCGAGATCGACCGCGAGCTGACCGAGCTGATCGCCGATCGCCCGGTCACGGAGCAGGAACTGGCCGCGCACAAGGCCAACCTGATCCTGGGCATGGCGGGCGATTGGGAAACCAACGGCGCGGTCGCCGGCGACCTGGCCCAGATGATCATCTACGGCCTGCCGGACGACTACTACGACCGCCGGGCCCAGGGCATCGCCGCCTCGACGCCCGCCGACGTGGCCCAGGCCGCCCGCACGGTCATCGGCGACGGCCCGACCGTCTGGGTCGTGGTCGGCGACCGCGCCACGCTGGAGCCGCGCCTGCGCGCGCTCGGCATCGGCCAGGTCGTGGTGGTGGACGCCTACGGCAACCCGGTCCAGTAAGGCGCATCGGGACCCGGTCGGCACGTCCGGCCGGGTCCGCATCTTCTGCGGACCTGCCACATGACCGACGCGCCCCTGGACCTGCATCACTGGATCGGGGGCCGTCGCGTCGACGCCGAACGACCGGGCGAGCGGCGCAATCCGTCCGATCTGGACGAGGTCGTTGCGCGCCTGCCCGACGCCGATCAAGCCGAGGTGGACGCCGCCGTCGCCGCGGCCCGCGCCGCCTTCCCGGCCTGGAGCGAGGCGTCGCCCGAAATGCGCGCCGACGTTCTGGACCGCGCGGGCCAGATCCTGTGGGACCGGCGCGAGGCCGTCGGCCGGCTGCTGTCGCGCGAGGAAGGTAAGACTCTGGCCGAGGGCGTCGGCGAAACCGGTCGCGCCGCCCGCATCCTGCGCTACTTCGCCGGCGAAGCCGTGCGCCTGCACGGCCAGGCGCTGGACAGCGTCCGTCCCGGCGTTTCCGTGCGCACGCGCCGCCGCGCCGTCGGCGTGTTCGGCCTGATCACGCCTTGGAACTTCCCCATCGCCATCCCGGCGTGGAAGCTGGCCCCGGCCCTGGCCTTCGGCAACACGGTGGTGATGAAACCCGCCGGCCCGACCCCCGCGACCGCCGAGGCGCTGGTCGCCGTTCTGCACGAGGTCGGTCTGCCCGACGGCGTGCTCAACCTGGTCATCGGACGCGGGCGTGTGGGTCAGGCGCTGGTGGATCACCCGGGCGTCGACGGCATCAGCTTCACCGGCTCGCAGGGCGTGGGCGCGGGCGTCGCCGCCGGCTGCGCGGCGCGTCAGGCCCGCTGCCAGCTGGAGATGGGCGGCAAGAACCCCTTGGTGGTGCTCGACGACGCCGAGCTGGATCGCGCAGTCCAGATCGCGCTGGACGGGGGCTTCTTCTCGACGGGCCAGCGCTGCACGGCGTCGTCGCGCCTGATCGTGCAGGACGGAGTTCACGACCGCTTCGTCGCGGCCCTGGCGGAACGGGCGGCTGGCCTGCGCGTCGGCCACGCGCTCGACCCCCAGACCCAGGTCGGCCCCGCCGCCACCGACGACCAGATGGAGACGGTGCACCGGTGGATCGACGCCGCGCGCGACGAGGGCGGCCGCATCGTCTGCGGCGGGGAGCGGCTCAGCCTGTCGCCGCGCGGCTGGCATGTGCCGCCGACCCTGATCGCCGACACCGCGCCGGACATGAAGATCAACGCCAACGAGGTCTTCGGCCCCGTCGTGTCGGTCGTGCGCGTCAAGGACTATGAAGAGGCCTTCGCCGTCGCCGACGCCGGCGATTTCGGCCTGTCGTCCGGCATCGTCACCCAGTCGCTGAAGCACGCGACCGACTTCCAGCGCCGCATCCGCGCGGGCATGACCATGGTCAACCTGCCGACCGCCGGCGTCGACTATCACGTGCCGTTCGGCGGCACGAAGAAGTCCAGCTTCGGCCCGCGCGAGCAGGGCTTCGCCGCCGCCGACTTCTACACCTGGACCCAGACCGCCTACGTCAGCGCGTAAGCACGAAAGAAAACGGCCGGTCCCGAGGGACCGGCCGCGTCTCAGGTGGTTTCGCGCCGTGTCAGAACCGCGCGGTCAGGCTGATCGAGCCGCTCTGACCCAGGTCGTAGCCGTTGGCCACGATGCGGGTGTCGATCTCCTGGTACTCGATGTAGTCCTCGTCCAGCAGGTTCCGCAGTTCGACGGCCAGACCCATGTCGCGGCCCATCCATTCGAAGTCCTTGCGGTAGACGAAGTCGAGCATCACGCCCGGTTCCTGGATCAGGTCCGGTTCGCCCGGGCGGCCGCGCGCCGAGGAGCGCTCCGACACCCAGGTGACCAGGAAGGTGGCCTGCGAGCGGGCCACGTCGTCCTCCCAGCCCAACTGCAGATTCGCCAGATGCTCGGACTGACCCTGCATGCGGCTGCCGTCGATGATGTAGGCCGACGCCGGGGCCGGCGCGCCGCCACCGGACAGCGGGAACACCACGTCGCCGGACTCAACCTGAACCTCTGACGAGGTGTAGGTGTAGTTGGCCTGGATCAGCCACCGCTTGTCGGCGATGAACGACCATTCCGCGTCCGGATATTCGAAGTATTTCTTCACGTCGAACTCGGCCCCGTAGAGCACGGCCTTCGGCGCGTTGAGGTAGGTCTGCTGCAGGACCGAGCCGACGTCGTTGATCGACGATTCGATCGGGTTCTTCAGGTCCTTGTAGAAGACGCCCGCCGTGACGTACTCGCCGCGATCGAAGTAGCGCTCGACGCGGGCGTCCAGGTTCACGATCTCGGTGTCGACCAGATACGGGTTGCCGAAGAACAGCCGGTCGTTGTCCGGGTCCAGGTACTGCTGGGGCGCCAGTTCGCGGAACTGGGGCCGGCCGATGGTCTTGGACGCGCCGAGGCGCAGCTGGGTGTCCTCGGCGAAGTTCCACGTCAGCGTCGCCGACGGCAGCCAGTAGGCGTTCTCCAGGACGGTCGGCTGGAACACCAGGGCGCCGCCGAACAGGTCCCGCGGGTTCACGAACTGCTCGGCGTCCTCGTAGCGGACGCCGGCCGAAACGCTGACCAGGGGCACGACTTCGGCTTCCACCTGCACATAGGCGGCGCGGGTTTCCAGGCCCGCGTCATAGGCGGCGGCGCCGCCCGCCGGCGTCACTTCCTGAAGCTCGAACAGGTTCGGTCCCAGATTGAAGTCCGACAGCAGGAAGTCGACGCGGCTGTCCTGAACGTCCAGCGGCACGCCGTTGGGGGCGTAGAAGCGGAAGTCGCGGCGCTCGGCGTCGCGCTCGTTGTCCGACCACGCCACGCCGCCGCGGATCGTCATGTCGCGCAGATCCGACAGCGGCAGGGTGTAGGCCAGATCGGCCCCGGCGCTCAGGATCTCGTCGTTCAGCTCCGAGAAGCTGGTCGAGTTGCGATAGGCGTCGGTGCCGGTGCGATAGACGCCGTCCGCGCCCAGGCCGTAGCGGATGACCTTCTCATAGGGCGAGTTGCGCTGCGTCAGGGCGTAGGCCGTGCGCCAGCTCAGCTCCAGGTCGCCGCCCATCAGGTCGTGCTCGCCGGCCAGCTGGGTGGAGAACAGGTCCCGCTCGAACCACTCGGTGTAGTCGTCGCGGACCTCGCCGGTGCCCGGGGCCGCGAAGTCGACGCCTTCACGCGAGCGGGCTTCCTTCGTCGTGCGGCGGATGTAGAGGTTCGTCCACTTCACGTCGCTGGTCTCGCCGACCCAGCTCAGCCCGCCCAGGAGGTTCAGGCCGACGTCGTTCTGGGTGGAGTAGACGTCGTAGTCGGTCTGGACGGCCAGATCGCCCGTGTCCAGGCGGCCTTCCTGCTGCGTGGCGTGCCGCGTGCGCCAGTCGTTGTCGTAGCTGGCGACGAAGGTGACGCCCAGATCGCCGGGACCCATCGGCCACGACCGGCCAGCGGCCAACTCCAGCCCGAAGTTCGGCTGGATGTAGTCCTGCGTCTGCAGCAGGTTCAGCGGCGCGTTGACGAAGTCTCGGCCGATGGCCTGGATCTGCGCGCTGGTGAAGTCCGAGCCGGTGGCGACGCGGTTGCCGGTGGCGATGGCGTCGCGCAGCAGGCCGGGCACGTCGCGCGTGCCGTCGTCGAAGCCGGTGAAGTCCGTGCGCGATCCGTAATAGATCAGGCCTTCGCGACCCGTCGTCTCCAGATTGCCGCCCATGCTGACCTGGAAGTTCAGGAACGGCTCGCGCGGCGCGCCGATGGTCTTCAGGTCGATGACGCCGCCGCCGAACTCGCCGGGATAGTTGGCGGAATAGGTCTTCTGGACGGTCACGCCCTCCAGGATCGACGACGGGAACAGGTCCAGCGGCACGACGCGCTGCAGCGGCTCGGGCGACGGCAGCGGGGAGCCGTTCAGCAGGGCCGACGAATAGCGCTCGCCCAGGCCGCGGACGTAGACGAAGCGACCTTCGACGATCGACAGGCCGGTCACGCGGGTCAGGGCCTGCGCGGCGTTGTCGTCGCCGGTGCGCTCCAGGTCTTCCTGGGTCAGGAAGGCCGCGACCTCTGACGTCTCGCGCAGGGGTTCGGGAATGAAGCGGCCGAGGACGACGATTTCGTCGACTTCCGCGGCCTGGTCGGGATCCTGGGTCGGATCCTGTTGCGCCGGGACCGGATCGGTCGGCGGCGTCTGGGCGAACGCCAGGCCAGGCGCGGTCAGCGCGGTGCCGGCGAGCAGGAGACCGCTGAGGGTCTTGGAAAGCGTCTTCATGATCGGCGCCTTGGTCCTATGGGTTCAACACGGAACGACGAGGGGACGGCCGCCGCGGAGGCGGCCGTCCCGCGGGCGCTTGATCAGCAGGTGGAGCCGGCGGTGATGCCGCAGGTCCAACCGGCGTACCAGGTGTCGGCGCTGTCGCGCACGGCGCCGATGTAGGTCGTCGTGGTGAAGAACGTGCCCGGAACGGCCGTGACCGGGCGGGCGGCTTCGTTCGCGCCGTTGGTCACGCCCGACAGGGTCGAGGCGCCCGAGGCGTTGTTCGGGCCGGTCGTGAAGATGCCGGCCGTGAAGGCGTCCTGGTTGGCGTCGACGCGGTATAGCGTGCCGCACGACAGGTAGACCGAGTTGAAGGTCGGCGCGTTGGTCACGGTGGCGGCGTCGTCGAAGTCGACGCAGGTGCCCGTGCCGGCCTTGGTCACGACCGAGTTGTACAGCTGCAGGGCGTTGCCGGTGTTGACCACGACCATGTCGCCGCCGCCGTTGTCGGTCCGGCCGATCAGCGTGGCGTTGGAGATGACCGGGCGGGTGAACAGCGCCTGGTTGCCGGCGGCCGAGAACTCGAAGCCGCGGTCGCCGCGGGTCGGGTTCTGACGGATGATGGCGAACTGGACGTTGCCGCGATAGCCGGTGTCGATGTCCAGCGAGTCGTCGTCGTTGCCGGTCAGGACGACGTGCTTCAGGTTGGCGTTGCCGCCGAAGAACTCGATGCCGTCGTCCGACGAGTTGTGGACCTGAACGTAGTCCAGCGTGGTGCCCGAGCCGACGCCGGCCAGGGTGATGCCGTTCAGCTCGTTGCCCGGCAGGATTTCAAAGCCGGAGTGCATCAGGCGGAAGTAGACCAGACGGCCCGAGCTGTCCGACGCCGTGTTGCCGCCGTAGAAGGCGTTGGTGCCTTCGACCTGGGCCTGGCAGGCGATGTTCGGCGGCGTCACGCCGGCCGGGCACACGGCCGTGGGCGCGCGGCCCAGAATGACCAGGCCGCCCCACTGACCGATCGAGTTGTCCGTGGTGGTGCCTTCGATCGACTGGCGGCTGGTGAAGATGACCGGGGCCGAGGCGGTGCCTTCGGCGAAGATTTGCGAGCCGCGGTTGACGACGATGTAGTCCAGGCCGCCCGAGCCGAACAGGCGCACGCCCGGCTCGACCGTCAGGATGCCCTGCTGCGCGCCGGCGATCGGGGCGGTCGGGTCGGCGCCGCGGTCCTGGCCCACGTCCGTGCGGCCCGAGACCGAGTAGATCACGCCCGTCGTGTTCGTCAGGACCAGGTTGCCGACGATCAGGGCCGGCAGCTGGCAGTTGCGCAGGACCGTGCCGCCCGCGGCGGTGATCGTGCCGACGTTCGAGAAGCCGGTCGGGCAGGTGGCCGGCGTGGTGCCGCCGCCCGTGCCGCCGCCGCCGCCCGTGCCGCCGCCCGTTCCGCCGCCGAAATTGCCTTCGCCGGGCGAAGCCACCTCAGCCGAACCGCAGGCCGCCAGGGCCAGACAGGCCGCGCCGGCCATCAGGATGTTGGTGAAACGCATCTGGGTAACCCCTCGGAATGAATGTGCGGGTCACCCGTGCACCATCGCCGCCCAGCAACCCCGGAACGGTCGATTAGTCACGCTTTGCGATGGGGGCATGAAAGTAATGTAACTCTGTGTGTCGAATGCTCCGGAGACTGATGGAGCGTCACAAACGCGGCCAACCAATACTGGCGACCGATGTGCGACGTTCAGTCCGAAGACGGACGATAAGTCGTCGTCAGAACCTGCGCCCCACGGCGGTACCGAATCTCCACGGGACGGCCCTGCTGAAGGATTTGCGGCAGTTCGGCCACGCGTTCCGCACTGGTCAGCGGTTCGCCGCCGACGCTCAGGATGACGTCGCCTTCGCGCAGGCCGAGGGTCGCCAGGGCGCCGCCGTCGGCGCCGCGCCTCCACACGAAGCCCTCGATCTTTCCGCCGACGGACTGTGGCCTCAATGCCGCGCTGTAGGGGTCGACCGCGCCTGCGCTCAGCCCCATCGACGCCGCCGCCGCCGCGGCGTCTGCGCCGAGGGCGGTCGGCGAATCTCCGGGTGGTGCGGGCGGCGGCGGCGGATCCGCGCTGAACTCCAGCCGCAGCGAGCGACCGCCGTCTTCCAGCACGACGTGATCGGCGGCGACGGCGATCAGGCGCGGCCCCGTCACCGCCGCCTCTCCGCGTGTCAGGACGATCTGCGTCCCGTCCGGCCGCTGCAGGATCGCCGAGGGGTCGGCCCCCGTCCGCGTGCCCATCAGACGCCAGCCCGTCAGCCCCACCTCCGAACCGACCGCGGCGGGGATCACGCCTGACCGATGAAACGCGTCCAGACGGGCGAACACGCCGGCGTCCCAGCGCCGCTCCATCCCGCTTCCGGGTGCGGGCTGGGCGGGCGGCGCGAGCAGGCGCCACCCCGCGCCGGCGACGACCGCGAGCAGCATCAGGCCCATCGCGGCTTCCGCCACACGGGGCGCACTGAGGCCGGACGTCGCGCGCTGACGGTTCGTCATGGCGGCGACATATCGAGAGATTGTGACGAACCGCGCACGGCGATCCGCGCGATCGACGCCTTTCGCCGGGCCCGCGTTCGGGGCAGGGTGCGGGCATGATCCGCTCCTCCCTCCGCGCCCTGTTCCTGGGCCTGGTCCTGGCCCTGTCGACCTGGGCGGCCGCCGTCCCGGCTTCCGCCGCGGTGGTCGTCACCTTCTACGGCCACGAGGGCGCTCAGGTGCGCGGCGGCTGGCTGTACTTCCCCCACGCCTATCTGCGCCTGCACGGCACGCTGGAGACCGGCGAGACGGTCGAGCGGTCGGTGGGCTTCACCGCGCGCAGCCCGGGCCCGCAGCTGCTTCTGTTCTCCGGCCCCGGCATCCTGAAGGAGCCCGACGCCATCTACGTCGCCGAGGGCATTCCCTATCTCAGCGTCCAGATTCCGGACGAGACCTATCGCCAGATCGCGACGCGCATCGACTGGTGGGGCACGCGCGAGGGCTCCCGCTACGACCTGCACAAGCGCAACTGCATCGCCTTCGTCGCGGACGTGGCGCGGCGCCTGGGCCTGCGCACGCCCTCGCATGAGACGCTCAGCCCCAACGGCTTCCTGAAGGACATGGTGGCGATGAACCCGCCCGGCAGCGTGCCCGGCCTGCTGGACGCGCCGGTTCCGCCGCCCTCCCTCTAGTTCCGGGCCCGCCGCGCCTCTTCGACGGCGCCGACGATGTGATACAGACTGCTGGCGGGCGCCGCTTCATCCGCGATCACGCGGTCGGCGCTCATCCGGTCGCGCCAGGCGCCCGGCGGGCTCGCGTCCAGGAACAGAAACAGCCCCGCGACCGCGGCTTCCATGCGGGCCAGCGCGTCGTCGCGCCGCGAGCGGTCGGCGGCGCGCATCGCCGCCTGCGCCCATGCCTTGGTCCGCTCGCCCTGCGCCCACAGACGGGCGTGGAAGGGCCGGGGCCTCAGAGCGCCGTCCAACTCGCCGACGGTCACGCCCGTCGGGGCGTCCAGCCCATGCGTTTCGCCGACCTCGATCAGGCGCTCGCCCGCCCGGACGGCGTCCGCGCGCCCACGCGCCTCGCCCCAGCGGATCAGCAACCAGCCCCATTCGAACTGGTGACCGGGCTCGACGATCTCCAGCGCGCCGCCCATCCGACGCCAGTCGCCGTCCAGAAACTCGTGCACCGCGCCCGTTTCGGGGTCGACGAAGCGGCTCAGGGCCAGCTCCGCCAGCCGATCCGTGAACAGGTCCCAAGCCGCGCCGTCCGGGCGCCCCTCGACCTCGCCCCACGCCAGCCCCGCCTCGAACAGGTGCATGTGCGGATTGGCCTTCAACGGCAGGGTTCTCGGCAGCGCCTCCTCATAGCCCCCGCCCGGGTGAGCGAAGTCGTCCAGCGCCTCCCGCATCCGGCGCGCCGTGGCGACGACGCCGGGCGCGTCCTCCGCGAACGGCAGGGCGTGCGCCAGGCCGAACAGCACGAAGGCCTGGTCGTACAGATCGATCGGCTCGTCGATCGGCGCGCCGTCGTCGTCCAGCCGCGCATGGGCCAGGCCGTCGTCGCGCAGGAAGCGGGGCAGGGCGTCCAGGCCTTGGCGCACGACGCCGGCGGCGTCTCCGGACCAGCCCAAGCCCGGCGCCCGCGCGAAACTGTACAGCTGTCGGCCCAGCACCCGTGCGCGACGCGGGCCGGACACGGGTCGGCCCTCGGCGTCGATCCGCTCGAAGAACCCGCCGCGCGGATCCACGCCCGCGCGGGCCCACAGCGGATAGGCGGAGTTCAGCAGCCAGTCGTGAAGACGCTCCGACGGGAACGGCGGTTCGGAGCTCAAGCGGGCCTCACGGGACGCGGACTGGGCGATCATTTAAGCGGCGGCGCGCCCGGCGCGCAACGCACGCGCTCTTCGTCAGTCGTTTACCACGCCGCGTCACCATCTACCGGGACGGTTCCGATTCCGGAACCCTCGGGACGACCATGGACCTTCACGGCAAGCGCATCCTCGTCACCGGGGCCGACGGCTTCATCGGCTCGCACCTGGTCGAGCGGCTGGTGGCCGACGGCCGGCGCGTGCGCGCCATGGTCCAGTACAACAGCCTGGGCGCGCGCGGCTGGCTCGACCGCGCGGCGCCGGGCGCGCTGGAGGGCGTGGAGTTCGTCGCCGGCGACGTGCGCGATCCCCACGGCACGCGCGACGCCATGCGCGACTGCGAGGTCGTGCTGCACCTCGCCGCCCTGATCGCGATTCCGTACAGCTATTCCTCGCCCGACGCCTACGTGGACACCAACGTGCGCGGCACGCTGAACGTGGTGCAGGCCGCGCGCGAGCTGGGGACCGAGCGCGTGATCGTCACCTCCACCAGCGAGGTCTACGGCACCGCCCGCTTCGTGCCGATGACCGAACATCATCCGCTGCAGGGACAGTCGCCATATTCGGCGACCAAGATCGGCGCGGACCAGATCGCGCTCAGCTTCCATGCCGCCTTCGGCACGCCGGTGACGGTGATCCGGCCCTTCAACGTCTATGGCCCGCGCCAGTCGGCCCGCGCCGTCATCCCGACCGTCATCACCCAGATCGCCGCCGGCGCCGACCGCGTCCGGCTGGGTGCGCTCCATCCGACCCGCGACTTCACCTTCGTCCACGACACCGCCGCCGCCTTCTCCGCCTTGGCCGCCTGCGACGCAGCGGTGGGGCAGGTGGTCAACGTCGGCTCGGAGTTCGAAATCTCCATCGGCGATCTGGCCGCCCTGATCGCCGAGGTCATGGGCAAGAAGGTCGAGATCGAGGCCGACGACGCCCGCCTCCGCCCGGCCCTTTCGGAGGTCGAGCGCCTGTTCAGCGACTCGTCCCGGATGCGCGCCCTGACCGGCTGGACGCCGGCCCACGCCGGCCGCGACGGCTTCGCGCGCGGGCTGGAAAAGACCGTCGCCTGGTTCCGCGATCCGGCCAATCTGGCCGCCTATCGCCCGGGCGAGTACGTCCTGTGACCGACCTCGCAGACCGGTTGATCGCCGCGATCCGCGCCGCCGCCGGGCCGGGAGACCTGCCCCTGCACGCGCCGGAGTTCCGCGGCAATGAGGAAGCCTACGTCCGCGACTGCGTCGCTTCGGGCTGGGTTTCGTCGGTCGGCGCCTACGTCGACCGGTTCGAGCGGATACTGGAAGACGTCACCGGCCTCCCGCACGCCGTGGCGGTCAGCAACGGCACCGCCGCCCTGCACATGGCCTACCTCGTCGCCGGCGTTCGACCGGGGGACGAGGTGCTGTGCCCGGCCCTGACCTTCGTCGCCACCGCCAACGCCATCAGCCACGCGGGGGCGACGCCGCACTTCGTCGACGCCGACCCCGTCACCCTGGCCGTCGACCCGACCGAGCTGGAGGCGCATCTGTCGAAGGTGGCCGAGCGGCGCGACGGCGTCTGCGTGAACCGCGCGACCGGCGTCGTGATCCGCGCCCTGGCCGTGACGCACGTCTTCGGCTTTCCCGCGGACACGACCGCCCTGACCGCCGTCGCCCGCCGCTGGAACCTGGCGGTGGTCGAGGACGCGGCCGAGGCTCTGGGCTCCTTCCGCGACGGCGTCCACGTCGGCGGCGAAGGTCTCGTGAGCACGCTCAGCTTCAACGGCAACAAGATCGTCACCACGGGAGGGGGCGGGGCCGTCCTCACCCGCGACCCGGCGCTGGCCGCGCGCGCCAAGCACCTGACGACCACCGCCCGTCGTGGCGCGGGCTGGGTCTACGACCACGACGAGGTGGGCTGGAACTATCGCCTGCCCAACCTCAATGCCGCCCTCGGCGTGGCCCAGCTGGAACGGCTGGACGACATGTTGGCTCGCAAACGCACGCTGGCCGATCGCTATGCCCGGACGCTGGCGGAGGTGCAGGGCGTCCGCTTCCTGTCGCCGCCGCCTGACACGGCGCCCAACGCCTGGCTGAACGCGATCGTGCTGGACCGCCCGGACATGGCAACGCGCGACGCGTTGCTGACGCGGCTGAACGCGGCCGGCGTTCACGCGCGTCCGATCTGGACGCTGATGCACCGCCTGCCGATGTACGCGGCCTGCCCCCGCGCCGACCTGTCGACGGCCGAGGCGCTGGAGGCCTCGGTGATCAATCTTCCGTCCAGCGCGGCCTTGGCGGACTAGCGATGCAGAGGGCGCGCCGGATTTCCGACCACGGTCTCGCCCGGCGCGACGTCGCGCGTCACGACCGCGCCCATGCCGACCACTGCTCCCGCGCCGATGCGAAGCGGCGCGCCGGGGGCGCCCTGCTTGATCACCGCGTTCGCGCCGACGTAGGCGCCGTCGCCGATCTCCACGTTTCCATTGACCCGCGCGCCGGGCGCCAGGGTCACGAAGTCGCCGATCGTGCAGTCGTGCATGACCGTGACGTGGGGATTGGCCACGAAGTGCCGCCCGATGCGCACCGCGTCCGTGATGACCACGCCGTCGCACAGCACGCCGCCCTCGCCGATCTCGCTGCGCCCGCGGCGCCGCGCGGTGTCGGCGACCACGGTCGCGAAGCGGCGGCCCGCGCCATCCCTCTCGACGATGCGGCGCCGCAGAGCCGGATCTCCGACCGCGACCAGCAGCGCCTGATCCTCCGCCAGTTCGGCCAGCGTGCGGATCGGCAGACCGGCGACCGGCGCGCGGTCGCCGGCGTCGTGCGGCACGAACACGACCGGATCGGCCACGTCGCCAAGCACGGCGCGCACCTGCTCCAACGCCAGAGGCGCGACCTCGCGGGCCAGTCCGCCGGTTCCCAGGATGGCGATGCGCATGTCCGGCCCTCCCGGCGGCCGTGGGGAGAATCGACGACCTCGGCTAGGCTGACGCACGACGCCCCGGGCGTCGAGGAGGGATTGGGGTGACCCCGCGCCGTGTCCGCCTGCTGACCACCGGTCGCGCCGACTGGAACATCCTGTCGCCGGTGGCGCGTGCCCTCCACGCGGACGACGAGTTCGATCTGGGTCTGATCGTGAGCGGCGGTCATCTGGACGCCGATCAGGGCATGACGGTCGCGGCGATCAAGGCCGCCGGCGTGCCGATCGCCGCGCGCGTCCCTTGGGGCCAGGGGACCCCGGCGACCCGCGCCGCCCGCGTGCTGGACGGCGTCGCGCAGGCCCTGTCCGACGACCCGCCCGACCTGATGATCCTGCTCGGCGACCGGTTCGAGACCTTGGCCGCCGCCCAGGCCGTGGCCCTGGTCGGGGCGCCGATCGTGCACCTGTCCGGCGGCGACGTGACCGAGGGCGCCATGGACGACGCCTTCCGCCACGCGATCAGCAAGCTGGCGCACCTGCATCTCGTCTTCCACGATCCCGCGGCGCGCCGCTTGCGCCAGATGGGCGAGGCGCCCGACCGCGTCCACGTCGTCGGCAATCCGGCCCTGGACGGACTGGCCGAGGCCGCGCGGATCGACGACGCCGAGCTGGAGCGTCGCCTCGGCGCGCCTCTCGGCGAGTGGAACCTGCTGGTCACCTTCCACCCGGTGACGCTCCAGCCCGACCACGGACTGGCCGAGTTGGACGGCGTGCTGTCCGCGCTCGACCGTCTGGCCCCCGCCTGGACGATCTGGATCACCGCGCCCAACGCCGATCCGGGCGGAGACCTCCTGCGGCGGCGGATCGAGACCTGGGCGTACCGGCGTGGAAACGTTCGGGTCCGCATGGCGCTGGGCGAAGCCTATCCCGCGCTGACGGCGCGCTGCGCGGCCGTGCTGGGCAACTCCTCGTCCGGCCTGGCCGAGGCGCCGACGCTGGGCGTGCCGACCGTGGACGTCGGCCTGCGCCAGTCGGGCCGCCTGGCGGGCCCGAGCGTCGTCTGGTCCCAGGCCCAGCCCGACGCCGTCCTGTCGGCGCTCGCCGCGGCCCAGGCGCTCGGCCCGGACGCGATGATCAATCCCTACGGCGACGGCGCCTCCCTCCCGCGCATCGTCGCGGTGCTGAAGAACGCCCCCGCGCGCGACGTCCTGCTGCGCAAACGCTTCGTCGATCTGGAGATCGGGCATGGCTGACCGCGTCTTCATCGTCGCCGAGGCGGGCGTGAACCACGACGGCTCGCTTGACGACGCCCTGCGGCTGGTCGACGTCGCCGCCGAGGCCGGCGCGGACGCCGTGAAGTTTCAGACCTTCCGCGCGGACGCCCTGGTCACGCGTCGCGCCGCCAAGGCCGCCTATCAGGTCGCCAACACGGGCCAGGACGGCGGCCAGGCCGACATGCTGCGTCGGCTGGAGCTGTCGGAGGACGCGCACCGCGTCATCGCCGACCGCTGTCGCGCGCGCGGGATCGCCTTCATGTCGACCGCCTTCGACATGGAAGGGTTGGCCCTCCTGAACCGCATGGGGGTGCCGGCGATCAAGATCCCGTCGGGCGATCTGACCTGGGGGCCCATGCTGCTGGCCGCCGCGCGGACGGGGCGCCCGCTGTTCGTCTCCACGGGCATGGCGGATCTGGACGAGGTGCGGCAGGCGCTGGGGGTGATCGCGTTCGGGCTGACGCGCGAGGGCGAACCCACCGGCCTGGCCGACTGCGTCGCCGCCTTCGCCTCGCCGAAAGGGCGCGCGGCGGTGGCCGGCCGCGTGACCGTGCTCCAGTGCACGACGCAGTACCCCGCTCCGCCGGACGCCGTGAACCTCCGCGCCATGACGACCATGGGGGCCGAGCTGGGCGTTCCCGTCGGCTATTCCGACCACACCCTGGGGATCGCGGTCGCCACCGCCGCCGTCGCCCTGGGCGCGCGGGTGATCGAGAAGCATTTCACCCTGGACCGGACGCGGCCCGGCCCCGATCACGCCGCGTCGCTGGAACCGGACGAGCTCGCCGTCATGGTGTGCGCCGTCCGCGAGGTCGAGGACGCCTTGGGCGACGGCGTCAAACGCCCCGCGCCCGCCGAACTGCCGAATCGCCCCATCGCTCGGCGTTCGCTGGTCGCCGCTCGACCCGTGGCGGAGGGCGAGGTTTGGACCCCCGCCGCCGTCACCGCCAAGCGACCGGCGGACGGCCTGTCCCCCATGCTCTGGTGGGACGTGGCGGGTGGCCCCGCGCGCCGGGCCTATGCGTCCGACGACGCCCTGGATGCGGAGGAATGGCGATGAAGCTCTGGGAACGCACTCTCATCGCGCCGGACGCCAGTCTGCGCGACGCCCTGCGCAACATCGACGCCACCGGCGTCGGCATGGCGCTGGTGGTCGATTCGGGACGTCGCCTTCTGGGCACTCTGTCCGACGGCGACATCCGCCGCGCCCTGATTCGGGGGGAAGATCTGGACGGGCCCTGCGGCGCCTTCGCCAATCCCGACCCGGCCAGCGCGCCCGTCGATCTGGACGCCGCGTCGCGCCTGGGCCTGCTGCGATCGCGCAAGCTGCGCCAACTTCCCCTGCTGGACGCCGACGGCCGCATCGCCGGCCTGTCGACGCTGGCCGACTTCCTTGAGATGCCCGATCGGCCCAACGCCGTCGTCATCATGGCGGGGGGCAGGGGGACGCGGCTGGGCGAGCTGACGCACGACACGCCCAAGCCCATGCTGAAGGTCGGCCCACGACCCATGCTGGACACCGTCGTCGACGCCTTCGCCGCCCAGGGCTTCCGCCGCATCTACCTGTCCATCAACTATCGCGGCGAGCAGATCGAGGCGCATTTCGGCGACGGCGCCGATCGCGGACTGGAGATCCGCTACCTGCGCGAAAACCGCCCGCTGGGCACCTGCGGTTCGCTCTCCCTGCTCCCGGCTGAGGCGGAGGGGCCGATTCTGGTCACCAACGGCGACGTCCTGACCAAGCTCGACTTCGGTCGCGTGCTGGAGGGCCACGAGGCGTCGGGCGCGGCCGCCACCGTCGTGGTGCGGGACTATGAGATGCAGGTGCCGTTCGGCGTCGTCCGAGCCGTGGACGATTCGGTCGTCGCCATCGACGAAAAGCCCAGCTTCGTCCACCGCATCAACGCCGGCGTCTATGCCCTGTCGCGCTCGGCGCTGGACCTGGTGCCCCACGGCGCCGCCTTCGACATGCCGCAGCTGCTGCAGGCGCTGATCGATTCGGGCCGCGTCGTCCGATCGCACAGGGCCGAGGGATACTGGATGGACGTGGGACGGGTCGCGGACTTCACGCGGGCGAACCAGGACTATGGCGTCGTCTTCGGCGGATCGACTTGAGTGCCGAATGCGAAAAAGCCGACGGACTCGCGTCCGTCGGCTTTGACGTCATGTCTCGCGGCCGAAGCCACGAGGGAACAGCTTAGTTGCTGCCCGAGTCGTCGTCGGTGGCGACCGTGATGGCCGTGGCCAGCACGACGGCGCCGATCAGCAGGACCGGCAGCGGGATGCCGGCGAACTCGTTCGAGCCGTCGGCCGAGGCTCCGACGCGGTCGCCAACGCGAGCCACGGCGGTGTTGGAGTTGGCGGCGGCGGCTTGGCCGGCGACCAGCAGCAGACCGACCGAAACGGCGGCGATCGTCTTACGCATCTGATTCCCCTTCATTAAACTTGATTGCGCGGAGGTGGCCGCGCGTTTCCGAAAATGCTTCTACGCGTTCCAGGTTGCGGAAGGCAAGCAATTTCGAGCCGTTTGGACGAACCCAAGCTTTGCCCTGTGGCCATAAGGCACCGCTTGCGACGCCCCCGGAATGAGAGACGCTGAAGCGTCAAACTCCGTCAGCGGCGATCGGTTCCCTGGATTTCCAGAACGACCGCACGAAGCTGTTCGGCGCGCGCCGCGGCCGACGGGTGGCCCCACTGCGCCCACCGCACCCGCCAGTTGGCCTGGCCGAATCGCAGCCAGAAATCCGGAGCGACCTCGTAGGCGAAGCCCGCGCGCGCCATCAGCTGCAGGCCCACGCGGTCGGCGTCGCGCTCGGCGGCCTCCAGCCGTCCGGGCGCCACGGCCAGGTTTCCGAACACGCGCCGCGCCGGCGCCTCCCGGTCCAGGATTTCGCGGTGCTCCAGCACGTTGTGCGCCAGCTCGTGCCCCAGCACGATCGCCAGGTCGTCCGGCGTCGCGGCGAAGGACGCCAAGGCGCTGGAGATGTGCACCGAAGTTCCATCGGCGCGCGCGTTCAGCTCGTCGGACACGTCCAGGTGCACGTCGTAATCGCAGGCGGCCAGCGGCGTCACGATGAACTCACGCGCGCCCCGTTCGCCGCCGACGCTCAGCCTCACCGAACCGCCTCGCGCGACGGCCGCGTCGATCCGGTCCAGGTTGGCCTTGACGCCTTCGTACCGCGCCGGACCGGTCGAGGTCCCCGCGGCCAGCGGGACGCCGTCGACCGCCAGAATCACGTCGCCGCGGCTCAGGCCCGCCTTGGCCGCGGGGCCGTCCGGCGCGACGGCCGAAACGGCGGGCCGGTCGCCCTCCAGCCCCTGCGCCGTCAGCACGTCTCGCAGCGCCCCGTCGTACTGATTGGCGGCGTGCAGCATCCACCCGGCGGTCCAGCCCTTGTCGGGGCAGACTTCGACGTTGGCCACGATCAGGCGGTGAAAGACCGAGACGACGCGGGCGTCCAGCGCGCCGATCGCGGCCAGTCGATCCGCGGGCGCGTCTCCTGCGATGGACCGCGCCGGCCCGTCGGCTGCGCACGCCGACAGACCGACGACGCCGATCAGCAGGCAGAGCCTCACACGCATGGCGTCACAGATAGCTGAACACCGCCAGCGCGGGCAGGGCGCTGATCGCGTCGCGCAGCACGGAGTTGAGGCGCGACGTGTCGACGACCACGACGTCGTCTCCCAGGATGGCGGGATCCTCGGCCGAGCCGTTGCGGATGGCGGCCAGGTCGAACACGGCGACCATGCGCTGGCCGCCGACGGTGCGGAACACGGCGACGCTTTGGATGTTGGCCGCCGGGGCCGGGCCCTCGGCCATGGCCACGGCCTGAAGCAGGGTGGTGCGGCCGCGCATCTCATAGACGCCGGGGCGCTTCACCGCGCCGTCGACGGTGACCTTCTGGCTGGCGGCTTCCTTGACCGTCACGGTCACCTGCGGGTTGCGCAGGTAGCGCTCGCCCAGCCGGCGGGCCAGCTCGGACGACAGTTCGTTCGGCGTCAGCCCGGCCGCCACCACGGATCCGATCATCGGCATCTGGATGTTGCCCGAGGCGTCGACGACCAGCTCAGGGAAGCTCAGGTCGGGGACCTGGAACACCGTGACGCTCAACTTGTCGGTCGCGCCGATGCGATAGACGCCCGACGCCTCGGCCCCGGCGGCGCCGGTCATGGCGAAGGGATCGACCACCGTCGCGGCGGTCATGCGCGACGCGTCCCGGCTCGGCGTCGTGTTGCAGGCCGAGACCAGCAGGGCGGCGAAGACGAGAAGCAGCAGACGCATCGGGATTCCTCAGCCTTTGGAAGGCGCTTTCGGCCTCAATGCCCGTCGAATGCGACCGGGCCGAGGCGTGTTGGACGGGTAACAGCCGGACGGGGCGGGGTCCAGTCGGGATCAGACGCCGTAGTGACCCCGGTACCACTCGACGAAGCGGCCGACCCCTTCGTCGATCGACGTGCGGGGGCGGTAGTTCAGCGCCGCTTCGGTCTGCGCCAGTCCGGCTTCGGTGCGGACCATCTCGCCCGGCTGCACGGGCAGGGGGTTCAGGATCGCCTTGCGCCCCAGCTTCTCCTCCAGGACCTCGATGTAGCGCATCAGCGGCTCGCGGCGGCCGGCGCCCAGGTTCAGCACGCGCCAGGCGGCCACGCCGCTGGTCGCCGGCGACGGCCGGTCCGACCGCCATGCCGGATCCCGCGCCGGCGCGTCGTCCAGCGCCGCCACCACGCCGTCCACGATGTCGTCGATGAAGGTGAAGTCCCGCTCCATCCTGCCCTCGCCGTACACGTCGATCGGCTGGCCCGTCAGGATCGCGCGCGTGAACTTGAACAGCGCCATGTCCGGTCGCCCCCACGGCCCGTAGACCGTGAAGAACCGCAGCCCCGTGCAAGGGATGCCGAAGACGTAGGCATAGGCGTGCGCCATGCCCTCATTGGCCAGCTTGGTCGCGGAGTACAGGTTCAGCGGGTGCGCCGTCGACTGCTCCACGTCGAACGGCAGCGCCGTGTTCGCTCCGAACACCGAGCTGGTCGAGGCGAAGACCAGGTGTTCCGCCTCCACCGCCCGGCAGCCTTCCAGGACGCTCAGGAAGCCGACGACGTTGGAATCGACGTAGCTCTCGGGCGCCTCGACGCTGTAGCGGATGCCGGCCTGGGCCCCCAGGTGCACGACGCGGCGCGGCCGGCGTCGCGCAAACACCTCGGCCATGGCGTCGCGGTCCGCCAGGTCGATCTCGTGGTCCTCATATCCGCTTTCGGCCAGCAGCAGCTCGCGCCGCGCCCGCTTCAGCGACGGGTCATAGTAGGCGTTCAGATTGTCGACGCCGACGACGTGCTCTCCCCGCTGCAGCAAACGGCGCGCGACGTGGAAGCCGATGAATCCGGCGGATCCGGTGACGAGGATCGGGCGGGGGGCGGTCATCCCGTCCTCGTAAAGCGCCGCGAAAGGCCGCGCCAGTGCGCGGGCGCCGCCATCCTCACCGACGTCTGCGCGACGCAGGTTCCGGCCGGCGCTCCATGATCCCGCAGCACAGCGCGAACAGCGCGGCGATGGCAAAGGTGCGGATAGGATAATCGACGATCGAGTGCCCCAGCACCGCCAGGATGGCGACGCCCGCCGCCAGCGCCGCCCGCTCTCGCGTCCCGTCGCGGCGCCACGCTTGCGAAAACCGCCGTCCGAACCAGACCAAGAAGGCGATCAGCACGCCGATTCCGACCCAGCCCGTCTCCAGCAGGATTTCGAGGTAGTCGTTGTGGGCCCGGTTGAAATAGGTCGGGCCGACCTGCTCCAGCGGCTCGACGGATCTGTAGACCCGATCGAACGACCCCAAGCCCGCGCCCCCCGGCAACAGGGACTGCGCCGCTTCGAAGGCCACGGGCCAGCCGTCTCTGCGCATGTCGGCTTCCGGCGCGTTCATTCCTTCTTCGAACCGAGCGATCACCGGACCGGAGGCGAGCCAGACGATCGCCGACACGGCGAGCAGCACCGCCGCGACCCCCGCGAGAACTCTCGGCCCGCCCAGTGACGCACCGGCCGCCGCACGCATGACCGCCAGCGAAGCCAGAAGGGTCGGCACGCTGAGCACGGTGCCCATTCGGGATTGCAAGGCGATGGGGGCGATCAGCAACATGGCCGCCCCGATCCCCCAAAGCGCCGCCGAGTTATGTCCCTCCGCGCCTCGCTTGAGCGCGCGACCGACCCGATGCAGGCAGAACGGAAGCGCAATAAGACAGGCGGTCGCCAGATGGTTGCGGTTCGCGAAAAAGCCCGAGGGATCGCGCCGTTCAGGCGCCCAGGCCGGGTAAAAGTCCCCCGTGACCGCCTGAAGCACCGCCAGGATCAGGCTGGCTCCCACGAGGGCCAGCACGATGCGCAGCAGCGCATCGATCCGCTCGCTCGAAATCGTCAGGGCGGCCAGAAACACCGCCATCGGCGGCAACAGGGCGAGAAGGCTGCGCAGGGTGAAGTCGGGGGTCAGGCTATAGGGCGACCAGCCGGGCTCGGCGCCTGCGAGCTGCAGCGCCAAGGCGTAACCTTCGCGGCCCGGCAGCGCCGTCCACACCGCCGGCGGCAGGGGCGCCAGCTGCAGCAGTGGAACCGCCGCCACCGCCGCCGCCACCGACAGCGCCAGCACATGCTCCTTCCAGCGCGCGCCGTCCCAAAGCCGCAGCGCCGCCACGCCCAGCAGCGGCAGCGACGCCAGCTCCAGCACGGCCGAGCGCAGCGCGTGGCTCTGCGACGCCCCGCCCAGGATCAGGGCCAGCGCCAGAAGAACGCCCATTCCGACCGCCAGACGATCCTGCGTCAGCCAGGCGGGTAGGCGAAGCCTGTCGGCCCGCGAAGTTCGCCTCCGCGCGCTCATCGGGCCACCCCTGAGCTGATCGCGACGTCGTCGACCCAGGTGGAGATGGAGGTCCGCCGTGCGCCCTGCGTGCCTTCGAGCGCCAACCACTGTGCCGTGCAGTTCGACGGGGGCACGGTGAAGGTCACGCGGCGCGCGGTCCACTGCGGTGACGGCGGCACCACGGATTGGACCACGCGCGCGCCGCTCTCGACGCAGGTCAACGTCCACCTGAGGCGAGGATCCGTCTCGCCGCTTTCCACCCACGTCGAATAGGAAAGAGTCGCGGCCCCCGGTTTCAGCGCCACAAGTTGCCTCGCGACGTCCACAGCGAGGAAACCGTCGCTCTGGATGAACAGGGCGTGTTCCCCTTCGCGCGACGCATCTTCCGAGAAGGCGGCCGTCACCCCTGGACTGGCGGGCAGAAACCACCCGAACGGCTGCGGCCCGGGAGTTCCGTCGAAGCCGCCGTCCACCACCGTGCCCGCTGGGGGGCGACCGGTGCGACGACGGAGCTCAAGCAGTCCGGGCAGCCGACCGGCCTTCAGCCAGTCCAGATAGATCACTTCCAGTTCGAAGTCGGCCAGCCGGCCCTCGCCCTCATTGAGGCCCAGCGCCAGCAGCGCCTGAACCTTCGGCCCGTCGGGGAAGGTGCGCAGATAGTCCAGGAAGTCGGTGCGCCACACGGGGCGCGCCGCCATGCGCTGCAGCAGCGCCGGTCCCGCGCGCGGGTCCAGCGCCGCGGCCGTGGCGAACAGACGGAAGAACACGGGCCTCAGATCTTCACGCCGGCGCGCCAGCACGTCGGCGTGGCCGAACGCCCCGACGTAATCGCCCCGGCGCAGGCGGCGCTCGATCAGCCAGGCGTGGGACGGATCGTCCCGCAGGCTCCAGTTGCCCGCCAGCGTCAGCAGTTCGTCGGCCTTGTCGGCGTCGGTCGTCGCCAGCGTCTGACCCAGCACCCGCAGGGCCCGCACGTCGAACGGCGCGGCGCGCAACGACAGGATCGCCAGATCGCGCGCCTGATCGACCCGACCGGCGACGTATTCCCCCTCCGCGGCCCGGCTGAGGGCCAGCGCCGAACCCGGGGCGACGCGCACCGCCACCTCCGGCGGGGCCCGCTGCACCAGCAGTCCCACGACGACCTGCCATCCCAGCCAGATCAGCAGGGCGACGACCACGTACGGCGCCCAGCCGCTCCGTCCCGCCGCATCGTCGCCTGCGCGCGCGTCCTTCGCCGCCATCAGGCCGCCGCGTCCCGACCCTTCGCCGACCGCTCGGACCCGTAGTTATAGTCGTAGGCGTAGTCGTACCCGCCGTACTGGGTGGCCTTGGTGTTGAACTTGGTCAGCACGCCGCCCAGCAGACGTCCCCGACCGATCATCAAGCGACGCAGGGCGCCGCGGGCCTGGGCCCGGCGGGTGCCGCGCGATTCCAGCACGAAGACGGTGCCGCCGACGACCGACGCAAGCAGCGGCGCGTCCGCGAAGCCCAGCACGGGCGGGCCGTCGATGACCACATGGTCCACCTGTTCGCGCATCTCGGCCAGGATCTTGCGCAGGCGGTCGCCGCCCCACAGCTCGGCCGGGTTGGGGGGCAGGGGGCCCGACGGGATGATGCCCAGGTTCGGCTCCGACGTCGGCTGCACCACCTGATCCAGCGACGAGACGCCGGCCAGCAGGTTGCTCATGCCGGCCTCGTTGTCGACGCCGACGATGCGGTGCATCGACGGATTGCGCAGGTCGCCGTCGATCAGCACCACGCGCTTGCCGATCCGCGCCAGGTTCAGCGCCGTGGCGAACGCCGTCGTCGACTTGCCTTCCGCGGGACGCGAGCTGGTGACCAACAGGCTGGAGGGCACGCCGTCGGGCGTCGAGAACTGCAGCGCCGTCCGCAGCGAATAATAGGCCTCCGAGAACGGCGAGCGGATGTCGTCCAGCGCCTCGCGCGGCGCCTGGTCGCGCGGCAGCAGCGGGATGACGCCCAGCACCGGCACGCCCAGCTTGGCTTCCGCGTCCTCCGGCGTCGCCAGCGTCTCGTCCAGCGCTTCGAGCACGAAGGCCGCCAGCGCGCCCAGGCCCAGGCCCAGCAAGGCCGCCAGCGCCAGGTTGACGATCAGGTTCGGCTTCGACGGCGCCGTCGGCTCCTTGGCACGGTCGACGATCGAGATGTTGTTGGACGCGACCGTGCCGGTGACGCCGACTTCCTTGTAGCGTTCCAGCAGGGCGTCATACAGCGACCGGCTGGTGTCCACCTCGCGCGCCAGGATGTTGTACTGAACGCTGCGCGTGCGCAGATCCAGGACCTCGCCCTTCAGGCCCTCGACCTGACCGGCCAGCGCCCGTTCGTTGTTCGCGGCGACGACGTACTGGCCCTGGATCGAGTTCAGGATGCCGCGCGCCAGGTTCTGGATCTGGCGGTCCAGTTCGTCGATCTGGCCGCGCAGCTGGCGCTGGGCCGGCCAGTCGGACTGATAGACGGCGGCGTTCTGCTGATACTGCGCGTCCAGGGTGGCGCGCTGCTCCTGCAGGCGCTGGATGGCCGGGTTCTGCAGAACCTCCGGCAGGCTCATCACGGGCGCCGAGCGCGCCTGGCGCCACTTCTGTTCGGCGGCGATGCGCGCCGCGCGCGCCTCGGCCAGGGCCGCGTTCAGCGACTGTAGGTTCGTGCCGGACAGCGACTGCGTCTGGCCCGCCCCGTCGGGACCGGCCTCGGTCACGTTGATGATCTGCTGGTTCGACGCATAGTCGACCAGCGCGCGCTCGGCCTCTTCCAGCTTCGCCTTCGTCTGTCCGATCTGCTCCTCCAGGAACTCGCGGGCGTAGGACGACGACTCGAAGCGGCGGTCCAGGTTCGCCTGGATGAAGTTCTCGGCGTAGGCGTTGGTCACCTTGGCGGCCAGCGCCGGGTCGGGGCTGTCGAACGAGATCTTGACCAGGCGCGAACCGCGCACCGGCGACACGGCGAAGTTGGCCTGCACCAGCGAGATGACGATCTCGCGGCGGATCGCGGCGAACTCGGCGGCCGAGCGGTCCCCGCGCTCCGGCGCCGTGGCGCCCATGGCCTCGATGAAGGCGTCCGACGACGCCAGCCCCAGGCTGTCGATCACCCGCTCGGCCAGCGAGCGGCTCCGCAGAAGGCCGTACTGCGTCTGGAAGAACTCCTCGCCGCCCGCCGCTTCCCGCGGCGACACGTCGTCGACGTTCAGCACGCGCACCGACTCGCGGTCGATCTGCAGCGTCGCCTGCGCCGTGTAGATCGGCGCCATCGTCAGGGTCACCGCCGCGGCGATCAGCAGCGCGGCCAGAAACGCCCCCGCGATCACCAGCCGGTGCTTGACCGCCAGGCGCCAGTATTCCGCCACGTCGAACGCCGGCGCGCGGGGTCCGAAATCCATCTCGTCGTCGCGCACGTCCAAGGGATCGCGCCGTCCGGCAAAACTCTCGCTCACCACATTCACCTGATCATCGCCCGCGTCGGCCCGACGGGCGACGTTCGGGGTTGGATAGACCATCGGTTCGATCAGGGCGAGCGGCCCCGGTCAAGATTTCGACGATCCCCGTCGCGACGGCGTCACTCGGCGCCGCGCAGACGCCTGACGTTGCCCGGACGCGGCGCGCGGACCGCGTCCAGCATCTCGAAGATCAGTGCGCGCACGCCCTCGTCGTCGCCGGCGCGCGCCAGCGATTCCAGGCGCCGGATCGCCGCGCTCTCCAGCTTCACGCCGGCGTTGGCGTCGATCACCTCCAGCACGCCCGGATCGCAGGCGCGGGCGGTTTCGGTGACGTCCACCAATTCTTCGGTCATCTTCTCGCCGGGACGCAGGCCCGTGACGCGAATCTCGATGTCGACGCCCGGGACCTTGCCGCTGATCTCGATCAGGCGCTTGGCCAGTTCGATGATCTTCACCGGCTTGCCCATGTCCAGGACCAGCACGCCCTCCACGTCGTCGAAGGCGGACTTGGCCGTGGCGTGCAGGACCAGCTGCACCGCCTCCGGAATGGTCATGAAATAGCGCTCGATGTCGGGATGGGTCAGCGTCACCGGACCGCCGCGCTCGATCTGCGACAGGAAGGTCGGGACCACCGATCCCGCCGAGCCCAGCACGTTGCCGAACCGCACGACGTTGAAGCGCGGCCCGCCCGCGCGGCGGCGCTGGCACACGGCGCGTTCGGCCAGGCGCTTGGTCGCGCCCATGACGTTCGGCGGGTCCACGGCCTTGTCGGTCGAGATGAACACGAAGTTCGAAACGCCCGCCGCCACGGCGGCGTCGGCCACGTTGGCGCTGCCGATCACGTTGGTCAGGGCGCTGTCCGCCGGATGCGCCTCCATCAGCGGCACGTGCTTCAGGGCCGCGGCGTGGAAGACGATGTCCGGCCGCTCCTCGGCCATGAAGGCCGCGATGCGCGCCGCGTCGCGGACGTCGCACAACCGCGCCGCCTTCGACAGCGTCGAAAACCGCGCGCCGATCTCCTGATCGATCGTGAACAGCGAGAATTCCGAGTTGTCGACCATCGCCAGGTGCGAGCACGACAGTGCCGCGACCTGGCGGCAGACCTCCGAGCCGATGCTGCCGCCGGCGCCGGTCACCAGCACCCGCTTGCCCGTGACCAGCCGGCGCACGCGTTCGTGGTCCAGCTTGACCGGCGGCCGCGCCAGCAAGTCGTTGAAGTTCAGTTCGCGCAGGCTGGGCGGGCCGACCTCGCCGTCCAGCGCGGTGATGCGGCTGACGCGCAGCAGGGCCACGCCGCGCGCGCGCAGTCGGGCCAGGACGTCGCCCTCCAGGTCCGCCGGGGCCACGGCGTCGTCCAGGAACAGCACCGCCAGATCGCCCGGATCGGTGATGAAGTCGTCCAGGATGGTCTCGGCGTCGGCGACGCCGCCCAGCGCTCGCACGCCGCGTACCTCGTGCAGGCGATCGGCGGGCGTCGGAGTGATCAGGCCGACCGCCCGGTGCGGCGGCGCCGGCATCCGCGCCAGCTCGCGCAGATAGGCGTCGGCCGACTCCATGCTGCCGATCAGCAGGGCGCGCGTCTCCGGCCCCTGATGGCGACCCAGGAACGGGGCCAGCGCTGAGCCCAGCGCCCGCTCGTGCATGGCGCGGCGCAGCGTCAAGAGCCCGGCGAAGGCCAGCACGTCCATCACCCACGTGAGGAACAGCGCCGAGCGGGGCAGGGCGCTCGCCCGGTCGAACACGAACACCGCCGCCAGCAGCACCAGCACCGTCAGGGTCGAGTTGCGCGCCATCACGATGATGTCGGCCAGCGACGTGAACCGCCACGACTTGCGCCAGTGCTTCTGCGTCAGGTCGATGGCCGCGCCCGTGACGACGAACAGCAGGACGTAGGGCCCCACGGCCTCCAGCGCCCTTGCGATGGCCAAAGGTCCGACGCCATGGAACGCCACCAGCCCATAGGCCAGCAGCAGCGCCAGCGCGCGGATCATCAGCCGGGCCGTGATCTTCGAGAGGCTGAGCACGCGATGTCTCCCAATCCGTCCACAACCTAACGCGACGGAAGCATTTCAGAAAGCCGGGACGCCCCGGCCGCGAACTGCGACGCTTAAACGGTGATGCGGATGACTTTGTACGCCTCGGCGTAGGTGAAGCCGTTCTGGCTGCCCCGGAACCTCGCCAGCGCCATGCAGGCGTCGATCGACCGCGACGGCGCGGTGTGGACCTGGCTGGCATAGGCGTCCAGCGCGGCCTTCTTCTTCTCGATCTGGTCCGTCACGTCGATGAACAGCTCGGGCACGAACGCGGCCTCGACGCCCGGCACGTTCCAGTGCGTCTCGGACAGGGTCTCATAGGCCAGCACCATCTTCGGCGCCTTGTCGTGCACCGGGCGGCAGGCCACGACCGAATAGTCGAACAGCACGCGGTGATCGATGTGCCGGTCGGGGAAGGGAAGCAGCACCGCCTCCGGCGCGCGCGCCTTGATGAAGGCGTTGATCTTGCCGGTCACCTCGGCCACCGGCGCCTCGTGCACCTTCGTCGCCGGGATCTGCAGGAACTCCCAGTCGTGAGCGCCCAGGATCTTAAGCGCCGCGTCGGCCTCGCGCCGCGTCGTCTCGAACGCTTCCTGCGGATAAAGCGGCGGCAGGTGGCCGCTGACGATCAGGACCGAGACCTTCACCCCGGCCTCGGAGAAGCGCGCGATGGTGCCGCCGGCGCCCAGGGTCTCGTCGTCCGGGTGCGGCGCGATCACGACCAGGCTCTTGATGCCGTCCATCATAGGCGTTCGATCCTCAGGTCGGGCAGGGGCACGATCGCCTCGGCCCCGTCGAAGCGGCCCTTCAGCTTGGCCAGGATGTCGTCGGCGAAATTCCAGGCGAAGATCACCAGGGCGTCGGGACGGTCGGTTTCCAGCGTCGCCGTCGGCACGATCGGCACGCCGGTCCCGGGCATGAAGCGGCCCTGCTTCAGCGCGTTGTCCTCGACGATGCAGGCCACCTCGTCGGCGCCAAGTCCGGCCAGCTTCATCAGCAGGGTCGCCTTCGTCGGCGCGCCATACCCGACCACCCGCTGACCCTTCGCGGCCCGCTCGCGCACCGCGTCGCCGAACCGCTTCATGGCCTCGTCGATGCCCGGCTTCCACGCCTTCAGGAAGGCGTCGTCGTGCAGGATCGACCCCGCCTCGTCGTCCAGAAACGCCTGCGCCTGCTCCGAAATCCGGCCCTCGCCGGTCTTCTTCAGCAGCAGCCTCAGCGAGCCGCCCTGAACCGCGTTGACGCTCAAATCCAGCACGTCGAAGCCCAGACCGGTCAGGTGGCGCACCAGCGGCGCCGCCGTATGATAGTCCAGATGCTCGTGATAGGTCGTGTCGAAGCAGCCGGTCCGCAGAACCTCGCGGAAGTAGCCGATCTCGAAGCCGAAATGGCCGCCGTCCTTCAGCAGCGAATGGATGGCCGCGAACGTGCCCTTAAGATCGTCCACGTGCGCCAGCACGTTGTGGCTGGTGACGTAGTCCGCCCGCCCGTGCCGCTCGACGATCCACTCCACCGCTCCGGGGCCGAAGAAGTCGTTCAGCGTCTCGATGCCGTTCTCGTTGGCGATGCCCGCGGGCATGGAGGCGGGATCGACCCCACACACCGTCATGCCGCGCGCCTTGAACGGCTTCAGGCAGGTGCCGTCGTTCGATCCGACGTCGACGACCAGAGCGCCCGGTTGCAGGCCGGCCTTGTCGATCGCCCAGTCCGCATAGCTCTCGAAGTGCCGCACGAAGCTGGCGCCGATGCCGCTCAGATAGGTGTAGTTGGTGGCGTACAGCAGCCGCGGATCGACCGCCCAGCCCAGCTGGAAATGGCCGCACTCGCCGCAGCGCATGACGTTCAGCGGATAGGCGTCGGCCGCGCGCGCGGCCGCTTCCGTCTCCTGCAGATTGTTGCCCAGCGGCACGCGGCCGAAGTCGACCTGTTCGCTCAGGCTGCTCGATCCGCACAAGCGGCATTCCGTGATGCGCCGCGTGCCGTCCGCTCCGAACTCTCCCCCGCCCATGCCCGTCTCCGTCACTTCGCGTAGGTGTCGAGCATTTCCTGCAGATTGTCCTGGGTGACGAACTGCACCCGGACGGTGTCCGCCTCATAGGTCTCCTGGTCGCGCGGCAGCTTGCTCGACACGATCAGGCGCGTCTTCACCGGGAAATAGGTCGCGTGGATCTCGTTGTGCGGGGTGAAGATGTTGTCGCCCTCGCGCACCTTCAGATAGTGGACTTCATCAGAGTCCAAGGCCTTGAAGAAATAGTCGATTTCGCCTTCCAGCACGTACATGAAGTGGAAGTCGGTCAGGTGATAGTGGTTCGAGCGGATCGCGCCCGGATTGCAGGTGATGATCGAGACGTTCTGGCAGGGCTCGTCCACGATGGACAGGATTCCCCCGCGCTCGTCGGCGTCCCGCTGGATGTTCGGGAACAGGGTGCTCACGCTCGGCAGGGCCATCGTCGATCCTTTTGTTTCGGCGGCGGGACCAATAGGGGATCAGACGTGACGCCACAACGTGTCGGACCGTGATGATTGCATTACGGTCCGCCGGCGTGACCTGACGCGCGAACCCGGCTAGGTCGCTGGGCGACATCGGGGAAGAGGCACGGCATGCGCTACGGCGTCACCATCCTGGGAAATCACCACAGCACACGGGCGCTCATCGCCTCGCTGATCGCTGACGGCCTCAAGCCCGACCTGTTGGTCACTTTGTCGGCTGAGGCGCGTGGCAAGGTCGCCATCGCCGCCGGGGCGAACGACCTCGCCGACTGGTGCCGCGAGCAGGGGATCGCGGTTCACGAGTGCCGGGGCTACCGGCTCATATCGGACCAGGACCGCACCTTCTTTGCGGACAACGAGTTCGACCTCGGGGTCTGCACGGACTGGCAGCACCTGTTGCCCGAACACGTGCTCGACGCCTTCGCCGACGGCGTCTTCGGCTTCCACGGCAGCCTGATGCGCTTCCCCAACGGGCGGGGCCGCTCGCCTTTCAACTGGAGCCTTCGCCTGGGCGGCGGGTCGGTTTTCCATAACTGCTTTCGCTATACGACGGGCGCCGACGACGGCGAGGTCTTCAACACGACGGAGATCCCCATCGGGCCAGAGGATCAGATCGCCGATCTGCAGTTCAAGGCGTTGATGGACTCCCGCATCACCATCCGCCGCCTGCTGCAGGCCCACCGCGCCGGAGATCTGAACCTGACCCCGCAGCCGGAGGCCGCCTCCGTCTGGCTGCCCAAGCTGACGCCTGAGGATTCGCGTCTGCAGTTCCGGGCCATGGGCGTCGAGATGGTGCTCAACCTCATTCGTGCCTCGTCCCGCCCGTTCGCCGGCGCCTACGCCCAGGCGCAGGGCGGCGAACCCGTCCGCGTCTGGCGCGCCCGCCGCTACGACGGCCCGCTGGACCCGGCGTGGTCCGATGCGGCGCCCGGCACGGTCCTGGCCTCGGCCCTGGGTCAGGCCCTGATCGCCTGTCTGGACGGCTTGGTAGTCGCCACGGAGCTGTCGGTCGCGGCCGAGCCGTTGGCCGGCGCCCGTTTCGACTAACGCCTGAGTTCCGTCAGCCGGCGCCCGAGACGCTCCAGCTGACGCGTCAGCTCGATCATCCGTTCTCCGCGCGCCTGCGTCGTCGCCCGCCATGTTTCCCGAGGCACGGACAGCATGGCCTCGAAGGCGTTGACGTCCTCGACGGTGTCTTCGGTCGCCACCCCGTCGACCGTCCGCACCACCCGCCGCGGCCCCGGTCGTCCGTACACGAACGGCGTGAAGGCGATCTCCGACCCGTCCCCCCGAATCAGCCGCATCTCGTTGGCATAGGCGTCCGACACTCCGGTAACCGCGGTGAATTCCACCTCGCCCAACCGCCCCGACAGATGCAGCCGCTCCCGGTCCGCCCGCCCGGCCTCGTCCACGCCGTCCAGGGTCACGCCAGACACGTCCGCCCCCGCGTCGATCAGCGCCCCCAGCACGTAACTGGCCACGTCGTACAGATTCGACGATCCGATCGACGGATCGGCACGGAAGGTGTCGGCGGGCACGGCAGGCAGGGTGAAGGTCGAAACCACCCGCGCCGGCGCCTCGCGGGCCCACTCCTCCAGAAACAACCGGTGCGTGGCCGTCTCCCTGTTCATGAAGCCTTCGATCAGCAAGGCTCCCGAAGCCTCCGCCGCCGACACCGCGGCCCGCGCCTCCGCTTCGGTGACGAAGGCGGGTTTCTCCACGATCACGTCGCGCCCGGCCTCCAGCGCGGCCATCGCCTGCTCGAAATGCACGGTCGGCGGCGACGCGATGAAGAAGGCGGTGTCGCCGGGCAGGACGTCGACCGCTTCGGCCACCGTGGCGAAGCGCGGCGCACCCTCGTCGGCGTCTGGCCGTCGCGACACCACGCCGACCAGCGTCTGACCATTGGCCGCGATGGCCGGCATCACCCGGTTTCGCGCATGGCCCCCGACGCCGACGATGCAGAACCGGGTCCACCGTCCTTCGGTCATGCCGGCGTCCTCTGCGGCGGGGGTCCGGGCTCGCCGCTGACGAAGAAGGCATGACCGGCCCAGAAGGTCAGCAAGCCGCTCGCGCCCATCCCCCCGATCACCGCCCACAGCCGCTCGACGCCGGCGGCCCGCAGGCCCAACGCCAGTCCCAGCGCCAGCGCCGCGGCCACGATCTGGGGCGCCAGATAGGCGAACCCCGGCCGGCAGGTCTGCAGCCGCTGGTACAGGTGGAAATAGTGCCTGACGGTGAACCTTTGCCGGATGCGAATGCGGTGCGCGGTCACGAAGGCCATGTCGACGAGAGGCAAGGCGAGGGGGATCGCGGCCTCCGGCGGCGGCGGCCGGTCGCCGATGACGAAGGCCGCCCCCATTACGGTGAAAAGCACGGCCAAGGCGAAACAGCCGGAGTCGCCGAAGTACAGGCTCCGCGGCCTGGCGTTGACGACGCCGAACCCCGCGGCGAACGCCAGACAGCTCACGCCCGCCACCACCCACTCCTGCTGAGCCCCGAACGCCGCCAGCGCCGCTCCGGTCAGCGCCAGCAACAGCGCCAGGTTCAGGTCGGCGCCGTCCTGCATGTTGATGCTGTTGACCAGGGCCAGATTGACGAACGCCGTAGCCGCGATCAGCCAAGAAAGCATGACCGGATCGAAGCCCTGACCGGCGAACTGCGCAGCCCCGATCGCTCCGCCGATCGCCGCCGCCAGCGCCAGCCGCACCCGCGCGCTCATCTCCATGGCGTCGTCGAACCAGTAGATCAGCGCGCCGACCGCGCCCGCAGCCAATCCGATGACCGTCTCACCGGGCGCCCCCGTCGCCCAGGCCGTCGCGACCAACGCCGGACCCAACGCCGCGCCGAACCCGGTCGGCGTGCGCCCGAGCCCATCCAGCCGCGTCCAGACCCGGCGGTATCCCAGCGCCGCGACCCACGTCACGACGGCGCCGATCATGCTGAGGACGAGCGCCGTCACGCGGCCTCCCTGGCTCAAGGCGGGGACGTCCCGCGCGGCGCGCTTATGCGTCAGCCGGCCCTCGCGCGGCAAGCGGCGTCCCGCGCCGGAGCAGCCGACTTTGTTGCACCGCCGTCATACGCCGTGCTTAAACCCCGCTCCGTCGCACCGGGGGGCGCGGCGTCGATCTTGGAGGGGTGATGCTCAACTTTGCTTTGGTGGGATGCGGCCGCATCGCCAAACGTCATTCCGAACTGCTCGGGATGAACCAAATCGACGGCGCGCGCCTGTCGGCCGTCTGCGACCTGGTGCCCGAAAAGGCCAAGGCCATCGGCGAGCAGATGAACGTGCCCTGGTTCACCGACATGCATGAGATGATGCGGTCGGCCGAGATCGACGTCGTCGTCGTCCTGACCGAGAGCGGTCGCCACGCCGAACATGTCATCGCCCTGGCCCCCTACGGCAAGCACGTCGTGGTCGAAAAGCCGATGGCGCTGACCCTGTCCGACGCCGACGCCATGATCGCCGCGTGCGAACAAGCCGGCGTCAAACTGTTCGTGGTCAAGCAGAACCGGTTCAACGTGCCGGTCCAGAAGCTGCGCGACGCGCTCGTCCGCGGGCGATTCGGCAAGATGGTCATGGGGACCGTGCGCGTGCGCTGGTGCCGGCCCCAGGCCTATTACGACCAGGATCCGTGGCGCGGCACGTGGGCTTACGACGGCGGCGTCCTGACCAACCAGGCCAGTCACCACGTCGACCTGCTGGAATGGATGATGGGCGAGGTCGAAAGCGTCTACGCCATGACCCGGACCGCCTTGGTGAACATCGAGGCGGAAGACACCGCCGTGGTCGCCCTGCGCTTCAAGAGCGGCGCCCTGGGCGTCATTGAGGCGACCACCGCCGTCCGTCCCAAGGATCTTGAGGGCTCCATCTCCATCCTTGGAGAGAAGGGCTCGGTCGTCATCGGCGGCTTCGCCGTCAACAAGATGAACACCTGGAACTTCATCGAGCCCGAAGAGGGCGACGACGAGGTGATGGAGAAGTTCTCCGTCAACCCGCCGAACGTCTACGGCTTCGGCCATCAGGCCTACTACGAGAGCGTCGTCGACTGCTTGGCCAACGACAAGCCGACGCCGGTCGACGGTCTCCAGGGCCGCCGCAGCCTGGAGCTGATCAACGCCATCTACGAGTCGGTTGAAACCGGCCGCGAGGTGGCCCTGCGCTTCAAGCCCAAGAAGGCGCGCCTGGGCGAGCGTCCGTGAGCCAGCCCACCGTGCGGTCCGTGGGCGTCGTGAACGTCGACTGCGGCGAGGGCGTCGTCATCGTCCAGCCGTCGAACGTCTACGGTTGCACCCTGGGCGACGGCGTCTTCGTCGGCCCCTTCGTCGAGATCCAGAAGGACGTGACCATCGGCGCCCGCACGCGGGTTCAGTCGCATGCCTTCGTCTGCGAACTGGTCACCATCGGATGCGACGGCTTCGTCGGCCACGGCGTCATGTTCGTGAACGACCTGTTCGAAAAGGGCGGGCCCGCGCGCGGCGACAAGAGCCTGTGGCGCTCCACCGTCATCGGCGATCGCGTTTCGATCGGCAGCAACGCCACCATCCTGCCCGCGCGCATCTGCGACGACGTGGTGATCGGCGCGGGCGCCGTAGTCACTCGGGACATCACCAAACCCGGCGTCTATGCCGGAAACCCCGCCAGGAAGCTCAGAGACCTATGACCGTCAAATTCCTGGACCTCCACGCCCAGTATCTGTCCATCAAGGATCAGATCGACGCCGCCATGGCGGACGTCATCGCCCGCACCGCCTTCATCAACGGCCCCGACGTCGGGGCCTTCGAAAAGGCGTTCGCCGAGTTTCAGCAGGTGGCCCACTGCGTCGGCGTGGCCAACGGCACCGACGCGATCGAGATCGCCATCGAAGCGCTGGACCTGCCGGGGGGCTCGGAGATCGTCGTCCCGGCGAACTCCTTCATTTCATCCAGCGAGGCGGTCACGCGCCAAGGCCACCGCGTGGTCTTCGCGGACGCGCATCCCGACACCTTTCTGATCGATCTGGACGACGTCCGCCGCCGCCTGACGGCGAAGACCAAGGCCATCATCGTCGTTCACCTGTACGGGCGCCCGATGGACATGGACGCCGTCGCCGCCCTGGCCGCCGAGCACGGGCTGAAGGTCATCGAGGACTGCGCCCAGGCGCACGGCGCCGAATGGCGCGGCAAGCGCGTCGGCGGCCTGGGCGACGTGGCCACCTTCAGCTTCTATCCGGGCAAGAACCTGGGCGCCTACGGCGACGGCGGCGCCATCACGACGCAGGACGCCGATCTGGCCAAACGCTGCCGGATGATCGCCAACCACGGCCGCACGGCCAAATACGACCACCAGTTCGAGGGGCGGAACAGCCGCCTGGACGGCCTGCAGGCCGCCATCCTCAACGCCAAGCTGCCCCACCTCGACGGCTGGATCGACCGCCGCAACGAAATCGCCGCCGTCTATATGCAGGAGCTGTCGGGCATCCAGGGCCTGATCGTCCCGACCTTGCCGCAGGGCGGCCGCCACGCCTTCCACCTGTTCGTCGTTCGCACCGAGACGCGCGAGGCGCTGGCCGCCTTCCTCAAGGAAAACGGCGTCGAAACCGGCGTCCACTATCCCATCGCCCTGACGAAGCTGGCCGCTTACGATTATCTGGGCCAGGCCGACGAGGACATGTTCGCCAATCGCTCCGACCGCACCCTGCTCAGCCTCCCCATCGGCGAACACCTGACCGCCGACGACGCGCGCAAGGTTGCGGCGCTGGTGCGGGAACATCTCGGGGCCTGACGGGCCCATGATCGGCGTTCTGTTCAACCGGCTTCAGGCCCTGCGTTCGTCAGCCTTCGCCCGCAACGTCGGCGGCCTGTTGCTGCTGACGGCCATGGGACAGGCCGTCTATGTCGCGACCGCGCCCTTCCTTGGCCGGCTTTTCACGCCCGAGGCGTTCGGAACCTACGGCCTGTTCTACAGCTTCGTCGTCACGGTCGCGATCTTCAGTACCCTGAACTACGACCTTGCGGTCCCCGCCGCCGACGACGACGTCGAGGCCGACGGGCTCAGCCGGGCGGCGCTCCAATCCGGCATGCTGCTCAGCGTCGTCTTCGGGGCGGTGGCGGCAGCCATGGGGCATTGGGACCTGTTCGGCTTCGGCGATCTGCCGTGGTGGGCGGGCCCGCTGATCGCCGCGACCCTTCTGCTCCAGGTCGTCATGCAGATTCAGCAGGTCTGGCAGGTGCGGCGCCAGACCACGATCCAGATCGGCAAATCGGGCCTCAGCCTCAACTTCGGTCGCGCCGGCGTGCAGGTGGGGACGGGGCTGGCCGCGTTCGGCTGGGTCGGCCTCGGCCTCGCCGAAGTCATTGGGCGCCTGGCCGCGGCCGTCCACCTTTCGCTCACGCCCAGCCGCTGGCTGCCGCGTCCGGTCGACCTGTTGCGGGTGCCGGTCGCCATCCTCGGCAAGTACCGACGCTTTCCGCTGGTCCTGTTGCCTGCGCAGGGGCTCGACGCCCTGGTCCTGTTCTTCCAGGTCGTCGGCCTGACCTCGCTGTTCGGCGCGGCGGGGCTGGGCCAATGGTTCCTGATGCGCCGGACGCTCGACGTCCCCGTCGCCTTCGCCTTCCGCAGCCTGGGCGACGTCTTCTATTCCCGGATGGCCGCCATCGTGCGCGAGACGCCGTCCGACCTGCCGCGCTTTTACATCAAGGCGTTCGTCGCCCTGCTCGCCTGCGGGCTGCTCGTGGGCGCGCCCGTCATGGCCTTCGGCCCGTGGCTGTTCCGCTTCGTCTTCGGCGGTCAGTGGGGCGAGGCGGGGCTTCTGGCGGCGGTGACCATGCCGTCGGTGATCCTGAACCTCGCGGTGGCCCCGGCGTCGCGCGTCTTCAGCCTGACCCGCCGCGCCGGACTTCGCTACGTCTTCAGCGTGCTGCACGCCCTGGGATCGGCGGCGGTCATCGCATGGGCGCACCTGACGGACGCCTCGCTGATCGCCGCGTCGGCCGCCCTGTCGGCGGCCATCACCGTGTCCTACGTCGCCTATTTCGTCGCCGGACTGGCCGCTGCGCGCCGACCGATCGGGGGACCGCCGTCGTGACCGCGCGCGCTTGTTCGGGCGTCTCCGGCGCCGTATCCCCGGCACGCGCGTCGGGCGGCGCGCGTCGGTGGACCTGAAGCCCATGTCTCATTTTCCGATCCGCCGGAGTCTCGGAGCTCCGAGGGGACGCGCCGCCGTCGGCGTCCCGGGCCCTCGGCAGCTTGGCGCCCGCGTGGCGCAGGTGGCGGCTTCGCTGGTGCTGCTGCTCTGCTTCCTGAAGATCTACGAGAGCTACATCAGCGTGGTCTGGGCCTATCTGGGCATGACCTACCGAGCTCACCGCCCGTGGGAATTGTTGACTATCGTACTGCAGGTTTCGGTCGTCGCGGCCGCCATGCCCACGCGCCTTTCACGACCGTCGGTGATCATCGTCTGGATGCTGTTCGCCTTCGTATTCGTTCCGACGGTGACGCTGACTCCCATCTTGGGAGTGCACGACGGCCTGCATTACCTGCCCGCGACGTCGCTGCTCACCGGAATATTCCTGCTGCTCACGGCCGTCTCCCAGGCGCCGCTGCGCCGAAAGGTCGAGGGGCAGGGCGTCTTTCGCGACGAGATCGACCTCATCTTCCTGGTCATCTGGGCCATGTCTTCGGCCATTCTGCTCTACGCGTTTCGCGACATCCTGACGTTCTCGACGGTCGACGACATCTATGTGCAACGAGCGTTGGCGGGCGATCTCAGCGGCGGCGCGATCAACTACATCCAGACCTACTATACCTACGTCATGACGCCCGCGGTGCTGGCCATCGGCATGACCAAGGCCAAGCCCCACTTCGTCGTCCTAGGGCTGGTGGGCTTTCTCATCACCTATCTGATCGACGCACAGAAACTGGCGCTGATCGTGCCGGTGGTCATGACGGCGATCTGGGCGGCCTACCGCTTTCGGCGCACGTCGGTGGCCTATTTCACCTCCGGCCTGGCGCTTCTGGTAGCCGTGTGCGCCGGTCTGACGTCCCACACGGCTTTGACGTCGTTCGTCATCAACGTGCTGGTGTTCCGCGCGATCGCCGTGCCGGGACAGGTCTTCAGCATGTACTATGACCTCTTCGCCGCCCGCGGCTTCACGTGGTGGAGCAACACGCGCGGGATCAGCCTTCTGGTGCCGCCGCCCGCCGCCTATGCGGCCGACCCGAACTGGCCTGCGCTCGGCCGCGTGGTCGGCGCCGAAATCTATGGCCAGTACGCCACCAACGTGAACGTCAACGCCAACGCCTTCGCCGGCGAGGGCGTGGCGGCGGGAGGGCTGATCGGCCTGGCCGTCATCGGCTTGGTCATGGCGGCATGGTTGCGGCTGGTCGACGTCGTGTCGGGTCGCTGGAACCTGCAACTCGTGACGCTGTTGATGCTCCCCATCGGTCTGTGTCTGACGAATGTGCACCTGACGACGGTGATCCTGTCGTTCGGGGGCGGCTTCTGGTTGCTGGTCTTCTACATGGCCCGGCCTTCGGGAGCAGCAGCTCGAACCGCGCCAAGTCCGGGGAGGCGAGTTCGATGAAGATCCTCATGCTGTGCGAGTTCTTCAACGAGACGCTGGAGTTCCAGGAGAACGCCCTGGCCGACCATTACGCCGCCCGCGGGCACGAGGTGCTGGTCCTGACGTCCACGTTCGAGGACGTCTTCGACTACTACAACGACCGCCACGATCCGAAGGCCCCGCCACGCGACTACGTGCACAACGGCTATCGCATCGTGAAGCTGAAGTACGCCTACAACCTGCTGAACCGCCTGCGCGCCTACACGCCCATCAAGGGCTATGTGGACGAGTTCCAGCCCGACCTGATCTACATCCACGACATCATGCCGAACATTCCGGAATGCCTGGCCTACGCCAAGGCCCATCCGGAGACGAAGCTGATCCTCGACTACCACTGCGACTACAGCAACTCGGGCAAGAACTGGGTCTCGATCAACGTCCTGCATCGGGTGCTTCGCAAGCATTTCCTGGACATGGCCCGGCCGCACCTGGAGAAGATTTATCCGGTGGTGCCCGCCAGCGTGACCTTCCTGCGGGAGGTCTACGGCGTCCCCGATTCCGAGATGGAAATCCTCCCGCTGGGCTCCGATCTCGACCATGCGCGTCAGGTCCAGAACGACGGCTTGGGCGCGGCCAAACGCCGTGAGCTCGGCATCCCGACCGACGCCTTCACCGTCTTCACCGGCGGCAAGCTGACTCCGAACCGCAAGACCGAGCACCTCCTCCAGGCGCTGACGGACATGGACGATCCGGACGTCCACGTCATCATCGTCGGCAAGGGGGATCCGGAGTATGAGGCGAAGCTGCGCGAGGCCGCTTCCGCCGTCGCGGATCGCGCGCACTTCGTCGGCTGGCAGGACAAGGACGGCATGTACCGCCACATGGCCGCCTGCGACGTGGCCGTGTTCCCTGCGGCTCAGTCTGTGATTTGGCAGCAATGCATCGGTCTGGATCTGCCGCTGATCCTCTGCGACCGCTCCGAGATCACGGGCATGCACCCCCAGACGGTCGACTACATCAACCGTCACGACAACATCATCGTCATGGACTGGCAGCCCAGCCTGGCTCCCCAGATCCGCGAACATCTCGAACGGCTGAAACGCGACCCGGCGGAGCTGGCCCGGCGCCGCGCCGGCGCCCGCCGCACGGCCGAGGAGTATCTGGACTGGAACCGGATCGTCGACACGACCCTCAGCTGGTGCGGCGATCGGCCGGACGCCGGGACGCAGGGAAGACCTGCAGCATGACCGCCGCCCTGACGCCGCAGGAGAAGGTCGGGGCCGCGCCCTTCAAATTCTCGTCCAACAACCTCGATCTGATACGCCTGATCGCGGCGCTCGAGGTCGCGGTGAAGCACGGCATGGTGCATCTGGACGTGGGCGAGCGCTGGTCCGAATGGCTGGGCTTCATCCCCGGCGTGCCGATCTTCTTCTTCGTCAGCGGCTTTCTGATCTTCCGTTCTTACAAGAACGCGCCCGACGTCCGCGTCTTCGCCTCGAACCGTTTCCTGCGCCTGTTCCCCGGCCTGGCCGTCTGCCTGGCCGCCTGCGTCGCCCTGGTGATCGGCATGGGTTATTTGCCGGTCGCGCGCTTGCTCTCGACCGATTTCTGGATCTGGGTCGCGGCCCAGCTGACCATCGTTCAGTTCTACAACTGGGAGGCCCTGCGCGGCTTTGGCGACGGCGTCGTCAACGGCAGCGTCTGGACCATCAGCGTCGAAACCCAGTTCTACGTCCTCACGCCCATCGTGGCCTGGGTGGTCGCGCGCCGCATCGGAATCCTGCCCGTCCTGATCGGCCTGTTTCTGCTGGCCAACGTCGCATTTGCCTTCGTCGACAAGGACGCCACGATCGGCAAGCTGATCATGGTGACCTTCGTGCCGTGGCTCTACATGTTCCTGGCCGGAGCCTGGGCGGGCCACAACGACGAGCGGGTCCGACGGCTGCTGTCGATCCGCTGGCGCTGGCTGTTCCTGGCCTATGGCGCGGCGCTGGCGATCTCCGTCGCGCTGGGCGTCCCCTACCTCGGCAACTACGTTTCGCCGCTGCTGTTCGTGCCGATCTGCGGGCTGGTGCTGAAGGCGGCCTATGCGAAGCCGTGGCTGGCCCACCGTCTCCTTCGCCGCAACGACGTGTCATACGGCGTCTACATCTACCATATGCCGATCTTCAACGGCTTGATCCAGCTGGGCCTCACCGGTCGGGTGGAATGGCTGCTGCTGGGTGTGGCGCTGACCTTCGTCTGCGCCGGCCTGTCGTGGGTTCTGGTCGAGAAGCCCGCGCTCGCCGCCAAGCGGGCCACGCTTCGCTCCGTGCGCGTCGAGGGGTGACGCGGCGCGCCTAACAGTGCAAACCGCCCGTTCCGGATCGTGCGGCGCAGGGGAGCGCGGCCCTGCGCGGACCGTCACACTCCCGCGCTTTCGCCTGACGCCTCAACCCGCTATCAGGCGACACATCGCCACGGACCGCAGAGACCATGACCGAAACGCAGCTCGCCAAACGACCCTATCAGATCTGCGTCAACTGCATCATGGACACCTCGGATTCGAAGATCACCTTCGACGCCGACGGCCGCTGCGAGTATTGCGCGAACTACTATTCGAACATCCTGCCCCACTGGCACACCGACGCGCGCGGCGAAGCCGAGATCATGGCCCAGGTCGAGAAGATCAAGGCCGACGGCAAGGGCAAGGACCACGACTGCCTGATCGGCCTGTCCGGCGGCGTCGACAGCTCCTACGTCGTCTATCTGGCCAAGGAGAAGTTTGGTCTCCGCCCGCTGCTCTATCACGTCGACGCCGGCTGGAACTCGCAGCAGGCGGTGAACAACATCGAGAAGCTGGTCGACGGCCTGGGCCTGGATCTGTTCACCGAGGTCATCAACTGGCCCGAGATGCGCGATCTGCAGCTGGCCTTCTTCAAGTCCGGCGTCCCGCACCTGGACACGCCCCAGGACCACGCCTTCTTCGCCGGCCTCTACAACTACGCGGCCCGGACCGGGTCGAAATACATCCTGACCGGCGCCAACTACTCCACCGAATGCGTGCGCGAGCCGCTGGAGTGGCACTATCACGCCAGTGACCTGACCAATCTCAAGGACATTCACGCGAAGTTCGGCACGCGCCCGCTGAAGTCGTTCCCGACCGCCGACATCTTCAAGTTCAAGCTCTACTATCGCTACGTGAAGGGCGTGCGGGTGGTGAAGCCGCTCAATCACGTGCCCTACATCAAGGACCAGGCGATGGACGAGCTGGTCGAGCGCTTCGGCTGGCAGAAGTACGCCCACAAGCACCACGAAAGCCGCTTCACCCGCTTCTACGAGGGCTACTGGCTGCCGACCCGCTTCGGCTACGACAAGCGCCGCGCCCACTTCTCCAGCCTGATCCTGACCGAACAGCTGACCCGCGACGAAGCCCTCAAGAAGATCGCCCAGCCGGCCTATCCGGTCGAGGAGATGAAGCAGGACTTCGAATACATCGCCAACAAGCTGGGCATCACGGTCGAGGAGCTGGAAGGCTATCGCGACATGCCCAAGAAGACCTATCGCGACTACAAGAACGCCGACTGGCTGATCGACATCGGCGCCTGGGGCATGCGCACCCTGGGCATGCAGAGGGCGATCATCCGGTGATCACCATCGTCGACTACGGTCTGGGCAACGTCGGCGCGTTCGCCAACACCTACAAGCGCATGGACCTGCCCGTGCGCACCGCCCGCACCGCCGACGAGCTGGCCTCGGCCGAGCGCATCATCCTGCCCGGCGTCGGCGCCTTCGACGCGGCCATGGACCTGCTGGACGTGTCCGGCATGCGCGATGTGCTGGAAGATCTGGTCGTGAACAAGAAGACGCCCGTCGTCGGCGTCTGCGTCGGCATGCAGATGCTGGCCGAGGGTTCGGACGAGGGCCGGCGGCCCGGCCTGGGCTGGATCCCCGGCCGCGTCCGTCACTTCTCTCACGCCCCCGCCAACGCCGACCTGCCCATGCCGCACATGGGCTGGAACGACGTGAGGCCCGCCGCCGGCCAGGCGCTGTTTCAGGGGCTGGAGCAGGACGCCCGCTTCTACTTCCTGCACTCCTTCTACTTCGAGCCGTCGGACCCCGCCGACGCCGTCGCGCACACGTCCTACGGCCTGGAGTTCGCCTGCGCCGTCCGCCGCGGCCACGTGCACGGCGTGCAGTTCCACCCGGAGAAGAGCCACCACTACGGCTCGACCCTGCTCAAGAACTTCGGGCAGGTCTGATCATGCTGCGTCCCCGGATCATCCCCTTCCTGCTGGTGCATGAGGGCGGCCTGGTGAAGACCGTCGGGTTCAAGGACCCGAAATACGTCGGCGACCCGATCAACGCCGTGAAGATCTTCAACGAGAAAGAGGCCGACGAGCTCTGCGTCGTCGACATGGACGCCTCGGTGAACGGCGTCGAACCCGACTACAAGGCCATCGAGCACATGGCGCTCGAGTGCCGCATGCCCCTCTGCTACGGCGGCGGCGTCAGGACGGCCGAACAGGCCAAGCGCATCATCGGCCTGGGCGTCGAAAAGGTCTCGATCAGCGCCGCCGCCGTCGAACGCCCGGAACTGGTGGCCGAGATCGCCGAGGAAGTGGGCCGCCAGTCGGTGGTCGTCGTCATCGACGCGAAGAAGAAGATGCTGGGCCGCGGCTGGGACGTCGTCACCCACAACGCCAAACGCTCGGCGAAGATGGACGCGCTCGATTTCGCCGCCCGCGTCGCGGACCTGGGCGCGGGCGAGATCGTGATGAACTCGGTCGACCTGGACGGCAGAATGACCGGCTATGACCTCGATCTGGCGCGCAAGCTGCGCGAGCGGGTCAAGATTCCCATGACCATGCTGGGCGGCGCCGGAAAGCTGGAGCATCTGTCCGACCTGTTCGCCGCCTGCGGCACAGTCGGCGCCGCCGCCGGCAGCCTGTTCGTCTTCAAGGGTCAGTACAAGGCGGTGCTGATCAACTACCCCAAACCCGCCGAGAAGGAGCCCCTGTTCGCCGCCGCCCGCTGAGGGCGCGGGAGAGGGGGAAAGGGCCATGTTCAAGGACAAGACGCTTCTGATCACCGGCGGCACCGGCTCGTTCGGCAACGCCGTCCTGCGCCGTTTCCTGCAGTCGGACATGGCCGAGATCCGCATCTTCTCGCGCGACGAGAAGAAGCAGGACGACATGCGCAAGGCCTATGCGCACCCGAAGCTCAAGTTCCACCTGGGCGACGTGCGCGACCGCACCAGCGTCCAGGCCGCCATGCACGGCGTCGACTACGTCTTCCACGCCGCGGCCCTGAAGCAGGTGCCGAGCTGCGAATTCTATCCCATGCAGGCGGTGCAGACGAACGTGGTCGGCACCGAGAACGTGTTGAACGCCGCCCGCGACGCCCGGGTGTCGCGCGTCATCTGCCTGTCGACCGACAAGGCCGTCTATCCGATCAACGCCATGGGCATCTCCAAGGCGATGATGGAAAAGGTCATGGTCGCCACCTCGCGCACCTTCGAGGGCACGGGCACGGTCGCCTGCGGCACCCGGTACGGCAACGTCATGGCCTCGCGCGGCTCGGTCATCCCCCTGTTCGTCAATCAGGTGCTGGCGGGCAAGCCGATCACCGTCACCGACCCGCAGATGACGCGGTTCATGATGACGCTGGAGGACGCGGTCGAACTGGTTCTGTTCGCCTTCGCCAACGGCAAGAACGGCGACATCTTCGTGCAGAAGTCGCCCGCCGCCACGATCGAGGTGCTGATCCGGGCGATCCTGGACCTGATGGGTCGCCCCGACCACCCGGTGAAGACCATCGGCACCCGCCACGGCGAAAAGCTGTTCGAATCCCTGCTGGGCCGCGAGGAACGCGCCCAGGCCGACGACCTGGGCGACTATTTCCGCGTCCCGCCCGACGCCCGCGACCTGAACTACGACAAGTTCGTCGACGAGGGCGACCCCGGCGCCGCGGGCGGCGAGGAATACAACAGCCACAACACCGAACGCCTGGACGTCGAGGGCATGAAGGCCCTGCTGATGAAGCTCACCTTCATGCAGCGCATCGTCGCCGGCGAGCCCGCCGTGCTGGAGGACTGATCCATGGCCGTGGTGGTCACCGGCGCGAACGGTTTCATCGGCAAGAACCTGATGGTCCGCCTGGCCGAACGCGGCGTCGAGGCCTTGGGCTTCGGGCGCGGCGACGACGACGCCATGCTGACGGCGGTGGCCGGAGCGGACTTCGTCTTCCATCTGGCCGGCGTCAACCGCCCCCAGACCCCGGACGAGTTCGTCAGCGGCAACCCCGATCTGACCGCCCGCGTCTGCGCCGCCCTGGCCGCCGCCGACAACCGCGCGCCCCTGGTGATCACCTCCTCGACCCAGGCCGATCTGGACAATCCTTACGGCCTGTCGAAGCTGGCGGCGGAAGAAGTGGCCCTGGCCCACGCCGCCCGCACCGGCGCGCCCGTCCACGTCTTCCGCCTGACCAACGTCTTCGGCAAGTGGGCGCGGCCCAACTACAACTCCGCCGTCGCCACCTTCTGCAACAACGTGGCCAATGGCCTGCCGATCACGGTCAACGACCCCGACGCGCCGCTGAAGCTGGTCTACGTCGACGACGTCTGCGACGCCTTCCTGCGCGTGCTCGACGACCCGACCGGCGCCCACGGCGCCCGCGCGGGTTTCGCCCACGCGGGGCCCGAGTATGAGACCACCGTGGGCGCCGTCGCCGACACCATCCGAGGCTTCCCCGAAAGCCGCGCGACGATGATCACCGACCGCGTCGGCACGGGCCTGACCCGCGCCCTGCACGCGACCTATCTCAGCTACCTCAAGCCTGAACAGTTCGCCTATGACGTCCCGCGCCACGGCGACCCGCGCGGCGTCTTCGTGGAGATGCTGAAGACCCCCGACTGCGGCCAGTTCAGCTATTTCACCGCCGGGCCCGGCATCACGCGCGGTCAGCACTATCACCACACCAAGACCGAGAAATTCCTGGTCCTGACCGGCCGCGCGCGCTTCGGCTTCCGCCACATCGTGACCGGCGAGACCTTCCACCTCGAAACCGAGGGGGGCCAGGGGCGCATCGTCGAGACCATACCCGGCTGGACCCACGACATCACCAACGTCGGCGATCAGGAGATGGTCGTCATGCTGTGGGCCAACGAGATCTTCGACCGCGCCCGCCCCGACACCGTCGCGATGAAGGTCTGACGATGAAGAAGCTGAAGGTCATGACCGTGGTCGGCACCCGGCCCGAGATCATCCGCCTGTCGCGCGTCCTGGCCCGGCTGGACGAGACGACCGACCACGTCCTGGTCCACACCGGCCAGAACTACGACTACGAACTGAACCAGGTCTTTTTCGACGACCTGGGCCTGCGCAAGCCCGACCACTTCCTTAACGCGGCCCAAGGCGGCGCGGCGCAGACCATCGGAAACATCATCGGCGCCATGGACGGCGTGCTGGAGAGCGAGAAGCCCGACGCGCTTCTGGTGCTGGGCGACACCAACTCCTGTCTGTCGGTCATCCCGGCCAAGCGCCGCCGCGTTCCGATCTTCCACATGGAGGCGGGCAACCGCTGCTTCGACCAGCGCGTGCCGGAGGAGACCAACCGCCGCATCGTCGATCACGTCGCCGACGTGAACCTGACGTACAGCGACATCGCCCGGGAATACCTGCTGGCCGAAAACCTGCCGCCCGATCGCGTCATCAAGACCGGCAGTCCGATGTTCGAGGTGCTGACCCACTACGCCGACCGCATCGACGGCTCGGACGTCCTGACCCGGCTGGACCTCAACGAGCACGACTACTTCGTCGTCAGCGCCCACCGGGAAGAGAACATCGACGACGACCGCGCCTTCCCGCGTCTGGTCAAAATCCTGAACCGCGTGGCCGAGACCTACGACCGCCCCGTCATCGTCTCCACCCATCCGCGCACGCAAAAGCGCATCGACGCCGCCGGCGCGACCTTCCACGACCAGATCCGTCTGCTGAAGCCGCTGGGCTTCCACGACTACGTCCGCCTGCAGAAGTCGGCCCGCGCCGTCCTGTCCGACAGCGGCACCATCACCGAGGAAAGCTCGATCCTGAACTTCCCCGCCCTCAACATCCGCGAGGCGCACGAGCGGCCCGAGGGCATGGAGGAGGCGTCGGTGATGATGACCGGCCTGAACCCCGACCGCGTGATGCAGGGTCTGGCCCTGATCGCCGACCAGCCGCGCGGCGACGACCGCGCCTTCCGCCGCGTGGCCGACTATTCGATGCCCAACGTCTCGGACAAGGTCGTGCGCATCATCCACTCCTACGTCGACTACGTTCAGCGCGTCGTCTGGCGCCGCTACGACTGATGCGCCTGCTGGTCGTCAGCCAGTACTTCTGGCCCGAGGATTTCCGCGTCAACGACTTCGTCGTCGGCATGCGCGAGCGGGGGCATGAGGTCACCGTCCTGACCGGCCTGCCCAACTATCCGGGCGGCAAGGTGTTCGAGGCGTTCAAGGCCAGTCCGCGCGACTTCGACCGTTTCCACGACGGCGTCGAGGTGCTGCGCGTGCCGGTGGTCCCGCGCGGCGCCTCGAAGATCGGCCTGATGCTGAACTATCTCAGCTTCGCCCTGACCGGCATGATCCTGGGGCCGTGGAAACTGCGCGGTCGGGCATTCGACGCCATCTTCGTGTTCCAGGGTTCGCCCATCACCTCGGCCTTGCCGGCGGTGGTGCTGCGCTGGATCAAGCGCGCCCCGCACCTGATGTGGATCCTCGACGTCTGGCCGGACACCCTGGCCGCGGTCGGCGTCACCAAGAACCGACACGCGCTCGGCCTCGTCGGCCTGCTGGTCCGCTTCATCTACGCGAACTGCGACCGCATCCTGGTCCAGTCGCGCGCCTTCTGGACGCCCGTCCTGCGCGACGGCGGGACCGAGGCGCAGCTGGCCTATTTCCCCAACTGGATCGAGCCGACCTTCAAGGATGGGCTGGACGGCGTCGCCGTCGCGCCCGAAGTCGCGCCCTACGCCGACGACTTCACCATCATGTTCGCCGGCAACATCGGCGAGAGTCAGGACATGCCGTCGGTTCTGGACGCCGCCGACGCCGTGCGCGACCTGCCCAACGTCCGCTGGCTGATCGTCGGCGACGGCCGCGCCGCCGACGCCCTGCGCGCCGGCATCGCCGATCGGGGGCTTCAGGACCGCGTGCTCCTGCTGGGCCGCCACCCCACGGACCGGATGCCCTCCTTCTTCGCCGGCGCCGACGCCCTGCTGGTCAGCCTGCGCGCCGAGCCCATCTTCGCCATGACCATCCCGGGCAAGGTCCAGAGCTACATGGCCGCCGGCAAGCCCGTCCTGGGCATGATCGACGGGGAGGGCGCGCGCGTCATCGAGGAATCGAGCGGAGGCTTCGCCGCGCACGCGGGCGACGGCCTTGCGCTGGCCGCCGCCGTCCGGCGCATGGCGGCGCTGTCGCCCGAGGAGCGCGCGGCTATGGGCGCCCGGGCGCGCGCCTACGCCCTTCACGCATTCGATCGCGAGCGTCTGTTCGACGACTTCGTGGCCTGGGCCGACGCGGCCCGCGCGCAGATGCGGGGTCAGGCGCGCCCGATCGACGAATAGGTCCAGCCGCGCGCTCGCATTTCCTCGGCGCGATAGACGTTGCGCAGGTCGACCATCACCGGCTTGGCCATGGTCAGCTTGATCCGGTCCAGGTCCAGCGCGCGGAACTGGTCCCATTCCGTCACGATCACCGCCGCATGGGCGCCCGCTAGCGCGTCGTAGGGCCCGTCGCAGAACGTTAGGTCGCTCAGCAGCTTGCCGGCCTCTTCCATGCCCTCGGGATCGAACGCCTGCACCGTCGCGCCCGCCGCGACCAGCGCGGGCACCAGGTCCAGCGCCGGGCTGTCGCGCATGTCGTCGGTGTTCGGCTTGAACGTCAGGCCCAGCACGCCGATCGTCTTGCCCTTCAGCTCGCCGCCGACGGCCGTGCGCACGCGCTCGACCATGGCCTTCTTGCGCGCGTCGTTGACCTCGACCGTCGTCTCCACCAGCCGCACGGGCGCGCCCGCCTCCTTGGCCGTGTGCACCAGCGCCAGCGTGTCCTTGGGGAAGCAGCTGCCGCCATATCCCGGACCCGCGTGCAGGAATTTCGACCCGATCCGGTTGTCCAGGCCGATGCCGCGCGCGACCTGCTGCACGTCGGCGCCCACCGCCTCGCATAGGTCCGCCATTTCGTTGATGAAGGTGATCTTCATCGCCAAAAAGGCGTTCGCCGCATACTTGATCAGCTCCGACGTCCGCCGCGCCGTGAACAGCAGCGGGCTCTCGTTCAGGTTCAGTGGGCGGTACAGCTCCGACATCACCGCCTTCGCCCGGGTTCCGGTCGCGCCGTCCACGTCGTCGATGCCGATGACGACGCGGTCGGGGCGCTTGAAGTCTCCGATCGCCGCGCCCTCGCGCAGAAATTCCGGATTCGACACCACGGCGAAGTCGGCGTCGGGGTTGGCCTTGCGGATGATGGCCTCAACCTCGTCGCCGGTGCCGACCGGCACCGTCGATTTCGTGACGATTACGGTGAAGCCCTCGATCAGTCCGGCGATCTCTTCGGCGGCCGCATAGACGTAGGACAGATCGGCGTGACCGCCGCCGCGGCGCGTCGGCGTGCCAACGGCGATGAACACCGCGTCCGCCCTGCGGATCGCCTCCGCTCCGTCCACGGTGAAGAACAGCCGCCCGTCCCGGACGTTCGTCTCCACCAGCGACTCCAGCCCCGGCTCGTAGATCGGCATGACGCCGTCCTGCAGGCGCTCGATCTTGGACGCATCTTTGTCGATGCAGGTGACCACGTGGCCGAAATCGGCGAAACAGGCCCCAGAGACCAGGCCGACGTAGCCCGTTCCGATCATCGCCACGCGCATGCGTTCGTCCCCTTCAAGGTTCGGCGCCTCGTTAGCGGGACGGGCGGCGCAAGGCCAGTGCCGAACCGTTGCCGGAGTGCGGAGATTTGATGACGGAGTTCCGCGCCCTTGGACGTGTCGGCGCCGACGTCGTCCCCGTCATCCTGTGCGGCGGCGGCGGCACGCGGCTGTGGCCCGCCTCGACGCCCGACCGTCCCAAGGGGCTGATGTCGCTGGGCGGGCGCAGTCTGCTGCTGGCCACGCTGGATCGGTGCCGCGGCCTGTCCGACGCGCCGCCCGTGGTCGTCGCCGCCGCGGAGCGCGAGGACGCCGTGCGCGCGCTTCTGGCTCTCCACGACGCGCCCGTCCGCCTGCTGCTCGAACCCGCCGCGCGCGACACCGCGCCCGCCATGCTGGCCGGCGCCCTCCACGCCGCGGGCGGGAGCTTGGACGCCGTCGTCGCCCTCTTGCCCTGCGACCACGCCGTCGACGACGCCGCCGCCTTCCGCGACGCCGTCCGCACGGCCGCCGAGGCCGCGCGCCGGGGCCGCGTCGTTCTGCTGGGCGTCCGTCCGGATCGTCCGTCCTCCGCCTACGGTCACGTCCGCCCGCAGGGACCCGGCCTGTCCCCCGTCGCCGCCTTCGTCGAAAAGCCGGACCTCGACGCCGCCGCCGCCCTGGCGGCCCAGGGCGCCCTGTGGAACGCGGGCATGGTCGTGGCCCGCGTCGACGTGCTGGCGGACCAGGCCGCGATCCACGCGCCGCAGGTTCTCGACGCGGTCCGGCGCGCCCTGGACGGCTCCGAACGGCTGGGTCCGGCCTTCGCCGACGCGCCCCGCATCTCGCTGGACTACGCCCTGCTGGAGAAGACCGACCGCGCCTCGGTCCTGCCGGTGGCGTTCGGCTGGTCCGACCTCGGCGCCTGGGACGCGGTCGCCGACCACGTTCCGTCCGGCCCCGCCGCGGTCGTTGACGGGCAGGGCGTGTGGGTCGACGCGCCCGACGGCGTCAGCGTCGGCGTGGTGGGCCTGTCGGACGTGGTCGTCGTGGTCCGCGACGGCGCCGTCCTGGTCTGCGCCCGCCACGCCGCCCAGGGCGTGCGCCGCGTCGCCGAGGCGGTTCAGCGTCGGTCCAGCCAGTCCAGCAGCGGCCGCAACGCCGGCGAGACGCCATAGGCCAGCGCCGCGCCCGCCGCGTCGGCGATCAGGTCGGCGAAGCTGCGGTCCCGCCCGACCCAGCCTTGCACCACCTCCACCGTCGCGCCTATCAGCACGGCCAGCAGCGCCGCCCCCAGCCGGTCGCGCCAGACCGGCCCGACCTGCAGCGCCAGGGCGATGCCCAGGAAGCCCAGCAGGTGCCAGATCTTGTCGGCGTACGCCTCGGGCCCCGGCGGCGTCACCGCCGGCGTCAGCATCAGGACGATCAGGCTCAGGATCAGGCCGAAGGCGGCCAGGCGGACGATCGGGCGCATCGCCGCCTCCTAGCACGGCGCCGCATTGAATCCGCGCCCGCGAACGTGCAACGAGGACGCGGAATGTTCAGTCGCCTGTTTCGCAAGTCGCCCGCCGCGCCGTCCGTCTCCGCCACGACCGACCGCGCGCCGCGTCGCGGTCCCGAGGGTCGGGTGGTCTGGGCCGTCGGCGACGTCCACGGCTGCCTGGAGCAGCTCGACGCCCTGCTGGCCGAAATCTCGGCTCAGGCTCAGGCCGACGACCGCGCGCACCAGCTGGTCTTCCTCGGCGACTACGTCGACCGCGGCCCCGACTCGCGCGGCGTGATCCAGCGCCTGATCCAGATCGCCGACACGCCGGACGTGGACGCCCGCTTCATCCGCGGCAACCACGAGGACAAGATGCGCGAGTTCCTCGACGATCCCACCGTCGGCGCGACCTGGTGCGAATACGGCGGCGACGCGGCCCTGCGGTCCTGGGGGCTGTCGCCCCCCGCCGTGCGCCACCGCAAGGAGGGCTGGGTCGCCCTGTCCGCCGACCTTCGGCACAAGCTGGGACCGCGCGGCGTGCGATTCCTGGACGAGCTGGAGCCGTCTCTGACGCTGGGCGGCTATTTCTTCTGCCACGCCGGCGCGGCGCCCGGCACGCCCTTGGCGGATCAGACCGAGCGCGACCTGATGTGGATCCGCGCCCGCTTCCTCGACGACGATCGGCCCTTCTCGCACGTCGTGGTCCACGGCCATACGCCCACCGATCAGCCGCATGTGGACGACCGCCGGATCGGCGTGGACACGGGCTGCTATTCGACCGGCGTCCTGACGGCCCTGCGCCTCGACGGCGAGCGGGAGACCTTCGTTCAGGCCGTGCGCGACGCCGACGGCGCCGTGTCGATCCGCGAGTGGCGGGCCGCCGCGCCCGTCGCCGCGTGAACCGCATCGCTTGTTGGGGCGGACGGGCTGCGTCATGGTGATCCGGGGCGGACGGAGACCCAGGCCTTGACCTTCGTGTGCGGCCCCCGGATGCGCAACTCGCTCGCCACGCGCCAGGCCCTGCTGGAGGCGGCGATCCGCCGCTTCACGCGCGACGGCTACGACGACGTCGGCATGCGCGACGTGGCCGGCGACGTCGGCATCGACGCCGCTCTGGTCGTCCGCTACTTCGGCTCAAAGGAACAGCTGTTCGAGGCGGCCATCGACGCCTGTTTCGACGGCGAGCAGTTCTGGGCTGGCGACCGCGCCGACTTCGGCCGCCGCATGGCCGAACAGCTGGTCTACGGCGACAAGAAGCCGGGCAAGCTTCAGGGCCTGCTGATCATCCTGCGCTCCATGGGCTCGGCCAAGGCCGAAGAGGTGGTCCAGCGCTCCTGCGTCCAGGACTTCATGCAGCCCCTGACCGACTGGCTGGGCGGCGACGACGCGCCGGTGCGCGCGCGCCTGATGGCCGGCCTGCTGATGGGCATGTCGATCGGGCGCGAGATGACGGGCGGCGCCCAGACCCTGTCGCCGCCGCACTGCGAACTGCTGCGAGACCGCCTGGCCGACCAGCTTCAGGCCCTCGCCGACGGCTGACTTGAGCGCGCCGCCCGGCCCGCTATAAGGGCCGCCAGATTCCGTTTCGTCCCAGGACCCCCGACATGGCCGACCCGCACGTTTCCGGCGATCACTCCTACCAGCGCGGCTCGCAGGAAATCTCCGAGCAGGTCTCGACCTTCCACCTGGTGATGGGGATGACCAAGTGGGGGTCGCTGCTGATCGCCTGCGTCCTGCTGTTCCTGGTCCTGTGGTTCATGCCGAACGGCAGCTTCTTCGTCGGCTTCCCGGCGGCGGTCGTGCTGTTCGTCGTCGGCTTCTTCGCCCTGCGCGAAAAGAAGCGCCACTGACGCCCGGGGCGTTTTGACGCCCCTCCTGAATCCGGCCTAACGTTCCAGACCGAAGTCCATTCGGGAGGATTCGCTTGGCCGTCGCCCTTGCCGTGACCCGCGAACGTCGTGACGGCGAAACCCGCTGCGCCGTCACCCCCGACGCCGTGAAGAAGCTGACCGCGCTCGGCTGCGCCGTCACGGTCGAGGCGGGGGCCGGGCAGGGCTCCTCCATCCCGGACGCCGAGTTCGCCGCCGCCGGCGCGACCGTCGCCGCGGACACCAAGGCCGTCCTGTCCCACGCCGACGTCCTGCTGAAGGTCCGCGGCCCGACGGCGCAGGAGATCAGCGCGCTGAGGCCAGGCGCCGTCGTCGTCGCCCTGCTGGACGCCTATCGGGAAAAGGACACGGTCGCCGCCCTCGCCAAGGCCGGCACGACCGCCTTCGCCATGGAGTTCGTGCCCCGCATCACCCGCGCCCAGGTCATGGACGCCCTGTCGTCCCAGGCCAACCTGGCCGGCTACCGCGCCGTGATCGAGGCGGCGCACAGCTATGGTCGCGGCTTCCCCATGATGATGACCGCCGCCGGCACCGTCGCGGCCGCCAAGGTCTTCGTCATGGGCGCGGGCGTCGCGGGGCTGCAGGCCATCGCCACCGCGCGCCGTCTGGGCGCCGTCGTCACCGCCACCGACGTCCGTCCCGCCGCCAAGGAGCAGGTCGAGTCGCTCGGCGCCAAGTTCGTCGCGGTGGAGGACGAGGAGTTCAAGGCCGCCGAAACCGCCGCCGGCTACGCCAAGCCCATGTCGCCGGAGTATCAGGCCAAGCAGGCCGAACTGACCGCCAGTCACATCGTCAAGCAGGACGTGGTCATCACCACCGCCCTGATCCCCGGCCGCCCCGCGCCCCGCCTGGTCACCGCCGCCCACGTCGCCTCCATGAAGCCCGGCTCGGTCATCGTCGACCTGGCGGTCGAGAACGGCGGCAACGTCGAAGGCGCCAAGCTGGGCGAGACGGTCAGCACCCCCAACGGCGTCCAGATCGTCGGCTGGGCCAACCTGCCGGGCCGCATCGCGTCGGACGCCAGCGCCCTCTACGCCCGCAACCTGACCGCCTTCCTCGGCCTGCTGGTCAAGGACGGCGCCCTGGCGGTCGATCTGGAAGATGAAATCCTGAAGGCCGCCGTCGTCACTCACGGCGGCGCCGTGGTGCATGAGGGGGTCCGGGGATGAAAGCTTCGGCGGGCGTTCTTGGATTCTTCAACGGGCTTGGGGTGGCGTCGATTGCGCTGGGCGCCTCCCTTGGCGTGATCTGGTTGCTGCTGTGGGCCTTGGCCGCGGCTGGCGGGCCCGACTGGCGGATGCCGCTGCAAATCCTGCAGAGTGCGGGGATGATGGTCCTTCTCGGATGGGTCATCCGGCTGTTACTGCGGGCGACCTCGACGAGGGAGGCGACCTGATGGAACACGTCGACCCCACCGTCTTCCGCCTGGCCATCTTCGTGCTGGCGATCTTCGTCGGCTATTACGTGGTCTGGTCGGTGACGCCGGCGCTGCACACGCCGCTGATGGCCGTGACCAACGCCATCTCCAGCGTCATCGTCGTCGGCGGCCTGATCGCCGCGGCAGCCATGAGCGGCGACGCGACCGGCCCCAACGCCTGGATCGCCAAGGGCGCCGGCGTCGCCGCCGTGACCCTGGCCAGCGTCAACATCTTCGGCGGCTTCATGGTCACCCGCCGCATGCTGGCCATGTACCGCAAGAAGGAACGGCCCAAGGCATGACTTTGGATCCCGTCCGTCTGGCCGTCGGCGCCGCCTGGCTGTCCGCCCTGGCGGGGCTGGGCCTGTGGGCGTGGATGGCGTGGCGGTGCGACTGCGCCCTGACCAAGATGCGGCTCTACGACTGCGGCGTGGTGCTGATCTTCTCGGCCGTGCTGACCTGGCTGCTGGTCAAGACCGAGCCGATGAACGCCTTCGACTGGGCCATGGTCTTCCTCGGCCCGCTGTTCATCGCCGCCGCCCTCTGGCGGCTGAACCGGACGCGGCTGGGGCGATGATGGGACGCCTCGCAGCCGCCGTCGGCCTTTTGGCGCTGGCTGCCCTGCCGGCGTCGGCGCAGCAGAACGTCGGTCGCGAGCATCACGGCGGTCTGCAGTGGGCCGTCGCCGCTCCGCAGGGGGCGTCATGGAGGCTCGAGTGCCGATTCCGGCCGGTCCTCATGGAAATGAGCCGGTACGATCGCGAGCATTGGACGAACGCTTTGACTCAACAGGGCGCGGGTCCGCGTCAGGGGCGGCTGCCGGGCGACAACGGTCGCTGCACCCTGATCAAGACCGGCGGCGCCGGCCCCGTCGGCCTCGCCCTCGTCAAGGACGGGGTGCACCACTCCAACGGCACCAACGATCCGGCGCGCCCGGCCGTCGTGGACGTCTTCTGAGGATGAGGGAAACGGCATGAACGCCTCCGTCGCGGCCCTGGCCTATCTGGCTTCCGGCGTCCTGTTCATCCTCAGCCTGCGCGGCCTTTCCAGTCCCGAGACCAGCCGTCGGGGCAACACCTTCGGCATGGTCGGGATGGCCATCGCCGCCGCCGTCACGCTGCTGACGCTGTGGACCGCGGGCACGCTGGACCCGCTGACCCTGGCGCTGATCGCGGGCGGGGTGATCGTCGGCGGCGGGGCGGGGGCCCTGATCGCGGGCCGCGTGCAGATGACCCAGATGCCCCAGCTGGTGGCCGCCTTCCATTCGCTGGTCGGCATGGCCGCCTGCCTGGTCGCCGTCGGCGCCGTCTACGCCCCCGACGCCTTCGGCATCGCCGACGGGCTGGGCGGCATCAAGGTCCAGTCGATCGTCGAGCTCAGCCTGGGCGTCGCCATCGGCGCGATCACCTTCACCGGCTCGGTCATCGCCTTCGCCAAGCTGAACGGCAACATGTCCGGCGCGCCGATCCTGCTGCCGGCACGCCATCTGATCAACGTCGGCCTGGCGCTGGCGCTGGTGCTGCTGATCGGCATCATGGTCGGCTCGGGCGGCACGGCGACCTGGGCCTTCTGGGGCGTCTTCCTGATCGCCCTGGTCCTCGGCGCCACCCTTATCGTCCCCATCGGCGGCGCCGACATGCCGGTCGTCGTCTCGATGCTGAACTCCTACTCCGGCTGGGCCGCCGCCGCGCTGGGCTTCACGCTGGAGAACATCGCCCTGATCATCACCGGAGCGCTGGTGGGCAGCTCCGGCGCCATCCTCAGCTACATCATGTGCAAGGGGATGAACCGCAGCTTCTTCAGCGTGATCCTGGGCGGCTTCGGCGGCGACGCGGCCGTCGGCGCCTCCGGCCACGTCGAGACCCGCCCGGTCAAGCAGGGCAGCGCCGACGACGCCGCCTTCATCATGAAGAACGCCAGCAAGGTCATCATCGTCCCCGGCTACGGCATGGCGGTGGCCCAGGCCCAGCACGCCCTGCGCGAAATGGCCGACAAGCTGAAGGAGGAGGGGGTCGAGGTGAAATACGCCATCCACCCCGTCGCCGGCCGCATGCCCGGCCACATGAACGTGCTCCTGGCCGAGGCCAACGTCCCCTACGACGAGGTCTTCGAGCTGGAGGACATCAACGCCGAGTTCGCCAGCTGCGACGTCGCCTTCGTCATCGGCGCCAACGACGTCACCAACCCCGCCGCCAAGACCGACCCCGCCAGCGCCATCTACGGCATGCCCATCCTCGACGTCGAAAAGGCCGGCACTGTCCTGTTCGTCAAACGCGGCATGGCCGCCGGCTATGCCGGCGTCGAGAACGAGCTCTTCTTCCGCGACAACACCATGATGCTCTTCGCCGACGCCAAGAAGATGGTCGAAGGCATCGTGAAGGGGCTGTAGATGGTCGCCAGCTATGTCGGCCAGAAGCCGTTCAACTGGCCGGCTGCGATCCTGATGGGGGGATGGTTTGCAGCCATGCTCCTCCTGATGAGCGACGCTGGACGGTTCGTCTCGCTCTTCGGCCGCTCTCTTCGAGACACACCCTTGTTTTGGTCGACGGAGATGGATTTCGTCGGTTTCGCGCTTCTGATGACGCCGTTCGCGCTCGGCGCGCTGGCGCTCTGGCTGATGCCTCTCGTCGACTGGTCCAGAAGTGTGAGCGCGGCTCTTTTGGCGATCGGTGGCTTGGCGATGGCGCTGGGCATGGTTTGGGACATCCAGAGTGGAACGGCGATCTACGCGGATCGCGTCGTTCACCGAGAGCCCGGATTCTTTGCTTCCGAGAGCACGGAAAGCTTCTCAGATATCACGCTGATCGAAACGGCGTGCATTTTGGAGCGAGAACGCCGGAGTTCGACCCGTACGCCTGTCATCGACTATGCGGCACACTTCCGGAGTGGCTATGTGCTCAGACTGGACGTGGACCGTGAGTTCATCCTTTCCACGTCGAGGCGCGGTCCAAAGCTGCGGGCGGTGCAGGCCGTGGATTCGGCTGCGAACCGCATCTCCGCCCGGCGGGCGCCCCGGCGCGACGTCAACGGCAGGGTGCTGATGGACAGCCGTTGCATCGGGCCGCTCGCTTCAGGGCTCGGCGTCCAACCAGCCGAGATAGCGCCGTTGTTTATGGTCAATCGCGCCGAACTGCGCGAGGGCGAATACACGGTGGGCGAACCCTGATCGGATGGCGACGCGTAAGAAGTTCGAGATAGTGGGAATGACCCGACGTTAGCAGCAAGGTGCCCGTTCATGCCCGCCGAGCCCAAGACCCGCCCCACCGACGTCCCCGTCGCCGACTTCATCGCCTCCATCGAGCATCCGACGCGTCGGGCGGACGCGGAGTGGACCGCCGCCATGTTGCAGGACGTGACCGGTCTGCCGCCCGTCATGTGGGGTCCGTCCATCGTCGGCTACGGCAGCTATCGGGGGCCTACCGGCGACTGGCCGCGCATCGGCTTCTCGCCGCGCAAGTCGCAGCTCGTCTTCTACCTGATGGGGCGTTCCGACCGGCGTGAGGCGCAGCTCGCGCGTCTCGGCAAACACAAGACCGGGGGAGGCTGCATCTACGTCAACAAGTTGGCGGACATCGACCTCGACGTCCTGCGCGAGATGTGCGTCGACGCCTTCGCCCACATGCAGATCCAGCACCCGACCTAGCGCCGCCCTTCATACGCGTCGAAGAACGGCTTCAGCTCGCCCTCATACGCCTTCCACGCCGTCGCCGACTTGGAGTACAGCGGCTTCCTGACCTGGGCGAAGCTGGCGGTGGTGACGGCGCGGTCGGTCTTGTGGAAGTCCCGCACCTGGTCCTCCCACGGCAGGCCCACGTGCTCCAGGATGCGCCGCATCCAAGTGTCCGGATCGGCCACCAGCTCCTCGTACGGCACGGTCAGCAGCGTGCCCTCCGGCAGCACCTTGGACCAATGTTCCCACAGCCGGTCCTCGCCCCGGAAATGCCGTCCGATGTGCTCCAGCGACCGGGCCCAGTCCACGCCCTTGGCGAAGCGCGTCCGGAAGCACGACCAGGCGATCCCCGCCGGATGCCGCCTCAGCCAGATGAACTTGGCGTTGGGCAGGCACTGGTGGATCAGGCCCAGGATCCGCGTGTGGTTCAGCGTCTTGTCGACCACCCGCCCGTCCTTGCCGAAGCGCTCGTCCAGCAGATGCAGATAGGACCGCGCGATCCGGCCCGGCATGGCGCCGCCGCCGGGGCCGCCGAAGGCCTCGCGCACCGCGCGCGGGTCGTGCGTCCGCAGCTTCATCGCCGCGTGGCGGAACATCTGCACCTCGGCGCCGTCGTGAACCTGCGAGTGGCTGACCAGGATCTGTTCCACCAGCGTCGTCCCCGACCGCGGCAGCCCCAGCACGAAGATCGGCCGATCGCTGGCGCAGTCCGACCTGGGCAGGCCGTCCATGAAGGCCCGGTCCCACCCCGCGACCACCTCGTCCACGAAGCGGTCCGCCTCGTCGGGGCGATAGGTGCTGTCCGGCATCTGAAGCCGCCCGGCCTCGGCGAAGGCGTCGAACGCCCGGTCCGCCAGGCCCGCGTCGTCATAGGCCTTGCCCAGGGCGAACAGCAGCACGACCCGGCTCATGCGCCGGTCCTCGGCATGCCCGATCCGCTGCAGCAGGGCTTCCATCGCCGCGATGTCCGGATCGTCCGCCGTGAACGTCTTGATGCCCGCCAGCACGGACCAGGCGTTCTCCGCCCCCATGGCCACGGTCGGCAGCGTCAGGATGCGGCGCAGGATCGCCGTCGCCTCCTCCTCCTCGCCGAACTGCACGTGGATCGTCGCCAGGAAGTGCAAAGCCGACGGATCGTTCGGCCGGTCGCGCACCAGCGCCAGCGCCTCGCGCCGCGCCTCTTCCGTGCGCCCGTTCTGGCTCAGCATGTTGGCGTAGGCCTGACGGTGCTCCGCCGTCGGCGCCGCCGCGATGGCCCGCCGCGCGGCGGCCAGGGCGATGTTCACCTCGCCGATGGTGTCGGCCATGCGCGAGACCGACATCCATTTCGGTCCCAGCGGCGGGTCCGCCTGGATCGCCCGCGCCAGCAGGGCGGCGCACGCGTCCCGTTCCCGGTCCTTGAAGGCCTGCACCGCGGCGTTCACGGCCTGTGCGCCGTCCAGGGTCTTGATCGCGTCCGTCATGCCCCCCGGCTAGCGGGCGCGCGGGCGGCGGGCAAGCCCGCGCTCAGGCCGCCAGCCGCATCGGCTCTTCGTCCAGCGTGGCCCGCGCCTCGTCCCACAGCGCGTCCTCCTCGGTCCAGCGGGCGGCGGCGCGGCGGTCGATGACGTCGACCACCTGCTCCTCCAGCCGGTCCCAGATCACGGCCAGGTCGGCGGACCGGCCCTCGCACGGCACGATCATGTAGCGGGCTTCGGCGACGGCGGCGTGGGGCTGAAAGGCGGTCATGGGCGAGGTCTCCGGTCGGGGGCGACGTGTCGATGAAACCCTTATGAACCGGCGTTGCGTCAGAAACGGTCGTAGTGTAGCGAGGCCTCCATGCGACACGAGAAGGCGGGTCTGGTCATCGAGCTGGCGCGGCGCATGGCGGCCAGCGCCGAGGGCCTGACGCTGGACGAGATGGCGCAGGAGATGGGCGTCGGCCGCCGCACGGTCGAACGCATGCGCGACGCCGTGCTGTCGCTGTATCCGCTGGCCGAGGAGGTCTCCGATCCGCCCACCAAGCGCTGGCGCATCCGCGGCGGCCTGTCGGGGTTCGAACAGGCGCCGACCATGCCGGAACTGGTCGAACTGTCGCGTGCGGCCCAGGGCCTGCGCGCCGGCGGCGAACCCGCCCGCGCCGCCGCCCTCGAAAGTCTGGAGCGCAAGATCAAGGCCGCCATGCGCGCCTCGGTCCTGACCCGCATCGCTCCGGACCAGGAGGCGCTGATGCGCGCCGAGACCCTGGCCGTCCAGGCCGGGCCGCGCCCTTCGTCGGACGAGGCCGTGCTGGCCGAGATCCGTCAGGCCGTGCTGGCCCAACGCCCGCTGGGCTTCACCTACAGCCGCCCGGGCGCCGAGGCGCGCCGCCGCACCGTCGCCGCCTGCGGCCTGATGTTCGGCCGCGCCAACTATCTGGTCGCCGCCGACCTGACGACCGGAAAGATCCAGACCTTCCGCCTCGACCGCATGGCGGCGGTCAGGGCGGAGGAGGGGACCGCCGCGCCCCCCGCCGACTTCGACCTCGGCGCCTTCGCCGCACGCAGCTTCGGCATCTATCAGGACGCGGTCGAGGACGTGGTGCTCAAGGTCGCGCCGGGCGAGAAGGCCGAGGAAGCCCGCGCCTGGCGCTGGCACCCCACCCAGACGCTGGAGGACGCGCCCGACGGCGGCGTGATCGTCCGCTTCACCGCGTCCGGCATGCGCGAACTGGCCTGGCACCTTTTCACCTGGTCCGGCAGCGTCACCATCCTCGCGCCCGAGCGCCTGAAGCAGGTCATGGCCGACGAACTGGCGGCGGCGCAGGCGGCCCTCTGATCTCCCTCCCGCTTGGGATGGGACGATGCGACACGACCTCAGTCCCTTCACCCTTGCTCCCCGCGACGGCCCGTGCAGGATCGCCTCATGTCCGTCGCCGTCGCCCTGTCCGCCGCCCTCGCTGCCGCCACGCCCGACCCGGTCTCCGTCGCCGACCTGCCGGTCGTCCTGGGCAAGGGCTGGTGGTGCGTCTGGGACGCCGAGGAGAACGGCTGCTCCGCCATCCAGCGCTATGACTTCGGGCGCAAGGAAATCCACGGCTGCACCGGAACCGACGTCGCCTGGTTCGACGTCGCCGTGGACTGGGCCGATCAGGGGCTGGCGACCGCCGAGGAGGCGCGACCTCTGCTGGAATCGCTCCAGGCGCGCGCCGACGCCCACGGCGCCCGCCTGATCAAGGTCTGCTGGACCTCGTCGTTCAAGCTGGAACCGCGCGGCCTGTGCCAGCCCAGCTGGTCGATCGTCGGCCGCCCGACCCTGCGCCTGTCGCGCAACGGCGCCTGGCGCAGCGCCGACGACGTCGTCGTGTCCGAGGACGAGGCCGACGTCTATTTCCGCTTCTGGCCCGCCGCCTTCGACGAGATGGTCGCCGGCATCCCGCCCGAGGCCCTGGCCGATCCGGAGGTCAAGAGCTTCGTGGCCATCCAGACGGCCGAGGTCGGCTGCCAGACCTACGCGCGCGGCGACGCCGGCGCCCTGACCCGGTCCAGCGACACGGCGGGCGAAATCTACGTCGACGAGCTTCGCCCGCTGTCCCGTCCAGAGGACGGCGTCATGGTCCAGCGTCTGAACTGACCGCCGCCGAAATTGCGTCGATCCGGGCGCCCGGACTGACGTATGGATTCCTGCCGTCATGGGCGTTTGCGGGCCGCTTTCGCCTTTCTTCCTGGCATGGTCCGGAACGCGTCCAGCCTCGGTCTCCCGTCTTCAGGAGGTCCGAAATTGCCCACTCCCACCGCTCCGCGCATCCGCTCCCAGGCCGTCTGGGACCGCGCCCGCGACGCCTATCTGGCGGGCCAGACCGCAGCCGTCGTCTGCGCGCGTTTCGATCTCGGCATGTCCGCCTTCCGCGCCCGCGCGCGCCGCTGCGGCTGGCGACGCGCCGACCACCTCGATCCCTTCGTCGACGATCCGGACGAACAGCTCTGCTACCTCCCCCTGGACGACGAAGGCGACGCGCCGCACCCGCTTCAGGCCGGCGTGCGCTACAACGGCGCGTCGGATCTGAAGATCTCCGCCTGGCGCCGCGCGCGCCGCGCCATCGACGCCGGCGACGTGCTTGAGGCGCGGCGCTGGCTGCGGCTGATGAACGAGCTCGGCGGCCTCGCCTACATCGAAAATCTCGACGTCGATGGACTGCTGAAGGATCAGCCGCCCGAGGCGCCCGTCGCCGATGTGCACTCGGTGGACTCGGTGCACCCGAATTTTCAGGTGCAGTGCACGGAGTGCACGGAGTCCACATCGCCGGAAGCGTCCGGCCCCCGCGCGCGCCGGCTGGCCCCGCCCGATCCGTGGGCGTGAGCGCTCACGCCCGGAATGGATACGGACTGACGGACTTGGCCCAGTCGTCGACCGCCAGCGGCCGGTCCAGCGGCGGGGCGGCGCGCTCGGCGCAGGGGTGGCGCGGGCACAGGCGGCATGCCGGGCCGATCGGCGTCACCTGCGGCTGCGCCAGGTCCAGCCCGCGTGCGGCCGCCAGTCGGGGCGCGTGGCGCAGCTCGCATCCCAGGCCGATCGCCAGATCCTGTCCCTCGCCGAACCCGTCATGCCCCTGACGATCGACGGTCCGCGCCATCGTGAACCAGCGCCCCCCGTCGGGCGTCTCGACGATCTGCGTCACCACGCGCCCCGGGGTGCGGAAGGCCGAGAACAGCCGCCAGCGCGCGCACGACCCGCCGAACCGGGCGAAGGGAAAGGCGTCGGCCGCGTACCGCTTGGACACATTGCCCGCCTGATCCACCCGCATCAGGAAGAAGGGCACGCCCCGCGCGCCCGGCCGCGACAGCGTCGTCAGTCGGTGCGCCGCCTGCTCGTAGCTGACGCCGAACCGTGCCTGCAGCCGCGCGACGTCGTAGCCGCTGGATTCCGCCAGCGCGTGGAACGCGCCGTAGGGCATCAGGATCGCCGCCGCCAGGGTGTTGGTCAGGGCCGTCTTCAGCAACCGCCCCGCGCCCTCGTCCGGCGGATTGGCCCCCCCCACCACGGCCTCCAGCTCGGCCCCATGCTCGGTCAGGGCCAGCTGATAGGCCACGGCGAACGCTCGCGACGACGGCCCCAGCGTCTCGGCCAGCAGCAGGCGGTTGCGGTGCGGATCGAACCGCCGCGTCCACTCGACCATGACTTCGGCGGGCACGGTGCGCACCGTCAGATCGTGCCGGGCCTTCAGCCGCGCCCGCGCCCGCGCCTCGAACGGCTCGCCGGGCGCCTCGGCCTCCAGCGCGGCGGCCAGCGCCTCGCCCAGCGCGTCCAGCTCGGGGAAGAAGTTTCGTCGCCCCTGCACGTGTTCACGCACCCAGTCGGCGGGGCCCTCCACCGCGTCCTGCCCCAGCGTCGCCTGAGCCGTCCTTCTCGCGTCGTGCGCCCGGAACAGCCGCAGCAGCGCCTCGGCCAGCGCGGGCTGGTCGTCGATCAGCTGCACGATCTCGTGGCGCGGCACGTCCAGCCCCGCCAGCACGGGGTCAGCCAGCGCCTCGCGGACCTGCGCCTCGTCCGCGGCCCCGTCGCGCCCCAACGCGCGCAGGTCGACGTCATACGTCTCCGCCAGCTTCAGCAGCAGCTGCGCCGACACGGCCCGCTGGTTGCGCTCGACGTGGTTCAGGTAGCTGGGCGACACCTTCAGATCGGCCGCCATCGCCGTCTGGGTCAGCCCCAGATCGCGCCGCAGCCGCTTCAACCGGCCGCCCAGGAACAGCTTCTTGTCCACGTTCATGCCGTACGATGGCACATCATGACTTAACAAGCTATGTCATAACGTGACCAAACGACTTCAACAGAGCTCTCCGTGCGGTGTCATTCGTGACCGCCACGTGTTCCTCTTCCGGGCAACGGCCGCATCCCGCGGCGACCGCGAGATGACCATGACCGACTTCGCCGACCTGATCCCCGCGCCCAAGGGCCGCTTCGACGGCATCCAGCGCCCGTACACGCCGGACGACGTCCTGCGTCTGCGCGGCTCGGTGCCCATCACCCACACCCTGGCCGAGCGCGGCGCCAACCGCCTGTGGGAGCTGCTGCACACCGAGGACTACGTCAACGCGCTCGGCGCCGTCACCGGCAACCAGGCCATGCAGATGGTCCGCGCGGGGCTCAAGGCCATCTACCTGTCGGGCTGGCAGGTCGCCGCCGACGCCAACACCGCCGGGGCCATGTACCCCGACCAGTCGCTGTACCCGGCCAACGCCGCGCCCGAGCTGTGCCGCCGCATCAACCGCACCCTCCAGCGCGCCGACCAGATCGAGCACGCCGAGGGCGGCGCCAGTCGCGACTGGTTCGTGCCCATCGTGGCGGATGCGGAGGCCGGCTTCGGCGGCCCGCTGAACAGCTTCGAGATCATGAAGGCCTTCATCGAGGCGGGCGCCGCCGGCGTCCACTTCGAGGACCAGCTCGCGTCCGAGAAGAAGTGCGGCCACCTGGGCGGCAAGGTGCTGATCCCCACCGCCCAGCACGAGCGCAACCTGGTCGCCGCGCGCCTGGCCGCCGACGTCATGGGCACGGCCACCCTGACTGTCGCCCGCACCGACGCCGAGAGCGCCCAGCTCATCACCTCCGACGTCGATGAGCGCGACCACCCCTTCATCGACCGCGACGACCGCACGGTGGAGGGCTTCTACCGCCTCAAGCCCGGCACGGGCCTGGACCACTGCATCGCCCGGGGCCTGGCCTATGCAAAGGTCGCCGACGTCCTGTGGTGGGAGACCAGCCACCCCGACCTGGACGACGCCCGCCGCTTCGCCGAGGCGATCCAGAAGGAGCACCCCGGCAAGCTGATGGCCTACAACTGCTCGCCCTCCTTCAACTGGGAGGCCAAGCTGGACAAGGACACCATCGCCCGCTTCCAGCGTGAGCTCGGGGCCATGGGCTACAAGTTCCAGTTCGTGACCCTGGCCGGCTTCCACAGCCTGAACAACGGCATGTTCGAGCTGGCCAGCGGCTACCGCGACCGCGGCATGGCGGCCTATTCCGAGCTGCAGCAGCGCGAGTTCGCCAACGAGGCCGCCGGCTACACCGCCACCCGCCACCAGCGCGAGGTGGGCACCGGCTACTTCGACGCCGTCGCCACCGTCATCTCCGCCGGCCAGTCCTCGACCACGGCGCTCAAGGACTCGACCGAAGCCGCCCAGTTCGTCGCCGCCGAATGACCCTGAAGGAGACCCTCATGGAACCGCTCACCAGCTCCACCGCCATCATCGACTTCTGTCTGGCCCCGCTCAGCCTGGACACGGGCACCGAGGCCGAACGCGAGGTGCGCCGTCGCCTGGAGCACGTCCTCAAGACCTTCCGCGCCAAGGCGGCCCAGCCCGTCAGCGTGGACTTCTCGTCCATGCCCAGCCAGGTCATCAACGAGGCCGCGCACGGCTACGAGTGAAGGCGCGCGGTCGTCAGCTCCAGGCGAAGAGCAGGCGGCCGTAGCCCATCCGCTCGCGCAGGCCCGGCAGGTCTGCGTGGGACACCGAGAAGCACCCGTAGCTGCGCCCCAGCTTGCCCTCGCGAGCCAGGAAGTCGGGATCGGCGTAGTCGGCGCCGTGGATTATGATCGCCCGCTCGCGCGCCTTGTCGTTCGTGGGCTCCAGCCCCTCAAGGATGACGTTCGGCCCCTGCTCCATGCCCCACGACGGCCCGTCCGTGACGAAGGCCCCGATGGACGAGCAGTGGCTGTCCGGCACGTTCGAGAAGCTGCGGGCGAAGCCCGTGTGCTCCGGGTCAGATCCCCGTCCGTGCGCCGTGCGCATCGTCGTCACCGCGCCGGCGTGCAGGTCGACCTCGTGCAGGCGCGGCTCCGACGAGTGCCGGGTGAAGTCGACGAGGTAGATCCTGTCCCTGTTGCTGATGCGCCCGCCGTGGACCTCCAGCGCGCCCTTGGCCCGCTCCACCAGGTCGTCGCGCACGACGCCCTTCAGATCCAGGGCGGGGGCCTGCGCCACCGGCGTGGGTCGGATGACGCGGTAGGTCGGCGCCGAGGCCGGCTGCGCGCCCGTTTCGGCCAGCGGCACGATCGTCGGCCGCACCGTCGACGCCGCCGCCGCCGAGCATCCGCTCAGCAGCGCCGACGCGCCAAGGATGAAGCCTCGTCTCGTGTTCCGCATGCGACGCCCTGTGCTGCGATTGCACCCCGTGTGACCGTTTGTTTCAAACCCCGCCCGGCGTTTCAACCTGAGCCTTGGCGGATCGGCCTGACGCTGTAGTCTGCAAGCGGCGTTCCGAGGGGGATCACATGAGGACCATGCTTGCCGCCGCGCTGCTCTGGCTCGCGGCCTCCACGGGCGCGCTCGCCCAGCAAACGCCCGCAGGGACGGCGTCCTCGCCCGCGGCGCGAACGACGTTCGTTCAGGCGGGCCGCCTGCTGCTCGACCCGTCGAACGGCGTCGTGGAGCGGGATAAAACTTTGGTGATCGTCGGGAACCAGATCGTCGAAGTCCGCGACGGCTTCGTCGGCGAGGGGCAGGTGATCGACCTCCGGGACGCCTTCGTCCTGCCGGGCCTGATCGATTCCCACGTCCATCTGACCAGCGAACAGAACCCCGACGCGCGGCTGCAGGCGGTGACGCTGGACGATGCGGACCGCGCCATCGTCGGCGCAGGCAACGCCCGCAAGACGCTGATGGCCGGCTTCACGACCGTGGCCGACCTGGGCGCGCCGAACGACGCCATCTTCGCCCTTCGCGACGGCGTCGCGCGCGGCGACGTGGTCGGCCCCCGCATCCTGGCCTCGGGCTCCGCCGTCTCGATCCACGGCGGCCACGCCGACGCCAACGGCTATCGCGAGGACGTGCTGCACGTCCTGTCGTCCGAGTCGATCTGCTCGGGGCCGGAGGACTGCATGCGCGCGGTTCGGACCCAGGTCCGCGCCGGCGCGGACGTCATCAAGATCACCGCCACGGGCGGCGTCCTGTCGAACACGGCGGCGGGCCTGGCCCAGCAGTTCACCGACGCCGAGCTGGTCGCCATCGTCGAGGTCGCCCACCGCATGGGCCGCAAGGTCACCGCTCACGCCCACGGCACGGACGGCATCAACGCCTTCCTGCGCGCCGGCGGCGACTCGATCGAACACGGCACCTATCTGGACGACGAGTCGATCCGCCTGTTCCGCCAGAACGGCGCCTGGCTGGTGCCGACGCTGATGGCCGGGGACTACGTCGCGCGCGTTGCATCGGGACCGGACAACTGGTTCACGCCGGCCCAGACCGCCAAGGCGCTGGAGGTGGGGCCGCGGATGATCGACATGGCGTCGCGCGCCCATCGCGGCGGCGTCCGCATCGCCTTCGGCACGGACTCAGGCGTCTCCGCCCACGGCGACAACGCTCAGGAGTTCGCGCTGCTCGTCCGCGCGGGCCTGACGCCGCTGGAGGCCATCCAGACCGCCACGGTCGGCGCGGCCGAGCATCTGGGCATCTCGACCCAGGCCGGACGCCTGATGCCGGGCATGCCCGCCGATCTCATCGCCGTGCGGGGCGACCCGCTGCAGGACGTCACCGTGCTGGAGCACGTGACCTTCGTGATGAAGGGCGGGGTCGTCCAGCGGGCCGACCCCTGAGCCCTCAGGCCAGTTCGACCGCCATGGCCACGGCCTCGCCGCCGCCGATGCACAGCGACGCCATCCCCTTCTTGCCGCCGCGCGCCTGAAGCGCCGCCAGCAGGGTCGACAGGATGCGCGCGCCCGACGCGCCGATCGGGTGGCCCAGGGCGGTCGCGCCGCCGTTGACGTTCAGCCTGTCGCGGTCGATGCCCAGCTCCTTCTGGGCGATCATGGCGACGACGGCGAAGGCCTCATTGACCTCCCACAGATCCACGTCGCCGACGGTCCAGCCGGCCTTGTCCAGCGCCTTCTTCATCGCCGGCACGGGGGCGGTGGTGAACAGGCCCGGCTCATGCGCGTGGGCGGCATGGCTGACCACGCGGGCCACGATCGGCAGGGCCATCGCCTTGGCCGTGCTCTCGCGCGTCATCACCAGGGCGGCGGCGCCGTCCGAGATGGAGCTGGCGTTGGCGGCGGTGATGGTGCCGTCCTTGGCGAAGGCGGGCTTCAGCGTGGGGATCTTGTCCGGGCGGGCCTTGCCGGGCTGCTCGTCCGTGTCGACCGTCTCCACGCCCGCGCGGGTCTTGACCTCGACCGGCGTGATCTCGGCCTTGAAGGCGCCGCCGGCGATGGCGGCGGTGGCGCGGCGCAGGCTCTCGATCGCGTACTCGTCCTGTTGTTCCCGGGTGAACTGGTACTGACCGGCCGCGTCCTCGGCGAAGGCGCCCATCAGCTTGCCGGGCGTGTAGGCGTCCTCCAGCCCGTCCATGTACATGCTGTCGACGATCACGTCGTGACCGATGCGGGCGCCGCCGCGGTGCTTGTTCATGACGTAGGGCGCGCCGGTCATGGACTCCATGCCGCCCGCCACGATCACGTCGGCGGTGCCGGCTTTCAGCGCGTCGTGCGCCATCATCGCCGCCTGCAGGCCCGAGCCGCACATCTTGTTCACGGTCGTAGCCTCGACGTGCTTGCCCAGGCCGGCGCCGATGGCCGCCTGGCGCGCCGGCGCCTGACCCAGGCCGGCCGGCAGGACGCAGCCCATGTAGATCTGGTCGACCTTCTCGGCCGGCACGCCCGCGCGCTCGACCGCCGCCTTGACCGCCGTCGCGCCCAGCTCGGTGGCCTTCACGCCGGACAGGGCGCCCTGGAAGCCGCCCATGGGCGTGCGGGCGAACGAGCAGATGACGACGGGATCGGACATGAGGGGACCTTTCGAAACTCAGTCCGTGTAGATCGCGGCTGCGAGACGATGTTGCAAGTGCGAAGTGGAAGGGGCTCAGGCGGCCCGGTCGTCGGGCATGACGTCGCCGACGGTCGGCCGGTCCGCCGTCAGCGTCAGCTGAATGTCGCGCGGCTTCACGATCTCGCCGCAGCAGCCGCAGGCGATGCGCGGTCTCAAATCCGCGCCGCAGGTCTTGTGGGTCATTGAAACCCCCGCGTCCGCATCCCCATATACGTGCTTGGCGCCCCAGCCGTGCAGGGTGACCAGCACGCCGTACAGGTCCTTGCCCTTGGCGGTCAGCACATATTCGTTGCGCGGCGGTCGTTCAGAATAAAGTTTCGCCTCCAGCACGCCGTGCTGGACCAGACTTTTCAGTCGGGCGGCCAAAACGTTGCGGGCCACGCCCAGGCGTTCCTGCCACTGCTCGAAGCGGGTCACGCCGTTGAAGGCGTCGCGCACGACCAGCAGGGTCCACGGGTCGCCGATCACCTCCAGCGTGGCGGCGATCGAGCAGCTCTGGCGCGAATAGTCGGCGGTGCGTCCCATGAGCGGAAAGTGACCCTGCGTCAGCGGTTTGGCAAGAGGGTTGCGTTTCGGAACGGACATAGTAAGTTTCTTTTCGAGACGGACTGACGCCCCTGGCGCGTCCCGATCCCCAACTCGGGCGGAGGCGGCGACGCTTCCGCCCGTTCCTTGATCGCGGCATGAGGGGCCGATGACCGCCACGACCCTGACCGAGGCCCTGACCCTGACCCCGCGCGACGGCGCGCTGACGGCGGTCCTGCATCCCGAGTTCTCCAACGCGCCCCAGGCGGTCGATCCCCTGAAGGGCGCGCCGTTCGGCGGGCTGATGGCCGCGCTGGCGGGGCAGGCGGCGCGTCAGGGGCTGGAGGTCGTGGCGCCGATCCGCAGCCTGACGATCCAGTATCTGGCCGCGGCTCGGTTCGAGAGCGTGGCCTTCACCCCGACCCTGCTCCGCGGCGGCCGCAACCTGACCTATGCGGCGGTTTCGGGCGGTCAGGACGACCGGCCCGCGGTCCAGGCGCTGGTCACCTTCGGTCGCGACGTGGCGGGGCCCGAACTGCACCCTCTGCCGCCCGTCCCCGGCCGTCCCGACGACTTCAAGACCCAGCCCATGGACGCCGCCTTCGGCCCCTGGTTCACCCGCCACATCGACCATCGCTTCCCAAACGGCCACGGCCTGTTCGGTCAGAACGCGGGCCGGACGGTCGCGTTGGGCTGCTGGATGCGGTGCATCGACGGCCTGCCGCTGGACGAGGCGCGACTGCTGTTCCTGCTGGACGGGCTGTATCCGACCTACTTCACCGCGTTCGAGGGGCCGCCCGCGATCTCGGCCAGCGTCGACCTGCGCGCCGACCTGCTGACGCCGTTGACGCCGGAGACGTCGCCGCAGGGCTGGGCGTGGTTCCACTTCGTCAGCCGCGACGTGGGCGGCGGCTGGGCGGTCGAGGACGGCACGGCCCAGGCCCCCGACGGAACGGCCCTGGCCCTGGTGCGCCAGCGCCGTCGCATCCTGCCGACGCGGGGCTAGCTCAGTCCCTGACCGCGCAGCTGTACGAGGGGGATGACGATCTCCTCCTCGTCGTCCAGGTGGCGCAGGACGCGGGGGCCCATGGCGTCGATCGCGTCGGACAGACGCGCGGCCTGATCCGCCGCGTCCGGCCCGTTCCCGGTCACCGACCGATGGAAGTCCGACGCCGCCCCGAACAGGCGTTCCAGATCGGCGTGGACCACGTCGTGGTCGCGGTCCAGCAGGTCGATGCCGTGCGCGATGCGCGGGTCCAGGTCGCGGAAGGCCGGGAAGTACTGATGGCTCTCGATCCGGTGGTGCATGTCCAGATGCTGCAGGAACTGCTGCACCGCCGGGATCAGGCGGCCGTGCAGCGTCCGCAGGTCGGCGCGCCCCTCGCGCCACGGCACGATCAGCGCGCCGAGATGCGCGTGGTGGCGGCGGAAGCCCTCGTGCACGCCCAGCCAGAAGCGCGCCATCTCGGCGACGTCGGGATCGGCCCAGCGGGCGCGGGGGAAGTCGACCAGGCCGACGCGCAGGTCCTCGGGCAAGCCGGTCCTGACGCTCAGGTGGAGCGGGTCGTCAGCCAACCGCCGTCGTCTCGCGGATGAAGCCGCCGCCGATCAGGCGGTCCGGGTCGGCGGGATCGTACAGGGCGCACGCCTGACCCGGGGCCACGCCTTCCTCGCCGGCCTCGAAAGCCACGCCCACGAGGTCTCCCGCAAGCGTCAGCCGAGCTGGCGAGGGCGGGCGCGTCGACCGCACGCGCGCCAGCACCGGCGCGCCGTCGCGGGCGGCGTCCCGCATCGTCGGCGCGTCGCCCAGCCAGTTGGTCTCCTCCAGCGTCAGAGACGCGGTCGCCAGCGCCTCACGCGGACCCACGATCACGTGGCGCTTCGCCGGGTCCAGCCGAGTGACGAACAGCGGCTCGCCCACCGCGACGTTCAGGCCGCGGCGCTGGCCGATGGTGTAGTCGGTGATGCCGGCGTGCGAGCCCAGCACGCGTCCGTCCATGTGCACGATCTCGCCCGCCTGACGTCCCTCGGGACGCAGCTTGTCGATCAGGCCGCGATAGTCGCCGGACGGCACGAAGCAGATGTCCTGGCTGTCCGGCTTGGCGGCGATGCGCAGGCCCAGCTCGGCGGCGACGCCGCGCACCTGCGGCTTCTCCAGATCGGCCAGGGGGAAGCGCAGGTAATCCAGCTGCTCCGGCGTGGTGGCGAACAGGAAGTAGGACTGGTCGCGCGAATGGTCGATCGCCTTGCGCATCTGCGGGCGGCCGTCGGCGCCGACCGCCCGGCGGACGTAGTGGCCCGTCGCCATGGCCTCCGCCCCCAGGTCGCGCGCCACGTCCAGCAGGTCGCGGAACTTGACCGTCTGGTTGCAACGGATGCACGGCACCGGCGTCTGGCCGCGCAGGTAGCTGTCGGCGAACTGGTCGATGACGGCGTCGCGGAAGCGGCTCTCGTAATCCAGCACGTAGTGCGGGATGCCCAGCGTCTCGGCCGCCAGCCGGGCGTCGTGTATGTCCTGACCCGCGCAGCAGGCGCCCTTCTTCTTCAGCGCCGCGCCGTGGTCGTACAGCTGCAGCGTCACGCCGACGACGTCATAGCCCGCCTTGTGCAGCAGGGCCGCCACGACGGTGGAGTCCACGCCGCCCGACATGGCGGCGACCACACGGGCGCCGACCGGCAGGCCGACCGCCGCGCGCGCCGAGGCGATCGCCGCGTCCATGTCGCCGTCGGCGCTCATGGGGGCGATGCTCGGGATCGGGCAGATGTCCTCGGTCAGGCTCATGCCGCGCATTTAGTCCCGAACCGGCGCGATTTCGAGGCCCGCCCCGTGCTTCACACGCGCCGAGGGCCGCCTCCGTCGCCGGAAGCGGCCCTCAACACGCTCGCAGGAGGGGGGGGAGGGTTACGAGCGATAGTGCTGGATGCGGGTCGTGCGCAGACCCTGCATGCCCCATTTGTCGATCGACTGTTGCCAGGCGGAAAACTCTTCGGCGGTCAGGCCGTAGCGGTTCAGGGCGTCGTCGATGGACAGCAGCCCACCGCGCACCGCCGCCACCACCTCCGCCTTGCGGCGGATGACCCAGCGGTCCGTGTTCGCCGGCGGCAGGTCGCGCAGCGTCAGCGGCGTGCCCGTCGGGCCGACCACGTACTGCTCGCCTTTGCTGTTGACTCTACGCTCTTGCAGCATGGGCTTTTGCCTCATTCACCAACCATCACGGGACGCACCATGCACGCGGCGCCGCTAAGGGCCGTTTAAGCGGCGTGGTGAAGGAGGCCTTACCGGCCCGTCGTCTGCGCGCCGGGTCCGAGGCCCCGTCCCAAGTGATGCTTTCCCCCCTCATTCGCCCGGTCAGCGCTTGATGCTGATCAGTTCGGCCAGCATCTCGTCGGCCGTCGTGATGATCTTCGACGAGGCCGAATAGGCCCGCTGCGTGGTGATCAGGCCGGTGAACTCCGCCGACAGGTCGACGGTGGACGCCTCCAGCTGCGACGAGCCGATCGTGCCCGCGCCGCCCGATCCGGCGGTCTTTAGATTGTAGGTTCCGGACCCCTGGCTGACCTTGAAGGCGTTGCCGCTGACCTCGATCAGCGAGTCGGGACTGGGGAAGGTGGCGACCGCGATCTGGGCGATCTTGCGGGTCACGCCGTTGTCGAAGATGGCGGTGACGAAGCCCGTCTCGTCGATCTTGACCTCCGACAGGTTGCCGAACGCGGTGCCGTTGGTCAGGACGGCCTGCACGACCGACGCGCTGTCGTACTGCGTCAGGCCGCCCGCCGCGGCGGTCAGGTCGAAGCTCAGGGTCTGGTCGTCGATGCCCAGGCCCGCGGCCCAGTTGACGGCTCCGGCCGCGGGCGCCGCGGAGTCCGAAGCTCCGAACGTCAGGGTCGCGGCGGCGGGATCGGCGAACAGCGCCTGGGCGCCCAGCGCCGCCATGGCGTCGACGTCCAGCCGGCCGTCCTGGGTGAAGGCGACCAGGCCGGTCTTGATCTGGCCGTTCGACAGGCCCGCGCCGGTGACCACGTCGCCGGCGGGCACCGCCCGGATTTCCGAGTACCACTGGTTCGGCGTGGTGCTCTTCAGGAAGGAGATGGCGATCGTGCGCTGACCGCCCTTGGAGTCGGAGACGGGGATGGTCAGTTCGAAATCCGGCTTGACCCCCGTGCCCGTCTCCGGATCCCACATGGCCATGGAGTTGGCGACCGGGTCATAGGCGCCGGCGCCCGGCGGCGTCGCGGCGGCGGCGGTCGCTTCCGCGGAGACCGTCTGACTGGACTTGATGTTGGCGTTCAGCTGGACGCGCGTGGTGGCTTCCGCCGTGCCGCCGACCGAACCGACGTTGATGGTCCGCAGCCGACCCAGGTCCGACGGGTCCGTCGCGATGTTCCCCTCGCCGTCGACCGGCCAGCCCTGCAGGTACAGGCCCGCGGTATTCTTCAGATAGCCCAGGTTGTCGACGCGGAAGGCGCCGGCGCGCGTGAACAGGCGGCTGTCGGTGACCTCCAGGTTCTCGGCCTTGTCCGTGACGACGAAGAAGCCCTGGCCCGAGATGCCCAGGTCGGTGCCGGAGGTGGTGCGCTGCAGCTGGCCGTTCTGGCTGGTGTAGTGCCGCGCCGAGGCCAGCACGCCGCCGGCGGAGTAGCCCGCGCCGGACGACTGGCTGTTGACGACGGTCTGGAACTCGCCCGCCGTGCGCTTGTAGCCGATGGTGTTCACGTTCGCGATGTTCTGCGAGATCGCGGCGAGGGCCGCCGAGTTGGCGGTCAGGCCGGACACGCCGGCGAGAAGGGCGCTGTTGATGGACATGGCGCGGCTCCGTTACGAAAACAGTTTCAAGGGGTTCAGGGCCGAAAGGGCCGAAAGCGGCGAGGTCGTCGGCGTCTCGGCCTGCGCGGCGCGCGCCTCCTCGACGGCGATGACCGAGGACAGCGGCAGGATGGAGTTGCCGATCGTCAGGTAGGGCTGGCCGTCGTACATCTCGACGCCGGTGACGCGGCCGCGGATCAGGACCTGGGCGTCGACGGCGTCGCCCGCCGCGGTCTCCGCCTTGATCTTCATCGTGTAGACCTGGCCGTCCGCGCCGCCCGTCCAGGTGAAATCGTGGACGCCCTGCGTCTTGTCCGGCGCGGCGACCTCGTGAACGACCTTGCCGCTGGAATCGAGGATCTGGATCGTCGCCTTCGACGCATTGGTCGCCAGTTCGTAGCTCCAGGTGGCCGAGCCGTCCTGAGACTTGACCGCCGACCAGACCGCCGTGGCGTCCCGCCCGATGTAGGTGGTGGCCCCGGACAGTCCCGATCCGCCCTGGCCGGCCAGGATCGAGGTCAGCAGGTCGTTGGTCAGCAGCTGCTGCTCCACGCCCGCCATCTGCGTCAGCTGGCCGGTGAACTCATTGGAGTCGACGGGCGACAGCGGGTCCTGATTGCGCAGCTGCGCCGTCAGCAGCGACAGGAAGGTCTCGAAATTCTGGCTCAGCAGCGCCGAGCTCGAGCCGATGCGCGTGCCTGCGGAGGCGGCTGAAGTGACGGCGTCGACCATGGGTTCAGACCTTCACGTCGACGCGATCGCGCGCCGAACCGAGCGAGAGGGACAGGTTCATCAGAGGCGCGACCTCGGCGGCGTCCGTCAGGTCGCGCGCGGCGGCGAAGGCGCGGCCGGGGCGCCGCTCGAAGCCGTCCTGGCGCGGCGAGGAGCCGTCGCGATGCGAGAACTCCAGCGCGTCGCGCGCCAGCTGGAAGCCGGCCTGCTCCAGCTGACGACGCAGCTGGTCGGCCTGGGCGCGCATTTCGGCTGCGGCGGCGGGCGTGTCGAAGTGCAGGCGTGCGGTCAGCGAGCCGTCGTCGGCCAGTTCCAGGCGGACGTCGACCTGGCCCAAGTCCTCGGGCGTCAGGGCCATGTCGAAGCGCGTGACCTTGGCCTCCAGCCGCCGGACGACCTGCGCCGTCAGCTCGGCCAGGGTCTCGTGGGCGACGCGGGACAGGCCGAAGGTCGCGACGGGCGCGGGCGCGGGCGGCGCGCCGTCGACCGGCGTCGCCGTCGGCGCTTCGCCGTGACCCATGAAGGAGCTCAAGTCACCCCGCGGCGCCGCCGGCGCCTCGAGCTGAGCCGGCGCGGCGGGCCGGGCGGTCTTCGTGGTCGCCGTGACGACGTCCGGCGCGGGCGTGGGCGTCGGCGTCGGCGAAGGCTCGGGTTGGACGGTCGAGGCGTCGCTGCCGGAGCCCGCCGAGGCGACCGCGGCATTGCCGTCGACCTCGGCGCTCGGCGTCGGGCGCGGAGCCTCGAAGGTAAGCGGCGTGACGATCGCGGCCTTGCGCTCGTCCCCGTCCGAACCGCCGGTTTCGGGCGGCAAGGTCTCGCGGCGGGGCGTCTCGATCGGCCCGACCACGATCGGCAGGACCTCTCGACGCGGTTCGGCTTCCGGACCAATCTCGACGGGCAGGATTTCGCGTCTCGGTTCGCCGTCCGCCTCCGCCTCACCCGCGACCTCGGGAGGAGCGGGCGGCACGACGGCGACGTCGTCCCCGCCTTCCGCCGTCGCCGCGCCCTCGTCCGGCACGGAGGGCAGGATCAGAGGACGCGGCGGCGCCGGACCGTCCATCTGCTTCGGCTGCGGGACGTCGGGCAGGATCTGGGGGCCCTGGCCGTTCGGCTTGGCCTTCACGCCGGCTTCGGGCGGCGGCGAGGTCCCTTCGGCCGTGGCCTCGTCCACCATGCGGCCGAACGCGCCGTCCGACGCGGGCGCGGCGGCGCCGTCGATCGCCTCGGGGGCGACGGGCGCGGGAGCGGCGAAGAGGCTCTGAGCCAGCATGAGCGACGGGTTCTGCGGAAAGGGGCGGCGCCTGCTGCGCCCAAGGGATCGGCAGCGTCGGTCGCAAGGCGCGGGCCAACCCGAGCTAGTGGGCGCAACGCGCTGAATGATTGAAAGAAACGGTCGCTCTCACCCATTTGCGTCCGGGCGCCTTCGCGGCCTTTATTGCCGCGTGGACGCCGCTTTTTGCCCGGCTGTCCGGGGCTTCCGAGGATGGTCCGGTCCTTGCGCGCCTGTTCGACCATGACCGTGCCTGAAGATCGAAAGATCAGTGAAAACAGCCGCATGACCGGGCGCCGGGGCCGGCAAATTGCGCGCGGCCCCGTGCAGGCTTTGCCCACCGGCGAGGGAGCGTGCCCATGTCGCTGAACTCGGTGATGACGGCCGGCCAGACCGGCCTGGCCGCCGCCCAGGCCCAGTTGCGCGTCGTTTCCGACAACGTCGCCAACGTCAACACGCCCGGCTACGTCCGCAAGGTCGCCGAGCAGCAGTCGCTGGTCAGCCAGGGTGTTGGCGTCGGCGTCGAGGTGACGCGGGTCCGCCTGGCCACCGACCGCTTCCTGCAGGCGGCGACGATGTCCGCCTCGGCCGAGACGCAGAGGCAAGGCGTCCGCTACGAGCTGTTCGACCGCATCCAGGGCCTGTTCGGCGACCCCGGCGGCACGTCCGGCTTCTTCGCCAAGGTCGACGAGATGTTCGCCGCCTTCGCCGCGACGTCCGAAGATCCCGCCTCGTCGCCCGCGCGGCAGGCCGCCATCTTCGGCGTCCAGAACCTGTTCGACGAGGGCGCGCGGATCGCGCGGCAGATCCAGTCGGTGCGAGAGGACGCCGACGGCCGCATCAAGAGCGCCGTCGACCGCGCCAACGGCCTGCTCTCGCAGATCGAGGCCCTGAACGTGCAGATCGCCAAGGCCACCGTCGTCGACGGCGACGCCTCGGGCGCCGAGGCGACCCAGGCCAAGCTGATCGACGAACTGTCCGGCATCCTGGACGTGCGCGTGTCCCAGCGCAGCGTCGGCGGGGTGTCGATCCGCACCAACGGCGGCGCGCTTCTGGCCGGCGACGGCTTCGCCGTGCTGGACTATGCCCGCGCCGGGGTGGTGAACCCCGAAACCAGCTTCAACGAAATCTGGGTCACCGAGCCGCGGGGTCAGAAGCGTCCTCTTCTGGACGGCATCTCGTCGGGCGAGATCAAGGGCCTGGTCGAGCTGCGCGATCAGGACGCGCCCCAGGCGGCGGAGCGGCTGGCCGAGCTGCTGACGCGCGCGGCGGATCAGCTGAACCGCGCGCACAACGCCAACACCGCCGTGCCCGCGCCCCAGACGCTGACGGGCCGCAACGTGGGGCAGGCGCTCGACGTCGCCCTGGCCGGCTTTTCCGGCCGCACGGCGGTGATGATCACCGACGCCGCGGGCGTGGTTCAGACGCGGGTCAACCTGGCCTTCGACGGGGCGGGGAACGTGGCGGTCAACGGCACGACGGTCCCTCTGTCCGGCTTTCTGGCCCAGCTGAACGGCCAGTTGGGCGCGGCGGGTTCCGCCAGTTTCGTCGACGGGCGCCTGAGCATCTCGGCGTCGGCCTCGGGGCAGGGCGTTGCGATCGTGGACGATCCGGCCCTGCCCGCGGCGAAGCAGGGAATGGGCCTGTCGCACTTCTTCGGCCTGAACGATCTGATCCAGACCGACCGTCCGGCGCTTTACGCGACCGGGTTGTCGGCCACGTCGCCCCACGGCTTCCCCGCAGGCCAGACGGTCAAGCTGCGCCTGACGGGCGAGAGCGGCGCGCGCATGCGCGACGTCCAGGTCACGGTTCCCGCGGGCGGCACGGTCACCGACCTGCTGAACGCGCTCAACGATCCGGTGACGGGCGTCGGCGGCCACGGCGCCTTTCGTCTGAACGGCGACGGCTCGCTGACCTTCGTCGGCTCCACTACGCCGCCGGCGCGCCTGTCGGTGCTGGAGGACCGCACCAGCCAGTCGGCGTCCGGCGTATCGATCACCGAGCTGTTCGGCATCGGCGGCGGCGTCCGCGCCTCTCGCGCCGACGGCTTCTCGCTGCGTTCGGACATCGCGCGCAACCCGGCTCTGCTGGGGCTGGCGCAGAGCGACTATGCCGCGACGGCGGGCAGCCGCGCCTTCGTGTCCGGCGACGGGCGGGGCGGTCTGTCGCTGGCCGACGCCGGGCAGATCTCGACCGTGTTCGACGCGGCGGGCGAGTCCGTCGGCGGCGCCTCTTCGGTGTCGCGCTACGCGTCCGAACTGGCCGGCGACGTCGGCGGCCGCGCGGCGGTCGCCAAGTCGCGCGCCGAAAGCGCCGAAGCTCTGCACGCCGAGGCCTATTCCCGCCAGCGGGCCCACGAGGGCGTCAATCTGGACGAGGAGCTGGTGCTGATGACCACCTATCAGCAGGCGTTCAACGCGTCGGCGCGCCTGATCCAGGCGGCCAAGGACCTGTACGACGTACTTCTGGGGATCGTGTGATGCGCGTCTCGACGTTCGGAAACTATCAGTCGGCCCTGCTGGACCTGATGGGCACGCAGGTGCGGTCACAAGAGGCGCAGCAGCGCGTCTCGACGCAGAAGAACGCGACCGACCTGAGCGGCTTCGGCCGCGGGTCGGAATCACTGACCGCGCTGAAGTCGGCGCAGAGCCGCATCGCGGGCTTCATCGACGCGGGCAAGGCGGCGGCGGAACGGCTTTCCAGCCAGAATCTGGCGCTGGGGCGCGTGGCGGACGGCGCGGGCGGCGCGCGCGAGGCGATAGCCGAAGCCCTCGCCGCGGGACGCACCGACGGCCTGATGCTGGAGCTGCAGGGGCAGTTCCAGATCGCGCTGGACGGGCTGAACACCAAGCATCAGGGCCGCTATCTGTTCTCGGGCGGCGCGTCGGGTCAGGCGCCGGTGACGCCGCGCACGCTGGCGGAGCTGTCGGCCTTGGCCGACCCGGACACGGGCTTCGTCAACGACGACCTGATCCAGGTGTCGCGCCTGGACGAGGGCACTTCGCTGGAGACGGGCTTCCTGGCGGACGACGTCGGCAAGGATCTGTTCCGCATCTTTCACGAGATCCAGCGCTTCCACGAAGCCACGCCCATCACGGGCGCGCTGGACGACGCCACCCGCGACTTCCTGACGGGGATGCTCAGCCGGCTGGACGGCGCCCGCGACTCCGTCACCGATCGCGCGGCCCGAAACGGCTCGCTGCAAAATCGCGTCGACAACGTGCTGAAAGCGCAACAGGCCCAGAGCGACGCCCTCGAAACCCTGGTTTCCGAGCGCACCGACGCCGATCTGGCCAAGGCGCTGACCGATCTGGAGCTCTCGCAGGTGGCCATGCAGGCGTCCGCGCAGGTGATCAATCAACTGCGTCAGGTGTCGCTGTTGAACTTCCTGACCTGACGAGAGTTTGCGGCATGGTCAGCCGCCGCGGCTCCCGTTAAGCAGGATTCATGGCGAGAGCTGACTTTCAGGTCGAGGAAGCGGGCGACGGCGCCGTGCTCAGCCTGTCGGGCGACTGGACGACGACCGCGCTCGGCCGCGCCGGCCGCCGTCTGGAGCAGGCGCTGGAGGGGCGGCGCGTCGCGCGCCTGGACCTTTCCGACCTCGAGCGTCTCGACACCGCCGGCGCGTTGGCGCTGGTCAAAGCGGGGGCGGGCGAGCGCCCCGAGGCCGAATGGGCGCAGCATCCGGGCGCCGGTCGCATCTACGCAACCGTGCAGAAGCTGGAGCGCGCCAGCGCGCCGCCGCCGCGCCGCCTGGATCCCGTGACGCGGGCCTTCTCGCGCCTGGGCCACGGCGTCTATGATTTCGGGGCCGAAGCGACGCTGTCGCTGGCGTTTCTGGGACGGCTGATCGCGGCGACCGGCACCGCGCTGAAGCATCCCGGCCGCATCCGCTGGCCCGCTTGGGTCAGCCAGGTCGAACGGTCGGGGCTGGACGCCCTGCCGATCGTGATGATCACCAACTTCTTCATCGGCGCGGTCGTGGCCTTCCTGGGCGTCGACCTGCTGACCCAGTTCGGCGCCGGGGTGTTCGCGGTGCAGCTGATCGGCGTGTCGGTGCTTCGCGAGTTCGCCGTGGTGATCACCGCCGTGCTGCTGGCCGGCCGCTCCGCCTCGGCCTTCGCCGCCGAGGTCGGCGCGATGCGGATGAACCAGGAGATCGACGCCATGCAGGTCATGGGCGTCAACGCGTTTCAGGCGCTGGTCATTCCCCGGCTCGCCGCGCTGCTGCTCATGCTGCCCCTGCTGACCTTCGCCGCGATGATGGCCGGGCTGTTCGGCGGCCTGCTGGTGACGTGGAACTCCCTGAACCTGGGTCCGGCCTTCTTCATGCAGCGCCTGCAGGACGATCCGATGATGTTCCAGCACGCCATGGTCGGCCTGTCGAAGGCCCCGGTGTTCGCCATCGTCGTCGCCTCCATCGGGTGTCGGCAGGGCATGGCGGTTGCTGGCGACGTCGAAAGCCTGGGGCGGCGCGTGACGGCCGCGGTCGTGCAGGCGATCTTCGCCATCATCTTCCTCGATGCCGTCTTCGCCCTGGTCTATCTGGAGCTGAATCTGTGACCGAGGCCCGCGACGTCCTGATCGAGGTCAAGGACCTGCGCAGCCAGTTCGGCGAGCAGGTGATCCACGACGACCTGAACCTGCAAGTGGAGCGGGGCGAGGTTCTGGGCGTGGTCGGCGGCTCGGGCACCGGCAAGACCGTGCTGCTGAACACGATCATCGGGCTGAAGGAGCCGGAGGGCGGCTCGGTCTCGATCTTCGGCCACGACATGGCGTCGCTGTCGAAGGAGGAGGCCGCGGACGTCGAGCGCCGCACGGGCGTGCTGTTTCAGAGCGGGGCGCTGTTCTCCTCGCTGACCGTGCTCCAGAACGTCGCCGCGCCGCTGGTCGAGCACACGAAACTGCCCGCCGACGTGATCGACGAGATCGCCGAAATGAAGATCGCCATGGTGGGCCTGAAGCCGGAGTCGCATCATCTGAAGCCCGCCGAGCTGTCGGGCGGCATGAAGAAGCGCGTCGGCCTGGCGCGGGCGCTGGCACTGGATCCGGAGCTGCTGTTCCTGGACGAGCCGACCGCCGGCCTGGACCCCATCGGCGCCGCGGCCTTCGACGATCTGATCCGCCAGTTGTCCGATGATCTGGGCCTGACCGTCTTCATGATCACGCACGACCTCGACAGCCTGTACGCCATCACCGACAAGGTGGCGGTGCTGGCCGACAAGAAGCTGGTGGCCAAGGCCACCGTTTCGGAGCTTGAGCGTTCCGAACATCCGTGGATCAAGGAATACTTCCTGGGGCCGCGCGGTCGCGCCGCCAAGGCCGCCTGAGGACGACATGGAAAGAGACGCTCACTACGCCGCCGTCGGCATCGCCACCGTCGCCCTTCTGGCGGCGCTCGCCGTGTTCTCCATCTGGCTGGCGCGCCTGTCGTTCAACAACGAGTTCGACGTCTACGACATCGTCTTCTACGGCCCCGTGCGCGGCCTGTCGGAGGGCGGCGAGGTGCACTTCAACGGCATCCGCGTGGGCGAGGTCACCGACCTGCGGCTGGACCCGGACAAGGGCAATCAGGTTGTGGCGCGCATCCGCGTCGACGCCACCACGCCCATCCGCGTCGACAGCCGCGCGCAGCTTGAGCCGCAGGGCATCACCGGCCTGAACTACATCCAGATCACCGCCGGCACCGACGGCCGGCCGCTGCTGAAGACGCAGTATCCCGACAACGTCGTGCCCGTGATCCAGAGCCAGCCCAGCCCCATCGCCGAGCTGTTGAGCGGATCGGGAACGGTGCTGGCGCAGACGGTGGACGCGCTGAACCGGATCAACCGGGTCCTCAGCGACGACAACATCCGCAGCTTCTCGACGTCGCTGCGCAACATCGAGTCGCTGACGGCCGAACTGGAAGCGCGCAAGGGCATGCTGGAGCAGCTTGAGCAGGCGCTGACGCGGGCCAATGAGGCGATCGCCGAGTACACGGCGCTGGGGGCCGACGCGCGTCGCCTGATCAACACCGACGGCCGCGAGGCCATCGCCAACATGAACGCCGCGACCGCCGAGGCCAAGGAGGCGGCCGCGTCGGTGAACCGCACCGTGTCCAATCTGGAAGCGCCCCTGGGCGACTTCGCCGACAACGGTCTGCCGCAGCTGGAGCGGGCCATCGCCGGGCTGGAGGCGGCGACGGCGTCGCTGGAGGATCTGGTCGACGAGGTTCGGTCCAGCCCGCGCGACTTCATCGGGCGTCCGCCCACCAAGGAGCTGGAGGTTCAGCCGTGATCCGTTTCCTGTCGATCGCGGCGGTCGCCGCCAGCCTGTCGGCCTGTGCGCTGCTGTCGTCGCCCGACCCCGTGCAGATGTACCGCTTCGGCGCGCCGTTGAGCGCCGCGACGGGCGGGGAGGCGGCGGGCGCGGTGGACGTGGCGGTGCGCCGCGTCACCTTCCCGAAGTCTTCCGAGGGCGACCGCATCCTGACGATCACCGGCACCGAGGCGGCGTATCTGAAGGGCGCGCGCTGGGTCGAGCCGGCGGACCAGCTGTTCGTCGGCGCACTGGAGAGCGCGGTGGCCCAGCGCGGCGGCCGCATCCGCCTGATCGGCGCGCGTGACCTGGCGCAGGGCGACGTGGCGCTGGACGTGGACGCCACGACGTTCGAGACGCGCTACGACGCCCCCGGCGGCGCGCCGGTGGTGACGATGGTCGTCCGCGCCCGCCTGGTGGGCCTGCCCGACCGGGAGATCGCCGCCGAGCGGACGTTCTCGGTGCAGACGCCGGCGACCGAGAACCGCGTCGCGGCGATCGTGGCCGCCTATGACGCCGGTTCGCGCGACCTGTCGCAGCAGATCGCCGGCTGGATCGAAAGCACCGCGCGCCCCTAAAGCCCGCGACGCAGCTTCTGCAGCTCGCCCGTCACGGCGGTGCGGCGGGCCAGGGCGGCGTCCAGATTGGCGGCCGCCCGCGTCGCCGCGGCGATCAGCGCGGCGCGCGCGGCGTCCAGCCGCCGACCGTCGGGCCTAACCTTGCGCGGACGTCGCCCCGCCAGACCCAGAGCGTCGGTCCATTCCATCCGCCACGCCTCGATCGCCTTGCCGCAGCCGTCGAGCGCGGACAGGGCCGGCGCGTCCGCGTTCTGGGCGGCGCGAAGTCGGGGCAGGGCGGCCAGGGCCGCGTCGCGGCACGTCGCCAGATCGCGCATCCGGGCTCGCAGCGCGGCGTGCGGATCGGGCTGATCGCCCTCCGTCGGCGCGGGCTGGAGGACCGCCAGAGCGGCGGCGAGATGGGCGTTCAGCGTCTGCAACGCCTCTCGCAGTTCGGTCCAGTGCGCGTCCAGTCCCGCGTGGCGGCGGGCGACGGCGGCCGCGCGTTCGGCCAGGTCTCCCGACGTCTCGACCATCGTCCGGGCGGCGTCGGCGAAGTCCTGGCGGAAGCGCTTGAGCCGCTTGCCGCGCGAGTCGAACAGGCCGGCCGGGCCGCGCCGCGGCTCGAGCGCGGCGACGTCGAGGCGGCCCAGAGCGGCGTCGAGGTGGTGCAGACGGGCGCGCGCCTCGGTCAGGTCGCCGGTGCGCACGTCGGCGAGGACGCGGTCCAGAAGATCCAGCACCGCCTTGCGTTCGGCCTCCCCGAAGGTCTCGGGCGCGGTGGGGTCCAGCGCCGCGCGCAGGCCCTCGACGTGCGCGGCGTCGGGGGCCGGAAGCCCGCCCGCCCGCAGGTTCGCGCCGTCCGCCATTCCCCGATCCTCCCCGTTTCCCGCCGACGATGAGCGGGCGGAAAGGACTATGCGACGGTTTTCAACCCAGGGGCAATTTCGTAGGCGGCCTCGGTCTTCTGCGCCACTTCGTCCAGGGTGACGCCGTCGGCCAGTTCGATCAGGACCAGGCCCGAGCCGTCCGGCTTGACGTCGAAGGTGGCCAGGTCGGTGATGACGCGGCTGACCACGCCCGTGCCGGTCAGCGGCAGGGTGCACGCCTTAAGCACTTTGGACTGGCCGTGCTTGTTGGCGTGCTCCATGACCACGACGACGCGCTTGACGCCGGCGACCAGATCCATGGCGCCGCCCATACCCTTCACCAGCTTGCCGGGGATCATCCAGTTGGCGATGTCGCCGTTCTGGGCGACCTCCATGGCGCCGAGGATGGACAGGTTGATGTGCCCGCCGCGGATCATGGCGAAGCTGTCGGCGGAGCTGAAATAGGCGCTCTCGGGGATTTCAGTGATCGTCTGTTTGCCGGCGTTGATCAGGTCGGCGTCGACGTCCTCGTCATAGGGGAAGGGGCCCATGCCGAGCATGCCGTTCTCGGACTGGAGAGTGACCTCCATGCCGGCCGGGATGTGGTTGGCCACGAGCGTCGGGATGCCGATGCCGAGGTTCACGTAAAAGCCGTCCTGCAGCTCCTGGGCGGCGCGGGCGGCGAGCTGGTCGCGGGTGCGGGGCATCAGGCGGCGTCCTTCGAGGCGGGGGGCGTGACCTGGGCCGCGGAAGCGTCGGCGCGGTCGCGGCGCGCGTCGCGGATGGCGTCTTCGACGTCGTCGCTGACCGAGCAGGTGTTGAGCATGATAATGAACAGGAAGATCAGCGCCCAGTTGAGCTGATCGCTGATCTTCTTGAGGATGTCGAAGTGGCGGTCGTCCATCAGGCGCTCTCCCGCTGGCGGATGGTGCGCTGCTCGATGCGCTTTTCGAACGTGCCCTGGATGAGGCGGTCGACGTAGATGCCGGGCGTGTGGATGTGGTCGGGGTCGATGGAGCCGGTCGGCACGATCTCCTCGACCTCGACCACCGTGACCTTGCCGGCGGTGGCCATCATCGGGTTGAAGTTGCGGGCGGTCTTGCGGAAGACCAGGTTGCCGCGCTCGTCCGCCTTCCACGCCTTGACGATCGACAGGTCGGCGACCAGGCCGGTCTCCATGACGTAGTCGCGACCGTCGAAGTTGCGCACCTCCTTGCCCTCGGCCACCAAGGTGCCGACGCCGGTGGCGGTGAAAAAGGCGGGGATGCCGGCGCCGCCCGCGCGGATGCGCTCGGCCAAGGTGCCCTGGGGGTTGAACTCCAGCTGCAGCTCGCCGGCCAGGTACTGGCGCTCGAACTCCTTGTTCTCGCCGACGTAAGACGAGATCATCTTGGCGATCTGGCGCGTCTCCAGAAGCTGGCCGAGGCCGAAGCCGTCGACGCCCGCGTTGTTGGAGATGACGGTGATCCCCTTCACGCCCGTGTCGCGCAGGGCGGCGATCAGGTTCTCCGGAATGCCGCACAGGCCGAAGCCGCCGGACATGACGGTCATGCCGTCGAAGGTCAGCCCCTCCAACGCGGACTTCGCGTCGGGATAGATCTTCCGCATCGCTTCCTCGTGCTTTTCATCGCCTGATGAATATCGGCGCGCTTGTCTCGTCTCTAGGGCGAGGGGCGCGTGGGGGCAAGCGGAAGCGCCCTCCGGCGCAGGGCGGAAGGGTGGAAAGGGCGGGCGGAGCGCCGGGCGCGAGGCCCGGAGAGTGATGTGATTACCGTTTCGGCTTCGCGACGACGCTCCGCGCGGTTCGTCTGATCGAAAGCTGTCCGAAGTGGCTTTCACCACCGCATAGGGCCGCTGACTTGGCGACTAACGGACGCGCCTTCGGCGGGCGGGTGGGAGACCTGCGAACCCCATCCCCGGGCGCGCGCCTTCCCGTGACGCGCCATGATGTGGGCCCTACCGCTCGCGCCGCGGGCGCTCGCTGCTTGAGGGCCGCGAGATCCGAGGGCGAACGATCGAGCCCGCACCGGCCCCCCGTGACGATGAAACGCCCCGGGCGAGCCCCCGCTCGAACCGCT
>CALRWJ020000008.1:0-104345 GCA_943371835.1 Afipia felis | reverse complement strand
GCCGCGACCACCCCCGCGCCGCAGCCCCAGCGCGCCGCCAGCACGCCGGCGCGCCAGCAGTCGACCCGCCCGGCTCCCGCGCCGCGCCGCGCCCAGAGCCGTCCGCCGCAGAGCACGCCCGCGCGCACCCAGCCCCAGGCGTCGTCCTCGACGCCGCCCTCGACGCCGCCCCAGCGCCCGCGCCAGTCGGTGGAATAGGTTGGCGGATCGACGCGGGGCCGCTATGCGTCCGCGCCGAACCTTCGCCTGAGACCCCCGCCATGTCCGACACGCCTCCCGACCGCCTGTCCGTCGATCCCGACAGCCCGCACCACGACGCCGACGTCCTGGCGCGCGGCGTGGGCGTCCGCTTCAAGGGCGAAGAGAAGACCAACGTCGAGGAATACTGCGTCTCCGAAGGCTGGGTCCGCCTGGCCGTCGGCAACCGCGTCGACCGTCGCGGCAAGGCCCTGACGGTCAAGCTGCAGGGCCCGGTCGAGCCCTATTTCCAGCACGCCGATCCGACGCCGTCGGAAGAGGCCTGACCGGGGTTCTCCCCGCCCGGCGCGCGTTCTATCGTCCGGCTCCGTCCGTGAATGGAGTCGCGCCGTGTCCCGCAAACTCGTCCTCGCCGCCGCCTGCGCGGCCTCGCTGATCGCCCTGGCGCCCGCCTCTCAGGCCCAGGACGCGCGCTCGATCGCGCGCGCCGAGGCGACCCGCGACGCGGCGATGAAGGACAACATCGCGCTGGACTACGTCACTCAGCTGACCACCCGCTTCGGTCCCCGCCCAGCGGGCTCGGCGTCGGAGACCGCCGCGGCCCAGTGGGCGGCGCAGTACATGCGCGACCACGGCTTCCAGAACGTCCGCATCCAGGAGTTTCCGCTGGTCGGCTGGGAGCGGGGCGAGGAAAGCGCCGCCATCCTGGGGCCACGTCCCCAGCGTCTGGTCGTCGCTGCCCTGGGCCATTCGCCCGCGACCCCCGCCGCCGGGATCGAGGCCGAGGTCGTGCGGTTCGCCTCTCTCGAAGACCTCATGGCCGTGCCGGACGGGTCGCTGGCCGGCAAGATCGCCTACGTCGACGCAGGCCAGCTGGTGGCCATGCAGTCGGGCGCCGGCTACGGGCCGCTTACGCGCATCCGCGGCGCCGGACCGGGCGTGGCGCACAAGAAGGGCGCCTCGGCCTTCGTCATGCGCTCGGTCGGCTCCGACGAGCACCGCATGCCGCACACGGGCACGACCCGCTACGTCGACGGCGTGGTGCCCATACCCGGCTTCGCGCTCAGCGCGCCCGACGCCGATCAGCTCAGCCGCCTGGTCGGCTATGGCGAGCCGGTGCGGATGCGCCTGTTCTCGTCCGCTCACACCTATCAGACCACCTCGCACAACGTGATCGGCGACATCCCGGGCCGCACGCGCCCGCAGGAGATCATCGTCCTGGGCTCGCACATGGACAGCTGGGATCTGGGCACCGGCGCCATCGACGACGGCGCGGGCGGCGCCATCACCCTGGCCGCCGCGAAGGCGATCGCCGACCGCGGCCCGGTCGACCGCACCATCCGCGTCATCCTGTACGGCTCGGAGGAGGTGTCACAGCCCACCAACACCGGCAACGGCGGCGGCGCCTATCTGCGCAGCCTGTCGGCCGAGGAACTGGCGAACCACGTCTTCGTCGGCGAAAGCGACTTCGGCGCCGACCGCGTCTATCAGCTCAAGCTCCCCGAGGGCGCCCAGACCGGCGCCTTCGCCGACGCCGCCTATCGCCTGCTCTATCCCATCGGAGTCCTGCGCAGCGGCGAGCCGGAGCGTGAGGGCGGCGCCGACGTCGGCCCGCTGGTTCAGGCGGGCGTGCCCGTGTTCGGCCTCAGCCAGGACGGCCTGCGCTACTTCGACCTGCACCACACCGCCGACGACACCCTGGACAAGATCGACCCGGTCCAGCTGAACCAGAACGTCGCCGCCTGGGCCGGTCTGATCTCGCTGGTGGCGACGTCGGACGTGAACTTCCGGGCCATGAAACCGGCGGAGTGACCCCTGCGAGCGTGGCGAAACTGGTAGACGCAAGCGACTTAAAATCGCTCGACCTCGGTCTTGCGGGTTCGACCCCCGCCGCTCGCACCATCGGCCCGCCGGGACGTTTCACCCGGCATGTCCGTCCAGATCGACCTCTTCGCCCCGCCGCCGGCGCTCCCCGAAGGCCTGCGCCACGCCGACGGCGTGCTGTCGCCGGACGTGGCCGACGCCGTCGTGGCGCGGCTGGGGGACCTGCCGTTCCAGGCCTTCGACTTCCACGGCTTCAAGGGTCTGAGGCGCATCGTCTCCTTCGGCGCACGCTACGACTTCAGCGCGGCGCGCTTGCGGGAGGCGGAGCCGTTGCCGGACTTCCTGGCGCCGGTGCGGGACGCCGCCGCCGCCTTCGCCGGGGTCGATCCCGCCGCCTTCGCCCACGTCCTGATCACCGAGTACGCGCCCGGCGCCGGCATCGGCTGGCATCGCGACCGGCCCGAGTTCGACAAGATCGTCGGCGTGTCGTTCGGCGCTCCAGCGGTCCTGCGCTTCCGGCGCCGCGAGGGCGAGCGCTGGCGCCGGGCGTCGCTGAAGCTCGATCCGCGCTCGGCCTATCTGCTGGACGGAGCGGCGCGGACGGACTGGCAACACTCCATCGCGCCCGGCGAAGCGTTGCGCTATTCGGCGACGTTCCGCACCCTGCGCGCATAACTTCGTGTTTCCGGGGGCGGACCGCCTTTGCCCGCGCGCGCGTTCCCCGGCATTCAGGGCATGACGTCACTCAGGACCTTCGCATGAACAGAGCCCGCCGCGCCCGCATCGTCGCGACCCTGGGACCCGCCAGCCGCGCGCCCGGCACGGTCAAGGCTCTGGCCCAGGCGGGCGTGGACGTGTTCCGCCTGAACTTCAGCCACGGCAGCCACGAGGACCACGCCGCCGCGCTGAAAGCCGTCCGCGGCGCCGAGATGGCTCTGAAACGCCCGCTCGGCGTGCTGGCCGACCTCCAGGGGCCCAAGCTGCGGCTGGGGAAGTTCGCGGACGGCGAAATCGACATCAAGCCGGGCCAGCGGATGCGCTTCGACCTGGACGCCACGCCCGGCGACGCGACGCGCGTGCAGATGCCGCACCCCGAGATCTTCAAGGCGCTGCGCACCGGCATGCTGCTGCTGCTCGACGACGGCCGGGTGCGCCTGCGCGTCGGCGACCGGGCGGACGACTGGGCCGACGTCGAGGTCGAAAGCGGGACCAAGTTGTCGGACCGCAAGGGCGTGGCCGTGCCCGAGGCGATCATCGCCGTCTCCGCCCTGACGCCCAAGGACCGCGAGGACCTGGCCTTCGCCCTGCGCATCGGCGTCGACTGGGTGGCGCTCAGCTTCGTCCAGAAGGCTGAGGACATGGCCGAGCTGAAGCGGCTGGTCGGCGGCAAGGCGGCGTGCCTGGCCAAGATCGAAAAGCCCCAGGCCCTGGCCCAGCTGGACAGCATTCTCGACTACTGCGACGGCGTCATGGTCGCGCGCGGCGACCTGGGCGTCGAACTGGAGCCGGAGGAGGTGCCGGTCGCGCAGAAGCAGATCATCCGCGCCGCCCGCCAGCGCGGCGTGCCCGTGATCGTCGCCACCCAGATGCTGGAATCGATGACCGCCGCCCCAGCCCCGACGCGCGCCGAAGCGTCGGACGTCGCCAACGCGGCCTATGAGGGCGCCGACGCCCTGATGCTGTCGGCCGAGACGGCCTCGGGCGACTATCCCCTGGAGGCCGTGACGGTGATGAGCCGGATCATCGAGCGGGTCGAGGGCGATCCCCTGTGGCCCAGCCTGATGGACGCCGAGCACGCGGGCATGGACGACATCGACGCCGACGCCCTGGTCGCCGCCGCGCGCAAGGCGGGCGAGGCCCAGTCCACGGCCTGCATCGTGGTGTTCACCACCCTGGGCGGCACCGCGCGGCGCATGGCGCGCGAGCGGCCGCTGCAGCCCGTGCTGGCGCTGACGCCCAACGCCTCGACCGCGCGCCGGCTGGCGCTGGTCTGGGGGCTGGAGTCGCGGCTGGGGCGAGAGCCGTCCTCGCTGGAAGAGGTCACCGACGACGCCGTCGCCGCGGCCATGGACTATGGCCTGGCCCAGCCCGGCCAGCGCATCCTGATCCTGGCCGGCACCCCCTTCGGCGCGCCAGGGGCTGCGAATCTGCTCCGCCTGGCCCATGCTCCGGCGAAGAAGGGCAAGCGCTGACCGCGGGCCCTGAGGGCTTCGTGTGATCAAATACCTCGGCTCCAAGCGCGCGCTGCTGGACCGCATCGTTCAGGCGGTGCGCGGGCGGCTGCCGGACGGCGGGCGGGTCTGCGACCTGTTCAGCGGCTCGGCGCGAGTGGGGCACGCGCTGAAGCGGGAAGGATTCAAGGTCCACGGCAACGACCACAACGCCTACGCCCACGTCCTGGCCACCGCCTACGTCCAGGCCGACCGCGACCGCTGGATCGAGCCGGCGACGCGCGTGCTGGCGGACCTGGCCGAGGTGACGCCGCAGCCCGGCTGGTTCACCCGCACCTTCTGCGAGGACGCGCGCTTCTTCCATCCCGACAACGGCGCCCGCATCGACGCCATGCGCGACCGGATCGCGGCGATGGCTCTGGAGCCGGAGATGGAGGCGATCGCCCTGACCTCCCTGATGGAGGCCGCCGACCGCGTCGATTCCACCGCGGGTGTTCACATGGCCTACATGAAGCGCTGGGCCCCGCGCGCGCTGAAGCCGCTGCAGTTGCGCCTGCCCGACCTGCTGCCGGGCGCCGGCCGCGCCACCTGCATGGACGCGGCCGAGGCGGCGGACCGGGTCGAGGCCGACCTCGTCTATCTGGACCCGCCCTACAACCAGCACAGCTATCTGGCCAACTACCACTGCTGGGAAAGCCTGGTCCGCTGGGACAAGCCGGAGGTCTACGGCGTCGCCAACAAGCGCGTCGACGTGAAGGCCCGCAAGAGCGCCTTCAACAGCCGCCCCGGCATCGGTCCCGCGCTGGCGGACGTGGTTCACCGGCTGCGCGCGCCGAACCTGATCGTCAGCTTCAACGACGAGGGCTATCTGAGCCGCGCGGACCTGACCGAGATGCTGTCGGCCAGGGGGCACGTCCAGGTGATCGAGATCGAGCGTCCGCGCTACGTCGGCGCCCGGATCGGCATCCACAATCCCAAGGGTGAAAGGGTCGGCGCGGTGGGGCGGCTGCGGAACGTCGAACACCTGTTCGTCGTCACCGACCGACGGATCGATCTGGCCGACGCGGCCTGAGGCGGGCGGCGGCGTCCGGAACCCGACTCACGGGGTCGTCGTTCTTCGGCCATGACCCAGTCCAGCCTCACCCCCTCGGACCGCCTTCACGCCCACCGCATGTATGGCCGCGCGGCCGACGCCTTCGACGCCGTCGCCTGGAAGGCGCCGCAGGCCCGCCGCTTCCACGCCGCCACGGCCAACGACGGCTACGAAATGCCGTCGGTCGTGGACGAACTGCGCGCCTTGCCGCGATGGGTGATGATCATGACGGGCGGCGCCTTCTCGGCCCTGCTGGGCCTGATGATGGGCGCGGCCCTGCACATCTAGGCGTCGAGCAGCGCCCGGATCGGGGCCCAGCCGGCGCGATGCGCGGGGCAGGGGCCCAGTTCCTTCAACGCCGCCTGATGGATCGGGGCGTTGTAGCCCTTGTGACTGGCGAAGCCGTAGCCGGGATACTCCGCGTCCAGTTCGACCATCAGCCGGTCCCGCGCCGTCTTGGCCAGGATCGACGCCGCCGCGATAGACAGCGACAGGCCGTCGCCGCCCACCACCGTCTGCACCTCGCACGGCAGCTTGAAGCGATGGTTGCCGTCGACCAGCGCGGCGACCGGCTGGATCGCCAAGGCCTCGATCGCCCGGCACATGGCCAGGCCGGTGGCGTGCAGGATGTTCAGCTCCGCGATCTCCACCACCGAGGCGAAACCGACCCCCCAGGCGACCGCGCGCGTCTTGATCTCGACCTCCAGCGCCTCGCGCCGTTTGGCCGTCAGCGCCTTGGAATCGTCGATGCCGTCGGGGACGTTCGCCGGGTCCAGGATCACCGCCGCCGCCGACACCGGCCCGGCCCAGGGCCCGCGCCCCGCCTCGTCCACCCCGCACACCGGCCCGCCGGCGCGCGCGACCAGCACGGTCTCCAGCGCCATCGTGGGAATCGTCTTCGGGCGAGGGGCCTTCATGCCCCCGACATGCCACGGACCTCGGCCTGCCGGAAGCAGCCGTCGACGTGGTCGTTGATCATGCCCACAGCCTGCATGAAGGCGTAGACGATCACCGGGCCGCAGAACTTGAACCCCCGCGCCTTCAGCGCCTTGGCCAAGGCGACGGACTCCGGCGACTGCGTCAGGTGGCCGTTCCGTCCCGGCGACCGCTGGAGGGGCTCCCCGTCGACGAAGCTCCACAGCCAGGCCGAAAAATCCTCGCCCTCGTCGCGCATCCGCACCCAGATGCGCGCGCCCTCGATCGCCATCATGATCTTGGCGCGCGAGCGTATGATGCGGGGGTCGGCCAGCAGGCGCTGCACGTCCGCCTCGTCATAGGCGGCGACCTTGTCGGGATCGAACTGGTCGAAGGCGTCGCGGATGCCCTCGCGCTTCCTCAGGATGGTGATCCAGGCCAGGCCCGCCTGCATCCCGTCCAGGACCAGCTTCTCCCACAGCGCGCGCGCGTCGCGCTCGGGCACGCCCCACTCCGTGTCGTGATAGGCGACGTACAGCGGGTCGGTCCCGCACCAGGCGCACCGACCCACCATCACCATCAGCGCCCGCCCGAGCGGATGGCCCCGCCGAACGTCTTCCAGCTCAGCTTCACGTCCGACAGCGCGCCCGCCCGGAAGGCCCGACCGGCGACCCACACCATCAACAGGGCCATGGCGAACATCCCCGCCATGGTGCCCGCGATCTCGATCGGCGGCGGCTCGCTGGGCGCGCGCGCGGGCATCAGGAAGGGCGTGAAGAACGGCACCCACGACATGATCTTCACCAGCGGCGCGTCGGGCGTCCGCAGCGCCATCTGCACGACGATGATCGGGATCACCAGCACCATCATGATCGGCCCCATCAGCGTCTGGGCGTCGCGCGGCGTCTCGCAGAAGGCGCCGATGGCCGCGAACAGCACCGCGTACATCAGGTACCCGCCGACGGCGTAGGCGACGAAGTACCAGATCATCCCGCCCTCCAGGATGACCGAGCCCACGTCGGCCGCCCAGTCCGGCCGCGCGGCGATCAGGCCGCCCGCGCCGATGCCGACCCAGACCAGCATGACCGTCAGCGTCAGCATCGCCACGCCCAGCACCTTGCCCGTCAGGATCTCTGTGGCCGAGGCGGAGGACAGCAGCACCTCCAGGATCTTGTTCGACTTCTCCTCCATCACGCTGTTCAGCAGGATCGAGGCGCCGGTGATGATCAGCGACCACAGGATGAAGGCCGAGACCAGGCCGATGATGGTCGGCAGGCGGTCGCGGAACGACACCTCGCCGCCGCTGGCCGACTTGGGCGAGAAGGCGGTGACGGCGGGCCGGAAGCTTTCGGCCGCCATGACGACTTCGGCGTCGATGCCCGCGCCCTCGAACACCTGCTCGCGGTTGGCCGACTTCAGCGCGTCGCGGACGAAGTCCTCGACGGCGTCGTCGGTCGCGCGGCGGGTCCACACCCGCGCCGCCGGCTTGCCCGCCGCGTCGCGCGTCAGGAACACCACAGAGTCGATCCGCTGGTCGCGCGGCACGTCGGCGGTCAGCAGCTCGCGCACGGCGGCGTCGCGCGCCTGTCCGGGCGCGGCGGCCAGCAGGTCGGCGGGCGCGTCGACGATGCGCAGACGCTGACGGTTCAGCGCGTCGCTCAGGCCGCCGCCCCGCTTCTGCGCCTGGTTCAGCGCTTCCTTCGGCAGGCCGGTGGCCTTGGCGGCCTGGGCTTCCGCCTCGGCGGCGCGGGCTTCGCGCTGCTCGGCCTCACGCCTCAGCGCCCCCTGAACCGACGCCGCCAGACCCGTCGCCTGCGGGCCTTCCTCGACCAGCACCACGGCGCGATCCGGCTCGGACGTCTTCATCAGGATGGGGATGGCGCCACCAAGCACGCCGAACAGCGGAAACGCCAACAGCGACAGCCAGAAGCCGACGGTCTTGGCATAGGCGGCGTATTCGCGCCGCGCGATCAGCAGGATGCGGTTCATCGGGCGGCCTCCGAAACGGTCTGGCGGCGGACGGTCTGGTCCTGGTTCGGGTCGTCGCCCGTCAGGCCGATGAAGGCGTCGTGCAGCGTCGGTTCGCGCAGCTCGAAGCGGCGCACGTCCAGCCCGTTCAGGAAGGCGGCCTTCAGCGCCTCCTGGCCGCGCCCGCCGGGGGCCAGTTCGGCCTTCAGCACGCGCACGGGTCCTTCGGCGCGCACGGTCTCGACCGCGACCACGCCGGGCAGGTCGCGCGCGGCGTCCTCGGCGATCTCGCCTTCCAGCTCCAGGAACCGGCGGGTGGTGCCCTTGGCCTCGTCCACCGTGCCTTCGAACGCCTTGCGGCCCCGCGCCAGCAGCACGACCTTGTCGCACAGCCGCTCGGCGTGCTGCATCACGTGGGTGGAGAACAGGACCGTCGATCCGTTGGCCGCCAGGCCGCGGATCATGGCCTCCAGTCCCTGCTGATTCACCGGGTCCAGACCCGAAAACGGCTCGTCCAGAATCACGAACTCCGGTCGGTGCACGACCGAGGCGATCAGCTGGACCTTCTGCGCCATCCCCTTGGACAGCTCCTTCATCTTCTTGGTCTGGGCGTGCTCCAGGCCCTGGTCCTTCAGCATCGCCCGCGCGCGGCGCTTGCCCTCGCCCGTGGGAAGGCCCTTCAGCGCGCCGAAGAAGGCGATGGCGTCTATCGGCGTCATCTTCTTGTAGAGGCCGCGTTCCTCGGGGAGGAAGCCGATGCGGTCCCGCACCCTGCGCCCGTCCGCGGCGCCCAGGATGGTCAGCGTGCCCGTGGTCTGGGGCTGCAGCCCCAGGATCATCCGCAGGGTCGAGGTCTTGCCCGCGCCGTTGGGGCCCAGGAAGCCGCAGATCGTCCCGCGCTCGACCGAAAAGCTCAGGTCGTCGACCGCCTGAAAATCCCCGTACCGCTTGCCGATGTGCTCCAGCGTCAATGCCGCGGGCATGGCGTTCCCCCTCGTCTCAAACCACTTGGCGCAGGCTAGGGGTGTAAAGGACCTTTGACAACCGCGGCCCGCCTGCGGATGATGAATTCGCCGTCATGTTCGGGCATTGACCCCGCCTCGCGCGGCGTGGAAGGTCGCGGGAATTCAGGGGAGGGGCATATGGTCCGCAGCGTTCTGGGCGCCGTCGTCGGCGTGGTCGTGGCCTTCGTCGTGGTCATGGTGTGGGAAATGGCGACGCATCTCATCAGTCCCCCGCCGCCGGGACTGGACCTGCGCGACGCCGCGGCTGTGCGGGACTTCATGCGCGCCATGCCGGCGTGGCAGTCGGCCGCCGTGGTCCTGGGCTACGGCGTCGCCGCCTTGGCCGGCGGCTGGATCGCGGGCCTGACGGCGCGTCGCGGCGGCTGGCCGGTCTGGGTCCCGGCGGCGGTGCTGATCGTGGCGACTCTGGTGAACGTCAGCCAGCTGCCGCACCCCATCTGGTTCCCGGCGGCGTCGATCCTGATCATTCTCGGCGGCGCCTGGCTCAGCGACCGGCTTCGCCGCCCGGCCTGAGCCTTCAGCCGCCGACCACGACGTCGAAGCGCTCGCCCAGGATCCGGCTGGGATCGACGTGGGCGCCGTTGCGCTTCACCTCGAAATGCAGGTGCGGCCCTGTGGAATAGCCGGTCGACCCGACCAGACCCAGCCGCTCGCCGGCGTACAGGTCCTCGCCCGATCGCACGTCGATGCGGCTCAGGTGGGCGTAGAGGGTCGTCATGCCGTTGGGATGGCGCACCTCGACGAAGTTGCCGAACCCGGTCGGCTGATAGCCGGTGCGCAGCACGGTGCCCTCGGCCGCGGCGAACACGCCGGTACCGCGCGGCGCGGCGAAGTCCACGCCCTTGTGGGCCCGCGGCGCGGCCTCGCCGACCAGATGGCGGATGCCGTAGTTCGAGTTGACCGCGAATCCCCGGACCGGCTCGTCGAAGACGATCTCGCGCGTGATGGGGCCGGCGGGCTCGGCCACCGCCACCACCGGCGGCGCGGCGGGTTCGGCCGAGATTTCGACGATGGGGTCCATCGGCGCGGCGTTGGGGGCGGCGGCCATCGCCAGAACGGCGGTGACGGCCAGGGCGGCGGCGTGACCCGTGTGGATCAGCAGGCGGCGAACGTTCGGCACAAGGCGTCGCATGGGGTGCGGCGTCTCCCTGACGGCTTCTTTCTGCGGGGCGGCGTCCGACGCTTCGGCCAGACGCGATGAAACCGCCGTTATAGGGTCCGGGACGACGATAATGAGGCGCCCGGCGCGGCGGACGGTCGCACCCCGGAACCAAACGAAAGGAGCGCGGACCTCGCGATCCGCGCCCCTCGCGTCGTTGATGCGCCTGGCGTCAGGGCAGCGGGATCGAGAACTGCACCCCGGCCTGATGGCTGTCGGCGTGGTCGCCGAAGCGGCCGCGATAGCCGACCGAGACCTTCATACCGGCCCAGTCGCCCTCGATGCCGGCCGAGGCCAGCATGTGGCCGCCGAACGGGCTTTCGACGTCGCGGTACAGGACCTGCGACGGGCTGCCGGCGATCGAGGTGCCGACGGCGTCGGAGCTGTCGTCCAGCTCGTCGCGATACCCGCCTTCCAGGAAGATCGTCGTGCCGCCCTTGCGGGTTTCGGCCCGGATCGTGGCTTCGGCGGTGGTCGTCTGCACCGTGCGGTCTGCGTACTGGTACTGGGCGGCGACGCCCTGCTCGTAGTAGCCGTCGACGTCGCTGGCGGTCCAGGTGATCGCCGCGCGCGGCGAGATCTGGAAGTCGCCCGCGCCCAGCCAGAAGCCGGCCTGGGCGCGCGCGCCGCGGCTGGAGCCGCGCGTGGCGCCGGTGTGGACGATCGGACCCAGCGTGGTCTGGCGGGTGATGTTCTCATAGTCGTCGGCGCCGGCGCCGGCGGCGACGTTCGCGAACATCGAGCCCGAGCGCCAGCCCAGCGCGGCGTCCACCGCATAGGATTCGACGTCGAACGTCTGACCCGTGGACGTCACGTCGGCGTTGCGGAACGAGCCCGACAGCGACGCGCGCCACGTCGGCGAGGGGCTCCACACCAGACCGCCCCGGAAGCCGTAGCCGCGGGTCTTGGCCTCGGGCACCAGGCCCCGGGCGTCGAAGTCGGTCGAATCGTACAGCGCGCCGAAGGTCAGGTGCGTCCCGGCCTCCCACTCGCCCGACCCCGACAGGCCTTCCGACGAGGCGTCCAGCATGTCCTCCCGGAAGCGCTGGGCGGTCTCGCCCTGCAGCGCCGTCTTGGCCCCCGCGTCGCCGTAGTAGAGGTAGTCCTGCGCCAGATTGGCCAGGATCCGGTGGCCGGCCGCCGTCGGGTGCACGCCGTCCCAGTAGAAGTAGGTGTTGGGCGTGGCGCAGACCGTGACGCCGTTGAAGCAGGCGTCGGTGACGTTGGTCAGGCCGAAGGCCGACGGCGCGGCCGCGATCGTGTCGCCGATCTTGTAGATGTCCATCAGGATGATGTTCGTCGCGGGGCGGGCGGCGGCGGTCTGGAACAGGCCCGTCGACAGGGCGCCGTTGAACGTGGTCACCGCGAAGTCGGCCAGCGGGGCGGCCGCGAGGTTCGGGCCCGACCGGAACTGCGGCGTCAGGCTGAGCTTGGGCAGGTTCGTCACCAGGACGGTGCCGGCGCCCGCGGCCGCCACGGTGTCGACGATGAAGTTGATGTCGGCGGCCGCCGACGTGGCGACCGGCTGGATCGCGCCCTGCGGGCTGGCCGAGAGGGCCGCCGCCGGAATGGCCTGGAAGATGTTGTTGGCGCCGCCCAGGACGCTGACCAGGTCGTTGGCGCCGAAGGTGCCGCCAGCGGTCTGATACGTCGTCAGCTGACGGCGCATGCCGGGCGGCAGGCCGGCCGAGTTGTCCGTGCGGGCCCCGCCGTAGGCGTAGTTGATGCTGCCGGTGACCGAGGCACCGGCGGCGGCGCGGCCGGCGTTGAAGCCCAGCAACTCGGTGAACACCGGACCGTTCGAGAACCGGCCCTGGAAGTAGGGCGGCGACGTCGGCTGGGTGTTGAAGCTGGCGGCGTACAGGTTGCCGTTGTCGCTCAGGCTGTCGCCGAACACGACCAGGCGGTTGTAGCTCTGGGCCGACGCGGCGGACGCCAGACCCCAGACGGCGGCGACGGCCAGCGCCGCGGGCGCGGCGGTGCGCAGAAGACGAGACATCGATGATCCTCCCTCGACCGTCAAAAGCGCGGTCGTTGCGCGCACTTTGCGCCGCTTTTTCACGCGCGCAAGATGCCGCCGGGTAAGCTTCAGTCCGCCTGTGGCAGCGGGCGCACACGGTTGACGTGGCCCATCTTGCGTCCGGGCCGCGCCGGGGCCTTGCCGTACAGGTGCAGGCGCGCGTCCGCCTTGCCCGACAGCGCCGACCAGCGTTCGACCTCGTCGCCCAGCAGATTGGTCATTTCGACCTGCGCGTGGGCGCGCGTCGGCCCCAGCGGCCAGCCCATGACGGCGCGCACGTGCTGCTCGAACTGGTCGCAGACGCAGCCGTCCTGCGTCCAGTGGCCGGTGTTGTGCACCCGCGGCGCGATCTCGTTGACCAGCAGTTTGCCGTCGCCCAGGTCGAACAGCTCGATGCCGATCACGCCGACGTAATCCAGCCCCTTCAGCACCGCGCGCGCGATCCGCGCCGCCGCCTTCTCGGTCGCCGCGTCGACGACGGCGGGCGCCAGGGTCGTCCTCAGCACGCCCGACGCGTGCGTGTTCTCGCCCAGCGGATAGACCGCCGTCTTGCCGTCCCAGCCGCGCGCGGCGATCACCGACAGCTCGCGCACGAAGGGCGCGCGCGCCTCCAGGACGCAGGGGCGCCCGCCGACCGCCTTCCACGCCGCCGCCGCGCCGTGGGGCGACTTCACCCAGACCTGGCCCTTGCCGTCATAGCCTTCGCGCCGGGTCTTCAGCAGGGCGGGCGCGCCCAGCCGCTCCAGCCCCTCGATCAGGTCGCCTTCGTCGTCGACGACGTGAAACTCGACCGTCCGCGCCCCGACGGCGTTCAGGAACCGCTTCTCGTCGACGCGGTCCTGCGCCGCCGCCAGCGCCGTCGGCCCCGGGGCCACGCGCGCGCCCCCCGCCTGCAGCCGCTCGACCGAGGCCGCGGGAACGTTCTCGAACTCGAACGTCACCGCCTCGCACACCTGACCCAGCACGTTCAGGGCGTTGGGGTCGTCGTATTCGGCGACGATCTGGCCGCGCGACACGCGCCCGGCCGGACTGTTCTCCTCGGGGTCCAGCACCACGGTGTCGAAGCCCAGCCGCGTGGCGGCCTGCGCCAGCATCCGGCCCAGCTGGCCGCCGCCCAGAATGCCGAGGGTCGAACCGGGCGGAAGGGGCTTCACTCAGTCCTCGACCGTCTCGTGGACCGACTCGGTCTGGGCCTCGCGGAAGGCGCGCAGCCGACCCGCCAGCTCCGCGTCGTTCAGCGCCAGGATCTGCGCCGCCAGGATGCCCGCGTTGACGGCCCCCGCTTCGCCGATGGCCACGGTCGCCACCGGCACTCCGCCGGGCATCTGGACGATCGACAGCAGCGAATCGAGCCCGCTCAGCGCCTTGGACTGCACCGGCACGCCGATCACCGGCAGCTCGGTCATCGACGCGACCATGCCGGGCAGGTGCGCCGCGCCGCCCGCGCCCGCGATCACGACCTTGAAGCCCTCGTCGGCCGCGCCGCGCGCGAAGCCGACCAGACGGTCGGGGGTGCGGTGCGCCGAGACCACACGCGCGGTCCACGCCACGCCCAGCCGGTCCAGGCTGTCGGCGGCGCGCTTCATCGTGGGCCAGTCCGAACGGCTGCCCATGACGATGGCCACCTGCGCCGGTGCGGTCATGTGGAACTCCCAGGGTCGGGGAAGCGCGGGGTTTACGGCCTTCACGTTGCGCCCGCAACCGGGCGGGATAGGATCGGGGCGTCGCGCGACCGGGTGAGTCGCGCCCGTCACCCGAGTGCGCCTTGTCCCTCTCCGCCCCCCAGGCACGATCCGACGCGGACCTGCTGGCCGAGATCGAGCGCCTGCGCGCCGAGGTCGAGCGGCTTCAGGCCCGCGCCGAGGCCGCCGAGGCCCAAGCCGAGCACGACGTTCTGACCCCCGCCCTCAACCGGCGCGGCTTCGTCGGCGCCATGACGCGCGCCATGGCCTACTGCCGTCGCCACGGCACGCCGGCCTGCCTGCTTTATCTGGACCTGGACGGGTTCAAGTCCGTCAACGACGCCCTGGGCCACGCCGCCGGCGACGCCGCCCTGGTGCACGTCGCCGAGCTGATGCTGGCCAACCTGCGCGAGTCGGACGCCCTCGGACGCCTGGGCGGCGACGAGTTCGGCCTGCTGATGCTGAACGCCGGCCTGGACGAGGGGCGCGAAAAGGCTCGACGCCTGTCGGAGGCGCTGGAGACGGACGGCTTCGTCTGGGACGGCGCGCGCTCCGCGCTGGGCGGCTCCTTCGGCGTCCGCGCCTTCGTCGATCAGACCGACCCGGAAGTCTGGCTGGCCGAGGCCGACGCCGCCATGTGGGTGCGCAAGAAAGGGAGTAGGCAGTAGGCAGTAGGCAGCAGGGGATCGATCCCTGCAGCCTCCTCGGCTGCCGACCAGCCGTGACGCCGCTCAGTCCCGCGTTCTACTGCCTGTTGCCTACTGCCTACTGCCTCACGTCAGGCGATGATGTCCGGCAGGATCCGCGCCTCGATCTTCACGATCTCGTCGCGCAGGGTCAGCTTCTTCCGCTTCAGGCGCGCGATCATCAGCTGGTCGGGGATCGGCATGTGCGACAGGGCCTCGATCGAGGCGCCCAGGTCGGCGTGCTCCTGCTGCAGCACGGCCAGCCGCTTGCGCAGGATCAGTTCGACTTCGTCGGGGACCTGTTCGTCGTTCATCGTCGCTTCCGCCGCGCCGGCTTATCTCACGCGGCCAGCCGTTCGGCCAGACGCGCCAGGGCGGGACGGGGCAGGGGACCGCCCCATTCGCGCGACAGCCGCACCATGTCCGCCAGCGCGTCGCGGACGGCCGCCACGCCGCCCGCCAGCGGCTCCAGATCCTCCAGCAGTCGGCGCTCAGCCAGCAGCTCGGCCGCCTTGACCCGCTCGCGCACCTCCTCGCGGGCGGTCGAATCCATGTCCAGCAGCGGCGCCTTCAGCGCGCGGCGCACGGCGCGCAGGGGTGCGACGGCGGCCTCGTCCCAGGCGCGGGCGACGTCGCAGGCGGCCTCCACCGCCTCGTCGTCCAGCGCGCGGCCCGTCGTCGCGGCCCACGCCCCGAACAGCAGCAACGGGACGTTCTGCCCGTCCTTGTCCTGCAAGGTCAGGCAGGTCTCCGAGACGCCCTGGCGCGCATAGGCCGTCACCGCCCAATCCCACAGCCCGGGCGTCGTCATTCCGGCTTCAGCCCCTCCCAGCGGCTTGTGGCGGCCCAGTCCAGCCCCAGCGCGTCCAGCGCGCGGCCGACCGACTGGTCCACCACCTCGGCCAGCGTCTGCGGCTTGGCATAGAAGGCCGGGACGGGCGGGGCGATGATCGCCCCCATCTCCGCCAGCGCCGTCATCGTGCGCAGATGCCCCAGATGCAGCGGCGTCTCGCGCACCATCAGCACCAGCGGCCGCCGCTCCTTCAGCGTCACGTCGGCCGCGCGGGTCAGCAGCGACGACGTCACGCCGGTGGCGATTTCGCTCATCGTCCGCACCGAGCAGGGAGCCACGATCATGCCCAGGGTGCGGAAGCTGCCCGAGGCGATCGTCGCGCCGACGTCGGCCAGCCTGTGCACGACGTCGGCCTTCGCGCCCAGATCCTCGGGCGACAGGTCGGTCTCCTGCGCCAGCGTCATCATGGCCGCCCGCGTGGCCACCAGATGGGTCTCGACGCCCAGTTCGCGCAGCGCCTCCAGCGCCCGGACGCCGTAAATCGCTCCGGACGCACCGGAAATTCCGACCACGACGCGGGGTCGGTCATTTACGGTCAAGTTCACATCATCGGCCATTTTCGCGTCCAGGCTGAGGATGAGCGTCGCGCCTGGCGAGCGTCACCGGAATGTGATTCCACAGGTCGTCAATAGCGAGGCTCACTGCTCTTGTCCCTAAGACATGGAGGCGCAAGCCATGACCATCGAGGCTCGTATTCGCGAACTGGGAAACCGTCACCGCACGATCGAATCGGAGATCGAACGGCAGATGGTCCGACCTTCCGCGGACTCGCTGCACTTGAAGGCGCTGAAGCTGCAGAAACTCAGGCTGAAGGATCAGATAAACGCCCTGCAGGACACCCGTTAGACGGGTTGCGGGCCCGGAATTGAAGACGGCCCCGGAGGATGCTCCGGGGCCGTTTTTCTTGTCTTCAGTCGCGGGTGCCGAAGACCGACTCGGCGGTCGGCTCGGCGCCCGGGCGCTTGCGCTCTTCCGGCACGAACTCCGGCTCGGCCGGGGCCTCATCCACCTCGCCGGCGGCGCGCAGGGTGGCCCCGCCCGACTTGGCGTCGTCGCGCGCCTTCTTCTCGGCCGCCTTCTTGACCAGATCGTCCAGCGCCAGCTGGCCGACCAGACCCAGGGTCACCGGATCGACCGGCTTGATGTTGGCCGTGTTCCAGTGGGTGCGGTTGCGCACGCTCTCGATCGTCGCCTTGGTGGTGCCCAGCATCTTTGCGATCTGGGCGTCGGTCACCTCGGGGTGGTTCTTGACGAACCACATGATGGCGTCCGGGCGGTCCTGGCGGCGCGAGACGGGCGTGTATTTCGGCGCCGGCTTGGCGGATTTCAGCAGTTCGGCGTGGCGGCTGACGACCGCCTTCATCCGATAGGTCTCGTCGTTCTGGGCCTTGTCCAGCTCTTGGCGGGTCAGCTGGCCGTTGACCAGCGGGTCGGCGCCGCGGATGTCGCGCGCCACGTCGCCGTCGGCGATGCCGCGCACTTCCAGCGGATGCAGGCCGCAGAAGTCGGCGATCTGCTCGAACGTCAGCGAGGTGTTCTCGACCAGCCAGACCGCGGTGGCCTTGGGCATCAGGATGTCGGTCATGGGCGTTTCCCGTACGGGGCGGCCGCAGGCGATGCGGCGCGCCGGAAATGACGGCGCCCGACCTTTCGGCCGGGCGCGCAGTGCGTCGTCTATAGGCGCGTTCGTCGAAAAAGGGAACGGCGACGAAACTGCACGAACGGCGCCGCTTTCGTACAGCCAAGGTTCATGTCCGCCGGGTGAACGTCCGCCCATGCGACGCGTTCGGCGTCGGAACGGTCTCACGGAGGGAACCATGTCCATTCTGCAGCTCGCGGCCATCGCCGCCGTCTCCCTGTCCGCCCAGGATCCGGCCTTCGCCCAGGATCCCGGCGGTCCCCAGCGCGTCGCGCCCCGCGGCAGCTACGCCTCGTCCTGTCAGGAAGAATACGTGAACCGCGGCCGCCTCTACGCCGACTGCCGCGACCGTCGCGGCCGCCTGCGCGGCACCTCGATCGAGCTGCAGCGCTGCGGACCGTACGAGATCGCCAACGACGACGGCCTTCTGGTCTGCGGCCCGATCCGGGGTTCTTACGAGGATCGTCGCGACGACGACCGTCCCGGCGGCGGCTGGGGTGGCGGCAACGGCGGCGGCTGGGGCGGCGGTTCTGGCGGCGGGCGCGGCTCGGCCATCGTCTTCGTCGATGCCAACTGGCGCGGCGCGTCGGTCCGCATCGACGGCGAGACGCCGAACCTGGCCAACCTGGGCGTCAACGACCGCATCAGCTCGATGCAACTGCGCGGCCAGTGGGAAGTCTGCACCGACGCCTACTTCCGCGGCCACTGCCAGGTCCTGGACGGCGACGTGCGCGATCTCAGCCGCACCGTGCTGAACGACCGCATCTCGTCGATGCGTCCGGTGCGTGGCGGCGGCCGGGGCTGGTAAGCCTCAGCCGACGGTCAGCACGATCTTGCCGACGTGGGCGCCCGCCTCCAGCCGGAGGTGGGCGCTCTTCGCATCGGCCAGCGGGAAGGTCGCGTCGATCGGCGGACGCACGCGTCCGTCGGCCACCCACGGCCAGGCGTGCCGCTCGACCTCGGCGATCAGCCGCGCCTTCTCGTCCGCCGGGCGCGCGCGCAGGGTCGACCCGGTCAGCACCTGACGCTTCAGCATCATCCGCATCAGGTCGATCTCCGCCAGCGCGCCCGACTGGGTGGCGATCACGATCCAGCGCCCGCCCGCGTTCAGCGCCGCCTGGTTCGTCCGCGCATAGGCCGCGCCGACCATGTCCAGGATCACGTCGGCCCCGCCGGCCTCCCGGATCGCGGCGTCGAGGTCGCCGGCCGTCGCGTCCAGGCTGACGTCGGCGCCCAGATCGCGCGCGGCCCGCGCCTTGTCGGCGCCGCGCGAGGTGGCGATCACGCGCGCGCCGTGGGCCCTGGCCGTCTGGATCGCCGTCGCGCCGATCCCGCTGGTCGCCCCGTGCACCAGCAGCGTCTCGCCGGGCTTCAGGGCGCCGGCCTCGAACACGTTGGCCCAGACCGTGACCAGCGTCTCCGGCAATGCCGCCGCCTCGACCAGGCTCAGTCCCTCCGGCACCGGCAGGGCGTGCCGCGCGTCGACGACGGCCAGCTCGGCATAGCCCCCGCCGCCCAGCAGGGCGCACACCCGGTCGCCGACCGCCCACCGCGTCACGCCCGCGCCCACGGCCGCGACCGTGCCCGCGACCTCCAGCCCCAGGATCGGGCTGACCCCCGGCGGCGGCGGATACAGGCCCGCGCGCTGCAGCAGATCGGGCCGGTTCACGCCCGCCGCCGCGGCGCGGATCAGGATTTCGCCCGCAGCGGGCAGGGGATCGGGCGCCTGCGTCAGGCGCAGCGCCTCCGCCGGTCCGCTTCCGCCGTCGATCTCGATCGCGCGCATGTCGTCCTCGCTTGCCATCCGGCCCCGCCCGGCGCTTCATAGAGGGCCGTGTCGATCGCCGCCAAGGAGGCCGTCATGTCGTTCGAGGATCTGGAGCCCCAGCGCGTGCGCGGCCCCCTGGCCGATCTGGCGCGAGAGGACCTGGACCTGTGGTCGGTCGAGGACTGTCAGGAGCGCATCGCCGCGCTGGAGGCCGAGATCGAGCGCACCCGCGCCGCCATGGCCAAGAAGGCCGACCGAAAGTCCGCCGCCGACGCCCTGTTCAACTTCGGCCGGTGACGGACGTGAGCGGCGCTGGCATGAGCGTTGCACGGAACGGCCCCGTGGGCCTCGTTCGTCCGCGCGTGCCAAGAGTGTCCCCAGTATGCTGTCGATGGATTCCATGATTGACGACGCCGGCTCCGACGTCGCCTCCGACCGGCCGCGCGCCGCCGTGGTGCGCGAGTTCGCCGCCTCCGAACTGTTCGAACGCACGTTCCGCGAGGGGATGGAGCTGGTCGAGGACGTGGCCGCCTATCTGGACGGCGACGGCCGGCGCGAGTCCAAACTGCTCAGCCGCGCCGCGGCTTTGGCCTACGCGTCCGAAAGCATGGCCCTGACGACGCGGCTGATGCAGATGGCGTCGTGGCTGCTGGTCCAGCGCGCTGTGCGAGAGGGCGACATGACGGCCGAAGCGGCGTGCGAACCGCGCTATCGCCTGTCGCCGCCCAAGCCGCGCGAGACGCCGACCCACGCCGAACTGCCCATCGCCCTGGTCGAGCACGTGGTCCGCGCCGAGCGCCTGTACGAACGCGCCCTGCACCTGGACCGCCGCATGTTCGTGGACGGCGAGGCGGACCAGCCGGTCAATCCGGTCCTCAGCCAGATGGATCGGCTAGCGGCTGCGTTCCGGGCGTGAAGCCGACTGCCGGCCTGATCGCCTATGTCGTCATCAAGCTTGGACTGGTCCTCGGCGCGATCGGCCTTTTTCTGATCTGGCCGGACAAGCCGGCGATCCTGAAGGTCGAGGGCAATCGCGCGCCGCAAGTCGCGATCGAAGTCACGTTGGAGGGGCCGCACGGAAAGTTCGTCAGGCGAATGGACGCTGGCGGTCGCAGGGACAGCTACTGGCCGGTTCCGCTGGATCGATGGGACGCGGTCTCGATACGCTGCGCCGGCGAGTCTGTGCCGCATCGCTTTGAAAAGCCCGGCGGAAAGTCCACCCTCATCGTCATCGGCACCTACGGATGTGCTGACGTATGGGTGCGGACGTCGACTTATCCCTGAAATCTAAGGCCCGACGTCGTTGGCGTCGGCGCGGCCGTCGATCACCGGCGCGGGCAGGCTGACGGCGATGCCCAGGGCGTCGGCCAGCTTGTCGTCGCGCTTGTAGACGTCCTCGCGGAACGCGACCCGGCCCTGACCGTCGACGAAGGCGGTCCAGTACAGCAGGCGCACGCCGATCTCGCGGCCCGTGGCGATCCGGTCGGTGCGGCGGCTGTCCTGAGCGGCGTCGAACTCCGACAGCTTCGCCGGATCGGGCGACAGCAGCAGGCGCGCGAAGTCGACGGCGTTCTGCACCCGCACGCAGCCGTGCGAACGATGGCGATAGGCGTTGTTGAACGCGGCCTTGGACGGCGTGTCGTGCAGGAAGATGGCGTAGCTGTCCTGCAGCTCGAACTTGACGTAGCCCAGCGCCGACCTCGGCCCGGCGCGCTGGATGACCGTGCCGTTCTGCACGTACATGTCGTTGGCGGCCAGATAGCCTGGACCCTTGGGCAGGATCTCGTTCCGCGCGATGCCCGCCGGCACGTACCACGGCGGATTGGCCACCACCGAGGCGAACGGCTTTTCGAGGCTGGGGGTCTGGTTGGTGGGCGAGCCGACGACCACGCGGTTGGAGTGAACGGGCTTGCCGTCCTTCCAGTAGACCATGATGGCGGCGGCGGTGTTCACCTCGATCCGCTCGTCCGGCACGTCGCGGGCCAGCCAGCGCCGGCGTTCCAGGTTCAGGGCGATCTGGCGCGCGCGGTTCTCCGCCGTGGCCGACAGCGACTGCTGCGTGCCCGAACCGATGCGCGCGTCGCCCAGCAGGCCGTGCCGCACCTGGAAGCCGCGCACGGCCTCCTGCAGCTCCGGCCCATACACCGTGCCCAGCGCGCGCAGGCGCGTGCCCGCGGCCGCGTCCAGGTCCCCCTCGGCCACCAGGCGGTCGATCAGGATCGGAATGCGGCGGTCGCTGGCGCCCGGTTCGATGTTCGCTCCGGCGGGGAAGGGCGTCCAGGCCCGCCCGTCGCGGATCATGCGGCGATAGCGCACGTAGCCCGCCGACAGGTTGGAATAGCCGATGTCGGTCGGCGCCAGACCCTCGACCCAGTCCATCAGGGCGTTGCGGCCCAGCGCGTCGTTCAGGCCCATGGCCAGGTCGACGCGGTTCTTGCGCATCTCCCACAGATCTTCGACCGTCTCGGGTCGGACGCGGCCCTCGGCCAGCACGCGGCAATAGTCCAGCAGCGCCGCGGTGGTCAGCATCTCCGACCGCGCGCGGTCCGACGCCAGCTTGTCGAAATCGAAATAGTCGTGCTCGGCCAGGCCGTGCCGCTCGGCCCGCGCGGCGACGGCGCGCAGGTTTTGCACGCGCGCGGCGGTCCACACCGGCGTCCAGCCGTTCATCTCGTAGAAGGCGCGCACGTCCGGCTGAAGCGCTGCGGGAAGACGCGCCAGCTGGTCGTTGAAGGTGTTGTAGAATTGGACCGCGTCCGGGTCCCGGGACTGCGCGCGGGCGGGGGCCGCGATCCCGATCAGGGCCGCCGCGGCGGCGCCCATGCCCAGTTGTCGACGATTCATGCTCGGTCCGTATCTAGTGGCGGCGATCGTGCGCCGCCCGCACCCCCGTGTGGGAAACGACCGCCAGCTTATCGACGTTCCGGCCGAATCGAAAGCGCCGGCCCAGAGGACCGGCGCTCCAACGACACGAGGTCACGGGCTTGTGTCCCGGCGCACACGCCGGAACGGCTCACTTCTTGATGAAGCCGCCGAACTTGTTGTTGAACTTCGACACGCGGCCCGCGCGGTCCATCAGGTGCGCGTTGCCGCCGGTCCACGCCGGGTGCGTCAGCGGATCGATGTCCAGGTTCAGCGTCGCGCCTTCCTTCTGATAGGTCGAGCGCGTCTTGTAGGTGCTGCCGTCCGTCATCGTCACGGTGATGAAGTGGTAGTCGGGGTGGGTGTCGGCCTTCATGGCGATGATCGGTCCTGCTGACGCGCGGTGACGATGCCGACCGTCGGTGCGCTGAAATGACGTGAGCCGCAGACGGGGCTGCGGCGAGCGCGGGCGTTTACACCGGAGACGGTTCCGGGGCAAGAGGCGCGCCCATGACCGACCTTTCCTCCGCCGCCCCGTCCGAAGCCGAAGGCCGGCCGGGCGCCGGCGCGCTGCTTTCCGAACGCATGGCCGAGGCGGGCGACCGGCGCGGGCGCTCGAAGAACGTGCGCCCCCTGGGTCGGCTGATCCCCTACGTCCGCGCCCATGCGGGGTCGGCGACGATGGCGGCGATCTGGCTGCTGCTGTCGACCGCGGCGTCGCTGGGCCTGACGGTCACGGCGCGGGGCGCGATCGACAACGGCTTCCTGGACGGTGGGGCCCGGCTGAACCTGTGGTTCGGCATCCTGGCCGCCAACGCCCTGTTCCTCGGGCTGGCCACGGCGGTCCGCTATTTCTACGTCACCAAGACGGGCGAGCGGATCGTCGCCGACCTGCGCGAGGGCCTGTTCCGCCGCGTCCTGACGCTGGATCCGGGCTGGTACGTCAAGGTCCGCACAGGCGAGGTGCTGTCGCGCCTGACCACCGACATCGCCCTGATCGAGACCCTGCTGACCACCTCGGTCTCCTACGCCCTGCGCAACCTGCTGACGCTGGTGGGCGCGATCGTCCTGCTGTTCTTCGTCTCGCCCAAGCTGACGGGGCTGGTCGTGCTGATCGTGCCCGTGCTGATCGTGCCGCTGTTCCTCTTCGGGCGCGTGGTGCGTCGGCTGACGGTCAAGACGCAGGACGCCTTCGCCGACGCCGTCGCCTCGGCGGGCGAGAGCGTCGACGCGGTGGAGACGGTGCAGGCCTTCGGGCGGGAAGGCACGGCCATCGCCCGGTTCGAGGCGGCGGTGGAGGCGTCGTTCGCCACCTCCATCACGCGCATGAAGGCCCGCGCCGTGATGACCGCCCTGATCATCGGCGTGATGTTCGGCGGCGTGACGCTCGTGCTGTGGCTCGGCGCCCAGGACGTCATCGCCGGCCGCATGAGCCCCGGCGCCCTCTTGCAGTTCGTGCTGCTGTCCACCTTCGCGGGCGGCGCCGTGGGCGCGCTGGGAGAAAGCTGGGGCGACGTGCAGAAGGCCGCCGGCGCCATGGAGCGCATCGACGAGCTGATGCGGGCCGAGCCGCTGATCTCCGCCCCCGCGACCCCGCGCGCCCTGCCGGAGCCGCCGCGCGGAGAGGTGTCGATGTCCGGCGTCGACTTCGCCTATCCGGGCCGTCCGGACCTGCCGGCGCTGAAGGGCTTCTCCCTGACCGTGCGGCCGGGCGAGACGGTGGCCCTTGTCGGCCCCTCCGGCGCGGGCAAGTCGACCGTCTTCCGCCTGTTGCTGCGCTTCTACGATCCGCAGAGCGGCGTCGTCGCCGTGGACGGCGTGGACGTGCGTCAGGCCGATCCGGCCCAGGTGCGCGGCCGCTTCGCCTGGGTCTCGCAGGAGGCGCCTCTGTTCTCAGGCTCCGCCGCCGACAACGTCCGCTTCGGCCGCGACGCCGCCACCGACGAGGAGATGCGCGACGCCGCCGACCGCGCCCAGGCCCGCGCCTTCGTCGAGGCTCTGCCGCAGGGCTTCGACACCCCGCTGGGCGAGCGGGGCAAGACTCTGTCGGGGGGCCAGCGTCAACGTCTGGCCATCGCCCGCGCCCTGATCCGCCACGCGCCGATCCTGCTGCTGGACGAGGCCACCAGCGCTCTGGACGCCGAGAACGAGCGTCTGGTCCAGGCCGCCCTGGATCAAGCGATGGAGGAGCGCACGACCCTGGTCATCGCCCACCGCCTGGCCACCGTGCTGCGCGCCGACCGCATCGTGGTCATGGACGGCGGCCAGGTGGTCGAGCAGGGCACGCACCACGACCTGGTGGCCCGCGGCGGACTGTACGCCCGTCTGGCGGAGCTTCAGTTCCGGGGCGAGTGAGCGGCTCCGGATCGGGCGGCCCGACCGACCCGATTGCGATGATCGCGCGCCGATTTGGCAATCGGATCAAGGGCCGCGCCCAAACTCGCGGGCATTCGCCGCCGTCGGTCCTGGCGCGTGGTGTCGTGGCGGGATCGGGCGCCGATGTGCACTTCGTGCACGCGTTGCACCCAAAAAAGTTCGACAGTGCACCTGGTGCACCTGGTGCACGCAGTGCACGTCCGGCTCAGGACGCCTGCAGCACCTTGCGCAGGTTCGCCTGCATGTCCGGGCCGCCCGCGACGATCTGCTTGCCGTTCAGCGGGTCGCCGTCCGCGTCGACGGTGGTGACCGTGCCGCCCGCCTCGGTGATCAGCAGCACGCCGGCCGCCACGTCCCAGATGTTCAGCCCGCGCTCGTAGAAGGCGTCGTAGCGGCCGCACGCCGTCCACGCTAGATCCAGGGACGCCGCGCCCAGGCGGCGGATGCCCGCCACCCGCTGGCCCACGCCGTGCAGGTCCTTGATCGCCTGCGCGTGCCCCGGCCGACCCAGGAAGGGCAGGCCGGTCGAGATCAGGCCGTCGGCCAGGTCCTTGCGTCCCGACACCCGGATGCGAGTGTCGTTCAGATGCGCGCCCTTGCCCTTCTCGGCCCAGAACATCTCGTTCTGGACGGGGTTGTAGGTGACCCCGGCGACGATCTCGTTCCGCCCGTCGTGGTCGGTGCGCTGCAGGGCCACGGTGATGGCGAACTGCGGCATGGCGTGCATGAAGTTGGTGGTGCCGTCGATCGGATCGACGATCCAGGTGTGGGTCTTGTCCGTCCCCTCCACCATGCCCCGCTCCTCGCCCAGGAAGCCGTAGCCGGGGCGCGCCTTGGACAGCAGCTCGAACAGCGTCTGCTCGGCCCTGACGTCGGCGGCCGTGACGAAGTCGGCGGGCCCCTTGCGCGACACCTGCAGCTGGGCGACCTCGCCGAAGTCGCGCAGCATCGGCCGCGCCGTCTTGCGGACCGCGTCCATCATCACTTGCAGCAGGGCGGAGGCGAGGGCCATGGGGATCTCCTGGTCCGCATGACCTTCAAGGCGCGCGGCCCGGTCATGCGGAGAAGTTCAAACGCTGACGGCCCCGGACGGAGCCGTGGAAATCAGTCGGCGCGGCGGACGTACTCGCCCGTCGTCGTGTCGACGACGATGCGCTCGCCGGCCGACATGTACGGCGGGATCATGATGCGCACGCCGTTGTCGGCCATGGCGGGCTTGTAGGACGAGGACGCCGTCTGGCCCTTCACCGTCGGCTCGGTTTCGGCGACCGTCAGGGTGACCTGCTCCGGCAGCTCCAGGCCGATCGGACGCTCCTCGTGCATCTCGATGACGACCTTCATGCCCTCCTGCAGATAGGGGATGCGCTCCTCGCCGACCCAGTCCTTCTGCAGCTCGATCTGCTCGTAGGTGGCGTCGTCCATGAACACCAGCGTCTCGCCGCCGTCGTACAGGTAGCTGAAGTCCTTCTGTTCCAGCGTGACGCGCTCGACCTTGTCTTCCGACCGGAAGCGCTCGTTCAGCTTGTTGCCCGTCTCCAGGTTCTTGGCTTCGACGTTGGCGAAGGCGCCGCCCTTGCCCGGCTTGACGTGGCTGGCCTTGGTCACGACCCACAGGCCGCCGTTGTGCTGGAGCACCATGCCCGGCTTGATGGTGTTGCCGTTGATCTTGGCCATCGGAGGGATTCACTGTCTGAAGGCGCGGCCGACGCGGCGCGCGGAACGGGCGCAGTCCCTAGAGGATCGGCACGATCCGGGCAAGGCGGACCGTCAGTGGACGGTGGCCCGCTCGTCCACGCGGTTGGCGATCCGCGTCGTGGCGCCGAAGGGCGCGGCCAGCTTGCCGGAGCCGACGTCGACCCGCCGCGCCTCGTGCGCGAAGGCGGCCGCCAGCCCCGCGGTCGTCATCGCCGCGGCGATCTGGCCGACCCGCCCGGCGGGTCTCAAGGCGATCAGTCCGGCGTTGACCATCTGCGCCACGGCCCACAGCGACAGGGCGGTGGTCCGCTCCTTCCGCGACGGCGCGTTCCACACCCGCAGCGCCGACAGGGTGGTGGCCGAGAACAGCGCCGGCAGCAGCAGCCCCAGGCTGCCTTGCGGCCGCTCCGTCACGGGCCCCTCGTGCCGCATCGCCTGCCGCTGCGAGCGGCGGCGCGGCTCGATCACGTTGCGGGCCAGCAGGGCCGACCCCAGGGCGAAGCCGACCGTGACGGCCAGACCCAGGGCGACGTGGCCGGGGTTGCGGTCCTGGGCGTTCAGGAACTCGCTGGCGGTGTCCAGGGCCTCGTCCAGGGTCTCGTCCAAGCTCATGCCGGTCCTCCTCGTCTGCTGCGGAGGGTAAGTCGGCATCCATGGCGACGGTTCCGTCAGCCGTGCCCCATGAAGGGCAGCGCCCTCAGCGCATAGGCGATCACCGCCACCACGGTGGCCGAGGCCAGCGACAGACCGCCGAACCACGCCAGCCGCTTCCACAGCGGTGCCGGCGTCGCGTCAGCCTCGGGCGGGGGGACGGGCTCAATGATGATAGCCGCCCTCCACGTCCATCTTGCCGCGGAACACCCAGTAGACCCAGGCGGTGTAGGCCAGGATCATAGGGATGATCAGCACCGCCCCGACCAGCATCAGCCCCAGGGCGTTGTCCGGCGCCGCCGCCTGCCGATAGTCCAGCGCATAGGGCACGACGTAGGGCATGAACCCCACTGCCAATCCCAGATAGCCCGACAGGAAGACCGTCATCGCCCCTGCGAACGGACTGACGTGCGATCCACGACGCAGCCCCGCGAAGATCAGGCCCAGGCCGACCAGCCCCAGCGCGGGCACGACCAGACGCGGAGCCAGCATCGCCCAGTCGATCTGCAGGGTCGCGACGTCGATCCCCCATCTCAGGCCGATGCGAGGATGCACCAGCAGCGTCGCCACGCTGACGGCCGCCAGCAGCAGCACCGCCGCGATCGCCGACCACCGCGTCCACGTCCGGGCGTCTCCGTGCAGGTCGTCCTTGGTCTTGAGCATCAGCCAGCCCGCGCCCAGCAGGGCGTACCCCGCCACGATGCCGACCGCGACCAGCAGGGTGTAGGGCGTCAGCCAGTCGAACTGCCCGCCCGCGAACCGCTCGTTCTCGACCGTCACGCCCTGAATGAAGCCGCCCAGGATCAGGCCCTGGCTGAACGCCGCCAGCATCGAGCCGCCGGAGAACATCCACGTCCAGAAAGCCCGGCCCCGGTTGCGCGCCCGGAACCGGAACTCGAACGCCACGCCGCGCAGGATCAGCCCGCCCAGCATCAGCAGCACGGGCAGATAGAGCGCCGGCATCAGCACGGAGTAGGCGAGGGGGAAGGCCGCCAGCAGCCCCCCGCCGCCCAGCACCAGCCAGGTCTCGTTGCCGTCCCAGACCGGGGCGACGGTGTTCATCATCACGTCCCGATCCTCCTTCGACCGCGCGAAGGGGAACAGGATGCCCAGCCCCAGGTCGAACCCGTCCAGCGTGACGTACAGCAGGACGGCGACGGCCAGCAGGCCGGCCCAGATCAGCGGAAGGTCCAGGCTCATCACGGCTCTCCGTCCGTGTCCTCGGGCGCGCCGGCCAGCGGCGTGCCGGGCGCGCGGTCCTGCCGCGGCGCCGGCTCGGCATAGGCCGCGATCGGTCCCTCCCGCAGCAGGCGCAGGATGAACAGGGCGCCCGCGGTGAACACCACGGCATAGACGGCGACATAGGCCGTCAGCGACGTCGCCACCTGCGAGCCCAGCACCGGCGACACCGCGTCGCGCGTCTTCAGCACGCCATAGACGACCCACGGCTGTCGCCCGACCTCCGTCACCATCCATCCGGCCAGCACGGCCACGAAGCCCGCGGGCCCCATGGCGACGGCGAACCTCAAGAATGCCGGGCTGTCGAAGATCCTCAGCCGCAGCGTCAGCCACGCCCCCCAAAGACCCAGCCCGATCATCAGCAGACCCAGCCCCACCATGACGCGGAAACCGAAGAAGGGGATGACCGGCGGCGGCTGATCCTCCGGCGCCCATTGATCCAGGCCGGTGATCGCCTCGTCCTTGGGCACGTTCTGCACGAGGTTGCCCAGGCCGGGGATGGAGACCTCGAAGCGATTGGACTGGGTCGTCCGATCGGGGATGCCGAACAGGTGCAGCGGCTGGTCGGCCTGGGTCGTCCAGTAGCCCTCGATGGCCGCCAACTTGGACGGCTGATGCTCATGCGCGACTTCGCCCGACCAGTGGCCCGCCACCAGCTGCAGCGGCGCGGCGACCGCGATCAGCCCCACCGCCATGACCAGACCCAGCCGGCTCTCGACCTGCCCCGGATGGTCCGTGGCCCTGCGGGCCTTCAGCACGTGCCACGCCGAGGTCGCGCCCACGACCAGCGCCGTCGTCAGATAGGCGCCCAGCATCATGTGCACGAAGCGCGACGGGAAGCTTGGGTTGAAGATCACCTGCCAGTAGTCGGTCGCCTGCATCCGGCCGTCGGCCATGACCTCGAAGCCCGCCGGCGTCTGCATCCAGCTGTTGGCCGACAGGATCCAGAACGCCGACGTGGCCGTCCCGATCGCCACCAGCGCCGTCGCCAGGAAGTGCAGCCGCGGCCCGACCTTCTTCCACCCGAACAGCATGACGCCCAGGAACGACGCCTCCAGAAAGAAGGCCGTCAGCACCTCATAGGCCAGCAGCGGCCCGATCACCCCGCCCGTCAGGCGGATGAACTCCGACCAGTTGGTGCCGAACTGGTAGCTCATCACCACGCCCGACACGACGCCCATGCCGAAGCTCAGCGCGAAGATCTTCACCCAGAACAGGTACAGGGTCTTGAACGCCTCGCGCCGGGTCCACAGCCACAGCCCCTCCAGCACCGCCAGGTAGCTGGCCAGCCCGATCGTGAATGCGGGGAACAGGATGTGGAACGAGATCGTGAAGGCGAACTGCAGCCTCGACAGGATCAGCGCGTCGTAGTCCATGACGGTTCGACTCGGCCTTTCACCCTGCGGGGAATACTCCCTTGGTGCGCGCGTGCCATGCGGTGGGGCGTCGCGGCTGGACAACGCGCGGCGACCCCATCGGATCAGGGCTCGTCGTCGGCTCCCTCCAGATCCGCCGGGTTGAAGTCGTAGTCCAGCAGGTCGCCGGGCGTGCACTCCAGCGCGGCGCACAGCCGGGCCAGGGTGCGGAAGCGGATGCCCTTCACCTTGCCCGACCGGAACAGGGAGAGTTGGGTTTCCGACAGGCCCACCGTTTGCGCCAGATCCCTGGCCTTCAGGCCTTTGCGGACGATCAGGGCGTCCAGCGTGACGCGGACGGGCATCAGATCATCTCGTCCAATTCGGCCTGCACGCGGCCGGCCTGATCCATGACGCGGCCCAGCAGGAACAGCGCCCCGCCGATCATGCCCAGGGTCATGCCGGCCACGTCGAAGTGCAGCCAGCTGCCGTGACCGCCCTGCAGCACCCGCGACAGGTTGGTCACGACGAACACGCTGGTCACCCCGCCCAGGCCTAGGGCCAAACCCACCTTGCGCAGCGCGCCCGAGAGGGTCGGCTGGATCAGGCGCCCTTTGGCCAACTCGCCCATCGCCCGCCCGATCGACCAGACGCCGAACAGGTAGAAGGCCGTGGGCGAGGCGAAGAGCACGCCGTCCAGCCAGCCCGGCGGCGGCGCGCCGTCCCGGGCCGCGATCATGGCGGGGAAGACCAGGTGCAGCAGCGCCAGCAGGCCGCCGACGGTGACGACCATGAACACCGCGAGTCCGCGGAACTGGCCGCACATGGCCCGGAAGCGGGCGAGATCGTCCTGAGCCATTCGTGCCCTCCGACTCTGTCTGATCTTTAATCTTGACTTAAATGCAGGACGTTCGCAAACTTTACCTCTGACTTAAACGAAGAGGTGGTCATGACGGCGATCGAAACTCAGGCGCTGACGCGGCGCTTCGGCGGACGTGCCGCCGTCGACGGCGTGTCGATGACCGTGCCCGACCGCGCCGTCTACGGCTTTCTGGGGCGCAACGGCGCGGGCAAGACGACGACGCTGAAGATGCTGCTCGGGCTCCTAAAGCCCAGCTCGGGCCGGGCGCTCGTCTGCGGCATCGACGTCGGCGCCGACAGGTTGGGGGCCGCGCGCAAGGTCGGGGCCCTGCTGGAGGCGCATGGCTTCTACGGCAACCTCTCCGGCCGCGAGAACCTGGACCTGGCGCGCACGCTGCTGGCGCTGCCGGCGACGGAGGTCGATCGGGTGCTGGAGGTGGTCGAGATGCGTGCGCATGCCCAGCGCCGGGTGTCGGACTATTCGCTGGGCATGCGCCAGCGGCTCGGCCTGGCCCGCGCCATGCTCGGCGCCCCGCCGGTGCTGATCCTCGACGAGCCCACCAACGGCCTGGATCCCGACGGCATCGCCGACATGCGTCAGTTCCTCAAGTCCCTGCCCGAACGGGCGGGCGCGACCGTGCTGCTGTCCAGCCACCTGCTGGGCGAGATCGAGCAGACCGCGACCCACGTCGGCATCATCCATGAGGGGCGTCTGGTTCTGGAGGGCGAGCTGGCGCGCCTGAAGGCCGAGCAGGCGCCCGAGATCGCGCTGAGGGTCGACGACGCGACGCGCGCGACCCGGGTCCTTCGCGGCCATGATCTGACGGTGTCGCACGACGCCGACGGCCTGGTCGCGCGCCTGCGGCCCGGCGACGACCATGACGCGGCCACTGCGGCGCTGACGCGCGCGCTTGTCGCCGCCGAGGTCGGGGTCTTCTCCATCGGCGCGCGGGCCCGCTCGCTGGAAGGCATCTATCGTCAGGCGTCGGCGCCCGTCGCCGCGCCGATCCGCGTCGAGGAGTTCGCCTGATGCTGACCGCCCTGATCGTCGAAACCCGCAAGCTGAACCGCTCGCTGGCTCTGCTGCTGGCTGTGGCCGCGCCCTGCCTGATCGGCATCTTCCTGTTCTTCAACATCCTGCGCGGGAAGGCGCCCATGCCGTGGGAGATGTGGCTGGGCAGCACGGCGGGCATATGGGCCTTCTTCATGCTGCCCATGAGCGTGACGGCGCTGACCGCGCTGGTGGCGCAGATGGAGCACGGTCCCAAGGCGTGGGATCACCTGCGCGCCCTGCCGCGTCCGCGCTGGACGCTGTACGCCGCCAAGGCGACCCTGGTTCTGGTCGTGGTCGGACTGATGACTCTGCTGAACCTGGCGATCAGTTGGGGCGCCGTCGTCGCGGCGTCGGCGATCAAGCCCGCAATCGCGCCCAGCGGGCCACTGGACCTGGACGTCCATCTGCTGACGGCCGGCAAGATGTGGCTGGCGGGGCTGCTGCTGGTGGCGATCCAGTTCTGGGCGGCGATGCGGTTCGCCAGCTTCGTGCCCGCCTTGGCGATCGGCATCGGCGGCACCTTCTTCTCGGTGGTCGCGACCGCCGCCAAGCAGGGCGTGTTCTTCCCATGGCAGATGCCCGTCAACATGCTGGCCCAGGAGCCGTGGCGCGTGCAGACGGCGCTGAGCCTCGGCGCGGGCCTGGGCGCGGTCGCCCTGATCCTGGCCGTCGCCCACCTCAGCGGGCGGGAGGTCCGGTGAGAGGCCTCAGTTCCCGGTGGCCGAGCCGTCCGGACCGATCTCGCCCAGCGAGGACTGAATGTAGTTCGGCTCTCCCATCAGTTCGATCAGCTTGAACTGGTTCTCGAGGAAGTCGATGTGCTCCTCGGTGTCGCTGAGGATGCGCTGGAGGATTTCGCGGCTGACGTAGTCGCGGGCTTGCTCGAACTGGGCGATGCCGGCGATCAGCGTGTCGCGCCCGCCGTACTCCAGCTGCAGGTCCGCGCCCAGGCACTCGACCACCGTCTCGCCGATCTTGAGCTTGTGCAGGTCCTGCAAGTTCGGCAGGCCGTCCAGGAAGAGCACGCGCTTGATCAGCATGTCGGCGTGCTTCATCTCGCCGATGCTCTCGTCGTAGACGACCTTGCCCAGATGCTTCAGGCCCCAGCTCTCGAACATGCGGGCGTGCAGGAAGTACTGGTTCACCGCCGTCAGCTCGTTGGTCAGCACGGCGTTGAGCGTGCGGATGACGGCGGGATCGGTCTTCATGGCATGGTCCTCGGCGGCGGTCGTCCAGGGGATCGGGAGTCGCCTCATCCTAGCACGCGCCGGCGCCAAGTGTTGACCTGCGAACACTTCTCACGGCGTTGAAACTGCGAATGAAAGTCGCTGCGATCTATTCCGCCGCCATGGCGTAGGCGCTGCGGGCGTCGTCGATCATCCGGCGCATGTCGCAGACGCACTTGGCGCACTGGGCCTGGCACTGGTGACGGGCGAAGACGTCGCGGGGACGCGCGGCGCCGGCTTCGATCGCCTGGCGCACGTCGCGCTGGCGAAGACCGTTGCAGTTGCAGACGTACAAGAGAGGCGGGCCCGACCGATGTTGCGACTGGTTCGCTTTAACAGAACGAATGAGGCGACTGCAAGTCGTTCGCAGTCCGACGTTGACGTCCGTCGTCAGGAGGGGGAGGAGGGGCCATGCCCATTTCGTCGCGCCCGCCCTGCCGCCTCTATCTGATCACGCCGCCGGTCATCGACGAGCTGGACGCCTTCGCCGAGCGACTGGAGCAGGCGCTGGACGCCGGGGACGTCGCGGCGGTGCAGATCCGGCTGAAGCCGGCGTCGGACGAGACGATCGCCGCGGCCGTCGAGCGCCTGGCGCCTCTGGCCCAGGCGCGGGGCGTGGCGGTGATCCTGAACGACCGGCCCGACCTGGCCGCGAAGCTGGGATGCGACGGCGTGCACGTGGGGCAGGCCGACGCCTCGGTGGCGGAGGCGCGCCGCGTCATGGGCCCGCACGCCATGATCGGCGCCACCTGTCACGACAGCCGGCACCTGGCGATGGAGGCCGCGGAGGCCGGCGCGGACTACGTCGCCTTCGGGGCCTTCTTCCCCACCCCGACCAAGGCGACGACGCACCGTCCGGAGCCGGATATCCTGACCATCTGGCAGGAGACGATGGAGGTGCCGTGCGTCGCCATCGGCGGCGTGACCGTGGAGACGGCGCCGATGCTGGCGAAGGCGGGCGCCGACTTCGTTGCGGTCAGCGCGGGCGTGTGGGACCACCCCGCCGGCCCGGCGGACGCGGTGCGGGCCTTCGTCGCCGCGCTGCAGGGGGCAGGGGTTCCTTAGTAAACTTGTGGTTCAAACGGGGACAGTTCCGGACCCGAGTGACCCCAGCATGCTTCTGACCCGCGCGCTCGACGCCGCAGACCCCAGCGCGGGCACGACCGCACGGCGAGCGCGCGCGCCAGCGGCCGGAGCGGGGGCGGGGGCCTTCTTCGCCCAGCCGCTGACGCCGATGCTGACGGCGGTGGGCGTCGTCCTGCTGATCGTCGCGGCGGTCACGTTCGCCCGGTCCGCCGGCCTGGTCGCCGCCCTGTGGGGCGCGGGCGGCCTGGCCACGGCGGTATGGCTGCGGGCGTCCCGGGACCGCGCCTACGACCTGTGCTTCGGCGGCCTGATGGCCGTGGCGATCCTGGCGGCGGAGATGCTGGCCGGCAACGCGCCGTCGCTGTCGGTGATGTTCACGATCGCCAACCTGATCGAGGTGATCGGCGCGGTCGTGCTGGTCAGACGGTTCGCGCCGACGCTGAACCTGTCGACGGTGGACGGCGCGCTGCGTTTCCTGCTGGCGGGCGCCGTGCTGGCGCCCATCCCGGCCGCGCTGTTCAGCGCGGCCTGCCTGACGGTCATGGTGGGCGCGCATCCGCTGGCGTCGTTCCAGACCTGGTGGTTCGGACACGCGCTGGGTCTGGCCGTGTTCGGAGCGTTCGGGGTCTCGCTTACGCGGGACCATCTGGCGGCGCTGCGCCGGCCGTGGAGGACGCTGGAGGCCTGCGCCCTGCTGGCGCTGGTCGCGGCGGTCGCCGGGGTCGTCTTCCTGACGCTGCGCGCGCCGGTGGCCTTCGCCATCGTGCCGCTGATGATCCTGGTCGCGGTGCGGCTGAGGGTGCTGGGCACGGCCGCGGCGCTGGTGATCGTCACCCTGCTGGCGGTCGGCGGCGCGATGGCGGGGTTGGGCCCGTTTGCCGCGCCGGAGGTCGATCTGGCCGACCGGGCCGTGCTGGCCCAGACCATGGTCTTCATGAGCTGCCTGCCGATGTTCCTGATCGCGGCGCTGCTGGAGGAGCGGGACGCGCTGGCGGAGCGGGCGCGGCTGGGCCGAGTGCGGGCCGAGGCGGCGTCGGAAGCCAAGTCGCGCCTGCTGGCCAACGTCGCCCACGAGATCAAGAGCCCCATCGGGGGCGTCATCGGCATCGGCGACCTGTGGAAGGGCGGCCAGCTGGGCGCCGTGTCGAGCCAGCAGGTCGAGATGGCCGACATGCTGGTCAAGACCGCGCGTCAGGTCGAGGCGCTGGCGCATGACCTGCTGGACGTGGCGCGCGCCGAGTCGGGCGCGGTGAAGGTCGACCTGCGCCCGACCGACGTGCCGGGCGTGCTGGAGGACGTGCGGCGCGCGCTGGCGCTGCGGCCCGAGGCGGCGGCGCTGAGGCTGGAGCTGGACTGCGCGGGGGACGGGCTGATCGCCCTGGCCGACTCGCAGCGGCTGGTTCAGGTGGTCGGCAACCTGGCCAGCAACGCGGTCAAGTACGGCGCGGCGGGCGGGCTGGTGCGCTTCGGCGCGCGGCGCATCCCACGCGGCGTCCGCATCGAGGTCTCGGACCTGGGACCGGGCCTGACGCCCGAGAAGCAGGCGCAGCTGTTCGAGCCGTTCAATCGCCTGGGTCTGGAGCGGTCGACGATCGAGGGCCACGGCATCGGCCTGGCGCTGGCCAAGCGTCTGACCGAGCTGCAGGGCGGCACCATCGGCGTGACGTCCGAGCCGGGCGCGGGCGCGACCTTCTGGATCGAACTGCCCGCCGCCTGAGACCGCCCTTGCCGCGCGGCCCGACTGGGGCGAAGGTCGGCCCATGACCCGCATCCTGTTCGCCCTGCCCGCCGCCGCCGTCCTGCTCGCCGCCGGGGCCGCCGCGGCCCAGACCGCGCCCGACTACACGCGCGACCTGAACGCCATGCCCGGCGCCGCCCCACAGCCCCAGCCACAGCCCGAGCCGCAGCCGGCTCCGGTGGTCGCCGCGCCCGCCCCGGTCCAGCCCGCGCCCTCGCCCCGCCCGGCGGCCCAGGCCGCTCCGGCGCCGTCGCCCGCTCCGGTCGCCGACGCGACGGCCACCCCCGCGCCCGCTCCCGCGCCCGCCGTCGCGCCCGCGGCGCCGCGGGTCCTGTCCCGGGCGGAGATCGAGGCCCTGCCGTTCATGGTCACCCTGCCGCCGGGGTATGAGCTGACGGCGGGTCGGCCGGGGCCGGACTTCCAGGTCTGGACCGTGCGCAAGGGCGGGCTGGCGCAGCTGATGATCTATGCCGGCCCCGCGTCGCAGTTCCCCATCCACGACGGAGAGATCGTCGAGACGGGCGGCCGCAGCACGGTGGTCGTCGTCGAGGACGGACGCCGCCGCGCGCTGGAGCACCTGTTCCGCCGCTCCACGGCGCCGAACCACATCCACGTCTGGATCGCCAGCGTGGAGGGCGCCGACCGCGACCGCGCCGAGGCCATCGGCCACGGCATCAGCCCGCGCTGAGGCCTCAGCCCTTCGCCGCGTGCCGCGCGTGGAAGGCGCGGCGGAAGTCGTCGAAGGCGCCGGCGGCGATCGCCTGCCGCATCGCTGACGTAAGCGATTGATAAAACGCGATATTGTGCCACGTCAGCAGGATCTTGCCGAGGATTTCGTCGGTGCGGATCAGGTGGTGCAGATAGGCGCGCGAATACTCCTGCGACGCCGGGCAGGAGACGGAGGCGTCCAGCGGGCTTTCGTCCTCGGCGAACCGGGCGTTCTTGAGGTTCAGCGGACCGTCCCAGGTCCAGGCCTGGCCGTGGCGGCCCGCACGCGTGGGCAGGACGCAGTCGAACATGTCGACGCCGCGCCACACCGCCTCGACCAGATCCACCGGCTTGCCGACGCCCATCAGATAGCGGGGACGGTCGGCGGGCAGCAGGTCGGGAGCGTAGTCCAGCACTTCGCACATGGCCTGGTGGCCCTCGCCGACCGCCAGGCCGCCGATGGCGTAGCCGTCGAAGCCGATCTCCCGCAGGCGCTCCGAACTCTCACGGCGCAGCTGTTCGAAGGTCGAGCCCTGCTGAATGCCGAACAGGGCCTGGGTCTCGCGCGTGCCGAAGGCGTCCTTCGACCGTTTGGCCCAGCGTGCGGACAGCTCCATGCCCTGGCGCGCTCGCGGTTCCTCGGCAGGCCAGGCGACGCATTCGTCCAGCTGCATCGAGATGTCCGCGCCGATGCGGTCGGCCTGAATCTCGATCGACCGCTCGGGCGTCAGGACGTGCTTGGAGCCGTCGACGTGGCTGGAAAAGGTCACGGCCTCTTCGGTCAGCTTGGAGATGCCCGACAAGGACATGACCTGGAAGCCGCCGCTGTCGGTCAGGATCGGCTTGTCCCAGCGCATGAAGTTGTGGAGGCCGCCCAGCCGTTCCATCCGCTCCGGGCCGGGGCGCAGCATCAGGTGATAGGTGTTGCCCAGGATGATGTCGGCGCCGGTCTGCTTCACCTGATCGACCGTCATCGCCTTGACTGTGGCGGCGGTGCCCACGGGCATGAAGGCGGGAGTGCGGACGTCGCCGCGCGGGGTCTTCAGCACGCCGGTGCGGGCGCGACCGTCTGTGGCGGTGATGTCGAAGGGGAAGGGCAAGGCGTCTCTTGGAGGTGTACGAGGTGCACCAGGTGCACTCTCAAGAAAAATGGGTGCACCGAGTCCACCGAGTGCACATCAGCGGTCCGCGGCGGCGGCGTCGACCGGCCATTATACCGCGACGGCGAGGCGTGTAAGGTTCAGGCCGAAATATCCTTGCGGAACAACAGGCTTCCGTCGCCGTAGGAGTAGAAGCGATAGCCGTCGGCCACGGCGTGGGCATAGGCTGTGCGCATGGTCTCCAACCCGGCGAAGGCGCTGACCAGCATGAACAGCGTGGACTTCGGCAGGTGGAAGTTGGTCATCAGCGCGTCGACGGCGCGGAAGCGGTAGCCGGGCGTGATGAAGATGGCCGTGTCGTCGTGGAAGGGGCGGATCACGCCGTCCTCGGTCGCGGCGCTTTCCAGCAGGCGCAGGCTGGTGGTGCCGACGCAGACGATGCGGCCGCCGGCGGCGCGGACGGCGTTCAGGGCGTCGGCCGTCTCGGCGGACACCGTGCCCCATTCGGAGTGCATTCTATGGTCGGCCAGGTCGTCGGCCTTGACCGGCAGGAAGGTGCCGGCCCCGACGTGAAGCGTCACGGCGTGGGTCAAGACGCCCCGGGCCCGGATCGCGTCCAGCAGGTCCGGGGTGAAGTGCAGGCCGGCGGTGGGCGCGGCCACCGACCCGTCGTGGGCGGCATAGACGGTCTGATAGTCCGAGCGGTCCCGGTCGTCCTCTGGGCGCTTGGCGGCGATGTAGGGTGGCAGTGGCATGACGCCGACGTCGCGGATCGCGTCGTCCAGCGCCGGGCCGGAAAGGTCGAAGCGCAGGGCGACGAGGCCGTCGTCCTGCTTGGCGAGGACGGTTGCGCCAAGGCTTCCTTCTCCCCTTGCGGGAGAAGGTGGCTCGCGCAGCGAGACGGATGAGGGGTGGCGCAGAACGTCGTCGTCCTCTGCATCGTGGCGAATTTCACGGTCGCCGCTGGTGTGACCCCTCATCCGACCGACTTCGTCGGCCACCTTCTCCCGCAAGGGGAGAAGGAATTCGATCCGATCCCCCGCCTTCAGCCGCTTGCCGGGCTTCATGAAGGCGGACCAGACGTCCGGGGGGTCGCGGTGGTGCAGGGTGGCCTCGACGGGGACCGACAGCGTCTCGCCGTCCGGGCCGGGGCGTGTGCGGACTCCGGAAAGGCGCGCGGGGATCACGCGGGTGTCGTTGAACACCAAGGCGTCGCCGGGGCGCAGGAAGTCGGGCAGGTCGCGGACGATCCGGTCTTCCAGCCCGCCGTCGCGCACGACCAGCAGGCGGGCGGAATCGCGAGGCTCGGCCGGACGCAGGGCGATGCGGTCCTCGGGCAGGTCGAAGTCGAAATCGGCGGTCTTCATCAGGCGGCGGGAATGGCCACGCGCGGCTCGGCCGGTCAAGCGGGCGGCTTCAGTCCAGGGGCAGGGCGGCGTCCTGCTTCTGGATGATCCAGACCAGATTGGCGTCGCGGTCGACGACGCAGAAGGCGGGGCGGTTCCAGTGATGCTGGGTCACCTCGCCAAGCCGGGGATAGAAAGTCCGCCAGCCCATGCGCGATCGGGCGAAGGCGGCGCGCCAGTCGTCGAAGTCGTCGACCTCGATCAGGCAGGAGCGGCTGAAGAGCACGTGTTCGTCCGTGGTGAAGTCCGTATCGGTCCGCGTGAAGTGCAGGCGGACGTCGCCCCGGCGCAGGATCAGTCCGGAGGTGTCCTCGCTCGTCAAAGCCTCCTCGTCCGGCGCCACCAGGTCGAACCCGAAGTAACGCCAGAACTTCCACGTGCCGGTCAGGTCGCGGCTGACGAGGGAGGGCAGGGCACGGTCGGTCATCCGGCGCTGATACGCCCCGCCGCAATCGCCGAAAAGTTGGAATGAGAGCTGCGCCGCGTGCTTTAACGCTCCGACGCCAGGAGCCTGAGATGACCGATCGCTATTTCGACGACCTCACCGTGGGCGAGAGCTGGACCGGGGCGCCGTTCGAGATCACGGAAGCGGAGATCATCGGATTCGCGCGACAGTTCGATCCGCAGCCGATGCACGTCGACCCCGACAGCGCGCAGGCGAAGCGGTTCGGCGGGCTGATCGCCAGCGGGTGGCACGTAGCCAGCCGCGTGATGCGGGATTTCGTGGACGCGAACCTGTACGGCGACGTGCCGCTGCTGGGGCTGGGGGTGAATGACCTGCGCTGGCGCGTGCCGGTGCGGCCGGGCGACCGGCTGACGGTGCGGCGCGAGGTGCTGGAGCTGGTGCCCTCCGAGAAGCAGCCGGATCGCGGACGGGTGCGCACGATCACCGAGGTCAGCAACCAGAACGGGCAGATCGTGATGAGCTTCGAGAACTGGATGCAGCTGCTGAAGCGTCCGGCGAGCTGACGCGCCGTTGACCGGGCGGGGCGCAGGCGTCAAACCGCCCGGCATGCTGCAGAACCTCGAAGCCCTCGCGCGCGACGCCCGGTCCTGGCCGTTCGAACAGGCCCGCAATCTGCTGGACCACGTGCTGAAGAAGCGGCTTTCGGACGCGGATCGCGCGGCCGCCAGGCTGCTGATCGACGCGGGCAAGGCGGACGAGGCGCTGGCCACGTTCGAGGCGCTGAGGAAGCCCGTGCTGCTGGAGACCGGCTATGGCCCCTCCGGCCTGCCGCACATGGGGACCTTCGGCGAGGTGGCGCGCACGACGATGGTGCGCAACGCGTTTCGCGCCCTGACCGGCGATCACTGGCCGACGCGGCTGGTGGCGTTCAGCGACGACATGGACGGGCTGCGCAAGGTGCCGGACGGCGTGCCGAACCCGGAGATGCTGAAGGAAGACCTGCACCTGCCCCTGACGAAGGTGCGGGATCCGTTCGGCACGCACGACAGCTTCGGCGCGCACAACAACGCGCGGCTGCGGGCGTTCCTGGACGGTTTCGGCTTCGACTACGAGTTCATGTCGTCGACCGAGCAGTACCGCTCGGGCCGCTTCGACGCGGTGCTGCTGCGCGTGCTGGAGCGGTTCGACGAGGTCATGGCGGTGATGCTGCCGACGCTGGGCGAGGAGCGGCGCGCGACCTATTCCCCCTTCCTGCCGATCAGCCCGGTGACCGGCCACGTGCTGCAGGTGCCGACGCTGGAGCGGGACGTGGAGGCGGGGACCATCACCTTCGACGACCCTGTTGAGAATGGGGGGGGCGGGCGCACGACCGTGCCGGTGACGGGCGGACACGTGAAGCTGCAGTGGAAGCCGGACTGGGCCATGCGCTGGACCGCGCTGGACGTCGACTACGAGATGTCGGGCAAGGACCTGATCGAGAGCGTGCGCGAGTCGTCCAAGCTGTGCCGCGTCATGGGGGGCGTGCCGCCGGAGGGCTTCAACTACGAGCTGTTCCTGGACGTCGAAGGCAAGAAGATCTCCAAGTCCAAGGGCAACGGCCTGACGATGGACGAATGGCTGCGCTACGGCACGCCCGAGAGCCTGGCCTGGTATATGTTCCAGTCGCCGAAGTCGGCCAAGAGCCTGCATTTCAACGTCATCCCGCGGGCGATCGACGACTATCTGAGCTTCATCGACCAGTATCAGGCGCAGGAGCCGGCCAAGCGGATCGACAATGCGGTCTGGTCGATCCACGCGGGCGATCCGCCGAAGGTGGCGTCGCCGGTGTCGTTCAGCCTGCTGCTGAACCTGGTGGGCGTGGCCAACGCGTCGTCGAAGGATCAGCTGTGGGCCTACATGGCGCGCTATCTGCCCGAGGCGACGCCGCAGACGGAGCCGACGCTGGACCGGCTGATGGGCCATGCGCTGAACTATTTCGACGACTTCGTGCGTCCGGCCAAGGCGTTCCGGGCGCCGACGGAGCAGGAGGCGGCGGCGTTCCGCGATCTGGCGGAGCGGCTGCGCGCCCTACCGGCCGACACGACGGACGGCGAGGCGATCCAGAACGAGGTCTATGCGGTGGGCAAGGCGCACGCCTTCGAGCCGCTGCGGGCGTGGTTCGGCGCGCTGTACGAAGTGCTGCTGGGCGAGAAGCAGGGACCCAGATTCGGGTCGTTCGCGGCCATCTACGGCCTGCCGCAAACCGTCGATCTGCTTGAGCGCGGCGCAAACGGCGAGCTGGCGGGCTGAAATCTGAACCGAAAACAACAAGCGGTTCAGGGGAAACCCAAGCGGCCTGAGGCATTTTCACTCCATCGACCAACTCGAAGGAGAGATGAGCCATGTCGAACGGCATCAAGAACACCCTGATCGCGGGCGCCGCCCTGGCCGCGGCCGCCGCCATTCCCGGCGTCGCCTCGGCGCAGTCGAACGGCATCACCAGCTGCGACGCCCCCGGCGGCCGTCAGCAGGCGGGCGCCCTGATCGGCGCGGTGATCGGCGGTCTGGCGGGCAGCCAGATTTCGAAGAACGAACGCACCTTGGGCGCCGTGGTCGGCGCGGGCGCGGGCGCCGCGGCCGGCAGCTACGTCGGCTGCAACCAGCAGCGGGCGAGGGCCGGCGCTTCGGCCAACGCCTCGATCGTGCGCCCGACGACCAACGTCCGCGTCCGCTCGGGTCCCGGCACCAACTATCGCCAGGTCGGCACGGTGTCGCGCGGCCAGGCCCTGCAGGCCGTGAGCTCTTCGGGCGAGTGGGTGCAGATTTCGTCGGGTGGCTGGGTCAACGCCAACTATCTGACGTACTGATCCGAACGATCGGATGACGGAGAGGCCGCCCCACGGGGCGGCCTTTTTCGTGCGCGCCTACTGGCTGACCCAGAGGATGCGGCTGATCCAGTCGATTTCGCGCAGCGGAAGGACGCGGTCGGCGTGGGCGGGATTGATCGACCGCAGCGTCACGGCCCGCGCGGTAATGCCCGCCAGCTCCTTGGCCAGGGTCTCGCCCGTGGTGGTGCGCACCACGACGCGGTCGCCCCGACGCGGCGCGGGGCCGTCTCGGTCGACGATGACGCGGTCGCCCGGGCGGTACAGCGGCTCCATCGACTCGCCGACGATCTCCAGCCCGAACAGGGCGCGCCCGGCCTGCGGCAGGTCGGCCCAGGCCCAACCGTCGCCGGTGGGCAGGCCCGCGTCGTCGAAGAAGCCGTCCAGTCCCGCCTGGGCCTGACCGATCACAGGCAGGGCGGGGGCCGGCGCCGGATCGTCGGCCAGATCGGCGAACTGCCCCAGCGACACGCCGGTGACCTCCAGAATGCGGTTCAAGCTTTCGGTGGAGGGCCAACGCTCGCGCCCGCCGGGGCCCAGACGCTTGGACGGGTTGAAGGCGGTCGGGTCCAGACCCGCGCGGCGCGCGAGCCCCGACGGGCTGAGCCCTTGGCGTTCCGCCAAACGGTCCAGCGCGCGCCAGAGGCGGGGATGTGACAGGGGCATGCGGCCGATCCGATTCGGCGGCATCCTATCAGGAATAAATGCCTATTCCAGCCCCGCGGCGCGGCGCTCCTGCCAGGTCCAGAAGGTGCCGACGGCGATGGCCAGGAGCACGCCGTATCCGGCGAGGTTGATGACGAAGTAGAAGGACGAGGCCGAGGGGCGCACGTCGACCAGCGTCAGCACGTGGCTCATCACTACCAACAGCTGCAGGGCGGTGGCCCAGACGGTCCAGCCCCGCCGCGACTTCCAGACCAGGGCGGCCAGGATGCCGAGCATGACGACGTCCACCGCCATCATGCTCCATTGCGTGCCGTAGAGGTCGACGTCGTCCTGGACCAGCATGGAGGCGAACCAGCCGATGCCGTAGGCGCCGGCGGCGATCCGCTCTGGCTCCTCTCCCTTCCAGAAGGCGAAGCCGACCACCAGCAGGGTGATCACGGCGCCGACTTGGGAATACAGGGTGTCCAACATGAAATCGCCCCCAAGCCGAAGCTCGGGGGCGATCATGACCTGAGTCAGGCGGAACCGGAACGCCCGGTACCGAACATTGCGTCGAATTAAGAGGCGACGCGCAGGTGGGCCTTCTTGGTCGGGGGCGGGCTGCCGATCGGGGTTTCCCAATCGTCGGGCTTGTCGACCGGACCGACGGCGTAGACGCCCCAGCCCATGCGACGGTGGTCCTTTTGCAGCTCGGCGTGGCAGGCGACGATGGCCTCACGCGCGACGCCCAGCGCGGCGATGGTTTCCATCGCCTTGGCCTGGGACACCGTTCCCGCCACCGGCGAGACCGACAGAGCGGCGCGGGCGCCGATCATGGACTGCACCAGGCTGGTGGCCTGGGCGATGGCGGCGTCGACCGCTTTTTCCGTCGCGTGCAGATCGCTGGCGACGCCGGCGATCACCGAAGACTTGTCCATGACTGTTTACCCCTCGTTAACTGGTGAACGAGGTCTTAACACAACTCTCCGGTGCTTTCCACATGGTTTTCGGAACGCACGCCGCCGCCGCCCACGGGGGGCTCGTCCTCCGGCTTGTCCACGGGGCCGACGGCCAGATCGTCGAGTTTCAGCTTGCGCGCGACGGCGGACAGGACGCCGTGGGTCTGAACGAGGCCGGCGCGGGCCTGAACCAGAGCGGAGACGGCGTCGGCGACGCCGTCGAAGGCGCGCTGGCCCGTCACGGCCGACAGCAGGGCCTGAGAGCGGGCGCGGGGGAGGTCGGCGGCGAGATCGGCCGCCGCGATCAGCGCCGCGTCGACCGCCGATTCGGCGGCGTACAGGCGCTGGGCGAGGGCTTCGCCCACGGTGTGTCGTGTCATGTCGGGTCTCCTGCCGTGACCGAAGCGTCACGGCAGGAAACAATCATGGCGAGCAACCATGAGCAAGATTAATGCTACCTATGGGGGTTCATGACCCAGGATGAAGTGTGCGGTCATCGTGGCGATGGGCTGGGTCGGATCGTCCTGCCACGCTTCGGCCAGCACCTGGGCCACGCGGCGGCCCGCCTTGGCGATTCGGGCGCGTGCGAAGACGTCGCGGGGCCGTCCGGAGCGAAGGTAGGCGACGGACACGTTGATGGGCCGCGGCAGGCGCGCGTCGGGGAAGGAGGCCGCCGCCTGCGCCACCGCGGTGATCTCGAGCAGGGCGGCGGTGGCGCCGCCGTGCAGCGCGGGCAGCAGAGGGTTGCCGATCAGCTTGTCGGCGAACGGCAGGGTCACGACCACCTCGCCGTCGCCGCCCACGTCCGCCGTCAGGCCCAGGAAGCCGGCGTAGGGGATGCGCTCCAGCACGCTCATCGGCCCGCTCCCTCGTCGAGGTTGTGGCCGGGGCGTCGCCCGCCGTCGGAGTTCAGCATGTAGGCGGCCTGCGAGGCCGCGACGGGGTCCGAGGGATCGTCCTCGAACGCCCAGGCGCGTACGAAGCCGATCGAGCGCGTCAGGCGGAAGCACTCCGCCTCGGCCAACAGGTCGCGATTGGGCAGCGCGGCGCGCATGTAGTCGACGCGCAGATCCAGCGTCGCCAGCGGCTGGAACCCATCCAGCGCGGTCCAGACCGCCAACCCGCCGACGTGATCCAGGAGCGTCGTCACCAGACCGCCGGAAATGACGCCCGTCTCCGCGTCGCCGGCCAGATCGGCGCGCCACGGCACACGGATGCGGACCTTTCGCCCCTCGACCCCCGCGAAGGCGAAGCCCAGGGCATGGGTGTGCGCCGCGCCGGAGGCGAGTTGGGGCAGGATGTCGCGAAGGGTCGAGTTCATGTCCCCTCCCTATCGCGGCGGGCGCCCGGCCACCATATCGCGGGGATGAGACCGGAAGCCCTGCTTCATCCGAACGCCCAGGGCCTGTGGTGCCCGCCGGGCGGGTTCGCCATCGATCCCGTCGTGCCGGTGGACCGGGCGGTCATCACCCACGGCCACGCGGATCACGCGCGGCCGGGCCACGGCGTGGTGGTGGCGACGCCGCAGACGCTGGCGATCATGGCGGAACGCTATGGCCCCGACTTCTGCGGGCGTGCCGAGCCGGTCGCCTATGGCCAGACGGTCAGCCGCGACGGGGTGGACGTGACCCTGGTCCCCGCTGGGCACGTGCTGGGGTCCGCGCAGGCGGTGGTGACGCACAAGGGCCTGACGATCGCGGTGTCGGGCGACTACAAACGGCGGCGCGACCCGACGTGCGCGCCGTTCGAACCCGCGCGCTGCCACGTGTTCGTGACCGAAGCGACGTTCGGACTGCCGGTGTTCACGCATCCGCCGGACCATGAGGAGATCGACCGGCTGATCGCCTCGACGCGCCAGTTTCCGCACCGGGCGCATCTGGTCGGGGCCTATGCGTTGGGCAAGGCGCAGCGCGTGATCCGCCTGCTGCGCGAGCGCGGGTGGGATCGCACCATCTACGTCCACGGCGCGCTGGCGCGGCTGAACGCGCTGTACGAGCGCGAGGGCGTGGACCTGGGGCCGATCGCCTCGGCCGCCGGGCTGCCCAAGGACGCGCTGGCGGGCGAGATCGCGGTGGCGCCGCCTTCGGCCATTCAGGATCGCTGGGCCCGCCGGTTCGCCGAGCCGATCGCGGCCTTCGCGTCGGGCTGGATGGGGGTGCGGGCGCGGGCGAAGCAAAGGGGCGTCGAGCTGCCGCTGGTGATTTCCGACCACGCCGACTGGACCGAGTTGACCGCCACGCTGACCGAAGTGGCGCCGGAGGAGGTGTGGATCACGCATGGGCGCGAGGAGGGCCTGCTGCGATGGGCCGAGATCAACGGCATGGCCGCCCGCGCGCTGCGGCTGGTCGGCTATGACGAGGAAGACGACGAGGCGCCGGCGGAGTGAGGCCTAGGCGACCGCGCGACCCACCTGAGCGGCGTCGGCGCCGGCCTCCGCCTCGGCCTGGGCGAGGGCGTTCATCATGGCCATGCGCAGACGCTCGGGCTTGATCGGTTTTTCGACGACGGCGGCCATGCCCTCGGCCATGTAGCCGACGGCGTCGTCGGGGTCGGCGTTGGCGGTCAGGGCGACGATGGGCGTGCGACCCGGCTCGCCCTCGAGGGCGCGGATGGCGCGCGTGGCCTGGACGCCGTCCATGCGCGGCATCTTGATGTCCATCAGGATCAGGTCGAAGCGGCGGTCGCGCACGGCCTCGACCGCCTCGACGCCGTCCTCGGCCGTTTCCGAGGTGCAGCCGAACATTTCGCACAGCGCCTGGGCCACGATGCGGTTGGTGGCGTTGTCGTCGACGATCAGGACGTGCGGGTTTTCCACGGCGTTGAATTCCACCAGTTCGGTGACGTCGGCCTGACGCTCGGGCGCGATCTCGGCGCGCGGCAGGGTCAGGTCGAAGGCGAAGGTCGCGCCGCGGCCGGCGTTGTTCTCGGCCCAGATGCGGCCGTCCATGCGGTCGACGATCTGGCGGCAGATGGCCAGGCCCAGGCCCGCGCCGTCGGGGCCGGAGCCGTGCACAAACGGCTCGAAGATGACGTCGACGCGGTCGGGCGCGACGCCCGGTCCGTCGTCGCGCACGCGCGCCTCGATGCGGATGCGGTCGCCGTCGGCCCAGGCCTTGAGCCCCGCCTCGACCACCCCGTTGCGCGCGAACTTGAGGGCGTTGCCGATCAGGTTGTTGAACACCTGCTTCAGCCGCACCCCGTCGACGTGGGCGGCCAGGTCGGTGTCGCCCTCGTAGCCGATCATCAGGCTGACGTCGTCCTGCGAGGCGCGGGGCGCCCACATGGCCTGGACGTCGTCCATCAGGGCGCGCAGGGGCGTGGGGGCCGTGGTCAGCTCCAGCTCGCCCGCCTCGGCGCGGGACAGGTCCAGCGCGTCCTGGAGGATGCGGATCAGGGTTTCGGACGACTCCACGATCGTGGCGACGTGCGCCTGGGCCTGGGCGTTCAGCGGCTGGCGGCGCAGCAGTTCGGCGACGGCCAGCACGCCGTTCATGGGGGTGCGCAGCTCGTGGCTCATGATGCCGAGGAACTGGCTCTTGGCGCGCGCGGCGGCCAGGGCCTGGGTGCGGGAATCGCTGAGTTCGCGCGCCTTTTCGATAAGCTGCGCGTTCTGTTCGGCCTGAATCTGGTTGGCGGCCTGCAGCAGCGTGGCGCCGGTGCCGACGCCGCAATACTGGCCGTTGCGGGTGACGATGAACCCGCGCATCAGGCGACCGGCCGAGGTCGCGGCGAGGGTCTCGCAGACGGTCTGGACCTTGGCGCCGGCCTCGATGATCGCCGGGTCGTCGTCCATGACGTGGGTCGCGTCGCGATGGCCGAACAGCGCGTGGCCGAACGGGGCGGCGATCTTGAGAAGGAAGGCGTTGCGCTCGACCAGTCCGACGGGCCGCCCGCCGTCCACGACGGGGATGCACATCAGGTCGGCGTCGGCCTCGAAGCGGGCGAACATCTCCGCTCCGGTCGTCTCGGGCGAAGCGGGCTCGACCCGCTCGGTCAAAGATTCGATCGTCGGCATACTGGCCGAAACTCCGTGATAGGGCGGGACCTTAGGCGACGACCCTTTGCGGAACGGTTAAGCGGGAAACGGCGCATTTTGCCTCGCGGGGGAGGGAGGTGTATGAAGCGCGCCCTTCCGCACATCGCCGGAACCCACATTCGCATGCGCGCGGCCTCCGGGCCGACCGCAGGGTCGTCATGTCCGCAGTCCACCCCGCCCCGTCCGTCGCGTCTTCGGCCTTGGTCCTGTTCTCGGGCGGACAGGACAGCGCGACCTGTCTGGCGTGGGCTCTGGACCGATGCGCGCGGGTCGAGACGGTCGGCTTCGACTATGGCCAGCGCCATGCCGTTGAGATGCAGGCGCGCCTGACGGTGCGCGAGCGGATGGCGGGGCTGAGCGCGGACTGGGCGGCGCGCCTGGGGCCGGACCACGTGGTCGACCTGACCGGGTACGGGCGCATCGCCGAGAGCGCGCTGACCGCCGAGCGCGAGATCGAGATGGACGCGCGCGGCCTGCCGACGACGTTCGTGCCGGGGCGCAATCTGGTGTTCCTGACCTGCGCGGCGGCGCTGGCGGACCGGCGGGGGCTGGACGTGCTGGTCGGCGGCATGTGCGAGACGGATTTCAGCGGCTATCCCGACTGCCGCCGCGACACGATCGACGCGATGGCGCGGGCGCTGTCGTTGGGGCTGGACAAACCGGTCGTCATCGAGACCCCGCTGATGCGGCTGACCAAGGCCGACACCTGGGCGCTGGCGCACGCGCTGGGCGGCGAGCCGCTGGTGCGGCTGATCGTCGAGGACAGCCACACCTGCTATCGCGGCGAGCGCGGCGATCCGCACGCCTGGGGCCACGGCTGCGGGGACTGTCCGGCGTGCGAGCTGCGCGCGCGCGGCTGGGCCGAGTGGGCGGCGCGGCGATGACGTACGCGGTCAAGGAGTGCTTCCTGACGGTGCAGGGCGAGGGCGGGCAGGCGGGCCGCGCGGCGGTGTTCCTGCGCTTCGCCGGCTGCAATCTGTGGAACGGGCTGGAGCGGGACCGGCGGGGCGCGGTCTGCGACTTCTGCGACACCGACTTCGTGGGCGTGGACGGCGACGGCGGGGGCAAGTTCGCGGACCCCGCGACGCTGGCGGACCATGTGGCGGCGCGCTGGATCGGCGGACAGGCGAACCGGCTGGTCGTCTGCACCGGGGGCGAGCCGCTGCTGCAGCTGGACCCGGCGCTGATCGACGCCCTGCACGCGCGGGGCTTCTCCATCGCCGTGGAGACCAACGGCACGGTGCCGGCGCCGGAGGGCATCGACTGGATCTGCGTCAGCCCCAAGGCCGATGCGCCGGTGGTGCAGACGCGGGGGCATGAGCTGAAGCTTGTCTTCCCCCAGCCCAAGGCCAGGCCCGAGCGGTTCGAGGGGCTGGAGTTCGAGCGGTTCTGGCTGCAGCCGATGGACGGGCCGGATCAGGCGGCGAACACGGCGGCGGCGGTCGCCTATTGTCTGGAACACCCGCGCTGGCGCCTGAGCGTCCAGACGCACAAGTACATCGGCGTGAGATGACCCGCGTTTTCGAAGTCACCAAGGCCGCCCATTTCGACGCGGCGCATCACTTCCCCCACGGACCGGAGGGCAGCCCGCACCGGCGCGTGCATGGGCACTCGTTCCGGGTTGAGGCCAGCGTGCGCGGCGCGCCGGGCGGGGAGATGGGCTTCGTGGTCGACCTGACGAAACTGGAGACGGCGCTGAAGGCGGCGGCGGAGCAGCTGGATCACGGCCTGCTGAACGAGCATCCGGGCTTGGAGACCCCCAGTTTGGAGGCGATCTGCGCCTGGTTCGCCGACCGGCTGGCGCCGCAGTTTCCGGGGCTGTCGAGGATCGCCGTCCTGCGGCCGACCATCGGCGAGCGGTGCGAACTGACGCTGTAGGTCAGCAGGAGCGGCCCGACGCGCGGCGCTGTTCGCAGCGGCGCTGTTCGCGCTCCCACTCGCGCTGCTCGCGCTCGCGTTTGGCCTTGGTCTCCTCGTCGGAGGTGGTGACCGCGTCGACCCCGGCCCCCACGACCGCGCCGGTGACCTTCGCCGTCGTGCCGACGACCGCGCCGGCGGTTCCGACCACGGCGCCGACCAGGCACCCCTGCAGCATCAGCGAGCCGCCGAGGACGGCGGTCAGGGCGGCGAGGCGGGCGGGGGACATGGCGATTTCTCCGGCGACCCGGCCTGCATGCGGCAGGGATGGTCAATCGCAGCTTAATCTGAAGGCGCGCTGCGTCGAAATCACGGCTTTACACCGCCGCGAGTCGCGCGCGTGATGCGCCGATGACGACCGACCGCGACCTGACGCTTGCCGACCCCGATCACCTGCGAAAGGTGCAACTGATCCGCAAGGGGGCGCTGCTGGTCGCCGTGCTGCTGGTCGTGGGGCTGGCGGCCGTGACCGGAAGCGTGGGCGGCGAGACGCCGATGCATCAGTCGCTGGAGGGCGTCGGCGTCGGCCTGATCGCGCTGTGCGTGGTGGGCCGCGCGTGGTGCTCGCTGTACATCGGAGGCCGGAAAAAGGCTGAGATCGTCGACAAGGGACCCTATTCGCTGACGCGAAACCCGCTCTACGTCTTCAGCTTTCTCGGCGCCTTCGGCATGGGCGCCCAGACGGGCAGCGTGGTGATGGCGTGCCTGTTCACGCTGATCTCCATCGCGGTCTTCTATCTGACCGTCCGCCAGGAGGAGGCGTGGCTGGAGGGCGCGTTCGGGGACGCCTATCGAGTCTACAAGGCGCGCACGCCGCGGTTCTTTCCCAACTTCGCGCTGTGGCGGGACGCCGAGACGATCGAGGTGCGGCCGACGTTTTTCCTGACGACGTTGCGCGACGGCCTGGCCTTTTTCCTGGCCGTGCCCTTGTTCGAGGCGCTGGAACAGGCCCAGCACGTCGGCTGGGTCCACGTGCTGTTCACCCTGCCGTGACGAGGGCAGGCCCAAGCCCGCCCCCGCGCCCTTACAGACTGTCGACCATCACCAGTTCGGCGTCGGCCGTGGCCGTCACGGTCAGCGTCGGCTCGCCTGCGATGCCTGCGCCGTCACGCGCGTTCAGGGCGACGCCGTTGACCTCCACCCGACCCGCCGCGGGGACCAGATAGGCGCGCCGCCCCTCGGCCAGGTCATAGGTGATCGTCTCGCCGGCCTTCAGCGTGGCGGCCAGCACCTTGGCGTCGGCGTTGATGGTCAGAGCGCCGTCCGCCGGATCACCCGACGCCACGACGGTGAAGCGGCCGGAGCGGTCGGCCTTCGGGAACTCGCGCTGGCCCCAGCTGGGCTGGGCGCCGCGTTTGTCGGTCTCGATCCAGATCTGGAACAGGGTGGTGGTTTCCGGCTCCAGATTGAACTCGGCGTGGCGCACGCCGGTGCCCGCGCTCATCACCTGCACGTCGCCGGCGCCCGTGCGGCCCTGGTTGCCCATTGAGTCCTGGTGCGTGATCGCGCCGGTCCGGACGTAGGTGATGATCTCCATGTCCGCGTGCGGGTGCGGGGGAAAGCCGGACTGGGCGGCGATCTCGTCGTCGTTCCAGACGCGCAGTCGACCCCAGCCCATGCGGGACGGGTCGTAGTAGTTGGCGAACGAGAAGTGATGGCGCGCCTTGAGCCAGCCGTGGTCCGCGCCGCCGAGGGTGTTGAAGGGTCGAACGTCGATCATGGGTCAGTCCTGTATCCGAGGGCTGGAAACCTCGCTAAGGCCCATATAGGCAACAGTGGTGGTTACGGAAAGGGGGCGCCCACCTGTCCGCGATGACGCAGCATGGCGTCCGCCAGCACGCAGGCCGCCATGGCCTCGACCACGGGCACGCCGCGCAGGGCCACGCAGGGGTCGTGGCGGCCGATGGTGCGCAGGTCGGTGTCGGCGCCGTCGCGGGTCACGCTGCGGCGGGGCGTCAGGATGGAGGAGGTGGGCTTGAAGGCCACGCGCGCGGTGATCGGCTGGCCCGTGGAGATGCCGCCCAGAACGCCCCCGGCCTTGTTGGACAGGAAGACGGGGCGACCGTCCGGTCCCCTGCGCATCTCGTCGGCGTTGTCCTCGCCCGACAGCTCGGCCGCGGCGAAGCCGGCGCCGATCTCCACGCCCTTGACCGCGTTGATCGACATCAGGGCGGCGGCCAACTCGGCGTCCAGCTTGCCGTAGAGCGGCGCGCCCCATCCGGCGGGAGCCCCCGTCACCTCCAGCGACACTATCGCGCCGATCGACGAGCCGGCCTTGCGCACGCCGTCGAGGTAGTCGGACCAGGCGGGGACCACGTCGACGGAGGCGGCGAACAGGGTGTTGTCGTGGACGGCGTCGAAATCGACCGCATCGTCGGCGATCCGGTGCGGACCCAGTTGCGTGACGCCGGCGCGGATCACGACGCCGTCGCCCAGGACCTTGCGGGCCACGGCGCCGGCGGCGACGCGCATGGCCGTCTCGCGTGCCGAGGACCGACCGCCGCCGCGCGGATCGCGCACGCCGTACTTGGCGTCGTAGGTGAAGTCGGCGTGGCCGGGGCGGTAGGACCGCGCGATCTCGCCATAGTCCTTCGACCGCGCGTCTTCGTTCTCGATCATCAGCGAGATGGGCGTGCCGGTGGTCACCGGGGCGGCGCCGTCGTCATGGGTCCCGGAGAGGATGCGGACGGCGTCGCTCTCTTTCCGCTGGGTGACGAAGCGGCTGCCGCCGGGCTTGCGCCGGTCGAGCCAGGGCTGAATGTCCGCCTCGGTCAGGGGGATGCCGGGCGGGCAGCCGTCGACGACGCAGCCGATGGCCGGGCCGTGGCTTTCGCCCCAGGTGGTGACGCGGAACAGGTGGCCGAACGTGTTGTGGGACATGGCCCGACAGGCTTAGGCCGCGCGGCGCTCCGGCGTCCAGACGCGCGTGAACCGGCTCAGCAGGTCGGCGGCGGCGGACGGGGCGTCCTCCACCGGCTCCAGCGTCACGAACAGGTGCCCCCGGCGGCGGGCGCCGCGCGCGGGCAGACCCAGGTCGCGCAGACGGAGCCGCAGCGTCGGGTGGTCCGGAACCAGCCAGGCCGAGCGCAGTCCGGCGTGGGTGGCGATCTCCAATCGGCCGCCGTCGCGCAGCATCTGGCGCGGGACCGGCGCGGTCATGTGGAGATCGTCGCCGACGACCGACAGGGCGCCTTGGCCGCGGATCACGACGGGCAGGAACAGGTCGGCGCCGTCGCGCCCGGCGCCCTTCAGCCGCAGGCGGTCGCCGGTGCGCACGCCCGGCTGAAGCCGAATTTTCAGGCGACGACCGCCAAGCCGAACGACGGTTTCGCCGCCATGCACCGCGTCCAGCGGACCTATGGCGACCGTCGGCGTCGGCGCCTGGCGCATCTGGGGACGGGGCAGGGCCAGCGGCGCGTCGAGGCGCTTCAGGACCTCATGCGCGGCGATGACGCGGCGGAAAGCGGCCTCGTCGCCGCCCGGAAGATCGGGCCGCGCGGCCTTGATCGCACGACGAAAGGCGGCGGTCAGCTCCGCGCCGTGAACGGCGGCGTCCAGCCCCAGGGCGGCGCGGGCCTCGGCGACGGTCATCACGGGCGCGGTCGATCGCATCGCCGACAAAGGCCCCGATCAGGGTCAATGCCGGGTTAACCGTGCCGGACTTCCGGACGACGCGCGCGCGGAGTATCGCAAGGCCATGACCGCCCCCGTGATCCCCCCCAGCCCGTCGCGCGAGGAGTACGCCCGCGATTACGCCGCCGCCTTGGCCGCCAACGGCGACGAGACGATCTTCGATCGCGACGAGCCGATCGGGCTGGTGATCGACTGGCTGGCGGACGCGCGGGCGCACGAGGTGAACGACCCCAACGCCATGTGCCTGTCGACCGTCGACGGCGACGGCGCGCCGGACAGCCGGATGGTGCTGCTCAAGGACGTCGACGCGCGGGGGTTGACCTTCTATTCCAACGCCGAGAGCGCCAAGGGTCGGCAGCTGGCGGCGCGGCCCGTGGCGGCGCTGCTGTTCCACTGGAAGACGCTGCGCCGTCAGGTGCGCGTGCGGGGCGTCGTGGAGGCCGTCACGCCGGCCGAAGCCGACGCCTATTTCGCCAGCCGGGCGCGCGAGAGCCGCATCGGAGCCTGGGCCTCGGACCAGTCGCGGCCGCTGGCGACGCGAGGCGAGCTGGAAGCCGCCGTGGCGAGGGAAACGGCTGGGTTCGGCGAGGGCGAGGTTCCGCGACCATCGCACTGGACCGGCTGGCGGGTCGTGCCGACGGCCGTGGAGTTCTGGCGCGACCGACCGTTCCGCCTGCACGACCGCCTGCGCTTCGACCGCGCGGGCGAGGGCTGGACGAAGACCCGCCTGCAGCCCTAGCGGCGCGGGACGCCGTAGCGGGCCAGGAAGGTCTCGACCGCGTCGGCGGCGATCTGGTCGGCGGCGCGCACCGGCATGACCTCGTCGCCGGTGACCAGCGGCATGAAGAAGACCGGGTGCTCGATCATGCCGAACAGCTGACCGGCCGCCCACGAAGGATGCTCGACGCGCAGCTCTCCCCGGTCGCGCATCTGGCGGATCACGCCGATGACGTAGGCGCCGAACTCGCTCTTGCCCTTCTCGAAGAACCTCATGGACACGTCGCGGAAGCGCGGGCGCTCGGCCATGACCAGTCGGAAGACGGAGCGCACGAACGGGTCGGCCATGAAGCGGGCGTAGCCGACGGCGAAGTCGGTCAACTGGTCGCGTGCCGGGCGGTCCTCGGCGAAGACCCGCAGCATCTGGGCGGTGAAGTCGTCCGCAGCGTCCTCGATCACGGCGGCGAACAGCTCGGACTTGCCGGCGAACTGGGCATAGAGGGTGGCGGTGGACACCCCGGACTCGCGCGCGACCGCCTCCATCTTGGTCGAGGCGAAGCCCTCGGCGGTGAAGTGTCGGCGCGCCTGGCGCAGAATGGCCTGGCGGCGGGGATCGGCGTCTGCGCCGGGAGGGGGGCCGTGCATTCGGTCTTTCGTCGTGGCTTGGGGCGTCGCGCGAGTCGCGAGCGACGACGAACGACGTTACGGCGCCGTCGGTTCCGCGAGAAGGGGCCGTATGCGCGGATGGACCAGAAGCGGCGCGGCCAGCCGGACGACGGCTTCGGGGTCGGCCAGCCGGACGGCCGCCGTCGTGTCGGCCACCACGAAGTCGGCCACGGCGCGCGCGGGCTCGGTGAAGCGCTCGTGCCCCGGGCGCACGGTCTTCAGATACTGGGCGACGACGGAGTCCGCCGATCGGCCGCGCTCGGCCTGATCGCGCAGCAGGCGGCGGATGAAGCGGATGTCGGCGGGGGTGTCGACGAAGACCTTGACGTCGAACAGGGTCGCCAGGGCGGGAGAGCTGAGCACGTGCACGCCTTCCACCACGACGGCGTCGGCGGGCTCGACGCGGCGGGTGAACGTCTCGCGCCCATGGGTCGTCATGGAATAGACGGGCGCGTCGACGGCGCGTCCGGCCTTGAGCTGCGCCAGCTGGGCGATCATCAGCGCGTGGTCGCGCGCGGCGACGTCGTCGAAGTCGAAGGCGGCGGGGTCGAAGCCGGGCAGGGCGGCGGCGTCGACGTACCAGTCGTCCTCGCTGAGCAGCACGGCCGCGCCGGGCCGCAGGGCCGCGACCAGCGCCTGGGCCAGGGTGGTCTTGCCGGAGCCGGAGCCGCCGGTGATGCCGATCAGAAGGGTCATGTCCCGGCCCTTTAGGCGGCGCGCGCCGCGACCGATAGCCCCGCCCGGCTTCCCCAGCGTCACGTTGCCTAAGCCCATGGGCGTGGATAGCGTGAGCTCAGGCCGCGCCGAGACGGCCGCTCAAGGGATCGACGATGCTGGGATTGATGCAGGACTGGCCCCTGACGGTCGACAAGATCCTGGACCACGCGAAGAACTGGCACCCGCACCGCGAGGTGGTGACGCGGTCGGTCGAGGGGCCGGTGGTCCGCACGACCTACGCCGAGATTCACGGCCGGGCCAAGAAGGTGTCGAACGCCCTGCTGGACTGGGGCGTGAAGCCGGGCGACCGGGTCGCCACCCTGGCCTGGAACACCGCCCGTCACATCGAGGCCTGGTACGGGATCATGGGCATCGGCGCGGTGTGCCACACGCTGAACCCGCGCCTGTTCCCGGAACAGCTGGGCTACATCATCAACCACGCCGAAGACAAAATCATCTTCGTCGATCTGACCTTCATCCCGCTGCTGGAGGCGGTGCTGCCGCACTGTCCGTCGGTCGAGCGGGTCGTGGTGATGACCGACGAGTTCACGATGCCGGCGACCAAGCTGCCGCAGGCCGAATGCTACGAGCAGATCGTGGCGGGCGCTTCGGCAGAGGCGGAGTGGGGCGGCTTCGACGAGAACACGGCGTGCGGGCTGTGCTACACCTCCGGCACGACCGGGAACCCCAAGGGGGTGATGTATTCGCACCGGTCGAACTTCATCCACACGCTGCTGGGCATGCAGGCGACGGTGCTGGGCCCGTCGCCCAAGGAAGTGATCCTGCCCGTCGTGCCGATGTTTCACGCCAACGCCTGGGGCATCGCCTTCGCGGGACCGGCGTCGGGCGCCAAGCTGGTCATGCCGGGCGCGCGGATGGACGGCGAGGCCATCTACGAGCTGCTGGAAAGCGAGGCGGTCACCTTCTCGGCCGCCGTTCCCACGGTGTGGCAGGGCCTGCTGACGCACATGCGCGAGAAGGGGCTGAAGCTGTCGACGGTCAAGCGCGTGCTGATCGGCGGGTCGGCGGTGCCGGAAAGCCTGATCCGCGCCTTCAACGACGAGTTCGGGGTCGAGGTGCTGCAGGGCTGGGGCATGACGGAAACGTCGCCCATCGGCACGCTGTCGACCCTGCCGCCCGAGCTGCTGGCGCTGCCCTATGACGAGCAGATGAAGTGGCGGACCAAGCAGGGCGTGCCGCCGCTGGGCATCGAGTTGAAGCTGAAGAACTACGCCGGGCAGGAGATGCCGCACGACGGGCACACCTATGGGCGTCTCATGGTGAAGGGGCCGACGGTCGCGGGCGCCTATTTCAAGGGCGAGGGCGGCGAAATCCTGGACAACGAAGGCTATTTCGACACCGGCGACGTCGCCACGATCGACCCGCACGGCTTCATGCAGATCACCGACCGCGCCAAGGACGTCATCAAGTCAGGCGGCGAATGGATCAGCTCCATCGACATCGAGAACATCGCCGTGGGCCACCCCAAGGTGGAACTGGCCGCCGTCATCGGCGCGGCGCATCCGAAGTGGGACGAGCGCCCCGTGCTGGTCGTCAAGCTGAAGCCGGGCCAGAGCCAAGACAAGCAGGAGCACCTGGACTTCCTGCAAGGCAAGATCGCCAAGTGGTGGATGCCCGACGACGTGATCTTCGTCGACGACATCCCGCTGGGCGCGACCGGCAAGATCGACAAGAAGATCGTGCGCGAGCGGCTGAAGGACTATCGCTTGCCGACGGCGCAGGGCTGAGGCGGTGGCGCGCGCGGCGTCCACGCTGGACCGGGCGGCCTGGCTGATCGCCGGATCGCTGGCGGGCGCGGCGACGATCTTCGTCGCGGCGCTGGGGACCCGCGCGGGCCTGTGGCGGCCCGAGTTCGCGCTGCAGACGCTGACGTTCCTGGTCGCGCCCGCGCTGACGGGCGTGGGGGTGGTCTGCGCGCTGATCCTGGCGGCGTGGTCGGTGCGCAAGCCGAAGGCGCTGGGGCTGGCGGCCTTGTTCGCCGTGGTCGCCGTGGGCGCCACGGCGGCGGGACTGGCCATGCGCTGGACCGCCTTTCACCAGGCCCGCCCCTGGGACGTGACGAGCGACGTCGCCGATCCGCCGGGCTTTTCCCGTCTGCTGGCCCAGCGCCGCGCCGCCGACGGGGCGCCGGCCGCGACCGCGCCGCAGGCCTGCACCGGCGTGGAGTCGGCGCCCAGTCAGCTGGCGCCCGAGCGGGCGGCGGCGGCGTTGGAAGGGGCCGGCTTCACCGTGATCGGCTCGGCGCCGTTCCGGGCGGAGGGCGAGCGCTCCGGCTTCTGGTTCGGCCTTTCGCACGACGCGGTGGTGCGCATTCGGCCCGGTCGCACCGACGTGAGGGTCACCGCACGTTCGAACGCGCCGCAGGGCGACGAGACTTGCCGCCTGGCCGCGGCGCTGGCGCGGGCTCTGGCCGCTCAGGCCGGGGCGTAGAGGGCGTCCAGCGTCGGCGACGGCTCGGCGCGCACCCGGCCGGCGCGCACCAGGGCGATGAGGTGGGCCTGCACCGACAGGGCCGCCGCCGGCCACAGGCGGCGGTCGACCTGGGCGTACAGGGTCGGCACGATCTCCGATATCCGTTGGTCCCCCGCCTCCAGGCGCGCCAGGATCTGGGCGTCGCGGGCCAGCCGGTGTTCGCGATAGGCGGCCAGGAAGGGCGCGGGGTCGTCGATCGACGCGCCGTGCGCGGGCCAAAGACGGTCGAATCCGCGCGCGATCACGGCGTCCAGGCTGGCCATGTAGGCGGTCATGTCGCCGTCCGGCGGCGCCACGACCGTGGTCGACCAGCCCATGACGTGGTCGCCGCAGATCAGGGCGTTCTCCTCGATCAGCCCGAAGCACAGGTGGTTCGAGGCGTGGCCCGGGGTCGCCAGCGCGCGCAGCGTCCAGCCGTCGCCGCGCACCACGTCGCCGTCGCTCAGCGTCCGGTCGGGCGCGACGCCCGAGGTCTCGGCCTCCTCGGGGGATGAGGCGTGCGTCTCGATCGAAGGCGGGGGCGCGGCGAGGATCGGCGCATCGATCCGACGCCGCAGCGGTACGGCCAAGGGCGCATGATCCCGGTGCGTGTGGGTCAGCAGGATCGCGGCGACGCGACGCCCGTCCAGCGCTCGCAGCAGCGCCTCCAGATGCGCGGGGTCGTCGGGGCCGGGATCGACGACCGCGACCGTGCCGCGCCCCTCCGCGTCGCCGACGAGGAAGGTGTTGGTGCCGGTGAAGGTGAACGGCCCGGGATTGTCGGCCGTCACACGCGCCAGTCGCGGCGTCAGACGCACGCGCTCGCCATGGCGGGGATCGAAGTCGCGGACGAAGGGGATGGAGACGCTCATCGCTGGCGCGGGCCTTGCCTTAACGAGGCGTAAACGCCCGTCCGGAGTTCAGTCATGGCCGCCACGATCGCCTTTTCCGTCTCAAATCGGCTCCTGACCGTCGCCGCGGCGCTGTTGTGCCTCATGGCGGCACAGCTGGCGACCGCTTCGTGCTCTCCGGAACCGGCGCCCTACGCCGCGCGGACGACCATCCTGAGATAGCCGAATCGAGCCGAGGGGGGCCGGACTCCCCTCGCGGGAATTGCGACGAAGCCGCGGCGCGCGATGGGCGAAGGCATACCCGCGTTCGTCTTCGAGGCCGACGGAAATGAGCCGATTCTTAAGCGATCTTAACGCCTTGGCGGGGTGTGGCTCGATTACGACAATGTGGCGACGAACGGGTTACGAGACCGTAATTGTGGTGACCTGCAGGCGGTCCGCGGGGTAGTGTGGCGGCAATCTGCGCGCATTGGGGCTCGCGGATGCTCAACGTCGGTGCGACGAGGGGCCCGGAAACGGGAAGCTTCGCACCGGCCCTAGGAGGACGTCTCTTGAAGACCCACACCATTCGGCAGCGTCTGCTGCAATCCACGATGATCGGCGGCGCCTCGCTGATGGCGCTGGTCGCCGTCCCGGCGGCCGCCGTTCTGCTGGCGCCCACCCAGGCCGCCGCGCAGAACATCGTGCAGGGGGCCGTCGCCGGCACCGTCGAAACCCAGACCGGGGCTCCGGTCTCCGGCGCGACCGTGACGCTGCAGTCGGTGTCGCAGGGCTTCACCCGCACCTACACGACCGGCGCCGACGGCTCCTTCCGCGCCGTGGCCCTGCCGCAGGGCCAGTACGTCGCCACCATCACGTCGTCGGGCAACGACGTCCTGACCGAGACCATCTCGGTCGGCGCCGGCGGCACCACCTCGCTGATCTTCACGGTCGGCCGCGCGGGCGCGGCGCCCGCCTCGGACGACGCCTCGTCGGTCGACGACATCGTCGTCATCGGCGTGCGCCAAGCCGTGTCGGAGTTCGACGCCACGACGACGGGCCTGACGGTCAACGTCGAAGAGCTGTCGCGCAACATCCCGATCGCCCGCGACGCCAACGCCGTGGCCCTGCTGGCCCCGGGAGTGACCGCCTCGGACGGCGCCTTCGGCGGCATCCCGACCATCGGCGGCTCGTCGGCCGGTGAGAACACCTACTTCATCAACGGCCTGAACATCACGAAATTCCGTGACTTCACGGGTTCGTCGATCGTTCCGTTCGAATTCTATCAGACGCTCGAAACCAAGACCGGCGGCTATCAGGCCGAGTTCGGCCGCGGCACCGGCGGCGTGCTGAACGGCACGACCAAGTCGGGCGGCAACGAGTGGGAATTCGGCATCACCGGCTACTGGTCGCCGGACAGCCTGCGTTCGGATTCGCCGGACACCTACCTGGCCCAGAACAAGTTCGACGAAGTCGAGTCCTCGGACGTCATCATCGACTTCGGCGGCCCGATCATCCGTGACCGGCTGTTCCTGTTCGGCCTGTACAACTTCCGCGACCGCTCGGCGACGAACATCGGCTCGCCCACGACCGATCCGGACTTCGGCCCCGGCGCCGTCGGCACCGAAGTCACCTCGGACGACCCGTTCTACGGCGCCAAGGTCGACTTCCTGATCACCGACGATCACCGTCTGGAACTGACCTACTTCTCGGACGAGCAAGAGCAGCAGACCCGCAACATCTTCGTCAACGCCAACGGCGATGAGATCGGTCAGTTCACGCCCTCGACGTTCAAGTTCGGCGGCTCGAACTGGATCGCCCGCTACACCGGCATCTGGACCGACTGGCTGACCACCTCGCTGGCCTACGGCGTCAACGAGTACAACGAATACGCCTTCTCGCCCGGCGACGCCGGCGCCCTGATCACCGATCAACTGCCCGGCTTCCCGCGTCGCGGCATCTGGGGCGTGGGCCAGCCGTCGGTCAACGAAGACGAGCGCACCGTGCTGCGTGCCGACGTCGACGTGTACGTCGATTTCTTCGGCGCCCACCACTTCCGCGCCGGCATCGACCAGGAGAAGCTGGAGTCGTCGCAGCAGCTCGACTATTCGGGCGCCGGCTACAACTACTGCCGTCCGGGCGGCATCACGCCGACCATCGCCTGCACCGGCCAGGTCACGGGCGGCCTGTGGTATCGCTATCAGTCGCTGTTCACCGCAGCCAACATTCCCCCGGGGCGGACCGATCTGATCGGTCATCCGCGTCGCGTCCGCATCCGCGCCTATGACAACGACGGCGGCTGGACCTCGACGCAGAACGCCTACTACCTGCAGGACAGCTGGGAGGTCACCGACCGCCTGACCCTGAACCTGGGCATCCGCAACGAAGGCTTCGAGAACGAGAACATCGCGGGCGTCGCCTTCATCGACCTGCAGAACCAGTGGGCCCCGCGCGTCGGCGCCACCTACGACGTCTTCGGCGACGGCGACGCGAAGCTGTTCGGCTTCTACGGCCGCTACTTCCTGCCGGTGGCCGTGAACACCAACCAGCGTCTGGCCGGCGCCGAGTTCTTCATTCAGGACGTCTGGAACCTGAACGTCACCGGCGGCCCGAACGACCTGAACCGCGACGGCATCAACGACACGACGGACGAGCCGATCCTCGGCACCTTCGTGTCGGGCACCAACCTGGCCGACGGCACCGTCAAGCCGATCTCGACCCAGGTCGACGCCGAAATCGACCCGATGTACGTCGACGAGTTCATCCTGGGCTATGAAGCCCGGGTGTTCGACGACTGGACCTTCGGCGTGAAGGGCACCTATCGCGAACTGGGCACCGCCATCGACGACGTCGCCATCGACGCCGCCGTTCTGGACTACTGCTCGGGCGCCGATCCGGACAACCTGACCTACGCCGAGTGCTACTCGGTGTGGTACGGCTTCCACCAGTACGTCCTGACCAACCCGGGTGAGGACATGCGCATCACCCTGTCGGGCGCCGACCTGTCGCGCGCGACCGGCGGCCGCGTCACGGCCGATCGCGAGATCGTCCTGACCGCCGACCAGCTGAACTATCCGACCCCGGACCGCACCTACAAGGCGGTGGAACTGTCGATGGAGAAATCCTTCGACGGCGTGTGGGCCGGCCGCTTCAGCTACGTGTGGTCGCAGTCCAAGGGCAACTACGAAGGCGCGCTGAAGTCCGACAACGGCCAGACCGACCCCGGTCTGTCGCAGGACTTCGACCAGCCCGGCCTGCTGGACAACGCGTACGGCTTCCTGCCGAACCACCGCGAACACACGTTCAAGGCGTTCGGCAACTGGCAGGTGACCCCGGCGTTCAACGTCGGCGCCAACCTGCTGATCCAGTCGCCGCGCAAGTTCGGCTGCCAGGGCGTGCACCCGACCGACGTGTTCGCCTCGCTGTACGGCGCGGCGTCGTGGTTCTGCGGCGGCGTGGCCACGCCGCGCGGCGAGTCGTTCGAGAGCGACTGGCTGACCAACGTCGACATGACGTTCTCGTACGACCTGGCCCAGGTGTTCACCATTCCGGGTGAATCGCTGGTCCTGCGCGCGGACGTGTTCAACATCTTCGACGCGGACTCGGAGCAGGACTTCAACGAGTTCGGCGACCTGACGGCGCCGAACGATCCCGACCCGAACTACGGCAAGGTGACGGCCTACCAAGCTCCGCGCTCGGTTCGCTTCAGCCTGGCCTACCGCTTCTAAGAAGCGGCGGTTCAAACCGACGGAAGGGGCGGCGGATCTTAGGATCCGCCGCCTTTTTCTTGCCCGGGCGCGTGCGGGCGCCCTATCTCGACGGCCAGGTCACCGGAGGTTTCATGCGTTTCGTTCTGCTCGCCGTTCTGTCGACGCTGGCCCTGTCGGCCCACGCGCCCGCGGCGCACGCGCAGGACGAGGTGATCCGCACCGGCGGCACGCAGTTCACGCGCGACGACGAGGAGCGGTCGCGTCGCACGCGCGAGGCCATCGCCTATGCCAATCCGCTGCCCCCGGGTGCGCCGGAGAACGACTATTCGCTGGTGGCGTGGTGCGAGGCGCTGGTCAGCGGTCACGTGCAGACCGGAGAAAGCCTAGGCACGACCGACGAGCTGGATCTGAGCCTGATCGACCTCGGTCGCATCGAGGCGCAGAAGTTCCGCGCGGCCCTGGACGCCGGTCGCCAATACCAGTCGCCGGAAGCGCTGGCCGAGGCGCAGGCCGCCGCCGACGGCGCGCGGCGGATGTGGGCGCCGATCCTGACGGCCGACCTGGCGACGCGGGATCAGACCTTCGGCCTGTTCTTCGGCCTGCCGGGCCGATGCGAGCACGCCGCGCGCCGCATCTCGCTGGGGATCACCGAGGCGCCGCCGACGCCGAGGGACGTCGGCCTGGAATAGGGGTCACGCCGCGTCGGCGCGCCCCGCCTCGCCCGGCTCGTAGTTCAGGATCGGCGCCAGCCACCGCTCGGTCTCTTCGATCGTCCACCCCTTGCGGGCCGCATAGTCCTCGACCTGGTCGCGGTCGATCTTGCCGACGCCGAAATAGTGGCTGCCCGGGTGGCCGAAGTAGAGGCCGCTGACCGAGGCCGGCGGCGTCATGGCGAAGCTTTCGGTCAGCGCCATGCCGGCGTTGTCCCCCGCGTTCAGCAGACGGAACAACGTCGCCTTTTCGGTGTGGTCCGGCTGGGCCGGATAGCCCGGCGCCGGACGGATGCCCCGGTACTTCTCCTCGATCAGGTCCTGCACCGACAGGTTCTCGTCGGGGGCGTGGCCCCACAGCGTCGTCCGCACCTCCTTGTGCAGCCGCTCGGCGAAGGCCTCGGCCAGGCGGTCGGCCAGGGCGGTGGCCAGAATGGCGGAATAGTCGTCGCCGGCCGCCTTGAACTCCGCCGCCTTTTCCAGCTCGCCGTGCCCCGCGGTGACGGCGAAGGCGCCCAGCCAGTCGTCGCCGTCCTCGGCCACGAAGTCCGACAGGCACAGGTTCGGCTTGCCGTTCGACTTGGCGATCTGCTGGCGCAGGCCGTGGAAGCGGGCCAGCTCAGTCGTGCGGCCCTCGTCGGCCCAGACGACGACGTCGTCGCCGCGCGCGTTGGCGGGCCAGAAGCCGACCACGCCCTTCGCCGTGAACCAGCGCTCGTCGATGATCCGCTTCAGCATGGCCCGGGCGTCGCGGAACAGGTCGCGCGCGGCTTCGCCGACGATCTCGTCGTCCAGGATCTGGGGGTAGCGACCGATCAGCTCCCAGCTGGCGAAGAAGGGGGTCCAGTCGATGTGGTCGGCCAGGTCCCGCAGATCCCAGGCGTCGAAGGCGCGCACGCCGGTGAAGGACGGCGCCGGGGGCAGGGGCTGGGCCGGATCGGGCCGCCAGCGGTTGGCGCGCGCCTGCTGCAGGCTGGCGCGGGCCTTCACCTCCTGCCCGCGCGCGTACTGCTCGCGGATGCGGACGTACTCGTCGCGCGTGGCCTGCTCATTCCGGGCCTTTTCGGTCGGCGACAGCAGGCCGGAGACGACGCCGACCGCGCGGCTGGCGTCGACGACGTAGGTGGTGGAGCCGCGTCGATAGGCCGGCTCGATCTTCACGGCCGTGTGCGTCCGGCTGGTGGTCGCGCCGCCGATCAGCAGGGGGATGGAGAAGCCGCGGCGCTCCATCTCGCGCGCCACGAACACCATCTCGTCCAGCGACGGGGTGATCAGGCCCGACAGGCCGATGACGTCCACGCCGTGCTTTTCCGCCTCGTCCAGGATGCGGTCGGCGGGCACCATGACGCCCAGGTCGACGACCTCGTAGTTGTTGCACTGGAGGACGACCCCGACGATGTTCTTGCCGATGTCGTGAACGTCGCCCTTGACCGTCGCCATCAGGATCTTGCCCGCCTGCTGGCGGGGCTGGCCGGCCTTTTCGGCCTCCATGAACGGCTCCAGCCAGGCCACGGCCTGCTTCATCACCCGGGCGGACTTGACCACCTGCGGCAGGAACATCTTGCCCGCGCCGAACAGGTCGCCGACGACGTTCATCCCGTCCATCAGGGGGCCTTCGATGACGTGCAGCGGGCGCGCGGCCGCAAGCCGCGCCTCCTCGGTGTCCTCGGTGATGAACTCGGTGATGCCGTGGACCAGGGCGTGCTCGATGCGCTTGCCGACGGGCTGCTCGCGCCAGCTGAGGTCGACGACTCGCGCGGCTCCCTTCTCGCCCTTGTACCGCGGGGCCAGGTCGACCAACCGCTCGGTGTTCGAGACGTTGGTGCGCTGGGGCCGGTTCAGGATGACGTCCTCGACCGCCTCCCTCAGCTCCGGATCGATGTCGTCATAGACGGGCAGATCGCCCGCGTTGACGATGCCCATGTCCATGCCCGCGGCGATGGCGTGATACAGGAAGACGCTGTGGATCGCCCGGCGCACCGGCTCGTTGCCGCGGAAGCTGAACGACACGTTCGACACGCCGCCCGAGACGTGGGCGTGGGGCAGGGTGGCCTTGATGACGCGCGTCGCCTCGATGAAGTCGACGGCATAGTTGTCGTGCTCCTCAATCCCCGTCGCCACGGCGAAGATGTTGGGGTCGAAGATGACGTCCTCGGGCGGGAAGCCGACCTCGTCGACCAGGATGCGATAGGCGCGGGTGCAGATCTCGATCTTGCGCGCGGCGGTGTCGGCCTGGCCGACCTCGTCGAAGGCCATGACCACCACGGCGGCGCCGTAGCGAAGGCATTTGATCGCCTGCTCGCGAAACTCGGTCTCGCCCGCCTTCATGCTGATCGAGTTGACGATCGGCTTGCCCTGCACGCACTTCAGGCCCGCCTCGATCACCTCCCATTTGGAGCTGTCGATCATCACCGGCACGCGCGCGATGTCGGGCTCGGCGGCGATCAGGTTGAGGAAGGTCCGCATGGCGACGACGCCGTCCAGCAGGCCCTCGTCCATGTTCACGTCGATGACCTGGGCGCCCGCCTCGACCTGCTGACGCGCCACGTCCAGCGCGGCGGCATAGTCGCCCTCGACGATCAGCTTGCGGAATTTAGCCGAGCCGGTGACGTTGGTCCGCTCACCGACGTTGATGAAGGTGGGGCGCATTCAAATCCTCCCCTGCAAGCGCAGCGAAGCGGGGGAGGGGGACCACGCGACGCGGGGGGGCGGGGGCGACATCAAGCGCCGGCGCGTGGGGTCGCCCCCTCCACCGCTACGCGGTCCCCCTCCCCCGCGAAGAGGCGGGGGAGGATTTATCGTCCGAGCCATCACGCCGCCACCTCGAACGGCTCGAGGCCCGACAGCCGCATGGCGACTGGACGCTCCGGTATCTCGCGCGGGGTGACGCCGGCGACCTGGCCCGCGACGCAGGCGATGTGGTCCGGAGTGGTGCCGCAGCACCCGCCGACGATGTTGACCAGGCCCGACTTCGCCCATTCCTCGATGGCGTGGGCGGTCTCGTGCGGCTGCTCGTCGTACTGGCCCATGGCGTTGGGCAGGCCGGCGTTGGGGAAGGCGGCGACCAGGGTGTCGGCCAGGCGCGACAGCTCGGCGACGTAGGGCCGCATCAGGTCGGCGCCCAGGGCGCAGTTGAAGCCGACGGCGAAGGGCTTCGCGTGGCGGATCGAGTTCCAGAAGGCCTCGGCCGTCTGGCCCGACAGGGTGCGGCCCGACCGGTCGGTGATGGTGCCCGAGATCCACAGGGGCAGGGGCTCATACCCCTCGTCCTGCAGGTCCAGGATCGCCTTGATGGCCGCCTTGGCGTTCAGCGTGTCGAAGATGGTCTCGACGAGGAAGATGTCGACGCCGCCGTCGTGCAGGGCGCGGGCCTGCTCCTTGTAGCCCTCATAGACCTCGTCATAGGTCACGGCGCGATAGCCGGGATCGTTGACGTCGGGGCTCAGCGACAGGGTGCGGTTCGTCGGACCGATCGAGCCGGCGACGAAGCGGGGCTTGTCCGGCTCCTTCTCCGTCCAGCTATCAGCGACCTGGCGGGCGATGCGGGCGCCCTCGAAATTCAGATCGTAGACCGCGTCTTCCATGCCGTAGTCGGCCTGACCGATGCGGGTGGAGGAGAAGGTGTTGGTCTCCGAAATGTCGGCGCCGGCGGCGTAATACTGGTCGTGCAGGTCGGCGATGACGTCCGGGCGCGTCAGGATCAACAAGTCGTTGTTGCCCTGCTGCGGGTGATTGTGTTGGGCGAACCGCTCGCCGCGGAAGTCCGCTTCCGACAGCTGACGCCGCTGGATCATCACGCCCCAGCTGCCGTCCAGCACCAGGATGCGCTCGCGCGCGGCGGCCTTGAGGGCTTCGATGCGTTCGGCGCGGGTCATGCGGCGGCCTTGTCTTCGCGGACGCCCAGCACGCGGCAGATGGCGTAGACCAGGTCGGCGCGGTTCAGGGTGTAGAAGTGGAAATCCTGGAAACCTTCCTCCTGCAGACGGGCGCAGGTCTCGGCGGCGACCGAGGCGGCCAGCAGCTTGCGCGTCTCCGGATCGTCGTCCAGGCCGTCGAAATGCGCCGCCAGCCAGTCGGGGACCGAGGCGCCGCAGGCCGCGCTCATGCGCTTCAGCCCGGTGAAGTTCGACACCGGCATGATGCCCGGGATCAGCGGGATCTCGATCCCCGCGGCGCGAACGCGGTCGCGGAAGCGCAGGAAGGCGTCCATGTCGAAGAAGAACTGGCTGATGGCGCGCGTGGCGCCGGCGTCGACCTTGGCCTTCAGCACCTCGACGTCGTGCTCGATCGAGGGGCTTTCCGGGTGCTTCTCCGGATAGGCGCCGACGGTGATCTCGAACCCGCCGACGCGGCTGATCGCGGCGGCCAGTTCGGTGGCGTTGGCGTAGCCGTCGGGGCGCGGCCGGTAGGCGCCGCCGATGCCCGCTGCGCCCGGCGGATCGCCGCGCAGGGCCACGATGTGGCGCACGCCCGCAGCCTTGTACTCTGCGATGACCTCGTCGATCTCGCCACGGCTGGCCTCGACGCAGGTCAGGTGCGCGGCGGGCTTCAGCTCGGTCTCGGCCAGGATCCGCGTCACCGTTCGGTGCGTGCGCTCGCGGGTCGAGCCGCCGGCGCCGTAGGTGACGGAGACGAACTCGGGCTTCAGCGGGGCCAGGCGTTCGACGGCCTTCCACAGATTGGCCTCGGCCTCGTCGGACTTGGGCGGGAAGAATTCGAACGACACGCGCGGGCGGCTGGCGTCGCGTCCGGCACGCGCCACGGGACCCAGCGGCGACAGCAGCAGGGCACGGGCTTGCGACAGCGTCACGGGTTCGGCGCTCATGCGGCCTTCACTTCCTTCAGCGCGGCGCGGCGGCCGGTCCAGATGCAGACGGTCAGTCCCTCGCGGTCGGGCGGCAGCACGGTGGCGGCGTCTGCCTCCAGCCCGCCCGCGGCCAGCCAGCGGCGAATCTCGGCGTCGTCGAAGCCCAGTCGGCGATGCTGATGCTCCTCGCGCATCTGCTCCAGGGCGTGGGGGGCGAAATCGACGATCAGCAGGCGCCCGCCGGGACGCACCAGCCGCGCCGCTTCGGCGACCGCCGCCGCGGGGTCGGTAAGGTAGTGCAGCACCTGATGCACCACGACCAGATCGGCCGTCATGTCGGGCAGGCGCGTGGCGAAGACGTCGCCGTGGCGCAGTTCGACCTTGTCGATGCCGGCCTTGGCCACGTTGGCGCGCGCCACGTTCAGCATGTTCTGGCTGAGATCCAGGCCGATCGCGGTTCGCGCCCGCGTGCCCAGCAGCGTCAGCATCCGGCCCGAGCCGGTGCCGAGGTCGACCATGCGGTCGAAAGGCCCGTCGCCGGCGGCGGCCAAGATGGCATCCTCCACCGCGCTTTCACGCACGTGGTGCGAGCGGATGCGGTCCCAGCTGGGGGCGATCAGGTCGAACCAGGCCTCCGCCTCCGCCGCGCGTTCCTTGCGCACGGCGTCCAGGCGGCGCTGATCGGCCTCGCCGTCGCAGTCGTCCAGCAGGTCCAGGACCGCGTCGATGAGATGGCGCGCCGACGTCTCGGACGACAGGCGATAGAAGACGCGCGCGCCGTCCGGAAAGCGCTCGATCAGGCCTGCGTCGGTCAGCAGTTTCAGATGGCGGCTGACGCGCGGCTGCGACTGCTCCAGCACGCCGGACAGCTCCATGACCGACAGCTCTTCCGTCGCCAGCAGGGCGAGGATGCGCAGGCGCGTCGGTTCCCCGGCGCCGCGCAGCGCCTCCACCAGATTTTCAGCGCGGAACGTCATAGGTCATATAAAGATATCCTTATATGATTATGCAAGCGAAATCATGGGGCGACGCGGCGGATCTGGCAGTTCATACGTTGCTTTCCGGACTGTTGAAGGAGTGCCCATGCGCCCGTCCCTGATCCTGACCGCCGCCGCCCTGGCCGGGGCCGCGTGCTCCCCGTCGCCCGAGGCCGGCGCCGATCCCACAGCGACCGAAGCGGCGCCCGGCGTGCCGGCGTCGCCGTCCGGGTCGGCGCCCGTCGTCGCGGCGACCGAGGCGGCGGCGGCCGCTCCGGCGAAACGCGCGTCGACGTCCCAACCCTCGACGCCGCCGACCGCCCCGACCGTGGAGGCGCCGGTCATGCAGGGCGCGCCCGCCGACCCCGAACGTCCGGTGGGACCCGCCGTCGGCCCCGGCAAGGACCTGAACGGCGACGGCCGCATCACCGAGGACGAGCGGCCGCACTACTAGGGCGCGGGCGTCACCGGGGGTCGCCCGTTCAGCACGGCGTCGAGGTTCTGCAGCAGCAGGCCCAGCATGCCCTGCACCGCCTGGGTCGTGGCGCCCCCGGTGTGCGGCGTCAGCACGGTGTTCGGAACGTCGGCCCATCGCGCCGCGTCGGTCGGCTCCGTCTCGAACACGTCCAGCGCCGCGCCGCCCAGGCGGCCCGACTTCAGCGCCTGGATCAGGGCCTGCTCGTCCACCACCTGACCGCGCGAGACGTTGACCAGCAGACCTTCGGGCCCCAGCGCGGCCAACACCTCGGTCGAGATCAGCCCGCGATTGCTCTCGTCGGCGCGGCAGGCGATGACCAGCACGTCGCTGGCCTTGGCGAGATCGAGCAGCGTCACCGCGCGCGGCCATGCTGTCTCCTTGGGGCGGGGCCCCCACCAGCCGACCGTCATCCGCATCGCCTCGGCCCGCCGGGCCACGGCCGCGCCGATCGCCCCCAGGCCGACGACGCCCAGCCTCAGGCCGCCCAGCGACCGCGTGATGGTCCTGGACTGCGGCGTCCAGCGCCCGGCGCGCACGTCGGCGTCGCCCGCGGCGATCCGGCGATGCGCCGCCAGGATCAGGCCGATCGCGTGGTCGGCCACGTCCTCATGGTTCACCCCCGGCGCATGCGTGACCTCCAGCCCCCGCGCCCGACACCACGCCGGATCGATCCCGTCGTAGCCGGCGGTGAAGCAGGCGACGTGCTTAAGGCGGGGCAGGCGGTCGATCAGGGCGGGATCGAGCGGAAACTCGCCCGCCACCACCACGGCCTCGATCAGGGCTTCCGCCTCGACCGGCGGTCCCTCCCACAGGCGATGCACCTCGTAGGCGCTCTCCAGAAACGGCGCGACGGGGCCCAGGTGAGGCTGGACGATCAGGACGGAAGGACGGCTCATGGCGCGATGTTACCGTCTCGGGCGCGGCCCAGAAACAGGTCGCGTTCGGCGCGCACGGCCTCGGCGATGATCGACATCACCGCCCGGATGCGCGCCAGCGACTTCAGGTCGGCATGCACGACCAGATGCAGGCTCAGCTCCAGCCCCACGTCGCCCGGCAGGACCCGCCGAAGGCCCGCTTCGCGCGCGGCGATGAAGTGCGGCAGGACGCACAGCCCCGCGCCGGCCAGGGTCGCCTGCAACTGGGCGATCAGGTTCGAGCTCTGCAGCGCCACGTGGATGTCCACGTCCGGCGCCTGCATGTAATCCAGCTCGGGCGCGTACAGCAGGTCGCCGATGTAGCCGACGAACCTCTGGCCGGCCATGTCGGCGCGCGTCAGGATCGGCGGCCGCGCGTCCAGATAGGTGGGCGCGGCGTAGAGGCCGAGGCCGTAGTCCGTCAGCTTGCGCGACACCAGCCGCCCCTCGCGCGGCGGGCTGAGGGTGATCGCCACGTCGGCCTCGCGCTTCGACAGGCTGACCACGCCGGGGATGGCCAGCAACTGCACGTCCAGCTGCGGGTGGCGTTCGGCCAGCTTCACCATCAGCGGGGCCAGAAAGTAGCTGCCGAACCCCTCCGGCGCGCCGATGCGGACGGCGCCGGTCAGGGCCTGGTCGGCCTCGCTGAGCTGGCCCGCGGCGCGCAGCGTCAGGCTTTCGATGTTCTCGGCGTGCGGCATCAGGCGTTCGCCGTGGACGGTCAGGGCGTATCCCTGCGGGCTGCGGTCGAACAGGCGCGCCCCCAGCGCCGCTTCCAGCGCTGCGATCCGGCGGGCCACCGTCGTATGGTCCGCGCCGAGCCGGCCGGCCGCCGCCGTCAGCCGGCCGGTGCGGGCGACGGCCAGAAAGGCGCGCAGGTCGTTCCAGTTGAACTCGTCGCTCATCGGTTTGTGCAAAAATGCAGAATGAAAGCGCAGATCGTGGCGTCGCGTTGGCGAAATGTCCATGACATAAGCCGCGCATCGCCGTTCACCCAACCGGGATAGACCGACATGGCCTTCGACGCCGCCGATTTCCACCCCGCCGCCTCGACGCCGACCGCGCCCGCGCCGTGCCCGGTCTGGACCGCCGCGAACCCCGACCGCGCGCTGGCGCTGTTGTTCGTGGCGCCGCAGGATTGCGACGCCGTCGACGTCCTGACCGCGCTGGAAAACTGATCGTGGAGACCCGCACCCCGCCGATGCCGATGATCCCGGATCCGGAGGTCGTCGCCGAGGCCCTGACCGGCGTGATGGTCAACGCAGCCGCCGCCGTGCGGGCCACGGCGCGGCGCTCGCTGTCGGCCGATCCCCTGCCGTACGACCCGACCACGATCGCGCGCGCCTGGGCCGACTTCGGCATGGGCGTGATGATGAACCCGACCGCGTTGATGCAGGCGCAGATGAAGGGGTGGAACGACTGGACCGCCCTGTGGCGGACGTTCGGCGAACGCGCGATGGGCGGCAGTCCCGATCCCGTGGCGGCGCCGGAGCGCGGCGACCGCCGCTTCGCCGACCCGGCGTGGACCGAAGAGCCCGTCTACGACTGGCTGAAGCAGGCCTATCTGCTGTCGGCGCGCCAGATGCAGGACTTCGTCGCCGCCGCGCCGGTCGATCCGGCCACGCGGGCCCAGGTCGACTTCGCCGGGCGCCAGCTGATGAACGCCCTGTCGCCGACCAACTGGGCCCACACCAATCCGCAGGTCGCGCGCCGCACCATCGAGAGCGGCGGACTCAGCCTTCTGACCGGGCTGTCCAACCTGCTGGACGACGTCGCCCGCGGCGACGGCCTGATCGCCCGCCGCGCGCCGAACGACTTCGAGCTGGGCAAGAACATCGCCGCGACCCCGGGCGCCGTGGTGTTCCGCAACGAGCTGCTGGAGCTGATCCAGTACGCGCCGACGACGGACAAGGCATTCCGCCGCCCGCTGCTGTTCGTCCCGCCGCTGGTCAACAAATACTACCTCTTCGATCTGACGCCCAAGGCCAGCTACCTGAAATGGCTGGTCGATCGGGGCCACACCGTCTTCGTCGTGTCGTGGGCCAACCCGGACGAGAGCCAGGCGGACAAGGGCCTGACCGCCTATGTGAAGGACGGCGTCATCGCCGCCATGGACGCGGTGCGGCAGGCGACGGGCGAGGCCGACGTGGACCTGGTGTCCTACTGCCTGGGCGGCACGCTGTCGGCCATGACGCTTGCCTATCTGGCGCAGACGGGGCAGGGCGATCGCGTCGCCTCGGCCACCCTGATCGCGGCGCTGGTCGACTTCGGCGACATGGGCGAATGGTCGGTGTTCACCGGCGAGGGCGACCTGAAGGCGTTCGACGCCTATCTGGACCGCAAGGGCTTCGTCGAGGCGCACGACCTGACCAAGCTGTTCGCCACGGTGCGCGCCAACGACCTGATCTGGTCGTCGGTCGTGACCCACTATCTGCTGGGCGACGAGGCGCGCGCCTCGGACCTGTTGTGGTGGTTCGACGACGGCGCGCGCATCCCCGCGCGCTTTCTGAAGGAGTACGGCGGCGCCATCCTGGCGGGGAACAGGCTGAAGGACGCGGGCGGCGTGACCATAGACGGCGTCGCGCTGGACCTGTCCAAGATCACCACGCCGGTGATGCTGATCGCGCTGAAGGACGATCACGTCTCGGCGTGGAAGTCGACCTATGCCCAGCGCACGCATTTCGGAGGGCCGACGCGCTTCCTGATGGGCGGATCGGGCCACAACGCCGGCATGATCAACCCGCCGGCGGCGAACAAGCACGGCTATTGGACCAACGCCGAGGCGCCCGCCGACCCCGAGGCGTGGCTGGCCGGCGCCACGAAGCACGACGGCTCCTGGTGGCCCGAATGGCAGGGCTGGCTGCAGGAAATGGCCGCGGACGACAAGGTCAAGGCGCGCAAGCCCGGATCCGGCAAGCTCAAGGCGCTCACCGCCGCCCCCGGCGAGTACGTCCGGGTCCGGCACTGACCAGATGAAAAAGGGCGGCAGGTGATCCTGCCGCCCTATTTCTTTCCCGATCCGCGTCTTAGCGGCCGAACTTCTGGAACTTGATCCGGTGGGGGATCAGGCTGTCGGCGCCGAGGCGGCGCTTCTTGTCTTCCTCATATGCTTCGAAGTTGCCTTCGAACCATTCGACGTGGCTGTCGCCCTCGAAGGCCAGGATGTGGGTGGCCAGGCGGTCCAGGAACCAGCGGTCGTGGCTGATGACCACGGCGCAGCCGGCGAACTCCTCCAGCGCCTCTTCGAGGTTCTGCAGCGTCTCGATGTCCAGGTCGTTGGTCGGTTCGTCGAGCAGGATCAGGTTGCCGCCCGACGCCAGCGTCTTGGCCAGGTGCACGCGGTTGCGCTCGCCGCCCGACAGTTGGCCGACCTTTTTCTGCTGGTCGCCGCCCTTGAAGTTGAAGCTGCCGACGTAGGCGCGGCTGTTGATCTCGCGCTTGCCGACCAGCATCACGTCGGTGCCGCCGGAAATCTCCTCCCAGATGGTCTTGTTCGGATCCAGCGCGTCGCGCGACTGGTCGACGTAGGCCAGCTTGACCGTCTCACCGACGCGGATCGAGCCGCCGTCGGGCTGCTCTTGGCCGGTGATCAGCTTGAACATGGTCGACTTGCCGGCGCCGTTCGGGCCGATGACGCCGACGATGCCGTTGGGCGGCAGCTTGAACGTCAGATCGTCGAACAGGACCTTGTCGCCATAGGTCTTCTGCAGGCCCTCGACCTCCAGCACCACATTGCCCAGGCGCGGGCCGGGCGGGATCTGGATGACGGCGAAGGACTGGGCCTGACGGCTGTTCTCCTGCTCGGCCACCATCTTCTCATAGGCGGCCAGACGGGCCTTGGATTTGGCCTGGCGGGCCTTGGCGCCCGAGCGGACCCATTCCAGTTCGCGGGTCAGGGCGCGCTGACGGGCCTCGGATTCCGACTGCTCCTGCACCACGCGCTTCTGCTTGGCTTCCAGCCAGCTGGAATAGTTGCCTTCGTGCGGGTGGCCGCGACCGCGGTCCAGCTCCAGCGTCCACTTGGTCACCTGGTCCAGGAAGTAGCGGTCGTGGGTCACCAGGATTACGCAGCCGGGGAAGTTCTCGAGGTGGTGCTGCAGCCAGGCCACCGACTCGGCGTCCAGGTGGTTGGTCGGTTCGTCCATCAGCAGCATGTCGGGCTTGGACAGCAGCAGACGCGCCAGCGCCACGCGGCGCTTTTCGCCGCCCGACAGGTTGGTGACCTCCCAGTCGTCCGGGGGGCAGCGCAGGGCGTCCATGGCCATTTCGATGCGGCTGTCGATGTCCCAGACGTCGCCGGCGTCGATCTTTTCCTGGAGGGCGGTCATCTCCTCCATCAGCTCGTCGGTGTAGTTCTCGGCCATCTCGGCGGCGACGGCGTTGAAGCGGTTGACCCACTGCTTCTCCTCGCACCACGCCTCGACGTTCTCGCGGACGTTCAGCGCCGGATCCAGCTGGGGCTCCTGCTCCAGATAGCCGCGCTTGATCCCGTCGGCGGCCTTGGCCTCGCCCGAGAACTCGGTGTCCAGCCCGGCCATGATCTTCAGCAGGGTCGACTTGCCCGAGCCGTTGACGCCGACGACGCCGATCTTGGCGTCGTTGTAGAAGCTCAGCCAGATGTTCTCGAAGATCTTCTTGCCGCCGGGAAAGGCCTTGGTCAGGCCCTGCATCTGGAAGATGTACTGCTGCGCCATGGGGTGCGTTCAGCCCTGTCGTCTGGAGTGTGGGGAGGTCGGCGCGGGATGTAGCGACTGGGGCGGCGGAGGGCAAATGAGGCGGGCGGGAGGCGGCTTGTCTTCCCTTCTGGCTCGCATACCGTGCAGCCATGATCACCGCGCTGCTTACCATCGTCGCGTTCGTGGCTCCTGGGCTCGCACAGGAGCGTCCCGACCTGCGCGGCGTCCACCTAATCTCAAGCGCGGACACGGCTTTCATTCTTCCGTTCGAAGGCTTGGACCGCGATGGTGACGCGCGCAGCGCGACCTTGATCGGAGCCTATCCGAAAGCCGGAGCCGACGAGCCGTGGCTGGCCGAAACGAGGTTCGAGTTCAAATGCGCCGAGGGCGCCTTTCGCATCGTCTCGGACGACGTTGTGCGGGGCGATGGAAGCCGATCAAGCCTCGAGCCCGGCGGCGACTGGACCGACGGCGGCGAGATCCGATCGTGGCCGCCCTATCAAATTCTGGAGACGATCGTCTGCGGCGACGTCAAGTTGGACGAACACGCGCTTGCTGACTGGCGCGCGAAACTCCCGGAACTGACGGCGAGCCTCACCCCTTAGTCGGCTGCGCCTGGAGCAATGCTCGCGCAGCCTTCAAATCCTCGACGAACCGCGCCCGCTCCGTCGCCGCGGCGGCCTTGTCGGGGATGCGCAGCAGGTAGCTGGGATGGACGGTCGGCAGGGCGATTGTCCCATCTTCCAGCGCGATCGGGCGACCGCGTTCCTTGGTCACCGCGACCTTTCGGCCCAGCACGCCATAGGCGGCCGTGGCGCCGAGGGTGACGATCAGTTTCGGCTTCACGATCGCCCGTTCGGCGTCCAGCCACCAGCGGCAGGCCTGAACCTCGCTGGTCGTCGGCGTCTGGTGGATGCGGCGCTTGCCGCGCGGCTCGTGCTTGAAATGCTTCACCGCGTTGGTGACGAAGGCCTGCGTGCGGTCCACCTCTGCCTCGGCCATGGCGGCGTTCAGCACCTGGCCGGCGGGTCCGACGAAGGGCTCGCCCGCCAGATCCTCCTGATCCCCCGGCTGCTCGCCTACGATCATGAGGTCGGCGCGCGCAGGGCCGCGCCCGCATACGCCCTGGGTCCCGTCCCGCCACAGGGGGCATCGGCGGCAACCCTGAACCGCGCGCGCCAGCGCTTCCAGCGTGTCCGGCGGCGGCGCGTCCTGCACGGGCCGCTCCACCACCGGGGCCACGGCGTGGATCAGCTTGGGATTGGGCCGGGAGGCGGGGGTGGCGACCATCTCCCTTTCCCGAACCTCCGCCCGGGCGACGAGTTCCGGGATCAGCGACGCCTCGGGCAGGTTGGCCCAGTAGCGCTTGGGCATCTCGCCCTGCATGGTCTTCATCTTCAGCCGGGCCGGGTTGAAGGTCGAGGCGTAGTAGGTCTTCCAGAACTCCTCGACGTCGTCCTCCTGCGGGGCCATGTCGCGCGTGGCGGGGGGGCCGAAGGTCAGAGCGGCGCCGTCCCAGTCCGCCGTGCCGTCGGGCGTCAGAATGGTCCAACGCATGTTGGCGAACCGCCGCTGGAAGAAGGGGGTGGTCTTTTCCAGCACCCGGTGCGCCGGCTCGAACCAGGCGATCCAGCGCTCGCCGGACTCGTCCTCCACCTGCCGAAAGCGGACGAAGGCCTTCATCTTGTGGCTGGCCCGGCTGACGTTCTTGGCGCGCTCCAGCGCGTCGGCGACGTCGCGGTCGGACACGACCCTAAGAAGGTCGCGCTCCGACTGCAGCCGCCACAGCAGGCGGTACAGCAGGTCGAAGCGGTCATCGGAGCGATGCAGCGCGACCTCCATGGCGAGATCGAGGAAGGCGCGGGGGACGGCGATCGACTTCGTCGGACCAGTGACCGGAGCGGGGGATTCGGAGTCGAACAATCCGCTCGATCCGCCGACCCGAAAGCGGGCCGCCTGCGGCGCCACCCCCGCCATCAGCAACCCTCGGGCCGCGTCGCGCCAGGCGGCGAAGTCCGTCTCGGACGTCAGGCGGATCGTCCGCATCAGAACAGGCTCAACTGCTCCGGCGCGCGGGCCGGCGCCAGACGCGCCTTCAGGTCGACCGCGTCGGTCAGCCCTCCCGGCGTCCAGTCCAGCGTGGTGATGAAGGGCCGCACCTTGTCGATGCCGCGCGTCAGCCGCTGGACGTCCTCCAGCCGCAGCGTGCGATAGCGGCGAACGGAGATCATGCGGTTGACCGACTTCACCCCCAGGCCGGGCACGCGCAGCAGCATCTCGCGGTCGGCCAGGTTGACGTCGACGGGGAACCTGTCGCGGTTCGCCAGCGCCCAGGCCAGCTTGGGGTCCACCGACAGATCCAGCATCCCGTCGGACGACGCCGAGGCGATTTCGGGGGCGGAGAAGCCGTAGAACCGCATCAGCCAGTCCGCCTGATACAGCCGGTGCTCGCGCATGAGGGGCGGCTTCGACGGGGGCAGGGCGGACGACGAATCCGGAATGGGGCTGAAGGCGGAATAGTAGACGCGGCGCAGCCCGTAACCGCCGTAAAGCGACGCCGACCGGTCCAGAATCTCCGCGTCGGGCGCGCCGTCGGCGCCGATGATCAGCTGGGTGGATTGGCCCGCCGGGGCGAAGCGAGGCGGGCGCCTGCGGTCCTTCTTGCCACCCTTGGCCTCCTCCACCTTCAGGCGCACGCGACCCATGGCCTGCTTGATGACGCCGGCGTCCTTCTGCGGCGCGAGCCGTTCCAACGCCTCGTCGCGCGGCAGTTCGACGTTGGCCGACAGCCGGTCGGCATAGAGTCCCGCCTGCTCGACCAGCGCGGGATCCGCCTCCGGGATCAGCTTCAGGTGGATGTAGCCGCGGAAGTCGTGATCTTCCCGCAGCGACCGCGCCACGCGCACCATCTCCTCCATCGTGTGGTTCGACGACTTCACGATGCCGGACGAGAGGAACAGCCCCTCGATGTAATTCCGGCGATAGAAGTTCAGCGTCAGGTCCACGACCTCCTGCACGCTGAATCGCGCGCGCGGGACGTTCGAGCTGGTGCGGTTGATGCAGTAGGCGCAGTCGAAGATGCAGAAGTTGGTCAGCAGGATCTTCAGCAGCGACACGCATCGCCCGTCCGGCGTGTAGGCGTGGCAGATGCCCATGCCCTCGGTGGACCCGATCCCCTTGCCGCCGACCGAGTTCCGCTTGCTCGATCCGGACGAGGCGCAGCTGGCGTCGTACTTCGCCGCATCCGCCAATATTTCCAGCTTCTTACGCAGATCCAGACGCGCCATTCGTTCTGGATATGTTCTAACGACGCGCGTTGCAAGCTGAGCCGGAGCGGTTGTCGTCTCGCCCGTCGTCGGCCACCATGCGACCGTGAGCGACGCCCCCGAAATCTGGTTCTACCACTTGGAGCGGTCCAGTCTGGAGCAGGTGCTGCCCGGGCTGCTGGAGAAGACGCGCGAGCGGGGTTGGAAGGCGCTGGTTCGCGTCGGCTCGGCGGAGCGAATGGACGCGGTCGACCGCGATCTGTGGACGTTTCGGGACGACTCGTTTCTGGCCCACGGGCGCGCCGATCGGCCCCATGCGGAGCGCCAGCCCATCCTTCTGTCGCAATCGGGCGAGAACCTGAACGGGTCTCAGGCGCTGTTCATCGTGGACGGCGCAGAGCTTGGCCGCACGGAAGGATACGAAAGATGCTTCATCCTGTTCGACGGACGCGACGACATGGCGGTGCAGGCCGAGCGCGCGCGTTGGAAGGATTTGAAGGGGCAGGGCGCGAAGTTGGCCTACTGGAAGCAGTCGCCGGAAGGCGCCTGGCAAAAGGCGGCCTGATCGCGCTGGCCCTGACGCTGGCCGCCTGCGCAGCGCCCTCTCCGGGCGCCGTCTCCCCCGGGCGCGACGGCGACGTGCAGCCCGCGGTGGTCGCCTCGGCCATTCCCGTCGACGACCTGACCCCGACCTCGGCCGCCGCGATCCCCGGCGCGGGGCGCGACCAGTGCGGCGCCGGCGAGCTGCAGTGGCTCGTGGGCCGCGACCGCAGCGAGATCCCGGTGCCGGTCAATCCCTACGCCCGGCGCGTCACCTGCACGACGTGCGCGCTGACCGAGGACTATTCGCCGACCCGGCTCAACATCCTGTTCGATCAGGACACAAACAAGGTTCAGACGGTCCGCTGCGGCTGATCCGAACGACCGACGAAAGGAACGCCCATGACGCGCTTCGCCCTTCTCGCCCCGCTGGGGTTTCTGGCCCTCGGCGCCTGCGCACCGATGGAGGGCGGCGACCCGGGCATGCCTGACGCGGGCGCCACGTGCCCTGCCGCCAAGTATGAGCCCTACATCGGCCGCAACCAGTCGACCCTTCCCGCCGCCGCGCCGGGCGAGGTGCGTCGCGTGGTGTGCGACACCTGCGCCGTGACGATGGATTACAACGCCAGCCGCGTGAACGTGATCTTCGACACCGCCACCAACGTCGTCGAAAAGGTCACTTGCGGATGAGGGCGCTGGTTCTGACCGCCGCGCTGGGCCTGACGGCCGCCTGCGCGCCGATGCCCGCCGACGACGGGATGGCCATGCCGGACCAGTGCGGCGCCGCCGGGTCGCAGTCGCTGGTCGGCAGCAACGTCGCCGCCGTCAGCTTCGCCGCCGAGGCGAATGTGCGCGTGGTCTGCACGACGTGCGCGACGACCAAGGACTATCGGCCCGACCGCATGAACGTCCGCTTCGACCAGCGGACGGGGATCATCGAAAAGGTCGACTGCGGCTGACCGTGAGGGCGGGGCCGCCGGGTCTCGCCTCAGCCGCCGCCGCGCAGGATCGGCGCGCCGATCGACCAGGTGTGGCCAAACGGATCCGTCAGGCGGCCGTAGCGGTCGCCCCAGAACTGGTCGGCCAGCGGCGTGACGGGCACGCAGCCCGCCTTCATCGCCCGCTCCCACCAGAAGTCGGCGTCGTCGACCTGCAGGTGAAGGGTCACGGACTGCGGCTGCACGTCGCCGGCGTGGCCATATTCCGGAAACTCGTCCGACAGCATGACGACGCCGCCGTTGATCACCAGCCGGCTGTGCATCAGCCGCTCGCCGTCGTCGGCCAAGTTGCGGAACTGCTCCTCGGCGGCGAAGGCCGCGCGATAGAACTCCACCGCCGCCTGGCCCCCGCGCGAGGGGATGGTCAGATAGGGCGTGACGCCCGTCGGCTGGATCGTGTTCGCGTCGGTCATGGGCGAACATATGGGGCCTCGCCGCGCGCGGGCCTAGGGCCTATCTGATCCTCATGTCCGACCTGTTCGAAGCCTCCGGAGTTCATCCGCCCGACGCCCCCCTGGCCGAGCGCCTGCGTCCGCGCACGCTGGAGGAGGTGGTGGGCCAGGATCATCTGCTGGGCCCGGGCGGGCCGATCCGGCGGATGGTCGAGGCGGGGCGGCTGGGGTCGATGATCCTTTGGGGGCCGCCGGGCACGGGCAAGACCACCATCGCGCGCCTGCTAGCCCAGGCCGCGGGCTATCAGTTCCAGTCGCTGAGCGCCGTCTTCTCCGGCGTCGCCGACCTGAGGAAGGCGTTCGAGACCGCGCGCGGGCGGCGCGCCGCGGGTCAGTCGACGCTGCTGTTCGTCGACGAAATCCACCGCTTCAACCGCGCCCAGCAGGACGGATTCCTGCCGTATGTGGAGGAGGGGATCGTCACCCTGGTCGGCGCCACGACCGAGAACCCGTCGTTCGAACTGAACGGCGCGCTCTTGTCCCGCAGCCAGGTCTACGTCCTGAAAAGACTGGACGATCCGGCGCTGGATCAACTGTTGACTCGCGCCGAGGCGGCCGAGGATCGCGCCCTGCCGCTGACGCCGGAAGCCCGTCAGGCCCTGCTGGCGCTGGCCGACGGCGACGGGCGCTATCTGCTGACGATGGCCGAGGTGCTGTTCGCCCTGCCGACGACCGAGCCGCTGGACGTGCAGGCGCTGGCCGGAACTCTGCAACGCCGCGCGCCCGCCTACGACAAAAGTCGAGAAGAACACTACAACCTCATATCTGCGCTGCATAAATCCGTGCGAGGTTCCGATCCCGACGCCGCGCTGTACTGGCTGGCGCGGATGCTGAACGGGGGCGAGGATCCGCTGTATCTGGCGCGCCGCATCGTCCGCATGGCGGTGGAGGACATCGGCCAGGCCGACCCGCTCAGCCTGCTGGTCGCAAATGCCGCCAAGGACACCTATGACTTCCTGGGTTCGCCGGAGGGCGAACTGGCTCTGGCCCAGGCGGTCGTCCACCTCGCCACCGCGCCCAAGTCCGTCGCGGTCTACAAGGCCTACAAGGCGGCGACGAAGGCCGCCCATGAGACCGGCTCGCTGATGCCGCCCGCCAACATCCGCAACGCCCCCACGAAGCTGCTCAAGGATCTGGGCTACGGCAAGGGCTACCAGTACGACCCGGACGCCGAGGACGGCTTCTCCGGCGCCAACTACTTCCCCGAAGGCATGGACCGCCGCACCTTCTACGACCCGCCCGGCGAAGGGCACGAGGCCAAGGTGAAGGAACGGCTGGAGCGCTGGGCGGAGCTGAGGAAGGCGCGGGGCTCCTGATCGGTCCAGGGAGGCTCCCAGTGGTCCCGTCGCCGGTTTCGTCGAACGCTCACGACCGGCTCATGCCGCTCACCCAGCCTCCCGTCATGCCGGACGCTCACTCAGGCGATGGGAAGACGGATGGCGGCGAAACAGGCTCGGGATTGGGAAGGTCGGCTCGGCAGGGCGTCGTTGCTGCTGGCAGTCGTGGGCGCCGGGCTGATCGTGATGGCGGTGGCGACGCCCTGGCACACGGATGCGGACGCCTATTTCGAGGGCCTCGCGCAGATCCGGGCGGAGCTCTACGACGACACGACGGTGCGCGGCGGGACGGACGCCTTCAATCAGGCGTCACGCGACTTCCACGCGCTTCAGGATCGCCACCGGACGTCCAAATGGCTCTATGCCGATCTCGGCTATGCCGCCTTCGCGTGGGCGCTGCTGGCCCTCGCGGCCGCGGTTCTCAATCCCCGCCTCGCCCCCGACCGTCGGTGGCTCGTGGTGTTTCCGACGTCCCTCGCGGCGGTCGGCCTGCTGGTCGTGGGCGTCGCCGCCTCGGCGCTTCACCCGTTCGAACGCCGTCAGGTGCCGGAGTGGGCGGACACGCTGGCCATCCCTCTCTTAGGCGCCTTCGCAATGGGGCTGATCCTGCTCCCGGTGATTCTGGCGTTCAGCCTCGCCCCGCTCATCCTCACCCGGCGCGCCCCCGCCCGTCTGTGGTCGCTGCGCGGACGGAGCTGGTGGGTCTCGGTCCCGGTCACCCTCATCCATCTGCCCCTCATCGCCCTGGGACTGCTCTCTCTCGCGTCGATCCCACATGCGGGCGGCTGGGCCGTTTCGACCGGTGGAGCGATCCTGATCTGGCTGATGCTCAACGCCCGCGCGACCTGGCTCGGCCGGACGCCCGACGCGGAGGCGGCGCGCCTGGACCCGGGCTGATCGATCTTCTCCCGCCGCGACGAAACGACTAAGTCGGGGTTACACCGAAGAAGGCGCACCCATGCAATCCATGCTCGAACAGCTCGAAGCCCGTCGCGCGGCGGCCCGTCTGGGCGGCGGCGAGAAGCGCATCCAGGCGCAGCACGCCAAGGGCAAGCTGACGGCGCGCGAGCGGATCGAGGTGCTGCTGGACGAGGGCAGCTTCGAAGAGACCGACATGTTCGTGGAGCACCGCAGCCACGACTTCGGCATGGAGAAGCAGCGGATTCCGGGCGACGGCGTGGTGACGGGTCGCGGCACCATCGGCGGGCGGCTGGTCTACGTCTTCTCCAAGGATTTCACCGTCTTCGGCGGTTCGCTGTCGGGGGCGCACGCGGCCAAGATCGTCAAGATCCAGAAGATGGCGCTGACCAACGGCGCGCCGATCATCGGCATCTTCGACGCCGGCGGCGCCCGCATCCAGGAAGGCGTGGAATCGCTGGCCGGCTATGCCGACATCTTCCTGCAGAACACCCTGTCCAGCGGCGTGATCCCCCAGATCAGCGTCATCATGGGCCCGTGCGCGGGCGGCGACGTCTATTCGCCGGCCCTGACCGACTTCATCTTCATGGTGAAGGACACGTCCTACATGTACGTGACCGGCCCCGACGTGGTGAAGACCGTCACCAACGAGGTCGTGACGCACGAGGAGCTGGGCGGCGCGCGCGTCCACGCGGGCAAGTCGGGCGTGGCCGACGGCGCCTTCGAGAACGATCTGGAGGCCCTGTCGGAGGTCCGCCGCCTGATCGGTTTCCTTCCCCTGTCGAACCGCGAGAAGCCTCCGGTGCGCGACAGCTATGACGATCCGGAGCGGGACGAGGCGTCGCTGGACACCTTGGTGCCCGCCAATCCGAACCAGCCCTATGACATGAAGGAGCTGATCCTGAAGACAGTCGACGAGGCCGAGTTCTTCGAGATCGGCGCCGACTATGCCCGCAACATCGTCACCGGCTTCGGCCGGCTGGACGGCCAGTCGGTCGGCGTGGTCGCCAACCAGCCCCAGACTCTGGCCGGCGTGCTGGACATCGACAGCAGCCGCAAGGCCGCGCGCTTCGTCCGCTTCTGCGACGCCTTCGGCATCCCGGTGGTCACCTTCGTCGACGTGCCGGGCTTCATGCCGGGGACGAAGCAGGAGTACGGCGGCCTGATCAAGCACGGCGCCAAGCTGCTGTTCGCCTATGCCGAGGCCACGGTGCCGAAGCTGACCGTCATCACGCGCAAGGCCTACGGCGGCGCCTATGACGTCATGAGCTCCAAACACCTGCGCGGCGACGTCAACTACGCCTGGCCGACCGCCGAGATCGCCGTCATGGGGGCCAAGGGCGCCGTCGAAATCATCTTCCGCAAGGAGGCCGGCGACCCGGAGGCGCTGGCGGCGCGGGAGGCGGAGTACAAGGACCGCTTCGCCAACCCCTTCGTGGCGGCCAAGCTTGGCTACATCGACGACGTCATCATGCCGCATGGGACGCGGCGGCGGCTGATCCGGGCGCTACGGACGCTGAAGAACAAACAGGCCGAGAACCCGTGGAAGAAGCACGATAATATTCCGTTGTAACGTGCGCGAAAAACACGAAGATGCGAACCCTAGATGGCAACGCTTGGGGGCGCTGTGTTTCACGATCAGGAAGCTGCGTTCAAAACGGTCCGCGATTCAGCAAAGCGGGTAATTGACGGATGCAATAAGGCGGAAGGGTTCCTTAGTAGGTATCGGCATGGAACCTTGCGCCAGCTTGGCCTTCCCGCCGATCCAACTGTGAGCCTCGCCAGTATCATCGTCGAGGCCTGCGCGACGGCTCGGTTAGTCCGTTCGCTATCGCAGAGTCGCGCGTCGAATATGCCAACCGTTCGACTGAATGAACTAAATGGCACCGTTGCGGGCTTGGACGCTGCCCTCAGTTCGTTCAACGCCATTGCTTCCGATATCGAGCAGGACAATCGTCCACTCAAGTTTCTGAAAAACGGCACGGTCACTGGTCAGATTACGGACGAGCAGTACTACGATATTGGTTCACATATATCTGATATTTTTCAGAAAATTGATGCGATCAGAAACGCCACCGCTCTAATTGGCGTTCACTCGTACGACCAAAAGACGGAGGCCAAATACGAAGAGTCTGCGGGCGAGATTGCTCGGCGGGCCGAAATACTGAGGTCCGAAATCGAGGGTGCTCTGTCGTCGGCAAGAACCTCGGCCAGCGAAATCGAACAGAGAAAAACAGAAGCCGAAGAGAAGCGGGCGGAACTGGATAGAGAGCTAGAGGCTCAACAGGAAGCTTTATCCAAGACCACGGACGACGCCCAATCGGCAAAACTCGAGGTGGAGTCGGCTCGCGATGCCATCGGCGAACTCAAGTCGGCCGTCGATGAAACCAAAAATGCACTGGACGAGGCGGCTGGCCAAGCGGAGACCAAAATAGATGAAATCAGGTCCTTCTACTCTGAACTTTCTGTTATTCGAGCGGAGTTGGAAAACCTTCGCGCAACTGCCAGCCAGAATGCAGAACTTCAAGCCGACTATGTTGATCAGGTCAAGGGGCTCATTTCCGAAGCCGAGCTAATGGTTAGTGGGGCCACTAATGCGGGCTTGGCAAAAGCGTTTGACGATGAACGTAAGAGACTGGCGTCGGGTATGGGGTGGGCGCTTTTTTCATTCCTGTTAGGAATAATGTTCCATTTCCTCACCACTATACTATTAGCGGCTTACGTATTCGAGATTCCAATAGAACTGTTCGGTTACAATGTCGGACAGGTTGGTCAAACGCCGGAACGAGGAGATGAAATAACTCTCGCTGGCGTGGTGTCGAGAACGGTGATACTTTTGGCACCTTTCTGGTTGACGCTGTTTTCTTCCCGTAGGTACAGAAACCTTTTTGATCTACGTCAGCAATATACGCACAAATACAGTATGGCATTCTCAGTTGACGGCTTTAAGAAGCAGGCGCCCCAATATGCGGAGCAACTCGCCGCGTGGGTGTTCCATATTGTGGCGGAGCCTCCTGTCAGCGTGAAGTCCACCAAGGGCATGGGTGACAGTCCTCTCCCAGATGTGCACTCCGTCGTCAGGTCGCCCCTTGAAAGATTCGGCATTTTGAACCCGTCGCCACCAAGCGAGTCTAACTGACCAACCTCCTCTTCCTCTGCGCCCGCAACCGCCTCCGCTCGCCCACGGCGGAGCGCGTCTTCGCCGACCGGCCGGGGGTGGAGACGGCGTCGGCCGGTCCCGGGTCAAGCCCGGGATGACGAGGGCGCCCGACGCCGACGTGCCGGTCGATCCCGAGATGCTGGCGTGGGCCGACCTGGTCTTCGTCATGGAGGCGGCGCACAAGGCCAAGCTCCAGCGCCGCTTCGGCCCGCACCTGAAGCGGGCCCGCGTGATCGTGCTGGGCATCCCCGACGACTACGCCTTCATGCAGCCGGACCTGGTGGCCCTGCTGGAGAAGAAGGTGGGCCCGCATCTCAGATGATCCTTCTCCCCTTGCGGGAGAAGGTGGCGGGCGAAGCCCGACGGATGAGGGGTCTCTCAGGCGTCGGCCGAACCAATCGATGCGACGGTCACCGGCGCGACCCCTCATCCGACCTCGCTCCGCGAGGCCACCTTCTCCCGCAAGGGGAGAAGGGAACCGCATTTCATCCGCCCCATTCCCTCCTGCGAACCCCCTCCCAGGAGACCTCCCATGACCGACGCCACCCGCTACGAACCGACCGAGACCCCGCTGATCCCGTCGACCGAGGGTCAGTACGGCACGACCGACGACGGTCTGCGGCTGGACCCCGCCGCGCCGGAGGCGCCGTCGCTGCGGCAGTCGGTGCGCGACGACCTGTTCACCGCGCGCGACTATGCGCGCCAGCGCGCCGTCGCGGCGCGTCAGGCGGTGGTCGAGGATCCGCTGCGTTCGGCCTTCACGGCGCTGGGCGTCGGCGTGGTGATCGGGATGCTGCTGCGCCGCTGATCCGGCGTCAGCTCGCGGCGGGGAGGGCGGTCAGGCCCGCCACCCCCACCGCGTACAGCGCCAGCACGACCCAGGAATCCAGCCCCATCCCCCACAGCCGCCGCCGGGGGCGGAAGATCAGCCCGGCCAGATAGACGCAGGTCAGCACCGCCCCAAGCGCCGCCAGATAGACCGTCGCCGCACCCGCCTGCGGCAGCACCGCCTGTCCGGACAGCAGGGCGGCGGGCAGCAGCAGCACCGGCAGGAAGGCGTTGCCGCCGAAGATGTCGCTGACCGCCAGCCGGTAATCCTTCATCCTTACCGAGGCGATGCCCGTCGACAGCTCTGGCAGGGCCGTCGCCGCCGCCAGCACGGTGGCGCCGAACACCACGCCCGACAGGCCCAGCCGCTCCGCCATCGCCGATCCCGCGCGCTCCAGCACCACGCCCGCCCCCAGCGTCGCCAGCGCGTCGATCGCGAACACCGCGACCGTCCCGATCAGGGCGACCTCGGCGTGCTTGCCCGCAAAGGCTTCCCGCGAGTGGCCGCGCGGCTTCTCCTGCCCGTCGGGCGCCTGGCCCTCGGCGTGCCAGGGCAGGCCGCGCCGCGCCCGCACCATCATCCACACGCCCGCGATCCAGACCGCCGTGATCGCCAGCGGCGCCGCGCTCGCGCGTACCAGCCCGCCCCCTGACGGCGCCTGCGCGCCCATGATCGCCACCGCCAGAACCGCCACGACCAGCAGTCCCTCCAGCACCAGATCCAGACTGGCCGCGCGATAGGTCAGCGGCGGCCCCTTGCCGCCCGCCCGGTCCATGGCCGCCAGCACCACCGTCTGGATCGCGATCCCGCCCAGGATGTTGCCGACCGCCACCTGCATCTGGCCTGAGACGGCGGCGCTGACGGTGATGGCGATCTCCGGCAGGTTGGTCGCCACCGCCAGCAACAGCAGCCCGCCCAGCGCCTCGCCGAGGTTCAGCCGCACCGACAGCACGTCCGTCGTCCGCGCCAGCGCCAGACCCGCGACCCAGGTGACGACCGCCGCCCCGACGAACAGGGCTGCCAGAACGGTCAGGGACAGATGATAAAACATGGGCGCACTCTCGGGCGTGACGCCGCATCCTGCACCGCGTCGTCGCGCGGCGAAACGGCGCTCAGCCCTCGAACGCCTCCAGGATGGGGCAAGGGCCCTCGCCCCCGCCGGCACAGGCGGTCGCCAGTTTGCGCAGCGCCGCCCGCGCGGTCTCCAGCTCCGCGATCTTCGCATCCAGCGCCGCGATGCGGATCTGTGCCAGCTCCCGCGCCCGCGCCCGGTCAAGGCCCGCATCCAGCGCCAGCAGTTCTCCGATCTGCTCCAGCGTTAATCCCGCCGCCTGCGCCTGGCGGATGAAGCGCAGCCGCCGCGCGTCGGCAGGGCCATACCGCCGCACGCCGCCTTGCGGCCGTCGCGGCTCGGTCAGCAGGCCCCGCCGCTGGTAATACCGCACGGTCTCCACGCTTACGCCGCCGGCCTCGGCCAGCCGGCCGATGGTCATGTCCGTCATGGCTTGACTCCGTACCATGGTCCGGAACCTACATGAGGCGGGATCGCTCACTCAGGCAAGGAGAGTTCCCCATGTCCGCCCCACCAAAGACCGCAGACCTGCACCGCATGGTCATGCCGGATCACGTCTGTCCCTACGGCCGCAAGTCTCTGTGGCTGCTCAGGCGTCACGGCTATCAGGTGCGCGATCATCATCTGACCACCCGCGCCGAGACCGACGCCTTCAAGGCCGAGCACGGGGTGAAGACGACGCCCCAGACCTTCATTGGCGGCGAGCGGATCGGCGGCCATGACGACCTGCGGCGGTTCTTCGGTCAGCGCGTGCCCGAGGCGGGGGCCACGAGCTATTTGCCGGTGCTGGCCGTCTTCGCCGTCGCCGCCCTTGTCGCCTTGGCCGTCGACTGGCTGGCGATGGGCGCGATCACGATCATGGCCCTGCCGAACTTCATCGCGGTCGCCATGTGTCTGCTGGCGATGCTCAAGCTCCAGGACGTCGAGAAATTCTCGACCATGTTCCTGAACTACGACCTGCTGGCCCAGCGGTGGGTTCCGTACGGCTATCTCTATCCGTTCTTGGAGCTGGGCGCCGGCGTGCTGATGCTGGCGAACGTGCTGACGTGGGTGTCCGCCCCCGTCGCCCTTGTGATCGGCGGGATCGGCGCGGTCTCGGTGTTCAAAGCCGTCTGGATCGACAGGCGCGAGCTGAAATGCGCTTGCGTCGGCGGATCGTCGAACGTGCCGCTGGGCTTCGTCTCACTGACCGAAAACCTGATGATGGTCGCGATGGCCGCCTCGATGCTTGCAGGGATGCCGAGGGGCTGATCAGACGGCGAGACGGGCGGCCAGCCGGATCCAGAGGTTCCAGAGCGCCATGGCCGTGACGATTGCGATCGCGATCAGAATGCCGACACGCACCCAGCCAGCCAAAGGCTTGCTCTCCGTCCGCGCCTCCTCGTCCCAGCTCGCCTCGCCGTTCTCCTGAACTGAGGCGCAGGCGTTCCAGAGCGTAAAGAGCGAAACCAAAGGAAGACCGGCGGCGTAACCCAACGACCAGACCCCGAACTCCCGCTTGAGGCTGCGCCAGAATGAGGGCCGTCGGCCGCTGGCGTCCCGGACGCGAAGGCCGCACAGCCATTTTCCGGGCGTGGTCCCGAAAATGGCGAGCATGGCGGCTTGCAAAGGCATCAGTGCCGTCAAAAGGATCGTGCCGTCCAGAAGACGCCCCATCCAAGTGCCGGTGAAGGCGGTCAGGGAGTCTCCGACCGCAGGCGAGATCGCATAGGCGACGGTTCCCGCGAAATACCACAGCGGAACACCGAACACGGCATTGTCGAAAGTTCGGGCCAGAAAGCGCCGCCACGGAATCCTGCCCTTGGGGATCCAATCGTCGGCAGAACTCATCCCGCTCCCCAAATCGTCCGGCACACAAAGCGTGCCGCATGTTCTGATTGCCGCATGAAACGCGACCATGTGTCTACAGGCCGTCCGCGTCCCGCGTGGCCCGGAATTGAATTTCCGGCCTCTCGTAACTACCTTTGCGGCATCCGAGAACTGATCGCCCTTTCGCCGTCCCGCGCTTCGCGCGCGGGCGGTCGGTTCGTTTTCGGCGCATCGTCAACCTTCGAGGAGCCGTCTTGTACGCCCAACGCAAATCCCCTTCCGCCCAACGCAACCGCTCCGGTTTCCGCCCCGCGCCCATCCGCGCCCGCGCCGGCCTCGCCATGCGCCGATCCATGAATTTCGGGCACGTCGGCGACGCCGAGACGGCCATGCGATCGGCCGGCCTTTCCCTGGCGCCGATGGCCCTGTCCGACGCTCCACTGACGTCCGGCGGCATTTCCGTTCTGGCCACCTGCACCTCCGATCAGCTGTCGGACGGATCGCTCAAGGCGCTGGTCGTGCCCGCCGGGGCGCCGGAGGCCGATCTGGAGGCCCTGACGGACGTGGTGGCGAAGGCGCGCGACGCCGGTCTGCCCATTCTGGCCTTCGGTGAAGGCGTGGCGGCGACGTTGCGCGCCCTGGGACTTCCGTCGACGGGCTTCGCCGGCTGCGCGGCCGTGCGCATCGACGGCGCCGAGATCACGCCGCTGGCGGACGCCGAGGCCGTCGCCGCCACGGCCGCCGCCATCGGCTGAGCACGCGCGTCCCCCTCTCCGCCAGGAGAGGGGGAGATCGTGCGGGCCTCACATTGTTCCGCCCCGATCTCCGGCCTATCTTGGTGGCATGAGCCGCTGGACGCCCGAGAGCTGGAGAACCAAACCCGTCAGTCAGATGCCGACGGACTGGCCCGACGCGGGCGCCCTGTCGGCCGTCGAGGACGAGCTGAAGTCCCTGCCGCCGCTGGTCTTCGCCGGCGAGGCGCGGCGCCTGCGCGAGCGTCTGGCCCAGGTCGAGGCGGGCGAGGCCTTCCTGCTGCAGGGCGGCGACTGCGCCGAGAGCTTCAAGGAGTTCTCGACCGACAACATCCGCGACACCTTCCGCCTGATCCTGCAGATGGCCGTCGTCCTGACCTTCGCGGGTCGCAAGCCGGTGGTGAAGGTGGGCCGCATCGCCGGCCAGTTCGCCAAGCCGCGCTCCTCGCCGCTGGAGACGATCGACGGGATCGAGCTGCCCAGCTATCGCGGCGACATCGTCAACGGCATGGCCTTCACCGCCGAAGAGCGCGTGCCGGACCCGCAAAGACTGCTCAAGGCCTATCACCAGTCGGCCTCGACGCTGAACCTGCTGCGCGCCTTCGCCGGGGGCGGCTACGCGGACCTGTATAATGTGCACCGCTGGACGCTGGGCTTCGCCGACACCGGCCCCGGCGCCCGCTATCGCGAACTGGCCGACAAGATCGCCGAGGCGCTGGCCTTCATGGAGGCGGTCGGCATCACGCCGCAGACGCATCCCGAGCTAAGCCAGGTCGAGATCTTCACCAGCCACGAGGCCCTGCTGCTGAACCTGGAAAGCGCCCTGACGCGTCAGGACGGCGCGACCGGCGAGTGGTTCGACACCTCGGCGCACATGCTGTGGATCGGCGAGCGGACGCGTCGCCTGGACGGCGCTCACGTCGAGTTCGCGCGCGGCATCAGGAATCCCATCGGCCTGAAGTGCGGCCCGACGATGGAGCCCGACGATCTGCTGCCGCTGATCGACGTGCTGAACCCCGACGACGTGCCGGGCCGGCTGACGCTGATCGGCCGCTTCGGCGCGGACAAGGTCGGCGATCGTCTGCCGCGCCTGATGAAGGCGGTGAAGGCGGCGGGCAAGCGCGTGGTCTGGTCGATCGATCCCATGCACGGCAATACGCTGAAGGCTGGCAACGGCTACAAGACCCGGCCCTTCGAACGCATCCTGTCGGAGGTCCGCACCTTCGTGGACGTGGCCGAGGCCGAAGGGGTGCACCCCGGCGGCGTGCATCTGGAGATGACGGGCCAGAACGTGACCGAATGTCTGGGCGGGGCGCAAGCCCTGACCGAGGACGACCTGTCCAGCCGTTATCACACCCACTGCGACCCGCGGCTGAACGCGGATCAAGCGCTGGAGCTGGCCTTCCTGGTCGCCGAGCGGCTGAAGTCGGGGCGGCAGTCGAACGCGGAGGCGGCATGACCAGCGAACCTCCAGTCGGCGGCGATACGGAACGCCCGGGCCGCGTCGCCTTCCAGGGCGCGCCGGGCGCCTTCAGCCACGAAGCCTGCGCCGCACTGCGTCCGTGGGACCAGGCGGTGGGCTTCGACACCTTCCGTCAGGCGCTGGACGCGGTGGAAAGCGGCGATTGCGACTGCGCGCTGATCCCGGTCGAGAACGCCATCGTCGGCCGTGTCGAGCCGGCGGCGACCCTGGTGGAACAGTCGGGCCTGCACCGCGTCACCGAAGTGTGGCGGCCCATCCGACTGGCGCTGATGGCCGTCGACGGCGCCCGCCTGTCCGACCTGAAGACGGTCGAGAGCCACCCGGTCGCCCTGGCCCAGTGCCAGCCGCAGATCGCCGCGCTGAAGCTGGCGCAGGTCGAGGCCTTCGACACCGCGGGGGCCGCCCGCGCCGTGGCCGAGGCCGAGGACCGCACCCGCGCCGCCCTGGCGCCGCCCCCGGCCGCGGAAATCTACGGACTGTCGATCCTGCGCAACGACATGCAGGAAATGGCCGAGAACCGGACGCGCTTCGTCCTGCTGTGCCGCGACCCGGCTTGACGCGCCGCTGAACCTCAGGCGTCATCGGCGCATGGTCGGCGCTTTCGCCATCGCCAAGCCTGCCGTCGCCCGCGCCCCCGCCGCGGCCGCGACCTTCTACGCCTACGGCTTTCGACGCGCCGGCTGAGGCCGCGGGTTCGCCCCGCACGTCTCGCCGGCGACCGCTTCCGAAGAAGCGGCGAGGACGTTCCCCCTCAATCGAAAGCCGAGACCGTGACCCTTTCCCTCGTGAAGACCGACCGACCGCAAGCTGCCAGCGCCGAAGCCATGACCCTGGCCGCGCTGCGCCATGAGATCGACCTGCTGGACGACCAGATGCTGGCTCTGTTCCAGCGCCGCCTGAGCCTTGCCGACCGCGTCGGCCGCGCCAAGGACGCGCCCAGCGGGCCGCACCTGCCGCTGCGCCCCGACCGCGAGGCCGACGTCCTGGCCCGCATGACCGCCCAGGCCGGTCCGGACGACGCCGCGGCGGTCGAAGGCCTGTGGCGCGAGATCGTCGGCTGGAGCCTGGCGCGTCAGACGGCCACGCAGGTCCGCGTCTGGGCGCCCGACGGCTCGGGCCGTGCCGTCGACGCCGCGCGCCGCCGCTTCGGCCGCGCCGCCGAGATGGTCGAGGCGTCCAGCGCCGACGCGGCTCTGGCCTGGGCGGAAGAGGGCCGGGGCGTGGCCGTGCTGGCGCTGCACGCCGACCATCCGTGGTGGCTGCGGCTGCGCGAGTTGCCGCTTCTGAAGGTCTTCGACGGCTGCGGCCGCGCCGCGCCGCGCGCGCTGGCGGTGGGCCGCATCGACCCGGGCTCCCTTGCGCCCGGACGCCGCGTCGCGGTCTCGACGGGCGGCGCCGACTTCGGTCCCGGCGCGGGACGGTGGGGCCTGGCCACGCACAAGGGCTGGACGCTGTCCCTGATCGACGCGGCGGTTCCGATCGACCGCGTCGACGGCTTCGTGGGCACCGCCCCCTAGACGGCCATGTTGTCGATCAGCCGCGTCGTGCCGATCCAGGCGGCGGCCAGGACGCGGGCGGGGCCCTCGACCACGCCGCTGCGGAACGAGGCCAGCGTGTCGGCGTCGCGGACGGCGACGTAGTCGATGCGGTCGACCCCGGCCTTCAGCAGGGCGGCGTGCGCCTCTCGCTCCACCGCCGCCAGCGGGGCGCCGGCCCGCGCCTTGATCGCCGCCTCGGCCAGGACGCCGTTCAGTCGTCGTGCGACGGCCAGCTGGGCGTCGCCGAGGTAGGCGTTGCGGCTGGACAGGGCCAGGCCGTGGCCGTCCCGCGCCGTGGGCACGCCGACGATCTCGATCGGGAAATCCAGGTCGCGCACCATGCGCCGGATCACCGCCAGCTGCTGCCAGTCCTTCTCGCCGAACACGGCGACGTCGGGCCGGACCTGATTGAACAGCTTGGCGACCACCAGTGCCACGCCGCCGAACATCTGCGGGCGAAAGGCGCCCTCAAGATCCTCCGCCGGGCCGCCGACCGAGATCGTCGTCGTGGCGCCCGCAGGATACATCTCGTCCACCGACGGGGCGTACATCAGGCCGCAACCCGCGCCGGCCAGCAGTTCGGCGTCCTTCGCCTCCTGCCGGGGATAGCGGCCCAGATCCTCGTGCGCGGCGAACTGGGTCGGATTGACGAAGACGCTGGCGACGACCTGGTCGGCGCGCCGCGCCGCCTCTCGCACCAGGTCCAGATGCCCCTCGTGCAGGGCGCCCATGGTCGGGACGAAGGCGACGGCGCCCCCCTGGGCCTTCCATGCCCCCACTGCGTCCCGCAGTTCGGCGACGGTGCGGACAAGGCGCGGAGCCGATCCTGAAACGATCATGGTTTCCGCGTTAACTCCGACGCTTAATCGTGTTCGTGCACCGGGTTTCAAAGACCGGCGGCTAGTCTTGGCTTATGGTCCTGCGCTTCCCGATCCGTCCAGTCCTGGTCGCCGCCGCCGGTCTTTGCGTCTCCGCCTGCGGCGGGGTCGAGGGCGACGGCGCCCGTTTCGAAAATCTGGCCAGAAAGGTCGCCGAGGTGCCGATCTCGCTGGACCGGCCCGGAGAGGCGCCCGCTCGTCGCAGCGCCGCCGAGATCGGCCTGCGCCCGGCTCAGCCCCTGCGCGTGCAGGTGCTGGACCCGCACGACCTGTGGGACGCGCGCGACGGTCTGGCCCCCGCCGTGGTCAAGGCCGCGGCGCCGGTCGTGGCCGACGCGGTGACCCGGGAAGCGACCCGCCGCACAGTCGACCTGCGGCCCGCCGACATGCCGACCCGGCCGCACGGCGCGCGGCTGATCCAGTTGGGCGCCTTTTCCAGCCGGCAGGGCGCCGAGGCCGCGTGGACTCAGCTCAAGAGTGGGTCCGCAGGCCGGACGCTGGCCGGGCTGACCCCTCGCTACGAAACCGCCGTGGTCGGAGGACGCGAGCTGGTTCGGCTGAAGGTCGCCGCGCCGTCGGACGCCGCTCCGGCCATCTGTTCGGCGGCACGCATCGACGCGCCGTGGTGCCGCCGCGGGGCTTGAAGTCGGCCCCAAATCCCGTCACTCCCCACGCCTGAACCACGCGTGCGGAGTGCTGCGGACATGTCCGCCCAGGTGATCGTCTTCGGCAATGAAAAGGGCGGGGCGGGCAAGTCCACCCTGGCCATCCACGTGGCCTGCGCCCTGCTGGACGCGGGCCGGCGCGTGGCCATTCTGGACCTGGACCTGCGCCAACGATCCATGGGCCGGTTCTTCGAGAACCGGGCGGCCTGGGCCGCGGCGAACGGCGTCGCGCTGCCGATGCCCATCGCGCCGGACATGGGCGACGGCGTCGAGCTGGCACGCGCCGGAGAGGAGGCGCAGATGCAGCGCTTCGCCCAGGCGCTGGACGCCGCGCGCGACGCCGCCGACTTCGTGATCGTCGACACGCCGGGCGGCGACACGCCGATCATGCGCGCCGCGCACGTGGCGGCCGACAAGATCGTCACGCCGATGAACGACAGCTTCGTCGACTTCGACATGCTGGGGACGGTGGACCCGGTCTCGCTGGAGGTGCTGCGGCCCTCCATGTACGCCGAGACGGTGTGGGACGCGCGCAAGCGCCGCGCCATGGCCGGCGGGCGGCCCATCGACTGGTTGGTCGTGAGCAACCGTCTGATCGTGGCGGTGGCGCGCAATCGGCAGAGGCTGGACGAGCGTGTGGCCGCGCTGGCGCGTCGCGTCGGCTTCCGCGTCGGCCCGGGCCTGCGCGACCGCGTCATCTATCGCGAGCTGTTCCCCTTCGGCCTGACCGTGGCGGACCTTTCGGAACAGGTCAGGCCGGTCGCCGTGTCGCTGTCGCACGTGGCGGCGCGGCAGGAGCTGCGCGGCCTGATGCTGGCGCTGGACCTCGGCGTCGAAATCTTGCCGGAAGAGGCGGCCTGACCCCGTGACCCTGATCGGCTTCGCGCTGGCGGCGATCGCGCTCTGGGCGCTGGTGCGGCTGGGGCGACAGACGGAGCGGGCGGGCAGGGGGCACTGGCGGGTCAGCGCGACGATCCTGGCGGCGGTGATGCTGGGCGGCGCGGCCGTGGCGGCGATGCGCGGCGCGTGGGTGACGTCGGTCGCGCTCGCGGCGGGGGGGCTTTGGCTGACGCTGGCGTCCCGGCGGCGGCACGCCATGCCGCGCGACCCCGGGCTGAGCGTGGCCGAAGCCCGCGCCCTGCTGGGCGTTTCCGCCGGGGCGACGCCGGACCAGATCAACGCGGCATGGCGCCGCCTGATGGCGCGGGCGCACCCGGATCAGGGCGGCACGGAAGGTCTGGCGGCCCAGCTGAACGCCGCGCGGGACCGGCTGCTGAAGCGCTAGTCGGCGCGCTTCACCTCCAGCAGTTCGACGGTGAAACGCAGGGCGGAGTTGGGCGGGATTTCGTCGCCCACCCAGCGGTTTCCATAGGCCAGGTCGCCCGGGATCAGGAACTCGAACGTCTCGCCCTCGCGCATCAGGCCGACGCCTTCGGTCCAGCCCTTGATGACGCGGTTCAGCGGAAACTCGGTCGGCTCGTTGCGGGAGTAGGAGCTGTCGAACTCCGCCCCGCCGGTGAAGGTGCCGCGATAGTGCACCTTGACCGTGTCCTGCGGTCGCGGCTGGGCGCCCGACGGATTGCCGCGGCCGACGCGACGCCATTGCAGCCCGCTGGGCGTGACGTTCCAGCCCGGCCGGGTCGCGTTGTAGGCCAGCCACTGCGCCTGATTGGCCTCCCACTCGGCCTGGGTCGGCGCGGGATACGAGGCCGACGTCGGCTGGGGCGCGGTGGCGCAGGCGGCGAGGGCCAGAGCGGCGGCGAGGGTGGCGAGGGCGCGGATCATGCGGCCACGCTAGCAGCGCGGCGTCGCTCCAGGAACAGGGTTTCGGCGCAGTTGGCGCCCAGCGCCAGGGCCGCGTCGTACTCGGTCACGGCTTCGGCGTGACGCCCCAGTCGCGCCAGGACGTCCGCCCTCGCGGCATGCCACGGGAGCCAACCGGCGGCGCCGACGGCGTCCAGTTCGGTCAAGGCGGCGGTCGCGTTCGACGCCTCGGCCAAGGCGACGGCGCGGTTCGTGCGCACGACGGCGTCGCCCCGCACGCCCAGCAGGGCGTCATACAAGCCCAGCACCTCCGCCCACGGGGTCCGCCCGGATCGCCGCCGCGAGGCGTGAGCCGCGTGGATCGCGGCCTGGATCGCCCGCGGTCCCGGCGCGCGGCCCTGGGCCCGGGACAGCGCGGCCGATTTGGCCAGCAGCCGCTCGCCCGCGTCGCAAAGGTCGACGTCCCAGTCGCGCACGTCCTGTTCGCTCAGCGGGACCATCGCCCCGTCGGCGTCCAGCCGCGCGCCACGGCGCGCCTCGGCCAGGTGGATCGAGGCCGCCAGGGCCAGCACCTCCGGCTCCTCCGGCGCCAGCCGTGTCAGCAGCGCCGCCAGCGACCGCATCTCCCGGGCGAACTGCGCGTGCGGACCCGCCAGCGCCGCGTCGGCATGGGACTGGGCGTAGGCGATCTCCAGCGTCGACAGGACGGCGTCCAGCCGCTCGTCCCACGCCTCCGGGCCGGGCGCCTCGAACGGCACGCCGGCGTCGGCGATCTTGCGCTTGGCCCTGACCAGGCGCTGGGCCAGCGTCGGCTCGGGCAGCAGATAGGCCCGGGCGATCTGGGCGGTGGTCAGGCCGCAGACGATCTTCAGCGTCAGCGCCGCCCGCGCCTCCGGCGCGATGGCCGGATGACAGCAGACGAAAATCAGCCGCAGCCGCTCGTCGGGAATGGGCTGGTCCAGCCGCATCAGCTGCTCCTCGGGCGTCGGCTCGGGTTCCGGGTCGTCCGGGCGGTGGGCGACCGCCGTCGCCTTGCCCCGAAGCCGATCCAGCGCCGCGCGCCGCGCGACCGCGTACAGCCAGGCGGCGGGATCGGCGGGGGGCCGTTCGCCCCAGGTCGCGGCCGCGCGGGCGCACGCCTCGGCGAACGCCTCCTCGGCCAGGTCCAGGTCGCGGAAGGCGGCGGCCAGGGCCGCCACGACCCGGCCGCCCGCCTCCCGAAACGCCTGGTCCAGTGCGCTCAAAGGCCCTCGGGCGCCGGCAGCATGGGCCGGATCTCGATGGAGCCGTTCCTGGCGATCGGCAGCTTCTTCGCCCAGGCGATGGCCGCGTCCAGATCGTCGACCTCGATCAGATAAAGGCCGCCCAGCTGCTCGCGGGTCTCGGCGAACGGGCCGTCGTGGACCGTGCGGCCCTCGGGGGTGACGCGCACGGTCGTTGCCGTCGCGACCGACTTCAGCCCCGCGCCGCCGCGCATGACGCCGGCCTGCGCCATCTGCCCGCCGAACGCGGTGTGGGCGGCCAGGATGTCCAGCCAGGCCTGATCGGCCTCACCCGCCGGATAGGACTCGGCCTCGTTCTCATGGATCAGAAGCGCGTACTGCATGGTCTCGTCTCCCCGTCGCGGACCGGCCTGCCCGATCCTGAACGACGAAGAGGAGACGCGCCAGCGACGGCGGATTCGACAGGGTTCCGCACTTTTTTCGCGCGGGCCTTCATTTCGCCGCCAAAGCGAGTATATCAGCCCGTTCCCGCACTCCTCCACGAGTCCGCGCGAAAGCGCCGAGGCCCGGTTCGACGCCCTCAGACCGGTGCGAAGGCGCGCTCCTCCCCAAGGGAGCCTCACATTTCAGGCGTCCTGGCCCGGATCGGGCCGAGGGTGGACGCCGAAACACCGAAGTCCCGGGTCGCCGTTCGGCGGGCCGGGGCCGCCGCATTGAAAAGGGGCCTGCCCGGGCTCCTCATTGGGAAGACAGAATGGCCAAGTCCATCGACGGTCTCGCGCTCGCCGCCCAGATCGCCTCCGCCACCTCGTTCACCGGCAAGAAGCGCATCCGCAAGTCGTTCGGGAAGATCCCCGAAGCCGTGCAGATGCCGAACCTGATCGAGGTGCAGCGCGCCTCGTACGAGCAGTTCCTGCAGCGCGACGGCCGTCCGGGCCAGCGCACGGACGAGGGCATCGAGGCGGTCTTCAAGTCGGTCTTTCCGATCAAGGACTTCAACGAGCGCGCCGTGCTGGAATACGTCTCCTACGAGTTCGAGGAGCCGAAGTACGACGTCGAGGAATGCATCCAGCGCGACATGACCTATGCCGCGCCGCTGAAGGTCAAGCTGCGCCTGATCGTGTTCGAGGCCGACGAGGAGACGGGCGCCCGGTCGGTCAAGGACATCAAGGAGCAGGACGTCTACATGGGGGACATCCCCCTGATGACGGACAAGGGCACCTTCATCGTCAACGGGACCGAGCGGGTCATCGTCTCGCAGATGCACCGCTCGCCGGGCGTCTTCTTCGACCACGACAAGGGCAAGACGCACAGCTCGGGCAAGCTGCTGTTCGCCGCCCGCGTGATCCCGTACCGCGGCAGCTGGCTGGACTTCGAGTTCGACGCCAAGGATATCGTCTACGTCCGCATCGACCGCCGTCGCAAACTGCCGGCCTCGACCTTCCTGATGGCCCTGGGCATGGACGGCGAGGAGATCCTGAAGACCTTCTACGAGACCGTGCCCTATGAGAAGCGCGGCGAGGGCTGGGTCACGCCGTACAAGGCCGAGCGCTGGCGCGGCGTGAAGCCGGAGTTCGACCTGGTCGACGCCGACACCGGCGAAGTCATCGCCCCGGCCGGCACGAAAATCAGCGCGCGCCAGGCCAAGAAGCTGGGCGACACGACCAAGTCGCTGTCGCTGGCCGCCGACGCCCTGCTGACCAAGTATCTGGCCGCCGACGCGGTCAACATGGAAACCGGCGAGATCTACGCCGAGGCCGGCGACGAGCTGGACGGTCCGACCATCGAACTGCTGGAGTCGCACGGCTTCACGACCATCGACGTCCTGGACATCGACCACGTCACGGTCGGCGCCTACATGCGCAACACCCTGCGGGTTGACAAGAACACGGGCCGCGAGGACGCGCTGTTCGACGTCTATCGCGTGATGCGTCCGGGCGAGCCGCCGACGCCGGAAGCCGCCGAAGCCATGTTCCAGTCGCTGTTCTTCGACAGCGAGCGCTACGACCTGTCGGCCGTGGGCCGGGTCAAGATGAACATGCGCCTGGAGACGCCGGAAGTCGGCGACGAGATCCGCGTCCTGCGCAAGGAAGACGTGCTGAAGGTCCTGCAGATCCTGGTGGGTCTGAAGGACGGCGTCGGCGAGATCGACGACATCGACAACCTGGGCAACCGTCGCGTCCGCTCGGTCGGCGAACTGCTGGAAAACCAGTACCGCGTCGGCCTGCTGCGCATGGAGCGAGCCATCAAGGAGCGCATGAGCTCGGTCGACATCGACACGGTCATGCCGCACGACCTGATCAACGCCAAGCCGGCCGCAGCGGCGGTGCGTGAGTTCTTCGGCAGCTCGCAGCTGTCGCAGTTCATGGACCAGACGAACCCGCTGTCGGAAATCACGCACAAGCGTCGTCTTTCGGCGCTTGGACCGGGCGGCCTGACGCGCGAGCGCGCCGGCTTCGAAGTGCGCGACGTGCACCCGACCCACTATGGCCGGATCTGCCCGATCGAGACGCCGGAAGGCCCGAACATCGGCCTGATCAACTCGCTGGCCACCCATGCGCGGGTCAACAAGTACGGCTTCATCGAAAGCCCGTATCGCCGCGTGAAGGACGGCAAGGCCACCGACGACGTCGTCTACATCTCTGCCATGGAAGAGGCGAAGCACGTCATCGCCCAAGCCAACATCGAGCTGAAGAACGGTGAGATCGTCGACGATCTCGTCCCGGGCCGCGTCAATGGCGACTCGCAGCTGCTGTCGAAAGACGCGGTCGACATGATGGACGTGTCGCCCAAGCAGGTCGTTTCGGTCGCCGCCGCGCTGATCCCGTTCCTGGAGAACGACGACGCCAACCGCGCTCTGATGGGCGCCAACATGCAGCGTCAGGCCGTGCCGCTGGTCCAGTCGGACGCGCCGCTGGTCGGCACGGGCATGGAAGCGGTCGTGGCCGTGGACTCCGGCGCCGTCGTGGTCGCCAAGCGTGACGGCGTCGTCGAGCAGATCGACGGCACCCGCATCGTCGTGCGCGCCACCGGCGACGTGGACGCCGCCCGCTCGGGCGTCGACATCTATCGCCTGTCGAAGTTCCAGCGCTCGAACCAGTCGACCTGCATCAACCAGCGCCCGATCGTGCGCGTGGGCGACGTGGTCAAGGCCGGCGACGTCATCGCCGACGGCCCGTCGACCGACCTGGGCGAACTGGCCCTGGGCCGCAACGCCCTGGTCGCGTTCATGCCGTGGAACGGCTACAACTTCGAAGACTCGATCCTGATCTCGGAGCGCATCGTGCGCGACGACGTCTTCACCTCGATCCACATCGAGGAGTTCGAGGTCATGGCCCGCGACACCAAGCTGGGGCCGGAAGAGATCACCCGCGACATTCCGAACGTCGGCGAGGAGGCCCTGCGCAACCTCGACGAGGCCGGCATCGTGGCCATCGGCGCCGAGGTCCAGCCGGGCGACATCCTGGTCGGCAAGGTGACGCCGAAGGGCGAAAGCCCGATGACCCCGGAAGAGAAGCTGCTGCGCGCCATCTTCGGCGAAAAGGCTTCGGACGTGCGCGACACCTCGCTGCGCCTGCCGCCGGGCGTCGCCGGGACGATCGTGGACGTGCGCGTCTTCAACCGCCACGGCGTCGACAAGGACGAGCGCGCGGTCGCCATCGAGCGCTCGGAAATCGAGCGCCTGGGCAAGGACCGCGACGACGAGCTGGCGATCCTGGAGCGCAACGTCTACGGCCGCCTGAAGCCGCTGGTGCTGGGCAAGAACGCGACCTCGGGTCCGAAGGGCCTGGGCCGCGGCACGGTCACCGAAGAAAAGCTGGCCGAGCTGTCGCGCGGCCTGTGGTGGCAGATCGCGCTGGACGACGAAAAGGCCATGGGCGAGCTGGAGGCGATGAAGCGCCAGTTCGAGGACGCGCGGAAGGCTCTGGACCGTCGCTTCGAGGACAAGGTCGAGAAGCTGCAGCGCGGCGACGAGCTGCCCCCCGGCGTGATGAAGATGGTCAAGGTCTTCGTGGCCGTGAAGCGCAAGCTTCAGCCCGGCGACAAAATGGCCGGCCGTCACGGCAACAAGGGCGTCATCTCCAAGATCCTGCCGATCGAGGACATGCCGTATCTGGAAGATGGCACCTCGGTCGACCTGGTGCTGAACCCGCTGGGCGTGCCGTCGCGCATGAACATCGGCCAGATCTTCGAAACGCACCTGGGCTGGGCCGCGGCCGGTCTGGGCAAGCAGATCGCGCAGGTTCTGGAAGACTGGCAGAACGGCGGGCAGAAGAAGGCCCTGATCGAGCGTCTGACCGACGTCTACGGCAAGGACACCCCCCTGCCGGACGACGAGGCCGACCTGGTCGAGTTGGCGCGCAACCTGTCCAAGGGCGTCCCGTTCGCCACGCCGGTGTTCGACGGCGCCCACATCAGCGACATCGAGCGCCTGCTCGAGGACGCCGGTCTGGACAAGTCGGGCCAGTCGATCCTGTACGACGGCCAGACGGGCGAGCGCTTCAAGCGTCCGGTCACCGTCGGCTACATCTACATGCTGAAGCTGCACCACTTGGTGGACGACAAGATCCACGCCCGCTCGATCGGCCCGTACTCGCTGGTCACCCAGCAGCCGCTGGGCGGCAAGGCGCAGTTCGGCGGTCAGCGCTTCGGCGAGATGGAGGTGTGGGCGCTGGAAGCCTACGGCGCCGCCTACACGCTGCAGGAGATGCTGACGGTGAAGTCCGACGACGTGGCCGGCCGCACCAAGGTCTACGAAGCGATCGTGCGCGGCGACGACAGCTTCGAGGCCGGCATTCCCGAGAGCTTCAACGTGCTCATCAAGGAAATGCGCTCGCTGGGCCTGAACGTGGAGCTGGAGAACGGCTGATCCGGATCACGCCCTCCCTCGCGCGGCGGGGGAGGGCGGTCCGCTCCGCTCCTCCAGTCCTCCCCACTGATTTTCGCGGCGCACGCCGCAGAAGGAACTGACAGATGAACCAGGACGTCCTGAACATCTTCAACCCGGTCCCGGTCGCCCCGACCTTCGACCAGATCAAGATCGCGCTCGCCTCGCCGGAGAAGATCCGCTCGTGGTCGTTCGGCGAGATCAAGAAGCCCGAGACCATCAACTACCGCACGTTCAAGCCCGAGCGTGACGGCCTGTTCTGCGCGCGCATCTTCGGTCCGACCAAGGACTACGAGTGCCTGTGCGGCAAGTACAAGCGGATGAAGTACAAGGGCATCATCTGCGAGAAGTGCGGCGTCGAGGTCACCCTGGCCCGCGTCCGCCGCGAGCGCATGGGCCACATCGAACTGGCCAGCCCGGTCGCCCACATCTGGTTCCTGAAGTCGCTGCCGTCGCGCATCTCGCTGATGCTGGACATGGCGCTGAAGGACGTGGAGCGGGTGCTCTACTTCGAAAACTACATCGTCACCGAGCCGGGCCTAACCCCGCTGAAGCAGAACCAGCTGCTGACGGAAGACGAGTTCTACCGCTACCAGGACGAGTTCGGCGACGACGGCTTCACCGCCGAGATCGGCGCCGAGGCCGTGCGCAACCTGCTGATGGGCATCGACCTCCACGCCGAGGCCGAGAAGCACCGCGCCGAACTGGCCGACAGCCCCTCGGAGATGAAGGCCAAGAAGGCGTCCAAGCGCCTGAAGCTGATCGAGGCCTTCCTGGAATCCGGCAACAAGCCGGAGTGGATGGTCCTGACCATCGTGCCGGTCATCCCGCCGGAACTGCGTCCGCTGGTGCCGCTGGACGGCGGCCGCTTCGCCACGTCCGACCTGAACGACCTGTATCGCCGGGTCATCAACCGGAACAACCGCCTGAAGCGCCTGATGGAGCTGCGGGCGCCAGACATCATCATCCGCAACGAGAAGCGGATGCTGCAGGAGTCGGTCGACGCCCTGTTCGACAACGGCCGCCGCGGCCGGGTGATCACGGGCGCCAACAAGCGGCCGCTGAAGTCGCTGGCCGACATGCTGAAGGGCAAGCAGGGCCGCTTCCGCCAGAATCTGCTGGGCAAGCGCGTCGACTACTCGGGCCGTTCGGTCATCGTGGTCGGCCCGGAGCTGAAGCTGCACGAGTGCGGCCTGCCCAAGAAGATGGCGCTGGAGCTGTTCAAGCCGTTCATCTACGCGCGCCTGGACGCCAAGGGTCTGTCGGGCACCGTCAAGCAGTCCAAGCGGATGGTCGAGCGTGAGCAGCCGCAGGTCTGGGACATCCTGGAAGAGGTCATCCGCGAGCATCCGGTTCTGCTGAACCGCGCGCCGACGCTGCACCGTCTGGGCATCCAGGCGTTCGAGCCCAAGCTCATCGAGGGCAAGGCGATCCAGCTGCACCCGCTGGTCTGCGCCGCGTTCAACGCCGACTTCGACGGCGACCAGATGGCCGTGCACGTCCCGCTGAGCCTTGAGGCCCAGTTGGAAGCGCGCGTCCTGATGATGTCGACGAACAACATCCTGTCGCCCGCCAACGGCAAGCCGATCATCGTGCCGTCGCAGGACATCGTCCTGGGTCTGTACTACCTGTCGCTGGTCAAGGACGGCGAGCCGGGCGAGGGCAAGCTGTTCGCCAACATCGGCGAGATCGACGCGGCGCTGGACGCCGGCGTTGTCACCCTGCACACGCGCATCAAAGCCCGCTGGACCGAGATGGACGCCTCGGGCGAGCTGGTCACCAAGGTGATCGACACGACGCCGGGCCGCATGAAGCTGGCCAACCTGCTGCCGCGCAACGTCAACATCGGCTACCGGCTGCTGGAAAAGAACCTGACCAAGAAGGAGATCGGCAACCTGATCGATCAGGTCTATCGCCACTGCGGTCAGAAGGCGACGGTCATCTTCGCCGACCAGATGATGGGTCTGGGCTTCAAGGAAGCCGCCAAGGCCGGCATCTCGTTCGGCAAGGACGACATCGTCATCCCGGCCAAGAAGGTTGAGCTGGTCAACGAGACCCGCACCCAGGTCGAGGAATACGAGCAGCAGTATGCCGACGGCCTGATCACCAAGGGCGAGAAGTACAACAAGGTCGTCGACGCCTGGGCCAAGGCGACGGACCGGATCGCCGACGCGATGATGGGCGAGATCGCCCAGCCGCGCGTCCTGCGCGAAGGCGAACGCCCCGACGTCAACTCGGTCTTCATGATGGCCAACTCGGGCGCCCGCGGTTCGCAGGCGCA